>NZ_JBICNA010000002.1:0-634733 GCF_043109535.1 Serratia sp. LACPHL-BACT-2024-00286
GCTCTCCCACGCCACATCGCGCCACCTTTCCTACTATATTCATTGTTTTTCATCGTATTGCTCTGACATCCGCCGATCACAGAACGCCAAAGAGAGGAACAATGCCGCCAAACGCAGACTCCCGACGAGGTTCTCATCTGCGAGAACACCTGCTTTTCCTGCTGCTGTTGCTGACCCTGAACGTCTTCGCGCCACCGGCGCTGGCGCAAAACGCGCCGCCCGCGCCCGCCGACAAGAGCGAGCAGCAGAAGGCCGCCTACGCCGCGCTGGCCGATCTGCTGCAAGACGACAAAGCGCGCGCGGCACTCATCAACCACCTGAAACAGGCCGCCGGCGACGCCCCCGCCGCCGCCCCAACAACGCCGGAGGAATCAACGCCGGCCACGCTGAGCGACAGCCTGAACTCGCTGGCGCAGGAAGGCATCGGCACCTTTAACCAGAAGCTAGGCGCACTGCAAAAACTGATCGACTCCGGCCCGAAGCGCGTTTTCAATCCCGCCGGCTTTTTCCGCGCGCTGGGTTACTTTCTGCTGACGGTGGCGGTCACCTTTGCGCTGTTCCACCTGATCCGGCGGCTGATCGCGCCGCTGTACAAACGCATGGGCAGCTGGGGGCACAACGCGCGGCTACAGCGCGGCCCGTGGTATAAGCGCCCCGCCGCCATTCTCGGCGCTTTCGCCGTCGATCTGCTGGTGCTGCTGCTGGCGCTGGCGGCGGGCAACCTGTTCGCCCGCCACGTCCACGCCGACAGCGCCACCGTTCTGCGGCTGCAGACCCTGTTTCTCAGCGCCTTCGCGGTGATTGAGTTTTTCAAAGCGGTGCTGCGGCTGATTTTCGCCCCCAACTTCGACTACCTGCGCCCCTTCCCCTTCAGCGACCAGAGCGCGCGCTACTGGAACACGCGCCTCGCCTGGCTCAGCGGCCTGATCGGCTACGGCCTGATGGTGGTGGTGCCGGTGGTGGCGGTGCAGATCAGCTACCCGGCCGCCGCCGCCGTCAATCTGGTGGTGATGCTGGCGCTGACGCTGTACGCCATCTGGCTGATCCTGCACAACCGCAAGCCGATACAGCAGCAGATCAACCTGCTGGCCGAACGGTCGATGGCGTTTTTCAGCGCGATCCTGCGCGGCCTGGGGCATATCTGGCATCTGCTGGCGATCGCCTATTTTCTGGTGTTGTTCGTGCTGTCCCAGTTCGACATCGGCAACAGCCTGCGCTTTATGATGAGCGCCACGGTGAAAAGCCTGCTGGTGGTCGGCGTCGGCGCTCTGCTGTCCGGCATGCTGACCCGCTGGATTTTCCGCCGCATTTCGCTGCCGACCGACGTTAATCTGCGCTATCCGATGCTCGAGCGGCGCATCAACTCCTACATCCCCAACGGGCTGAAGATACTGCGGGTGATGGTGGTGCTGGCAGTGACGCTGTTCCTGCTCGATGCCTGGCACCTGATCAACCTGTACCAGTGGGCGGGCAGCGAAAATGGCCAGCGAACGCTCGGCGGGCTGGTGCATATCCTGCTGATCCTGCTGATCGCCGTCTTCAGCTGGACGCTGATGGCCAGCATCATCGAGCACCGCCTGGCGCTGGAACTGAGCAACGGCGTGCGGCCGAGCGCGCGCGAACGCACGCTGCTGACGCTGTTTCGCAACGTGCTGGCCATCGTTATCAGCACCATTACCGTGATGATCGTGCTGTCGCAGGTGGGGCTGAACATCGCGCCGCTGCTGGCGGGCGCCGGCGCGCTGGGGCTGGCCATCAGCTTCGGCGCCCAGACGCTGGTGAAAGACGTGATCACCGGCGTGTTCATCCAGTTCGAAAACGGCATGAACACCGGCGAATATGTCACCGTCAGCGACATCACCGGCACCGTGGAGCGCATGACCATCCGCTCGATCGGCCTGCGCGACGACTACGGCGTCTACCACATCGTGCCGTACTCCTCGATCACCACGCTGGCCAACTATGCGCGTGAATTCGGAGTGTATCGCGCCAACTACACCGTCAGCCGCGACGAGGACATCGATCGGGTCAATGAGGTGCTGCATCAGGCCGTCGCGGCGCTGAAACAGGATGAACAGGTGAAGCATTTCCTGATTGGCGAGCCGGTCTTCAACGGCGTGGTGGCGCTGGGCGACCGCTCGTTCACCACCCGCGTAACGGTGCGCACGCAGGCGCTGAAACAATGGGTGGTGCAATACGCCCTCGATCGGCTGGTGAAAATCCATTTCGATCGGGCCGGCATCGGCATGCCGCAGCAGGCGATGCAGATCTCCCGCGCGCCGCAGCCGCACGAAGAACAGGCGCCGCCCGCGGCGATCTGAGGTTAGCGCCCGCGCCCGCAGGGCTGAGCGGCCAGGAAGGCCGCCACGTCCTGTCGGTAGGCATCATATTGCACCGAGCGCGGGGCAAACAGGCCCACCACATTGATCAGCCACGGATGGCGCGCGAACAGCGGTTTGATCATCACGTGGTCGGCTTCGTCGATGCGCGTCACCGTCAACAGCGAGGCCGGGATCGTTTGCCGATAAACGCGCTCGGTTTCGTCCGCGTCCACGTTGACGTCGCGCCCACCCAGTATCAGGTGTACCGGCGTGTTGAAATTTCGTAATCCCGCCGTCGCGTCGCTGGCCATGTTGGCGCGGATAAAGCGCCAGCGGTCGGCGCTCAATGCGGCGGCGGCGCCAGACTCGCGGCGGTACTGCGTGTAGCCGTCCGGTTGTTCGAGCAGCGTCTGAATGTGGCGCCAATGCGCCTCGCGCGCCTGGATCAGCGCTTCATCATCCCCTGCCGCCGCCATCGCCGCCCGGGTGTTATAACGCCCTTGCCGCAGCCAGTTGATCGCCGGCGCCAGCGCCAGCGTGAAGGCGATGTCGGGGCGCAAACGCGCCACCTCCGGCATCACCCACCCAGCCTGGCTGGTGCCCCATAGCCCCACGCAGCGCGCATCGAAGCGCCCGTCCCGCCGGACCCAGTCGATGATATCGGCGGTTTCCCGCGCGCGATCCGCCATGGTCTGATGCAGCCAGTTGCCGCCCGAACCGCCAACGCCCGGCTTATCGAAGGATAAAACCGCGTAGCCCTGCTTCGCCATCGCCTCCCAAATGCCGTAATAGCCTTCGTCGCGGCTGGCGTTGGCCGGTCCATCGCCGTGCACGAACACCACGACGCCGGGCTTGACCGGCGCATGCTGCGGCAACACCAGCGTGCCTGTCAGCCGGTTGCCGCCGGCGGTCACCGTGACCGGTTCAGTGACGAAGCGAAAGTCGTTGACGAAAATGACCCACCCGAGCGCCAGCAGGAACAGCACCACGCTACACAGTCCTATTTTGCGCACGTCGCCTCCCCGCAGCCTCTCTCCATCAACACCCAGTCGGCCTGACCGAACAGCCATCCTAACGAAGCGTAATGCTCTTCTCGCCGCACCTGAAAACCGCAGCGTCGATACAGGCGCAGCGCATCCACGTTGCGCCGGCTGACGTGCAGGCTCAGGCGCCGGCCCGCGACTTGCCCGGCAGCGTAGTCGTTCATCCACTGCAGCAGCCGCTTGCCTACTCCTTTGCCGCGCTGATTCTCGGCCACCGCCAGGTAAGAGAGATACAGTTCATCGGCCGCCGGGGTGTGCCGCAACACCGCCATTTGCAGATACATGCGCCAAACGTTCAGCCAACCATAGCGGCGGCACAGCCGCCAAATCGGCAAGGCATGCGGACGCCGCCCGGCGTTGTTCTCGCCAGCGGCCGCATTGAGGGCAAAGGCCGCCACCACCTGTTCATCCTGTTTCACCACGAAGCTGCGCTCCCGACTGCCGCCTTGCTTCCAACTCCACAGCCGATAGAACAGACGCCGCTGAAGGCGGGGGCTCAGACGGCGCGCGCGCTGGAACTTGTCGCAGAACGCGGCGTAGATCAGCGCCGCCGTTTGCAGGCGGTCAGCATCGCGGTACGGCTCAATGTGCAGCATATCCACCTCGACTAGGGATGCCGGTAAAGCAGCTGTTCCAACAGCCGCACCGGCGTGAACTCCTCCGGCGCAGACGACGCAAAGATCGCCTGCCGCCAGGCCTGACTTTCGATCACGTCCAGCACCAGCTGTGCGAGCGGTAACGGCGCTATCGCCGGTGCAATCTCACCGGTTTGCTGAGCCTCGGCGATAACCGTCGCCAGCGCCTCAATCAGCTGCCGCTGGTTGGCGCCGAACGGCTCGGCCAACGCCGGGTTGCGCGCCACCTCCGCCACGATCTCCGCCGACAGCTGCACATTGGCCGGCTCGGCGACAAAAGCGTGATAGGCGGTGAAAAAGGCCGACAGCGCCTGCTTCGGCCGCTTTCTGTCGGCCCGCAATCCGGCGGCAAACTCGGTGAATACGCCGTTTTCCAGCAGCGCAATCTCGCCGATCAACGCCTCCTTGCCGGTAAAGTGGTTATAGAGGTTGCCGACGCTGACGCCCGCCATCTGCGCGATATCCCGCATGCTGGTCTGGTGAAATCCCTTATGGGTAAAGCTGTGCAGCGCGGCCTCGACAATCTTTTCTCGGTTTCCCATCGGCAACTCCCGAAACGGTGAAGGGGGCGCCTGGCGCCATCGCATAGATATGAACGAACGTTCGTTCATATTTAAGGATAGCATAGGCCGGTAAAATTGAACCGCGGCTCAACGGCGTGTGAATCGGCGGGAAGATAAAAACGCCGCCCCCGTTTTCGGCGGGCGGCGTGATGAAAACTCAGTGCAGCGCGTCGCCCTGCTTCACCGACGTAAACGCCTGCATCAGCTTCACGACGTCGTGCATGCCGATGTTGACCTGGTTGATCACTTCACCGGCGTCATGGGTCAGCGCCACGCCGCCGCCGGCCTGCTCTACGCAGGTTGCCATGCCGGCAATCGCCGCCGCCACGCCTTGCTGGATGGACTTGGTCATGCGTTCGATCTCGGTCGCCGCCTTGCGCGACTGTTCCGCCAGCGTGCGCACTTCGTTGGCCACCACGGCAAAACCGCGCCCGTGCTCACCGGCGTGGGCGGCTTCGATCGAGGCGTTAATCGCCAGCAGGTTGGTTTGGGAGGCGATTTTACGAATGGCTTCGACGATGGTGCCGATCTGCTGAGAACACTTGCCCAGCTCGGTGACCACGTCCGAGGTTTCGCGCGCCGCCGCTTCGACCTGCTGCATGCCTTTCACCGCCTGCTGCACGATGATCGCGCCCTGCGCCGCCTGCCGATCGGTATCGAGCGACAGATGATGCGCGTTGCGCACCATCTCTTCTTCATGCTGCTGCTGTTGCATCAGCCGGGTGATGTCCTGGGCAATCTTCACCACCTTCACCACCTGGCCTTCGTTGTCGAGGATCGGGTTGTAACTGGCCTCCAGCCATACCCGTTCGCCGCGCCGGTTGAGGCGCTCAAAACGCCCGGTGATGAACTCGCCGCGCGCCAGGCGCTGCCAATGCCGCCGATAATCGTCGGAATTGGCGAACTCCGGCGGGCACAGCACCGCATGCGACTGCCCGCACGCCTCTTCCAGCCGATAGCCCATCAGCGCCAGCATATTGTCGTTGGCGCTGACGATGGTGCCCTGCGGCGTGAAAGCGATCATCGCCATCGATCGATTCAGCGCCGCCAGCAGGCTGCGATGCTCCTGCGCCTGGGTCACTCGCTCGGTCACTTCGCTGGCGATCTTGACGATCTCCACCACCTTACCCTGTTTATTCAGCACCGGCGCATAGGTGCCCTGCAGCCAAACTGCCTCGCCGTTTTTCGCGATGCGCTTTATGGTGTCCGTAATGGGTTGGCCCTTATTCAGCGTCTCCCAATGTTTGCGGTATAGCGGGCTGGCGACATAGTTCGGATCGCAGAAAATACGGTGATGCTGGCCTATCACGTCATCGCGTTGAAATCCCAGCGTGTTGAGGAAAAGATCGTTGGCGCGCAATACCGTGCCTTCGGGCGAGAATACGATCATCGGAACGGCGTGTTCTATCGCGCTCAGTTCGGCGCCTTTGTGGGTAGTTAACTGACTGAATCGTAACAGCATAAGGTGTAGTCCTTGTGGCAGATGATGGCGCTTTTCTTATTTTTGCCTGGCCACGTGCCGCGCCCACACGCAGACGTGCCATCGCGGAAGGAACGGGCAGCGCCGTTCCTTCTGGTTATTGCTATTAACCGGATTGAATTTATTTATTCAGTAAAGTAATTATTCGAATTTAAATAAACCAACAACCTAAGATTTTTATTATTAATTCCGTATTGAGAATAACGTAAGTGATGAAAATTGAAAGGTAAAATGCGGATTTTTGTCGGCGCCGGCAGGATAACCGGCGCCGTTGAGCTAAAACATTGCCCTTACGCGACCAGAGGCTCCAACTCAACCACCGTGCCGTTGAGCATGATTTCCGGAACATAGCGCAGTTCGTTGAGCAAACTTTGATGATCCTGCCCCAAGAGCAGGATGACGCTGTCCGCTTCATCCAGACGGTGGTCATCATTGTTATCGACAATGAGATAGCTGCTGTTTTGCCCGCCGAGAACGCTACTGACCCCGACCTTGGCGCTCAACGCGCCGGGCTGGCCGAGATCGAGCAACGCGGCCAACAGCTGGCTGGCACTGCTTACTTGTTCGGCCGTCAGGGCGCCGATTCTCGTCTCCACGCCTTGCGCATCGCTGACGCCATAATCTGCCAGCGCGCCGCCGCCGGTACCATGAACGATCCGCAGGCCTGAGAGCACATCGTCGATGCTGCCCTGCGTCAGCGAAAAGTCTTTTAACGTCACGCCTGACGCCGCCGTGCTGCTGTGCAGCGTCACGTGGCTTTTCCCTGCGCCGGCCACGATCGTCGTGTCTCCCAGCACGTTAAATTGATCGCTGCCTCCCCCGCCTTTGACCAGCAGCTGTTCACCCTGTAGCCCAAGATCTTCCAGCAGCGGCGCCAATTTGGCCTGCGCGTCACCACTTAACGGCAGCGAATCCAACATTTGAATGATCGTGCCGTCACCGCTGCCGCCATGAGAGGACGTCAGGGTAAACCCATTACCGGCGAAGGCCGAAGCGTCAACCAGGCGGACCTGAGTATACCCCTCGGTCAGCGTCAGGTTGAAATTCGCGCCGCCGGACAACGTAATGTCTTGCACCTGATCATTTTGCCCCGTCAGCGTCAGCGCGCCATTTCCCCAGGCGCCGGTGGTGATGGCGATCAGCGTCAATGGGTTTTCATCGCCATACGAGTCAAGCGCCAATGAGCCGGCGTTACCGCGCCCGGAGAACAACAGGTCGAAACGATCGGTGGCATTCTCAAGGAAGGCTATCTCCAGCCGGCTGTCCGCATGATCACCGATGCCGCTGATTTCAAGGCGTGCCGCATCGGCATTGGCGTTGATCACCTTGACGTTATCCGCCCGGCCGGACAACAGTAATCCCTCACGGCCAAGCGCCTGCGCCGCCCAGCTCTGTACGATCGTCCCGCCGTCCGTTCCCTCTACGGTGGCGTTGCCACTCAATACCCCGTAGTCAAACACATGAGCACTCGTCGCCAGCGCTTTCGTGCTGTAACCGTTCCAACCGATTTGCGTCAACGTGGCTTCCGCCTGGCCGATATAACCCGCCATATCTATCTGTTCGAAATGACTGAAATTGGCGGCGTTGCTGCTCACCGTACTGATGCGCGCGCCAAAAAGATCGAGCGTCGAGGTCATTTTGACGATCAGGTTGGCGGACAAAATATCGTGCCCGTCACCGCCATCGGCGCTGAACACCCACCCCACATGATTGGCGCCGCCATTGGCATTGCCTCCCCACAGCAGACTGTCATTACCGTTGTTCAGATAAAAGTGCCCTTGGGCGGCGGCGAGGTCGGCCTGCGAGGTGAGCTGCACCCGATCGTCGCCATAGGTGCCATGCATTATCACATTGGCATTGTTTACCGTCATGTCCACCCCATACCGAGCGGCAGGGTTATTATGCAGCCAGATATCCGCCGCAGCGTCGCCATTGACGATCAGATAAGAAAGCTGCGAGGCATAGCTCAGGTCAACCATGACGTCCGCGTCAGCATGCAGGAATACCCTGAACAGCACGGCGGTTTCCGCATTGCTCAGCGTATGGTGAGCATGCGTATTCACCGTACCCGACGCGTTGCCGCCGCCCTCGCTGGTGGCGAGAGAAGCGGTCGTTTTATACGCCAGGCTGGCGCCGACATCGCGCGCGAACATCCACTGTTCATACTGAACGTCACCTGCCGGCGGCGCATTGATCAGATCGGCAATCACCGCCTGCGTGACCAGTGCCTTGTCGCCGCCCAATGCCCGATAGTGTTCCAGCTGCTGTTCATCCGCCGCCCGGCCATGCACCGCCTGATAGACGTGCTGAATAAAGTCGTCGCCCTGCAAACCACCGACCTGCGCCTGAAATTCCGGCGTCGCCAGAAGGGCCGTGACCAATTCGGTATAGCTCAACGTGCCGGAGGCCAGCGTCTTGCTCCAATTGTCCAGCGAAGCGCTGTCCACCGCCCGCTCGGGCAATGCACGGAACAGCGCCGCTATCTGCTCCAGATACTCGGTCGCCGGCAGTTCGCCCGGCGAATATTCCTGGCCCGCCGCATTGAAATGCTGTTGAGCCGCAGCATCTTCCGGCGCCACCACCCCGCGCAACTGCGCGATCACATCCACCAGCAGATCGCCACGCGTCGCGCCCTCCGCCAGTCGTTGCTGGTAAGTGGCAAGTTCAGGAGCCGTCGGTGGCCGTTCAAATCCCTGAGCGAACAGATGCAAAATGAAGTCATGATCGGAAAGATCGTTGATTGGCAGGGTGGCAATCTTGCTCTGCGCCAACGCCGCCAGATTGCCCCCCTGATTGAGCAGCTTGCCGTCATGGGCAATTTCATCGGTCTGCCAGGGCGCTCGCAGCAGATAAAACATCGCCTGCGCGTCGCCGCTTCCGCCGGCGGCATCGGCTGCAGTGCCGGGATACAAACCTTCTGCAATGCGCTGATCGAGCGCATCACGCTGCGCCAGCATTACCGGATCGTCCCCCGGATAGTTGAAGAGTTCGATGACAACGCGGGCGACAGCGCTGTTGAAATGCCCCTGCTGCAGCAAGGCATTGATGTAATCCGGATCGGGAGCGGTATTGTAAACGGAGAAATAAACCTGGCTGAGAATGTCGTATTCGCTTTGGCCGTTCATCCAAGCGGCATCGGGTTGGCTCATTAAAATACTGGCCATATAGGCGGGCGGCTGGCTGCCGATATCAAATGCGCTGTCGTAGTAATCGATTTCCGCCGCCGTCGGCAAACGCCCGAAAATGCCGATAATTAAGGCGCCGACCTCTTGTTGCGTAGCTAAAGGAATCATAATAAATCCCGTCAGTGTGATGGATTACGTTCGCGGCATGGCTGCACCGCGGCCTGTCTCCTGCATCGTGAAAAGAGACATTGCACACTGCCTGAATGGGTTTTATTGGTATTTCTACAGTTAAGAAATGCTGATGCGATAAGTCAATAAAACGGGGAAAACCGGCCCTCGGTATGGGACTTTGCTCCCATACCGAGGCACCGGAAGGATTAGCGCCAGCGTTCGGCTGCCCAGGCGGCCTGTTGCTCGGCGTCGTGGAAGGTCCAGGCGACAAAGCGGCTGATCTTCTGCCCTTGCGCCATCTCGATGGTGCGCACCTCGGCCGCGCCCGCCACCTTCAACGCATGGTAGATGGCCGGCAGCGTGGTGTTTTTCGAGATGAGCGAAGTGAACCACAGGCAGTTGTTGGCCTTGCCGACGCTCTCTTCCACCATCTTGCTCACGAAGGCTTCTTCGCCGCCTTCACACCACAGTTCGTTGTTCTTGCCGCCGAAGTTTTGCACCGGCTTGTCGGCCACTTCCCCTTTGCCCAATTTATGCAGCTTGCGGCGGGTGCTGGCGCGCGCTTCCTGCTCGGACGCGTGGAACGGCGGGTTGCACAGGGTGGCGTCAAATTTCTCGGCCGCGCCGATGATGCCGCTAAAAATCAGCTCAGGCTGTTTTTGCAACCGCAGACGCACGCTGTTGCGCAGCGTCGGGTTCATCTCGACGATCATCTTGGCCGAGTTGAGCGACACCGGATCGATTTCAGACCCGGTGAAACGCCAGCCGTATTCGCGCAGGCCGACGATTGGGTAGATGCAGTTGGCGCCGACGCCGACGTCGAGGATCGCCACGCCCTTGCCGCGCGGGATCTCGCCGCCGTTGCTGGTCGCCAGCAGATCCGCCAGGTGGTGCAGATAATCGGCGCGGCCGGGGATCGGCGGGCACAGGTAGTCCGCCGGAATATCCCAGTGTTCGATGCCGTAAAAGTGCTGCAGCAACGCACGGTTGAGCATTTTCACCGCCGCCGGATCGGCGAAGTCCACCGAGACATCGCCCCAGGCGTTCGGTTTTACGAACGGCGCCAACGCCGGACAGCTGGCGATCAGCGCCGGGAAGTCATAGCGTGAACGATGACGGTTGCGCGGATGCAGGCCGCTTTTCTGCTGCGGGAAGGTTTTCTTTTTTTCCACCGTGACGGGCTCTCTTGAAGGTATTTCCGGCGCGTAAGATAACACATCCCGCCCGCAATGGCGCAGCGGCGGGAAACCCGGCACAATGAAAGCCTCATCGATTGCCACAGGATCCCCCATGAGCCGTGAATCTCGTTATTATTATGAACCCGCCGCCGGCCACGGGCTGCCGCACGATCCGCTGAACGCCATCGTCGGCCCGCGCCCCATCGGCTGGATCTCTTCCCGCAGCGCCGCCGGCTTGCGCAATCTGGCGCCCTACAGCTTTTTCAACTGCTTCAACTATCGCCCGCCGATCGTCGGTTTCGCCAGCACCGGCTGGAAAGACAGCGTGGCGAATATCGTGGAAACCGGCGAATTCGTCTGGAACCTGGCGACGCGCCCGCTGGCGGAAGCGATGAACAACAGTTCCATCAACCTGCCGCGCGGCGAGGATGAATTCGCCTTCGCCGGCGTCACGCCGCTGCCCGGGCGCCGGGTCAAAGCCGAGCGCGTGGCCGAAAGCCCGGTGAACTTCGAATGCCGGCTGACCCAGTGCATTCAGCTGCAAACCGCCGCCGGTGAACAGGTGGAAACCTGGCTGGTATTGGGCGAAGTGGTGGCGGTACACCTCGATCCGGCGCTGCTGGATGAACACGGCGTCTACCAGACCGCCGCTGCCGAACCTATTCTGCGCGCCGGCGGCCCGACCGCCTACTATGGCATTTCCGAACAGCACCGTTTCGATTTGGCGCGCCCGACGCGCTGATCGTCTCCCCCGTTTAGGCAGAAGATAAACGGGGGAGATTAATAATCAAAAAATCTGAATAAAACCATCAACACTCTCCGATTTCATCCCGCCTGTCACTGCGCAATAATCTTCCCATCGAAAGGCAAACCCCTTTCTCGCTAATTCACTTTGACAGGAATGACGAACATGAAAACCATCAAAACTTTTGCTGCCGCTATCGCCCTGGCCACCGTTTCTTTCACCACTTTCGCCGCTGAACACGTCAGCGCCCAGGATGCCGCCCAATTCGAAAAAGCCGGCGTGATCGTCGCCAGCGGCGCAACCGACCTGAGCAGCCTGAAGTCGCAGCTGGCCGCCAAAGCCGATGCCGCAGGCGCCAAGGCCTTCACCATCACTTCCACCAGCGGTAACAACCTGATGCACGCCACCGCGGTTATCTACAAATAATCACCGCCCCAGACGCCAAAAGCCCGCCGGCTATCACCCCGGCGGGCTTTTTTTATCTTCGCGTGCGTCAGCGCTGCATGGGCACGACAGCCAGTTTTTTGCCGCCCGCTTTATCAGCACCCCACGCGTAAACGAACCGAAAATTCTGTCGCCAACAGGCAGAAACCCTGTATTCAATGGGGTTTGCACACACATTTTTTTACCTGCCCATTGCTGGACTAACGGGAGAGGATGATTATCATGTTACGCAGACTACAGATGCAGAGAGCGTTGTATGCAACATATCATTGAAGGTTTCCTCAGTTTCCAGAAAGAGATTTTCCCGCAGCGTAAGGAACTCTTTCGCAGCCTGGCCTCCAGCCAAAATCCCAAAGCGCTGTTTATCTCCTGTTCTGACAGCCGCCTGGTGCCCGAGCTGGTGACGCAGCAAGAGCCTGGGCAACTGTTCGTTATTCGCAACGCCGGTAACATCGTCCCTTCCTTTGGCCCGGAGCCGGGTGGGGTTTCTGCGACGATCGAATACGCGGTAGTGGCGCTGGGCGTCACTGAAATCGTGATTTGTGGCCACTCGAACTGTGGCGCCATGAAGGCTATCGCGTCCTGTCAGTGCCTCGACCCTATGCCTGCGGTAGCCCACTGGCTGCACTACGCGGATGCGGCCAAAGCGGTGGTCGAGAAGAAAACCTGGAATAGCGAAACAGACAAAGTTAACGCTATGGTGGAAGAGAACGTTATCGCCCAGCTAAATAATATCAAAACCCACCCTTCCGTTGCGGTGGGTCTGCGCAACAGCGGGCTGCGCCTGCACGGCTGGGTGTACGACATCGAAAGCGGGGAGATTCGTACGCTGGATAGAAACACCAAGAGCTTCGTGTCCCTGGCCGATAATCCCGACGTCTATTTCGAATAAAATAACGCCCGGTTTTTATCATTAAATAAAATCCACGCGGCCGCGTGGATTTTTTGATTGTCAGCCTTAAACCAAACGCGCTTCTATCGCCGCGGCGAAATCGCGGCACATCCGTTCGTCACCGCCGGCGTTGTCCGCCAATACCGTCTCGCCGTCTACCACCCGAATATGCGCCTGCAAATCGAAATCCGCCGGCGGCTGCGGGCGCGTGGCGGCGGCGGCCATCGTCTGCTGCGCCTCGCGCCACGCCTGCGCCACCGTCTGGTTACAGGCCTGCGCCAGAGAGTCCGGGTTGAACCCTTCGCCGGTCAGGCTGCGCAGCGTGTCGTCATGGCTGACGCTGTTGCCCGGCAACCAGTAGTGTTGCGCCAGATCCGGGCCGATGGCCGGGTTGTCCGTCAGGTAACCGTCGCGCTGCAGGAAGAACTGGCGGGTTTGTTCCACCGCCATCATCGCCAGCAGATAACCCTGATAAGAGCAGGCGGACTCCAGCGACAGCAGGTGCGGGATCGCCAGCGTCGGGCGCGGGCTGCCGCTGATGCCGAGGATCTTCTGCTCGACCTCGCGCGCCAGCGCGGTGATGGCTTCCGGCGTGCGCTGCTCGTCATCCCACTGATACAGCGCCCACTCGAAGTACGGTACCAGCAGGATATGGCGTTCGTTGAACGCGCGCATCGGCTGGCGCGCCGCGATACCGGCTTCGATCAGCGCATCGGGCACCGCTTCGCCGGCGGCGTTTTTCGCATAGCGTTTCAGCCAGTCGGCGTCGTCCAGCAGGCTGTCGCAGAACATCGACTGGGTTTCGGCATAGGCCATTGAGGTCGGCGGGAACTCCTGCGAGAAGCACGGCGCATTCTGGCGAATGTTGGCGAAATGCGCCGCGTGGCCGCCCTCGTGGAACAGGGTGTTGAGCCCGTAAGCGCCGCTGCCTACCTGCCCCGGCTGCGCCAGGCTGGTGAAGTTGATGCGCGCCGGCACCCATTCCCCCTGGCGCACAAACGGCGGTACCGGGCCGTGCATAAAGCCGTTCTCATACTTGCCTTTGCGCACCAGCAGATCGAGGTTCATCTCGGCGCCGCCAAAGCCGATGTGCAGGCGTTTGAAGCTGTCGACCCAGCGTTCCAGCGAACGCGAAAACGGGAAGTAAGGATCCAGTTGGCGGGTGACGTCGCCGGCGCTGGCGAAGCGCACGTTCCACGGCTCCAGCGCCTGGCTGCCCTTGTCGGCCGCCAGCTGCTGCAGACTGCGCGCGTTGGCCTCGCGGGTTTCCCGCTCGAAGCGATCCAGAATGGCGAACAGCTGCTCCGGCGTCATGCGCTCGGTTTTGTTCACCTTGTAGTCGAAATAGTTGCGATAGCCCATCTGGCGCGCAAAGCGGTTGCGCAAGCCAATCAGCTCCGGCAGGCCGTTATGCAGCAGCCATTGCTCCAGATCGCGCAGCGCCTGCTGCGAGCTGCGGCGGTAGTCTTCGTTCGGGTTGGTCGCCTGGTTGGTCAACAGCTCGCCGAGCGAGGCCGCCACCCGCTGGCCCTCGGCGTTCAGGTGCGTCACCTGGTAGCCCTTGCGGCGCGCGTAGAGATCGGATTCGGCGTGGATGATCTGATCCAACAGCGCCTGCGCCTGCGGATCTTCAATGGCGTTACAGTCGAAGAAACGCAGCCAGCCTTGCAGGCCGTGGATCAGCGCATCGCGCTGCGCCTCCTGCGGCAGCGTTTCCAATCCGGCCAGCAGATTGCGGATCTCCGCCAGCCGGCGCGGTTCGGCGATAAAGCGCTTATAGGCGCTTTCCGCGGCGGAAAAGCGCGCCGACACCTCTTCACCGCCGGTGCCCATGTAGTTTTGCCAGAACAGCTCTTCTTTGGCGCGGTGTACGTCGAGGTAATCCTGGTTCAATTGATTGAAGTAATCGAGAGCCTGTTGCATAACCGTCCTTCTCAGCCGATGAGGAAATATCCCAGTATAGTCGCGCTCAGGCCTGACGCAGGCGCTGCAGCCCCTGTTCCAGCGTCTCGCTCTCGCCGGCGGCCACCAGGCAACAGGCGACCTGCCGCTGGATGGCCTGCGGGATCGCCACCTCGCCCGCCAGGCAGCGCTCGGTCCAGCGCGCGGTGGTTTCCGCGTCTTTCGCCGCCGGCAACGTCGGCGTTTCATCCTGCAAGGTGCGCTCCAGCAACACGCGCTGTTCGCCGCCGACGATATGGTGAATCTGCGGGCAGCGCAGCGGGTTGGCGTAGGCTTCGCCTTCGGTGCCGTGCATCAACAGCCCGCGGGCGCCGATCTGGCGGAAAAACGACGCCACCCGGCCGACATACTCCGGGTGTGAGACGCTGGCGAGGCGCAGCGCATCCCGTTCGCCGAACGGCGTCGCCAGCTTGGCCAGCGTATGGGCGCTGTTGCGCACCCCCATGCGCCAACGCAGCCCAAGCTGCCGCGCCAGCGGCGCCGACAGCGCGGAAACCGGCATGAACACTGCCTCGCCGTTATCGAGACGCTGCTGGGCGTGAACGGCCTGTTCCGACCACGGCAGCCCCAGGGCGCGGAAAATCTCGGCGCTGGTCACGCGGGTGCTGTCGTCCAGCACGCCGTGCACCACCACCGGCAGGCCCACTTTCGCGAGCAGCAGCGCCAGCAGCGGCGTCAGGTTGGCCTGCTTGCGCGCGCCGTTGTAGCTCGGCAGCACTACCGGCAGCGGCCTCCCCTGCGGCGCCTGCAGCGGCAACACCTGCTGCTGCATCGCCTGGTAGAAGCCCAGCATCTCCTCTTCGGCTTCGCCCTTGATGCGCAGCGCGATCAGAATGCCGCCCAGCTCCAGCTCGGGGACCTCCCCGGCCAGCATCGCCTGATACAGCTGAAATGCGGTCTGCCGGTCCAGGTCGCGCGCATGGTTTTTGCCGCGGCCTATTTCTTTGATAATTTTGGTGTAATCCATCCGAAGGTTCCCCTTGCTCACTCTTCGGTTAGCATACCCTATCCGCGCCGCCGCTCAACCTCCTCCGCCAGCCGCCGCTGCGTTTCATCGCCGTCGCGCAGCCCGGCGATCACCCCATCGGCATCGTCGGCGCTGCGGTTTTGGCTCATCTTCCATTTGCCTTCGCGCCGGGTGACGGCGATCTCGATACCGACGATGCCTTTAAGCTGCGCGGCGATGTAGTTGGCCGGCGCGTCGTCGAGCCGCCAGGGCGCCGGGCGCCCTCCTTCCTGCTGCGCGGTCAGATCGATCAGCTGGCGCCGCAGCCAGACCGGGTCGTCCGTCACCGTCGGCACGCCATACAGCTGCACCACGCTGTAATTCCAGGTCGGCACCACCTTGCCGGTCTGGCGCTTGCTCGGATACCAGCCGGGCGACACATAGCCCTCCAACCCCTGAAAAATCACCAGGCATTCCGCCGCGTGCTGCAGCCGCCGCCAGTGCTCGTTGGCGCGCGCCAGGTGCGCCCGCAGCCGGATCTGCCCCTGTTCGACATCGGCCAGAAACGGCAGCGGATCGGCCGTCAATCCCTGCTCGCCGTGGCTGACCAGCAGCCCCAACGGGTGGGCGCGCACCAGCGCCAGTTGGGCATCCAGATCGTCTTCGCGAAATGCGGCGGGTTGAAACATCAGTGTGGCTCCTTACGCTCTCTCATCATGACGACAGTAAAGCACCCGCCGGCGGCCTACTTAAGATCCGCTTTCTGACTATTTCGCGTGATCCGGTTTAACAAGATCAGGGCGATGCCCATCGCCAACAGATTAAATACCATGGCGCCGGCAAAGGCCTCGGCATAGCGCTCCGCCGCGCCGCCGTGCGCCAGCAGCGGCACGAAACCGACGCCGCTGACCACGATGCCCAGCGCGCCCCCCACCTGCTGCACGGTGGCAACCAGCCCCGCCGCCATGCCCGCCTGCCGCTCGTGCGCCAAACCGAGCACCAGATTCAGCAGCGGCGTCATGCTCAGCGCCTGGCCGAATCCCAGCACCACCAACCCCGGCAGCAGCCGCAGCGGATGCGCCAGCGCCGCGCCCCACAGCGCCTGCGCCATCAGCAGCGCCAGCCCGGCGGCGTAAATCGCCACGCCCGCGCTCAACGCACGGTTGCCCCAACGCAGCGCCAGCCGGGGCGCCAACATCGACGCCAGCATAAAGGCCGCGCTGGCCGGGGCGAACAGGCTGCCCGCCTGAAAAGGCGTCAGCCCCGCCCCCGCCTGCAGCAGCAGCGCGAAACATAAGAAAAACGAGGAAGCGGTGGCATAAATCGCCAGCACCACCGCCATACCCGGCGCGAAGCCCGCCTGGCGGAACAGCGCCGGATCGAGCACCGCATCGTCGCCGCGCTGCGCCAGACGGCGCTCCCAACGCAGGAAGCCCCACAGCGTCAGCATTGCCAGCGCCAACATCGGCGCGATCCACCACGGCCAGCCGCGCGCCGGCCCTTCCAGCAGCGGCAGCAGCAACAGTGACAGGCCGGTCGCCGCAAGCCCCAGGCCAACGCCATCCAGCCGCTGCGCCTGCGCCACCCGCGATTCGGGAATGCGCCGCGCCGCCCACAGCGCCAGCGCGCCGATCGGCAGATTAATCAGAAAGATCATGCGCCAGCCGCTGCCGAACAGGTTGGCCTCGATGATAAAACCACCGAGGATCTGGCCGAAGATTGCCGCCAGCCCCAGCGTCATGCCCAGCCAGGCGAAGGCGCGCCGCCGCTGTTGCGGCTCGTACAGCACCCGCATCAAGGCGTAAATTTGCGGAAACAGCAGCGCCGCCGCCGCCCCCTGCAGAATACGCGCGGCGATCAGCAGGCTGAGCGATCCCGCCAACCCGCAAAGCAATGAAGTCAGCGTGAATCCCAGCATGCCGAGGCTGAACAGGCGCCGGCGTCCGAAGCGATCGCCCAGACGCCCGCCGGCGATCAACAACACCCCAAACGCCAGTTCATAACCGGCGACGATCAACCCGACGCCGGCGAAATCGGCGGCGAATTCTCGCTGGATCACCGGCGCCGCCACGTTGACCACAAACAGATCGAACACCGTGACAAAACCGCCCAACAGCAGCACCGGCAGGCCGGCCAACCCTCGCCGCTCACGAGATAATGAATGTTCCATACCACCTCCAGAGATTATGATGGCCGCAGTATGAAACATGTTTTAAACTGTTACTATATAGCCACTTATACTATTACTAACAGCAACAGGACGGCCGCCATGCCCCCACGCACCCTCGAGCGCACTCGCCACGAACTGGCGGATTTTCTGCGTCAAAAGCGAGAACAGCTGTCGCCGCAGGCGGTCGGTTTGCCGAGCGGCAGCCGCCGCCGCACGCCGGGATTGCGGCGCGAGGAGGTCGCGGCGCTGGCCGGCGTCGGCCTCACCTGGTACACCTGGCTGGAACAAGGCAGGGAAATCAATGCGTCGGTGGCGTTTTTGGAAAACCTGGCGCGGGTGCTGCAGCTCGACGCCGCCGGCCGCTACCACCTGTTTTTATTGGCGCATCAGCGCCCGCCGGTGCCGGTCGGCCATCAGTGGTGCCAGGTCTCGCCGCTGGTGCGGCGGCTGCTGGACGATTTGGCGCTGCGGCCGGCCTACGTCATGAACCTGAGTTGGGACATCATCGCCTGGAACCCGGCGGCGCAGCGGCTGTTCGTCATCGCCGAACGCCCGCCGGAAGAGCGCAACATGTTGTGGATGCTGTTTGCCGATCCGCAGCTCAATGCGCGCCTGCTGGAGTGGCGGGCGCAGGCGCCGCAAATCCTGGCCAGCTTCCGCCGCGACTACGCTCGCGCGCCGGAGGATGAGGTGATGCGCCAACGGGTACAGGCGTTGGAGCGGGTGTCGCCGCAGTTCCGCCAGCTCTGGCGGCAGCACGACATTCACGGGCGCTGCCAGGGACGGCGCAGCTTCGCCATCCCGGAAATCGGCCCGGTCACCTTTGACCACGCCTCTTTCATCGTCGACGAAGAGAATCACCTGCGGCTGGTGATGTACAGCGCGCTGCCGGACGAACCGGCCAGCGCGGCGTTTGAAGCGCTGCTGCGTGAGGGTTAGCGGCGGCTGTCGAAAATGAGCTTGCAGGCCAGCCCGGCGAACACCCCGCTCAGCAGGTAGTTCGGCCAGCGGGCGCTGAAGCGGCGGCCGGCAAAGCGGCTTTTCATGCCGCTGACCGCCAGGATCACCCCGCCGTTAATCAGCAAGCCCACCAGATTCAGCACCGTCGCCAGCGCCAGCATCTGCACCACCACCGAGCCTGAACGCGGATCGATAAACTGCGGAAACAGCGCCAGCACGAACAGCGCCATTTTCGGGTTGAGGATATTGGTGAACAGCCCCTGGCGGAAGATGCGCGCCGTCGGCACCGCTTGCAACCCGGCGGAAGCCTGCAAACTGCTGCCGGATCGCAGCGTTTTCCACGCCAGATAAAGCAGATAGGCGGCGCCCAGCATTCTTACCGCGTCGTAAGCCAGCGGCACCGCGACGAACAGTTGCGACAACCCCAGCGCCGCCGCCAGCGCGTGGCAATACGTGCCGAGCTGAATGCCCGCCAGCGAAGCGAAACCGGCGCGCCGCCCCTGGCTGACGCTGCGCGAAGCGATCAGCAGCATATCCGGGCCGGGGGTCAGCGCCAGCGCCACGCAGGCACCGGAAAACAACAACAGCGTTGCGGCATCAATCATGAATCACCTGATAAGAAGAGGGACGGGAATGGAGCGTCCATCATAG
The DNA here is from genome assembly GCF_043109535.1 of Serratia sp. LACPHL-BACT-2024-00286. Taxonomy (NCBI): domain Bacteria; kingdom Pseudomonadati; phylum Pseudomonadota; class Gammaproteobacteria; order Enterobacterales; family Yersiniaceae; genus Serratia; species Serratia sp. LACPHL-BACT-2024-00286. Next base: position 19,287 of record NZ_JBICNA010000002.1, read on the forward strand.
CGGCGCCGACGTGGCTTGTCAGCGCCGCTCGCGTCAGATCACCCACAGATCGAGATACTCGTTGACCGGCATCTGCGCCAGCCGCTGCCGATCCAGCGACACCTCGAGAATGCGCTGCTGCTGCAGAGCCGGGAACTGGCGCGCCAGGTTGATTTTGAACTTCTCGACCAGCAGCGGGATGCCCTCTTCGCGCCGCCGCGCATGGCCGATAGGATACTCCACCGCCACCTCATCCAGACGGCTGCCGTCGGCGAACTCCACCGTCAGCGCATTGGCGATCGATCGTTTTTCCGGATCGTGATAATCGCGGGTGAAGGCGGGATCTTCATGGCAATGGATCTTGCCGCGCAACGCATCGATGCGCGGATCCTCGGCCACCCGATCCTCGTAGTCCGCGGCCGTCAGCCGGCCGAACAGCAGCGGGATCGCCACCATATACTGAATGCAGTGATCGCGATCCGCCGGGTTATCCAGCGGCCCCTGCTTGTCGATAATGCGCAGGCAGGCCTCGTGGGTCCGGATGCTCACCCTGGCGATGTCGGCGGCGGTTTTGCCGGCGGCCTGCATCTGGCGGTGCAGCGTCATGGCCGCTTCCACGGCGGTCTGGGCATGGAACTCCGCCGGGAACGAAATTTTAAACAGCACGTTCTCCATCACGTACGCGCCGTACGGCCGCTGGAAGCGGAAAGGTTTGCCGTTGAAAGAGACGTCGTAGAACCCCCAGGTCGGCGCCGTCAGCGCCGAGGGATAGCCCATCTCGCCGGTGGCAGCCATCAGCGCCAGCCGCACCGCGCGGGCGGTCGCATCCCCCGCCGCCCAGGATTTGCGGGTGCCGGCGTTCGGCGCATGGCGATAGGTACGCAGCGACTGCCCGTCCACCCACGCCAGCGACACCGCGTTCAGGATCTCCGCCCGGCTCAGGCCGAGCATCTGCGCCACCACCGCGGTGGACGCCACCTTCACCAGCAGCACGTGATCCAACCCCACCCGGTTAAAGGCATTTTCCAGCGCCAGGCAGCCCTGGATCTCATGCGCCTTGATCATGGCGATCAGCACCTGCCGCATGGTCAGCGGCGCTTTGCCCGCCGCCACCGCCTGGCGCGAGAGCCAGTCGGCCACCGCCAGGATCCCGCCCAGGTTGTCCGACGGGTGCCCCCACTCCGCCGCCAGCCAGGTGTCGTTGAAGTCGAGCCAGCGGATCATGGCGCCGATATTGAACGCCGCCTGCACCGGATCCAGCTGGAAACGGGTGCCCGGCACCCGGCTGCCGTTCAGCACCTCGGCGCCCGGCACCACCGGCCCCAGCAGTTTCTTGCAGGCGGGGTAGCTCAGCGCCTCCAGCCCGCAGCCGAGGGTATCGAGCAGGCAATAGTGAGCGGTGCGGTACGCCGCCGGGGTATCGACGGCCTCTTTCATTACATAATCGACGATATCGACCATTTCGCGATCGAACGGCGGACGGCCGGTGTTGGCAGACTCAAGCATCATGACTCCCAAAGGCTCCATAGTGAAAACGACACGATAACGATCGGCGCTCAGCGCTGATCCAGCGGCACGAACGCCCGCGCTTCCGGCCCGGTATAGTTGGCGGACGGGCGAATGATTTTGTTGTCCTGCCGTTGCTCGATGATGTGCGCCGACCAGCCGCTCACCCGCGCCATGACGAACAGCGGCGTGAACATTTCGGTGGGCCCCCCCAGCTGGTGGTAAGACACCGCCGAGAACCAGTCGAGGTTGGGGAACATGTTTTTGGTGTCGCGCATCACGCTTTCCAGCCGATCGGCGATGTCATACAGCTTCATCGCCCCCGCCTCCCGCGACAGGCGCAGCGCGATCTCTTTGATCACCTGATGGCGCGGATCGGAGACGGTGTACACCGGGTGCCCGAAGCCGATCACCACCTCTTTGTTGTCGATGCGGCGGCGAATGTCGGCCTCCGCTTCGTCCGGCGTTTCATAGCGTTGCTGGATCTCCAGCGACACCTCGTTGGCGCCGCCGTGCTTCGGCCCACGCAGCGCGCCAATGGCGCCGACGATCGCCGAATAGACGTCGGATCCGGTGCCGGCGATCACTCGGCCGGCGAAGGTCGAGGCGTTGAACTCATGCTCGGCGTACAGGATCAATGACGCGTGCATCGCCTGCTCCCAACTGGCGGAAGGCGCTTCGCCGTGCAGCAGGTGCAGGAAGTGGCCGCCGATGGAGTCGTCGTCGGTCTCCGGCTGAATGCGCTCGCCGTTGTGGCTGTAGTGATACCAATACAGCAGCATCGATCCCAGCGACGCCAGCAGCCGGTCGGCGATGTCGCGCGCGCCGGCCGCGCCGTGCTGCTCTTTTTCCGGCAGCGTGCAGCCAAGGGCCGAGACGCCGGTACGCATCACGTCCATCGGGTGAGACGCCGCAGGCAACGCCTCGAGCACCGTGCGCACGCTGGCGGGCAGGCCGCGCAGGGCTTTGAGACGGTGTTTGTAGGCCTGTAGCTCATCGCGGTTGGGCAACTTGCCGTGGATCAGCAGGTGGGCGACCTCTTCAAACTCGCAGTGGCGCGCGAGATCGAGAATGTCGTAACCGCGATAGTGCAGATCGTTGCCGCTGCGCCCTACGGAGCACAGCGCGGTATTCCCGGCGGGCACGCCGGATAACGCCACGGATTTTTTCGGCTTAACGCCAGTCGGGCTTTGCGGGGGGATCGCTTGGCTCATACCGTCCTCGTTTGGCTTGTGCGTGAATGGCGCCTATTCGTCGCGCTGGCGAGCGAACAGGGCGTCGAGTTTCTCTTCGAACAAATAATAGTTGATGCTTTCATACAGCTCGTTGCGGGTCTGCATGGTGTCGATGACGCTTTTCTGCGTGCCCTCCTCGCGCAGGGCGCGGTACACCCGCTCCGCCGCGCGGTTCATCGCCCGGAAGGCCGACAGCGGATACAGCGCCATATCCACCTGGGCGCTGCGCAATTCGTCGGTGGTAAACAGCGGCGTCGCGCCGAATTCGGTGATATTGGCCAGGATCGGCACCTGCGTCGCCTCAGCAAAGCGGCGGTACATGCCCAGCTCGGTGATCGCTTCCGGAAACAGCATGTCGGCCCCGGCCGCCACGTAAGCCTGAGCGCGCTCGATGGCCGCCTCCAGCCCCTCCACCGCCAGCGCATCGGTGCGCGCCATGATCACGAAGTCCGGATCGCTGCGCGCATCCACCGCCGCCTTGATGCGATCCACCATCTCTCCGGTGGAAACGATGGCCTTATTGGGGCGATGGCCGCAGCGCTTGGCGCCGACCTGATCTTCGATATGCAGCGCCGCCGCCCCGGCCTTGCTCACCGATCGCACCGTGCGGGCGACGTTGAACGCCGAAGCGCCGAAACCGCTGTCGACATCCACCAGCAGCGGCAGCGGGCAAACGTCGGTGATGCGCCGAATGTCGGTCAGCACATCGTCCAGGGTCGAAATGCCCAGATCCGGCAGCCCCAGCGAACCGGCCGCCACGCCGCCGCCGGAAAGGTAGAGGGCCTGGAATCCGGCCCGATGGGCCAGCAGCGCATGGTTGGCGTTGATCGCGCCGGCGATTTGCAGGGGTTTTTCTTTACTCAGGGCCTGACGAAAGGCGAGCCCGGGTGAGCGCAGCGTCATGACGTTTTCTCCGATTAGCCAGATGAAACAGACAGAGCAAGGGGCGGGCCAGGTTGCACTTCGGTGAGGGGAAAAATTAAAATCGATAAAAATAAGCGAGTTACAACATCTGCAGCGCCATTGGCCAGACAAAGAGGTAAAAAACGTTTCAGCTAACGTTTCAATCGCTGTTTCACGCAGAAAATTTGAAACATAACTGAAACCGGGCTACACCTAATGCAGCCACTTCCATTCGGTAACCCACCATGAGCGATCACGTCACGCCGGACAAACCGGTGATCTGGACCGTCTCCATCACCCGCCTGTTCGATCTGTTCCGAGACATCAGCCTCGAGTTCGACCATCTGGCGACCATCATCCCGATCCGCCTCGGCTTTGAGGAGGCGGTGCAGCACATCCGCGCCCGCCTGGCGACCGAGCCTTGCGACGCCATCATCGCCGCCGGCTCCAACGGCGCCTACCTGAAAAGCCGCCTGTCGGTACCGGTCATTTTGGTCAAGCCCGGCGGCTTCGACCTGCTGCAGGCGCTGAGCAAGGCGCGCAGAACCGCCGATCGGATCGGCGTCATCACCTATAAAACCCCTCTGCCCGCGCTGCTGGAGTTCCAGCAGACCTTCGATCTGCCGCTGGAGCAGCGCAGCTACGTCACCGAAGAGGACGCGCGCGGCCAGATCGCCGAGCTGAAAGCCGCCGGCATTCAGGCCGTGGTTGGAGCGGGCCTCATCAGCGAGTTGGCGGAAGAGGCCGGGCTCACCGCCATTTTTCTCTATTCCGCCGCCACCCTGCGCGCCGCCTTCAGCGATGCGCTGGACGTGACGCGCCTGATGCTGGGCGGCGGCAAACGCGGCGGCGATTACGCCGCGCGCAATACCCTGCAGCCGCGCTACGGGCTGAGCGATTTGCAAGGCGACTCCCCGCAGATGGAGCAGACGCGGCGCACCATCATGCTGTACGCCCGCTCGCCGGCGGCGGTATTAATTGAAGGAGAAACCGGCACCGGCAAGGAGCTGGCGGCGCAGGCGATCCACCGGGAATACTTTTCCCGGCGCGGCGCGCCGTCCAGGAGTGCCGCGCCGCCGTTCGTCGCCATCAACTGCGGCGCCATCGCCGAATCGTTGCTGGAGGCGGAGCTGTTCGGCTATGAGGAAGGCGCCTTTACCGGCTCACGGCGCGGCGGCCGACGCGGACTGTTGGAAACCGCCAACGGCGGCACTCTGTTTCTGGATGAGATCGGCGAAATGCCGCTGCACCTGCAAACCCGGCTGCTGCGCGCGCTGGAAGAGAAGGCCGTCACCCGGGTCGGCGGGCAGCAGCCGGTGGCGGTCGACTTTCGCGTCATCAGCGCCACCCACAACCACCTGGAGCAGGCGATTCAACGGGGCGGCTTTCGCGCCGATCTGTTCTACCGCCTGAGCGCCCTGCGGCTGCAGCTGCCGCCATTGCGGGCGCGCGGCGACGATATCGCGATGCTGGCGGAACACTTTCTGAAGCGGTCGCTGGCGGCGCTCGACGTGCCGCTGACGGAGCCGCTGCGCGCCGCCCTGGCCGGCTGTTACGCCGCGCTGAGTCATTACGCCTGGCCCGGCAACCTGCGCGAACTGCGCAACATGATGGAGCGGGTGGCGCTGATGCTGAGCACCGGCGCCGCGCCGAGCGGCGAGACGCTGCGCTGGCTGCTGCCGGAGCTGGCGGCGGGCACGCCCCCCGAGACGCCGCCAGCGCCCGTCTCCGCCCACGAAGCGCTGGCGCGGTGCGGGGGCGACCACGCCGCCGCCGCCCGGTTGCTCGGGATCAGCCGCACCACCTTATGGCGCCGGCTGAAAAAAGCGAACTGAGCATCAGCCGGCGCGCCGGCCGTCCGAGGCCGGCAGCAGCCGCGCTCGCCGCTCGCCCAGCAGGTTCATGCCCGCCGCCGCCAGCAGGATGATCGCCGCGCCCAGCAACTGCCAGGCCGACAGCCGGTGGCCAAACGCCAGGCGATCCACCAGCATGGCGGCGATCGGGTAGATGAACGACAGCGAGCCGATCAGGTTGGTCGGCAGCTTCTGCAGCGCGCCGTACATCAGCACGTACATCAGGCCGGTGTGCAGCACGCCGAGCGTCGCCAGCATGCCCCACTGCCCAGCGCTGGCCGAAACGTGGAAATCCACCAGCGGCAACAGCATCACCGCCCCTACCGCCACCTGGATCAGCGCAATAAGATGCGGCGGCGTGCCCTTCAGCCGCTTGGCCGCCAGCGCCATCAGGGCGTAGAAAAACGCCGCCCCGAGCGCCAGCGCGATGCCCGCCAAATAATGACTCTGTTCCCCCGCCTGCCGCGGCTGCGCCAGCACCACCAGCATCATGCCGCCGAACGCCAGCCCCAGCCACAGCAGCTTGCGGGCGGTCAGCCGTTCCCCCAGAAACAGCGCCCCCAGCCCCACCAGCATAAACGGCTGGGTGTTGTACACCGCCGTGGCGATGGAGATAGAGGCATAGGAATAGGCGGCAAACAGCAGCAGCCAGTTGATCACCAGCGCCACCCCACCGGCGATCGCCAGCAGCAGCGTGGCGCGCGTCAGCACATCGCGCCGCAGCTGCCCCAGCGCGCCGCACACCGCCAGCAGCACCAGCGCCCCCACCGCGCAGCGCCAAAACACCACGTTGACCACCGGCTGGCCGGACATCAGCACAAACCAGCCGATGGAGCCGGAAATCAGCATCGCCGCCGTCATCTCCAGCGAGCCGCGTTTTATCTCTGCATTCATTCTGCGTTCCTCCAAACTTGCCCAGAGGCATAGCTTGCGGCTTCGCCGGGCGGCTTTCCATAGCATAAAAAAGGCAGATATGCTTAACTGCCTTTTTCTCGTAGCTATAATAAAGAAAATACCTAACGGAGGCGTTATGGATGATATCGATCGCCAGATCCTGACTCTTTTGGCGCAGGACGCGCGCGCGTCGTTGAAGACGCTGAGCGCGCAGGTGGGGCTGTCGTCGCCGAGCACGTCGGAAAGGCTGCGGCGGCTGGAGGAAAGCGGCGTGATCCAGGGTTATACCCTGAACGTCAATCTGCAGGCGGTGGGCTACGCCTTCGAGTCGCTGGTGCGCATCAAGCCGCTGCCGGGCATGCTGAAGAAGGTCGAGCAGCTGATTCAGGCGATACCAGAGGTGGTCGAATGCGATAAGGTGACCGGCGAAGACTGCTTTATCGTGCGGCTGGTGGCGCACTCGATGGCGCAGCTCGATCACACCCTCGATCGGCTGGCCGAGCATGCGCAGAGCAACACCTCGATCGTGAAAACCACGCCGGTCAAACGCCGCCTGCCGCCGCTGCTCTAATTAACGCCGCCGCTTGCGGGCGAACGGATTGCCGCGCTTCTTCTCTTTTTTGGCCGCGTCGGCGGCGGATTTCAACGCCGCCAGATGCGCCTTGTCGGCCTCCGGCACCGCGCGCTGTTCGATCGGGAACACCGGCAGCGACGCCAACAGCCGCGAACCGTAGTTTTTGGTCAACAGCCGGCGATCGTAGATCACGATCTCGCCGTAGCATTGGTTGCTGCGGATCAGGCGGCCGACCTGCTGGATCAGGTTGAACGAGGCGCTCGGCAGGCTCTGCACTTCGAACGGATAGCGCTTCAGCGATTTCAGCCACTCGCCTTCGGTAATGATCACCGGGCTGTCGATCGGCGGGAACGCAATTTTGTGAATGTGTACCTGGGTCAGCAGCTCGCCTTTCAGATCCAGCCCTTCGGCGAACGATTGCAGCCCCACCAGCACGCTGGCGACGCCCTTCTCCACCCGCTTGCGGTGCTCTTCCACCAGCCGGTAGCGCGGCTGGTCGCCCTGCACCAGCAGCATCAGCCGCAGATCGGTCACGTAGCTGAGGAAAGTCTGCATCGCCCGGTGGCTGCTGAACAGGATCAGCATGCCTTTGTGTTTGCCGCTCGCCTGCTCGGCGCGGAAACATCGCGCCATCTCCTCAAGGTGCTCCGCCTCGTTGGCGAGCGCCGGTTCGTAGCGCATCTGCGGAATGACAATCTTGCCCTGTTCGACGTGATTGAACGGCGAAGAGAGCGTTTCGAAACGATCGCCGGCCTTCTCGCTCAGCCCGCTCATCTCCTGCAAACGCGCGAAGCTGTTCAGCGAACGCAGCGTGGCCGAGGTGACCACCACGTGCGGCACCTTGCGCCACAGCAGCTTCTCCAGCTGGTCGCTGACGCGGATGCCGACGCAGTGCAGGTAAAGATGAGTGACGTTATCGCGCAGCTCGCGCGTGACCCATTTGGAGATCGGCGCGTTGGAGGATTTGTCGAGCGCCGCCAGCCGCCACAGCTTGCTCATCGCCTCCAGATAACCCAGCGTGCGGCTCATCTGAATGATCGACCGGTGCAGGCGCACGATGTCATGCTTGCCGGTCTGCTCGGTGAGATCGTTAAGCACGAACTCCGCCAGCCCGCGCAGCGCGTCGGTCAGTTTGAACAACCGCGCGCAGCTCTCCACCATCTCCGCCGGCAGCTCGCCCATTTCGAAACGGTGCTCGGCCGCCACGCTGTCGCCGGGCAGATAGGCGCTGACCTGATGCTCGAAGATCTGCACCAGCTCGCGCAGTTCCTCGCAATGGTTCTTCAGCCGCTCGCTGTTGGCCAGCCCCGGCGGATTCTTCGGCCGGTACTGCGTCATGCACTGCTCGACCTGGCGCACGATCATGTCCAGCTGCAGGTTGGTCGACAGCGCGGTGATTTCCCCGTCGATCTCCAGCGCGTCGCGCGCCACCTCCGGCAAATGGTGGCCTTCGTCCAGCACCAGCAGCAGCTCTTTCGGGTTCGGCAGCACCGATTCCGTCTCCAGCGCCGCCATCACCAGGGCGTGGTTGGCCACCACCACGTCGGCGCTCTCGATCTCTTTGCGGGCGATATAGAACGGGCATTCGCGAATGTAGTGGCAGTTGCGCCCCAGGCAGTTGGCCTTGTCGGTGCTCAGCTTGGCCCACAGCGGATCGTCGATGCTCTGCTGATAGTGATCGCGCAGCCCGTCCCACTCGAAGCGGGCCAGCGCCTTGGTCAGCTTCTGGCACAGCGCCTGCTCTTCGCCGCTGGACGGCGCCAGCTCGTCGTCGAGGAACAGCGTCAGATCGCCCTGTTGGCTGACGTCGGTGCTCATCGCCGCCAGATTGCGCGGGCACACGTAACGCCCGCGGCCAAAGGCGCCGGTAAATTTCAGATCGGGGATAATCTTTTTCAGCAGCGGCAAATCCTTGCTGTAGATCTGGTCCTGCAGCGCCACGTTGGCGGTGCTGACCACCAGCGGTTTACTCTCCGCCCGCCCGACGGCGATGCCCGGGATCAGGTATGACAGCGTTTTACCGACGCCGGTCGGCGCCTCGATCGCCAGATGGCGCGGGTAGTCGCCGGCCAGCGTCTTCGCCACCTCGGCGATCATCTGGCGCTGGGGCGCACGGGAAATGAAATCCGGTATTTGCTGCTGCAGGGCTTTGTACCACTGGCCAATCTGATCTTTAACTGCGGAGGAGAGCGCCATTCAACTCTTATCTAAACGAAATGATGGCGCCATTGTCCCACAGACCGCCCGCGGCGTCAGCCCGAGTTACGCCTGCGGATCGATCATCGAGGCGCGCCCGGCGCTGAACGACCACTCGTCCAACTGGGTGGTGGTGATCACCACCATCACATCCTCGGGGCGCAGCCGCAGGTTTTCCGCCAGCAGCGCCGCCAGCCGCCCGTAGAAGCGCCGCTTGGTGTCGGTGTCGCGCGGCCGCCCGGCGGTGATGTAAAACAGCACGAAATCCGCGCTGCGCGGCCCGCCGAGATAGTCGCGATCGTAGATAAGCTCACCGGGTCGGTATTGATCGATCACCTGAAATTTATCCGTCGGCGGCACCTCGAAGGCCTCCACCAGCGCCTGATGCAGGCTGTCGGACAAGGTTTGCAGATAGTCGGCGGACTTGCCCTGATGCAGGGCGATGCGGCTAAACGGCATGGTTGTCCTCCTGTTCCAGTTCACGCAGGCGCGCCACGGCCGACGCCGCCGCGGGCCAGCTGGCGTAGAACGCCAGATGGGTGATGAGCTCGGCCAGCTGCTGGCGCGTCACGCCGTTGCGCTGCGCCAGCTGCAGGTGAAACGGCAGCTGTTCCACGCGGTTGAGCGCCACCAGCGCGGCGACGGTAATCAGGCTACGCTCGCGCGGGCTCAGCGCCGGCCGCTGCCAAATATCGTCAAACAAAACGCGGTCGCTGAGCTGCGCCAGCTTGGGGGCAATATCGCCGAACGCCTGCTGCCCGGCCTGGGATTCTGATGGCATCACACTCTCCTGTCAGTTGCGGATAGCCTTACGCTACCCGCCGCCGCAGCGAGTGAAAATCGGGATTTTCAGCAGTCTCGGTTCAGAAAAACGGGAGGGTTCCCCGCCGGGCGGCGGGGAGGCATCACGATTCCAGCGGGGCAACACCGTCGAAATGGGCGCTCAGCAACGCATTCAGCTCCGGCCGCTGTTCCACCCGCTCTGCGATGGCGTACAGCCGCGGGCAGTGTTGCCGGAACCACGCGCGGCCCGGCCGCCAGTTGCACATCACCGCCACGTACAGATCCAACGCGCTGAAGCTCTTGCCGAGAAACCACGGGCCCGCAGCGCCGGCGGCGGCGTTCAGCTGCCGCAATAAGCGCTCGCGATAATCCATTACCGCGTTTTTCAGCTGTTCCGCCCCCGCCGCCTGCGGCTGCCAGCGCTGCGGATGGTCGGCATAGGTGAAGGTGGGGTAAATCTCCGCGTTGATGAACAGCAGCCAGCGCAGAAAACGCGGCAACAGCGGCGAGCCGCCGGGCGGCGCCAGTTCGGCGTGCGGCGCGCGATCGTGCAGCAACAGAATGATCGCCGCACTCTCCGTCATCACTTCGTCATTGGGCAACACTAAGGTGGGCACCTGGCCCAACGGGTTCAGCGCCAGCAGGCGATCGCGCTCCGGGCCGTCCTGCGTGTAGTCCACCTCCTCATAGCCCCAGGGGAAAGCGGTCAACACCAACGCGGCGGCCACGATCGTCGAGCCGCAGCCCTGCGTGCCGAACAAAGTATAAGTATCGTGCATGATTCCTCCCGCAGCGGAACAAGGTATCGATAACTGTAGACCAGCCGCCGACCGTCGGCCGAAGAAAAAATTCACTCTTTACGCGACTTTTTTAATCGTTCGACATGAAAATGAATTTTTTGTCATAAATAGATCACATTACTACGGTAAAAATTCTCCGCCGCCAACAATCAGGCGGCACAGTAAAACAGCAATGCAACTGATGATAAGCGTCTTTCAATCGAATAAAGCAGGGTAACCCATGAAACGTAATCTTCTGGCCGTTATTATTCCGGCACTTTTACTTGCGCAAGCGGCACAGGCAGCAGAAATCTACAATAAAGACGGCAACAAACTCGATTTTTACGGTCGTGTAAAGGCCCTGCATTATTTCTCCGATGATGCCGGCAACGACGGTGATAAAACCTACGTGCGTATCGGCTTTAAAGGCGCGACTCAGATTAACGATATGCTGACCGGCTACGGCCAGTGGGAATATCAGATCGCCGCCAACCACACGGAATCCGACGGCACTAAAGACACCAAAACGCGTCTGGGCTTCGCCGGTCTGAAATATAAGGATCTCGGTTCCTTCGACTACGGCCGCAACTACGGCATCATTTACGACGTCGGCGCCTGGACGGATATGATCCCTGAATTCGGCGACGATGCTTATATCAAGACCGACAACTTTATGAACGGCCGTACCAACGGCGTCGCCACCTACCGTAATAACAACTTCTTCGGACTGGTCGACGGCCTGAAATTTGCCGTGCAGTACCAAGGCAAGAACGAAAACGACGGCCGCTCCGCCAGCAAGGCGAACGGCGACGGCTGGGGCCTCTCCTCCAGCTACGAAATCATCGACGGCCTGAGCGTGGGCGCCGCCTATGCCTCTTCCAACCGCACCACCACGCAAAAAGCGGGCACCTTCGGTAAAGGCGACAAGGCCGATATCTGGGCCGGTGGTCTGAAATACGACAACAACAACGTCTACCTGGCCGCGACTTATTCGCAGAGCCGCAATATCGCGCCTATTTCCGGCACCGCCACCATCAATAACAACGCCACTTCCGTTAGCGGCTTCGCCAATAAAGCGGAAGGGATTGAATTGGTCGCACAATATCAGTTCGACTTCGGTCTGCGCCCATCGCTGGGTTACGTTCAGCAGAAAGGCAAAGATATTGAAGGCATCGGCGACGTCGATCTGGTGAAATATTTCGACGTGGCGGCAACCTATTACTTCAACAAAAACATGTCCACTTATGTCGAATATAAAATCAACCAGCTCGATGACGACAACAAGCTGGGTCTGAAAAACGACGACGTGGTTGTTGTCGCCCTGACCTACCAGTTCTGATGTGATGAATGAATAACCACCACTGCAAACTTTAGCGTCACTTGATACCCAGAGTTTTATTTCGCCGGGCGGCTGCGTCCGGCTTTTTTGTTTTTATTTTCCCCCTGTCCAATCCCCCCGCTTGCCTTGCAAAAAAAACGGGTCTACATGTATAGCTTTCTCCCCGAGCGAAATCAGCCATGCATAACGACGGACGCTTCGACTTCCACAACGCCCTGCGCTACAGCAGCGACGAACTGGCGAACATCCTCAGCCACTGCTTTGAAAACTACATCGTGCGCTTCGTTGTCGACGGGCCGACCTTCGCCGCCCGTTTCGGCGCCGAAGATCTCAGCCTGAACGACAGCCTGATCGTCACACACCGCCATGAACCGGTGGCGGTGGCGCTGATCGCCCGCCGCGGCCGGCACAGCCGGGTCGCGGCCTTTTCCGTGCGCCCGGAGATGCGCGGCCAGGGCCTGGGCAAGGCGCTGATGCAGCGGCTGGTAGCAGCCGCCCGCCACCGCGGCGACCGGCGGCTGTCGCTGGAAGTGATCGAAGGCAACGACGCCGCGCTGGCGCTGTACCACCGCGCCGGGCTGCGCATCGTGCGCACCCTGACCGGCCATCAGGCGCCGGCGGAAGCTCCGCCAGGCACGGCGGAACTGCAGGCGGTCGATCCGCTGACCGTCAGCCATCGCCTGACGGCGGAAGGCGCCACCGATCTGCCCTGGCTGATCGCCCCCGAATCGCTGTTCAAGCTGCCGGGCAAACCGCAAGCCTATACGCTCAATCGCCAGGCCTACGCCGTGGTGATGCCCGGCGCCGAGCACTGCTGGCTGCGCCTGATCTACGTGCCGCCGCAGCACCGCGGCCAGGGGCATGCGCGCGCCTTGCTGGCCGCCCTGCAAACACGGTTCGCCCCTTTGCCGCTGACTGCCAACGTCGTTGTGCCCGAGGTGGCCGCCCCCTTCTTTACGCATCTTGGCTGGCGGCAGGATCCCCTGCGCCAGTTCGAGATGGATATGCTGCTGGACAGCCCACAAGAATAAAACCGAGAGAGATAACAATGGCAGGAAAACAGGCAAGGACACTCACCCTCGGCGCGGCGATTGGCGTCGCGCTGCTGACGTTGGCCGGTTGCGCGCAGCCGCCGCACACCGACGCGCAGGCCCAGCAGCGGCTGGCGGATCAGTCGGTGCTGGCGGTGAACTGGTTCCAACAGTCCGGCGAATACCGCGCGCTGGCGCATCAGGCTTTCAACAGCGCGCAGCGCGCCTTCGATCAGGCCAGGGCCGCGCCGGGCCGTAAAAAGGCGGTGGTGGTCGATCTGGATGAAACCATGCTGGACAACAGCGCCTACTCCGGCTGGCAGGCGCAGCAGGGCCAGCCGTACGACGGCGCCACCTGGGCCAAATGGACGCAGGCCGAACAGGCCGGCGCGGTGCCGGGCGCGGTGTCGTTCGCCCGCTACGTCAACGCCCATCAGGGCACGATGTTCTACGTGTCGAACCGCAAGCAGAGTGAATACGCCGCCACGGTGGCCAACATGCAGAAGCTCGGTTTCACCGGCATGTCGGAAAAGACCGTGCTGCTCAGCACCGATACCTCCAATAAGCAGGCGCGCTTCGACGCCATCAAACAAGCCGGCTACGACATCGTGGTGTACGCGGGCGACAACCTGAACGACTTCGGCGCCGCGACTTACCACCAGGACAACGCGCAGCGCCGGGCGTTCGTCAGCGAGAACCAGAACAAGTTCGGCACCGAATTCATCGTGCTGCCCAACCCGCTGTACGGCGATTGGGAAAGCGGGCTGGCCCGCGACTACAACAAGCTGACGCCGCAGCAGAAGCTGCAGGTGCGCCAACAGGCGATCAAAGCCTGGAGCGGGCGCTAAACCTCACAGCAGTTTGTACATATAGCAGGTGGCTTCCAACGCCCCGCCGTCGCTGGCGCGGGCGTAATGCGGAATGTCGCCCGCCGCCTCGAACCCCAATTGGCGGTACAACCCCTGCGCCGCGCTGCCGCTCAGGGTGTCCAGCACCAACAGGCTGCGGCGATGACGCGCCGCCAGCGCCTGCACTTCCTGCATCAACAGCCGGGCGACGCCCTGCCGCCGCGCCTGCGGGTGCACCATCAGCTTGGCCACTTCCGCCCGGTGGCGGCCGTTGTCCGGCATCGCCAACAGCAGTTGCACGGTACCGACCGGCCGACCGTTCGCCAGCGCCACCAGCATCGCACGCTCTCCCCGCGCCAGGGCCGGCAGCAGCCCCTGCCAAAATGCCCGCGCCTTCTCCACTGTAAACGGCATGACAAAACCGATGCTGGCGCCGTGCGCCACGCTGGCGTGCAGCATCTCGGCCAAGTCGGCCATGGCGCTTTGCGCCGCGTCGGCGCCCCACTGTTGCAATTCAATCATGGCTATGGCCTGCAGATAACGAGCGTGTAATGGGCCGGCTCATCGCCGGGGACATGGAAACGGGACGCGCCGAACAGGCGGTAGCGCAGGCAATCGCCGGGCGACAGCCGGAAAACGCGCCCTTCCAACGTCAGCTCCAGTTGCCCGGACAGCAGCCAGAGGTGATGCTCCAGCGCCGGAATCGACGGCAGGTCGTAATCGATCTGCGCGCCGGCATCGAGCCGGGCTTCGATAAACTCGGCCTTATACAGCGCGGCGGGAGGAGAAACGGAGCGACGGTGGAAACCGCTGACGCGATCGACCCATACTGGCTGTTGCTGTGGCCGCAACAGCTCCGGCGGTTCGTCTTCGATGTCGCTCAACAGGCGCGACATGGTCAACCCGTAGGCGGCGCACAGCCGGTTCAGCAGCGACGCCGTCGGGCTGGTTTCGGCGCGCTCCACCCGCGAGAGCGTCGCCCGGCTGAGGCCGGTGCGCTGCGCCAGCTCCTCCAGCGACCACCCCTGCTGCTGGCGCAAATCCGCCAGCCGCTGCGCCAACCTCAGGTCGGCAGTCTCCAAACCGTTATCCATCGCTCACACTCCGCCTTGAAATCCCATATAAGAGAAATAATCTCAAATTAGAGATATGGCAAGCGGATTTTAAAAAATGCCGCGCAGCGCGATGAATATCAGCATGCTCAGCAACACCACCGCCAGCATACTGCGCAGCAAGAACGCCACTATCACCGCAAACACTATCGAAGAAGGAGGAGCGTTCTAGCACTCGCGCGAGGGCGGGTTTTGTACAAGATTGCCCGTCTCGGCGCCCGGCGGCGCGATCGCCGCGCAGCGCCAGGCGCTGAATACCGCCAGCAGCGGCGCCAGCGCGAACGCCAGGAACAGCCAGCGCGCCGCCGACGCCGCGCCCGCCGCGCCGCCCGGATCGTTCAGCCCCGCCAGATTGGCGATCATCCCGGCCAGCGCCGCACCGAATGCGGTGGCGAACAGCTGCACCGTGGTAATCGAAGCGCCGGCGATATCTTTATCCGCTTCGGGCGCCACCTGCAAAATGCGCGTCAGCAGGTGCGGCCAGCCGAAGCCGATGCCGAACCCCACCAGCAACAGCGCAATGACGATCGGCGCCAGCGCCTGCCAGTGGCCGCCGGACGGCACCGGCATCAGGATCGCCAGCGCCAGCAGCCCCACCAGCACAAACAGCGGCCCGCTGACGATCGCCCGGCGAATGCCCGCCCCGCGCCAACCGGAGCTGAGGATCTCGGACAGCGTCCAGCCGGCGGCCATGGCGGCGGCAATATAGCCGGAGATCAGCGGCGACTGGCCGTGCAGCAGCTGCAGAAAATAGGGCACGAAGATCTCGCTGGTCATGCCGATCACCAGCAACGCGGTCGTGATGTAGAGCGCCGCCAGCGATGAGCCGCGCCGCAGCGCGCCGTGCGGCAACAGGCGGGCGCGCGAGTGCGCTTCGCGCTTCAGCAGCCAGGCCATCAGCACCAGCGAGAGCGCGATGCCCGCCAGGTTGATCCAGGCGCTGTGCGCCAGACTGCCGGCGGACACCGCCAGCACCGCCACGGTCAGCAACAGCAGCTGCGTGGTCGGCAACGGCGCGGCCGCCTGCTGCGCTTTGCCCTTGGGCAGGATGAGGAAGGTAAATGCGGCGTACAGCGCCATGATCGGCAGCAGAATGCCGAAGGCCCAACGCCAGGCGTTCAACTCGGCGAAAATGCCGCCCACCGCCGGCCCCACCAGGGTGGCGATGCCCCACATCGCCGAGATGAGCGCCATGGCGCGCGGCCACAAACGCTGCTCGAACACCAGGTTGATCATCGCGTAGGAGAGCGCAAAGATCAGCCCGCCGCCGAAGCCCTGCACCGTACGGCCGATCAGCATCACCGGCATGCTCGGCGCCAGCGCGCACAGCGCCGCCCCGGCGATGAAGAACAGCGAAGCCACCAGATAGGCGCTGCGCGCGCCGTAGCCGCTGAGCAGCCGGGCCGACAGCGCGGAACCGAGGATCGACGCCACCACGAACAGCGTGGTGTTCCAGGCGTAGAGATCCAGACCGCCGATATCCTGCACCACCGAGGGCAGAATGGTGGTGGCGACCAGAATATTGATGGCATGCAGCGCCACGCCGAGCGAAAGCGCGATCGCACTGGCCGCATTTTTGCCGGAGAAAAGGTCGCTCCAGCGGCTATCGTCATGGGTTATCACGGTTGTCGTCCTGTTTTCAGAGGAATGGCATTGAGTTGGTCATAAGATTGCGTTAAATTTAACAAGAGTTATCTTGGAATAAGTTAGGGCGAGGCGGAGAAATATGTCAAGAATAAACTTGGAAAATAGCGGCAGCACCGCACAATCGGTCAGTGACCGCTTGCTGACGCTATTGAAAACCCGCGGCCCACAGCAAGCTTCTGACGCAGGAAAGGTGCTCGGCACCACCGGTGAGGCGGCCCGCCAGCAGTTCGTCAAGCTGGCGAAAGAGGGGCTGGTCGAAGCGGTGGCGGAAACGCGTGGCGTGGGCCGCCCGGTGCAGCTGTGGCATTTGACCTCGGCCGGCAACGCGCGCTTTCCCGACACCCATGCGGATCTGACGGTGCAGCTGCTGCGCACCGTGCGCGACAAGCTGGGCGAACAGGCGCTCGACGTGCTGATCGAGACCCGAGAGCAGGAAAACCGCATCAACTACAAGCAGGCGATGATCGGCGCCGCCGATCTGCAGGAGCGCGTGGCGCGCCTGACCGAAATCCGCTGCCGCGAAGGCTATATGGCCGAATGGCGTCAGGAGGAAGACGGTTCCTATCTGCTGGTGGAAAACCACTGCCCGATCTGCGCCGCCGCCACCGTCTGCCAGGGCTTCTGCCGGGCGGAGCTGAGCATCTTCACCGAAGTGCTGCAGGCGCAGGTGGAGCGCGCCGAACACATTCTGGCCGGCTCGCGCCGCTGCGCCTACCGGATTTCTCTCCTGTAACGCCGGTTTTTGCCCACGTTTTCAACCGGTACAGATTATTCTGCTTGTGCATCCCGCACCTTCCCTTCTAAGGTTGAATTAACGCATATTCAGACCAACAGCGAGCCTTGCGCTCGCTCTGGCAAATCCGTCGGCGCCTGGCGCGCAGCGGCAGAGTAACCCCACGGGAGTTGAACGATGAAGAAGCCGCATGCCGGATTCTGGCTGGCGACGCTGGGACTGGGCGTCTGCTGGCTGCTGGCGCTGCTGACTCGCGATCGGCTCAACGGCATCCTGCTGGCCGGCGCGGCGCTGGCGCTGATCTTTACCCCGGCCGCCCGCCGTAAAGGCGCGGCCCTGGCCGCCCTGGGCGGTATCGGCATGGATGGGCTGTGGAGCTACAGCGGCGTGCTGCACTACAGCGGGCAACACGGCCTGCCGCTCTGGACCATCGCGTTATGGATCGGCTTCGGCTGCTGGTGGTATTGGCTGCTGGACGTGGTCAGAGCGGCTCCCTGGCCGCTGGCGGTGCTGGGCGCCGCCGTCGGCCCCTTCGCCTACGCCGTGTCCTGGAAGCTGGATGCGTTGCTGCCCGGCGTGCCGCCGGAGTTCATGCTGCTGCTGCTGGCCGTCGGCTGGTCGATTTACCTGCCGGCCGTCAGCTGGCTGCAGTGGAAGCGGCGGGACAGCTGAACGGCGGGCGGCGGCCGGGAAAAATAATGCCGAAAGCCATTGCTTATCGGTTGCCCGATCGGGTTTACTGAGCGTTCTAATAATAATCACCCCTGCAAAAACATATCCCTATGCTTAGCCAACAAAGCCGTAGCGTCCTGCCGTTAATCGGGGCGTTGTTCACGTTATATATCGTTTGGGGTTCCACCTATTTCGTCATTCGCCTCGGCGTCGCGCAGTGGCCGCCGCTGATGATGGCCGGCATTCGCTTCCTGGTTGCCGGTATCCTGCTGTTCAGTTTCCTTGTCTGGCGCGGCCACGCGCTGCCGACGCCGAAGCAGTGGCTGGCCGCCGGCGCCATCGGCATTCTGCTGCTGGCGGTGGGCAACGGCCTGGTGACGGTGGCGGAGCACCAACACGTGCCGTCCGGCATCGCCGCGGTGATGGTGGCGACGGTGCCGCTGTTCACCCTCTGCTTCAGCCTGCTGTGGGGGATGCGCAACACCAAACTGGAATGGGCCGGCATCGCGCTCGGTCTGGTGGGCATCGTGCTGCTTAATACCGGCAACAACCTGGTGGGCAACCCGACCGGCGCGCTGCTGATTTTGCTGGCGTCGGCCAGCTGGGCCTTCGGGTCGGTACTGGGATCGCGCATCTCGCTGCCGGCCGGGCCGATGGCCGGCGCGGCGGAGATGCTGGTCGCCGGCGTGGTGTTATTGGCAGCCAGTCAGCTGAGCGGCGAGCGTCTGACTCAGATGCCGAGCACCGGCGGCTTTCTGGCGCTGGGTTATCTGATCGTCTTCGGCTCGATGCTGGCGATCAGCGCCTATATGTTCTTGTTGAAGAACGTGCGCCCGGCGGTCGCCACCAGCTACGCCTACGTCAACCCGGTGGTGGCGGTGCTGCTCGGCATCGGCTTTGCCGGCGAATCGCTGGCGCCGCGCGAGTGGCTGGCGCTGGTGATCATCGTGGCGGCGGTGGTGCTGGTGACGCTGGGAAAATACCTGTTCGCCCGCCCGGCCCGCGTGCAGGCCATCGACAGCGAACGGTAGCGATCGCAAAGGGCGGTCTGCGGGCCGCCGTTAAAAACGATTCTTGTTTCACCCGGCGAAGGGGCTATAATTCCCGCTGTTCCAAGCAACCTGCGAAATTATTCCTATGCTGAAAAAAGCGTTCGTCATCGTCATCGCCCTGTGCGCCTTCGGTTCTTTGGGCGGCGTATTCCTCGCCGGGCTGAACATCTACACCCGTTCCACCACCCCGCACGAAGAAAGCGCGCCTGCCGGGGATGCCGCCGCCACGCCGGCGCAAACCGAAACCCTTCAGGCCAAGTGATCGTCCAGCCAGCGCTGGCAGCGCAGCTGTAAAAAGCGCTGCAGCCGCCTGACGCGTTCCGACACCTGCGAGCGATGCGGGCACAAGGCATTTCGAGCAGTTCCTCACCGCGCCATAGCCGCCTTCCCCACGCCGGGGAGAAAAACGACGCGCTGCGCCTGATGCAGGCCGACGCGCGGCGGGTTACCTGCTGGCGCTGGAGAACGGCTTCGTCACCGGCAGCGCGATCGACATCGACGGCGGCGGCCTGCTGTAACGGCGGCTAGAGCGCCGTCACGCCCTGGGCGGCGGCCTGCTGTTCCAGCACGGTGATAATCTGGTAGGCCGAACGCGGCACCAGGCTGAAATCGCCGATCAGCAGGCGATCGCTGACCGCCTCATCCAGCATCGCCCGGGCGCCGGCGCGCAGGATTTCCACCTGTTCCGGCGGCGTACCCGCCGCGGTGATCATCGGCAGACCGGGCACCGCCGCCGTGCGGCCGATGATTTTCAGCCCCTCCAGTGCCTGCGGCTGCGCCCGGCGCAGCAGTTCCATGCTGATCGAATCGATGGCGGCGATATCCGCCTGCCCGCTGCGGATAAGCTTCAGCGACTGATAATGCGCGCCGGAGGCAATCGCCGCACCAAAGAATTTCCCGTCCTGCGCCAGCGGCGCGATCAGCGCGCGCAGGCCGTTGTAGCCGGATTGGGAATCGGTGCTGTTATAGGCCACCGTCCGGCCGCGAAAATCCGCCAGCCGTTCGCCGGGGTCGCCCGCGCGCACCACCAGCCAGCTGCGGTAATTCGGCCCGTCGCACCCCTCAACCCGATAATGGTAGGTGCCGATCAGCTGCACCTGCGGCAGAGTGCTGACCAACGGATAACCGCAGGTTTGGCTGAGCAGCAGATCGTCGCGCCGCCAGTGCTGCGCCAAATCGTCCGGCCAGCTGAGCCGCTCCGGCGCCGCCGGCAGCCCCAGGCGCAGCAGCTTGTCGCGCAATACCTGCCAGAAAGATTCGGCCTGCTCCCGGCCAACGCCGTACATCGGTAGAGACACCTGCATCATTTCCCCCTTACCCCGCCGGAGTGGTCGCCAGCGTCTGCTGACGCCAGGCGGTGAGATAACGCACCCAACGTTCGAACAGCATATCGGTGATAATAGCCAACAATGCCACCACCGCCGCGCCCTGGATCACATAGGCGGTGTTAAAGCCGCTCAGACCGATGATGATCGGCGAGCCGAGCGTCTTGGTGCCGACGGTGGAAGCGATGGCCGCCGTGCCGATGTTGATGATCACCGACGTGCGGATCCCGGCGACGATCACCGGCGCCGCCAGCGGCAATTCGACCCGCCACAGAATTTGCCAGGCGCTCATCCCCACGCCGCGGGCAATCTCGCGCGTGGCGGGCGGCACCGATTCAATGCCCGCCAGCGTGCCCTGCAGGATCGGCAGCAGGCCGTACAGCACCAACGCAATGATCGCCGGCTGTTCGCTGAAGCCCATCACCGGCACCGCTACCGCCAGCACCGCTACCGGCGGGAAGGTCTGCCCCACCGCCACCACCGTTTCCACCAGCGAACGAAACTCCCGGCCGCTGCGCCGGGTTACCGCCACGCCGGCCGCTACGCCGAGAGCCACCGCGATCAGGCTGGAGATTGCCACCAGCGACAGATGCGCCCCCACCAGCGCGATAAAGCTGTCCTGCTGATAAATGGGCCGCTCCAGATCGGGGAACCAGGCGGCAAACAGGCCGCGCAGATGATCCATGCCGAACACCAGCGCCAACAGCAGCGCCAGCGTCCAGGGCAGCGGATCGCGCAGCAGGCGCCAGATGCGCCCGCTCATGACAGCGCCTGCCCGGCGATCAGATCGTTGAAGTGCAAGACCCCCAACGCTTCGCCCCGTTCATCCACCACCGGCAGGCAGTCGCTGCCGCGCGCCACAAACACCGACAGCGCCTCGCGCAGGCTCATGGCGGCGGCGATCGGTTCGCCCTCGGCGGCGCCGGGCCGCACTCGCTCCGCCACCGTTCCCAGCGACAGCAGCTTGATGCCGCGATCGCTGCGCCCGAAGAAGTCCCGCACGAAGTCATTGGCCGGCGCGGTCAGCAGCGCCAGCGGCGTGCCCTGTTGCACCACCCGCCCCTGATCGAGCAGCACCAGGCGATCCGCCAAGCCCAGCGCCTCGTCGATGTCGTGCGTCACCAACACGATAGTGCGGCCGGAGAGCTGATGGATGCGCGCGATCTCCGCCTGCAACGCCGCGCGGGTGACCGGATCCAGCGCGCCGAACGGTTCGTCCATCAGCAACACCTCGGGATCGGCGGCCAGCGCGCGCGCCACCCCTACCCGTTGCTGCTGCCCGCCGGACAGCTGATGCGGATAGCGACGGCGAAACAGATCCGGCTCCAGATGCAACAGCTCCAGCAGTTCGGTTACCCGATCGCGAATGCGCGCGCGCGGCCATTTCAGCAGCTGTGGCACGGTGGCGATGTTTTCCTCCACCGTCCAGTGCGGAAACAGGCCGATCGATTGGATCGCATAGCCCATGCGCCGCCGCAGATCCTGCGGTTTGAACGACTGGATCTCTTCGCCGGCAAAGAGAATCTTGCCCCGATCGTGCTCGATCAGGCGATTGATCATTTTTAACGTCGTGGACTTGCCGGAACCCGAGGTGCCGATCAACACGGTGAATTCGCCCTCGGCGATATGCAGCGTGAGATCGTCTACCGCCGGCTTGCCCTGAAAAATTTTGCTGACTTGCTCAAAGTGAATCATCGGCGCGATACGTCCAGGATTGAAACCCAAAATTTAAACAGCGAATCGACGATGACCGCCATCATGACCACCGGGATCACCCCCAGCAGAACCAGATCCAGCGCGCTGCTGAGCAGCCCCTGAAAGACGATGGCGCCAAAGCCGCCGGCGCCGATCAGCGCCGCCACCACCGCCATGCCGACGGTTTGCACCGCCAGAATGCGCACGCCGGTCAGGAACAGCGGCAGCGCCAACGGCAGCTGCACGCGCAGGAAGATCTGCCCGCGCGTCAGCCCCATGCCGGTGGCGGATTCGATCACCCCCGCCGGCACGCTTTGCAGCCCCGCTACCACGCTGCGCACCAGCGGCAACAATGCGTACAGCACCAGCGCCACGATCGCCGGCGCCATGCCGATGCCGCTGACGCCGTGTTCCGCCAGCCAGGGCACCGCCGTCGCCAGCCCCGCCAACGGCGCGATCAGCAGGCCAAACAGCGCAATGGACGGCACGGTCTGGATAATGTTCAGCGCGGAGAAAATCGGCCGCTGCCAGCGCTCGGAGCGAAAACACAGCACCCCGAGCGGCACGCCGATCGCCAGCGCCGGCGCCATCGTCGCCAGCAGAATGGTCAGGTGCTGCAACAGCGCGGCGTCAAACACCTCCTGGCGATTGTGGTACTCCTTCAGCAGCGACAGCTGATCGAGCTGATGCCCGAACAGCAGCAGCGCCGGCGGCACCAGCACCAGCGCGTTGCCCAGCATGCGCCACAGGTGCGACGCGGTGATGCGCGCCATGGCGTCGGCGGCGATCAGCAGGCTCAGCGCCATCGTCAGCCAGCATCCGCTGCCCCAGGAGGTGCGCGCCAGGCGCGATCCCTCCTGCGCCAGACGCCCGGCGGCCTGCCCGCTGATCCAGAAGGCCAGCGTCAGCACCCCGCAGGCGGCCAGCGCCGCCAGCAGCGCCCGTCCCCGCGTCGGCGGCAACAGGCTGAGGATCGCCAATGCCGCCAGCGGCAACAGCAGCCACAGCGCCGGGCCGTGCAGCAGGGATAACAAGGAGAGGCTTTTGCCCGACAACAGGCGATTGCGGGCATAACTGAGGAACGGCAGGCCGAACGCGGCCAGCAGCAACAGCATGAACAGCGTCAACAAGACGCGATGTTTTACGGCGATAGTCAAAGAAACGCTCCGGTTCCCTCGGTTTACCCCCTCTCCCGACGGCAGAGGGGGCACCTCGGCATTATCCCTTAACAAACCCTTTCTCTTTCAGGTAAGCGGCCGCCACCTGTTTGGCGTCCTGGCCTTCCACGGCGATCTGCGCGTTGAGTTTTTGCAGCGTCGGCCCGTCCAGCGAGGCGAACACCGGCTTCAGCAGCTCAGGCAGATTGGCGTGCGCCTTCAGGGCCGCTTCGCGCACGATCGGCGCCGGCGCGTAGATCGGCTGTACGCCTTTCGGATCCGCCAGCGTCTGCAGCCCCAGCGCCGCCACCGGGCCATCGGTGCCGTAGGCCATCGCCGCGTTGACGCCGGAGGTCTGCTCCGCCGCCGCCTTGATGGTCACCGCCGTATCGCCGCCGGCCAGGGACAGCAGCTGATCCTGATTCAGCTTGAAGCCGTAGGCATTCTGGAACGCCGGCAGCGCATCCGGCCGCTCGATAAATTCCGCCGAGGCCGCCAGCTTGAACTTGCCGCCGCCGTTGATCCACTTGCCGAGATCCGACAGCGTCTTCAGGTGATTGGCCTCCGCCACGTCCTGGCGAATGGCGATGGTCCAGGTGTTGTTGGCCGGCGCCGCGTCCAACCAGACGATTTTGTTTTTGTCGTAGTCGAGTTGCTTCACCTTCTCGAAACCGGCCTGGGCGTTCTTCCACGCCGGATCTTTCTCATCGGAGAAGAAAAACGCGCCGTTGCCGGTGTATTCCGGGTAGATGTCGATCTCGCCGGAGGTGATGGCGCCGCGCAGCACCTTGGTGGTGCCGAGCTGCAGCTTGTTGGTGGTCTGGATGCCGTTGGCTTCCAGCACCTGCACGATGATGTTGCCGAGCAGCGAACCTTCGGTGTCGATCTTGGAGCCGACGCGCACCGAGTCGGCCGCCTGCGCCAGACCGCCGGTGGCCAGCAGGGCCAGCGCGACGGCAAAGGAACGTCCGCGTGATAAGGTGATTGCCATACTTTTCCTCTGGTTATACGTTTTCCGGCTCATGGGCCGGTTAGGTTGGAAAATCCTGAGAAACGCGCTTCCAGCGCGCAATAAATTTTTCCGTCGGCAGGGCATCGCCCTCCCCCTGCGGTTCACCGGCGCGCAACGGATGCACACCGACGTCGATCGGCGTCAGGGCGTAATCGCGCAGCCACTCGCCGTAGCCTTGCGCGACAAATCCCTGGCTGCGGCGCTGGTACGCCTCACGCTCCGCCAGATAGACTTCGCGCAAACCATACCAGGGCAGGCCGGGCAGATCGTGATGCACTAAATGGTAGTTCAGATTGAGAAACAGCAGCCGCCACGGCCAACCCGCCTCATTAATAATAGAACGTGCCTGCGGAGCGTCCACGGCGCGATGCTCAAAAAACGATCTTACCTTGGTCAGCGCCAGCGCCGGGTAGCTGATGGCCAGCAGGTAAAACGCCGCGCCGATACCCTGCGCCTGCAGCCAGTCGAGCAGCATCGCCAACAGCGACAGGTGCACCAACCACCTCGCCCAGGCGCGCCACTCCCCGGCGGCAAGCGCTTTCACCGCCCCGGCCAGGGTCGCGGCGATATCCAGCGCCGGGCCAAGGAGCACCCGGCCTATCAGCGTATTGCGCACGGCGGCCAGCAGCGGCAGCAACCGGGGATAGCGCCGCCACTGCGCGGCGCTAAAGTAATAGCTTTCGGGATCTTCGTGCGGATCGGTCAGGTGGTCGTTGCGGTGGTGGCGCAGATGCGAATCGCGATACAGCCCGTAGGGATACCACACCGCCAGCGGCAACAGGCCGAACAGCTGATTGACGCGCGGCCAGCGCGTCGGATGGCCGTGGATCAGCTCGTGCTGCAACGACATGTACCAGGTGGTCAGCAGGATCAGCAGCGGCGCGCCAAGCCACGGGCCCAGCGTTTGCCACCCCAGCGCCACGCCGAACCAGCCGCCGTACACCGCCGCCATGATCCCCCAGGTGGGCAGCTCCAGCCGCCAATGCCGGCGCCGATAAAGCTGCCTGATTCGTTCGCGCTGTTCGGGGTGTAAATAGTGGGCGTGGGACATGCTGCGGCTCGCGGTAAGAGATTTTCTCCCAGTATCCGTGAGCCGTAGCGTCATTCAAAATAACGAAAATGGCAAAGCTAAGTGAAAATTCAGCGGGTTGCGTACGCGTAAAAGCGAAAAAACGGGCCGCGCAGGCGGCCCGTCGGTCACATCTTCAGGGAACGAAATCGAGCACCACGGCGTTGAACAGCGCATACTCGGTGGCGTTGGCCATCGGCGGAAACTGCGCGCGCTGCACCGCCGCGCTCGCCGCTGCGCACAGTGGCGCGTCGCCTCTTACGATCTTGCTGCTCGCCAGCTTGCCGTCCGGCAGCAGCCGAATGCTGATGGTGCAGCGTTGGCCGCGCGCGCGTTCAGGCAAACGCAGCTCGCGGCTCACCGCGTTATGCACCCGCACCGGATAGCTGAGCGGCGCCGTGGCCTGCGCCTCGGCCTGCGGCTGCGGCAACGGGATGCCGGCCTGACGCCCGGCGCCGCAGCCGCTTAACAGCAACAGCGCCAACAGGCCTAGTGTCTTTTTCATTCCCTATATCCTTATTGGGTTGTTAATCCTTATATGACGGCGATCACTGCGCCGCCGGGTAAGCCTCGCCGTCATCCGCGTAACGCTGCAGCCGCTCGCGCCACCACTTGGCCGCCAGACCGCTGGCGCTTTCCCGCCAGCCGAAATAGGCAACGTCGCTGCAGCGCTCAGATTCAACGCGTTTCGCCACCAGTTCGCCGCTGTTCAGGTAAGGTTCCGCCAGAGAACGCGGCAGATAGCCGCAGCCCAGCCCGGCCAACTGCGCCTGCAGCTTGGCGTCGAAGCCGAAGACCGTCAGCGTATCCTGTTCTTCCAGCAGGTTCAGGCTCTGCGGCGCGTTGACCCGCGAGGTATCGCGCACCACCACCGCCCGGTGCTGACGGATCTCATCTTTCGGCAACGGTTCCGGCAGCGCCGCCAGCGGATGCTGTGGCGCGACGGCGAACACGTAATCCAGCTGCCCCAGGCGGCTGAACGCATAACCCACCCGCGACGGCGGCTCGCAGATGGCGCCGATGATAATGTCGGCGCAGCCGTAAACCAGCGATTCCCAGGAGCCGGCCAGCACCTCGTGGCTGAAACGCAGCCGGGTATGATGATGCTGCCGATAGAACTCGTCGATCAGCGGCAACAGGCGGGCAAACGGGAAGGAGGCGTCGATCCCGAGCGTGATCTCGCTTTCCCAACCGTTCTCCACGTAGCGCGCCTGCTGCTCCAGATCCTGCGCCGCCCGCAGCAGCACCCGCCCTTTTTCCAGCATCAACTTACCGGTATCGGTGAACTTCGCCCGGTGGCCGGAGCGATCCAGCAGGGTGATGTCGAGATCGTTCTCCAGCTTTTGCACCATATAGCTGAGTGCCGAAGGGGTTTTAAACAGTGCGGCGGCCGCGGCGGCGAAAGATCCGTGCCGGTCCAGCGCGTCCAAAATCAGCAGCGCTTCCAGGTTTAATCTCATGCTTTCTCCCGTGTATAAAAAAACTCAACAAGTCGGCAAAAATTCTGCGGTATCTTTGAAATCGCCCTCTGCCTACCATGCGTTTTATCGGCGTTACACTCATCAGATGTTCAACCGAAATATCACTGGGAAGGTAAATTATGTCCAAGTTTCAACTGCTTGATAAAGACAACTCCGCACTGATTTTTATCGACCATCAACCGCAAATGGCCTTCGGCGTGGCTAATATTGATCGTCAGCAACTGAAAAACAACGTTGTTGGTTTGGCGAAGGCGGGCAAGATTTTCAACGTGCCAACCCTTTTCACCTCGGTAGAAACCGAAAGCTTCAGCGGCTATATCTGGCCGGAACTGCTGGCGGTACACCCTGAAATCACCCCGATTGAACGCACCTCGATGAACTCCTGGGAAGACGCGGCCTTCGTTAAAGCCGTGGAAGCCACAGGCCGCAAAAAGCTGGTGATCTCCGCGCTGTGGACCGAAGTGTGCCTGACCTTCCCGGCGCTGATGGCGCTGGAAGCCGGCTATGAAGTGTATGTGGTGACCGACACCTCCGGCGGCACCTCCGTCGATGCGCACGAGCGTTCGATCGATCGCATGGTGCAGGCCGGCGCCGTGCCGGTGACCTGGCAGCAGGTGCTGCTGGAGTACCAGCGCGACTGGGCGCGCAAAGACACCTACGACGCGGTGATGGCGCTGGTGCGCGAGCACAGCGGCGCGTACGGCATGGGCGTCGACTACGCTTACACCATGGTGCACCACGCACCGGCCCGCACGCTGAAATAATTCCCCTTGCCCCGGCCCCGCGCCGGGGTATTTTCAGGAGTCGGTTTTATGGCCCATCCGCAGCATGTCACGCTGGTGATCACCCACCGTTTGGCGCCGGGGAACGAGCAGGCCTATGAGGCCTGGCTGAACCGCATCATGCCCGACGCCGCGGGCTTCACCGGCCATTTGGGCGTCAACGTGATTCGCCCTTCCGGCGACGAGCAGGCCTATACGGTGCTGGTCCGCTTCGACAACCTCGACAATCTGTACCGCTGGATCCACTCGCCGCTGCGCAAGCAATACATCGAAGAAGTCACCCCGCTGTTGCTGGAGAGCGACCATATCGAGATCCGCCCCGGCGCGGAGTTCTGGTTTACCCCGCCCAGCCCCGGCGTGCGCCAGCCGCCCCAGTGGAAGCAGTTCATCATCACCCTGCTGGTGATCTTCCCTTCCACCAATCTGGTGCCCTGGTTTTGGGGGCTGGCGCTGCCGCAGCTGAACGGCACGCTGCTCGGCCATTTTCTCAATGACGCCACCGTGGTCGCCCTGGTGGTGTACCTGTGGATGCCTATCGTGACCCGCGTTTTTCATCAATGGCTGACCCGCCGCTAGGCGGTTCGCCGGGAGAATGTTATGAACCACCACGCTTCATTGATCATCACCAACGGCAAGTTTCACACTGTCGATCGCCAAAATCCCACCGCACAGGCGGTCGCCATCCGCGACGGCAAATTTCTGGCGGTCGGCAGCGAAAGCGAAGTCATGCAGCACGCCGGGCCGGAAACCCAGGTGATCGACCTGCACGGCCACACCGCCATTCCGGGCCTGAACGACTCGCACCTGCACCTAATCCGCGGCGGCCTGAACTATAACCTGGAGCTGCGCTGGGAAGGCGTGCCTTCGCTGGCCGACGCGCTGCGCATGTTGAAAGAACAGGCGCTGCGCACACCGAGCCCGCAATGGGTGCGGGTGGTCGGCGGTTGGACCGAATTCCAGTTCGCCGAGCGCCGCATGCCGACGCTCGACGAAATCAACCAGGCGGCGCCGGACACGCCGGTGTTCATTCTGCACCTCTACGATCGCGCGCTGCTCAACCGCGCGGCGCTGAAGGTGGTCGGCTACACCAAAGACACGCCGAACCCGCCGGGCGGCGAGATCCAGCGCGACGCCAACGGCAACCCGACCGGCATGCTGATCGCCAAGCCCAACGCCATGATCCTGTACGCCACGCTGGCGAAAGGGCCGAAGCTGCCGCTGGAGCAGCAGGTCAACTCCACCCGCCAGTTTATGCGCGAGCTGAACCGTCTGGGCCTCACCAGCGCCATCGACGCCGGCGGCGGCTTCCAGAACTACCCGGAGGATTATCAGGTGATCGCCGAGCTGCACGAGAAAAAGCAGCTGACCATTCGCATCGCCTATAACCTGTTCACCCAGCGGCCGAAGCAGGAGCTGGAAGACTTCGAGCTGTGGACCGACATGCTCAAGCCGGGCCAGGGCACCGACTTTTATCGCCACAACGGCGCCGGCGAGATGCTGGTGTTCTCCGCCGCCGACTTCGAAGACTTCCTGCAGCCGCGCCCGGATCTGCCGCCGGGCACCGAGGACGAGCTGGAGCGGGTGGTGCGCCATCTGGTCGAGCACCGCTGGCCGTTCCGCCTGCACGCCACCTATGACGAATCCATCAGCCGCATGCTGGACGTGTTCGAGAAGGTGAACCGCGACATTCCGTTCAACGGGCTGCACTGGCTGTTCGACCACGCCGAAACCATTACCGAACGCAATATCGAACGGGTCAAGGCATTGGGCGGCGGCATTGCGGTGCAGCACCGCATGGCATTCCAGGGCGAATATTTCGCCGAGCGCTACGGCATCGAAGCCACCAAACATACGCCGCCGGTGGCGAAAATGCTGGCGGCCGAGCTGCCGGTCGGGCTGGGCACCGACGCCACCCGCGTCGCCAGCTACAACCCGTGGACAGCGCTGTACTGGCTGGTCTCCGGCCGCACCGTCGGCGGCATGGCGATGTACGACGACAGCGCGCGGCTGGATCGCGAAACGGCGCTGATGCTGTGGACGCAAGGCAGCGCCTGGTTCTCCACCGAGCAGGGCAAGAAAGGCCAGATCAAGGTCGGCCAGCTGGCGGATGTGGCGGTGCTGTCGCAGGACTATTTCAGCGTGCCGGAAGAGCAGATCAAAGGCATTGAGTCGGTAATGACGGTGGTGGACGGCAAGGTGGTCTACGCCGCCGGCAGCTTCTCGCCGCTGGCGCCGCCGCCGCTGCCGGTGCTGCCGGAGTGGTCGCCGGTCACCCAGGTGCCGGGCCACTACCGTTCTGCGCCGCCGTCGGCGGCGGCCAAAGTCGGCGTGCTGAGCCAGGCGCACCAATGCTGCGGCCCGTGCGGCGTACACGCGCACCAGCATGACATCGCGCGCCGCTCCAGCATCCCGGTGTCGGATGAAAACGCCTTCTGGGGCGCGTTCGGCTGTTCGTGCTTCTCGTTCTAAGTTGCCAGGCAAACAACTTATTATGCAACTAGCTTAATAAGATATTAAGTTATTAACATGACAAACTAATGGCGCTGTCCACGGGAGAGCGCCATTTCATTTTCAATCGCGGTTGATCTCCAGCCAGCGCCGCTGCTCGGCAGAGGCGGCTATCGCATCCAGCACGCAAGACACCTTCCAGCCTTCTTCAAAGTCCGGCCACATGCGATCGCCCGCGGCGATGCCGTTGACCAGATCGCGGATCTCCACCGTCTTCTGATCGTTAAAGCCGATGCCGTGCCCGGCGCTGATGCAGAACGCCGCGTAGTCCGGGTGCTTCGGCCCTACCAACAGCGTTTTGAACCCTTGCCGCTCCGCCGGCTCATCGTGCCGATACAGCTTCAGCTCCGCCATCCGTTCCTGGGTATAGCTCAGCGTGCCCTTGGTGCCGGTGACCACATAGGTCAGCCCCATCTTGCGCCCGCAGGCGATGCGCGAGGTTTCAAGAGTGCCCATCGCCCCGCCGGCGAAGCGCAGCAGCGCGCCGGCCTGATCTTCGTTTTCCACCGGCAGCAGGCGCGCCGGGTCTTGCGGGTCCGGGCGCTGTTTGATCACCGTTTGCATATCGCCACAGACCGCCACGATGTCGCCCACCAGGTAGTGCGCCATGTTGACGATGTGCGCCGCCAGATCCCCCAGCGCGCCCAGCCCGGCGCTGGCGCGGCGGCAGTGCCAGTCGAGCGGCGTGCGCGGGTCGGCCAGATAATCCTCATTGTGGGTGCCGTAAAAATGCACCACCTCGCCGATTTCACCGTTGGCGATGATCTCGCGCGCCAGCTGGCTGGTCGGGTTCTTCATGTAGTTGAAACCGACCAGCGTTTTCACGCCCTTGGCGCGGGCGGCCTGCACCATCTCCGCCGCGTCGGCGGCGTCCAGCGCCAGCGGCTTTTCCGAATACACGTGCTTGCCGTGGCGGATCGCTTCCAGCGCCATCTCTTTGTGCAAGAAGTTGGGCGCGCAGATGTCCACCACGTCGATCGCCGGATCGGCCACCAGCTGCCGCCAATCGCCGGTCGAGCGCGCAAAGCCGAACTCGGTTGCGCGCTGCGCCGCCAGCTCGGGCGTCACTTCCGCCAGCATCTCCAGCACCAGCTCCCCTTTCAGAGGAAAGACCGTGGCGGCCTGCGCATAGGCGATGGCGTGACAACGCCCGATATAGCCGGTGCCGATTAACCCAACGCGTACCTGTTTCATCATTTTCTCCCGTGATCGAAATCCTGTGTAGAACCAGGCGCCGCTCAATGAAACGCGCTGGCTGATAACAGGTTTATATGGAATTTAAATTTCAACAACAAGAAAAAAGGAAAATAAAGTTCACATTCGTGATGCCGTTCATGAAACATTGACGGGATGATGCAACGGGGAAAGCCCGGACACGGCTTGCCGTATCCGGACGAGGTAAAATGAACCGTTTATTTCATATCAAGGTAAACCGTTGGCGCCGTGCTGCACGTAGCCAGGGCGTTGCAGCAGGCGCTGCTGATAGGCCGCCAGCGCCGCATAATTCGGCCGCTCGAACGGCGTCATCAGCCAGCGATTCAGCGACAGCCCCAGCACCACGTCCGCCAGCGTGAAGGCCGCGCCGGCGGCATAAGGGCCGTGCTGCGCCAAATGCTTGTCCAGCAGCCCCATCAGCCGATTCCACTCACGCTCGGCGGCGGCCAGGCTGGCGGCATCCTGATAATCCGCATGCCCGCGCACCCGCGACATGAACACATAGCGCCAGGCGCCGTTCAGATCGGTGGCCTGCCAGTCCATCCACATCTCCACCGCCGCGCGCGCGCCGGGTTCCTGCGGCAGCAGATCGCGGCGCCCTTCCCGTCCGGCCAGGTAGCGGCAGATGGTGTTCGACTCCCACAGCACCCGCTCGCCGTCGATCAGCACCGGCACCAGGCCGTTGGGATTCAGCGCCAGAAACGTCGGCTCCTGCGTGGAGCGAAAGCCGCTGCCCCAGTCCTCCCGCGCCAGCGGCAACCCCAGCTCCTGGCAGGTCCACAATACCTTGCGCACGTTGATCGATGAGGCTTTGCCCAATAATTTCAGCATTCGCTTTCCTTACCCTCTCCAGAACGGTTTATCGCCTTCGCGCCGCGCATCCGCCCGCGTCAGGCCGATATCCGCCAATTGCCTGTCGTTCAGCAGCAGTAACTCTCTGCGCGTACTGCGGCGCAACAAATACCAACGCCAGCGTGACCAGCCTACCCGTCGCCGCGTCGTCATGCCATCAAACAGTGCCATGTTGTTATTCTCCCTGCTGTTTTTGCGTTGCAGTCATCATGCTCGCCGGGAGAAAAACAATACAGATTCACGCTGGCGCTATTTTTTTCATACAGCTGCGCCAAAAAAACCGCTGAATGGTTTACTTTGAAAGCATCTGTACCGGTTTTTTAATCCTGCATCCCGATAAGAGGCCTCTGTATGACACGCTACGCCACTCTGGCCGCCATTCTCAGCCAACGCATTCAGCAAGGGCTGTATCCCGCCGGCCATCGCCTGCCTTCGGTGCGCGCGCTGAGCCAGGAGCACGGCGTCAGCATCAGCACGGTGCAGCAAGCCTACCGGCTGCTGGAAGAACAGCGCCTGGTGGAGGCGCGGCCGAAGTCGGGCTACTTCGTGCATACGCGGCGCGCGCAGGCCGAGCTGCCCGCCATGACGGCGCCGGTGCAGCGGCCGGTGGACATTTCGCAATGGGAGCAGGTGCTGGAGCTGGTGCGCAGCCGGCCGCGCGAGGGCCTGATCCAGCTGGGGCGCGGCATGCCGGATATCGCCGAGCCGACGATGAAACCGCTGATCGTCGCCCTGCGCAACGCCGCCCGCCACGGCGATCTGCGCAGCCTGTATTACGACAGCATTCAGGGCGTGGCCGCGCTGCGCGAGCAGGTCGCCCGCCTGCTGCTGGATTCCGGCTGCCAAATCGGCCCCGATCAGTTGCTGATCACCACCGGCTGCCAGGAAGCGATCTCCGCCGGGCTGCGCGCCGTTTGCCAACCCGGCGACATCGTGGCGGTCGATTCGCCCTGCTTCCACGGCACCATGCAGACGCTGAAGGGCCTGGGCATCAAGGCGCTGGAAATCCCCACCGATCCGCTCACCGGCGTCAGCCTGGCGGCGCTGGAGATGGCGCTGGAACAGTGGCCGATCAAAGCGATTCTGCTGACGCCCAACTGCAACAATCCGCTGGGCTACATCATGCCCGACGCCCACAAACAGCGGTTGCTGACGCTGGCGCAGCGCCACGACGCGGCGATCATCGAGGACGACGTCTACGGCGACATCGCCTATCACTACCCGCGGCCGCGCACCATCAAGTCGTTCGACGAAGACGGCCGCGTGCTGCTGTGCAGCTCGTTTTCCAAAACGCTGGCGCCGGGGCTGCGGGTGGGCTGGATCGCGCCCGGCCGCTACCTGGAACGGGTGCTGCACATGAAGTTCATCGGCTCCGGCGCCACCGCCACCCAGCCGCAGCTGGCGATCGCCGAATTCATCCGCGGCGGGCACTATCTGCAGCACCTGCGGCGCATGCGCGCCCGCTACCAGCAGAACCGCGACCGCATGACCGACCTTATCCTGAAACACTTCCCGGCCGGCACCCGCGTCAGCCGGCCGCGCGGCGGCTTTATGCTGTGGATCGAACTGGACGAGGCGTTCGACACCCTGCGGCTGAACCGCCATCTCGAGCAGCAGGGCGTGCAGATCGCCGTCGGCAGCATCTTTTCCGCCGCCGGCAAATACCGCAACTGCCTGCGCATCAACTATGCGCCGAAGCTGACGGCGGAGATCGAACAGGCGGTGCAGCGGGTCGGCGCCACCATCCTGGCACTGATGCCGAGCGGCGTGCTGCAACCTCAGGCGGACTGAAGCCAATACTCCGCCACCCGGCGGCGCAGATGACCGATGCCCTGCGGGTGATGAATAAACTGCTCTACCGGCATCATTCGCCAGCGCTGCCCTTCATCGCCAAAGCGAATGGCGGCGATCTGCGCCGGGGTGATCACCCCGGCCATAAACCAGGTCGGCGGGTAGCCGGGCTGAATACCGTCGTAACGCCGCTGCCAGACAACCTGGCGTTCGGCGAGCAACACCCCGAACTCTTCCTGCGTTTCCCGCAGCACGCACTGCAGCGGCGTCTCGCCGTTTTCCCGCCCGCCGCCGGGCAGATCCCACATCCCGGGCCACGGAATGCCCGGCTTGTCGTCCCGTTGGTAAACCAGCAGGCGGCCGTCGCACAGCAGCGCGATCTTGGCCCCGCCAAACGCCCGATCCGTCATGTTTTCCGTCTCCCGCCCATACCGTTGCCTGAACATCATACTCCATCCCGGCACGGCCTGGTGTATAGTGAAAATCCGTTTTCACAACAGGCGAACAATACGATGAATTCTCCGTTTCTGGTGACCCCTCAATGGCTTGCGCAACATATCAACGATGAAAATCTGGTGGTGATCGACGTCCGGATGTCGCCGGTGGGGCTGACGCCGAAGAAAGATATGCTTGCCGAGTTCGAACGCGGCCATATCCCCGGCGCGGTCTATTTCGATATCGACGAGGTGGCGGACAAAAGCACCGCGCTGCCGCATATGCTGCCGACAGCGGCGGAATTCGCCGCGGCGGCGGGCCAATTGGGCATCAGCGAACGCGATACCCTGGTGATTTACGACGAGGGCAACCAGTTCTCCGCGCCGCGCGGCTGGTGGACTTTCCGCAATTTCGGCGCCGAGCGCGTTTACGTGCTGGACGAAGGGCTGAACGGCTGGACCGCGCAGGGCCAGGCGCTGGCAACCGGCCCGGCGCAGCCTGCCCCGCAGACGTTCAACGCCCGGTTCAACGCCGACGCGGTGGTGGATATGCGGCAAGTGGAGCAGGCGTTAGGCACGCCGGTGCAAATTCTCGACGCGCGCGCCGCGCCGCGCTTTTATGCCGAAGCGCCGGAGCCGCGCCCCGGCCTGCACCGCGGCCATATTCCCGGCAGCATCAACATTCCGTACGGCGAGCTGCTGGAAAACGGCCGCTTCAAATCGCTGGAGGCGCTGCGCCAAACCTTCAACGACAAGGGGGTGGATATCAACGGCCCGATCATCACCAGCTGCGGCTCCGGCGTGACGGCGGCGGTGCTGGCGTTCGGCCTGCTGTCGCTCGGCGCGCCGCAGGTCAAGCTGTATGACGGCGCCTGGAGCGAATGGGGCCAGCTGAGCGGCAAGCAGCCGATCGCCCAAGATTAAGTTTCGATCCGCTCGACCACGATCTGCGCCAGCCGCTGCACGGCGGCCGAAGGCTGATCCTCGGCGCGGTGCAGCACCACGCCGAGCTGGCCGAGAGCGGGCAGCAGATCGGGGGCCAGCGGCGCCAGGCCAGGCGGCAAACCCGCCGCCGTGCGCACCGTGACGCCCAATCCGGCGCTCACCGCCGCCCACACGCCGTTCAGGCTGCGGCTGGTAAAGGCGATGCGCCAGGGTATGCCGGCGCGATCCAGCGCCTGCGTCGCCGCGCTGCGCATCAGGCAAGGCGCGTCAAACATCACCAACGGCAACGGCTCGTCCCCTTCTCGCCAGGGCGCCAGCGCGAAGCCGGGCGAGGCGATCCAGTGCAGTTGCCGCTGCCCCAGCGCCAGATGAAACGGCGTGCTCAAACCGCCATCCCACGCCAGCGACAGATCCAGTTGACCTTTCAGCACCCAGTCGATCAGCTCGGCATTGCGCGCGATGCGCGCCTCGATGCGCACTTTCGGATTGGCGCGCGCGAAGCTGCCCAATACCTGCGGCAGAAACGTCTCGCCGAAATCCTCCTGCAGCCCCAGCCGCACCGTGCCCTGCAAATCCAACCCGCGCACCGCGGCGGCGGCTTCGTCATTGAGCTCCAGCAGGCGGCGCGCGTAACCGAGCAGCGTTTCCCCCGCCTCGGTCATCACCATGCCGCGCCCGGCCTTGCGCAGGATCGGCGCGCCGACCTGCTGTTCCAGCTTTTTCAGGTGAGCGCTGACCGCCGACGTCGAACGCCCCAGCCGTTCAGCCGCCTTGGCGAAGCTGCCCAGCTCGACGCCGGTGACGAAGCTGCGCAAATCCTCGAGATCGAACGTTATTCGCCTCATGCTGACCATCCTGATTTTCTGAACCATCGATAAAAATAATACCGATTTTACTGATAAAGATGGCGTGTCACGCTCTCCCGGTCAACGTCTTTGCGGAGAATCCTTATGCTCGCGATGCACGCAGCCCGCCAAGTGGCGGTTAGTGCGGCTGGATTTATGGCGTGAACCGCCGCAGGCGCAGCCGCACAACGGCCAGCTGTTCCGCGTCGGCCATCTGTCCGTCCCCTTTGACCACACTGCGCCGCGGGTTGACAGCCAAACTTGATATTGATAATCATTATCAACACTAAACATTCACTTGCGGCTCGCGGGATGCGGGCCGCTCTCCAGGGTCAACCGCCATGTCGTCATCACCGATCACACCTTACGCCACCACCTGCTGCATCGTGGGGGGCGGCCCCGCCGGGCTGATGCTCGGCTATCTGCTGGCGCGGGCGGGGATCGACGTGACGGTGCTGGAGAAGCACGCCGACTTCCTGCGCGATTTTCGCGGTGACACCATTCACCCGTCGACGCTGGAAGTCATGCACCAGCTGGGCCTGCTCGACGAACTGCTGGCGCTGCCACACCAGCGCGCCGAATCCCTGCACGCCGAAGTCGCCGGGCGCGACATTAAGCTGGCGGATTTCACTCGCCTGCCGACGCGCTGCAAATTTATCGCCTTTATGCCGCAGTGGGAGTTCCTCAACTTTTTGGCGCAGCAGGCCGCCGCGTTCCCCCATTTCAGGCTGCTCACCTCGACGCAGGTTCATAAGCTGCTCTACGACCGCAGCCAGGTATGCGGCGTGCTGGCCGACACGCCGGAAGGCCCGATCCGCGTACGCAGCCAGCTGGTGATCGGCACCGACGGCCGCAACTCGGTGGTGCGCGAGCAGGCGGCGCTCAGCAGCCGCTCCTTCGGCGCCCCGCGCGACGTCTTGTGGATGAAACTCAGCAAGCAGCCGGGCGATCCGGCCTGGTCGATGGGCCATACCGGGCCGAAGCAGAACTTCATCATGATCGATCGCGGCGACTACTGGCAGTGCGGCTACTCGATCGATAAAGGCAGCTTCGACGCGATCCGCCGCAGCGGTCTGGAGAAATTTTTGCTGCACCTCGCCGAGGTGGCGCCATTCCAGGACGATCGCCTGCAGGAGATCGTCGAGTGGGATCAGGTGAAGCTGCTGAGCATCCGCATCGATCGTCTGGATCGCTGGGCCAAACCGGGAGTGCTGTGCATCGGCGACGCCGCGCACGCCATGTCGCCGATCGGCGGCGTGGGCGTCAACCTGGCGATTCAGGACGCGGTGGCCGCCGCCAACGCCCTGATCCCACCGCTGCGCCAGCATCGGCTGCAGCTGAAGCATCTGCTGAGCGTGCAGCGCCGGCGCGAATTCCCCACCCGGGCCATCCAGTTTTTGCAGATCAAAATGAGCCAGCGCAAGCCGGGCGAACGCCGCGCGGCGGGCGGTTCGCGCCTGATCGCCCGCGTCGGCAACAGCCGCTGGCTGCCGCGCCTGTTCGGCCGCATCATCGGCCTGGGTTTTCGCCGCGAAACGCCGCGGCATCTGTCCAACGAAACCTGCCCGCCGGAATAACATTGGTGCTTTTTTCATCGCACCGTATAATGGTTAAATCGAACGATTTAATTAACTGGAGCGATTAAATGTACGCACTCAGCGCGAACGAGGCCAAAACCCAATTCGGCGATTTGCTGCTCAAGGCGCAGCGCGAACCGGTGCAAATCAATCGCAACGGCAAACCGGTCGCCGTCGTCATGTCGGTAGAAGACTACCAGGCGCTGGAAGATCTCAAACTACGCGCGCTGCAGCAAAAAATCGCGCAGGCTACCGCCGAGGAAGACGCCGGTAAGGCGGTAGACGGTGATGCCTTCTTCAACCGTCTGCTCACCGATGAAACCGACTGATATGCCCGCGTTTCGCCTCACCCCGCAAGCCCAACAAGATCTGCTGGCTATTCGCCATTTCACCGTCGAGCACTGGGGCCAAACGCAATCTCGCCGCTATCTTGAGCAGTTGAGAGAGATCATGCATCATCTGGCGGACATGCCGGAAGCGGGTAAAGCCCACTTTCACGATCTGGGCGAAGAGATACGCAGTTTTCCTTACGCCAGCCATAGGATCTACTACCGCAGCCGCCCTGCCGGCATCACCGTTCTTGCCATTTTGCATCAGGCGATGGTACCCCACCGGCATCTGGAACAACGGCTGTAACTTTTCTTACTCAAAGGGGCACTGATGTTCACCGTCCGTCAGGCATTGCTGGAAGATTTAACTCAGGTGCGCGATATCGGCATCCGCACCTATCGCGCGCACTTCGGTGAGCTGTGGCGCTACCCGCACGAGCTGGAGGCCTTTCTGGCCGAGGATTTTGCCGTCTCCGCGCTGGAACGGACGCTGCGCGATCCCGACGTGTGCTGGCTGTTGGCCTATGAGGATGACGCCCTGGTCGGCTATGCGCGGCTCAACGTCGACAGCTTGCTGGCGCCAACGCAAACCCGCGGCGCAGAGCTGCAGAAAATCTATTTCCTGCCGGGCCATGCCGGCAACGGCTATGGCCAGCGCCTGTTCGAACAGGTGCAGCAGCGGGCCATCGAGCGCCGGCAGAAGACGCTGTGGCTGGAGGTGCTGCAACGCAACACCGGCGCCCAACGCTTTTATCAGCGCCAGGGATTGAGCATTTGTGGCGAGACCTGCTACACCAGCGCCCAGGGCTCGATAGGCATCTGGTATATGAGCAAGGCGCTGTAACCGCGCCCCGCTCCGCCTTCGTTTAGCGCGGCTCCCGCTGCAGCATCAGGAACAGCAAGGCAAACGCATTGGGCGCCAGGTAGATCAGCGCCCCCAGCTGCACCGCCAGCGGATCCTGCTTGGCCTGCCAGGCCATAAACCAGTCGCCGGCGACCACCATAAAGCCGACGCCCCACACCGCGATCGCGCAAAGCGCCCCCAGCATCGCCCAGATTTTGCCCTTGACGAAGGCGGCGTAAGGGCCTTTAAATCGCCCGATCATCAGCACCACGCCTGCGGCCGCGAATAGGCCGGCCAGCGTTTCCAGCGTGGTGATGACAGCCAACCCCAACATACAGGCCCAGTCGGCGCCGATCGCGCGCCACATCAACCCCGGTGTCTGATAGGTATCCTGCATGGCGAGCAGCGGACCCACCGCATTACGCGCGGTGCCGGCGAAATCCGCCGTATTGTTCAACAGGCTGAACAGCCCCCACAGGGCCGGAAACAGGGACAGGACGATGCAGCCGAGGCGTGACACAGTGATTTCGTTCATGGGTTATCCTTAATTAATAAACTTGCGGCTTCCACCATCATGGCGGTGCCGCAGTCGAGATCCTGAGAGTTTGACGTGCACAATGTAAGAACTAATCTTACAATTACGCAGCATAGCCGAAAGTGAGGAGGAATAATGGGCAGAACATTAACGGTAGATCTGGGTGACGAACTGCGTAGCTTCGTCGAAGACCTGGTGGCCAGCGGCGATTACCGCACGCCCAGCGAAGTCATCCGCGAATCCGTGCGCACTTTGCGCGAACGTACCGCCGCCTCAAAACTGGAAGAGCTTAGGCGCCTGATTGCCGAAGGAGAGAACAGCGGCGAAGCCGTCGAATGGGATCGTGATGTGTTTATGGAAAGAATACGGAGCAAAGCAAACGGATGCGCAGGAAAGTAACCGTCCGCCCAAAAGCCTTGGACGATATGGAAGAGATCTATTTTTACGGATTGGCGCACTTTGGCTTACAGGTGGCCGAAGATTATCTGCGCCACCTGCATCAGGCTTTCGATAACCTTAGCCACCACCAACTCGGCAGAAACATCGATGCAATCGGCCCCGGCCTATGGGTATTGCCCGTCGCCAACCACCTGATTTATTTTCGTCAGCACAGGCGGGAGGTGAATATCATCAGAGTGCTGCATCATTCCCGAGATCCGCTCAGCCGATCCTTTTTCAGCTGATCCAACGTCAAATCGCCACCAGCCCGCGTACGCCGTCCTGTTCCATATTGCTGCCGGCGCCGCGCTGCACGATGCTGCCGCGCGACATCACCAGATAGCTGTCCGCCAGGTCGGCGGCAAAGTCATAGAACTGCTCCACCAGCAGGATCGCCATATCGCCCTTCGCCGCCAGCTGTTTGATCACCGCGCCGATCTCCTTGATCACCGAAGGCTGGATCCCTTCCGTCGGCTCGTCGAGGATCAGCAGCTGCGGCCGGCAGGCCAGCGCCCGGCCGATCGCCAGCTGCTGCTGCTGCCCGCCGGAGAGATCGCCGCCGCGCCGATCCTTCATTTGCCGCAGCACCGGAAACAGTTCATAGATCGGATCCGGCACCGTGCGCGCGGCGGCACCGGAAAAGCGCGCCAGCCCCATCAGCAAATTTTCCTCCACCGTCAGGCGCGGGAAAATCTCCCGCCCCTGCGGCACATAGGCGATGCCCGCCCGCACCCGCTGATGCGGCTTTTTACCGGTGATGGTTTCGCCCTGCCAACGCACGCTGCCGCTGCGCGCCGGGACCAATCCCATCAGGCATTTCAGCAGCGTGGTCTTGCCCACGCCGTTGCGCCCCAGCAAGCAGGTCACCTCGCCAATGCGCGCCTCGAACGACAGGCCGCGCAGAATGTGGCTGCCGCCGTAATATTGATTCAATTCCTCTACCTGCAGCATGATTACGCCTCCTCAGCGCCCCAGATATACCTCAATCACCCGTTCATCGGCCTGCACCTGCGCCAGCGATCCTTCCGCCAGCACCTGCCCCTGATGCAGCACCGTCACGCGATCGGCGATGGTTTCCACAAACCCCATGTCGTGCTCCACCACCATCAGCGAATGCTTGCCCGCCAGCTCGCGGAACAGTTCGGCGGTGTAGTCGGTTTCGGCGTCAGTCATGCCGGCCGCCGGTTCGTCGAGCAGCAGCAGGTGCGGCTCCTGCACCAGCAGCATGCCGATCTCGAGAAACTGTTTTTGCCCGTGGGACAGCAGCCCGGCGGGCCGGTGGCGTTCATGCCCCAGCCGCAGGGTCTTCAGCATCTCATCGATGCGGTCGCGCTGTTCGCTGCTCAGGCGGGCGCGCAGGCAGGCCCACACCGACTTGCGGGTTTTCTGCGCGATCTCCAGATTTTCGAACACCGTCAGCGCCTCGAACACCGTCGGTTTTTGAAATTTTCGGCCGATGCCGGCGTGGGCGATCTGCATCGGCGCCAGCCGGGTCAGATCGACGGTCTGATCGTAAAACACCTTGCCGCTGTCCGGCCGGGTCTTGCCGGTGATCACATCCATCAGCGTGGTCTTGCCGGCGCCGTTGGGGCCGATCACGCAGCGCAGTTCGCCGACGCCAATGCGCAGCGACAGATCGGTCAGCGCACGAAAACCGTCGAAGCTGACGTTGACATCGTCGAGCTGCAGCACCGGATCGGTTTGCTGCCGGTATTTATCCGCCGGCAGCGGGTGGGTAAACAGCTCGTCGGTCACTTGCATCGCTTTCATGAGGTTTTCCTCCGGCGCAGCAGGCCGATCACCCCTTTGGGCAGAAACAGCGTGACGACGATAAACATCAGGCCGAGGAAGAACTGCCAGTATTCGGGAATGGCCATGGTGAACCAGCTCTTGGCGCCGTTGACGATGCCGGCGCCGAGCAGCGGCCCCACCAGCGTGCCGCGCCCACCGAGCGCCACCCAGATGGCGGCCTCGATCGAGTTGGTCGGCGACATTTCGCCGGGGTTGATGATGCCGACCTGCGGCACATAGAGCGCGCCGGCCAGCCCGCACAGCACCGCCGACAGCGTCCAGACGAACAGCTTGAAGCCCTTCGGATCGTAGCCGCAGAAGGTCAGCCGGTTTTCCGCATCGCGCACCGCGGTCAGCACCCGGCCGAACTTGCTGCGCGCCAGCGCAAAGCCGATGGCCAGGCTGGCGGCCAGCAGCAGCACCGTCGCCAGGAACAGCGCCACCCGCGTGCCGGCGGCGGTGATGGGAAAGCCGAGCAGCGTGGTGAAACCGGTAAAGCCGTTATTGCCGCCGAAGCCGGTTTCGTTGCGAAAGAACAGCAGCATGCCGGCATAGGTCAGCGCCTGGGTCATGATCGAGAAATACACCCCTTTGATTTTCGAGCGGAAGGCAAAGTAGCCGAACAGGAAGGCCAGCAGGCCCGGCACCAGCACGATCAGGCACAGCGCCCAGGCGAAATGCTGGGTGCCGCTCCAGAACCACGGCAGCTCATTCCAGGAGAGGAACGCCATAAACGCCGGCAGCCCGTCGCCC
The DNA here is from genome assembly GCF_043109535.1 of Serratia sp. LACPHL-BACT-2024-00286. Lineage (NCBI taxonomy): Bacteria > Pseudomonadati > Pseudomonadota > Gammaproteobacteria > Enterobacterales > Yersiniaceae > Serratia > Serratia sp. LACPHL-BACT-2024-00286. The sequence goes on from NZ_JBICNA010000002.1 coordinate 61,801, forward strand.
GCCGCCTGCCGCATCAGGTACATGCCCATGGCGTAGCCGCCGAGCGCGAAGAACAGCCCGTGGCCGAGCGACAGCAGCCCGGCATAGCCCCACACCAGATCGAGCGCCACCGCCACCACCGCGTAGCACAGGATCTTGCCCGCCAGCGTCAGGGTATAGGTGGACACCGCCAGCGGATGATCCGCCGGCAACAGCGTCAAGAACGGCATCACCAGCAGCACCAGCAACGCCAGCGCGCCGATGCTCAACGCCAGCCGGGGCGCTTTCTGCACGCCGGTTACGGTCAATGGTTGGCTCATCAGTCAATCACCCTGCCCTTGAGGGCGAACAGCCCCTGCGGACGCTTTTGAATAAACAGAACGATCAGCACCAGGATCAGGATCTTGCCCAACACGGCGCCGATCTGCGGCTCGAGGATCTTGTTGACGATGCCTAGGCCGAAGGCCGCCGCCACCGTCCCCGCCAGCTGGCCGACGCCGCCGAGCACCACCACCAGGAACGAATCGATGATGTAACCTTGCCCCAGCTCCGGCCCGACGTTGCCCAACTGCGACAGCGCCACCCCGCCGAGCCCGGCGATGCCGGATCCCAACCCGAAGGCCAGCATGTCCACCCGCCCGGTGGGCACGCCGCAGCAGGCCGCCATCGCGCGGTTTTGCGTCACCGCGCGCACGTTCATGCCGAGCCGGGTCTTGTTCAGCAGCAGCCAGGTCAGCGCCAGCACCAACAGCACGAATGCGATCACCGCGATGCGGTTCCACGGCAGCACCAGGTTCGGCAGCAGCTGCACGCCGCCCGACAGCCACGCCGGGTTGGCGACCTCGACGTTCTGCGCCCCGAACAGCACCCGCACCAGTTGGATCAGCACCAGGCTGATGCCCCAGGTGGCCAGCAGGGTTTCCAGCGGCCGACCATACAGGTGGCGGATCACCGTGCGCTCCAGCAGCATGCCGATCCCGGCGGTGATGGCGAACGCCACCGGCAGCGCCGCCAGCGGGTAGAGCGCCAGCCACTGCGGCGCAAACTGCTGAAACAGCCCCTGCACCAGGTAAGCGGAATAGGCGCCGAGCATCAGCATTTCGCCGTGCGCCATATTGATGACGCCGAGCAGGCCGTAGGTGATCGCCAGCCCGAGCGCCGCCAGCAGCAGGATCGAGCCGAGCGACAGGCCGCTGAACGCCTGGCCGAGCAGATCGCCGATCATCAGGCGATGCTGCACCCGCTGCAGGCTGCGTTGCGCCTCGGCGCGCACCGCGGCGTCCGGCTCGTGAGCGGCGTCGGTCAACGCCTGCAGCCGCGCGCGGGTTTCCGGCTCGCCCGATTCCCCCAGCAGCCGCACCGCATTGAAGCGCACCTGCGGGCTGGCGTCGGTCAATTGCAGGTTCGCCAGCGCAATGCTCAGCGCGTCGCGTACCTGCGGGTCTTTCTCCTGCGCCAACCGCCGGGTCAACAGCGGCAACTGCTCGCCCTGCGCTTCGCGCTGCAGCGCGGTCGCCGCCTGCAGCCGCACCGCCGCGTCCGCGCTGACCAACCGCTGCGCCGACAACGCGTTGGCGATCAGAATGCGCAGCCGGTTGTTCAGCCACACCTTCTTCGGTTCGCCAACCGGGGCCGCCTCGCCCTCGAGCGGCAGATAGCGATCGCCCTGGCGGATAAAGGCGCGCTTCGCCCCGTCGATCGCCACGGTTTCCTGCTGCAGCCCCTGCAGCAGCGGCAGGCGCGCGGCGTCCGGCTCGGCCGCCCAGGCCTGCAGCAACTTGGCCTGCTGCGCACGGTTGGCCGCCGCGAACTCATCGGCCGGCCCGGCCTGCGCCAGCAGGGGCCAGGCGCACAGCAGCCACAGCCCGACGCGCAGAGAGGATAAAAACGGAGATTGCATCAGCTGCCTCTTCTGTTGGGCCGGCGGGCGCTGGGCCGCGCCGGCGCTGAGTGACGTTACTTGCCGCCCTTCACCGGGTAATCCGGTTTTTTGTCGTTGCCGGCGATATACGGGCTCCACGGCTGCGCGCGCACCGGTGCCTCGGTCTGCCACACCACGTTGAACTGGCCGTTGCCCTCGATCTCGCCGATCATCACCGGCTTGTGCAGGTGGTGATTGGTCTGGTCCATGGTCAGCGTGAAGCCCGACGGCGCGGCGAAGGTTTGCCCGGCCATCGCCGCGCGCACCTTATCGACGTCGGTGGTGCCGGCCTTTTCCACCGCCTGTGCCCACATGTGGAGGCCGACGTAGGTGGCCTCCATCGGATCGTTGGTCACCGCGGTGGCGTAATTCGGCAGGTTGTGCGCCTTGGCGTAGGCTTTCCACTGGCTGACAAACCGCTTGTTGGTCGGGTTATCCAGCGATTCGAAGTAGTTCCAGGCCGCCAGGTTGCCCACCAGCGGTTTGGTGTCGATGCCGCGCAGCTCTTCCTCGCCGACCGAGAAGGCGATCACCGGCACGTCGGTGGCCTTGACGCCCTGGTTGGCCAGCTCTTTGTAGAACGGCACGTTGGAGTCGCCGTTGATGGTGGAGATCACCGCCGTGTTGCCGCCGGCGGCGAATTTTTTGATGTTGGCGACGATGGTCTGGTAATCGCTGTAGCCGAACGGCGTGTAGACCTCTTCGATATCCTTGTCCTGTACGCCTTTGCTGTGCAGGAAGGCGCGCAGGATCTTGTTGGTGGTGCGCGGATAGACGTAATCGGTGCCCAGCAGGAAGAAGCGCTTGGCGCCGCCGCCGTCCTCGCTCAGCAGGTATTCCACCGCCGGGATCGCCTGCTGGTTCGGCGCCGCGCCGGTATAGAACACGTTCGGCGACATCTCTTCGCCCTCGTATTGCACCGGGTAGAACAGCAGCCCGTTCAGCTCCTCAAACACCGGCAGCACCGACTTGCGCGACACCGAAGTCCAGCAGCCGAACACCGCCGCCACCTTGTCCTGGCTCAGCAGCTGGCGCGCCTTTTCGGCGAACAGCGGCCAGTTGGAGGCCGGATCCACCACCACCGGCTCCAGCTTTTTGCCGAGCACCCCGCCTTTGGCGTTGATCTCGTCGATGGTCATCAGCGCCACATCCTTCAGCGGCGTCTCGGAAATCGCCATGGTGCCGGAAAGCGAACTCAGAATGCCGACCTTGATGGTGTCGGCGGCCTGCGCGCTCCAGGCCAGGCCCAGGCCGAGCGCGGCGGCGGACAGCGCAAAAGCTTTGATAAAACGACGACGTTGCATAGTTCAAACTCCTGATGTGTGTGAAATCAAAATCGTTACGCCGAGCGCGCCGGCTGCTGGGCCCGCGCCTGGTGCAACATGTGCAGCGTTATTTTTCGTACCTCTGCCTTGCTGACGGCGATATGCTCGCCGAGCAGCGCTTGCGCCACCCCGCTTTGCCGCTGCAGGATCGCCTGCAAAATGGCGGCGTGTTCGCGGTAGGTGGCGTCCACCCGCGCCTGCTGGGTGAAATCCAGTCGGCGAATGATGCGGATCTTTTCGGTCAGCTCGCGGTGGATGCGCGCCATTTCGCCGTTGCCCGCCGCGGCCACCAACGCCTGATGAAACTGCTCGTCGTGCTGCGACACCACCTGGCCGTCCGCCAGACGCGGCGCTTCGGTCCAAAAACGGTTCAGCGCCGCCAGCGCGGCCGGCGTTTCCCCGGCCGGCCATTCGCACAGCCGTTTCACCGCCTCTTGTTCCAGCACGATGCGCAGGTCGTACAGCTCTTCGAAGTAGGCGAAATCGAACGGCCGCACCTGCCAGCCGCTGCGAAACAGCACCTCGACATAGCCTTCGCGCTCGAGTCGAAACAGCGCCTGACGCACCGGCGTGCGGCTGGCCGCCATGCGCTGCGCCACGTCGCTTTCGCTGAAGCGATCGCCCGGCAGCAGGCGAAACTCGAAGATGTCGGCCTTAAGCTGCAGATAAATGCGCTCCGCCAGCCCCTCCGGCCGCGCCTTGTGCTCTCCGTTGGTGATTTGCATCTTCGCCCCTCCGTTCAGATCGCTTTTTCCAGCCACAGCAGGGCGTCGCCCGGCCCGACCGGCCGCCCCTGCCGGCAGCTGATGCGTTTGACGATCCCGGCGCGCGGCGCGGTGACCGCCAATTCCATCTTCATCGCCTCGACCACGATCAGCGGCTGCCCGGCCGCCACCGCCTGCCCCGGCTCCACCAGGATCTTCCACACGCTGCCGTTCAGATCGGCGCTGACCAGATCGCCGTCGATCGCGTCTTCTTCAACCGGCGGCAACAGCTGCGCCTCGGCCTCGTCGTCATCGCTGCGCCAGCGCGCCACTTCGGCGTTGAACGCCTGCTGCTGGCGATGCTGGAAGTCGGCGATCGCCTCGGCGTTGTCGGCCAGGAAATCGGTGTAGGCGGCGAAGTCGAATTCGCTCTCTTCGATGCGCACCTGCATGCGCCCTTCGCGGAACGCTTCGCGCTGCTCGTCCAGTTCTTGCTCGCTGACCGGGTAGAAGCGCACCTGATCGAAGAAGCGCAGCAGCCAGGGTTCACCGGCGGTGAACTGCGGGTTTTTGAGGAATTTGTTCCAGATCGGCAGCGTGCGCCCCACCAGTTGGTAACCGCCCGGCGAATCCATGCCGTAGATGCACATGTACATGCCGCCGATGCCGACCGTCCCTTCGGCGGTGTGGGTGCGCGCCGGGTTGTATTTGGAGCTCAGCAGGCGATGGCGCGGATCGAGCGGCACCGCGCAGGGTGCGCCGAGGTAGACGTCTCCCAATCCGAGGATCAGGTAGCTGGCGTCGAACAGGATGTCGCGCACCTGCTCGCGTCGGCTCAGGCCGTTGATACGCTGAATGAAATCGACGTTGTTCGGCAGCCAGGGCGCCGAAGCGCGCACCGTCTGCTGATAGCGATCGACCGCCCCCAGCGTGGCCGAATCCTCGAACGCCATCGGCAGCCAGACGGTGCGCGTCGGCACCTTCAGGCGGCTGACGTCCCCCAGCGCCCGTTCGCGCGCCAGCAGGCGCTGCAGCAGATCGGCCTGGCTTATCAACCGGCTGTCGTAGCGGATCTGCAGCGAACGCACGCCCGGCGCCAGCTCCGCCACGCCCGGTATCGCCTCCTGCCGCAGCGACTGCATCAGCAGATGAATGCGCAGCCGCAGCGCCAGATCGAGCACGTTGTCGCCGTACTCCATCAGGATGTAGCCGTCTCCCGCCTGGCGATACGCCACCGCCGGGCGCCCTTCCGCCGCCGGCAGCGCCGCCAGCACCGCGGCGGAAACGGTATCCGCCGGGGCCAGATCCGGCGGCGGCAGGGTGATGGCCTTCACCGCCGCCAGCGCTTCGATGCTGCCGAGCTGCGCCTGTTCCAGCGACTGCGCCTGGCGAAAACCGATCGGATGGAACCGGATGCGGTCGCCCGGCTTCACCTGCCCCACTTTCCACAGCTCGGCCTTGGCGATGGTCACCGGGCAGACGAAGCCGCCGAGGCTCGGCCCGTCGCGGGTCAGGATCACCGGGAAGTCGCCGGTGAAATTGATCGCGCCGATGGCGTACTCGCAGTCGTGCACATTGGAAGGATGCAAACCGGCTTCGCCGCCGTCCTCTCTCGCCCACTCGGGCTTCGGCCCCGACAGGCGCACGCCGAGGCGATTGGAGTTGTAATGCACCTGCCAGTCGGTGGCGAAGAAGGCGTCTATCGATTCGGCGGTGAAAAAGTCCGGCGCGCCGTGCGGCCCGTACAGCACGCCGATGTGCCACTGGTCGCCGTAGTGCGGGATCAGGCTGTCGTCCATCGCCTGCGGCGCGGCGATCGGCGCCGGCGTGGTGCTGGCGGCCAATTCCGGTTGAGCGATCGCCAGCATGTCCGCCACGCGCAAGGTGCGCCCGGCGTGGCCGCCGAACTGGCCGAGCGCGAAGGTGGAACGGCTGCCGAGATACACCGGCACGTCGAAGCCGTTGCGTACCGCCAGATAGGTGCGGCAACCGTGCGTGGCGCGCCCCAGCGTCAGCACCTGCCCGGCCCGCACCGCGATCGGCCGCCAGTAGGCGACCGCTTCGCCGTCCAGATCGGCCGGGCAGCTGGCACCCGTCAGCGCGATGGTGGCGTCGCAGTGAAAGCGCAGCGTCGGCCCCTGCAGGGTGAACTCCAGCCCGGCGGCCGCCGGGTGGTTGCCGACGATGCGGTTGGCCAGCCGGAACGCGAAGTCGTCCATCGGGCCGGACGGCGGCACGCCGATGTCCCAATAGCCGAGGCGGCCGGGATAGTCCTGCACGCTGCTGTAGGTGCCGGGTTGCAGCACTTCGAGGCAGTGCGGCTGGTAATGCAAATCGTCCAGCAGGCGCGTCCAAACGTCGCCGCGCTGAAATTGCGGCGTGGCGATCACCTGCCGCAGATAATCGAGGTTGGTGGCGATGCCGTGCAAACGGGTCGCCGCCAGCGCCACGCGCAGTTTTTCCAGCGCCTGCGCGCGGTCAGCGCCGTGTACGATCAGCTTGGCGATCATCGGGTCGTAAAACGCCGAGACTTCGCTGCCGGTCGCCACCCAACCGTCGAGGCGCACGTCGGCGGGGAAATGCACCTCGGTCAGCACGCCGGGGCTGGGCTGGAAGTTTTTCAGCGGATCTTCGGCGTAGAGACGCACTTCGATCGCCGCGCCCTGCGGCGCGCGTTGCAACGCCGCCCAATCCAGCGCATCGCCCGCCGCCACCTGCAGCATGCATTCGATCAGATCCAGGCCGGTGACCATCTCGGTGACCGGGTGCTCGACCTGTAAGCGGGTGTTCACTTCGAGGAAGTAAAACTCGTCGCGCGCGGCGTCGTAAATAAATTCCACGGTGCCGGCGCTGCGGTAATTCACCGATTCGCCCAGCGCCACCGCCGCCCGATGCAGCGCCTGGCGGGTCGCCGCCGGCAGGTGTGGCGCCGGGGTTTCCTCCACCACTTTTTGGTTGCGGCGCTGCAGCGAGCAGTCGCGCTCGCCGAGCGCCGCCACCCGCCCCTGGCCGTCGCCGAAAATCTGCACCTCGACGTGACGCGCCCGATCGACGAAGCGTTCGATAAACGCGCCGGCGTCGCGGAAGAACTGCTCTCCCAGCCGTTTGACGCTGTCGTACGCCTCGCGCAGCGCCGCCTCGTCGTCACAGCGCGTCAGGCCGATGCCGCCGCCGCCGGCGGTGCTTTTCAGCATCACCGGGTAGCCGATGCGCGCGGCGGCGGCAACCGCCTGCTCCACGCTCTCCAGCAAGCCGGTGCCCGGCGTCATCGGCACCCCGGCCAACGCCGCCAGCTCGCGCGCCCGGTGCTTGAGACCGAACTCGCGCATCTGCGCCGCCGTCGGGCCGATAAAGGCGATGCCCGCCGCCTCGCAGGCGTCGGCAAACTCGGCGCTCTCGGACAAAAAGCCGTAGCCGGGGTAGATCGCCTGCGCGCCGGTGGCTGCCGCCGCCGCAAGGATCTTGTCGATGCTCAGGTAGCTGTCGGCGGCCTTGTCGCCGCCGAGCGCCACCGCCCTGTCGGCTTCGGTGACGTGCGGCGCATTGCGGTCGGCGTCGGAATAAACCGCCACGCTGGTGACGCCCAGGCGTTTCAGGGTGCGAATGGCGCGGCAGGCTATTTCGCCGCGGTTAGCGATCAGTACGGTAGTAAACATGTTCATGCCCCCTTAACGCCGGCGAGATAGTCGCGCCAGCCGCCAAACTCGGTAATATCCGTGGCGCCTTCCAGCGCCCAGGCTTCGCAGATAAACCCCTTCACCCGCCGGCCGTCCGCCAGCAGCAGCGTGCCGATACCCAAGGGCGCCGGAATTTCCGCCACAAACTCGCCGAAACGGGCCAGCGGAATGTCCCACAGCTCAAGACGGATCGCCGCTCCCTGCGCCACACGCGCCAGCCCCGGCTTCAGCGGCTCGGTATCGGCCAGCGCGTACAGGCGGTAACAGGGGGCGGTGACGGTTTGTTCCACCCGCACCGCGTCGCGCTGCGTCAGCTGGACGTTGAGCGGCATACCGCTGAGGTGAGCGCCCACTACCGCCAGACGCACGTGTCCCGAAGACGGCGCCGGCGCCGGCTGCGGCGGCAATGCCCGGCCGGTTGCCCCGAGCGGCAAGGCGCTTTGCCGTTGCCAGCGCAGGCCAAACGCCGCCAGCGCCCGGTCATGCCAGGCGGGCGCAATCAGGGTGATGCCCGCCGGCAGCCCGTCTTCGCGCAGCGGCCCCGGCAGCGCCAGCGCGCTCAGATCGGCCAGGTTGGTGAAATTGGTGTAAGTGCCGAACTGAGAATTGAACAGCACCGGCTCCTGCGCCATCTCCGCCAGGGTGCGAATAGTGGGCGCGGTCGGCACCACCAGCGCGTCGAACGGCGCCAGCCGCTGGGCGATCTGCCGCGCCAGCTCGGCACGCAGGTATTCCGCTTTGTAGGCGTCGCAGGCGCTGTAGCCCAGGCCGTTGCCGACGATGCCGCGCACCACCGGATCGATAGCCTGCGGGTTCGCTTCCAGCACCTGCTCAATCGCCACGGTGCGCTCCGCCACCCAGGGGCCGTAATACAGCTGCTCCGCCAGGGTGCGAAACGGCGCGAAATCGAGGGGTTCCAACGTGGCGCCGCCCGCCTGCAGCTGCGCCAGCGCGCGGTGAAACGCCCGCTCGGCCTGCACGTCACCGAAAAACTCCAGCTGGGCGGGAACGGCAAAACGCGGCGCGGCGGGGATATCCGCCGGCGCGGTATGCGGATCGGGGCGGGAATACGGGTCTGCCGGGTCAAAGCCGCTCGCCAGTTCCGCCACCTGCGCGGCATCGGCCACCGTCAGCGCGAAGACCGATACCGTATCGTTCAACCGGCAGGCCGGCACCACGCCGCGGTTGGACAACCGCCCTTTGGTCGGCTTCAGCCCGACGATGTTGTTGAACCCGGCGGGCACGCGCCCCGAACCGGCGGTGTCGGTGCCCAGCGCGAACGGCACCAGGCCGCGCGCCACCACCGAAGCGGAGCCGGAGCTGGAGCCGCCGCTGACGTAGCGGCTGTCGAAGCTGTTGACCACTGCGCCATAGGGTGAGCGGGTGCCCACCAACCCGGTAGCGAACTGGTCGAGGTTGGTTTTACCGAGGGCGATCGCCCCGGCGGCGCGCAGGTTGGCGACCACGGTGGCGTCCGCCGCGGCCTGATAGGTGAACGCCGGGCAGGCGGCGCTGGTCGGCCAGCCGCCGACGTCGATATTGTCTTTGATGGCGAAGGGCACGCCGAACAGCGGCAGGCGGCTGAGATCGCCGGCGACTGCTTCGAGCCTCTGTGCCAGTTGCCGATACTGCCGCTCGCGCTGCGCCGGGGTGGCGAGATACAGCCAGGCGTTGTCGTCTGAATCCAAATCGGCGACCAGCGCTTCGATCGTGGCGCTGACGCAGGCGAGGCGCTCGCCCGCCGGACGGGTTTGATAATGGTGCTGCCATTCACTGAGGGTAAAACCGCACGTTTCAACAGGGTCGCTCATCGGCTGAATTCCATCTGGTACACAAGATGGGATTCAACAGAGCAACCGGCGTGCCAATTTTTAATTTCATGATTTCAATAAATTATAATTAAAACTTATGACGGCGACGGCGAATGGGCTGCACCAGCGGCGCGCAGCGGGAGAACAAAAAGAGTGCAATAAGGGGATGATGCAGAGGAAAACCGGGGCGACGACGCTCGCCGCCCCGGGAGGGGGATGTGGATCAGTCGTTGATACGTTTCAAACCGATCGAGGTAATGCAGTAGGTCTGTTGCTTGCCCTTCTCCGCCAACCGCACGTGCTGCATCTCGTTGACGATCGTCAGACGGTTGTCCGGCTCTTCATGCCGCAGATGGATCACCTCACCGCCGTAGCCCGACAGCGGCAGCACCCAGGTTTTAGCCGGCTGATTTTGGCTGCCGATGACGTCGTAGCTGAGCAAGGTGTTACCGTCCGCATCCGTCACGCTGAGGAAGGCGTAGCTGTCGGCAAAGTAGTGGTGGGCAATCCCCGCCGCCAGCGTCACGGTCACGGTTTTCTTCACCAGATCGACGGCGCCGGTCAGAAACTGGCGATCGCCGATCCCTTTGCAAACCACGGTAAACGCATTGCCGACGTTAGCGCCCGGCGGCGCATTGTCGGCCGGCAGGCAATCCCGATAGGTCGCCAACAGCGACTCGCGCTGCGGCTCGGCGAAGGCGCCGATCGCCAGATAAATATCGTCCTTGAACGACGACGACGGCGCGTAGTAAGCCGGCAGCAGGCGGCGCAAACGCTGCGCCGCCTGTTCCAGGCGCGCCAGCAGCGCTTGCTCGGGATCGCCGGGCAACGCCGGATTTTTCAGCCCGCTTTTTTCGATACGCAGCACGTTGGTTTTGATTTTGTTGTCGATGACGCCGGCCGCCGCCGGATTCAAGCGCACCCGGCTCGGCTCCACATGGTAAATCTCGATGTCATCGCCCTCGGCAAACGGCAGCTCGTCATGACTTAACGTAGCCTGAGTGCCCTGAATCTCCTTAGTGAAGCGCACCGCGCCCTGCCGATCGCGCAGCGTCACTCGGGCATAGGTTTCACCGGGGAAGTAGGAATGCGGCGTGGTACTGGTCACGTCAACCACCACTGCGCCCTTGGCGCGATCGACGACCACGGTGGCGAAGACCGCATCGCTCAGGCCCAACAGAGCGATCTCCTGTGAAACGATCGGCGAAGCGGCTTTGCGTTCGAAGCGAAGCGTTACCGCGTTTTTCCCCTGCTTCACCGTCAGGTAACCCGCCGTTGGCCGATATTTGCGATCCTTGCCGGTCGGTAACCGCAGGGTGTACACGCCGATCGGCAACGCATTCAGGGCCAGGGTCGGCGCGTCGATACGGACCTTGTGGGCATAGCGCGCCCCTTCCATCAGCACCAGATCCTCACCGTAGATCTGCGCAAAGTCATCGATATCCAGACTCAGGGCGACATCGCCTTTCAGGCCGCTCGCCTTGAGCTGAGAGGAATCGACCAGGCGCAGGGAGGAATCCAGCTTCAGCTGTGCCTGCACCGCCGGCAAACTCTGCGCATCCACCAGTTGATACAGCGGATACACCGCCTTGGCGTGGCTGAACGCGTTGAGATCGCGCTGCGTTTGGGTGATCACGCCGCCGGTCAGCTCGACGAACGGCGTCACGTCGATTTGCTCGCCGGCCGCGGCGAAGCTTGCCGACAGCAGATCCAGCAAGGCATGTTCGGACGGCACGAAGCCCGGCGTATTGCAGCTTTGGCGATACTGCTGGTTAAAGTGCGTGAAGGCGTTCTTGCCTGCCTTGTCGACCATCAGCATCGCGAAGAACAGCTTGGAGCGCAGATCCCACTGGTTGAGCGGCGTGCCCTGAGCGATCAGATCGACGATTTTCTTCTCGACGCCGGCCGCGTTGCCGTAGTTATACAGCCACCCTTCCTGGTATTTGCGCTCTCCCAGCATCACGTCCTGATAGCAAGCGGCGTAAATATTGTTCCACATCTCACCGGTGGAGAAATATTTGTCGCCCATAAAGTGCCCCTGATAGCCGTGCGCAATCTCATGCAGGCTGCCCCAGTTGCTGTCTTTCGGCGTCAGCCAGAAGCTGCTGACCGAGTTGCTGGTTTCCGCCGTCCAGCGCCCGCCGTAATACGCGGCGCCGGCGCCGTGTTTATCGGCCTTCATAAAGTAGCGGTTGCGAATATTGCGATCGGATTCGTGTTCGGCCTCGAACGAGACGCCGGTCAGCGCATTGTAGAAGGTGAAAATGCGGTCATAGTAGGCGATCAGCCCGTCGATGTTTTTCGCTTCGCCCAGCGACTTCAGCGCCGGTTTACTGATTTTCGGCACCAGCAATACCGCGTATTCCGCATCGACCAGCGCAAACTTGGCGTCCCGATCGTCCCAGCGGGCGAAAAATGCGGCTTCGTTTTCGCCACGGCGATAAACCGGCAGCGCTTTCGCCGTGTCCGGATACTCGAACTCCAGCGCCGGTTCGCCCTGCCCGTACGGCGTATCGATGAACGGCACCGAGACGGCATTGACCTGGGCCTCGACCCAGCTCGCGCCGACGCTGAATTCAGCCTCCGTTTTGCTGTCGTCATTCAGCAAGCGCAGCGTGAGCTTGCCGGTAAACGCCGCGTTGGTCTGCCGCACTCGCAGCACCTCCCCGGCGGCGAGAATGATGCCCAGGTGCTGACGATCGTGGTCGATGCCCTTGCTCATGCCTGCCGCATCCAGCCAGACCGGCCGGGTCAACGTGTAAAGTGATTGGGTTTTCGTGATGGTTGGCATCCTGCTTTCCTCATGGTTTGGGGGATTGAATTGACCATGAGAAAGTAACCGGAGGGGCGGCCCGTCCACCATCGATGGCGGATGGCTGAGAGCCAGTACAACAACGGCGGGCGGGAGAGCGGCAAAAAAAAGCGCAACCTTGCGATTGCGCCCGATGTTCGGTGAACGCTGCGCGTTACTCGCCGCGAACGCGCTGCGCCAGCCCTTTGAGGAAGTAGCGCAGCATCTGATCGCCGCATGGGCGGTAGTTCTTGGTGCCTTCTTTGCGGAACAGCGCGCTTAGCTCCGGCTTGGAGATACGGAAGTCCACCGCGGTGAAGATCTGGTGCATGTCGGTGTCTTTCAGCTCAAACGCCACGCGCAGCTTTTTCAGCACCAGGTTATTGGTGATTGGCAGTTCAACCGCCGGCGCCGGGAACTTATCGTCCTTGCCGCGCTTGAAGAACACCAGGCCGTTGAGGAAGTGCGCCATCACTTCGTCCGGGCACTTCTCGTAGCCCGGCTCGCCTTCTTTGATCACGTAAGCGTCCATCGCCGACACCGCCACCTCGAAATCGTCCAGTTTGATAATCTCGACCATTTTGGCGTTGTTAATGCTCAGCATATAGCGCACGCTGCGCAGCACGTCGTTGTTCATCATGGGATTGCATTGCCTTATTTGTCTAACGGGGACGTGCGCACATTGCGAAACGAAATGACTGCCACACACCTTGAATGTGCGGCAGTATAGGGATCGGCAAGGGGTTTCTCAATCGATTTGGCTTTTTTGCTGATACAGCGGGATGTCTTCGCCGATGATGTACTTGTTGCGCAGCATCGACGAGACCTTGTCCATGATCATCACCACCACCACCAGGATCAGGGTGATGAACATCACCACGTCCCAGTTCCACAGCCGCATGTTCTCCGCGTACACCAGGCCGATGCCGCCGGCGCCGACGAAGCCCAGCACCGCCGCAGAGCGGGTGTTGGACTCGATCTGGTACAGGCTGAGCGCCAGGAAGGTGGGGAACGATTGGGTGAAGATGCCGTAGCGGTGCTTCTGCAACCCGTTGGCGCCTACCGCCGTCAGGCCACGGCTGGGGGACTTGTCCACCGCCTCGTGCCCTTCGGCGTACAGTTTGCCCAGCAGCCCGACGTCCTGCATCACGATCGCCAACACCCCGGCCAGCGGCCCCATGCCGACGGCGCGCACGAAGATAAGCCCCCAGATCGCCATGTCGATACCGCGCAGCACGTCCAGCAAGCGGCGCACCAGCACGGAGATCGGCCGCAGCAGCGGCGTCGACATCACGTTGCGTGCGGCGAAGAACGACAGCGGCAGCGCGATCAGCGACGCGGTAATGGTGCCGGCGAACACGATGGCGATGGTGATGCCGATCTGCTGGAAGTAGTACATGAACGGCCAGTTGACGAAGTCGTGCCAGACGAACATGCGCAGGAAATAGCGCCCCAGCTGCTGACAGCCGTTGATAAACTGCGGCCAGGTAATGCCGAACACCAGGAAGAAGAACACGTAGTACAGCACGATCGCCAGCGCGATCAGGCCAACGGTGCGCAGGTAGCGCCCCTGCTGCGCGAAGATCGCCGGATGCTGCTGTTTCAACTGGCGCAGCGTTTCCGCCGACGCCGGAGTGCCCGCTATCATTTTGCCCCCTCCACCACGCGCTTGCGCAGCTCGCCCGACACGTAGTCGAGCACGGAAACCACCACGATAATCAACAGCAGCGTCATGCTGACCTGATCGTAGCGGTCGAGTTTAATGTTGGTCATCAGCTCCTGGCCGATGCCTCCCGCCCCCACCAGCCCCAAAATGGTCGACTGACGGAAGTTGATCTCCAGCCGCATGAAGCTGTAGGAGAGAAACACCGGCTTCACCTGCGGCCACAGGCCGAAGCGCATGCGCTGCAGCGGCGTGGCGCCGCAGGCCGCCAGCCCGCGCACCGGTTTGTTGGAGGCGGTTTCGATCGATTCGTAGAACAGCTTGGTCAGGCTGCCGATGGTGTGCAGCGCCAGCGCCAGGAAGCCGGGAATAGCGCCGATGCCGAACGCCATCACGAACATCACCGCCCACGCCAGCTCCGGCATGGTGCGCAAAAACGCCACCAGCGTGCGGATCGCCAGCCGCACCGAGGCCGGGGTATAGGTGTTGCCGGCCGCCAGGAACGCCAGCACGGTCGCCACCAGCACCGAGAAAATGGTCGCCGCCAGCGCCAGCTGCAGGGTCTCCCAGATCAGCGGCAGCTGGATATTCAGGCGGTAACCCCAGTAGGCCAGCGAGCCCTCGGTGCGCCCGTCGGCGAACAGCAGAGGCCAGTGCAGCGTCGGAATGGTTTCGGCCAGGTAGTCGAAGAAGTGCGGAATAGACACCCAAACGGTGTGCAGGTTGAACTCGGCGAGGTTGCCGGCGCCCAGGTACAGCGCCACCAGCCCGAGCGACCACAGCAGCGCTTCGCGCTTTTGCTTGCTGCGGATCCGTTGGTAATAGTGTGCGAAATCGGTATTCAAAAGAGGTCTTCCATCTTTATGGAACAAGGGGCTCAGCACGCTGAACCCCTTCATTCGGACGGCCAGGGCAGCCGGGAATTAACGGTCGCCTTTGGTCAGCTCGCGCTTCATATCGATGATGGTCTGGTATTCCGCCAGGGTGGTGTCGCCGATGTGCTGCTTGCCGCCCATCGCCTTGATAAAGCACTGGTGATCGTCTTTATCCAGCTTCTTGATGGCGGTGACCACTTTGGCCTTGAAGTCGGCCGGCAGCGAGTTGCTCACCAGGATCGGGCCGTTCGGGATCAGCGGCGACTGCCAGATGATGCGGATCTGTTTCATCAGGTCCGGGTGATCCATGCGGATCATGCGGGTGAACGCGCCGCTGGTGTAGCCGGTGTTGTAGTCGCCGATCATCGACGCCCAGGTCACCGCACCTTCGAACTGGCCGTTCAACACGCCGAGGATGTCCTGCTCGTGGCCGCCGGAGAAGGTGACGCTGGAGAAGGTGTTGTTGTATTTGTTGTCGACCGTGCCGCCGAACAGCTTTTTAAACGCCTGGTTCGGGATCAGGAAGCCGGAGGTGGAATCCGGATCGGCGAAGCCGATGGCCTTGCCCTTCAGATCTTCCAGTTTCTGGTAGGGGCTGCCGGCCTTCACCACCACCACCGAGTGGTAGCCGCGCGACTGGTCGACGTCGTCGACCGCGATGCCGACGATGTCCACCGCTTTCGGATCCTTGATGTAGACCGAGGCGAACGACGACGGCGACATGCTCAGCACCAGGTCAATCTTGCCGCCCAGCAGGCCCTGGATCACGCCGGAATAGTCGGACGAGTTGCGCAGCTTGGTATCGACGTTCAGCTCTTTGTCCAGGAACTGCTTCACGCACTGGTTATCGCCGATCTGCTGGGTGGCGTTCTGGCCGCCGAGAATGCCCAGGTTCAGCTCTTTCGGCGCATCCGCTGCGGCAGCATTAAATACCATCATCGCGCCGGCCATCAGGGTGGTCAGACTCAATACTTTTTTCATTAGGTGTGCCTTGTGTGTAAAGGGTAAAGGTCAAAAGTGCTTCAATGGATCTGATTGGCTTCTTCGCCATACAGCTGGTGCAGGATCCGTTCGTTCAGTTGCGAAGGATGCCCGTCAAACACGATCTTCCCGTGGGCGATGCCGATCACCCGCGAGCAATACTCTTTCACCAGTTCGACCGAGTGCAGGTTCACCATCACCGCGATGCCGTCTTCGCTGATTTTCTGCAGCGCGTCCATGATGCGGCGGGTGTTTTTCGGATCGAGCGACGCGACCGGCTCATCGGCCAGCAGGATTTGTGGGTTTTGCATCAGCGCACGGCAGATGGCGACGCGCTGCATCTGGCCGCCGGAGAGGTGCTCGGCGCGCTGCAGCGCGTGCGGCAGCATGTTCAGCCACTGCAACAGCTCGATGGCGCGAGCGCGGTCGGCGTCATCGAACAGTTTGAAGAAGGATTTCAGAGTGGAAGTGTGGCTCAGGCGGCCCAGCAACACGTTGGTCATCACGTCCAGCCGCGGCACCAGGCAGAAGTCCTGGAAGATCATGCCGCAGCGCGCGCGCCACTGGCGCATCTGGCGGCCGGCCAGTTGGGCGATATCCTGCGCCACACCATCGTCTTCGAAGTGCAGCATCTCGCCGCAGCT
This sequence comes from Serratia sp. LACPHL-BACT-2024-00286, assembly GCF_043109535.1. Classification (NCBI taxonomy): domain Bacteria; kingdom Pseudomonadati; phylum Pseudomonadota; class Gammaproteobacteria; order Enterobacterales; family Yersiniaceae; genus Serratia; species Serratia sp. LACPHL-BACT-2024-00286. Next base: position 78,172 of record NZ_JBICNA010000002.1, read on the forward strand.
GGAAGGAATGGTGCCGTTCAGGGTGTGCAGCAGCGTGGACTTGCCCGCGCCGGAGCGGCCGATCACCGCCACGAATTCGCCGGCGTGCAGATCGAAATTGATGTCATCCAGCACGCGCTGCTGCGCTTTGTAGGCCTTGCCGAGTCCCTTTACCGATAATACTTTGCGGGATGCGGCGGCGTGCTGCCCTGGAAAGTCGTGCTGTGCCAATTTTAACAGTGCCTGAGCCATATGATTTCTCTGGTTTCAGTGGCTAATCATTATGGGCACCTATTAACGGATAAATTTATGACAGTGGGATGATGGTTTTATGGCCGGGGCGTGACGCGTGCCGCCCCGGCGTTCGCCTCACGCCAGGGTGAAGAAGTCCAGCCCCAGCGCCGTCTTGACCTGTTGCAGCGTCTGCTGGCTGACCTGATGCGCGCGGCGGGTGCCGTGCTGCAGGATGCGCGTCAGCTCGCCTTTATCGGCGATGAATTCGGCGCGGCGGGTGCGGATCGGCTCGAGCAGGCTCTGCAGGCAATCCTCCAGCAGCCGTTTGATTTTCACGTCCCCCAACCCGCCGCGCCGATAGTGCGCCTTCAGATCCGCCACCAGCGCGGCGTCTTCGCAGAAGGCGTCCAGGTAGGTGAACACCATGTTGCCCTCCACCCGGCCGGGATCGCTGACGTTGAGATGGCCGGGGTCGGTGAACATGCTCATCACCGCCTTGTGCACCTCGTCGGCGCCGGCGCCAAGCTGAATGGCGTTGCCGCGCGATTTCGACATCTTGCCCTGCCCGTCCAGCCCCGGCAGACGCCCGACGTTGCTCAACAGCGGCCGGCACTCCGTTAATATCGCTTGGCCGACGATGTGGTTGAAACGCCGCACGATCTCATTGGTTTGCTCCAGCATCGGCAGCTGATCCTCGCCGACCGGCACGTGGGTGGCGCCAAAGGCGGTGATGTCCGCCGCCTGGCTGACCGGATAGATCAGAAAACCGGCCGGCAGGCTGCGGGCGAAATCCTTCTCGGCAATTTCGTTTTTCACCGTCGGGTTGCGCTCCAGCCGCGCCACGCTGACCAGATTAAGGTAGTACATCGTCAGCTCGGCCAACGCCGGCAGCGCCGACTGCAGGCAGATCGTGGTCTTATGCGGATCGATGCCCACCGCCAGATAGTCGGCCACCACGTTGAGCACGTTGGCGCTGATTTTTTGCGGGTTGTTACCGTTGTCGGTCAGACCCTGCAGATCCGCCACCATCACCGTTTGGTTATGCTGGTGCTGCAGTTCCACGCGCTGGCGCAGCGAGCCGACGAAGTGGCCTAAATGCAGTGGGCCGGTGGCGCGATCGCCGGTAAGAATGGTGTAACTCATGACAGTGCTCCTGAAGGTCTGTAGACCGCCGGATCAACGCCACAAAAAATAATGCCGCCAAACCGGCGGCATTAATAAGAGATGTGAATACTCGTGCCGCCTCAGAAGAGGCGCCACCATGACTGATTGTGGGTGGAGTGCATCGATATATTCATGGCATCAAGGTATACCCGCAGCGGCAACGCGTCAATAGCGCGTAAGACGGCGTTACACTCCGGCATTTGCGTTCCTGCCCTGGCGCGCTAGGGTAAAACCTTCAACCTGAAAAAGGAGCGCATGATGAAGATCGGATTTGCCGGACTGGGTGGGATGGGCAGCGCCATGGCGGCCAACCTGTTGCAAGCGGGCTTCGCCTTAACGGTATGGAACCGCTCGCCGCAGGCGGCGCAGCCGCTGGTGAGCGCCGGCGCGCGGCAGGCAGAACGGCCGGAACAGCTGGCCGATGCCGACGTGCTGATCACCATGCTGGCCGACGATGCCGCCACGCAACAGGTGGTGGTCGACAGCGGGTTGCTGCAACGGATGAAACCGGGCGCGCTGCATATCAATATGGCGACCATCTCGGTCGAACTCGCCAAGCGTTTGACGGCGCTGCATGCGGAACACGGCATCGGCTATCTCGCCGCGCCGGTGCTGGGGCGGGTCGACGTGGCCGCCGCCGGCAAGCTGAATATTCTGGCGGCCGGCGATAGCGAGCGGCTGAAGCAAGCGCAGCCGCTGTTCGATGCCCTCGGCCAGAAAACCTGGCACTTCGGCGCCGATCCGGCGCAGGCCAACGTGGTCAAAATCGCCACCAACTTTACGCTGGCCAGCGCCATTGAAGCGATGGCGGAAGGCAGCGCGCTGGTGCGCAACTACGGCGTGTCCGGCGCCGACTACCTGCAGATGCTGAGTAGCACCGTCTTCGCCGCCCCGGCCTATCAGGGCTATGGCGCGCTGATCGCCGCCGAGAAGTATTCCCCCGCCGGGTTCCGGCTGGCGCTGGGGCTGAAGGACGTCGGGCTGGCGCTGGCCGCCGGCGCCGACAGCCATACGCCGATGCCGTTCGCCGGGGTGCTGAAAGACAACTTCCTCGACGCGATGGCGCAGGGGGATGCGGATCTGGACTGGGCGGCGCTGGCCAAGGTGGCGGCGCGGCGGGCGGGCCTGAAATAACGAACGGGGGCGTTAGCCCCCGTTTTTCCGTTCTCAGAACACGATGTCCGCCGCGGGCACGGCACGGATCGGCACGCCGAAGCTGTCGATATTCGACAGCGTCTCGTTATGGTGGGTGCGGATCAGCAGACCGTCGGCATAGGGTTTGTCGTGGCAGGTGTGCGCATCCGCCGCCAGCGTCACCGGATAACCGTGCGCCGCCGCGCTGCGCACCGTGGTATCGATGCAAAACGGCGTGGAGTAGCCGCAAACCACCAGCTGCGATACGCCGTTAGCGATCAGTAACGCACCCAGTGAGGTGCGCAGGAACGAGTCCGGCGTGGTTTTATCCACCCGATGATCGCCCGGCGCCACCTTCAGCGCCGCAAGCACTTGCCAGGCGGCGCTGCCGTGCGGCAGTTCGTCGTCCGGCGTATGGTGCTGAATCACGACAACCGGCACGCCCGCCCGGCGGGCGCGCTCGCTCAGTTGGTTGATACGCGCAACGGTGCCCGCGGCATCCGCCGGCGGCGGCGTAAACAATCCTTCCTGCACATCGATAATCAACAGCGCGCTGGTCATGGCGGCTCCCGAAGAGAAGATAAGTGGTGTCAGCACACCGGCTGGCGCGGGCGGAAAATATGGTCGACGCCCTGCTCGCGCAGCCGGTTAACCAGATCGTGCCCGCCGTTCGGCGTGGCGTGCGCCAGCTGCCGCTCGGCGGTAAACACCGGGCTGGCCCAGAACAGGTTCACCGGATCGCCGTACTGCTGCGGCAGAGTCAGGTGCGCATTATGCGGGTAGAAGGACGACGATAAAATATAGCCCTCGTAGCCCAGCGGCGCCACGTCCGACTCCAGCGTATGCCCTTCGCCGATCCAGGTCAGCCGCGCCCACGGCGCATGCGCGAAACCGGCCAGCGCGCTGGCCATCTGCACCGCGTTGTCTTCGGTCATGTATTGGCTGTCGATGGCGATCGCCATCTCCATACGGCGATAGCGCGAAGCCTCGTCGTTGAACAGGATCTCCACCCACGGCATCGGCCGGATGCTGACCCCCATGGTGAGGAAGTAATAGATGCCGTCGCGCTCATGCTGGGTAATGGCCATCGGCGGCCACTTGCCCTGATCGATGGCGTAGTACTTCACCGAAGGGCCGAAATGCGACTCATAGCGCGCCTGAAAATCGCGCTGCATCTTCGGCCACGGGTTGCCCTCTTCACGCTGCCAGCTGCGCCAGAACTGGCGGGTGCTCTCCGCCTGCGCATACTGGGTGTTGGTCGAGGCCGAACCGAGCGGATAGGCCAGCGGGCTCTCCTTGATGCAGCTGGCGGAATAGCACACCGAATGGTCGATATACAGGCTCCAACCGGGGATCACCGCCAGCAGTTGGCCGTAATACCACAGGGCCGCGCCGTCGTCGCTTTCGCTCCACACCACCATCAGCCCTTCCGGGTTCAGCGGCGCTTCGCCTTCCAGGTTGCGGCAATACTCCGCCGCCAGCATCGGCGGCTGCCCTTGTTCCAGCGCGGCGCGATCTTCCTGCAGCGGCGCGGCGGCCAGGTTGCGCAGCCAGCAGGCGCGCACCTGATAGCGATCGCTGTAGGCTTCGGCGGGATAGATATAAAAATAGGCTGCCCTGCTCCCTTGCTGAACCACCGCAACCAGCGTCTGGTTCTCATTGCTGACTTCAGCAAGTACGTATGACTCGTTCATATCACCTCAATAGGGTCAGGGCGCGGCAGAATCGGCTGCGCGCTAAAAATGGAATGTGGTTTTGCCCCCAAGTGTAAAACGCATTACTGGCCGGATCACCCGTAAAAGTCTCAAAAGCGGCCGTAAACGAAGATAAACAAAGGTTAATTATAGCGGCTGTGGCTCATGACGGCTGAGTGATGCGCCGCACCGCGCGCTGATAGGAGCCGTTGCGCATCGACGCGCCCAGCGCCTTGCCGAGGCCTGCGGCGCCCGTTCGCACCAGCCGCCGCCGCAGCGCGCCCGGATGAAAACCGAACTGCCGCTGCGCCCAATCGGGCAACAGATCGATGCCCGCCTGCATCACCACCCCGCCGAGCGGGCGCGCCAATGCGCTCGGCGCCGGCGCCTTCAGCAGAATGCGCGCCACCTCTTGCGTGCGTTCATCGCAGATCAGCTGCGGCCGCATCGCCTGCAGGTACTCTTCGACCTCCGCGCAGGACTGAGGGATGGCGGTCGCCCCCAGCGCGGCGGCCACGCGCGCCGCTTCGCGGTAGTATTGATCCTGCAAATCGCGGGAAAGATGGGGGTTGCGGTAGCGCAGGTGGCTGGCCAGAAAACGGCTGCTCTCCGCGACGTGTACCCAGGTCAGCAGCGCCGGATCGCTGGCGGCATAAGGCGTGCCGTCGCTGCCGACGCCGGTCACCCGCAGATGGATGGCTTTGACTTTGGCGATCAGCCGCTTCGCCTCGGCGGTCGGGCCGAAGGTGGTGACCGACACGAACTGGCTGGTGCGGCGCAGGCGGCCAATCATATCTTCGCGGAAGTTGGAGTGATCCCACACCCCGGCCAGCGCCAGCGGGTGCAACATCTGTAGCAGCAAGGCGCTGACGCCGCCGCACAGCATCGGGGTGAAATCGCGGTGAACCTGCCAGATGACCGACTGCGGGCCGAACAAGCCCGGATCGCCCGGCGGGTTCTCAAAATCGACGCCGCCGAGCGCCAGCCCGGTCAGGCTGAGCACCTGTTTTTCTATCGCTGCGCGTACCGCTTCCATCCTGCTGCCCTCTCGCTCATTCAGCGGCCAGTGTATCACGCGGCGGGCAACTCATTGCGCCCTGCGGCGGTTGAAAGCATTAACTTACTGAATTACATTTATTATACCGCCGGCAGAAAGGCGGGCCTATTCGATCCACTGCAGAGGCGCTTTGCAGGGCGTTAACCCACGTTAATTCGGCACTAACCCCACAAAACCTCTATCTAGTTTTTTTCCTCCAACTTAGATAGCAGAGAGTTCGATGATTACCATCAGAGCACGCGCGGCGGAAGACAACGCGCAATTGGCAGATATCTGGCTGCGTTCGGTGCGCGCCACTCACCATTTTTTAACCGAAGACAACATCGCGCAGCTGTTCCCGCTGGTGCTGAACGACTACCTGCCGGCGGTTAACGTCTGGGTGGCCGAAGAGCGGCCGGGGCACCCCTGCGGCTTTATCGGCCTGAACGGCAACAAGGTGGAGATGCTGTTTATCGACGCCGATCAGCGCGGCAAAGGGGTGGGCAAAGCGCTGCTCACCCACGCGGAAACGCTGCACGATGAGCTGCAGCTGGACGTAAACGAGCAAAATCCGCAGGCCAGCGGCTTCTACCGCCACTACGGGTTTGTCATCACCGGCCGTTCGCCGCTCGACGGCCAGGGCAACCCGTTCCCGCTGCTGCACATGAAGCTGGACAAACGCTAGCCCTCCCGCCGGCCGCCCTGCGGCCGGTTTTCTCCCCCCCTGTTTCACCCGCCGTTTTATATATCAAATCAGAATAAGTAATAGAATTTACATTCTTCCTGTCACTATAAACCCTCGGTAGGATTGCCCGGTATTCACCCGCAACAGAGGTTCCGTCCGCCACTCCCCGCCGGGTTGTGCCCGCCGAAAAGCCGAACGATCCCTGTCCGGCGCACCGCGCTCTGGACGGAATGCTGTGATGTATCGATAAGGATCCGCTTCGTTATGATCGTTCTTTCGAACGTTTGCAAAACTTTTGACAGCACACAGGGCCGCGTCGTGGCGGTAGACAACGTCAGTCTGGCGGTAGAGGCCGGGCAAATTTACGGCATCATCGGCTACAGCGGCGCCGGCAAAAGCACGCTGATCCGCCTGCTTAACGGCCTGGAGACGCCCACCAGCGGCCGCATTGACGTAGGCGGCTTCGATATCGCCCGCGCCAAAGGCAGCCACCTGCGCCAGGCGCGCCTGAAAGTCAGCATGGTGTTTCAGCACTTCAACCTGCTGTGGTCGCGCACCGTCAGCCAAAACATCGCATTTTCCATGCAGATCGCCGGCGTGCCCAAGGCGCAGATTGCGCCGCGCGTGGCGGAACTGATCGCGCTGGTCGGCCTGCAGGGGCGTGAAGACGCCTACCCTTCGCAGCTCAGCGGCGGCCAGAAACAGCGCGTCGGTATCGCCCGTGCGCTGGCCAATAACCCGAGCGTGCTGCTGTGCGACGAGGCCACCTCGGCGCTCGATCCGCAGACCACCGACGCCATTCTCGACCTGCTGCTGGACATCAACCGCCAGCTGAAATTGACCATCGTGCTGATCACCCACGAGATGCACGTGGTACGCAAAATCTGCCACCGCGTAGCGGTGATGGAAAACGGCCGCATCGTCGAAGAAGGCCCGGTGCTCGACGTGTTCACCCGGCCACAGCAGCCGATCACCCGGCAGTTCGTCAAACAGGTGTCGCAGTATGCGGATACCGAAGAGAGCTTCAACCCGCTGCTCACCGCCCATCTGCCGGGGGCGATTTTCAAGCTGACCTTCGTGGGCGTGCAAACCCATCAGGCGGTGATCGCCGAAGTGATCCGGCGCTACGCCCTGACCATCAACATTCTGCACGGCAAGATCAGCCACACCCTCAACGGTTCGTTCGGCGAACTGTACATTCACGCCGAAGGCAACGAACAACAAGTCGCCGACATGCTCAGCCTGCTGCACGAAAGAGACATCGCCGTCGAGGTTATCCAACATGATTGAATCCCTGTTCCCCCACCTGCGTCTGGACCAACTGTGGGACGCCACCTGGGAAACGCTGTACATGACCGGCATCGCCGGTTTGGCCACGCTGGTGCTGGGCATCGTGCTCGGCGTGCTGCTGTTTTTAACCTCGAAAGGCCAGCTGTGGCAGAACCGGGCGGTCTACTCGCTGATCTCCGTACTGGTCAACGTCTTCCGCTCCATTCCGTTCATCATTCTGATCGTGCTGCTGATCCCGTTCACCAAATCGCTGATCGGCACCATTCTCGGCGCGGACGCGGCCCTGCCGGCGCTGATCGTCGGCGCGGCGCCGTTCTACGCCCGGCTGGTAGAGATCGCGCTGCGCGAGGTCGACAAAGGGGTGATCGAAGCGGCGCGCTCGATGGGCGCCAAAAACCGCACCCTGATTTTCCGCGTATTGCTGCCGGAGAGCTCGCCGGCGCTGGTTTCCGGCATCACCGTCACCCTGATCGCGCTGGTGAGCTACACCGCGATGGCCGGGGTGATCGGCGCCGGCGGCCTGGGCAACCTGGCCTATCTGGAAGGGTTTCAACGCAACCACAGTGACGTGACGCTGGTGGCGACGCTGACGATTCTGCTGATCGTTTTCGTCATTCAGTTCATCGGCGACACCCTGACAAGAACGCTCGATAAACGTTAATTAACCAAGGAAAACGATGATGAAAAAGCACCTACTGATGTTGGCTTTCGCCTCCGTCGCCACCCTCGCCTCTTTTGGCGCCGCCGCGGCGACCAAGCTGGTGGTCGGCGCCTCCAACGTGCCGCACGCCGAGATCCTCGAACAGGCCAAGCCGATACTGGCGAAGGAAGGCATCGATCTGCAGATCAAGCGCTTCCAGGACTACATCCTGCCGAACACCGCCTTGGCCAGCCGCGACATCGACGCCAACTACTTCCAGCACGTGCCTTACCTGAACTCGGTGCTGAAAGACCACGCCGACGACAAGAGCTACGACTTCGTCAGCGCCGGCGCGATCCATATTGAGCCTATCGGCATCTACTCGAAGAAGTACAAGAGCCTGAAAGATCTGCCGGAAAACGGCAAAATCATCATGCGCGACGCGGTGGCGGAAGAAGGCCGCATCCTGTCTATTTTTGAACGGGAAGGCGTGATCAAGCTGAAGCCGGGGGTGAGCAAGGTGGACGCACGCATCAGCGACGTGGTGGAAAACCCGAAACACCTGAAGTTCCAGGCCAACGTTGAGGGCGCGCTGCTGCCGCAGATGTACAACAACGACGAAGGCGACGCGGTGGTGATCAACGCCAACTACGCCATCGACGCCGGGCTGAACCCGACCAAAGATCCGATCGCGGTCGAAAGCGGCGAAAACAACCCGTACGCCAACATCATCACCGTGCACCAGGCCGACGTGAACAAGCCGGAGATCGTGGCGCTGGTGAAGGTGCTGCACTCCAAACCGATTCAGGACTTTATCCGCGAGAAATATCAGGGCGCGGTGATCCCGGTCAATCAATAATCGGTTACACGGCCCGGTAAAAGCCGGGCCGGTTGTTATACCTTATTGCCAATCTGGCTGAGCCGCGGCCACACCAGCATCAACGCCTCCAGCAACCGCAGCAGATCGCTCCGGCTTGCCCCTTCGCGCGCCTGCACCGACATGCCTTCAATGGTGCAAATCACGTATTTCGCCAGCAGCGTGGTGTCGGTTTTCGCCAGCAGTTCGCCCTGCTGCACCTTGCGATCGAAGCAGGCCTTCAGCGCCGCTTCCTGCGCATGATGTTTCCTGCGCAGCATCTGGGCGACGTCGTCGGACGCGGACGACAGCGCGGTCGAGGCGCACACCATAAAGCAGCCTGACGGCGTATCGGGGTCGGTAAACACTTCGACGGAAGAGCGCACGTAGGCCTCGACGATCTCGGCCACCGGCAGATCCTGCTCCAACAGTTGGTTGGTGCAGGTGGTGTATTTTTGCAGATAGCGTTCCACCGCCGCGCGGAACATTCCTTCCTTGTTGCCGAATTCCGCATACAGCGTCGGCGCCTTGGCGCCGGTCACTTCCACCAGATCGGCCAGCGAGGTGGCTTCATAACCGTGCCGCCAGAACAGATCGAGCGCGCTTTCCAGCGCCCGGTCGCGATCAAATTGTTTCGGTCTGCCGCGGCTTTTCTTGCCGCAAACCTCTTCATTGATGCTCATCGTTCCTCTCCTATCCCGCTCCACGGCAGGGTTAGCACAAATAAATTAACGATCATTATAAAAAAATATTGCGCCTTCGTCGAGAACCGATTAGCATTTAGTTATCGATCGTTAAGATAATTTAGCGAAGCGGATTAAAACCCTCTATTCACCGTTATCGGAAAGGAATTAACATTATGAAAAACTTAAAATTAACCTTAGCAGCTCTCACTCTGGCCAGCGTTTCCTTCGGCAGCTTCGCCGCCGATTTAGTCCAGAACCAACCGGCAGACCAGCAGAAAGTGGGCGTCATCACCGTCAGCGGCGCGTCCGATCTGACCTCGCTGGAAAGCAGCCTGGCCGCCAAAGCCGATCAGGCGGGTGCCAAATCCTTCCGCATCATCGGCGCCGGTGGTAACAACCAGCTGCATGGAACCGCAGAAATCTATCAATAACAAGACATTAAACCAGCGGATCGCGAGAAATTCTGCTCCCGACGCCAGGGCATCAAAAAAAATTAATTAACGAGCATTAAAAAAATACTTGCAATCCGTCAAACCGGCATCTAACATTAAATTATCGATCGTTAATTAATTTAACGACCTTACAAAACAAACATCGTAAAGAACATAGATAGGAAATAAGACCATGAAAAACCTGAAAATGACCATCGCCGCCATCGCACTGGCCTCCGTCTCCTTCGGCAGCTTCGCCGCCGAACTGGTCAACGCTCAACCGGCCGATCTGCAAAAAGCCGGCGTCGTTACCGTCAGCGGTGCTTCCGACCTGAGCAGCCTGGAAAACAAACTGGCGGCCAAAGCCGACGCGGCCGGCGCCAAATCCTTCCAGATCATCGCCACCACCGGCGACAACAAACTGCACGGTACCGCGATCATCTACAATTAATTGCCAGATAGGTAATCGTGCAAAAGGGCGGCTCAGGCCGCCTTTTGTTTGTTTTGACGCCAACGTTCTGTTGTAAGCTGTAGCAACCTTTTTTTGCTGAGCCGAGCAACGACATGACTCCCCTGCTGTTTCACAAATATCACGGCCTGGGCAACGACTATCTGGTATGCCACCGTTCGGTCGCCGATCGTCTGAGCCAGGAACAGATCCGCCTGCTGTGCCACCCGCATTACGGCATCGGTTCCGACGGCCTGCTGATCGACAGCGGCGACGCCGTCAATCCCACCCTGCGCATCATCAACCCGGACGGCTCCGAAGCGGAGAAAAGCGGCAACGGCCTGCGTATCTACGCGCGGTATCTGTTCGACAGCGAGCGCGTAGGGCATCAGCCGTTTCTGGTGCACACCGCCGGAGGCGACGTGCGTTGCCAAGTGGCGGAAGACGCGCATCAGATAACCGTGGAGATGGGGCGCGCCAATTTCAGCCCGGCGGCGCTGCCGGCCTTGATCGATCTGCCGGAGGCGCTGAACTATCCCCTGCCCCTGAGGGAGGAGACGTTAAGCGTTTCGCTGGTGTCGATGGGCAACCCGCACTGCGTGGTGCCGGTGGAGAAACTGGATCTGGCGCAGGTGCATCGGCTCGGACCGCAGATTGAACGCCATCCGCTGTTCCCGAAACGCACCAATGTACAACTGGTGGAAGTGGTCGATCGCCAGACGCTGCGCATCGGCATCTGGGAGCGCGGCGCCGGTTTTACCCTCGCCTCCGGCAGCAGCAGCTGCGCCGCCGCCAGCGTGATGCGCAAGTTGGGACGAGTCGGCGATCGGGTTAGCGTGCGGATGCCGGGCGGCGAACTGCAGATCGCCTTCAGCGGCGATTTTCAGGTCAGCATGCGCGGACCGGTGCATAAAATCGCCACCCTGACGCTGGACGAAGATTGTTTTGCCGGCGGCGCGGGGCTGTTTACGGGATCCACCCCAGCAGCCTGAACCACAGATAGTCCAACGGCACCAGCAGCGCAAAGCTGAGCGCGGCCAACAGCAGGCACAGCTTCAGCCCTTCGCGCGCCGGCACTTTGCCCATCCCCATCGCCACCACGATCGGCGAAGCCTGATACGGCAGCAGCGGCGTGGCATAACCGATCACCTGGGTCATCAGCACCGTCAGCAGCGGCAAGCCGCTGCCCGCGGACAGCGCCTGCGCCAGCGGGCTAAACAGCGCCGGCACGCCGTTGGCTGTCACCACGAAATTCAGCAACGCGGTGATCCCCACCAACGAACCGAACGCGGTGAACGGTTTGCCGTGCAGAACCGGCATCATCGCCAGCAGCGCACCGCCCAGCCGATCGCCAAGCCCCGAGTGGCTGACCAGCGCGGTCAGCCCCAGGATCCCCGCCACGTAAATGCAGGTGCGCACGTTAACCCCGGCGGCGAACTGCTCGCCGTTGAGAAACCCGATACGCGGCAACAGGCACAAGCAGGCCGCCGCCAACCCGATCCAGGCGGGAGCGATGCCGTGCCAGCTGTCGGTCATCCACAGCAACACCGTGGCGCCCAACAGCGCGATCAGCCGCCATTCGGCGGCGCTGAGCGGGGTTTGCGCCGCCTCGGCCGCCACCGGCTGCGGCCGCGCACGGAACAGGCCGCAGATGCACAGCGTCAGCAGCGCGCCTTTGGCAACCCCGAGCACCGGGGCGTGCAACAGCAGGTAAGAGAGATAAGCGAAGTGGCTGCCGTAGGCGCTTTCCGCCGCGCCGCTCATCACCAGGTTGGGCACGTTGGCCGGCAGGATGCTGGCGGAGAGCTGGAAGGTGCCGAACCCCACCGCCAGCGCCAAACCGATGCGGCCGCGCGTGCCCTCCGCCAGACCGGCGCGATCGGCCAACGCCATGACGATCGGCATCAGCAGCGTAATGCGCCCCATGTTGGAAGGCATGACAAACGCCAGCGCGTAGCTTATCGCCACCACGCCGCCCACCAGGCGCGGCCAGGAGCCGGCCAGGTGCGGCAAGAGTCGGTTGGCCAGGCGATCCGCCAGGCCGGTGCTGCGGATGGCGGTGCCCAGCACGAAACCGCTGAGCACCAGCCAGAATGCGGAAGACGCGAAACCGGAAAAGGTCACTGCGGCGGGCGCCAGCTGCAACACCATCACCGCCGCGAAGAACAGCAGCGCGACCAGATACTCCGGTAAGCGGGCGCTGGCCCATAGCGCGATGACCACCAGCGTGACCAGCGCGGACAGCGCCATCGGATCCCCCAACATAGTTTCCTCCCTGATAAAACGTTGTGATTGTTATCAAACGGTTAACAGGGTGGCACAAGGCGCGGGCGCTAACCTTGAAACCGCTCACATATCGTCGTTCTTCAGATTTTTCAGCATGCACACGTTGCAGCCGTGATGGCCGGTGTTGCCGCGCCGTTCCGTCAACAGCATGAACCCCAGCGCGTAGTACAGCCCGATCGCCTCTTTCAACTGTTCGGTGGTTTCCAGGTAGCAGTAGCGATACCCCGCCCCCCGCGCCGCCTTAAGCGCCTGCACCACCATATAGCGCGCCATGCCCAGCCCGCGCGCGCCGGGCTTGAAGAACAGTTTCTGCAGCTCGCAATAGCCGGGCTCTTCGCCCGCCAGCGGCGCCATGCCGACGCCCCCCACCACCTGCCCGTCCCGCTCCAGCACCCAGTAGTGGCCGCCGTTGTCGCGATACAGGCCGGTCAGCCGATCGAGATCCGGATCGTGCAGGCTGACGCCTTCCATCTTGTCCATGCCGTACTCGCGAAACACGTCGCGAATGATCGCCGCCATCGCCGCATCGTCGCGCGCGGCAATCGGCCGCACCCGCAGGTTGGCGTCGCGCTGTTTGCGCGCGCTGCGCAGCGCCGCGGTCATCTTTTTCATCGCCGCCGTGGTGCTCGCCAGCTCATCGTCGTCCAACTGCGCCAGCGCCGCCTGCATAAAACCGTCGGCGTCGCTCTCGATGCCGGCCAGCGCCTTGCCGCCCTTTTTACTCAGCCGATGCAGGTTGTGCCGCCTGTCATCCGGATGATCCACCGTTTCTATCACGCCGGCGGCCACCAGGCTGCGCAGCGCCCGGCTGGCGCTGGCCTTGTCGATGCAAAGCCGGGCCGCCAGCTCGGTGACGCCCAGCGGCTGCTCGCTGACTTCGATCATCAGATGGATCTGCAGCGGCGAAAAGCGCGAGCCGTTGCTCTGCTTGTTCAACATGCCGAATTCTCTGACCAAACTGCGCGCCAATGCTCTGAAATCCCTGATGTTCACAATTGATATCCCCGATTAGCTGCCGATGAAAAATGACATTTGGTTGATAGTGTTACCTAATTTTCACTACCTTAACGGATCATCAAGCCGCCATGAACCCCGGCATAATACAGGAGTTGATGCAAAACGTAACATTACTCAATACAACAAACTGATTAGTTAAAATATTTCAGGATTAATGGCCATATGTTTGCGATTAAAAAGACAATAACCCAGACAAAAAATGCACAATCGTGGAAAACGCTGTAATGACAAGAGAAAATCGATACTAATTCATTGTATTCCAATAGGTTACAATAATGTTAATAACGGCATTAATGCCGATATCTTGTTGTAATTTGTTACATATTCATGGCAGGATCGCGGCGTTTCCATAACGGCGACAACGTTCGTTATGTCAACGTCGGGCGCGGGTTGCTCCCGCGCTGTTTTATGCTCATGGAGAGATCGCATGCCAATGAAAAAATCACTCGCCGTCTGTTCCGTTGCCCTTTCCGTCACTTTGCTGGCGGGCTGCGCGACCGAATCCTCCCGCTCTTTGGAAGTGCCGAAAGTGGCTTCCTACAACACCACTTATCAGGGCCCACGCAGCCCTATCGCCGTCGGCAAATTCGACAACCGATCCAGCTACATGAACGGCATCTTCTCCGATGGCGTCGATCGGCTGGGCAATCAGTCCAAGACTATCCTGATCACGCATTTGCAGCAGACTGGCCGTTTCAACGTGCTGGATCGCGCCAACATGGAAGAGTTGAAAACTGAAGCCGGCATTAAAGGGAAGGCGCAAACGCTGAAAGGCGCCAACTATGTGATTACCGGCGATGTCACCGAATTCGGCCGTAAAGAAGTCGGCGATCATCAGCTGTGGGGGATTTTGGGCCGTGGTAAATCACAGGTCGCTTACGCCAAAGTCAATCTGAACGTCGTAAACGTACAGACCTCAGAAGTCGTCTATTCCGCTCAGGGTGCCGGTGAATACGAACTGTCCAATCGCGAAATCATCGGTTTCGGGGGCACCGCCAGCTACGACTCCACCCTCAACGGCAAGGTGCTGGATCTGGCCGTGCGTGAAGCCGTCAATAACTTGGTCACCGGTATCGAAAACGGCGCATGGCGCCCTGCTAACTAACGGAATAGAAGCAGAAAGATGATAACTAAAAAAATGGGCGGGGCGCTGTTTGCAGCGACCCTGCTGGCCGGCTGCGCCGCGCCGAAAACGCTTTACAATTGGGATGGCTACCAGACTTCTCTCTATCAATACTACCAGCAGGAGGGGCAAAGCCCTGAGCAGCAGATCGCCACGCTGAAAGAGATCGTCGAGAAATCCCGCGCCAAGGATAAAGCCGTACCGCCAGGTCTGCATGCGCAGCTGGGGCTGCTGTACAGCAAAATCGGCAACGACGGACAAGCCATGAATGAATTCAACACGGAAAAAACGCTGTTCCCGGAGTCGGCGCCGTTTATGAATTTCCTGATGGCCAGGGATAAAGGGAGCTTTAAATGAAACGTGTACTCACTTTCCTCGCCGTTGCCGCCATCCTGTTGCTGAGCGGCTGTGCCAAGCAAACGCCTTATGACTATGCGGCATTCCATGAGAGCAAGCCGAAGTCGATCCTGGTCTTGCCGCCGATGAATCAGTCGCCGGATGTCAAAGCCAGCCACAGCGTGCTCGCCAGCGCCACCTTGCCGCTGGCCGAGGCCGGTTACTATGTGATGCCGGTCGCTGTAGTGGAGGAAACCTTCCTGCAAAACGGCCTAACCAACGCCAACGACATCCGCGCCGTCAGCCCGAAAAAACTGCACCAGATTTTCGGCGCCGACACCGTGCTGTACCTGGATGTCACGCAGTACGGTACCAGCTACATGGTGATCAGCAGCGAAACTCGCGTTACCGTAGCCGCTCGCCTGGTTGACCTGCGCAACGGCAAACAGCTGTGGGCCGGCACCGCCACCGCATCCAGCAACGAAGGCAACAACAATTCCGGTGGCCTGCTGGGCATGGTGATCAGCGCCGCGATTTCGCAAATCGCCGATACCATCAGCGACAAAGGATTTGATGTTGGCGCCATCGCCAATACCCGCCTGCTATCGGCGACAGGTCAGAACGGCGCCATTCTTTATGGCCCACGCTCACCTCATTACGCCAGCCAGCGTTAAGCCGTCTCTCGGGCGGCCTTCTCGGGCCGCCTATGCCAAACTTGTCCCTTTTGCCAAAATTAGCCCATGCTTTAACTGCTCCTCTCCTTCTGGCTAACCGGGACGCTGGCTCATGACGAAAAAAACCACCCTGCTGCAATTCTTCCACTGGTACTACCCCGACGGCGGCAAACTGTGGCAGGAGGCCGCCGAGCGCGCGCCGCACCTGGCCGAACTGGGCATCACCGACCTGTGGCTGCCGCCCGCCTGCAAGGGCGCTTCCGGCGGCTACTCCGTCGGCTACGATACTTACGATCTGTTCGATCTCGGCGAGTTTGACCAGAAAGGCAGCGTGGCCACCAAATACGGCGACAAGGCGGCGCTCGAACACGCCGCCAATACGCTGCGCGAACACGGCGTGGGGGTGCTCTACGACGTGGTGTTCAACCACAAGCTCGGCGCGGACGAAAAAGAACGGGTACACGTGTTCAAGGTGGACGCCAACAACCGCAACGACATCGACGACCAGGGCTTCGACGCGCTGGCCTACACCCGCTTCACCTTTCCCGGCCGCCAGGGCATGCATTCTGAGTTTATCTGGGATTACAAATGTTTCAGCGGCGTCGACTACGTTGAGCAGCCGGACGACAAAGGGGTGTTCAAAATCGCCAACGACTATGGCGACGACGGCTGGAACGATCAGGTCGACGACGAAAAGGGCAACTACGACTATCTGATGGGCGCCGACGTGGAGTTCCGCAATACCGCCGTGACGGAGGAGCTCAAATACTGGGCGCGCTGGCTGTTGGAAAGCCTGCCGTGCGACGGCTTCCGTCTGGACGCCGCCAAACACATTCCCGCCTGGTTCTTCAAAGAGTGGGCGGATCACGTGCGCGACAGTGCGCAGCGCGACCTGCTGATCGTTGCCGAATACTGGTCGCACGATCTGAGCGCGCTGCAACAATACATCGAGTTGGTGGACGGCAAGGTGATGCTGTTCGACGTGGCGCTGCACCTGAAGTTTCATCAGGCGTCGAAACAGGGCGACGGCTTCGACATGGCGCAAATCTTCACCGATACCCTGACCGCCGCCGATCCGGCCCACGCGGTGACGCTGGTCGCCAACCACGACACCCAGCCGCTGCAGTCGCTGGAAGCGCCGGTGGAACCCTGGTTCAAACCGCTGGCCTACGCGCTGATCCTGCTGCGCGAACAGGGCGTGCCCTGCGTGTTTTATCCCGACCTGTATGGCGCCAGCTACCGCGACAAGGGGCGCGACGGCGGCGAGTACCAGATTGATATGCCGGCGATCCCGGAGCTGGAGAAGCTGATCGCCGCCCGCCAGCGTTTCGCCAACGGCCCGCAAACCGACTACTTCGACGACAGCCACTGCGTGGCCTTCAGCCGCGCCGGCACCGCCGAGACCCCAGGGTGCGTGGTGGTGCTGACCAACGGCGGCGAAAGCGGCAAAACCGTCGCGCTGGGAGCCGATCTGGCGCACACCGCCTGGCGCGATTTCCTCGGCAACCGTCAGGAGGAAATCACCACCGACGACCAGGGCAGCGCCCATTTCCCGGTCAACGCCGGCAGCGTCAGCGTCTGGGTGCCGGCCGCCAGCCTGTAAGCGCCCGCCGCCGCGCAATGATGCAGCGGCGGCAAAACTAATGTTTGCCTTTCGGGTCTAACTTACGCTATCAACTGCGCAAGCCATTCACACCGGAGCCTAAATAGGGTACAAGGCTGCATGAAAATTCCAAAACGACTCCAGCCGCTGGTTGATGACGGATTAATCGACGACGTCATCCGCCGGTTGAAAAGCGGCAAAGAAGCCGACGTGTTTATCGTGCGCTGCGGCGATGAGATCCGCTGCGCCAAAGTGTACAAAGAGGCCGAGAAGCGCAACTTCAAGCAGGCCGTTCACTATCAGGAAGGGCGCAAGGTGCGCAATAGCCGCGACGCGCGCGCCATGAGCAAAGGCTCCAAATTCGGCCGCCAGCAGCAGGAAGAAGCCTGGCAAAACACCGAAGTGGACGCGCTGTATCTGCTGGCCAAGGCCGGGGTGCGGGTGCCGCAGCCGGATATCTGCCTGGACGGCGTGCTGCTGATGGAGCTGATCACCGACGAAGAAGGCCTGGTGGCGCCGCGCCTGAGCGATGTCATCCTGACGCCGGAACAGGCGCGCGCCGATCACGCCCTGATGATGAACTACGCGGTGCGCATGCTGTGCGCCGGCCTGGTCCACGGCGACCTGTCGGAATTCAACGTGCTGATGGATAAAGACGGGCCGGTGATCATCGATCTGCCGCAGGTGGTGGACGCCGCCGCCAACAACCACGCCAAAAGCATGTTCGAGCGCGATATCGGCAATCTGGCGGAGTATTACGGCCAGTTCGCGCCGGAGCTGCGCGATAGCCAATACGCCAAAGAGATTTGGGCGCTGTATCAGGAAGGCAACCTGACGCCGGACAGCGTCCTCAGCGGCCGGTTCAGCGAAACCCTGAAACGCGCCGACGTCGGCTCGGTGCTGGAAGAGATCCAGGCCGCCGGCGAGGAGCATCAACGCCGCATGATGGCGCGCAACGCGGAAGAGTAACGCGCCGCGCTATTCGACGCGAAACACCTCCGGCCGCTGCAGCGTCGCCGCCTCGTGATAAATATCCCCCAGATAGCCGGCGATCTCCTCTTCGCGCAGGTCGGCCGGCAGCACGATATCGCAGCTGGGGGCATACTTGCGCTCCGGCAGCGTCACGCGGAACAGCCGCCATTCGTCCCCGATGCGCTTCACGCCCAGCAGACGGCCGAATACGTTAAAAATCATCATCCGCCATTCCCCCGCTCGTCGCTTTCAGGCTATAACACTGTGATGCCGCCGCAGTGAAAAGGAAAGCGTATGAGTGAAAAAACGCCGCAGTTCTGGCGCGATCCGCAGTTGCCGTTCGTCGAAGCCCGCGCCATCGCGGATGGCCGCCAGGTGTGCTACAGCCTGCACAGCCACGAATTCTTTTCCATCGGCGCCATCACCGGCGGCGTCAGCACCTATGTCAACGGCGAGCGGCGCATGCAGGTCAGCGCCGGCGATTTGGTTGTCATCAACCCGCAGCAGGCGCATGCCTGCAACCCCATCGCCGATCGGCGTTGGTCGTACATCATGTTCTATCTCGATCTCGCCTGGCTCGGCGCGCTGCAGCAGGAGCTGCTCGGCGGCGACGGCGACCGTTTTGTTCCGTTCAGCCAGCCGCTGAGCCGCGATCCGGTGCTGTTCCACGGCCTGAACCGGCTTTATGCGCTGCTGACGGATCCGCTGTGCAGCGCGCTGGAAAAACAGATCGCCATGGTGGAGTATTTCAGCGCCCTGCAGCTCGGGCTGGGCGATGCCCGCCAACCGGAGACACCGTCGCATGCCCGACTGGAAGCGGCGGCGGCGTTTATTGACGCGCACTGTACCCGGCCGCTGACGCTGGACGACATTTGCCGCGCCGCCGCGCTGTCCCCTTCTTACCTGATCCGCGCCTTCCGCCAGCGTTACGGCATGACGCCGCACGCCTATCTGGTTAACCGCCGCGTGCAGCACGGCCATCGGCTGTTGAAAAGCGGCCTGCCGATCGCCGCGGCCGCCAGCGAAAGCGGCTTTGCCGATCAGGCGCACTTCCAGCGCACCTTCAAGCAGCTGCTGGCCGCCACGCCGGGGCAGTATCAAAAACCCTCCGCCAGCAGATAGCAGGCGCTGGCCGCCAACAGCAGCGCCATTACGCGGTTGAAACGCCGCACGTTGCGCGCCTGCCTGAGCAGGCCGCGCAGCATCGCGCCGACATAGGCCCAGCAGGCCACCGAGGCATAGCAAATCACGAAGTAGAGCCCGGCGAACTGCCACAGCAGCCGGATGTCGCCGTCGCCGACAAAGGCGCCGAGGCTGGCCACCGACGCCAGCCACGCCTTGGGGTTCAGCCATTGCATCAGCGCGCCGTAGCGGCAGGAAGGCGCCCGCGCCGCGCCGCTGCCCAACCTGCCGTCGTCAAACGCCAACCGATAGGCCATAAACAGCAGGAAAGCCACGCCGGCCCACTGAATCAAGCGGGTCAGCGCCGGCCACAGGATCAGCAGCTGGTGCATGCCCAATCCCAGCAGCACCAGCAACAGGGTAAACCCCAGCGTGGCGCCGAACACGTGGCGCTGGGCCGCGCCAAAGCCGAATTGCGCCCCGGCGCTCAATGCGACGATGTTGACCGGGCCGGGGGTGATGGAGGCCGCCAGCGCAAACGCGGCCATGGAAAGGTAGATATTCATGATGGTCACCTGAGAAAGTATTCACAGGCGCCAGAATGCCGACCGCCGTCGACAAGGTATTGAACAGAATTGCCCTGTTCGGTTTAACGCGCGATCGCCGCCCGGCGGCGCGGCAGCCCGAAGGTGTTGACCGCCATGCCGCCCAGCACCAGCAATGCGCCGCCGAACTGCGCCGGCGACAGCGCTTCGTCCAGCAGCAGCCAGGCGGCGAACAGCCCGACCAGCGGCACCAGCAGCGTCAGCGGCGCAACGCGCCAGGTTTCATAGCGCCCCAGCAGGCTGCCCCACACCGAATAACCGAACAACGTGGCGGCAAACGCCAAGTAGGCAACCGCCAGCCAGGTGCCGACCTGCACATGGCCCAGGCTGCTCAGCACCGCCTGCGGGCCGTCGAACAGCCAGCTGCAGGCCAGGAACGGCACGACCGGGATCGGCGCGCTCCACACCACCAGCGACAAAATGTTGCGCTGCGGGAAACCGGCCAGGATCTTCTTGTTGGTCAGGTTGCCCAGCGCCCAGGAAAACGCCGCCGCCAGCGTCAGCAGCAGGCCCGCCAGGGGGACCGCGCCGCTGCCCGGCTTATGCAGGCTGGCCTGCGCCAGCACCAGCATGCCGCCGCTGGCGATAGCGATGCCGACGAAATGGTTGACGCGCAGCTTTTCGCCCATCAGCACGACACCCAACAGCAGGGTGAAGAACACCTGCGCCTGCAGCACCAGCGAAGCCAGCCCCGCCGGCATGCCCACCTTGATGGCGACAAACAGGAAGGCAAACTGCGCGAAGCTCATGGTCATGCCGTACAGCAGCAGCCATTTCCACGGGATCGTCGGGCGCGGGATAAAGAAGATCGCCGGCAACGCCACCAGCAAAAAACGCATCCCGGCCAGCAGAAACGGCGGCATGCCCTGTAAACCGAACTTGATCACGACGAAATTCACGCCCCAGATCACCACCACCAACAGCGCCAACAGCCGATCGCGCAATGTCATCCTCGCCCCGCTTATCCCATTGAAAATCGCTTTAGCTTGCAGGTTACAACCAAACCGGGCGTATGGACACCGGCAAACGCCGGCGATTATTCCGGCATCAGGCCGATAAAGGTGGTCTTCTTGCGCGGGCCGGTCATCAGCGCTTCCAGCTTCTCCACGCACTGCAGGTAGTGCGGGGTCTGCTTGTGCGCCGCCACCGCCTGCTCGTCGCGATAGGCTTCGTAGATGTAAAACCGCGTCGGAATCTGTTCGTCCTGCAGCACGTCGAAGCGCAGGTTGCCCGGCTCTTCGATTGCCCCCCGATGATTGGCGCGGAAAACATTGATAAATTCGTCGATTTTGTCTTGTTTAACGTTGATCTCAACCAATGTGACGTGCATGACAGCTCCTTGTTTGAACGGCGCGCCGTAGCATGGCGCTTTCCAACCATAGGTTTATTCCCGTCGATTGCCCTGCCGCAACGGCAATTTTGCCGCCTGGCTCACAAATCGCACCGGCGACGCCCACTCCTCCCCCGGCGGGGTATGGCGGCGGCATCTATAGTTAACACTCCTCCCCCTGAGAGCATAGGCTATGGATAACTACTTGATGGCGCTGGACGCAGGAACGGGCAGTATTCGCGCGGTGATCTTCGATCTGGCGGGCAATCAGATCGCGCACGGCCAGGCGGAGTGGCAACACCTGGCGGTGCCGGGCGTGCCCGGCTCGATGGAGTTTGACCTCAGCCGCAACTGGCAGCTGGCCTGCCAGTGCATTCGCCAGGCCTTGCAGCGCGCCGGGCTGACGGCGCAGGCGATACGCGCGGTGGCCTGCTGCTCGATGCGTGAAGGCATCGTTCTGTACGACCGCAACGGCGTGCCGATCTGGGCCTGCGCCAACGTCGACGCGCGCGCCAGCCACGAAGTCAGCGAGCTGAAAGAGTTGCATAACCACGGCTTCGAACGCGAGGTGTATCAATACTCCGGCCAGACGCTGGCGCTGAGTGCCATGCCGCGTCTGCTGTGGCTGGCGCACCATCGGCCGGACATCTACCGCCAGGCGGCGACGCTGACCATGATCAGCGACTGGCTGGCCAACATGCTCAGCGGCGAGCTGGCGGTCGATCCTTCCAACGCCGGCACCACCGGCATGCTGGATCTGACCAGCCGCGACTGGCGGCCGGCGCTGCTCGACATGGCCGGGCTGCGCGCCGATATTCTGTCGCCGGTGAAAGAGACCGGCAGCGTGCTGGGGCGCGTCACCGAACAGGCGGCGCAGGAGAGCGGGCTGCTGCGCGGCACCCCGGTGGTGATGGGCGGCGGCGACGTGCAGCTCGGCAGCCTGGGGCTTGGCATCGTGCGCGCCGGGCAGACGGCGGTGCTCGGCGGCACCTTCTGGCAGCAGATCGTCAACCTGCCGGAGCCGGCCATCGATCCGGAGATGAACATCCGCATCAACCCCCACGTCATTCCCGGCATGGCGCAGGCGGAATCCATCAGCTTCTTTACCGGCCTGACCATGCGCTGGTTCCGCGACGCCTTCTGCGCGGAGGAAAAATTGCTGGCGGAGCGGCTGGGGGTCGATGCCTACAGCCTGCTGGAAGAGATGGCGGCCAGGGTACCGCCGGGCGCCTACGGCGTGATGCCGATTTTCTCCGACGCCATGCATTTCAAAACCTGGTATCACGCGGCGCCGTCGTTCATCAATATGTCGATCGACCCGGAGCGCTGCAATAAACAGACGCTGTTCCGCGCGCTGGAGGAGAACGCCGCCATCGTCTCCGCCTGCAACCTGGAGCAGATCGCCGCCTTCTCCGGCGTGCAGGCGCGCTCGCTGGTGTTCGCCGGCGGCGGCGCCAAGGGCAAGCTGTGGAGCCAGATCCTCAGCGACGTCACCGGGTTGACGGTGCGGGTGCCGGTGGTGAAAGAAGCCACCGCGCTGGGCTGCGCGATCGCCGCCGGCGTCGGCGCCGGGCTGTTCGAGTCGCTGGCCGAAACCGGCGAACGCCTGGTGCGCTGGGAGCGCGAGCATCAACCCGACATGACCCACCATGCGCTGTATCAGGAACAGAAAGAAACCTGGCGGCAGGTTTACGCCGATCAGCTGACGCTGGTGGATAACGGCCTGACCACCTCGCTGTGGAAAGCGCCGGGGCTTTAAACGCAAGCGGCATTCGGTCATAACCTTATGCCGTTTTATTCCTTACCCCGCAGCGCGGCGCAAGCCGCGTTTTCACTCGCCGCCGGCGATTGTTTCCCCTCAGAAACAGTGTAACCACCGCAAACGGATTTATCCGCGGCTTCGGCCTGCCGTAGATTGTGACTTCGGTCACACCGCGCCCCGAGCGCGGCCTGCGCATTCACCCAAGACGAGCGGCATTATGCTGAATAATAAAGATAAACCTGCATCATCCCCGTGGCCGGCGATCTTCTCGCTGACGGTCGCCTGTTTTGTCATGGTCACCACCGAGTTTCTGCCGATCGGCCTGCTGACCAACATCGCCCCTTCGCTCGGCGTCAGCACCGGCACCGCCGGGCTGATGGTCACCATGCCCGGCATCGTGGCGGCGGTGGCCGCACCGGTGTTGAGCCTGGCTTCCGGCCGGCTGGACAGACGCCTGCTGATGCTGGGACTGTCGTTGCTGCTGATGGTGTCCAACCTGGTGGCGGCGCTGGCGGTCAACTTCCCGATGATGCTGTTGGGCCGCGTGCTGCTGGGAGTCTGCGTCGGCGGTTTCTGGTCGTTCGCCGCCAACTACGGCCGCCATCTGGTGCCGGAAGCCAGCCAGGGCCGCGCCACCGCGCTGATCCTCAGCGGCATCTCGGTCGGCGCGGTGTGCGGCGTGCCGGCGGGGGCGCTGATCGGCGATCTGTTCGGCTGGCGCGCCGCCTTCTTCGGCGGTGCGGCTCTGGCGGTCGGCGTACTGTTGGCGCAGCTGCGTTTACTCACGTCGGTACCGCCTTCCCGGCCGGTTACGCCGCGCGATCTGGTGCTGCCGCTGCGCCTGCCGATGGCGCGCATCGGCCTGATCGCCATCGTGCTGCTGTTCATCGGCCACTTCGCCGCCTATACCTATCTGCGCCCTCTGCTGCAACAGGTGTTCGTGCTCAGCCCATCGGCGATCTCGCTGCAGCTGCTGGCCTATGGCGCCATCGGCCTGCTGGGCACCTTCCTCGGCGAGCGCCTGGCGGAACACAGCCTGCGCGCCACCTTTATCCTGATCGCCGCCATGCTGGCGGGTATTCTGATCGTTTCGCCGCTGCTCAGCGGCCTCGCCGGCGCCACGCTGATGGTGTTGGTCTGGGGGTTGGCGTTCGGCGCCGTGCCGGTATGCGCCACCAACTGGATGTTCGCCGCGGTGCCGCAGGCGCCGGAAGCCGGCCAGGCGCTGCTGGTGTGCGTCATCCAGATCGCACTGGCCTCCGGCGCACTGCTGGGCGGCGAGGTGGTGGATTGGCAGGGCGTCAGCAGCGCCATGCTGTTCGGCGGCGCGCTGATCCTCTCCGCCACGCTGGTGTTCGGCCTCAGCTTGCGCTCCGGCGCGATTGGCGCTAAACAGTGTTAATCATTATCTATCTGCAGAAACATGCCCCGGCCACTGCCGGGGCATGACGTTGGGAACCTATGGATCATCATTTGCTCGCTATCCGGGTATTTAACCGCGTGGTGGAAACCGGCGGTTTTACCCGCGCCGCCGATTCGCTGGGCATGCCGAAAGCGACGGTCACCAAGCTGATCCAGAATCTGGAGGATCACCTGCAGACCAAGCTGTTCCAGCGCACCACCCGCAGCGTGTCGGTCACCCGCGAAGGCGAATGCTATTACCAGAATACGGTGAAATGGCTGGCGGATTTGGAGCAGATGGAGGGCTGTCTGACCGAGTCACAGAATTCTCCGCAGGGCGTGCTGCGCATCGATACCGGCAGCGGCACCGCCCGCCAGCTGCTGTTGCCGGCGCTGCCAGGCTTTTTGGAACGCTACCCGCAAATCCAGATCGATCTCAGCATCGGCGATCGCGTTATCGATCTGATCAGCGACAGCGCGGACTGCGTGATTCGCAGCGGCCCGTTGGCCGACTCCAGCCTGATCGCCCGGCGTCTGTTCGATCTGGACTGGGTCAGCTGCGCCACCCCGGCTTATCTGGCGCGCCACGGCGCCCCACGCCACCCGTGCGATCTGGAACAGGGTTTTCCGATGGTGCACTACCGCCATCCGGTCAACGACCGCATCCATCCGCAACGCTATGTCGAACGCGGCAAAGAGATCGCCATTCAACAGCGCTACCCGGTCAGCATTAACGAAGGCAACGCGCTGCTGGCGGCGAGCCTGGCCGGATTGGGCATCATCCAGATCTATCGGTTTATGGCGCAGCCGCACCTCGAGCGCGGCGAGCTGGTCAGCCTGCTGCACGACTGGCAGCCGCCGCCGGAGCAGATGTACGTGGTGTACCCGTCCAATCGCCACCTCAGCGGCAAGCTGCGGGCGTTTATCGACTGGGCGGTGGAGACATTTCGCTAGCGACAGGATGAGCCGCACGTTGTCGCCGCACGCAGTGTGGTATTATTTGCCGCATAGTGATTCACGACGGACGACCACCATGGCCTATATCCCCAAAAACTATGCGAAGCTGGAAACCGGCTATCGCGAAAAAGCGCTGAAACTGTTCCCCTGGGTGTGCGGGCGCTGCTCGCGCGAGTTCGTTTATTCCAACCTGCGCGAACTGACGGTGCACCACATCGATCACGATCACAGCAACAACCCCGAAGACGGCAGCAATTGGGAAATGCTGTGCCTGTACTGCCACGACCATGAACACTCGAAATACACCGAGGCCGATCAATACGGTTCGACGGTGGTGGCCGGTGAAGACGCGCAGAAAGATGTCGGCGTCGCCACCCATAACCCGTTCGCCAACCTGAAGGCGATGATGAAGAAGTAACGCCACCGACAGCTTAATGAGCCACTAACTTATTAAGCTGTTAAATTAACAAACCCCGCCTCCGCATCGCCACTTCCCAGAGAATTCCTACTTACCCATCCGGGCCTTCCAGCGCAAAATAAGCTGCGCAGTTAACGACATACTGGCTTGGCAAGCCGCCGCAGTTGGTGCATATTGTTCGCGAGTTGTTCTTGTTAACCTGTTTGATTATCAACCTAATAAGCACATTAACTTAATAAGTTATCAGCTTAATAACTTGAGAGATGGCAGCATGATTGTTCTGATTGGCTCGCAAAAAGGCGGCGTCGGCAAATCGACGAAAGCGGTGAATATCGCCGGGTATCTGATTCTTAAGCAAGGCAAGACGGCGATCATCGTCGATGCCGACGACCAGAAATCGATCATGACCTGGTACAACGACCGTCAGAACGTCGAGGGGCTGCCGCACATTCCGGTGGTGGCCGCGTCGGGCAAAATCAAGGAAACGCTGCTGGAACTGGATCGCCATTACGACTACGTGATCGTCGACACCGCCGGCCGCGACAGCGCCGAACTGCGCTCCGGGCTGCTGGCCGCCGATCTGTTCCTCTCGCCGCTGCGCCCTTCGCAGATGGATCTCGACACCATCGGCTATCTGTCGGAGATGTTCTCCACCGCGCAGGAATACAACGAGAAGGTCAAAGGCTACATCGTGCTGAACATGTGCCCGACCAACATCTTCATCAATGAAGCCAACGAAGCGGCGCAGGTGCTGAGCGAATACCCGGAGTTCACCCTGGTGAGCCACCGCCTGTGCGACCGCAAGATTTACCGCGACGCCTGGGGCGAAGCCATCACCGTGCATGAGGCGAACAACGAAAAGGCGCAGAGCGAAATTGAATGCCTGGTGAAAGAGGTGATCCTGTGAAGAAGCGCACCCCCACCCACCGCATGTCGGAAGACGAATTCATCAACAGCGCCACCTCGCACACGCTGCCGGTCGCGGCGCCCGCGCCGGAAGCCAAACCGGCCGGCCGCAAGCGCACCTATAAGGCGATTTCCGTCAGCCTGACGGACAGCCACATTGAAGCCATCGATGAAGTGATCGTGCAGGCGGCGCGCAGCGGCATCGTGCGCATTACCCGCTCCGACATCATCAAGCTGGCCATCGACGGGCTGGCGGAGAAAAGCGAAGCGCAGCTGCTGGCGCTGCTGAAGAAGCTCTGACCGCGCGGCAGCCGCCGGCTGGCCATCGCCGGCGGGCCGTTACACCGAGGAGAACTCGCGTGGGAACGGCATCGTACGATAGGTTTTGCCGGTGGCCTTATGCAGCGCGCTGGCTATCGCCGGAGCGACCACCGCAGTCGACACTTCTCCGCATCCCTGCGGCGCACGCGCGCTGTCGAGCACCACCACTTCCACTTTGGGCATTTCGGCGATCGCCAGCAGCGGATAACGATCGAAATTCCCTTCCACCACGCCGCCCCGTTCAAAGTGCAGTTCGCTGTGCAGACAGGTGGTCAGCGCAAAGCCGATGCCGCCCTCTACGTTGGCGCGCACCAGGTTCGGGTTTATCACCTTGCCGCAGTCAATCGCACATACCGCGCGGAGCACCCGCAGCCGCCCTTCCTGAATGGCGATTTCAACCACCAAACCGACGTAAGTGGTGAAAGCGTTATTGCGGCCGAGCCAAATATTGCACGACATCCCGCGATAAACGCCCGGCGGCGGTTCGCGCTGCCAACCCGCCGCCGCCGCGGTAGCCTCCAGTACGCGCAACGCCTCTGGGTTGCCCTGCAGCAGATACCGCCGATACTGATACTCGTCCCGCTTGGCCTTATGGCTGAGTTCGCTGATAAAGCTTTCCAAAAAGAACAGGCTGGCGACGCTGCCGACGCCACGCAGATAGCTCAGGGAAATCGGCTGTTCGACGATGCCGGCCTCCACCTTCAGATGAGGGATGCGATACGGCGTGCTGTAAACGCACTCCACCATACTTTCATCCCATCCCCCGGCCTCGTGTACCGTTTCGCGCCGCATTTGCCAGAATAGCGACTGCCCGGCATAGCGCGCCCACAGCGCCTGCGGGTAGCCGTTTTCATCCAGCAGCGCCCGATAATGGCTGATGCAGGCCGGACGATAATATTCATGCCGCATGTCGATCTCGCGCGGATAGATCACCTTGACCGGTTTCCCCACCGCCCGGGAGGCGGCGGTAGCATGCATTACGGCATCCGGCAGATATTTGCGCCCAAAGCTGCCCCCCAGGTAGGTCGTATTCACCACCACATCCGTCGGCTTCAGCCCGAACATTTTCGCCAGAACGTTGCGCACCATGTCCTGCCCCTGGAAAGGGCCCCAGGTTTCGATACGGCCCTCTTCATAATGGCTGGTGGCGTTGCATGGCTCCAGGGTGGCATGCGCCACATAAGGCGCGCCGTAACGCGCCTCATGCAAGCGCGAATCTTGTTCAGCGCCACGAATCAACGCCGGCGCCTCGCCGCGATCGACCGCCGACACCAAGGTATCGCCATCCAGCATCGCCAGATTCTCCGCCGCAATCGCGCTATCGGTCAGCGCTTGCCCTGCGCCCGGCAGCCAGTCGACCTCCAGCAAATCCGCCGCCTTTTTGGCCTGCCAGTAGCTCGCCGCCACCACGATCACCGTATTGAGCGACATATCGTGATCCAATCCGACCATGTTGTTCATCGACCACTGCCGGGTCAGCACCAGCTCCACTACGCCCGGCATGGCCCGGATCTGCCGTTCATTACGCACGGCGACCAGCTTTCCGCTGAGATCGGGCACCATCCAGGGGACGCCGATCAGCATCTCCGGCAGGTCAATATCGATACCGTAAATCGCGCTGCCGTCCACTTTCTCCGACGTATCGACCCGCAACAGCGGCTTGCCGATGAAACTCTCTTGCTCTTGCGCTTCGCTCTTTAAAGCAGGCTGCGGATCCAACGGCAGCTCGGCGGCATAGCGCACCAGATCGCCATAGGCGACCTTGCGCTGCCCGCCCTCCTCAATCACCCAACCTTTCTCCGTACGGCACTGCCGCGGTGAAAGTGCGAGATGTCGCGCACCGGCCCGCAGAAAAAAGTCTCTCGCCTGCGCGCCGGCCAGCCGGGTGCGCTGATAAAATTTGGTCATGGAGGTTGAAGCGGCGACAAACTGCGCGAAAGCCTCGCCCCCGGCAACCTGGCGGTAGGCATCGCGGCCGGTGACGAACTTCACCGTCACCTGCGCCCAATCGGCATCCATTTCCGCCGCCACCACTTCGGCCAGGCCGGTGTAAATCCCCTGCCCGACCTCACATTGCGACACGCCGATGACGATGCGGCCGCCGCTATCGATCCAGATCCAATCGTTCAATTCGTACTGACCGTCGGGCGGCGCCGCATCCTGCGAAACCACGGCTGCCAGGCTGCGCGTCGATATCGGCAACAGCATGGCGGCCACCGCCAACGCGCTGCCTTTTAGCAAGGTTCTGCGGGTGATCGCCATGCTTAGGGTTCTCCCTTGTCGGCGGCGCGGTGCACCGCCGCGCGGATACGGTGATAAGTGGCGCAGCGGCACAGATTGGTCAGGCCGGTATCTATCTGCCGGTCGTCCGGCTTCGGGTGCTCCGCCAACAGCGCGCTGACCGCCATGATCATGCCCGATTGGCAGTAGCCGCACTGCGGCACATCCTCTGCAATCCAGGCCTGCTGCACCGGATGACTGCGATCGGTGGACAATCCTTCGATGGTGGTCACCTGCCGATCGCGTACCAATTGCAGCGGATAGCAACATGAACGCACTGCCTTACCGTCGACATGTACCGTACAGGCGCCGCAGGCGCCGATACCGCAGCCGAACTTGGTGCCGGTTAACTTAAAATGTTCCCGGATCACCCACAGCAGCGGCGTATCCGGCTCGCCGTTAAATTCGACCGCCTGGCCGTTCAGATTGAACTTCATGCCACTCTCTCCTCGCTCAACGCTTCACCCGACGTTTCACCCACGCCCCGATGACGATCAATGCCAGCAATACCCCGCCCCAAAACACATAAGGCAGTGACGCGATCAACCACGGTTTCTCACCGCCAGCCCGCAGCTGAGCCACTTGCTGCGGCGTTATCCTGACCGCCGGATTGCCGAATTGCTGCAATACGTAATTGCCCAGCTCGGCCAGTTGCCGGTCATCCAGGCTGTCGGCGAATCCCGGCATCCAGGTTTGCAGCGTCTCTCCCTGGCGCTGCACGCCATGCAGCATCACCATGATCAGGTTATTGGCCTGCTCGCTGCCTACGGTGGAATTGTTTGTCAAAGAAGGGAAATGGCCGTCGTAGGCGCCTTCGCCGCCCAGGCGATGGCAACTGGCGCAGGCAGCGGCATACAGCGCCTGCCCGGCGGCACGGCCTTCACCGCCTCCCTGATAGGCATAGGCCGCTTTCGTTCCTTGCGCGGTGGCGATCGGCGGCGTCTGTTTAAGCCAGTCGGCGATGGCGTCGAGATCGTCGTCGCTCAGGAAACGCAGGCTGTGCTCCACCGCCTCCGCCATGCCGCCGGCGGCCTGGGCTTTGTCATTGCGCCCGGTACGCAAATACTGCACCAACTCTTCCCTGCTCCAGCCGCCGATGCCGCTGACGGGATCCGAGGTGATATTCGGCGCGATCCAACCGCCGGCCTCCCCGCCCGCCAGATAGCGATCGTCGCGTTCGGCCATCATCGCGTTGCGCGGGCTGTGGCACGCCGAGCAATGCCCCAAAACATCCACCAGATAGCGACCACGCGCTTTTTTCACGTCTTCATCGACGGGCGTTTTTTTCAGAAACAGCCAGTTCCAGCCGTGGATCGCATAACGCCAGGAAAAAGGGAACGCCAGTTGGGTCTCAGGCACCGCGCGATCGACCGGGGCGACGCCGGCCATGAAATAACGATACAGCGCGTGCAGATCGTCATCGCTCAGCCCCCGATAAGCGGTATAGGGCATGGCGGGATACAAGGGTTGGCCGTCTCGCCGGATGCCCTGCGTTAACGCGCGGCGAAACTCTGGCTCACTGTAGTCGCCGATGCCGGTTCCTTTGGCGGGCGTGATATTGCTGGCGATGATATCGCCCATCGGCGAAGCGATGGCATAACCGCCGACGTAGGGGGCGTCCTGTTGGGCGCTGCCGCGGTGACAAGCCGCGCAATCTGCGGCGATCGCCAGGTATTTTCCGCGTGCGATGACCTGTTGGTCATTTTGGCTGGCGAAGACCGGGCAGGAGAAGATCCCCAACGCGATAACGCACAGCTGTTGTGCTCTCCGCCAGCGGCCGTTCACGCTTCACCTTCCGGCTTCATCGCTCCCGCGCGCTCCTCCGCCAACAGCGCAAACTCGTCCGGCAATAGATTTTCCTGTTCGAGCATCGCTATCGCGTTATGTTTGATGCCAAACAATACGCGGTAAAAAGCCTCCAGATCGCCGGCCGAAATGCCGTTGAGCAGCTTTTGCCGTGCCTGTTGGCTGGAGTGATCCAACTGCGCCAGCATCTCCTGCCCGGCCACGGTCATTCTCACGCCTTTAGCGCGCTTATCTTCAGACAGGGCATCGCGAGCGATCAGCCGATTTTTTTCCAAAAACAGTAACGCACGCGACATCGTCGAGACTTCGGCGTTCAAATGCTGGGAAACGTCTTTCAGGGTGCAGCCATCACCCAAATCGGCAATCGCGCTCAGCGCCAGCCAGTGCGGGCGCGTCAGATTGGTCATTTTTACCGACTGGTCCATCGCCGTGCGCCACAGGCGATTGGTCACATCCAGATGGATGCCCAGCGCAGCAGGAAGTTTGCGTGGTTGTGACATACCGGAATGCTCTCGCTTATTTATTTGCTTGTGCAAACAAATAATAGATCGGACGTTATGACAGGATCAAGCAGATGTCGCGGAATAAAATAAAATCCAGTTAATACAGAGCGATATATCGCATTTTTACAGATTTGCTCCCCGACAACGCGGGGAGCGATAAGAAAAACTCAGTTCCCCGCCACCGCGCAGTGGTAGTCCTGAATTTCGCCGGCCGAGCCCAAGTTCAGATCGGTCAACTTCAAACGGTTGGCCAACAGCAGCATCTCGCCCTGCGGGCTGACCGCCAGCGCCAGGCCATAATTGCCGATGCTGTCGCCCTGCTCGACCACATAGTTGTGCAGCAAACGGAAAGGATCTTCCTGGGTTAAATCGGTGCCCGCCAATTTTCTGGCCAGATATTGGTGGCCGACTAATTTCACCGCCAGCGGGCGCCACTGCTGATCTAATTGCTCCGCCTGTTGCCCCAGCGCGTTATAGACATCCTGACGCAGGCAGGCAACGTGAATATGCAGCTGATCCTGAGAACGGCCATATTTCGAATTGACCGCCAGCGAAAGCCACGCATCTTTTAACGGCTTACCCAACTCGCCGGATATATGTTCGCGGTTATTCCAGGCCTGGGCGAAATAAGGCGGCACGTGCTCCGTCTGCAATGCCGGGCTCTCGATGCCGCTGACCTTTTCGGTTGGCATCACCAGATCGTGATAGGGGCCTTTGCTGTCCTTAAACAGCACATAACCCTGTGTTAAATCAACCTTTAAGCAGGGCGCCGGATCGTTGTTCTGCTGCTGATTGGGCACGCACTGTTGGCTGACGATTTGCCACAGCGCATTCGGATTGCCGCGCCCGAAGAACCACCACAGCACCGCCGCCAGCAGCAAAATGACAAGCAAAATAATTAATAGTCTGAAAAGTCTTTTCATCGTGACTCCCTGTTTAGCTATTCCATCTTGAAAGGAGCGCCAGCATAAACCAAGGCGCTTATCGTCACCAGAATATTATCCTTAGCGTTACCTTTCATTGACGTCTTGTTATCAAGAGAAATTAAAAATAAGGATTTACCTAAGTAATTTAAGGTAAATTAATACCGCAGGTTGAATATGAGTGTGATATAAGCAGCCGGACTCTCTTTATATAAGGAACCGATAAGATGCCAACGATGGGCAAATCCCTGCATTATCTCGACGTGGGCTCAGGCTTTCCGTTGCTGCTGGGCCACAGCTATCTGTTCGATCTGAACATGTGGGCGCCGCAGTTTGAAGCGCTGGCGAAACGCTACCGCCTGATCGTGCCGGATCTCTGGGGCCACGGCGACTCACCGGCGCTGCCGACCGGGCGAAACAGCCTGTCGGATATCGCCGCCGATCATTTGGCGCTGATGGATCGCTTGGATATTGAAGAGTTCGGCATCGTCGGCCTGTCCGTCGGCGGCATGTGGGGCGCCGAACTGGCGGCGCTGGCGCCGGAACGGGTCAAGGTGCTGGCGCTGATGGACAGCTACCTGGGCGACGAAACGCCGGAGGCGCGGCAGCGTTATATGGGCATGCTGGCCGCCGTGGAGCAAGCCGGCGCCATCACTTCGCCGCTGCTGGAACATGTCGCGTCGCTGTTTTATTCCGATGACGTCCCCGACGCCTTATTGCAATCGCTGTTGTGTCAGCTCCAGAGCCTGCCCGCCGATCGCCTGCGCGAGAGCATCGTACCGCTGGGCCGGATGATCTTCGGTCGCCCCGACAAGCTGGCGCTGCTGGAAAACATCACCGCCGCCAGCATCGTCATCACCGGCGCCCAGGATAAGCCGCGCCCGCCGGCGGAAGGCCAGCGCATGGCGGATCTTCTCGGCTGTCAACATGTGCTGATCCCCAACGCCGGGCATATCAGCAACAAGGAAAACCCGACGGCGGTCAACGAAACCCTGCTGGCGTTTCTGGCTGAAAACACCACCCCGCTGTTCTGGTAACATTCTCCGGGCCGCCAGGCCCGGCGAGTCATTCCGCGCGCCGCATAAACCCGTGTCGGCTCAGGATTTCCTGCCCCTGTTCGCTCAAGATAAATGCGGCTAACCGCTGCGCGCCGTCATCCAACAGGCATAAACCGTAATCCGCCTCGATGTCCAGCGGCGGCGCCAACGGCCGCACCGCCAACGTCGGGTAGGCGGCTAAGGCCGGAGCATAGCTGGCGTAGCCGAGAAAAATATCCGCCTGCCCGCCGGCGATCAGATATTCCGCTGCCAATCGGCCCGCCGGCACCGGGGCAGAATCCCTGCCGCCAACCAACGGCAGCGCCCGGCGGCGCAACGCTTCCCCTTGTCCCGGCCAGTATTGCTCACAGCGTTCGAAAAGCTGCAGCGCATAATCGCCGGAAGGATCTGCCTCCGGTGTCGAGGTAGCAAGGCGCCAGTGGGGATCGAACAGCACCTGCGGCAGCGGACGTTCGGTTAATGCCGGCACGTTGCGTACCGTCACACAGAGCCGATTGCGCGCAAAAATCTGCACCGCCCCCGCTATCCCAAGATCCGCCAACCTTTGCGGGTGCGCCACGTTGGCCGAGGCGAACAGCTGTGGCCGCTCGCCATTCTCTATCCGCTGGCGCAACAACCCCGCCGGGCCGAATTCCGCCGTGACTTTTTGCCCGGCGCGCCGCTGAAACGCCGACAGCAGCGGCGCAAACGCCAGCCGCAGGCTGCCGGCGGAAAACAGCAGGATATCACTCATCATGTCGCTCCAGTTGGCTGCGATACAGCGGCACCAGCGTCGCGTAACGGCGGCCCGCCACCGTCAGCGGCACCCGTTCGATCGCCAGCTCGAACAGGGGTGACAGGGATTGCGCCGTTAACACCTCGCGGCAGGCACCGAGCCGGCTGCGCCCTTCCTTGCCCAACAGCAAAGCCCGATTGGCCACCGCGTGAGCATGATTGGGTTGATGCGTAGAGAACACCACCGCCAACTGCTGCTCCCGCGCCAGGCTCGCCATCAGGCTCAACACCCGATCCTGATAATGCAGATCCAGCGCCGAAGTCGGTTCATCCAGGATCAACACCTCGCAGCGCATCGCCAACGCGCGGGCGATCATCACTAATTGACGTTGACCGCCGGATAGGCTGCCAAACTCGCGCTCTGCCAGGTGCTGCAAATCCAACGACTGCAACGCTTCTCTCGCCAGCCGATGATCCTCGGCTGACGGTGAACGAAACAGGCCGACATGGCGCGCCCGCCCCATCAATACGATATCCAGCACCCGGTAGGCGAACGGCGGCGCAAAGTGTTGCGGGACAAAGCCCATCTCACCGTGGCGCTCAATCTCGCCGGATTGCGGCGTCAGGCTGCCTAACAACAGCTGCAGCAGCGTGCTCTTGCCACGCCCATTCGGGCCCAATACCGCCAGCACTTCGCCGCGCCGTAGCTGAATGTCCAGATGCTGGAACAGCGGTGCCCCGCCCGGCCAGGCGAACCTTACGCCCCTGGCGGCCAATAAGGTGTCAGTCATGCCAGCCTCTCACTTGCGCGCGGCGCAGCAGCAGCGCGAACAGCGGCGCGCCAATCAGCGCGGTCAGAATGCCCAGCGGGATTTCGCTGCTGCTCAGCGTGCGCGCCAAATCGTCGATCACCAGCATGTACAGGGCCCCCAGGCAAAGTGAAGCCGGCAACAGGCGCCGGTGATCCGGCCCCACCAGCCGCCTCGCCACGTGCGGGATCACCAAGCCGACCCAACCGATGCTGCCGCTGACCGCCACCTGGGCGGCCACGATGGCGGCGCACAGCGTCAAAATCAGCCAGCGAGTGCGCTCAACGTTGATGCCCAATGCACCGGCATCCTCATCGCCCAACGACAGCAGATTGATGCGCCAGCGCAGCGCCAACAGCAAGCCGCCGGCCAACAGCAAAGGCACAAACAGCATCAGCAGCTTTTGCCGATCGGCGGTGGCAAAGCTGCCGAGCAGCCAAAACACGATGCTCGGCAGTTTCTCTTCGGTATCCGCCAGATATTGCATCAGGCTGACGCAGGCTGAGAAGAAGCCGCTGAGGATCACCCCCGCCAGTACCAAAGAGAGAATATTGCGCCGCGCAATGGCGCTGGTGAGAGTGAAAATCAACAGCAGCGCCGCCATGCCGAAAACAAAAGCCGACAGCAGCAGCGCCGCCAATGGCAGGCTGAGCAGGATAGCCAGCGTGCCGCCAAAGGCCGCGCCGGACGACACGCCGATGATATGCGGGTCGACCAGCGGGTTGCGAAAGACGCCTTGCAAAGCCGCGCCGCACAGGGCCAGCGCTGCGCCGGCGCCCATCGCCAACAGCACTCGCGGCACGCGCACAACCAGGATCACCTGGCGTTGGATAGCATCGATGCCGGCATAATGCTGCCCGGTGAACGGCTCCAGCAAAATCATCAGGCTGTGCGTTATTGGCACCTGAAAGCGGCCAACGCCGAGCGAAAACAGCGCGCAGCACAGCGTCAACAATGCCAGCCAGCCCAGCCTCATTGCCCGCTCTGGCAGCAGGTGGCGCGGTAATAACGTTGATAGTAAGCGTCGACCCGCTGCTGCAGATTGATATCGGCAAAACGCTGCGGGTAAAGTTTTTTCGCCATCCACAACTCACCCAACGCCATCGCTTCCGGCATTGGATACCCCCAGGCCTTGGCGTACTCCGGCATCAGGTAGACCCGCTTATTCTTCACCGCGTCGATCGGCTGCCACTGCGGTGACGTCAGGATCTGTTTCACCACCTCCGGGTAGCGCTCCTGCACGAAAATCACCGCCGGATCCCACTTCAGGACATCCTCGATAGAAACCTGTTTAAACCCCTGAATGTCCTTCGCCGCTACGTTGAGCGCACCGGCGTGCCGCATCATCAACCCGGTATATTTGCCGGCGCCGTAGGTGGTGAGATCGGGGTTGGCCATATACACCCGCACCCGCTGATTTTCCGGCAGATCGCGCAGCCGTTCGGCGACCAACGCGCGCTGCTGAATGACGTCCTTAATCAGGGCTTCTGCCTGAGGCTGACGCGACATCACCTCGCCGATCAGGCGAATGCCGTCCTGCAGCCCCAGCGTATAGGCCCGATCCTCATCGCTCAGCTGCGGATTCATTTTACCCGCCTGATCGGCCGCCTCGCGGCGCAGCGAGATAGCCACCACCGGAATGCCCGCCCGTTCGATCTGCGCAATCATCTCCGGCGGCGCATAGTTGGCCACGAACACCACCTGCGGATGCAGGCCGAGCAGGCTCTCGATATTCACCGAAGTCAGATCGCCCGGCATCGGCAGGGTTGCCAACGTCGGCGCCAGCCGCAGGTAGTTTGGCCCCAGCTGCTTTTTCCAACTGCTGAGCACACCGACCACCTGAGGCATCGCATCAAGCTGCACCAACAGGTTCAACGTCTGGTGTTGCAGCACCACCGCGCGGGTGATGCGATCGGGCAGCGTGACCTGGCGATTGAGCTGATCGGTGACCTGGCGATCCGCCTGGGCGGCGGTGGAAAACAAAACAAGCGCCAACAGCAGGCGCGGGAGAAAGTTAAACATGGCAGTGACCGGTTGATTATCGTTGTATAGCAAATAATATAGCGATGTGCATGGCGAAACAATCAGCGGGATCAAACCGGATGCGGGTACTCGGGAGGTAAAACGAGGCGTGAATGCGATCCTGGAAGCGGATCCGCCGGTGTGGCGACGGATCCCATCGGCCCTGTAAGGGCGCGTGAAGAAGACTTACTGACCGATAGACGTCAGCCCCTGGCGGATCCCTTCGTCAGCCTGCTGGCACCATGCCTGCAGCCCCTGCGGCGCTTCTTTTTCCAACGCGACCACTTTGCCGTCGTCGTTCAGCACATTGCCTTCTCGGCCCATCGCTTCGCGCTTGTCGCCGTCGCGGGTGTCGACGCCGCCGGGAATAGCCGCCACGTAGGCCACCATTTTCTTGGCGTTGTCGATGCTGTCGGCTTTCAGGAAACCTTTATCGACACAGTAGGACATCAACCCGGCGGTATTGCGCGTGATGTCATAGACGTTTTTCAATGCGGCAGGATCCATCCCTTCAGCGTTAGCGGTGTTGAACAGGCCCAGAGTCGCGGCAATCATGCCGGTCAGAATGTTTTTTTTCATTGTTAACTCGTTTTAATAATGAATTATTTAATTTTTAATTATTCACAAATACAGTGTGAATATCGGTACGGTATAATGGCGGCCTAGATTAACACAACCCTAATGCATTAATAGCGGTGATTAAGTTAAGCCTCAATAAAATAAAAACGCATGCCGGGGTAATAATCTCCGCCCGCTGTCATTTTTGCACGTTCGGCATTGGCCGCGCTCAATTCATAGTAAAAATAATCTCACCCAGGAATTATTTACAACGGAAGCGTTGGCCTGCGGTCAATTGCGTGCCCCTCTTTGCCAAAACCACCGGCGTGGCATAGCCTGTTAAGATGTGTCATGCCTTAGTGGAAGGGGATTCACATGAATCATGCCGTCCGGCCGCCGCAATGCGACGAAAACCCCTTCTCGATATCACGATGAATTTATATCTC
Source organism: Serratia sp. LACPHL-BACT-2024-00286 (assembly GCF_043109535.1). Classification (NCBI taxonomy): domain Bacteria; kingdom Pseudomonadati; phylum Pseudomonadota; class Gammaproteobacteria; order Enterobacterales; family Yersiniaceae; genus Serratia; species Serratia sp. LACPHL-BACT-2024-00286. The sequence continues at coordinate 116,401 of NZ_JBICNA010000002.1, forward strand.
TATCCGGCGGTGCTTATCGCGCATCGCCTGGGCATCTTTGAGTTTATTGCTCTGCCCCCCCGCAACCTGACCGATATATGCGCTCAGGCCAATGTGGAAAGACGCCCGGCGGAAACGTTGATCATGGCGCTATTGGCATTGAAATTGATCGCTAGAGACGGCGAAACATTTCATCTTACGCCGGAAGCGGAACCCTTTTTGTTAAAAAAACCGCATTATTTCGGTTATTTCTGGAACTTGATCAGCAGCCTTTGGCCGCCGCGGGATGCGGCCTGATGATGATGGGATGGACGCAGGGCCGCCAATACTCCGGCAGGGAAATCGGCGACCTGCTGCACGACGTCGGCTTCGGGCCTGCTCAGGTGCTGCCGTCGCTCGGCTATTTCAGCATCGTGACGGCGCAAAAGCCCCAGGCTTAGCGGTTCACCGAGCGCGCCATGCGGCTGTAGGTGTGGCGCACACCGCGAATCGCCACGCTGTAAGCGAAGATGTTTTCCGGCAGCGCCAGCCCCAGATAGCCGGTATCGCCGATATGGTGCAGATCCGCGCCGGCCATTTTGCTCATCAGCGCAATCTGCCGCACGGTCTGCACGTCGGCCCCCTCTTGCGAGGTGCCGATCGCCGTCATTGCCAGCGCGCCCTGCCGCTGCGCATAAGCAATCAGCGCCGCCACTTTCTCCTGCGACATGCCGGGAATGGTGCCGGGCGCCGGCAACAGCACGATGTCCGCGCCGTTCTCCACGAACAGCGCGATGTCCTGCTCGCCGATCAGCTGGCTGCCGCTTTCGCGCACGATACCGGCCCCGTGCATCTTGCCGGTCACCAGCACCATCTCGTCGCCCACCTCATCACGGATCGCTTTCAGCGCGGCGGCGATCGCCTGATTGCTGACGCCGTTGTTCGGGTTGCCGGTCAGCACCAGCATGCGCGCGCCGAGTTGATACAGCTTGCGCGCATTCTCGGCGGTGGCGGCACGCCCCGCCGTCATCTGCCAGAAATCGTTATGTTCGGTGGCGAAGGCCGGATCGACGGCCTCCAGGTTCACCCCGATCACCCGTCCGGTCAGGCGCTGCAGCGTGCGCAGCGCTTCCTGTGGCGGCACGTCGGCGGGCAGGCCTGCGATGTGCGGATGGTCGACGTCGAACAGGTTCAGCAGCAGCAGGTCGGCGCCCTGGCTGGCAGCCAGCTCGGCGTTGGTGACGTTATTGAGCAGCGGCTGAGTGACCGCGATGGTTTCGCTGACCAAGATGCGCCCTTCGCTGGCGCGGATGGCATAGAGCAGATCGGCTTTGCCGATATCGGCCAGATCGCTGGCGCTGCAGTCCAGATAGCGTTTCATGAGGCAAGCTCCGATGACGTTAGCGGGAATGAATAGATGCCCCCTCGCTCAGCGCGGCGAACGAGGGGGACAGGGTTACTTCAGCGTAAAGCTTTGCGCCTGCACGTTGTCGGAGTCCAGGCCGACGAACACGTTGAATTTGCCCGGCTCCGCCCCCCATTTCAGGCTGGCGTTGTAGAACTTCAGATCGTCTTCGCTAATCGGCAGCTCAACCTGCTGCGACTGGCCGGCCTTCAGCGTCACTTTCTTGAAGTTGCGCAGCTCTTTCACCGGCCGGCTGACCGAGGCGGTCACGTCCTGCAGATACAGCTGCACCACCGTGGCGCCGTCGTACTTGCCGGTATTTTTCAGCGTGACGCTGGCGGTTAGCTTGCCGTTGCGCGCCATCGTCGGGCTGGACAATGTCAGGTCCGACAGGCTGAAAGTGGTGTAGCTCAGGCCGTAACCGAACGGATACAGCGGGCCGTTCGGCGAATCGAAGTAGCGCGAGGTGTACTTACCCGGATTCTCCTTGCCGAACGGGCGGCCGGTGTTCAGGTGGTTGTAGTACATCGGGATCTGGCCGACCGAGCGCGGGAAGGTCATCGGCAGCTTGCCCGACGGGTTGTAGTCGCCGAACAGCACGTCCGCCACCGCGTTGCCGCCCTCGGTGCCGCTGTACCAGGTTTCCAGCATCGCGTCCGCCTGCTCGCTCTCCCAGCTCAGCGCCAGCGGCCGGCCGTTCATCAGCACCAGCACCAGCGGCTTGCCGGTGGCTTTCAGCGCGGCGATCAGATCGCGCTGGCTCTGCGGGATCGTGATGTCGGCGCGGCTGGAGGCCTCATGCGCCATGCCCTGCGATTCCCCCACCACCGCCACCACCACGTCGGCCTTGTTCGCCGCCTGCACCGCTTCGTCGATCATCTGCTGCGGCGAACGGGTGTCGAACGCCACCGCCGGCTCATACTCGTTCAGGTAGTCGATGATGCCTTTATCCTGCGTGACGTTGGCGCCCTTGGCGTAAAGAATGCGCGCCTTGTCGCCCACCGCCCGCTCCAGCCCTTCGCGCAGGGTCACCGACTGCTTGACCACCCCGGCGGCGGACCAGCTGCCCATCACGTCGCGCTGGCTGTCGGCCATCGGCCCGACCAACGCGATGGTCGCCTGCTTGCTCAGCGGCAGCGTCTGCTTATCGTTCTTCAGCAGCACCATCGTTTTGCGTGCCACCACCCGCGCCTCGGCGCGGTGCAGGCGGCTTTCGGCGTTGGTGTCCTGCGGATCGGCACCCGCCGGGCCCAGATGCACATACGGATCGGTGAACAGCCCCATGTCGTACTTGGTGTTCAGCACGTCGCGGCAGGCGCGGTCGATATCGCTTTCAGCCACCAGCCCGTCTTTCACCAGGCCCGGCAGGTATTTGTCGTAGAACTCGTCGCTCATGCTCATGTCGACACCGGAGGTGATTGCCAGCCGCACCGCGTCGCGCGCGTCGGCGGCCACGCCGTGTTTAATCAGTTCTTTGATTGCGCCGTGGTCGCTGATGGTGATGCCTTTAAAGCCCCACTGGTCGCGCAGCAGATCTTTCAGCAGCCACGGGTTGGCGGTGGCCGGCACGCCGTTGATCGCGTTGAGCGACACCATCACCCCGCCGCTGCCGGCATCCACCGCCGCTTTATAAGGCGGCAAATAGTCCTGATGCATGCGCAGCGGGCTCATGTCGACGGTGTTGTAATCGCGGCCGCCTTCGACGGCGCCGTACAGCGCAAAGTGCTTGACGCTGGCCATCACCGAACCGGGTTTGGCCGGGTCGCCGTTCTGGAAACCGTCGACCATCACCCTGGCGATTTTCGACACCAGCCAGGTGTCTTCGCCGAAGCCTTCGGAGACCCGGCCCCAGCGCGGATCGCGGGTGATATCGACCATCGGCGCAAAGGTCATGTTCAGGCCGTCGTCGCTGGCCTCCTGCGCCGCCACCCGGGCGCTGAGCGCGATGGCTTCCAGATCGAAGCTGGCCGCCAGCCCCAGGCTGATCGGGAACACGGTGCGCTGACCGTGCACCACGTCATAGGCGAAGAACAACGGAATTTTCAGGCGGCTGAGCTGCATCGCCTGATCCTGCATCACCCGGATATCCGGCCGGGTAACGGTATTGAAGATGGCGCCGATCTGCCCTTTGCGGATGCCCTCGCGGATCGCTTCTTTCGGGTTATCCGGCCCGACGCTGATCAGCCGCAGCTGGCCGATCTTCTCTTCCAGCGTCATCTGCTTCATCAAATTGGACACGAAGGCGTCGCGCTGCTGGGCGTGCATGCCCTGCGTTATCGGCGTTTCCTGCGCAAAAGCCGGGCTGAGGGCCAGACCGGACAACATACTCACCACACAAAGCCATTTCATCTTGTTTTATCTCAGGCGTGTTTCCGCCGCCAACGCCGCGGAGTTTAATCGGAGTGAAGAAACAGTTTGCCACACTCTGTTTCATCGCCAAGGGAATTCGCATCGTTAATGTTTACAAAGCATTACAGGTTATCGGCAGGTAATTCTGCAGCCGGGCGCGGCTGTCGGCGGCCTCCGCCGTCAGGAAATCGATAAACTGCGCCAGCGCCGGCGATGGCGCCCCGCGTTCAGGATAGACCAAATAATAGGCCGCGCCGCTGCTGACGCAGAGCGGGAACGGCGTGACGATACGCCGCGCCTGAATATCCTCCTCCAGCAGGCACAGATCGCCGATGGCGATGCCAAACCCTTGCAGTGCGGCGCTCATCGCCAGATCGAGGGTATCGAAATGCTGAGCCTTGCCGGACGGCAGCGCATCGGCCCCCGCCGCCTTCAGCCAGCGCAGCCAGTCGCGCCGATCGCGCGTCGGGTGCAGCAGGGTTTTGTCCGTCAAGTCCGCCAGCCGGGGCGTTGGCGGCAGGAACGTCGGCGTGCAGACCGGCGTGAGGATTTCGTCGAACAGCAGGTGCGCGCTCAGCTTTTTGCCCGGCGGCCGGCCGAATACCACCGCGGCGTCAAATTGCTCGGTGCTGAAATCCAGACCGTGCGACACCGAAGCGGTCAGCTCAATATGCATGTCCGGCCGTTCATTCTGCAGGCGAATGATGCGCGGCAGCACCCAGCGCATGGCGCAGGTCGGGCATTTGATGCGCAGCGCCCCCGGCGGGGCGGCGGCCCGCGTCAGCGCCTCGTCCAACTGCCCCAGCGCCTGCTGCACCGGCGCCAACAGCTGCGCGCCCTGCGGCGTCAGCGCCAAACCGCGCGCCTGGCGGCTGAACAGCGGATAGCCCAGGCGCTGTTCCAGCCCGAGGATTTGCCGGCTGACCGCCCCCTGCGTCAGGTGCAGCTGCCGGGCGGCATGGGTAAAGTTGAGGCGTTGCGCCACCACCACGAAGGTTTTCAACACGTCGAGCGACGGCAGGGATATCGGCATAGCTGGCCTCGATTAGGTATGATCGTAGTGCATGGCAAGTATGACAAACTTTCCCTTGTCCGCCTACGCCGGCTGATGCTTAATCGCTCAACACTTCCCTGTTTGCCTGGAGCCCATCATGCAGAGCGCCTGCTCATCCCGCTCGAAGCTGCCGGACGTCGGCACCACCATTTTCACCGTCATTGGCCAACTCAGCGCCGAACATCAGGCCCTCAATCTGTCACAGGGCGCGCCCAACTTCGCCGGTGACCCGCAGCTGATCGAGGCGACGACGCAAGCCATGCGCGCAGGTCATAACCAATACGCGCCGATGAGCGGCGTGGCGGCGTTACGTGCTGCTCTGGCGGAAAAAGCTGAACGATTGTATGGCACACGCTATGACGCCGACGAAGAAATCACGGTGATCGCCAGCGCCAGCGAAGGGTTGTACTCGGCGATTAGCGCGCTGGTGCATCCCGGCGACGAGGTGATCTATTTCGAACCGGCGTTCGACAGCTATGCGCCGATCGTGCGCCTGCAGGGCGCCACGCCGGTGGCGATCAAGCTGTCGTTGCAGGATTTTCGCGTCGACTGGGACGAAGTGGCCGCCGCCATCAACGGCAAAACGCGCATGATCATCGTCAACACGCCGCACAACCCGACCGGCGCGGTGTTTGACGCGCACGACATCGAACGTCTGACCGCCCTGACCCGCGACACCGACATCGTGATCCTGTCCGACGAGGTCTACGAGCACGTGGTGTTCGACGGCGATATTCACCACAGCATGGCGCGCTACCCGCAGCTGGCGGAACGCAGCGTGATCGTGTCGTCGTTCGGTAAAACCTACCACGTCACCGGCTGGCGCGTCGGCTACTGCCTGGCGCCGGCGGCGCTGATGGACGAGATCCGCAAGGTGCACCAGTTTATGGTGTTCTCCGCCGATACGCCGATGCAGCACGCCTTCGCCGCCGCGCTCGCCAACCCGCAGAGCTACCTGGGGCTGGCGGCGTTTTATCAACAAAAGCGCGATCTGCTGGCCAGCGCCCTGCAGGATTCGCGCTTTGAGCTGCTGCCCAGCCGCGGCAGCTTCTTCATGCTGGCCCGCTTTAGCGGCTTCAGTCACGAAAGCGACAATGATTTCGCCGTGCGCTTGATCCGCGAAGCGAAGGTGGCGACGATCCCGCTGTCGGCGTTCTACAGTGACGGCACCGATACCGGCATTATCCGGCTGAGTTTTTCCAAAGATAACGAGACCCTGCTGGAAGGCGCGCGCCGCCTGAGCCAGGTGTGATTTTTTGTCCAACCATGGGAAAGGGGCACTGCCTATGAAAGCATTGAAAACGCTGTTCGCCGCCGGATGCCTGCTGGCCGCCGGCGCTTCGCTGGCGGCGGAAAACAGCCTGCGCTTCGGCCTGGAAGCGCTGTATCCGCCGTTCGAATCCAAATCCGCCAGCGGCAAACTGGAAGGGTTCGACATCGAACTGGGCGACGCGGTGTGCGCCGCCGCGCAGTTGCAATGCAGCTGGGTGGAAACCTCGTTCGACAGCCTGATCCCGGCGCTGCAGGCGCGCAAGTTCGACGCCATCAACTCGGCGATGAACGTGACCGAACAGCGGCGCCAGGCGATCGCCTTCACCGACGCCATCTATCAGGTGCCGAACCGCCTGATCGCCAAGGCCAGCAGCGGCCTGCTGCCGGACGCCAAATCGCTGGCGGGCAAACACGTGGGCGTGCTGCAAGGATCGATTCAGGAGATTTACGCCAAAACCCATTGGGCGCCGGCGGGCGTGGACGTGGTGTCTTATCAGGATCAAAATCAGGTTTACCTCGATCTGGCGGCCGGTCGGCTCGACGCCACGCTGGTGATGGCGCCGTCGGGGCAAAGCGGCTTCCTGTCGCAGCCGGACGGCAAAGGCTTCGCCTTCGTCGGCGAGGCGGTGCGCGACGACAAAATCCTCGGTGAAGGTATCGCCTTCGGCCTGCGTAAAGGGGATGAGGCGCTGAAGAAAAAACTGGATGCCGCCATCGCCAAAGTGAAACAGCAAGGCACGGTGACGGCGCTGTCGAAGAAGTATTTCGGCGATATCGATGTGACGGTGAAGTGAGAGACGGGGGCGGCACCGCCGCCCCCTGCCGCGATTAGCGATCGAACACCGAGCTGTTCAGCGCGCGATCCTGCTGGTGGCGCTCCAGCGCCAATTCGATCAGGCGCGTGATCAGCGCCTGATAGCTGACGCCGCTGGCGGCCCACAGCTTGGGATACATGCTGATGTTGGTGAAGCCCGGCAGCGTGTTGATTTCGTTGATCACCACCTGGTTGTCCGGCGTCAGGAACACATCCACCCGCGCCAGCCCGAAGCACTCCAGCGCGCGGAACGCCTTCAGCGCCACCTCGCGGATGTGGTCGCTCACTTCCGGCGCGATTGCCGCCGGCACCACCACCTGAGCGCCCTGCTCATTGATGTATTTGGTGTCGTAAGAATAGAAGGCGTCGCTCAGCACGATCTCGCCGCACACGCTGGCCTGCGGATCGTCGTTGCCCAGCACCGCGCACTCGATCTCGCGGCCGACGATCGCCGACTCCACCAGCACCTTGTGATCGAAGCTGAAGGCCAGCGATACCGCCGCGTCGAACTCGGCGCGGTTTTCCACCTTGCTGACCCCGACCGACGAGCCCTGGTTGGCCGGCTTGACGAACAGCGGCAGGCCGAGGCGCTCGCTCAGTTGCTCAAACGTGAATCCGGCGCGGTTGGCGCGGGTCAGGGTGACGAACGGCGCCACCGCCAGCCCGGCGTCGCGCAGCAGGCGCTTGGTCACGTCTTTATCCATGCTGACCGCCGAGCCGAGCACGCCGGCGCCGACGAACGGCATATTGGCCATGCGCAGCAGCCCCTGCAGCGAGCCGTCCTCCCCCAGCGTGCCGTGCACGATCGGGAAGATGACGTCGAGCTGGCCCAACGCGCCGGCGCTGCCCGCTTCGATCAGCTGCTGTTTTTCCTGGCCCGGGATCAGCGCCACGTTCTTGTTCGAGCGGTTCAGCGCGATCAGCGCCGGGTTCTCGGCGTTGAGCAGGTAGTTGGAGGCGTCGTTGATGTGCCACTGCCCCTGTTTGTCGATCCCCAGCAGCGTGACGTCAAACTTCTCTTTGTCGATTGCATCCACAATGTTTTTGGCCGACTGCAGCGACACCTCATGCTCCGCCGATTTACCGCCAAAAATCACCCCAACACGTAGTTTAGTCACGCCTTAAATCCTTCTGAAAAATCATGGCAAAAAAGTCGTTTATCACAATAAACGCATTGCCTGGCGGCGGCAATCGTTGTTGCCAGAATCTTCTTACGCCACAGAATGCCACATCGCGACCATCCTAAACGTATACACTTCGTATATCGTTCACTTAGGGAGACGCCGATGGGCATCGTAAAAATTTCAGACGCGCTGCATGACGATCTGCGCCTCGCCAGCCTGACCATGACGCGTTCGATCAACGCGCAGGCCGAGTACTGGATCAAGATCGGCATGCTGGCGGAGTTCCATCCGGAACTGACCTACCCGCAGCTGGTAAAAAAAATGATGAAAGATAACGCGCTGACGCTGAAGGAGATTGTCGGGTGAAACAGATTGTGATTAAAACGCCGGAAGAGATTGCCAAAATGCGCCATTCCGGCGCCCTGCTGGCGAAAGTGTTTGCTATGCTCGATGAGGTCATCGTCGAAGGCATCTCCACCATGGAGATCAACGACCGCGCCGAGGCGTTTATCGTCGAGGAGCTGAAGTCGCGCCCGGCCAGCAAGGGGCAGTATGATTTCCCCTATGTGCTCAACACCTCAATCGACGACGTGGTGTGCCACGGGGTGCCGTCGGCCAGCAAAATCCTGCGTTCCGGCATGATCGTCAACGTGGACATCACGCTGGAAAACGGCGGCTACATCGCCGACTCCAGCAAGATGTACTGCATCGGCCAGGTGACGCCGCTGGCCAAACGGCTGGTGAACAACGTCTATGAATCGATGTGGCAGGGCATTCGCGCGGTGAAACCGGGCGCCACCCTGGGGGATATCGGCCATGCCGTCCAGCGGCACGCCGAGCAGGCCGGCTACAGCATCGTGCGGGAGTATTGCGGCCACGGCATCGGCCGCGATATGCATGAAGAGCCGGCGGTATTGCACTACGGTCAACCCGGCAGCGGTATGGTGCTGCAGGAAGGCATGGTGTTCACCATCGAGCCGATGATCAACCAGGGCGACCGCCGCATCAAGCAGAAGAAAGACGGCTGGACGGTGGTGACGCGCGACAAAAAACTGTCGGCGCAGTGGGAGCACACCGTGGCGGTCACCGCCGACGGTGTGGAGATCCTGACGCTGCGCGACGAAGAGCGCCGGGCCGGCTACGCCGAGCGTTACTAAACCCACAGGCCATTAGCCTGGCAAGCTGATAGCTTAATAAGTTATTTAATTGATAACCTCTTAGCTTATATGCGGCACTCCGGCGCCGCGGTTAAAGCGACGGGGATGACAGGGAGACAGACAGCATGCAGTCAGGCAATCAGGCGTTTATCAATCAGCTCAAGGACATCGTCGGCGGCCCGCAGTTGTTGACCGGCGATCGCAACACCGAGCGGTATCGCAAGGGGTTCCGCTCCGGCGAAGGCCAGGCGCTGGCGGTGGTGTTTCCCACCAGCCTGCTGCAGCTGTGGCGCATTTTGCAGGCCTGCGTGGCCGCCGACAAAATCGTCATCATGCAGGCCGCCAATACCGGCCTGACCGAAGGATCGACCCCCAGCGGCAACGACTATGATCGCGACATCGTCATCGTCAGCACCCTGCGCCTCGACCATATTCAGGTGCTGGACAACGGCAAGCAGGTGGTCGGCTTCCCCGGCAGCACCCTGCACCACCTCGAGAAATTGCTCAAACCCTACGGCCGCGAACCGCATTCGGTGATCGGTTCCTCCTGTATCGGCGCCTCGGTGATCGGCGGCGTGTGCAACAACTCCGGCGGCTCGCTGGTGAAACGCGGCCCGGCCTATACCGAAATGGCGCTGTACGCCCAGCTAGGGGAAGACGGCCAACTGCGCCTGGTGAATCATTTGGGCATCCGCCTCGGCGACACGCCGGAAGAGATCCTCACCCGGCTGGAAAAAGGCGACTATCGCCCGACCGACGTCGAATACGGCGAGCTGCGCGCCTCGGATAACGAGTACGCCAGCCGGGTGCGCGACGTCGATGCCGACACCCCTTCCCGCTTTAACGCCGACAAACGCCGCCTGTTCGAGGCCTCCGGCTGCGCCGGCAAGCTGGCGGTGTTCGCGGTGCGGCTCGACACCTTCGAAAAAGAAGGCAAAGAGCAGGTGTTCTATATCGGCACCAACGACACCGCGGTGCTGACCGAGCTGCGCCGCCACATGCTGAGCCAGTTCGACAACCTGCCGGTGGCCGGTGAGTACATGCACCGCGATATCTTCGACATCGCCGAGGTGTACGGCAAAGACACCTTCATGATGATCGACAAGCTCGGCACCGATCAGATGCCGCGCTTCTTCACCCTGAAAGGCCGTATGGACGCCAGCCTCAACAAGCTGCCGCTGCTGCCGCACAACCTGACCGACCGGCTGATGCAGGGCCTGAGCCATCTGGCGCCGAGCCACCTGCCGAAGCGCATGAAGGAATACCGCGAACGTTTCGAACATCACCTGCTGCTGAAGATGGCCGGCCCCGGCGTAGACGAAGCGCAGCGCTACCTGACCGAGTACTTCGCCCAGGCCGAAGGCGCTTTCTTCGCCTGCACGCCTGACGAAGGCAAAAAGGCCTTCCTGCACCGCTTCGCCGCCGCCGGCGCCGCCGTGCGCTACCATGCGGTGCACGCCGACAAGGTGGAAGATATTCTGGCGCTGGATATCGCCCTGCGCCGCAACGACACCGACTGGTTTGAAACGCTGCCGCCGGAAATCGACAGCCAGCTGGTGCATAAGCTGTATTACGGCCACTTTATGTGCCACGTCTTCCATCAGGACTACGTGGTGAAAAAAGGCGTCGACAGCCACGCGCTGAAAGAAAAGATGCTCGAGATCCTCAACCGGCGCGGCGCCGAGTACCCGGCGGAGCATAACGTCGGCCACCTGTATCACGCCAAACCGGATCTGCAGGCGTTCTACCGCGCCGCCGATCCGACCAACAGCTTCAACCCCGGCATCGGCAAAACCAGCAAACGCAAAGGCTGGGCCGAAGGCCCCCGCTAAGACCGCCCGATTGGCCCGCCGCCGCACCCGGCGCGGGCTTTTGATAGACGACTTTATCTTCGCGGGGGGCGTTCACCGCTCCGCGCGCAGCAGCAAGGACACAATGAACGCGCCCCCCAGCCCCGCCGTAATGATGCCGATGGGCAGTTCCTGATTGGGGATCAGGCTGCGGCTGAGCATGTCACCGCCGGTCAGCAACATCGCCCCCAGCATGCCGCACATCGGCACGGACAATCGGTGGCGCACGCCCACCAGGCGCCGGGCCAGATAAGGCACCATCAGCCCGACAAAGCCGATCACGCCCGTCAGCGAAACGAGAAACGCCGTGGACAGTGCGCAGCACAGAAAGGTCTCGGTGCGCAGCCGCGCCACGTTGACCCCCATCGAATGGGCGGTTTGCTCGCCCGCCAGCAGCGCGTCCAGCGCCCGCCAACGCAGCGCCGTAAACCCGGCCAGCAGCACGAAACTCACCAGCGGAATGAACAGATTATCCCAACGCGCCAGCCCCAGCCCACCGAGCGACCAGAACAACACCGAACCGGCCGCCCGCTGATCGCCGGAAAAAACCAGGTAGCTGGTGAGCGCGCTAAACAAAAATGAGACCGCCAGGCCGCAGACGATCAGCTGCTCGGCGCGCCTGACCCGGCTGACGCGAAACAGGATCATCACCGCCAATGCGGACAAAACGCCGCCGACGAAAGCGGACAGCGGCAACGTCAGTACGCCCAGCGCATCGCCGAAGCGCGTGATGACCAGCACCGCGCCGGCGGAGGCGCCGGAGGAGAGCCCAAACAAAAAAGGATCGGCCAGCTCATTGCGGGTGGTGGTCTGCAGCAGCGCGCCGGTCATCGCCAGTCCGGCGCCGGTTAACGCCGCCAACAAAGCCCTGGGCACCCGCAGCTGCACGACGATGGTGTCCAGCATGCCGGAAAGCGGCGCCGAACCGAGCCCTAACGCCGCAAACGCCTGCCGCCATGACAGCGCGACGCTGCCCAGCTGCAGGCTCCAGATCATTAACCCGCACAATACCGACAGCGCCAACGGCGCGAGCAGCATAAACCGCCGGGTCGGCGAGTTCATTCAGCCTCCGGCGCGTACAGCGCCCGCGCCAGCTTTTCCACTGCGCCGATGTTGGCCGGCCCCGGCGTCAGCTCCGCATACTGCAGTTTCAGATAGCGGTGGTGCCGTACGGCAGGCGTCAATTTCATCAACGGGTGAGACTCGAGGAAGCGCCGCAGCGCATCGGCGCCCGAACCGGTCTGGTAATCCAGCAGAATAATGAAATCGGGCTCTGCCGCCGCTACCGCCTCCCAGGACGCCGTCGTCCAGCTCGCCGGCAAACCGTCCATCACGTTGCGGCCGCCCGCCGCTTCGATGATCGCCGTCGGCATAGCGTATTTGCCGCTGGTGAAAGGCTTCTCCTCCCCCGAGTCATAGACGAACACCTTGAGCGGCGCCTGGCCCGCTGGCCTGGCGGGAAGCGTAGCCAACCGGCGCTGCCAACCCTCAACCAGCGCGGCGGCCTCTTGCTGCTTGCCGAAAATCTTGCCGAGTTTTAGCTCATCGTCATACAGCAGGTTCATATCGGCCTTCTGCGGCCGCCCGCCGGCCTGTACGCAGCTCTCGCTCAGCACCAGCGTTTTGATGCCGAACGGGGCGAGCTTCTCCGGCGTGACGTCGCCGCCGATCTTCATGCCGTAATTCCAGCCGGCGAAGAAGAAATCCGGCTGCGCCGCCAGCAACGTTTCCAAAGCGGGATATTTCGGCGCCAGTTCGGGAATGGCGCCCATCGCCGCCTTGAAGTCGGGCGTCAGTTTGTACCAGCCGGTGATACCGGTCAGCCCGACAATGCGATCCTGCAGATGCAGTGCAAAGGCCATCTCGGCCATGTTGATGTCGTTGATGACGGCGCGCTGCGGCGCCTGGTTGAAGGTGACCGGCACACCGCAGCTTTCTACGGTGACGGGAAAATGTTCAGCCGCCGCCGACCTGGCGGCCAGCAGCAGAAGCAGGATGAATACGCGTGTGTTCATGTTTATCTCTGGTTTATCAAGCGCAATGGGGAACGTCAAAAATGCGCAGCGTTTTCCCGCTGACGGGATGCGCCACCTTGAAACTGTTCATGCCGAACACCGGCAGAATCACCGGGGTCTGCAACACCGCCTCGGGCGTACCACAGGCCACCTGACGGCTTTCGTTGAGCACCAGGATCCGATCGGCAAACGCCTCTGCCACGGGCAGATCGTGCAAGACCGCAATCACGGCGATGTCTTTATTTTTCACTAACGACAGCAGCGCCGAGCGCCCGGGCGGATCGAGGTGATTGGTCGGTTCATCCAGCAACAACAGATCGGGAGACTGCGCCAACGCCCGAGCCAGCGCGGCACGCTGGCGCTGGCCGCCCGAGAGCCGCCCCAACGGATGGCGCCTGAGCGGCGCCAGCCCGGTTTCCCCGATGGCTTCGTCAACGATGCGCTTTCCCGTCGCAGAACATGCACCATGCGGCAAACGACCCAACGCAACGTAGTCCTCAACCGACAGCCGCAAATCCGGCGAGTCGTTTTGCGCCAGAAAGGCGATGCTTCTGGCGCGCTCCGCCGCCGGCCACGCGGACAAGGCGCGCCCTCGCCAGTAAATGCCGCCGCTGTCCGGCCGCGTTTCGCCGATCAGGGCACGCAACAGGCTGGACTTGCCGCTGCCGTTAGGGCCGATCACCGCCAGCTTCTCACCGGCGCGCAGCGCGAAATGGATGTTGTCGAGTATCAATGCCCCGCCGTGGCCGGTCAGGCTAACTCCATCAACATGGAGGATGTCGTGAACTGAATTCATTATGCGTAAATTGTTACATTATAACATATCAATATTTTTACCACGATTACGCGCCTTCTGCAAAAGCGAATCGCAACGTCTTTTGTCGCACGCATTGCGTGAACCGAGGCAAGGGCAAGCCGCGCCCTCTGCGTCAACACTGCGCGGCCAAAGCAACATAGCATACCTCTCAATAAATGATAATGATTTTCATTATCATTTAAGCCACTACGATTTCCGATTGCACGCCCCGCTGAACTTAGTTATGTTTGAACGATTAGTTTCATTCCCGGTTTTCAGGAACTCACATGACCTACCTGGCGCACAGCACAGATCCGACAAACGCGACCGTTCCGGCCGCCGTTTTGCTGTGTGCTTCTTCCGCCCCACCCGCCGTTTCCTCTGTCGTTTCAGCGGTTGCCGCTTACCCGCCACGCATTGTGGTCGTGCGCTAAGCCAAACCGACTTTTTACCTCCGGCTTATTGATCTGTTGCGTTCAGGCGTAGACCGCCGCGCGCGCCGGAGCCTGTAATTTTCACGACAGGTGAAATTGACATGCGATTACCTTCTCTCTGGGCCAATGCCGGCCTGGCTACGCTGTTCGTCCTGCTTTGGAGCAGCGGCGCGATTTTCTCCCGTTGGGGGCTGGAGCACGCCTCCGCCTTCGCTTTTCTGTTCTTCCGCTGCGCCATCGCGCTGGCGGTGCTGTTGGCCATCGGCCTGTGGCAGCGCCAGTGCCTGCCCGCCCCCGGCACCCGCCGGCGCGTCGCGCTGATTGGCGTGCTGATGATCGGCAGCTATCAAATCTGCTATCTGCTGGCGTTGGAACAGGGTATTACGCCCGGCGTGCTGGCCACGTTGCTTGGCGTACAGCCGATCCTCACCCAGTTCATCACCGAACGGCGCTGCACCGGGCTGCGGGCGCTCGGCCTGGCGCTGGCGATGGCCGGGCTGACGCTGGTGGTGTACCAAAGCCTGATGGTGGCCCACTTCTCGCTGAGCGGCATGCTGTTCGCCTTTATCGCGCTGGGCTGCATGACCGCCGGCACCCTGCTGCAAAAAGGCATGACGCAGCCGCCGCTGGCGGTCTTGCCGCTGCAGTATGCCGTCGGGTTGCTGATGTGTACGCTGGCGCTGCCGTTTGAGCCGCTGCGGGTCGAGTGGCGGCCAGAGTTCGTGCTGCCGCTGCTGTGGATGGCGGTGGTGATCTCGGTGCTGGCGACCTTCTTGCTGTATCGCCTGATCCAGCGCGGCAACCTGGTGCAGGTCACCAGCCTGTTCTATCTGATCCCGGCGGTCACTGCCCTGCTGGACTACCTGCTGCTCGGCCACGCGCTGGCGGCGCTGAGCCTGCTGGGCATGGCGGGCATCGTGCTCGGCGTGATGCTGGTTTTCCGCCGCGCATAAAAGCAAAAGCCCCCGCGCCGTTCCACCGGCGCGGGGGCGACAACAACAACCGTTAACTCAGAATAACCAGGAACCGTACCCCCACAGCAGGACCGTCACCCCAAGCAGCAGCTCGAGCAACAGAATGCCGATGGCGAAGGTCGAGCTGGAGAAGATGAACCCTTCCTTACTGTCGATATTCAGGAAGTGCGGGATCCCCAGATTCAGCAGATAGCCCGAATAGCACAGGCCGATAATGCCGACAAACAGACACAGCCAGACGACCGGATAGAGCGCCACAATCCCGCTGAGGAACATCGGGGTCGCCACGTAGCCGGCGAACACCATGCAGCGGTGCAGGCTGGGGCGCGATTCATAGCGCCGCGCCATCCAGTGAATGACTTTCCCCATGGCCGCTACGCCCGCCAGCATCAGCAGGTAAAACGCCACGGCGGTATAAAGCGCGGTAAACATGTCGAGCCTGATGGCATGTCCCTCGCCGGAGAGCCAGCCCAGCTGGGTGGTGCCGATAAAAGCGCAGACCACCGGGATTGCTGCCAAGAGCAACACGTGATGGGTGTATAGGTGCGAGACGCTTTCATTCTCGTTTTTGATCTGTTCGAACTCGGCGCTGGGATGCGCCAGAAGTCCCCAAACATGACTGACCATGAGACACCTCCTATCTCGCCGTAGGCCGCGATCGGCGAACGAATTTCACACCTCCGACGGACTGCTACCCGTGCGAGGATTGCGGCCACGGGGCTCTCTCCCCTGTACTCATTATAGTCTTTCGGCGAAAAAACGTGCGGAAAGCGCAACGCTGCGGCGCTTTGTCTTATACTCCCACCATAAAAACCAGGCTGCGAGGAAGGTCATGTCATCCGTTATCACCACCCGCCAGGCGGGGATCGTCGACGTCGACGCCGGGCGCAACGTCACCGTTGTCGAGCCCTGCAATCTGTACGGCTGCCGGCTCGGCGACGATGTCTTCGTCGGCCCGTTCGTGGAGATCCAGCGCCACGTCAGCATCGGCGCACGCAGTAAAATTCAGTCGCACAGCTTTATCTGCGAATACGTTACCCTCGGCGAAGCGTGCTTTGTCGGCCACGGCGTCACCTTCGCCAACGATCTGTTCAAAGACGGCGCGCCCAATGCAGATCCAGCCAGCTGGGGGCGCACGCGCGTCGGCGATCGGGTGTCCATCGGCTCCGGCGCCACCATCCTGGCGGTGGAGATCTGCAGCGACGCGGTGATCGGCGCCGGGGCGGTCGTGACCCGCAACATCACCCGCAAGGGGATTTATGCCGGCAACCCGGCGCGCCTGCTGCGGGAGCTGCCGTAATGACCCCGGTCATCCGCATCGCGGCCATTGAGGCGCTGCCCGATGATTACCTGACGCGCGGCGATTTCGGCTTTACCATCCGCTGTTACGCCCTGCCGCAGTTCGACACCCCGGTCGACAGCTGGCCAACCCGCCCGGTGGCGCCGTTTCGCAAACAGTATCCCTTGGCGCCGTTCGCCAACGAAGACAGCGCGACTTTCCTGGCATATCGCCAGGACCAAGCCGTTGGCCACATCACGCTGAGCAAAAACTGGAACGGTTACACCCTGATCGACGAGATCGCGGTCAGCGCTCACGCGCGCCGTCAGGGCATCGCCGGGGCGCTGCTGGACTGCGCCAAACAGTGGGCGCGGCAGCAGGAAACCTCAGGTATGATGCTCGAAACGCAGAACAACAATCTGGCCGCCTGTCGCTGCTACCAGCATTACGGGTTTATTCTCGGCGGCATCGACCGTTTGCTGTACCGCGCCGAGCCGGAGATCGCCGATCACGAAATCGCGCTGTTCTGGTATTTGCCGTTCAATAGCGAAATCGGTTACTGATTTATCGGCCGCCATTGAGGCTATGTTTACTTTTTAACCCCTACCATCGGATGAGAACTGTTATCACTGACTCTGATAAGCCAGCGACACCCAGGGAGGGCCGTATGAACCAGAACAAGGTTGTTTTACTGATGTTAGCTATCGCCATGAGCGGATGTGCCGAGCGCCCCACCGCCGTCTCCCCCGCAACGCCGCCGACCGACGTCACCGTTTCGCCGCCGGCTGTGCAACCGCAGATGGACGCCAGCACCCGCAGCAAGCTGCATGAGATCCTCGCGCTGCGCGCCGGTTGGCCCGCCGCGCAGCCGCATGGCCGCACCGTCGATTTGATTTCACGCGAGTTTCTCGGCACGCCCTATCTCGCCAACCGCCTGATCGGTTCGCAGAGCACGCCCGAGCAGCTGGTGATCGACTTCCGCGGGCTGGATTGCTTCACCTACATCGATTATGTGGAAGCGCTCAGCACCGCCCGCAGCGAGGGCGAGTTCGTACAGCGCCTGGTAGACATTCGCTACGTCGACGGCAAAATCGCCTTTCCGCAGCGCAAACACTTCTTCACCGATTGGGCGCAGCGGCCGAAAAAAGTGGCTGAAGACATCACCGCGCGGCTCAGCCCGCACGCCGTCACCCTCGTGAAAACCCTCAACCGCAAAGCGGATGGCGGCAGCTACCTGCCCGGCTTGCCCGACGTACAACGCAGCGTGACCTATATCCCCAGCGACCGCATCGACGACAAGGTGCTGGCCCAGCTGCGCACCGGCGATTACATCGGCATTTACACCAACCTGGACGGGCTGGACGTGACCCACACCGGCATCTTCGTGATGACCGACAACGGCCCGGTGCTGCGCAACGCCTCATCGCGCAAGGCCAACATGCGGGTGGTCGATTCGCCCTTTATGGATTACGTGATGGCCACGCCGGGCATCGTGGTGCTGCGTTCGCTCAGCCGATAATCCCCCGCCGCATAACGGCTATAAGCTATAGCCGTTTATGCTGAGCGAGCGTTTGACTTCATCGGCGGTTCAAGCTTAGCTGTAAGAACAAAAACCAACTGATTTTATTGTTCTTTTCAGGGAGACTTCGATGACCTTACGCTGGCGTATCACCCCTCTGGCGGCGGCCTTTGCCGCCGTTTTGGCACTTCAGGGCTGCGATCAAAAAACCGATCGGAACCATATCAAGGTCGGCGTCATCAACGGCGCGGAACAGGACGTGGCGGAAGTCGCCAGGCAAGTGGCGAAAGAGAAATACGGGCTGGACGTCGAGCTGGTCGGCTTCAGCGGTTCGCTGCTGCCGAACGACGCCACCGACAAGGGCGAACTGGACGCCAACGTGTTCCAGCACCGCCCGTTCCTCGAACAGCAAAATAAAGATCACGGCTATAAGCTGGTGGCGGTCGGGAATACCTTTGTCTTCCCGATGGCCGGCTACTCCAAAAAGATAAAATCGCTCAAAGAGCTGCCGGACGGCGCGGTGATCGCCATCCCGCTCGATCCGACCAACCTGGGGCGCGCCCTGCTGCTGCTGGAAAAAACCGGATTGATTACGCTGAAACAAGGCAAGGGGTTGTTGCCCACCGCCCTGGACATCAGCGCCAACCCGCACCGTTACCAAATCATGGAGCTGGAAGGCGCGCAGCTGCCGCACGTGCTGGACGATCCAAAGGTCACCGTCGCCGTCATCAGCACCACCTACATCAACCAGACCGGCCTGTCGCCGACCAAAGACGGCATCTTCATCGAGGATAAAGACTCGCCGTACACCAACATCATCGTCACCCGCGAAGACAACAAGGACGCGCCGAACGTGCAGAACTTCATCAAGGCCTATGAGTCTGACGAAGTGGCCAAGGCCGCCGAGAAAATCTTCAACGGCGGCGCGGTGAAAGGCTGGTAATACCTGGCACAGCGCCGCAGGGGCTCTCCCCAAAGAACCCCTTGTCAGCTAATCATCGGGTTTTCTTATCTCACCATAAGAAAACCCGATTTACCCCGGCGGCGAGCGGCGCGCATAATGGCGTTTATCCGCTGATTTCCAAGGTAAACAGGCATTACCATGACGCTCTCCGCTCCCGTACTCAGCCTCCTCGATGCCACGCCGGACGATATGGCCGCCGTGCTGCAAATTTACACTCACCACGTGCTGTACGGTGCCGCCTCGTTTGAAGAACAGCCGCCGCCCCTGGCGGAAATGCAGCTGCGGCTGAGCAAGGTGCAAGAAGCCGGGCTGCCTTGGCTGGTGGCGAAAAGCGAAGGCCATATTGTGGGCTACTGCTACGCCACGCCGTATCGGCCCCGGCCGGCCTATCGTTTTACCGTGGAAGACTCGGTGTATATCGCCGAGGGGCAACAGGGTAAAGGCGTCGGCAAGGCGCTGCTGAGCAAGCTTATCGCCCGC
This sequence comes from Serratia sp. LACPHL-BACT-2024-00286, assembly GCF_043109535.1. NCBI lineage: Bacteria > Pseudomonadati > Pseudomonadota > Gammaproteobacteria > Enterobacterales > Yersiniaceae > Serratia > Serratia sp. LACPHL-BACT-2024-00286. The sequence goes on from NZ_JBICNA010000002.1 coordinate 135,845, forward strand.
TGCGAGCAAGGCCCCTGGCGCCAGATGCTGGCGATCGTCGGCGATTCCGCCGCCAACCGCGGTTCGCTGGCGCTGCACCAGTCGCTCGGCTTTACCAGCGTCGGGACGTTAAAGGCCGTGGGGTTCAAACTGGGGGAATGGCGCGACACCCACCTCATGCAGCGCGCGCTGGGCGCGGGCGACAGTCAGCATCCTTGAATACATGGCGACGCACGATAGGAAGTTAGCGTCTATAGTGAAGAGTGATTTCATTAAGTTAGCGCCAATCGTGCGCCACATTTAACCGGTAAGGGAGAAGTAAATGAAAATTATTCTGTGGATTGTCGCCATCATCTTCATCGTGGGTTTGTTGACGATTACCGGCGTTCTCAAACTGATTTTTTAAAGCGTCAGCTCCGTCCCGCCCCTTGCGGGGCGAGACTTTTCATCATGCCTTGAAACGCGCGCGCACCGCGCCCAGCGCCGACACCACCGCCAGCACCACGCCGCCGGCAATCGCGCCGAACACCACGTTCAGCAGAGCCGGAACCACCCCCTGCAAGATATGGCCAAACGTCGGCACCACCGTGGTGTACGAGGCCCAGTCTTCGAAAAGGTGATGCACCGGCGGCAGACCGTGGGTCAGGATGCCACCGCCGACCATAAACATGGCGACCGTGCCGACGATCGACAGCGTTTTCATCAAATAAGGCGCGGCACGCACGATGCCGCCGCCGAGGGAGCGCGCTAACGCGCTGCTTTTGCGGCTCAGATACAGCCCCAGATCGTCCAGCCTGACGATGCCGGCGACGATGCCATACACGCCGAGCGTCATCACGACGGCGATGCCGCACAAAACGATCACCTGCTGGCTGAAGGTGGCGCCGGCAACGGTGCCCAGCGTGATGGCGATAATCTCGGCGGAGAGCACGAAATCGGTGCGTATTGCGCCTTTCACCTTGCGCTTCTCATAGGCCGCAGCGTCCTCATTGGCGCCGGGCCCGTCCGATTTTTCCTCCTGCGCCGCCTTGCCGTGGCTCAGGCTGTGAAACACCTTTTCGAACCCTTCGTAGCACAGGTAGGCGCCGCCCACCATCAGCAGCGGCGTAATCGCCCAGGGTGCAAAAGCGCTGATCAGCAGCGCCAGCGGCACCAGGATCGCCTTGTTGATCAACGAACCTTTGGCGACGCTCCACACCACCGGCAGTTCGCGATCGGCTTTAACGCCGGTGACCTGCTGCGCATTGAGCGCCAGATCGTCCCCCAGCACCCCGGCGGTTTTTTTTGCCGCCATTTTGCTCATTAACGAGACGTCGTCCAACAACGAGGCGATGTCGTCGATGAGGGTAAGTAAGCTACTTCCTGCCAAAATGATTCATCCTTTTCATATTCACGGGCCATTCTATATTTAGCATAGCGGTAAAGCGTCATGAAAGGATATGGGAGGATCGCGGAAAACGCCGGGTGGAAGTTAAAACCTCTCGCCTGACAGTCCCTCATCAGCTCCGAGAGCGAACGCGCGTGAGATATGTTGAAGGACCGGGCCGTGGGCCTCAAAGACGCACGATAAATGCGTGCTGCTCGCAAGCAAACCAAAGGCAACATGCACGCTGCCATGCTGTTCAACGAAACGCTGCAAGGATTGTGCGCTGAACAACTCATCCTGCGCCGCCGCCAGCAGCAAAGTCGGCAATCGCAGCGCCGCCAGTTGCTTTGCCGGGGTGCGTGGCGTCAAGGCGTTAGCCATATTAACGCTGTATTGGCAGACAAAATCGGGGGAGGCGGCCAGTACGGCCGGGGGAAAATTCAGGCTGACCGCCCGAGATTGCCCAAACCATCGCCCACCGCTGAGCGCATTGGCCACAAAAGGCCATTGGCGCACCTGGGCAAAGCGGGCCGCAGCCGGCAGATCACGGGCCATCCCGGAAAATGGCCCCAGCTCGGGTGCCAGCAGGATCAGGCTGTCCGCCTGCTGTTCACAAGGATAGCGGGTCAGGTAGTTGAGCAACATCCCGGCGCCGCTGGAATGGCCAAGCAGGTGCCTGCGCGCTAACGGAAAACGCAGGCGCATTTCCGCCAGGATGACATCGACATCGCGCCAAATACGCTCAGGCCGCTCAACCGTCCCCCGCTCTCCCGTGGAATCGCCATGCCCGCGAATATCGACCAGGCACACCGCGAGCGTTGGCTCGGCAGCCAGCTGGCGCGCAAGAATGTCATACCCGGCGGCGCTGTTAACCCCGCCGCCGTGATAAACCACGATCACGTCTTCGCTCTCGGCAGTTTGCCGATACAGGCGGTAGCTCAATCCCTCAACGCTGCCGGACGACGTGGCCACCTGTGCCCCCGGCCACTCACCGTAAGACTTCGCTTGCTCAACATAGCGGTCAAAATCAATCAATTCGCACCTTTCCATGATGTTGTCGGTATTCCCCACGGCAGAGTTCCTGCCCCGGCGATAAGCATATGAAACAACAGCAGGAACTACCATGTCTTTTGCACACTCCCCCTTAGCCTCAGGGCAGATCCCCCGCCGGCACATTGAGCTGCCAGGAGAGCCCAAAGCGATCGTTGAGCCAGCCGAAGCGAGCGCTGAAGCCGTAGTCGTCGAGCGGCATCAGCACCTTGCCGCCCTCCGCCAGGCGGTGGAAAACCTGCTCCAGCGCCTCTTCGTTAGGCAGGTTGATGAACAGCGACACCGCCGGGGTAAAGCTGAAATCATGGCTGATCGGGCTGTCGATAAACACCAGGTTCTGCCGATCGAAATCGATGGTGGCATGCTTGATTAACCGCTGGCCGTCCGGCGTCGGGTCGTAATGCTGCACCTGCATGAGCCGAAAACGCTCAAACACCTGGCTGTAGAGGTCGATCGCCTGCTGCGCCTCCCCCTGGAACATGACAAAGGTCGAAACCTGACTCATAACATCCCCTTCGGTAATCGTTGTGGTATTAATGGAGGATAGCGGATTACCCTTGAAGCGGCGAAAGGAGCAACCATGAGCATCATTCATCGCCTGGCGCAGCCGGACGATCTCAACGGCCTGTTGGCTCTGTATCGCGAGCTGCGCCCACAGGATGCGCCGCTGCGCAGCGACGACGCGCGCCGTGCCCTGCAGCACCTGCTGGACGATCCGGCGATCCGTCTGGTGGTAGCGGCGCAAGAGGAACAGCCGATCGCCACCTGCATGCTGGCGCTGATCCCGGGGCTGGCGCATCAGGCGCAGCCGTTCGGCGTCATCGAACACGTGGTGACGGCGGAGCCCTATCGCGGCCACGGCGTGGCGCTCGCGATGATCGAATACGCGCTACAGCTGGCCTGGCGCAAGGGCTGTTATAAGGTGATGCTGCTGTCGGGGCAGCAACGCACCGGCGCGCACCAGCTTTATCTCAAGGCGGGTTTCGACGGCGATCGCGAGCGGGGATTTGTCATCAGACGGCCCGAGGGCCGATAGCGGCCTGCCGCAAACGGGCAGGCCGCCAGGCGGGTTATTCGCTGTCGTTCTTCGCCAGACGGGCGTCTTTTTGGCGGCGATAGTCACGGGCGGCGGCCGGGATCGGCGTCACCTTGCCGGTTTCAATCCAGCTGCGCAGACGGTTGGCGTCGGCGAAGTGGGTGTATTTGCCGAAGGCGTCCAGCACCACCAGCGACACCGAGCGGTTACCGATCACCGTGCGCATCGCCAGGCAGTGGCCCGCCTGGTTGGTGAAGCCGGTTTTGGTCAGCTGGATGTTCCATTTCGGGTTGTACACCAGGTGGTTGGTGTTGCGGAACGGCAGCGTGTAGTTCGGATCCTTGAAGCTGGCCATGCGTTCGGTGGTGGTGCTGAGCTGGCCGATCAACGGATATTGCTTGGTGGCGATCAGCAGCTTGGTCAGATCGCGCGCCGTCGACACGTTATGAATAGACAGCCCGGTCGGTTCCACATAATGGGTATTGGTCATGCCCAGCGCCCTGGCCTTGGCGTTCATCGCTTTGATGAAGGCGTTGTAGCCCCCCGGATAGTGGTGCGCCAGGCTGGCGGCGGCGCGGTTTTCCGACGACATCAGCGCCAGCAGCAGCATATCCTTACGGCTGATTTCGCTGTTCAGCCGCACCCGTGAATACACCCCTTTCATCTCCGGCGTCTGGCGGATGTCCACCGCCAGCATCTCGTCGAGCGGCAGGTGCGCGTCGAGCGTGACCATGGCGGTCATCAGCTTGGTGATCGAGGCGATCGGCACCACTTCATCCGGGTTGCGCGCATACATCACCTTATGAGTTTGCATATCGACGACCATCGCGCTGCCGGAGGCCAGCTCCGGTTGGGTGGCGTACAGGGCGGCGGCGTTGTCGCTGGCCAACGCGCGCGGCGCAAAGCCTGCGCCCGCCTGCAAAGCGAGCAGGGTCAGAACCAAAACACGTATTTTCACAGGCATTACTCTGAAATGGGGGCTTGAACTCAGCGAATTATATGTGAGGGTTCAGCGCTTGGCACTGGGATTGTATGGCGGATTTGTGACAAATTCTGTCCGCTGAAAAACGACGCAGCCCGCGGACGCTCTGGGATGAACGCCCGCGTGGAAAAAGTTACAGCGCCGGCTGCCAGGCCGACTGCGGCAACAGGTACAGCCCCGGCGTTTGCCGCGCCCCGGCGCCGACGATATGGCCGATGCCGGCCGCCATCACCGCCAGCGTCACATCGAAGGCGTTAAGGCTGTCGCCATAGCCGGCGGTCAGGTTAAACATCGAGCCGTTGGCCAGCAAATACACCGTCTTCTCATTAAGTTGGTAAGCGTTCACATAAGGCATCGGCTCGTGGTGCGGCAGGCCTTGCAGGAAGCCGACGTCGATCTCTTCCGCCACGTGGCCGACGTTGAGGATAAACACGCCGTCCTGCGCCTGTTGCAAATGCTGCGCCGAGAGCACGTTTTTCGCGCCGGTTGCGGTAGCGATCACGTCCGCCTGCGCGACGGCGCTCGCCAGATCCACCACCTGCCAGCCGTCATAACGCGCCTGCAGCGCGCGCGCCGGATCGATTTCCGCCACCATCACCTGGCCGCCGTAAGCCCTGGCCGCCGCCGCTGTCCCCTGCCCGACCAGGCCGTAGCCGATCACCAGCACGCGCTTTTCGTGCAGCGTCAAGTGGGTGGTCTGGAAGAAGGTGTGCCAGGCGGTCAGCCCAACCATATGCCGATTGTGCAGCCCCTCTTTCACCGGCAGATCGTCCCAGTTGAAGATCGGGTAGCGCGGCGCCACGCCGTTTAACCGGCTGATGCCCGAGCCGGTGGCTTCCAGCCCGGCGACGATCCGCGGGCCGCTCGGCGATTGGTGTAAACGGGTGGTCAGATCTGCCCCCATTTCGCACAGGTGGGTCGGCTGCCAGGCCAGCGCGCGGTCGAAGGACTCCGACCATTCGCCGGCGTTCATGTCGCGCCAGGCATAGGCCTGCGCGCCCCGCCGTTCCAGCCAGGCCACCACGTCGTTCTGCACCGTGGTGGGATTGCAGGTGGTCAGGAAGATCGCCGCGCCCTTATCCAGCAGGCCGGCCACCAGCGGCGCCATTTTCAGATCCAGGTGCATATTGCACGCCAGCCGCACCCCGTGCAGGTCCGGCAACGCCGCCACCGCCGCCCGGGTGCGCGGCATATGGCGCATCGCCCAGTTCAATTCGCTCTCGAAATCCTGATACATCCGTTGCTCCTCTGGTGTGCCCCGCCGCCAGGCGTGGCAAAAAAATTATCCCGCGCGGCCGAGCCGGCGGATCGCCTGCGGCGACAGGCCAAATACGCGGATAAACGCCCGTCTCATGCGCTCCGGATCGCTGAACCCCACCGAACGGGCGATCGCCTCCAGCGGCTCGGCGCTCTCTTCGATGCGCACCCTGGCCGCCTCCACCCGCAGCTGTTCGATCACCTTGGCCGGTGTCTGCCCGGTTTCGGCGCGGAACAGCCGGCCGAACTGGCGCTCGCTCAGGCAGGCGGCGTCGGCCAGATCCGCCACCGACAGCGGCAGGTGCAAGTGCTCGCGCGCGAACGACAGCGCGGCGCGCATGCGATCCGACGACGGGTTCAACGCCAGCAGCAGCGAATACTGCGACTGCCCGCCGGGGCGCCGATGATAGACCACCAGCTGCCGCGCCACGGCCGCCGCCAGGGTGGCGCCAAGGTCGTCTTCTATCAACGCCAGCGCCAGATCGATACCGGCGCTGATGCCGGCCGAAGTCCAGATATCGCCGTCGCGAATGAAAATGCGGTTGCTGTCGACGCGGATGCGCGGATAACTCTGCTGCAGCCGCGCCGCGTGATACCAGTGGGTGGTGGCGCGCTTGCCGTCCAGCAAACCGCAGGCCGCCAGAATAAACGCGCCGGTGCACACGCTGGCGATGCGCCGCGCCCGCCGGCTGTGGGTGGTCAGAAACGCCACCAGCGCCGGCGACTGCGCCGCCATCACGTTGCCGCTGCCGCCGGCCACCACCAGCGTATCGAAACGCTCGTCGCCGCACGGCTGCGTGGCGATCTCCACCCCGGCCGAGCTGGCGACCATCCCGCCCTGCGGCGAGATCGCCACGCAGCGGTAGGCCGGCGGATCGGTAAACTGGCTGACGTTATCGAACGCCGCCAGCGGGCCGGCAAAGTCCAGCAGGTTGAAACCGGGAAAAACCACAAAACCGATCGTTTTCATGATGGCGCTTTTTGAGGGTTATCTGTCATACCAGCCAAAAACAGGGCGGCTATTATGGCCCAGGTCCAACGATAAAAATGAGGCGAATGTCATGTCTGAACCACTCGTGATTGTATTTCCCATCTATCAAGGCGTCACCCAGCTCGACTTCACCGGCCCGCTGCAGTTTCTGCGCCACATGCCGGGCGCGGAAATCATCGTCGCTTCGGTAGACGGCGCGGATGTCGAATCGGAAGGCTTGCACTTCACCCAGCTGCGCCCGCTGCCGGAGATCGCGCGCTGCGACGTGCTGTGCGTGCCGGGCGGCAGCGGCTGTACCCAGGCGCTGCAGGATAAAGCGTTCATGCAGCAAATCCGGCGGCTGGGCGCCGATGCCCGCTACCTGACCTCGGTGTGCACCGGTTCGCTGATCCTGGCCGCGGCCGGCCTGCTGGCGGGCAAACGCGCCGCCTGCCACTGGTCGATGCGCGACAGCCTGAAGCTGTTCGGCGCCATCCCCAGCGCTGCACGCGTAGAGCGCGACGGCAACGTGATCAGCGGCGGCGGCGTCACCGCCGGCATCGATTTCGCGCTGGCGCTGATCGCCGAACTGCACGGCGAAGACACTGCCCAAACGATCCAACTCTATCTGGAATACGCCCCGGCCCCGCCGTTCACGGGCGGCACGCCGGAACTGGCCCCGCCGCACATTTACGCCAGGGTACAGGCGCAGATGGCGGAAAGCCTGGCGCGGCGCAGAGCGTTGGTGGCCCAGATCGCCCAAGGCTAGCGATCGGGCGTATACTTGCCCTTATGCGTCAGTCACATAAGGAGTAAGGAATGACCGATTTGGCCCACTACATTACGGACTACGGCTACTGGGCGTTGTTTATCGGCTGCCTGGCTGAGGGAGAAACCATCACGCTGCTGGGCGGCATCGCCGCCCATGAAGGCTTGCTGCACTGGCCGTGGGTGATCGCGGTGGTGGCGCTGGGAGGTACGCTGGGGGATCAGCTGCTGTACTTCGCCGGCCGCCGGTTCGAAGGCCGGGTCATCTCGCGGCTCAAGGGGCAGGAAAAGCGCATCGCGCGCGCCAGAAAGCTGATCGCCCGCCACCCGATGCTGTTCGTTATCGGGGTGCGCTTTATGTACGGTTTCCGCATCATCGGCCCGGTGCTGATCGGCGCCAGCCGCCTGCCGCCGTCGCGCTTCGTGCCGCTCAATATCCTCGGCGCCATTCTGTGGGCGACGATCTTCGTCATGCTCGGCTATTTTGGCGGCCAGGCGATCGAACGCTTCGTTACCGGCTTCGACAAAAAACTCTCCAGCCTGCTGTTTGTCGCCCTGGCGATCGCCGCCATCCTGCTGGTGCGCTTCTGGTGGCGCAAACGCCACGCGGAATAAGCCAGCGCACCTGGCGTCAGCCTTCCTGCAGTGCCGCGCGCATCAGCTCGACCAGCTCGCGCGCCGCCTTGTCCAGCGGGCGGCTCTTCAGCCAGATCAAATGCATCGGCAAGCGCAGCTCGTTCTTGGTGTTTTTGAATTTCAGCCGTACCAGCCGCCCCTGCGCCAGCAGCGGCTCGGCCAGCGACAGCGGGAAATTGCCCCACCCCAGGCCCGCTTCCACCATGTTCAGCGCCATCGGCAGGCTGTCGGTGCGCCAGTAGGCCTCCGCCACCTGCGGGCGCAGATCGCCGATCGGCAGATCGCGGCTGGCCACCATGATCTGCCGCACGTTGACCAGATCCTCGAGAAACAGCTCGCCCGCCGCGCCGTCCAGCGCCGGGTGCTGCGGCGAGACCATCGCCACCAGCGATTCCGCGCCGACGGAGTGGAACTGCTCCGCGCTGTTGATGTTTAGCCCGCCGAACGCCAGGCAAACGCCAATGCGCTCCTGGTGCAGCATGTGCAGCACGTCGTCCTGCGGCGCGCTGAGCACTTCGATGTTCAGTAGCGGATAACGCTGCGACAGCGTCTTCACCGCCGCCAGCAGGCTGGCGCCGTTAATGTCCGACGCCACGCCGATCGAAAGCCGGCTCTCCAGCCCCTGAGACAGTTCGATAGCGTGCACCTGCAGCTGCTTGAGCTGCCCGGCGATCAGGCGGGCGTGCGGCGCCAGGGCCAACGCCAGCGCGGTCGGCGTCGGTTCACGGTGCGAGCGATCGAACAAGGCGAAACCGAGTTCCGCCTCCATGTTGGCGATGCCCATGCTGACGGCGGACGGTACGCGCCGCAGCGCGCGGGCGGCGGCGGAAAACGAACCGCGATCGAGCACCGCCAGAAACAGTTCGATATTGTCGCTGGAAAAGTTCATCGTTTAACCTGTCAGTTAAACTGACAGCTCCTGACTTTTTCTATCAATGTGATTGACGCTATCTTAGCCGCCGTCGCCGCAGAGGCAACTAAAAACAGATCGGGAGAAAACAATGCAAGGCGTCAAACGCAAACTGGTGTATGTCACCGCTTATGAAATCATCGGCATGGCGATCTCGGCGCTGGGGCTGGCGCTGCTGTCGGGCCATGCGCCGAGCAGCACCGGGCCGCTGGCGGTGGTGATCACCACCATCGCGGTCAGCTGGAACTTCATTTACAACTATTTATTCGAGTGGTGGGAAAGCCGCCAGGCGTCGCGCACCCGTACCCTCAAGCGCCGCATTTTGCACGCCGTCGGCTTTCAGCTGACGCTGGTGGTGTATCTGATCCCGCTGATCGCCTGGTGGATGGGCATCACGCTGTGGCAGGCGCTGCTGCTGGATATGGCGCTGATCGTCATCATTCCTTGCTACACCTTCCTGTTTAACTGGGCGTTCGACAAGCTGTTCGGCCTGCCGGCTTCGGCTCTGCCGGCCGGTGAATCCGCCTAAAAAGCCCCCGCGTCCGATTCGCCTGCGCACGCTAATTACTGCGCAGGCGCCATCGCTTTATTTTCCGCCCGCCTTCCCCCTCACGCAAAATAACTTCAAAATCCCTTTAATTTGCGCGGTAATTATTATTCTGTGATTTCAATCACTTTTATCGTTCGATATTTCCGTGTTGATAATAAGACTCATCTTACTGAATAATATGCGCTTTTGTTTTCAGTTTAAAAAATACACACAATTGTTCACGCTTTGTACGCAGGTTTTTTTGCCAGCTTTATCGGGAAACGGTAGCATGCCACGCCGTTATTTAACGGCGGCTGTATACACAATAAACAGCGGAATGATGCCACGACCTCATTCTCATTACGATTGCTGATGGCAATCGTTTGCCCTGCAGCTCAGGGCGGCGTTCATCATAGACAGGTAAACAGGACGGATAATGCACTCACAAAAAAAGTCGGCGGACGATAAACACGCCGCCAGAAGACGCTGGCTAGACTCTCATGAATCCGGTTATCACAAAAGCATGGGCAACCGGCAGATCCAAATGATCGCCATCGGCGGTTCGATCGGCACCGGCTTGTTCCTCGGTACCGGCGGCCGTCTCGAACTGGCCGGGCCGGCGCTGGCGCTGGTCTATCTGGTGTGCGGGATCTTCTCTTTCTTCATCCTGCGCGCGCTGGGCGAGCTGGTGCTGCATCGCCCTTCCAGCGGCAGCTTCGTTTCTTACGCCCGCGAATTTCTCGGTGAGAAAGCCTCTTACGTCGCCGGCTGGATGTATTTCCTCAACTGGGCGATGACCGGCATCGTCGACATCACCGCGGTGGCGCTGTACATGCACTACTGGGGCACCTTCGCCGACGTGCCGCAGTGGCTGTTCGCCCTCGGCGCGCTCGGCATCGTCGCCACCATGAACATGATCGGCGTGAAGTGGTTCGCCGAGATGGAGTTCTGGTTCGCGCTGATCAAGGTGGTCGCCATCGCGCTGTTCCTGATTGTCGGCGTCGTCTTCCTCGGCACCGGCACCCCGGTCGCCGGCCACACCACCGGCATGCACCTGATCACCGAAAACGGCGGCATGTTCCCGCACGGCCTGCTGCCGGCGCTGGTACTGGTGCAAGGGGTGATCTTCGCCTTCGCCGGCATCGAGCTGATCGGCACCGCCGCCGGCGAGTGTAAAGATCCGGCCAAAATGATGCCCAAAGCGATCAACAGCGTGATCTGGCGTATCGGCCTGTTCTACGTCGGCTCCGTGGTGCTGTTGGTGCTGCTGCTGCCGTGGAACGCCTACCAGGCCGGCCAAAGCCCGTTCGTCACCTTCTTCAGCAAGCTGGGCGTGCCTTACATCGGCACCATCATGAACATCGTGGTGTTGACCGCCGCGCTGTCCAGCCTCAACTCCGGCCTCTACTCCACCGGCCGCATCCTGCGTTCGCTGGCGATGGGCGGCTCGGCGCCGAAGCTGATGGCCAAAATGAGCAGCCAGCAGGTGCCTTATGCCGGCATCCTGGTCACCTGCGGCATCTACGTGATCGGCGTGGTGCTCAACTACCTGGTGCCTTCGCAGGTATTCGAGATCGTGTTGAACATCGCCTCGCTGGGCATCATCGCCTCCTGGGCGTTTATCATCGTCTGCCAGATGCGCCTGCGCAAAGCCGTGCGTGAAGGCCGCGCGCAGCCGGTATCGTTCAAAATGCCGGGCGCGCCGTTCACCTCCTGGCTGACGCTGGCGTTCCTGCTGATCGTGGTGGTGATGATGGCGTTCGACTACCCGAACGGCACCTGGACCATCGCCACCATTCCGGTGCTGGCGGTGCTGCTGACGCTGGGCTGGTTCGGCCTGCGCAAGCGCGCGCAGGAAGTGAAGCGGGAGCAGCAGGCTCACGAAGAGCAGAACCCGCACTGAATCGACAAACCGCCCTCCGGGGCGGTTTTTTTATCCGCTATAAGCGGCCGTAGAACGTCATTCTGGCGCTTTCCGACAGCATCACGTCCGGCTGCGCATTGTAGGCCAGCACCACCAGCATGCGCGTGGTGTCGCCTTCGGTCGGCGTCACCCGGTGCATGGCGTTGCGCCCGCGAAACAGCACCAAATCCCCCTCCTCCATCGCCAGCCGTTTGGCCGCCCGCTCGCCGTCCAGCACCTGCGTGACCCCGGCATAGTTCATCTCGCCGCGATCGGCGTCGCGCAGGTTCTCCACGTACTCGAAACGCCCGCCCGCCGCCGGTTTCTGGATCAGCAGCGTGATGGCGAACGACGAGTTGTCGAAGTGCCAGCCCAGCTCCTGGCCGGTGTGGGCGTAATGCAGGTTGATCGACGACAGCCGATCGGCGTAGGGATACAGCTGCGCCTCATCCAGCACCGCACAGAGGAACGCGCGAAACGCCGGGGCGTCGTACAGTGCGCGCAGCGGCGACTGCGGCGGAATATCTTCGTCGGTAATGCAGCCCTTGGACGACACCACCAGCCGGTTGCGCGCGTGATCGACCGGCAGCGTATCGTCCTGCGGCCGCAGATACACGTTGTGTTTGCTGGTGGCGTAAAACGCCGCATGGTGCTGTTCGGCACCTTCCAACCGCACCGTCGCCAGCGCGGCGGCGCGCAGAAATCCCGGCAGCACCAGCGCGCCGGCGCGCTCCAGCGTTTGCCGGCAACGGGCGCGGAATGCGGCGTCGTCGATGGGATGAGCGGACAGATCGATAATATCGGCAAGTTGCGGCATGGCGTTCCCCTCGTGTGCGATAGCCGGATGCCTCTCACTGTAGCGAATGGCGCATTGCCGCCATAACAAAAATACGTTATGGATAAGCTAACCAATTCTTAGCGATAGCCCTGCCCATGCACTCACCGTCCCGCGCGCGCTTGCCCAAGCTGAGCGCCATTCTGGCGTTCGAAACCGCCGCCCGCACCGGCAGCCTGGCCCGCGCGGCGGATACGCTGGCGCTGACCGCCGCCGCCGTCAGCCAGCAGATCCGCCAGCTCGAACAGCATCTGGGCATCACGCTGTTCATCCGCGCCAAAAGCGGCGTCACGCTGACCGAACAGGGCGCGGACTACCTGGCCTACGTGCAGGAGGCGTTCGAAACGCTGCGCGTGGCGCAGCAGCACGTCGAGCGCCAGCGCGGCAAACAGACGCTGACGGTGTTCGCCCTGCCGGCGTTGGCCTCCAAGTGGCTGAACCCGGCGCTAGGCGACTGGTTGGCGCAGTGCCCCGACGGCGATCTGCGGCTGCACGCCACCCATGCGGCGGTCGATTTCGCCCATTCGGCGGCGGACTTCGCCCTGTGCTTCGGCGATCAGGACTACCCGCTGCTGGAAAAGGTGCGGCTGTTTCAGGATCGGGTGCAGCCGGTGTGCAGCCCGGCGCTGCGCGATCGCGGCGACTGGACGCAATTGCCGCTGATCCACGTCGACTGGGGCAAGGAGAGCCAGTTTCTGCCGGGCTGGCACGAGTGGTTCACCGCCGCCGATCAAATGCCGCCGGCGCGGCGCGGGCTGACCTATAACCTGACCTCGCTGGCCATCGACGCCGCCGTGCAAGGGCGCGGGGTGCTGCTCGGCCAGCGGCGGCTGATCGGCCGTGAACTGGCGGCAGGCCAGTTGGTCACCCTGGCCGAACCGGCGCTGCCGCTCAGCAAACCCTACTACGTGGTTTACCCGCCGCGCACGCTGGAAAAACCCGGCGCAGCGGCGTTTCTCAGTTGGTTGCAGGCGCTGGCTCAGCGCGCGGTATAACCGCCGTCGATGCTGTAAAACGCGCCGGTGGTGAAACTGCTGTCGTCCGAGAGCAGGAAAGCCACCGTTTTCGCCACCTCTTCCCGCGTCGCCATTCTCCCCATCGGGTGCGAAGCGGCCATCTGCGCCCGCACCGGCGCCGGCAGTTTCCTCATCGCCGGCGTATCCACATAGCCCGGCCCGACGGCGTTGATGCGCACGCCGCGCGTGGCGAACTCCAGCGCCGCCGAGCGCGTCAGACCCAACACGCCATGCTTGGCGGAGGTATAAGGCGCGATCCCGGCAATGCCCACCACGCCGTTGGCGGAAGAGAGGTTCACCACCGCCCCGCCGCCGCCGGCGACGATCGCCGGCAGGCCGTACTTCATGCCGAAAAACGTGCCGCTCAGGCAGGTGGCGATCACCTCATGCCAATCTTCGACCGCGTACCGATCGATGTCCACCTCGTGCGGGCCGGTGATCCCGGCGTTGTTGACCAACAGATGCAGCGCGCCGCAGCGCCGCACCGTCTCTTCAATGCCCTGCTGCACCGACGGCGCCTCACGCACGTCCATCCGCAACGTCATCACCCGTCGGCCCTCGGGATCGAGCCGCGCGGCGGCGGCGGCGAGAGGCGCGGCGTGGCGGCCGGTCATCACCACCGTGGCACCGCGCCGAAACAGTTCGGCGGCGATCGCTTCGCCGATGCCGGTGGAAGCGCCGGTCACCAGCGCCACCCGATGTTTGAAATCTTGCATAGCCGTTCTCCTGCCAGATTGAACTCAGGGGAACAGGCTAGCGCCGGCCAGTGACAGTTTGCGGCAGCAGCGACAGCGCAGCACGTAATGCGCTCACAAAAGCCGCAAAGCCCGCTATTTTATGCCTACTTTTTCTCATGCGAGACTCCCTGTGGATACCCAACGCTACCTGCAGCATATCGGCTTTACCGGCGCCGCCCGCCCTGACCTCCCCACGTTGCAACAGCTGCACCATCGCCACATGCTGAGCATCCCGTTCGAGAACCTGAGCATTATTTATCATCAGGGTATTCAGCTGGCGCCGGAGGCGCTGTTCAGCAAGGTGGTCGAGCGCAACCGCGGCGGTTTCTGTTATGAGCTGAACGCGCTGTTCGCCCTGCTGCTGCGGGAGATCGGTTTCAAGGTGAGTTTCATCTCCGGCGAGATCCGCGCGCGCGACGGCCATTTCGGCCCGCCCTACGACCATCTGGCGCTGCGGGTGGATCTGGCGGGCCAGGCCTGGCTGGTGGACGTCGGTTTCGGCGATTCCTTCCTGACGCCGCTGAAGATCGTCGCCGCCGAGCCGCAACCGCAGGCCAGCGGTACCTTCCACCTGGAGCGGGAAGGCGACTATTACCTGCTGGAGCGCCGCAACGGCGACCAACGTTCGCATGCCAAAACCCTGTATCGCTTTACCGTTCAGCCGCGCGAGCTGCATGAGTTCGACGAGATGTGCCGCTTCCACAGCACCTCGCCGCAGTCGCACTTCACCCAGCGGCTGGTGTGTTCACGGCCGACGGACCACGGCCGGGTGACCCTCAGCGACATGAAGCTGATCGTGACCGAAGATCATCAGCGCCACGAAACGACGCTGCATTCGGAAGAAGAACGGCGCGCCGCGCTGTGGCAGCATTTCGCCATCGATTTGGATCGTTGACGGTGCAGGCGGCGCCCTTTTATTACGATTCTGTTACACCGATTGCATAACCGCGTTTGGCTGATTGCCAGCACCGCGGCGGCAGGCATCATAGGGCCATGATTCGGCAACAGAGTGCGAAAAATGATCCGTGTGATACTGGTGGATGACCATGTGGTGGTGCGCTCCGGCTTTGCGCAATTGCTCAGCCTCGAGGACGATCTCGACGTGGTGGGGCAATACAGCAGCGCGGCGGCGGCCTGGCCGGCATTGCTGCGCGACGACGTCAGCGTCGCGTTGATGGACATCGCCATGCCGGATGAAAACGGCCTCAGCCTGTTGAAGCGCCTGCGGGCGCAGAAGCCGCAGTTCCGTGCGATCATCCTCAGCATCTATGACTCCCCCACCTTCGTGCAAAGCGCGCTGGACGCCGGCGCCAGCGGCTATCTGACCAAACGCTGCGGGCCGGAAGAGCTGGTGCAGGCGGTGCGTTCCGTCGATATGGGCGGCCATTACCTGTGCGCCGACGCGCTGCGAGCGCTGCGCGGCGGCGAGCAGCCGGCCACGGCGCTGGAAGCGCTGACCCCGCGCGAGCGTGAAATCTTCGATCTGCTGGTCAAAGGCGACAGCGTAAAGGAGATCGCTTTCAAGCTCGCGCTCAGCCATAAAACGGTGCACGTGCATCGCGCCAACGTCCTGGGCAAGTTGCAGTGCAACAGCACCATCGAGCTGGTGCATTTCGCCCTCGACCATCAGCTGCTGGCGGGGCATTGATGTCGCCCAAACTCCGGCCCTGGGTTATCTCGCTGTTTATCCTGTTGGCCTGGGGCAGCGGCTGGCTGATGCTGTGGACGCTCGGCTTCTATCTGACCCACAACGGCAACCAGGCGGCGCTGTTTCTGCCGCACGGCGTCTATCTCGCGCTGCTGATCCTGCTGGCGCGCCGCTATTGGCCCGCCCTGATAATTCCGCCGGTGCTGTTGCTGTTCTGGCTGCACGGCGAACGCCTGCTGAGCGGCTACGGCCTGCTGGCCGCGCCGTTTATCACCCTGCTTCCGGCCGCGGTCGCGCAACGACTCTGGCACCGTTTTCCGCTCTACTGGCAGCGGCTGACGCTGCTGCTGGCTGCGGTGACCGCCGCCTCGCTGCTCAACACCGCCCTGCTTTCGCCGTTTGTGCCAAGCCCGGCGATGCTGCTTGGCCTGGCGTCGTTTACCGGCGGCGTCTTGCTGACCCCGTTCGTCTACCTGATCTTTGAATTTCTGCGCCAGCAGCACCGTTACCACCTGCTGGGGCTGGACACCCCCAACCCGCCGCTGCGCGCGTCCTTAATCATCTGGTGCAGCCTGTTTTTCGTTATCGGCATCGGCACGCAGATGGTGCTGTCGCCGGAAATCGAACGCCTGCTGCTGATCGTGGTGTTTCTGCCGAACGTGGTGATGGCGTGGAAGTTCGGCTGGCAGGGCGGCGTGCTGTCCGGCCTGCTCGGCAGCATGATGATCACCCTCGCCCGGCAGGTCGGCGTGGGGTTCGGCAATCTGGTCGAGCTGGAAATCTTTCTGGCGACGCAGGCGCTGCTCGGCATCGGCTTGGGCATCGCCATCAGCCGTCAGCAGCACCTGGCGCAAAACCTGCACCACTATCAGCGTCGCCTGGAAGAAGAGCTGGCGGCGCGGCGGGCGCTGACAGAAAAACTGATCCACACCGAAGAAGACACGCGGAAAAATCTGGCGCGCGAGCTGCACGATGAAATCGGCCAGAACATCACCGCGATTCAAATCCAGTCGCAGCTGGTCAAACGGGCGCGCGATCCGGCGCAAACCCAGGCCGCCGCGCACCAGATAAGCGAGCTCGCCCGGCGCATTCATCACTCCACGCGCCAGCTGCTGCGCCAGCTTCGCCCGCCCGCGCTGGACGAACTGGCGTTCAAAGAGGCGCTTCACCACCTGCTGAGCGAATTCGCCTTTGCCGAACGGGGCATCCGCTGCCGTTTCGACTACCGACTCATAGACACGCCCGCCGGCGAAACGGTGCGCTTCACCCTCTACCGGCTGCTGCAAGAGCTGCTCAACAACGTGTGCAAACATGCCGAAGCCAGCGAAGTCGCCATCGTCTTGTATCAACAGGGCGCGCTTTTGCACCTCGAGGTGCGGGACAACGGCGTCGGCATCCGCGCGGACAAGGCGCCCGGCCTCGGCATTCAGGGGATGCGCGAGCGGGTCAGCGCGCTGGGCGGCGAGCTGACGCTGGAAACGCATTGCGGCACGCGGGTAATTGTTAACCTGCCCACAAATTTGCAACAAACCATCGACTAACTAGGAAAAAGTCTTAGCCACTCCGGACTTTCTCTCATCCCCTTTCCCTTTCACCTTCTTATAGTCAGCACCAGGGAGGCGGCTATGCAGGCACGCTCGGCATCTGAAATCGATCATCGTTACCGCGCGCTGCGCCCGCGACTGCTGCTGTACATGGTCATCGGGTACGCCGCCTTTTACCTGACGCGCAAAAGCGTGAACTACGTGCTGCCGGCGCTGCAAACGGATTTGGGGCTGGATAAAGGGGACATCGGCCTGCTCGGCTCGCTGTTTTACCTGAGCTACGGCCTGTCGAAATTCGCCGCCGGACTGTGGCACGACGGCCACGGGCAGCGCAGGTTTATGGGGATCGGCCTGTTCGCCACCGGCTTGCTGAACGTGGCGTTCGCCTTCGGCGAATCGCTGACGCTGCTGCTGGCGGTCTGGGCGCTGAACGGCTTCTTTCAGGGCTGGGGCTGGCCGCCCTGCGCGCGGCTGCTGACCCACTGGTATTCGCGCAACGAGCGCGGCTTCTGGTGGGGCTGCTGGAATATGTCGATCAACCTCGGCGGCGCGATCGTGCCGCTGATCAGCGCCTTCGCCGCCCAGCGCTGGGGCTGGCAGGCGGCGATGCTGATCCCGGGCGCCGTCAGCATGGTGTTGGGCATCTGGCTCACGCGGCGGCTGACGGGCACGCCGCAGGAAGAAGGCCTGCCGTCGGTCGGCCGGTGGCGCCACGATCCGCTGGAGCTGCGCCAGGAACAGCAAAGCCCGCCGATGGGGCTGTGGCAGATGTTGCGCACCACGATGCTGAAGAACCCGATGATCTGGCTGCTCGGCGTCTCTTACGTGCTGGTCTACCTGATCCGCATCGCGTTGAACGACTGGGGCAATCTCTGGCTGACGGAAAGCCACGGCGTCAACCTGCTCAGCGCCAACGCCACGGTGATGCTGTTCGAGGTAGGCGGCCTGCTCGGCGCGCTGTTCGCCGGCTGGGGCTCGGATTTGCTGTTCGGCGGGCAGCGCGCGCCGATGATTTTGCTGTTCACGCTCGGGCTGATGGTTTCCGTCGCCGCGCTGTGGCTGGCGCCGGTGCATCACTACGCGCTGCTGGCGGGCTGTTTCTTTACGGTGGGCTTTTTTGTCTTCGGCCCACAGATGCTGATTGGCCTCGCCGCCGTGGAATGCGGGCACAAAGGCGCAGCGGGCTCCATCACCGGTTTTCTCGGCCTGTTCGCTTACCTGGGGGCCGCGCTGGCGGGCTGGCCGCTGTCGCAGATCATCGAAGGCTACGGCTGGTCAGGCATGTTCAGTTTGCTGTCGATCGCCGCCGTTCTTATGGGTTTATTGCTGATGCCGCTGCTGATGGCGAGCGTTACCACCTCTACCGAGAGAAGGATAAAACAATGAAAAAAACCTTAGTCACTACCCTGATAGCTTCCGGCATCGCGCTGGCCACGCTGAGCGGCGCCGCGCACGCCAAGGGCCGCCTGGTGGTCTACTGCAGCGCCACCAATGAAATGTGCGAAGCGGAAACCAAAGCCTTCGGCGAGAAATATGACGTGAAAACCTCGTTCATCCGCAACGGCTCCGGCAGCACGCTGGCTAAAGTGGACGCCGAGAAGAAAAACCCGCAGGCGGACGTCTGGTACGGCGGCACGCTCGATCCGCAATCCCAGGCCGGTGAAATGGGGCTGCTGCAGCCATATAAATCGCCAAACCTCGAACAGGTGATGCCACAATTCCGCGATCCGGCGAAGCTGAAAGGCAACTACTCCTCGGCGGTCTACGTCGGCATTCTCGGCTTTGGCGTCAATACCCAGCGCCTGAAAGAGAAAAACCTGCCGGTGCCCAAGTGCTGGAAAGACCTGACCAAGCCGGAATACAAAGGCGAGATTCAAATCGCCGATCCGCAGAGCTCCGGCACCGCCTACACCGCGCTGGCGACCTTTGCCCAGCTGTGGGGAGACGATCAGGCGTTCGATTACCTCAAGCAGCTGAACGCCAACGTCTCGCAGTACACCAAATCCGGCATTGCCCCGGCGCGCAACGCCGCCCGCGGCGAAACGGCAATCGGCATCGGTTTCCTGCATGACTACTCGCTCGAAAAGGAACAGGGCGCGCCGCTTGAGCTGATCTCGCCTTGTGAAGGCACCGGCTACGAAATCGGCGGCGTCAGTATCCTCAAAGGCGCGCGCAACCTCGACAACGCCAAGCTGTTCGTGGATTGGGTGCTGTCGAAAGAGGCGCAGGAACTGGCATGGCAGAAAGGCAAGTCCTATCAGATCCTGACCAATACCACCGCCGCTACCTCGCCGAACTCGCTGAAGCTCGACGATCTGAAGCTGATCAACTACGACATGGACAAATACGGCTCGACCGAGGTCCGCAAGGCGCTGATCAATAAATGGGTCAGCGAAGTCAAGATGGGTAAATAAGCCCACATTCTGCGCCTGTTGCCGGGTAAGCCTCACGCCTTACCCGGCCTGAACATCCGGGAAACTTATGTCACATACACATGCTCTCCATTTCGTGAAAAAACGAGATGCGATATTCCTTTGGGTCTTGCTTGGCTGGCTGGCGTTCGCCCTGCTGCCGAGCTGGAGCCTGGATTACGGCCTGCTGGAGTCCACCGGCGATGAAATCCTCGCGGCCTACGGCTGGTCACACCGCAATGTCAGCTGGCTATGGTGCCTGTTGCCGAGCCTGCTGCTGCTTCGCGCCTACACCCCAGCGGGCGGTGAACGGCGGCGGCGCCACGCGTTCGATGCCGGCTGGGCGCTGCTATGCATGGCCTTTATCGTCGTCAGCGCCACGGTGGCGGGGCGCGGTTTAGGCTACGCCACCCTGGTGCAATTGACCGCGCTGGGCGCCATCATGACGCTGGCGCTGACCCGCCTCGAATGGCTGGGCGGCGACCGTTTCGTTATCGGCGCGCTGGTCACCATCGTGGCGCTGATCGGCGTCTTCATCGTCTGGCCGAGCATCGCGATTTTCATTCCGATGTTCACCGACCAGACGGGTGCATTCGCGCCGCTGGCGTTTATGAACGTGCTGTCGCAGGCGCATATCGTTCAGGTGATCCTCAACTCCATCGCCCTGTCGATCGCGGTGGGCGCCGGCTGCACCTTCTTCGGCCTGGTGCTGGCGATTTACACCACCCGCATCGCCAGGCGCAGCGCCATTATCGGCCGCATCTTCTCCATCCTGCCCATCGTCACGCCGCCGTTCGTCGTCGGCCTAGGCGTCACGCTGATGATGGGGCGCTCCGGCTACGTCACCGAGTGGATGGTGGCCTGGTTCGGCCTGACCAACACCAACTGGCTGTACGGCTTTACCGGCATCTGGCTGGCGCAGGTGCTGGCGTTCACGCCGATGGCGTTCATGATCCTCGACGGCGCGATCAAGACCATTCATCCTTCGCTGGAAGAAGCCTCCTACACCCTGCGCGCCAGCCGCTGGCAAACCTTTAACGGCGTGTTCGTGCCGCTGCTGAAACCGGCGCTGGCCAACGCGTTTCTGATCGTGGTGGTGCAATCGCTGGCCGACTTCAGCAACCCGCTGGTGCTCGGCGGCAACTTCGACGTGCTGGCGACGCAAATCTATTTCTACATCACCGGCTCGCAGCTCGACTATCAGGCCGCCAGCACCCTCGGCGCCTTCCTGCTGCTGTTCTCGCTGCTGGTGTTCTGCATCCAGTACCTGTGGATCGGCAAACGCTCTTACGTCACCGTGTCCGGCAAATCCTACCGCGGCGACGTACAGCCGCTGCCGGTCACGCTGGTGTGGGGCGTGATCGCGTTGCTGGCGGTGTGGATAGCCTTTAACGCCCTGCTCTACGGCAGCATTTTCTACGGCAGCTTCACCGTCAACTGGGGGGTGGATTACACGCTGACGCTGGATAACTTCATCAAGCTGTTCGGCCAGGGCATGAGCGACGGCGCGTGGCCTTCGCTGCTCGACACGCTGCTGTACGCCGGGATCGCCGCGCCTATCACCGCCGCCTTCGGCCTGCTGATCGCCTGGATCGTGGTGCGCCAGCAGTTCAAGGGCAAAAAGACCATCGAGTTCACCACCATGCTGTGCTTTGCGGTGCCGGGCACCGTGGCCGGCGTCTCTTACATTCTCGCCTTCAACAGCGCGCCGGTGTACCTCACCGGGACGGCCGCCATCGTGATTATCTCGATGGTGATGCGCAACGTGCCGGTGGGCATTCGCGCCGGGATCGCCGGGCTGGGCCAGATAGACAAATCGCTGGACGAAGCCTCGCTCAGCCTGCGCGCCGGCTCGCTGCGCACCATCACGCACATCCTGCTGCCGCTGCTGCGCCCGGCGATCCTGTCGGCGCTGATCTACAGCTTCGTGCGCGCCATCACCACCGTCAGCGCCATCGTTTTCCTGGTGACGCCCGATACCCGGGTGGCCACCGCCTACATCCTCAACCGCGTGGAAGACGGCGAATACGGGGTGGCGATCGCCTACGGTTCAATTCTGATCGTGGTGATGCTGGCGATTATTTTCCTCTTTGACTGGCTGATCGGCGAGGCACGCATCTCCCGTTCAAAAGCCAAAAACCAGGCGTAATGGAGCCCATGATGAGCCAGAAAAATTTCGTTGAACTGCGCAACGTCTCCAAACGGTTCGGCAGCAACACGGTGATCGATAACATCGCGCTCACCATCCCTCGGGGGCAAATGGTGACGCTGCTCGGCCCTTCCGGCTGCGGCAAGACCACCATTTTGCGCCTGGTCGCCGGGCTGGAGAAACCGAGCGACGGGCAGATATTCATTGATGGCGAAGACGTCACCCATCGTTCCATCCAGCAGCGTGACATCTGCATGGTGTTCCAGTCTTATGCCCTGTTCCCGCACATGTCGCTGGGGGAAAACGTCGGCTATGGCCTGAAGATGCTCGGCATTCCGCGCGCCGAAGTGAAAGCGCGCGTGCAGGAAGCGCTGGCGATGGTGGATCTGGCGGGGTTCGACGATCGCTATGTCGATCAGATCTCCGGCGGCCAACAGCAGCGCGTGGCGCTGGCGCGCGCGCTGATCCTCAAGCCGAAAGTGCTGCTGTTCGACGAGCCGTTGAGCAACCTCGACGCCAACCTGCGCCGCAGCATGCGCGAAAAAATCCGCGAGCTGCAAAAGCAGTTTGATATCACTTCGCTGTACGTCACTCACGATCAGAGCGAGGCTTTCGCGGTCTCAGACACCGTGCTGGTGATGAACAAGGGGCATATCATGCAGATAGGCTCGCCGCAGGATCTCTATCGGCAGCCGGCGTCGCGCTTTATGGCGAGCTTCATGGGGGACGCCAACCTGTTCCCGGCCGGCTTCAGCGCGGACTATGTCGATATCAGCGGCTATCGCCTGCCGCGCCCGGCGCACTTTGCCGCCGAAGGCGCCGGCACGGTGGGCGTGCGGCCGGAAGCTATCACGCTGAGCGAGCACGGCGAGGAAAGCCAGCGCTGCGTGATCCAGCATGTCGCCTACATGGGGCCGCAGTATGAGGTCACGGTGGCGTGGCATGGGCAGCAGATTTTGCTGCAGGTTAACGCCACTCGCCTGCAGCCGAACGTCGGCGAACATTATTATCTGGAAATTCACCCCTACGGCATGTTTATGCTGGCGGACGCGGCATAATAAGCATCACTCTTAAGCGTTAGAATAACGGCCATTCCGCATGGAATGGCCGGAAATAACCGTCTCAAAAACCGTATTTATCTATTTTTACAATTCCATCCAAGTCCTTGTTCAATCGAAAAATAAATATAGTCGCATTCATTAAAAAATAACCGCCAGGGCCGATAAGGGTGATATTTTTATTTAGATGGGGTAAGCTTAATCCCGCAGTCGAAATTATTTAACGGCCAACTCAAGGAGAAATTCATGAGCAACAATGCAAACGCACAGGCGCAGCTGGATAATTTACGCAACGTCGCTTCCCAGCTGAAGGAAATGCGCCACTATGCGCAGTCGAATACCGAGACGCTCTCCGCACACTGGCTGGCCTTCGATCAGGGGGAATGCAAAAATAAGGCATTCGCCGAAGCAATTAACGACCTGTTGAATAAACAGGGCGCCTGTCTGGAAGGGCTGGAAAAAACCATTCAGGATATCGAGATAGAATTGAACCGTCTCGACAACGCCGCCTGATAATACCGATTTAAATAAACCCGCCGCGTGCGGGTTTATTTTTAGCTGCGGCAGATGACGCGCGCAATATCCCCTGACGTCGTCAGCGCACGTATTTCGGTGAACAGTTCGGTGGCTTCGTCATATTCCTTGCGCAAATAGCCCAGCCACTGTTTGATACGCGCCACGTGATACAGGCCGGTGTCGCCCTGCTTTTCCAGATGGACGTATTTTTGCAGCAGCTCAACCACCTGCGGCCAGGGCATGCGCGGTTCGTTGTACTTCACCACCCGGCTCAGGTTCGGCACGTTGAGCGCGCCGCGACCCAGCATGATGGCGTCGCAGCCGGTCGTCTGCAGGCAATCCTGCGCGCTCCGGTAATCCCAGATCTCGCCGTTGGCGATCACCGGAATGCTCAGTCGTTGGCGGATCTCGCCGATCGCCGCCCAGTTGATGCGATCCGCCTTGTAACCGTCCTCTTTGGTGCGGCCGTGCACCGTCAGCTCGCTGGCGCCCGCCTGCTGCACCGCATCGGCGATTTCAAAACTGCGGTTGGAGGAGTCCCAACCCAAACGCACCTTCACCGTGACCGGCAGATGGGCCGGCACCGCCGCGCGCATCGCTTTGGCGCCCTGGTAGATCAATTCCGGATCTTTGAGCAGCGTCGCCCCGCCGCCGCTGCCGTTCACCAGCTTGGACGGGCAGCCGCAGTTGAGATCGACGCCGTAAGAGCCCAGCTCCACCGCGCGCGCGGCGTTCTCCGCCAGCCACTGTGGGTGCTGCCCCAGCAGCTGTACGCGCACCAGCGTGCCCGACGGCGTGCGGCTGGCGTGGCGCAGCTCCGGGCACAGCCGGTAGAACGATTTGGCCGGCAGCAGCTGATCGACCACGCGCAAAAATTCGGTGATGCACAGATCGTAGTCGTTCACCTCGGTGAGCAACTCACGCACCAAAGAATCGAGAACGCCCTCCATCGGAGCCAATAATACGCGCATGACCAATCCCAGCTAAAAAAAGACCCGCAATGATACGGGTGAATGCCCGCGCCAGACAAGCCTCTGCGGGCATTAAAAGCGCCGTCAGCCCAGCCGGCGGATCGGTTGGCCGGCGAGGAACGCCGCAATGTCCTCGACCGCCTCGGTGAAGTAGGCGCGGTAGTTGTCGTCCGCCACGTAGCCCACGTGCGGCGTCGCCAGCACGTTGGGCAACTGACGAAACGCATCGTCGGCCGGCAGCGGCTCCGTCTCGAACACGTCCAGCCCGGCGCCGGCGATCTTCCGCTGTTGCAGCACGTCCACCAACGCCGCCCGATCGACGATCGCCGCACGCGAGGTGTTG
The DNA here is from genome assembly GCF_043109535.1 of Serratia sp. LACPHL-BACT-2024-00286. Lineage (NCBI taxonomy): Bacteria > Pseudomonadati > Pseudomonadota > Gammaproteobacteria > Enterobacterales > Yersiniaceae > Serratia > Serratia sp. LACPHL-BACT-2024-00286. Next base: position 160,459 of record NZ_JBICNA010000002.1, read on the forward strand.
ATCAGGTAAGCGGTGGGCTTCATCGCCGTCAATTCGTCACGCCCCACCAGCCCGCGGCTGCGATCGCTCAGCACCAGGTGGATAGAGACAAAATCGCTCTGCTCGAACAACGCCCGTTTGGACGGCGCCAGTTCAGCCCCCTCCTGCGCCGCCCTTTCCGCCGTCAGGTTCTGGCTCCAGGCCAGCACCCGCATGCCGAACGCCTGCGCCACCCGGGCCATCTGGCCGCCGATCTTGCCCAGCCCCAGCAGCCCCAGCGTTTTCCCCTGCAGGGTGACGCCGAGATCCCGCTGCCACGGGCCGTTGTTTTGCAGCCCGACGCTTTCCGGCACGATATGCTTCGCCAACCCGAGCAGCAGCGCCCAGGTCAGCTCCATCGGCGCCGCCGACCCGCTGCTGGTGCCGCACACCACCACGCCGCGCTCGGCGGCGGCGGCCAAATCGATAGCGGCGTTGCGCATGCCGGAGGTGATCAGCAGCTTCAGCTTCGGCAGCCGCGCCAGCAGCGAGGCGGTCATCGGCGTGCGCTCGCGCATGATGACCAGAATGTCGCACTCCTGCAGATGCACCGCCAGCTCCGCCTCATCGGTAAAGTGCGCGCTGATGGCGGACACCTCCACCCGCTCGGCCAGCGCCGACCAGTCCGCCATCTTGAGCGCCACCTGCTGGTAATCATCGAGAATTGCGCACTTCAATTTCATCTCCGTCTCCTGGAATCTAGGGGTAGCCACCGTCCAGCCTAGTACGAAAATGCCTTTCCGCCAGGCAAAAAAAAAAGCCGCCCGTATCGGCGGCTTACTCTTAGAGCAATCAGGCTTATTCGGCCGGTTTGCGATTGCGCGGGCGGCGCGAAGGCGCGCCGGAACGGCGCTGGCCGTCCCCCTGCGGGCGGGCGTTACCGTTGCCGCGGTTTTCACGTTGGCCGCCGTTCGCGTTACCGCTGCGCTGACCGCCGCCATTACCGGAACGCTGGCCACCGCCGTTGCCGCGCGGCGCACCGCGCCCGCCACCCTGGCGGCCGTTGATGATCGGCTCGGCCTTGATGGTCGGATCCGGCTCGTAGCCCGGCAGCGCGATGCGTGGAATTTCACGCTTCAGCAGACGCTCGATGTCGCGCAGCAGCTTGTGCTCGTCCACGCACACCAGCGAGATAGCTTCGCCGGTGCGCTCCGCGCGGCCGGTACGGCCGATACGGTGCACGTAGTCTTCCGGCACGTTAGGCAGCTCGTAGTTCACCACGTGCGGCAGCTGGTCGATATCCAGACCGCGCGCCGCGATGTCGGTGGCCACCAGCACGCGGATGCGGCCGTCTTTGAAGTCCGCCAGCGCACGGGTACGGGCGCCCTGGCTCTTGTTGCCGTGGATAGCCGCGGCGGTGATGCCGTCTTTGTTCAGCTGCTCCGCCAGGTGGTTGGCGCCGTGCTTGGTGCGGGTAAACACCAGCACCTGTTTCCAGTCGCCTTCGCCGATCATCTGCGACAGCAGTTCCCGCTTACGCTTCTTGTCGACGAAGTGCACGCTCTGTTCGATCTGCTCGGACGCGGTGTTGCGGCGCGCCACTTCTACCGAAGCCGGGTTGTGCAGCAGCTTGTTGGCCAGCGCCTTGATGTCGTCGGAGAAGGTGGCGGAGAACAGCAGGTTCTGACGCTTGGCCGGCAGCTTGGCCAGCACGCGGCGGATGTCGTGGATAAAGCCCATGTCCAGCATGCGGTCCGCTTCGTCCAGCACCAGAATTTCGATTTTGGACAGGTCAACCGCGTTCTGATGTTCCAGATCCAGCAGACGACCCGGCGTCGCCACCAGGATATCGACGCCGCCGCGCAGCTTCATCATCTGCGGGTTGATGCTCACGCCGCCAAACACCACCAGCGAACGCAGGCGCAGGTGTTTGCTGTAGGCATCGACGTTTTCGCCGATCTGCGCCGCCAGCTCACGGGTTGGCGTCAGGATCAGCGCGCGCACCGGGCGACGGCCCTTGACCGGATGGTCATGCTTGCTCAGCAGCTGCAACAGCGGCAGGGTAAAACCGGCGGTTTTACCGGTGCCGGTCTGGGCGCTGGCCATCAGGTCACGACCTTCCAGCACGACAGGAATAGCCTGACGCTGAATTGGCGTCGGTTCGCGATAGCCCTGTTCTTCAACAGCGCGCACAATTTCAGCACTTAAGCCGAGGGTTTCAAATGACATAAAGAGAAAAACTCCAGATCCCCCCTAACCTAACGGTGTTCGGTGCAGTTTCCTGGGAGGATGATCAGACGGGGCATTAAGCATGACCACGAGGGATTGGCACAAACTGCAGTGCACCAGGCGGCGATTGTAACAGAAGTCGCGCAATAAAAAGCACTTTTACGCGTGGAGAGCACAATCTGCCGTAAATTCAGCATTGTCTGAAGCCGATCACATAACTCATTGTGATTAGCGGTTGCGTTTTAAACAATCTGGCATAAAGTTAATCATATGATTGATTAACTTCGAGCGTGACCCATGCCAGCTTCCGTACCTCATCAGGCCGCCGGCCGGGCGCGCGGCGAGCAAGCGCGCCGGCAGCTGCTCGCCGCGGCGACCGACCTGTTCGGCGAATATGGCCTGCAGGGCGCCACCACCCGCGATATCGCCCAGCGCGCCGGCCAGAACATCGCCGCCATCACCTATTACTTCAGCTCTAAAGAGGGGCTGTACCTGGCCGTAGCGCAGTCGCTCGCCGATTTCATCCAGCAGGCGTTCGCTCCGCTGGCCGAAGAGGTCGATCGCTTCTGGCAACAGCCCGTCGCGCTGCGCTCACCCGACGCGGCGCTGCGTTTGCTGCAGCGTGGCCTGCTGGCCTTCAGCGAACTGATGACCCAGCCGCACACGCTGAACCTGAGCAAAATCATGTCGCGCGAACAGCTCGCCCCGACCGACGCCTACCCGCTGATCCACAGCCAGGTGATCGCGCCGATGCACGAGCGGCTGTGCCGCCTGCTGGCGGCCGCCACCGGCATCGACGAACGCGCCCCCCGCCTCGTGCTGCATACCCATGCGCTGATCGGCGAGGTGCTGTCGTTCCGCGTGGCGCGCGAAACCATCCGCCGTCAGGCCGGCTGGCAAGAGATTGGCGAGGGCGAAGCGGCGCAAATCGCGGCGGTGCTGAGCGAGCATATCGAGATTCTGGTTGTTGGGCTGCGCCAACGTCACGGCGCGTAAATTCAGGCAGGGAGTGTTATGAACAAAAAACGCAGTGCCTTGATCGTGTTGTTAATTCTGCTGATCGCGGCCGCCGCTTACGGGGTATGGCATTACCAACAGCAGCAGGATAAGCCGCTGACGCTGTATGGCAACGTCGACATCCGCACGGTGAACCTCGGCTTTCGCGTCGACGGCCGCCTGGCGTCGCTGACGGTGGATGAGGGCGATGCCGTTCAGCCGGGCCAGCTGCTCGGTAAGCTGGACGACGCCCCCTACCGCAACGCGCTGCAGCAGGCCGAAGCCAACGTCGGCAGCGCGCGCGCCAAGCTGTCGTTGCTGCAGGCCGGTTACCGCGCCGAAGAGATCGCCCAGGTACGGTCGGAAATGGCGCAGCGCCAGTCCGCCTTCGCCTACGCCGACAGCTTCCTGAAACGCCAACAGGGGCTGTGGGCGAAAAACGCTACCTCCGCCGACGCGCTGGAGGATGCGCGCACCGCCCGCAATCAGGCGCAGGCCAACCTGCAGGCGGCGAAGGACAAGCTGTCGCAATACCGCAGCGGCAACCGCCCGCAAGAAATCGAACAGGCCAAGGCCGACGTGGCGCAGAGCGAGGCGGCGCTGGCGCAGGCACAGTTGAACCTGCAAGACGCCACGCTGGTTTCCCCTTCCGCCGGCACGGTGCTGACCCGCGCGGTGGAGCCGGGCACCATGCTCGGCGCCGGCGGCACGGTCTTCACCCTGTCGCTGACCCGGCCGGTGTGGGTGCGTGCCTACGTCAACGAAACCAGCCTGAGCCAAGCGGTGCCCGGCACCGAACTGGAGATCTACACCGACGGCCGCCCCGGCAAGCCTTATCACGGCAAGATCGGCTTCGTCTCGCCGACCGCCGAATTCACGCCGAAAAGCGTTGAAACGCCGGATCTGCGTACCGATCTGGTGTACCGCCTGCGGGTGATCGTCACCGACGCCGACGACGCGCTGCGCCAGGGCATGCCGGTCACCCTGCGCTTCGCCAAACCCTGAGGCCGGCCATGGAACAGGCGCACACCATTGAGCTGGAAGGGCTGGAGAAGCGCTTCCCGTCGCTTGAGAAACCGGCGGTCGCCAGCCTGACTACCACCCTGCGCAGCGGCGCGGTGATTGGGCTGGTCGGCCCGGACGGCGCCGGCAAAACCACCCTGCTGCGCATGCTGGCCGGGCTGCTGCAGCCCAGCAGCGGCAAACTGCGGGTCGCCGGGCTGGATCCGATCGCGCAGGATCGTCAACTACACGCGATCCTCGGTTACATGCCGCAGAAGTTCGGGCTGTATGAGGATCTGACGGTGATGGAGAACCTGACGCTGTACGCCGATCTGCGCGGCGTCACCGGCGATCTTCGCCGCCAGACCTTCGAGCGGCTGTTGAAATTCACCGATCTGACCCGCTTCACCGAGCGCCTGGCGGGCAAGCTGTCCGGCGGCATGAAGCAAAAGCTGGGTCTGGCCTGCACGCTGCTGGGCGAACCTCAGGTGCTGTTGCTGGATGAGCCGGGCGTCGGCGTCGATCCGATCTCGCGCCGCGAGCTGTGGCGCATGGTGCACGAGCTGGCCAACGACGGCATGTTGATCCTGTGGAGCACGTCTTATCTCGACGAAGCCGAGCAGTGCCGCGAAGTGCTGCTGCTCAACGAGGGCGAGCTGCTGTTCAGCGGTGCGCCGCAGGCGCTGACCCGCCGTATGGCCGGGCGCACGGTGTTGATCGCCGCGCCCCCCGGCAGCCATCGATCGCTGCTGCAGCGGGCGATCTGCCTGCCGGCGGTCACCGACGGGGTGATCCAGGGCAAGTATCTGCGCCTGATCCTGAAGGAAGGCGAAGATCACCGCCGGCTGTTGCAGGCACTGGATCTGCCGGACGCCGAACTGGACGAAGCGGATCCGCGCTTCGAGGATGCGTTTATCGATCTGCTCGGCGGCGGCCCCCACCACCGCTCGGCGCTGGCGGAGATCATGCCGACCGTCAACGGCGCAAGCGGTGAAACGGTGATCGAAGCGGTGCAGCTGACCAAAAAATTCGGCGACTTCGCCGCTACCGATCACGTTGATTTCCAGGTGCGGCGCGGCGAAATTTTCGGCCTGCTCGGGCCGAACGGCGCCGGCAAGTCCACCACCTTCAAAATGATGTGCGGCCTGCTGATCCCCTCCAGCGGCAAGGCGTTGGTGCTGGGGATGGATCTGAAGACCAGCTCCGGCAAGGCGCGCCAGCGGCTCGGCTACATGGCGCAAAAATTCTCGCTGTACGGCAACCTGACGGTGGCGCAAAACCTGAAGTTCTTCTCCGGCGTCTACGGCCTGGGCGGCAAGGCGCAGCGCGACAAAATCGACGAGATGTCCCGCGCCTTCAACTTCGCGCCGATCCTCGATCAGACGCCGGACGCGCTGCCGCTCGGCTTCAAACAGCGCCTGGCGCTGGCCTGCGCGCTGATGCACGAACCGGATATCCTGTTTCTCGACGAACCGACTTCCGGCGTCGATCCGCTGACGCGGCGCGAGTTCTGGTTGCACATCAACGGCATGGTCGACAAGGGCGTCACGGTGATGGTGACCACCCACTTTATGGACGAGGCGGAGTACTGCGACCGCATCGGCCTGGTGTACCGCGGCAAGATCATCGCCGCCGGCACGCCGGACGATCTCAAACAGCAGGTGGCGCGCGACGACAATCCCAACCCCTCGATGGAGCAGGCGTTTATCGAGCTGGTGCAGGGCTACGATGAGGAGGAATCACGGTGAGCGATAACCACCCCCCAATCGACGACGGCGGCTTCTCCTGGCGCCGGCTGCGCGCGCTGTGCCTGAAGGAAACGCGGCAGATACTGCGCGATCCCAGCAGCGGCCTGATCGCCTTCGTCATCCCGCTGATGCTGCTGTTTATCTTCGGCTACGGCATCAACCTGGACTCCAGCAAGCTGCATCTGGGCATTCTGATGGAGCAACAGAGCGAAGACGCGCGCGATCTGGCCCACGCCTTCGCCGGCTCGCCCTATATCGAACCGACCATCAGCGACAACCGCCAACGGCTGATCCAGCAGATGCAGGCCGGCACGATCCGCGGCCTGGTGGTGATCCCGGTGGATTTCGACCAGCGCATGGCGCGCCCGCACGACAGCGCCCCGATCCAGGTGATCACCGACGGCAGCGAGCCGAACACCGCCAACTTCGTGCAGGGTTACGCCCAGGGCGTATGGCAAGTTTGGCAGCAGCAGCGCGCCGCCGATCGGGGCAACAGCGACAAACCGCTGATTGACGTGCAGATGCGCTACTGGTTCAACCCGGCGGCCATCAGCCGGCACTACATCATTCCCGGCGCCATCACCATCATCATGACGGTGATCGGCGCCATCCTCACCTCGCTGGTGATCGCCCGCGAATGGGAGCGCGGCACCATGGAGGCCCTGCTGTCCACCCAGGTGACGCGCAGCGAGCTGCTGCTCTCCAAGCTGATCCCTTATTACTTCCTCGGCATGGCCGCCATGGCGCTGTGCATGGCGGTGGCGGTGTGGGTGCTCGGCGTGCCCTATCGCGGCTCGCTGCCGATCCTGCTGCTGATCAGCAGCCTGTTCCTCGCCAGCACCCTCGGCATGGGCCTGCTGATCTCCACCCTCACCCGCAATCAGTTCAATGCGGCGATGGTGGCGCTGAACGCCGCCTTCCTGCCGTCGATCATGCTGTCCGGCTTCATCTTCCAGATCGACAGCATGCCGGCCATCGTGCGCGCGGTGACCTACATCATTCCGGCGCGCTACTTCGTCAGCACGCTGCAAACGCTGTTCCTGGCGGGCAACGTCGGCACCGTGCTGCTGATCAATCTGCTGTTCCTGATCGCTTCCGCCGTGGTGTTCATCGGCCTGACGGCCTGGAAAACCCAGCGCCGGCTGGATTGAGGAGAAAAGCGATGTTTCATCGTCTGTTGACGCTCATCATCAAGGAAATGCAGGCGCTGCTGCGCGATCCGCAAACCCGCGCCATTTTAATCATGCCGGTGATCCTGCAGGTGCTGCTGTTCCCGTTCGCCGCGACGCTGGAAGTCACCAACGCCACCATCGCGGTCTACAGCGAAGACAGCGGCCAGGCCTCGGTAGAGCTGACCCAGCGCTTCGCCAAGGCCAAGGCCTTTCAACACGTGCTGCTGCTGCGCAGCCCGCAGGAGATAAAGACCACCATCGACAACCAGCGGGCGCTGCTGCTGATCCGCTTCCCGGCGCAGTTCTCGCGCGATATCGCCACCGGCAACACCGCGCCGCTGCAGCTGCTGCTCGACGGGCGCAACTCCAACAGCGCGCAGATCGCCGCCAACTACGTGCAGCAGATCGTGCAGGAATATCAGAACGAGCTGCTCGGCAACCGCGCTAAACCCAACAACAGCGAGCTGGTGGTGCGCAACTGGTATAACCCGAATCTGGACTACAAATGGTTCGTGGTGCCGTCGCTGATCGCCATGATCACCACCATTGGCGTGCTGATCGTCACCTCGCTGTCGGTGGCGCGCGAACGCGAACAGGGCACGCTGGAACAGCTGCTGGTCTCGCCGCTCACCACCTGGCAGATCTTTATCGGCAAGGCGGTGCCGGCGCTGATCGTCGCCAGCTTCCAGGCCAGCATCGTGCTGCTGATCGGCATCTTCCTGTATCAGATCCCGTTCGCCGGATCGCTGCTGCTGTTCTATGCCACCATGCTGATCTACGGGCTGTCGCTGGTCGGTTTCGGCCTGCTGATCTCGTCGCTGTGCGCCACTCAGCAGCAGGCGTTCATCGGCGTGTTCGTGTTCATGATGCCGGCGATCCTGCTCTCGGGTTACGTCTCGCCGGTGGAGAATATGCCGGTGTGGCTGCAGGATCTGACCTGGGTTAACCCGATACGCCACTTCACCGACATCACCAAGCAGATCTACCTGAAGGACGCCAGCTTCGACATCATCTGGCACAGCCTGTGGCCGCTGCTGGTGATCACCGCCACCACCGGTAGCGCCGCCTACGCGCTGTTCCGCCGCAAAATCGCATAAAAAAAGCTCTGCATGTCACATGCAGAGCCCGGTAAGTCCTGTGGATTTCAAGCTACTGCTTGAAAGGCCACGGATTTAGCGACGGTTGCCGAAGATACGCAGCAACATCAGGAACAGGTTGATGAAGTCGAGATACAGCGTCAGCGCGCCGACGATGGCGTACTTGCGGAAGCTGTCTTTATCATCGGCATTCAGCTGCTCGCCCATCGCCTTGAGTTTTTGCGTGTCGTACGCGGTCAGGCCGACGAACACCACCACCCCGATGTAGGTAATCGCCCACATCAACGCGGTGCTTTTCAGCCAGATGTTCACCAGCGAGGCCAGCACGATGCCGATCAGCGCCATGAACAGCATGCTGCCGAAGCCGCTCAGATCGCGCTTGGTGGTGTAGCCATACAGGCTCATGGCGCCGAACATGCCGGCGGTGACCACGAAGGTGCTGGCGATCGAGCTGTAGGTGTAGGCGATGAAGATGCTCGACAGCGTCAGCCCGGTCAGCGCCGAGTACAGCATGAACAGCGAAGTGGCCACCGCGCCGCTCAGGCGGTTGACCATGCCGGAGATCACGAACACCAGCGCCAGTTGGGCGATGATCAGGCCGAAGAAGGTGATCTGGCTGGAGAAGATGAAGTTGAGGATCGCGGGCGTGTTGGCCGCATACCAGGAAACGAACGCCGTCAGCAGCAGACCGCAGGTCATCCAGCCGTAAACCTGCGCCATGTAGGCCTGAATGCCGCTGTTGGCACGTTCGACGATTGAACCATTAGAGCGTGGATATCGGTCCATGACGGTTACCTTTTGCGTTGTAAACAAGATTCCGAAGCCCCGCGAACGGGGCTTCGCCTGCTATAAGCGTACCACAGAATATGCCGGGCGAAAGCGGCAAAGGTCTTGATTTGTTTCCGCTGTTGACGCGTTATTTAGCCGCGTCGTGCCAGCGCTGCGCGGCCTCGCGATCGCTGTCGCGGGCGTCCACCCAACGATCGCCCTGGCCGGTGGCTTCGCGCTTCCAGAACGGCGCGCGGGTCTTCAGGTAGTCCATGATGAACTCGCTGGCGGCGAACGCCATGCTGCGGTGCGCGCCGGTCACGCCGACGAACACGATCTCGTCGCCGGGATACAGCGCGCCGACGCGGTGGATCACCGTCACCCGCTGCAGCGGCCAACGGCTGCGCGCCTCGGCCACGATCTCCGCCAGCGCCTTCTCGGTCATGCCGGGATAGTGTTCCAGCGTCAGCGCGCTGACGTCGTCACCCAGATTATGGTTGCGCACCTTGCCGGTGAAGGTCACCACCGCGCCATCGGCGTCGCACTGCGCCAACCACTGGTACTCGTCGCCGACGTTGAACGGCGCTTCGCCCACGCGAATGCGGGTATTTTCCATGCTTACCCCCCGGTGACCGGCGGGAAGAAGGCCACTTCATCGCCGGCGCGCAGCGGATGGTCCGCCGCCACCAGCGACTGATTGACCGCCGCCAACAGCTTGCCGGACTCCAGCGCCAGCGCCCAGCGATCGCCGCGCGCACACAGCGCCTGGCGCAGCGCCTCGACGGTCGGGTAATCCGCCGGCATCGACAGGCCGCCGGTGCCCACCAGTTCGCGCACCTGCGCGAAGAAAAGAATATCGATCATACGTTCACCTTAAAATCGCCGGATTTGCCGCCGCTTTTCGCCAGCAGGCGCACCGGGCCGATCACCATGTCTTTCTGTACCGCTTTGCACATGTCATAGATGGTCAATGCCGCCACCGAGGCGGCGGTCAGCGCCTCCATCTCGACGCCGGTTTTGCCGGTCAGCCGGCAGCAGGTTTCGATGCGCACCCGGCTGTGCTGCGTTTGCGCCTCCAGCTGCACTTCGACCTTGCTCAGCATCAGCGGGTGGCACAGCGGGATCAGCTCCCAGGTGCGTTTGGCCGCCTGAATGCCGGCGATGCGCGCCGTGGCGAACACGTCGCCCTTGTGATGGCTGCCGTCGACGATCATCGCCAGCGTGGCGGGCAGCATCTCGACGAAGGCTTCGGCGCGCGCCTCGCGCACCGTTTCGGCCTTGGCGGAAACGTCAACCATATGGGCTTCGCCGGCGGCGTTAATGTGGGTTAGCTGTGTCATGACTCAGGGCTTCTTCAAGTGGGGCTGGAAGTTGCACGGGCGATGGCGCGCGTCCAACTGCTCTTCAATAATCCGCTCCCAGGCGGTGCGGCAGGCGCGGGTGGAGCCCGGCATGGCGAAGATCACCGTGCGGTTGGCCAGGCCGGCCAGCGCGCGCGACTGGATCGTCGCGGTGCCGATCTCTTCGTACGACACCATGCGGAACAGTTCGCCGAACCCTTCCACCTCTCTGTCGAACAGCGGCAGCAGCGCTTCCGGCGTGTTGTCGCGGGCGGTAAAACCGGTGCCGCCGGTGATCAGCACCGCCTGCACGTTGTCATCGGCGATCCAGGCGGAAACCCGCGCGCGGATCTGGTAAATGTCATCTTTGACGATGGCGCGATCCACCACCTGGTGGCCGGCTTCCTGCGCCGCGTCCTGCAGATAGTGGCCGGAGGTGTCTTCCGCCGCGCCGCGGCTGTCGGAGACGGTCAGGATGGCGATATGCGCCGCAATAAACTCGCTGCTCGCATGGCTCATGGTTCAATAGGCTCCTATTCTGAGATACCCAACAGATTTCAAGCTGCAACCAGGCGGCCAGTGCGTAAATCCCCCAGGAGCTTACTCAGGTAAGTGACTGGGGTGAGCGCACGCAGCCAACAACGCTGCGGCTTGAAATATGTGGGTATCAGCCGCCGATAAACGACAGATTCTGGGTGATCCCGCTGTTGCCCTGATGCAGGAAATGGGTCTGCTTCTTGCTCAGCAGCCCGCTCTGGATGCGCGCCTTCAGCGCGTCGAGCTGGCCGTCCTCGGCCAGCAGATCGCGCAGGGGCACTCCCTGCTCGCCGAACAGGCACAGGTGCAGATTGCCGATGGAAGAAACGCGCAGCCGGTTACAGCTGGCGCAGAAGTCTTTTTCATACGGCATGATAAGCCCCACCTCGCCCTGGTAGTCCGGGTGGCTGAACACCTGCGCCGGGCCGTCGCTGCGGCCGCGTGCCTGGCGCTGCCAGCCCTGCTGCTCCAACTGCAGGCGAATCACTTCGCCGGAAACGTGGTGTTTGCGAAACAGCTCGCCGCCCTCGCCGGTTTCCATCAGTTCGATAAAGCGCAGCTGGATCGGCCGGTCCTTGATCCAGGCGAGAAAGGCGCCGAGCTGCTGGTGGTTAACGTCGCGCATCAGCACCGCGTTGACCTTGACCTTGCTGAAACCGGCGCTGAAGGCGGCGTCGATGCCGTCCATCACCTGGCGGAACTTGTCCTGGCCGGTGATGGCGTGAAACTGGCGGGGATCCAGGCTGTCGATGCTGACGTTGATCGCCGTCAGACCGGCGTCACGCCAGGCGGCAACGTCGCGCGCCAGACGGTAGCCGTTGGTGGTGACCGCCAGGGTACGGATGGCCGGGTTTTCCCGCACGGCGGCGATGATCTCGGTAAAATCGCGGCGCAGCGAAGGCTCGCCGCCGGTGAGGCGCACCTTTTCGGTGCCCAGTTCGGCGAACGCGCGGCTGACGCGGCGGATTTCATCCAGCGACAGGAAGCTTTTCGGGCTGCCGCTCGGCTTGTAGCCGTCGGGCAGACAATAGGTGCAACGAAAGTTGCACACGTCGGTGATCGACAAGCGCAGGTAATAGAACTTGCGCTCATAAGCATCAATGAGTTGCGGCACCATAACACCTTTCCAAAGTCGGGAGATGCGAGCGTTTCCCCTCTGCACCCTGGTGGCTGACTTCGCCACGGCCCAGGCGCCATATCGTTCCGGATGAACAACGTAGGCGCAGGGGCTAGGAGTTTGATTTCTCTTCCCGCTACCTTGAGTAGCCGGAACGAAACCGTGGTTTTCAGCAGAATTCTAGCGCTAATCGGCAACGATAGCCAACGCGTAAATTCGCTATATAATTGTCTATACAGCGTTTTTAGACGCCGCGTATTCTGGTAAACCATGATAAACATCACTTGCGCGGACGAATTGACCGGAATCACGCAAATGACACTCTTATCGCGTTTTTATGCCGGATCCGTTACCTTATGCGGGCAGTTCAGCCCCTTTGTAAGGAAATTTATGCGTAATCGTACCCTGGCCGATCTCGACCGCGTGGTGGCGTTAGGCGGCGGACACGGCCTGGGCCGTGTGATGTCGGCCCTGTCGTCCTTAGGCTCCCGCCTGACCGGCATCGTCACCACCACCGACAACGGCGGTTCCACCGGCCGCATCCGCCGTTCGGAAGGCGGCATTGCCTGGGGCGATACCCGTAACTGTCTCAACCAGCTGATCACCGAACCGAGCGTCGCCTCGGCGATGTTCGAATACCGCTTCAGCGGCAACGGCGAACTGGCCGGCCACAACCTCGGCAACCTGATGCTGAAAGCGCTGGATCACCTGAGCGTGCGCCCGCTGGAAGCGATCAACCTGGTGCGCAGCCTGCTGAAGGTGGACGCGGCGCTGATCCCGATGTCGGAACAGCCGGTGGATTTGATGGCGCACGATCACGAAGGCAATCACGTTTACGGTGAAGTGAATGTCGATCAGCTGGCCCATATGCCGCAGGAGCTGATGCTGTCGCCGCCGGTCAGCGCCACGCGCGAAGCGCTGGACGCCATCGCGCAGGCCGACATGATCCTGATCGGGCCGGGCAGTTTCCTCACCAGCCTGATGCCGCTGCTGCTGCTGGACGATCTCACCCAGGCGCTGCGCCGCAGCAGCGCCAGCATGATCTATATCGGCAACCTCGGCCGCGAGCTGAGCGTGGCCGCCGCGGCGCTGTCGCTACAGGATAAGCTGACGCTGATGGAAGAGAAGATTGGCCGCCGGATGATCGATGCGCTGATCGTCGGCCCGGCGGTAGACGCCAGTGAAGTGCAGGATCGGGTGGTGATTCAACAGCCGCTGGAAGCGAGCGACATCCCCTACAGACACGATCGCCAACTGCTGCGCCAGGCGCTGGATCGGGCGCTGGTGGCGCTGGCCGCCCGCCGCTGACCGAATTTAACCGTCTCGCCCGCGCAGCCAGGGATTATCGCTGGCTGGGGCGGGATGGCTGACCATATCGATATACAGATCTTCCACCTCTTTGCGCGCCCAGGGCGTGCGACGCAAAAACTTCAGGCTGGACTTGATGCTCGGATCGCTGCGGAAGCAGTTGATGCGAATGCGTGCGCCCAGCTCGGACCAACCGTAGTGATCCACCAGCTTATTCAGCAGTTGCTCCAGCGTCACGCCGTGCAGCGGATCTTTGGACTGGTGTTGGCTCATGTTCGGTACTCTTCGTGGTCAAATCGGGCCGCACACCTTAACAGCTTTGACGCGGCCGACAAGGAATTTCGACGCCCGCTACGCGGGCGCCATCCAACGGTCAGGAAATCGCAATAAACTGCTCGCGCAGCTGGTGGATCTCGTCGCGCAGCGCAGCCGCCTGCTCGAACTCCAGGTTTTGCGCGTGGGTGTACATCTGCGCTTCCAGATCGCGGATTTTCTGATCCAGCGCTTTCGGCGTAAGGTTCTGCAGCGAAGCGCCGCCGTCCGCCGCCTTGCCCTTGCCTTTGCTCTTGGCGCGGTTGACCGGCTGGCCGATCTGCAGAATGTCGCCGATCTTCTTGTTCAGCCCCTGCGGCACGATGCCGTTGGCTTCGTTGTAGGCCTGCTGCTTGGCGCGGCGCCGCTCGGTTTCACCGATCGCCTTGGCCATCGAATCGGTGATGCGATCGCCATACAGGATCGCCTTGCCGTTCAGGTTACGCGCCGCGCGGCCGATGGTCTGGATCAGCGAACGCTCGGAACGCAGGAAACCTTCCTTGTCGGCGTCCAGAATCGCCACCAGCGACACCTCAGGCATGTCGAGCCCCTCACGCAGCAGGTTGATGCCCACCAGCACGTCGAACTCGCCCAGACGCAGGTCACGGATGATTTCGACCCGTTCCACGGTATCGATGTCCGAGTGCAGGTAGCGCACGCGCTCGCCATGCTCTTCCAGGTATTCGGTCAGGTCTTCCGCCATGCGTTTGGTCAGGGTAGTCACCAGCACGCGCTCGTTGATCGCCGCGCGCTTGCGGATCTCGGAGAGCAGATCGTCCACCTGGGTGGCGACCGGCCGCACCTCCACGATCGGATCCAGCAGCCCGGTCGGCCGCACCACCTGATCGATCAGATCGCCGCCGGATTTCTCCAGCTCGTATTTGCCCGGCGTCGCGGAGACATAGATGGTCTGCGGCGCCAGCGCCTCGAACTCCTCGAAGCGCAGCGGGCGGTTGTCCAGCGCCGACGGCAGGCGGAAGCCGTACTCCACCAGCGTTTCCTTGCGCGCGCGGTCGCCCTTGAACATCGCGCCGATCTGCGGAATGGTGACGTGGGATTCGTCGACCACCAGCAGCCCGTCCGCCGGCAGGTAGTCGAACAGCGTCGGCGGCGGCTCGCCCTCGGCGCGCCCGGACAGGTAGCGCGAGTAGTTTTCGATGCCCGAGCAGTAGCCCAGCTCGTTCATCATCTCCAGATCGAACTGGGTGCGCTGCGTCAGGCGCTGCTCTTCCAGCAGCTTGTTGTTGGCCAGCAGCACCTTGCGGCGGTCCGCCAGATCGACCTTGATCTCTTCCATCGCCTGCATGATCCGCTCGCGCGGCGTCACGTAGTGCGATTTCGGGTAGATGGTAAAGCGCGGCACCACCTGCTCGATCTGCCCGGTCAGCGGATCGAACAGCGACAGCCGCTCCACTTCTTCGTCGAACAGCTCGACGCGCAGCGCCAGCTCGTCCGACTCCGCCGGGTAAATGTCGATCACCTCGCCGCGCACGCGGAAGGTAGCGCGCTGGAAGGCCTGATCGTTGCGGGAATATTGCAGCTCCGCCAGGCGGCGCAAAATGGATCGCTGATCAATGATCATCCCCTGGGTCAGGTGCAGCATCATCTTCAGGTAAAGATCCGGATCGCCCAAGCCGTAGATCGCCGACACCGACGCCACCACCACCACGTCGCGCCGCTCCAGCAGCGCCTTGGTGGCGGAAAGGCGCATCTGCTCGATGTGCTCGTTCACCGAAGCGTCTTTTTCAATGAAGGTATCGGAGCTGGGCACGTAGGCTTCCGGCTGGTAGTAGTCGTAGTAGGAGACGAAGTATTCCACCGCATTCTCCGGGAAAAACTCTTTCATCTCGCCGTACAGCTGCGCCGCCAGCGTCTTGTTCGGCGCCAGCACCATGGTCGGCCGATTCAGATCGGCTATCACGTTGGCGATGGTGAATGTCTTGCCCGAACCGGTGACCCCCAGCAGCGTCTGGTGCGCCAGGCCGTCTTCCAGCCCCTCTTCCAGCTTGCGGATGGCTTCCGGCTGATCGCCGGCCGGTTTGAAATCAGAATGCAGTTTGAAAAGTTTACTCATTGCTCGGCTACCCTGTGGAGATGCGCGCGCTCAGGCGGCCAGCCGACTCTGCGCCGGGCATGGCCCCTAATTATGGAAAGTGTCGGCGATTTGCGCCAGTGCCCATGATACTGGATATAAAACCAGCTTCAAGCGGATTCGTCGCTGCGCCCGATGCAGCGGCAACGCCGTTGCACCGTGGCGTTACAGTCCGGTGACATTTTTATTGTCAATAACAGATTTATCCCCAGAACTTGCCGCGAATTAACTTATTGATAGCACCGCGTCGAAAAATCATACATAGAGACCTGATCAATACCCTCGCGTCTTGATTTTAATTAAATTATTGATAATTAATTACTTTAATAAAAAGACGAGAATGCGGGCAAAGCGAACAGAACCCGCGTCCGCTCTCGCTTTACAGCGTTTTTCTAAATCTAATACACAAGGTTATCCACAGGAATAGTGGATAACTCTCACCGCCCCGCCCGGGGCGGGAGTTACAGAAAGAAAGCTTTTCGCCCTTTACACTGGCCAAAATGCCTTTTTTAGTTATTTTTTCATAAAAATATCGCTTTGTTTATGCCGATTAATACTAAAAATCCCCATTGCCAAAATCGCATTGGCTCCTTTCACGTGGATCGCTCTTGACGGCGGCGCAATGCCTTGCACCATGCCCACACCGAACAGCACCACAAGAGTGCAAAAAACGTCCGGGTTAACTTGCCCGCGTATTTCCAGGCCGTCACGGCAGCGCGCGTCAGGCCTGACGTGCGGTTAACAAGGCGATAACAATCCCCCGTTTTCACCCGGCGGCAAAAATTGGCCTGGGAGTTGCTTTATCTTCCTGCGTATAAATGCGGTGCGGCAGCATGATGCGCTGCCGGCCGCGGAGTTTCACCGCCGCGGCGTTATCGCCCGTAAAAACGCAAGAACGACACCAAGTCGTCACAAGCGTCGTTTTTAACGACATATTGACTGTCATTCCGTCCACCGCAGCTCTGGCTCCTCGGACGGACGGCATTTTGTTCCAGACATTGCCACACTCGGGAAATTCGCCGCTCATGCGGCCTTTGCAGCCCCCGCCAACGAGTGAAACGAGCGTCTATGAGGAGAATGCCAAATGCTGAGCCTGAGATCGGTCAATCAATTTTACGGGCAGAACCACACCCTGTGGGACATCAACCTGGAGCTGCCGCGCGGCCAGTGCACCGTGCTGCTCGGGCGCAACGGCGTGGGCAAGACCACGCTGGTCAACTGCATCATGGGGCATGTGCCGGTGGTGAGCGGCAGCATGACCTGGCAGCCGGCGGATCAGCCGCCGCAAAACCTGCTGCTGCAGCCGATGGAGCGCCGCGCCGCGCTGGGCATCAGCCACGTGCCCCAGGGGCGGCAGCTTTTTTCACAGCTGAGCGTGGAGGAAAATTTGCAGGTGGCGCAAATGGCCGGGCGCGGCGCCCCTCGCCGCATTCCGCCGCTGATCTACAGCCTGTTTCCCCATTTGCGCCAGATGCGCGCGCGCCGCGCCGGCGATCTGTGCGTGGGCGCTCAGCGCCAGCTGGCTATCGGTCGGGCGCTGGCCCAGGAGCCGGCGCTGCTGATCCTCGACGAACCGACGGCGGGCGTCCCCCCCTCGATCGCCGCCGACATCGGCAACGTGATCCGCCGGCTCAACCGCGAACTGGGCATGACCATTTTACTGGTGGAGCATCAGCTGCCGTTCGTGCGCCGGGTGGCGGATCGCTTCTGCCTGTTGGACAGCGGGCGCACGGTGGCGCACGGCGCGCTGGCGCAGCTGGATGAGGCGCTGATCGGCGCCGGGTTGGCAGGGCAAGAAGAAGGATGAGGGAGAGAAGCCCCCCTCATTGAGCGTTTATAGCAGGCTGATATCCAGATACTGCCCCAGCGGCGCCCGTTCGGCCTGCGGCAGGTGCGGGATTTCGCCCAGCAGCGGCGCCGGCAGCATGCGGCGCAGCGTGGCCAGGTATTCCTGATGCCGCCGCCCCGGCGGCGCCACGTCGTTGGCGATCCAACCGGCCAGCGTCAGCCCGGCCTGCTGCACCGCCTGCGCCGTCAGCACCGCGTGGTTGATGCAGCCCAGTTTGATGCCCACCACCAGGATCACCGGCAGTTGCTCCTGCTGCACCCAGTCGGCGAAGGTGTACTCCGCCGACAGCGGGGTAAACCACCCGCCCGCGCCCTCGACCAGCACCCAGTCGGCGCGCTGTTCCAGCCGGCGCAGGCCGTCGGACAGCCGCGCCGCGTCGATCGGCCGGCCTTCATCGGCGCTGACGATATGCGGCGAGGTGGGTTCGGCAAAAGCGTAAGGGTTCACTTCATCGTAGCTGAGCGCCACGCCGCTGTTGGCCTGCAGCGCCAGCGCGTCGCCGTTGCGCAGCCCCTCGGCGGTCATCTCGCTGCCGGAAGCCACCGGCTTATACCCGGCGCTGCGGTAGCCCGCCCGGTTGGCGGCCTGCAGCAAGGCGCTGCTGGCGACGGTTTTCCCCACTTCGGTGTCGGTGCCGGTTACGAACCAACGTTTAATCACGATAAATCACTCCATAAGCCAGATGATAGCTGAGCGGGAACTGCCCCCGCCGGCACGGGTAAGCCGCCTGCAGCGCGGCGAGACGGCCGCGCGACATCAGGCCGCCCTCGCGCCCCTGATGCAGGTGCGTGGCCCCGATGCCCTTGAGCGAACGCATCAGCGTCATCACGTCCGGGTAGTTCAGGGTGCGCAACTCCGTGACCAGCTCGTGTCGATAGCCAGCACAGGCGGCGCGGATCTGCGCCAGCGGCAGAAAGGCGTTCACGTGGCGCTCGCCGTCCACCTGTTGCCAGGCATCCCCCAGTTCCTGCAGCGAGCCCGCCGCCAGCGTGGAAAACAGGATCGCGCCGCCGGGGCGGGTCACGCGGTACAGCTCCGCCAACGCGGCGGGCAGATCGCTGCACCACTGCACCACCAGGCTGCTGAAACAGATGTCCATCGCCGCGTCGGGCAACGGCACCTGTTCGATATCGCCCAGCAGATAATGGTGCGCCGCCTGCCGTTGACGGGCGACATCCAGCATGCCCGGCGCCAGATCGAGCGCGGTCACCTGCTTGCCGCGCTCGCGCCACAGGCGGCTGAAATAGCCGGTGCCGCAGCCGGCGTCCAGCAGCCGTTCACCCGGATGGGCACTCCCCATCCCCAGTAAGCGCTCGCCAACGTCACGCTGCAGCGCGGCGGCGGCGTCGTAGCTGCCGGCGGCGCGGCTGAAGGCCGAAGCGACCGCCTGTTTGTTCACCCAGTCATTGGCTGACGTCATGCAATACCTCCAGCAGGCGATCGATATCCTGCGGCTGATGCGCCGCCGTCAGGGTGATGCGCAGCCGCGCGCCGCCCGGCGGCACCGTCGGCGGGCGGATGGCGCTCACCCACAGCCCGCGCTCGCGCAGGCGGGTCGCCAGATCGAGCGCGCGTTGATTGTCACCCACCAGCAGCGGCTGGATGGCGGTGTCGGAGTCCGTCAGGGTCAGCGCCAGCGGCGCAGCGCCCTGGCGGAAACGGCGGATGTTGTCCTGCAGCCGGGCGCGCAGTTCATCGCCCTCTCGAATGCAGGCCAGCGCCGCCTGCAGCGCGCAGGCCTGCGCCGGCGGCATCGCGGTGCTGTAAATCAGATGGCGGGCGAACTGCAGCAGATACTCGGCGGTCGCCTCATCGCACAGCACCGCCGCGCCGCTGACGCCGAACGCCTTGCCGAAGGTCGCCACCAGCAGTTCAGGGCGCACGCCCTGCTGCCAGCAGCTGCCGCGGCCTTGCTCGCCGCGCACGCCGACGCCGTGGGCATCGTCCACCATCAGCCAGGCGCCCGCCGCGCGGGTTAGGCGATGCAGTTCCGCCAACGGCGCACCGTCGCCGTCCATGCTGAACACCCCTTCGGTCACCGCCAGCCGCTGCCCGTCGCAGGGTTTGGCCAACAGATCCGCCAGCGCCTGCGGCTGATTGTGCTGGAAGCGGCGCAGCTCGGCCGGCGATTGCGCCGCCGCCTCCAGCAGCGAGGCGTGGCTGAGGCGATCGGCCAAAATGCGATCGCCCTTTTGCATCAACGCCGCCAGCACCGCCTGGTTGGCGGCGTAACCGGAGATGAACAGCAGCGCGCGCGGATAGCCGAGCCACGCCGCCAGTTGCTCCTCCAGCGCCTGATGCGCCGCGCTAAAGCCGGTGACGTGGCCGGAACCGCCGCTGCCGACGCCGTAGCGCTGCGCGCCCTGCTGCCAGGCGGCGATCACCCGCGCGTCCTGGCTCAGCCCCAGGTAGTCGTTGCCGGAGAAATTCAGGTAGAGACGATCGCCGAGCCGAATCTGGCGGCCATTGCCGCCCTCGGTGGTCTGTCGCCGACGGTAGGCGGCGTTGAGGCGCCGCTCTGCCAGCGCCTGCTCAATGCGTTGTTGCCAGCTCATCACAGCGCCGCGTTGTAAAACTCGGCGGTATCGGCGGTCAGCAGTTGCTTAGCCAGCGCCTGCTGTTGCTGGTTGTCGCCGTGTTCGGTGGCGGTCTGCTGCGGGTTCAGCCCCAGCTTGCGGAACAGCTGCAGGTCTTTGTCTTCTTCCGGGTTCGGCGTGGTCAGCAGCTTGCAGCCGTAGAAGATCGAGTTGGCGCCGGCCATAAAGCACATCGCCTGCGTCTGTTCGTTCATCTGTTCACGGCCGGCGGAAAGGCGGACATAAGAAGACGGCATCATGATGCGCGCCACCGCGATGGTGCGGATGAAATCGAACGGATCGACGTCGTCGTTATCCGCCAGCGGCGTGCCTTTCACCTTCACCAACATGTTGATCGGCACGCTCTCCGGCGGCTTCGGCAGATTGGCCAGCTGCACCAGCAGCCCGGCGCGGTCACGCACCGTTTCACCCAGCCCGACGATGCCGCCGGAGCACACTTTAATGCCGGCGTCGCGCACTTTGTCGAGCGTATCCAGGCGTTCCTGGTAGCTGCGGGTGGTGATGATGCTGCCGTAGAACTCCGGCGAGGTGTCGAGGTTATGGTTGTAGTAATCCAGCCCGGCCTCCGCCAGCCGCTCGGCCTGAGTGCCATCCAGCGTGCCCAGGGTCATGCAGGTTTCCATGCCCATCGCTTTCACGCCCTGCACCATCTGCTGCAGATAAGGCATATCGCGTTCGTGCGGGTTCTTCCACGCCGCGCCCATGCAAAAACGGGTCGAGCCGTTCGCCTTGGCCTTGCGCGCCGATTCCAGCACCTGCTCGACCTGCATCAGCCGCTCCGCCTCCAGGCCGGTCTTGTAGCGCGAACTCTGCGGGCAGTATTTGCAGTCTTCCGGGCAAGCGCCGGTTTTGATCGACAGCAGCGTGCTGACCTGCACCTGACGCGGATCGAAGTGTTGGCGGTGTACGGTTTGCGCTTCGAACAGCAGTTCAAGCAGCGGTTTATCAAACAGGGCCTGGGCTTGCCCTACTGTCCAGTGAATGCGATCGGCCATCATGGCGTCTCCAAAACGAAAAAGTGTCGCCAGTTTAAATATTGTGGATATACTGTCAACCAATCTTAACTCAATTTGGTTTACAAGCATGTCTGTCACCGCTTCCGACCTGGCGTTTGACCAACGTCATATCTGGCACCCCTACACCTCCATGAGCCGCCCGTTACCCTGTTACCCGATCGAGTCGGCCAGCGGCGTCGAGCTGCAGCTGGCGGACGGCCGGCGTCTGGTAGACGGCATGTCCTCCTGGTGGGCGGCGATCCACGGTTACAACCATCCTCGCCTGAATCAGGCCGCCAGCCAGCAGTTGGAGAAGATGTCGCACGTGATGTTCGGCGGTATTACTCATCCGTCCGCCATCTCGCTGTGCCGTCGGCTGGTGGAGATGACGCCGGAAGCGCTGCAGTGCGTGTTCCTGGCAGATTCCGGTTCGGTGGCGGTGGAAGTGTCGCTGAAGATGGCGCTGCAGTATTGGCAGGCGCGCGGCGAGCGGCGGCAGCGCATCCTGACGCTGCGCCACGGCTATCACGGCGATACCTTCGGCGCGATGTCGGTCTGCGATCCGGACAACTCGATGCACAGCCTCTATCAGGGCTATCTGGCGCCGCACCTGTTCGCCACCGCGCCGCAGTGCCGCTTCGACGAGGAATGGCGCGAAGAGGACATCGCGCCGTTCGCCGCGCTGCTGGAGCAGCACGCCGGTGAAGTGGCGGCGGTGATCCTGGAACCGGTGGTGCAAGGCGCCGGCGGCATGCGTATCTACCACCCAAGCTACCTCAAGCGGGTGCGCGAGCTGTGCGATCGCCATCAGGTGCTGCTGATCGCCGACGAGATCGCCACCGGCTTCGGCCGCACCGGCAAGCTGTTCGCCTGCGAGCACGCTCAGGTGGTGCCGGACATTCTCTGCCTGGGCAAGGCGCTGACCGGCGGCTACATGACGCTGTCCGCCACCCTGACCACCCGCCACGTGGCGGAGACCATCAGCAACGGCGCGGCCGGCTGCTTTATGCACGGGCCGACCTTTATGGGCAACCCGCTGGCCTGCGCGGTGGCGGATGCCAGCCTGGCTCTGCTGGCGGAAAATCGCTGGCAGGCGCAGGTGAGCGCCATCGAAGCCCAGCTGAAGCAGGAGCTGCTGCCGCTCGCGGCGCTGCCGAAGGTGGCGGACGTGCGGGTGCTGGGCGCGATTGGGGTGGTGGAGATGCGCGAACCGGTGAACGTCGCCGAACTGCAGCGCGGGTTCGTCGAACGCGGGGTGTGGATCCGGCCGTTCGGCAAGCTGATTTACCTGATGCCGCCTTACATCATCGAAGCGGAACAGCTCAGCCGCCTGACCGCCGCCGTGGCCGCCGCCGCGCGTTAATGGCTTACCAATGCTGGTCCAGATAGCGGGCCAGCAATCCCAGACACAGCAGCCAGAGTAAAATGATCATCACCGCCGCCATGCGGCCGGTGGGGTTATCGACGCGCTTTTGCGCCTTCTCGCGCAGCTCGGCCATCAGCGGCTTGGGGATCAGGCGCACCGCCAGCATGATGCCCAACGGTACGATAATCACGTCGTCCAGATAGCCCAGCACCGGAATGAAGTCCGGGATCAGATCGATCGGCGAGATCGCATAGCCGGCCACCAGCAGCGCGATCAGTTTGGCGTACCACGGAGTGCGCTTATCACGGGCGGCCAGCCACAGCGCGTAAATATCGCGCTTGATGCCTTTGGCCCAACGGCGCAGCCAGCCGAACCACGGCGTGCGTTTTTTCAGTGAGATCATGGTGGCGTTGTTTGGCTATCCGGCGGTCTGTAGGAAGGAAGATGCGGCCATGGTAACCGATCCGCGCCGCCGTTGGCGAATGGCAATCCCGCTTGTATTGTCACGACGAAACGATCTAGCTTAAGGGTTCGCGTTTACCGACAACTGGGAGTCACTATGGCTTTTCGTTTGTACAGCAACGATCTGCAGGACGGCGGCAAACTGCCGCAGCAGCAGGTTTTCAACGGCATGGGCTATCACGGCGATAACCTGTCGCCCCACCTGGCCTGGGACGGCGTGCCGGCCGGCACCAAAAGCTTCGTGATCGCCGTTTACGATCCCGATGCCCCGACCGGCTCAGGCTGGTGGCACTGGATCGTGGCCAACATTCCCGCCGACGTGCGCGAGCTGCCGCAGGGCGCGGGCTCCGGCAAAGCCCCGCTGCCCGCCGGCGCGCTGCAGACCCGCACCGACTTCGGCTCAGCCGGCTACGGCGGCGCGGCGCCGCCGAGTGGCGAAAGCCACCGCTACCAGTTCACCGTGCATGCGCTGGACGTGGAGCGCATCGAGGTGGATGAGGGTTCCAGCGGCGCGCTGGTGGGCTTTAACGTCCATTTCCACAGCCTCGGCAGCGCCACGCTGACGGTGACGTTCAACTGATCCCCCGCCAATAAAAAAGCGCGATTCCACCGAATCGCGCTTTTTCCATACTCGTCTGACCGCCGAATTACTTCGCCAGCACGCTCACCCACATCGGGCCTTTGCCCACCGGATAACGCGCCAGCGTGGTCAGCTTACCGCTGGCCTGGTCAATTTCATGCACCGCGATGTGATCGGATTTCTGGCCGGACGAAATCACGAAACGGCCGCTGTGATCGATGTTGAAACCGCGCGGCTGCGCTTCGGTCGGATGATAGCCGACCACGCTCAGCGTGCCGCCGTCTGCGGAAACGCTGAAGATGGTCAGAATGCTGGCGGTGCGGTCGCTGGTGTACAGGAAGCGGCCGTTCGGCGTGATATGGATGTCCGCCGCCCAGCGGGTGCCGTCGAAGTCGGCCGGCATGATGTCCAGCGTCTGCGTGACGGTGTATTTGCCGCCGTTTTCCGAGATGGCCAGCACGTCCACCGTGCCGTCCAGCTCATTGACGCAGTAGGCGAACTTGTCGTTGTGGTGGAACGCCATATGACGCGGGCCGGCGCCGGCGGCGGTCGCCACCGCTTCCTGCGCGTGCGGCGTCAGCTGGCCCGCCAGGCTCAGGTTGAACAGGCGGATGCGGTCTTCTTTCAGGCAAGGCACCAGCACCAGCTGGTTGGTCGGATCGATGTTCGCCGAGTGCGGCGCGGTCAGCCCGTCGATCTGCTGAATAGGCGCCGTCACCACGCCGTCGTGGCCGATCGGGCTGATGCTGGCGCAGTTGCCGCTGTAGGAGGCGGAGAACAGGTAACGCCCCTGCAAATCGGTGGAGATATGGGTCGGGCTGCCCGGCAGCGGCGCCATGCCGGCCTGCTGCAGCGTGCCGTCCGCCTCGATGCGGTAGCTGACGATGCCGAACGCCGGACGCACGCCGACGTACAGGTGGGTCTTGTCCGGATGAAGGGTCATCGGCTGCACCTGGCCCGGCACGTCAACGGTTTGCAGCAGCGCCAGCGCGCCGGCGTCATCCAACTGCCAAACGTGGATCTGCTGGCTCTCCGGGCTGGCGACATAAACGATTTGCTTCATGTGTTCTCCTTGCAAAGGGTAAAAGAGGAACCGGTTTCAGGCCGTTCGATTGCCCCTAGCTTACCGCACATCCGTCGCATGGCAACCCCGCTTAGCACCGGAAGCTCACGCGGTTTTCTCCGTTGGCTATCCGGTGTACCATCGGATTAATTTTATGGCTAACGATAACGAGAACCCTATGAGCTACCGCGTCATCGCCCTCGATCTTGACGGCACCCTGCTGGACAACCAAAAACGCATCTTACCGCAATCGCTGGAAGCGCTGGCGCAGGCGCGCGCCGCCGGCATCCAGGTGGTGGTGGTCACCGGCCGCCACCACGTCGCTATCCATCCGTTCTACCAGGCGCTGCAGATAGATACCCCGGCCATCTGCTGCAACGGCACCTATCTGTATGATTTTCAGCAGAAGAAGGTGTTGGCGGCCGATCCGCTGGCGAAAGATCAGGCCAGGCAGGTGCTGCAGATGCTCAAACAGACCGACATTCACGGGCTGATGTACGTCGACGACGCCATGCTGTATCAGGAGCCGAGCGGCCACGTGATCCGCTCGCTGGCCTGGGCCGAAACCCTGCCGGCGGCGCAGCGCCCGACGCTGCTGCAGGTCGGCAGCCTGGCGCAGGCGGCCGACGACGCGCAGGCGATCTGGAAATTCGCCACCTCGCACGCCGATACCCTGGCGCTGCGCGAGTTTGCCGACACGGTGGAGAAAGAGCTGGGGCTGGCGTGCGAATGGTCCTGGCACGATCAGGTGGATATCGCCAAAGGCGGCAACAGCAAAGGCAAGCGCCTGCGCCAATGGGTGGAGTCGCAGGGGCTGAGCATGGATCAGGTGGTGGCGTTCGGCGACAACTACAACGACATCAGCATGCTGGAAGCGGTCGGATTGGGCGTGGCGATGGGCAACGCCGATGATGCGATCAAGGAACGCGCCGATCTGGTGATCGCCGATAACCTGCAGCCGGGCATCGCCGAGGTGATCCGCACCCGCGTACTCTAGTTTTTTCGCCCTCCCGCCGGGAGGGTCTGTCTTAGCGGCTCTCGCGGCTGATAGACACGCTCTTCACCTGCGCGTACAGCCACTGCCCAGGGCGGATCGCCAGTTCATCGCGCGCCCAGGGCGTGATCCGCGCCCACAGCACGTGTTCCCCGACCGCCAGCTTCACTTCCACCTGCCCGTCCACCTCCAGACACTCGCTTACCTTGGCCGGCAACACGTTGCGAATGCTGCTGTTGACCGGCGGTTGCAGCACCAGCGAGACATCGGCGGCGTTGATGCGAATGCGCAGCTGGGTGCCCAGTTCGGCGTCGATGCCGCTGACCCACAGCCTTTGATCGCCGAGCGCCAGCGCTGTCATGGCATAACGTTGATGATGCTCAATCACGCTGACGCGCAGCACGCTGCTCTGATCTTCACGCTGCAGCCACGGCCGCAGCGCGCTGCTGGCCCAAACGGCTTCCAGCCCGCCGAACGCGCGCACCTCGCCGCGATCCAACACCATCACCTGCTCGGCCAGGCGCAGGATCTCGTCCAGGCTATGGCTGACGTAGAGGATGGGGATGTTGACGTCCTGCGCCAGCCGCTCCAGATACGGCAGTAGCTCGCGTTTGCGCGGCAGATCGAGCGAGGCCAGCGGCTCGTCCATCAGCAGCAGTTCCGGCGCGGTCAGCAGCGCGCGGCCGATCGCCACCCGCTGTTTTTCACCGCCGGAGAGCGTCAGCGGCAGCCGATTGAGCAGCGGCCCGATGCCCAGCAGCTCGACGATGGTGTTGAACTGCGCGCGCATGCCGGCCGCCATGCCGTATTGCAGGTTGCCGCGCACCCGATAGTGCGGGAACAGCCGCGCATCCTGAAACACGTAGCCGATACGGCGCTTTTCCGGCGGCAGGCAAAGGCCCGCGGCGGTATCCACCAGCGTGCGGCCATTGAGCGCGATGCGCCCCTGCTGCAAACGGGTCAGGCCGCCGATGGCGTTGATCAGGGAGGTTTTGCCCGCGCCGGACAGGCCGAAAATCGCGGTGATGCCCTGCGCCGGCAAATCGGCGCGGACGTTGAGATTAAGGTCGCCCAGCTGCTGCGAGAAATCCAGCTCCAGCATTTACACCCCCATCCGTTTGCGGCCCCAGCGGGCCAGCCATTCGGACACCATCAGCGAAGCCAGCGACAGCACGATGGCGATCGCACACAGCCGCGCGGCGGCGGCTTCCGCCCCCGGCGTTTCGATCAGCGTATACATCGCCAGCGGAATGGTGCGGGTTTCACCGGGAATGTTGGAGACGAAGGTGATGGTGGCGCCGAACTCCCCCAGCGAGCGGGCGAAGGCCAGCACCACGCCGACAATGACGCCGGGCAGCGACAGCGGCAGCGTGACGGTGAAAAACACCCGCCACGGGTTGGCGCCCAGCGTGCGCGCCGCCTGCTCCAGCCGGGTATCCACCGCCTCCAGCGCCAGCCGGATGGCGCGCACCATCAATGGAAACGCCACCACCGCCGATGCCAGCGCGGCGCCGCGCCAGCTAAAGCTGAAGCTGAAGCCGAACCAGTCGTACAGCCACTCGCCGATGACGCCGCGCCGCCCCATGGCGATCAGCAGCAAATAGCCGACCACCACCGGCGGCAGCACCAGCGGCAGGTGAATGACGCCGTCCAGCAGCGCCTTGCCGGGAAAGCGGCAACGCACCAGCACCCAGGCCATCAGAATGCCGAACGGCAGGCTGCAGACCACCGCCAAACCGGAGACTTTCAGGCTCAGCTCAACCGCCTGCCACTCGTACTCACTCAGAATCATTTACGCGGGGTGAATCCATAATGTTCGAAAATAGCGGCCGCTTCCGGGCCCTTCAGATAGGTATAGAAAGCGCTGACCGTCGGATTTTGACGATCTTTCACCATCGCCATCGGATATTCAACCGGTTTGTGGCTGTCTTCCGGGAATACACCCACCACTTTCACCTTGTCGCTGGCGACCGCGTCGGAGCCGTAGACGATGCCGAGCGGTGCTTCACCGCGCTCCACCAGCGCCATCGCGCTGCGCACGTTGTTGGCGCGCGCCAGTTTCGGCTCCAGCGCGCTCCAGGCGCCCAGGTGTTCCAGCGCCTCTTTGGCGTAGATGCCGGCCGGCACGTGATCCGGATCGCCCACCGCCAGACGGCCGCCGTTGAGCAGCTTGGCCCAGTCGGTCTGCTTGTCGATGGCGATCTTGTCTTGCTTATCGCTCTTGGCGGCGATCAGCACCAGTTCGTTGCCCAGCAGCGTGTAGCGGGTGTCTTTCACCATCTGCTGTTTGTCGATGGCGTAATCCATCCACTGTTGATCGGCGGAGATGAACAGATCGGCCGGGGCGCCCTGCTCAATTTGGCGCGCCAGCGTCGAGGACGACGCGAAGGAGGAAACCACCTGCACGTCCTTGCCTTTTTGATACTGGGTAGCGATGTCCTGCAGCGCGTTGGTCAGCGACGCGGCGGCGAACACGGTGATCTTTTCCGCCGCCGAAGCCTGTGCCACCAGGCCCGATGCCAACACGATCCCGCCAACCCATTTGGTCCATTGCTGTTTCATTGTTTTTCTCCGCAAGTTAACGTGCATTATCACTCTTCGTTATATAAAAAATAATATAACGTTGCGCGAAAGCTTGTCATGCGGTTTATCGGCAAAGCGTGAGATAACTTGAGGAATGCCCGCCGGGCGATGCCGGCGGGTATCGAGATGGGGAACGGTCAGTGCTGGGTGCGGTTTTCTTTCGAACGGCCCACTTTGGAGAAGACGTTGAACACTTCGCCAAAACCGTAAATCAGGCCGAGGATCAGCGCCATGACCACCGGCACCATCACCACGGCGAACAACAGACTTTTCAATAATTCCAACATGATAGCCTCGCTTAACTGCCCATTGAGCGGCAAATGCCTTTCACCGCATATCGGGTTATTCTAACCCAAAAAAATCGCTAAAACCGGAGTTATTTTAGCCAGCGGGGCGAAATTGTGATCGGCCAAACGTGCCCTTTCCACCGGGCTCATACCGGGGCGGGGTAATAGATCAGCGGCGGCGCATAGCCGGCGGGCGCCGCCAGCCGGGCTTCCACCCCGTACACCGCGCGAATGTGCTCCGGCGTCAGCGCCTGCCGCGGCGTGCCCGCCGCACAGATCCCGCCCTGCTGCAGCAGCGCCACCCGATCGCAATAACAGGCCGCCAGATTCAGATCGTGCAGCGTCACCACCACGCTGAGTTTCAGCCGCCGCAGCAAGGCCATAAACTGCTGCTGATGGGCGATATCCAGATGGTTGGCGGGCTCATCCAGCAGCATCCACGGCGTTTGCTGCGCCAGCGCGCGCGCCAGGTGCACCCGCTGCCGCTCGCCGCCGGACAGCCGCTGCCAATCGCGATCGGCCAGGTGGCTGATGCCCACTTGCTCCATCGCCTGCCCGGCGAGGCGGCGATCCTCGGGGCCGAAACCGCGCCAGCGGCCGATATGGGCCAGGCGCCCCAGCAGCACCGCCTCCTTCACCGGCAGCGCGAAGGCGCCGGGGGCGGATTGCTCAAGAAAAGCGATGCGCCTGGCGCGCTCCCGCCCGGAAAACGCGGTAATTTGGCGCCCTGCCAGCCAAACGCGGCCCCCGGCGGCGGGCTGCAACCCGGCCAGCAGCTTGAGCAACGTGGATTTACCGCTGCCGTTGACGCCGAGCACGCCGGTAATCTCACCGGGCAAGGCGCAGAAATCCAGATTTTCCAGCACCGTGCGTTCGCCCGCTCGCCAGCTCACCGCCTCGGCGCACAGGCCGGATCGCGCTTTTTCAATCGTCATGCATTGACCTTCCGATACAGCAACAGCAGGAATACCGGCACCCCCAGCAGCGCCGTCAGCACGCCGACCGGCAGCTCGCGCGGGGCAAACAGCGTTCTGGCCAGGGTGTCCGCCGCCACGGCGAACAGCGCACCGCACAGCGCGCTGGCCGGCAACAGCAGCCGATGCCGCGAGCCGACCAGCCGCCGGGCGACGTGCGGCACCGTCAGCCCGATAAATCCCACCGCGCCGCTGAACGCGACGATCGCCGCCGTCAGCGCGGTGGTCACCACATACAGCAGCAGCTTCAGCGGAGCCACCGCCACCCCCAGCGAAGCGGCGGTCACGCCGCCAAACGCCAGCGCGTCCAACTCACCCGCCCGCAGCCAACACAGCAGCAGCGCCGCCGCCAGCGCCAGCCCGCACAGCCCGACCTGCGGCCAGCGCGCGTCGCTGAACGAGCCCAGCAGCCAGAACATCACGCCGCGCGTGGCGTTGGCGTCCGCCTGCCAGAGGGTGATCAGCGAAGTCAGCGCGGAGAGCAGCTGCGTCACCGCCACCCCGGCCAGGATAAACAGCGTGGACTCCCCCTGCAGCGAACGCCCGGCCAGCAGCATCACCAACGCAAACGCTCCCAACGCGCCGATAAACGCACCGCCGGACACCGACAACAGGCCGCCCCCCAGTCCCAATACCAGCACCGTTACCGCTCCCACGCCGGCGCCGGAGGAGATGCCCAGCACCCAGGGATCGGCCAGCGGGTTGCGGGTCAGCGACTGCAGCACGGTGCCCGCCAACGCCAGCCCGGCGCCGGCCAGCGCCGCCAACAGCGCGCGCGGCATCCGCAGCGACCAGATGATGCGCTGATACACCTCGGCATCGGTCGCCGCGCTGCCGCTGACGCCAAGCACGATGCGCCAGGCGTCGTGCCACGCGATCGGCGCGGGCCCCGACAGGGTGGCGCCCAGCAGGGCCAGCGGCAGCGCCGCCGCCAGCAACAGCAGCCAGCCGGCCTCACGGCCGGGCAGTAACCGCCGGATCATGCTATTTCCAGCCTGCGATCACATAGTCGTCCAACAGCTGCCACACCGTCCCCGCCTCGCTGAAACCGGCTTGTCTAAGCGCCGCGAGCTGGAAATCCACCGGCGTCGGCGGCGGCACCGGGCGGCCGGCGAACAGCGCTTCACGCTCGGCTTGATAAGCGGCCAGCGCCGGCGATTGCAGCGCGCCGGCGAACCAGCGATCCCAATCCTCAACGCCGCTGTCCCAGGCGCGCTGTTGGGTCTGCTCGTCGTGCCGCTCCGCCAGCGCTTTCAGCCGCGGCTGGCGCTGGTCATAGCGCTGATGATCGGCGTTCAGGAACACGCCGCCGTCGGCCAGCAGCCCGGCGACGTTGCGGTACAGCGCCAGCTGCTGCTCGGGCATCAGCCAGTGCAGCGCCGTGCTGGACACCGCCGCCTGCGGCGCGGGGCCGGACAGCGCGGAAAAACAGGCCGGATCCGCCAGATCGGCCTGCAGAATGCGGATCCGATCGCCGTAGGCCGCCAGCGCGCCGCGCGCCACCGCCAGCAGCAGCGGATCGAGATCGATGGCGGTCACCCTGGCCTGCGGAAAGCGCTGCAAAATGCGCAGGCTCAGCGAGCCCGGGCCGCAAGCCAGATCCACCACGTGAAAATCCTGACCGGCGGCCAGCGCCAG
This sequence comes from Serratia sp. LACPHL-BACT-2024-00286, assembly GCF_043109535.1. Classification (NCBI taxonomy): domain Bacteria; kingdom Pseudomonadati; phylum Pseudomonadota; class Gammaproteobacteria; order Enterobacterales; family Yersiniaceae; genus Serratia; species Serratia sp. LACPHL-BACT-2024-00286. Next base: position 191,523 of record NZ_JBICNA010000002.1, read on the forward strand.
CACGTCCAGCTGGGCGTTAAAACGCGCTTCCCGCTCGGCGATGTAGGCCGCCTGCTGGCGATCCCAGGAGTCCAGCAGCGAAGAGAATGAAACGGCAGTCATATCAAGGTTCCTTGTTGGAAAAAGTCGGCGCCTGCGGCGGCAAGGCCGCCAGGCCCCGAATCAAACGGCCCAACGCCGCCACGGTGCGGGCGGAAGGGTCCATGTCGTAACCGGGGAGGATCACGTAGCGCCGCTGACGCACGGCGCGCAGCGTCGCGGTCAGCGGGTGATGCTCCAGAAAGGCGATCTTGTCGGCCGCGCTGTCGCCGAGGCCGCCACGCGGCAGATCGCCAAGCACGATCGCATCCGGATCGCGGGCGGCGATGATTTCCCAGGACACCGTCGGCCACAGCTCGGGCCGGTCGCCGAACAGGTTCTCGCTGCCGACGCTGCGGCTCAGCAAACCTGGCGCGCCGCAGCAGCCGGCCACGTAGGGCGTCTGCGCGCCGGCATACCACCACAGCAGACGTAAATGCGGCAGCTGAGCACGCTGTGGTTCGAGCGCCCTCAGCTGCCCGCGCAGCCGTTCGACCAGCGCTTCACCGGCGCGGCTGACGTTGAAAATGCGCGCCAGCTCCCGCAGCTCGGTGAAAATGTCTTCAAACGTCAGCGCGGCGGCGATCGCGCTTTGCTGGCCGCTGCAGGCGTCGGGTGAGAGATAAGTGCCGATGCCCCATTCCGCCAGCCGCGCCCGATCGGGCGTTTCCGGGCTGTGCAGCCAGTAATAGCTGGCCGAATAGACAAAATCCGGCCGCATCAGCAACAACGCTTCCGCCGTGGGCGGCGCCGGGCTGGTGGGCGCCTGCAGCGCATCGGCCGTCGGCGCGGGATCGCGCGCGCGGTCATACCCGACCACGCCGATCGCGCGGGCGGCCAGCCCCAGCGCCAGCAGGTTTTCCAGCGCCGGGTTGGCGTAAACCAGCACCCGCTGCGGCGGCTGCGGGTAATCGTGCGTTACCCCGCAATTTTGCAGGCTGACGGCATCGGCGCGCAGCGGCGCGCCGCCGCCCAATCCCAGGGCGCACAACAGCAGAGCAAGCCGGCGTTTCACGCCGTCAGAACCTGACCGACACAAAGGTTTCATAACTGCGCGGCGGCGCGATCAGCGCCTGATCCGGGTAAGTGCGCTGGTAGGCGTACAGCTGGTTGGTGGCGTTGCGAATGCGAAAACCGACATCGACGATCGGCGTCAGCTGATAGTCCGCCGCCAGATCGAGCGTGGTATACGCGCGCATCTTGCGCCGGTTGGCGTCGTCGTTGTAACTGCTGCCGACGTAGCGCAGCGAAGAAGCCAGCCCCAGGCGCTCCGTCGCCTGATAATGCACGCTGAGGTTGGCAGTCCAGTCCGGAATATAGGCCGGGCGATTGCCGTTGTAGCTGCGCAGCGGGCTACCGCCGCGATAGTCGTCGTAGCGGGCATGCGTGTAGGCGGCGTTGCCGGCCAGCTCCCAGCGCTCGTCGGGACGCAGCACCACGCCAAGCTCGATGCCGCGCGACGTCTGCCTGCCTACCGCGTTCAACGCATCCGGCCGCTGCGCGTCGGGCACAAACAGGTTGTCCTTGCGCAGTTCGTACAGCGCCAGCGTCGCCTCGCCCTTGTTACCCCAGAACTGCCCTTTGGCGCCGGCCTCCCACTGGCGCGCTCGCGTCAGCGGCAGATCGGTCTGCGTTGGGCTGAGGAAGAACAGATCGTTGCCCGGCTCCTGGCCGGTGGTGTAGTTGGCGTAGAGCGTGAGGTTATCGGTCAATGCATAGCTGGGGCCCAGGCTCCAGGTGCTGAAAACGTAGGTATGCGCGCGGCTCTCTTCCTGCGGCCCCTGGAAGCGCCAGTCCATGTTCATATGGTTGTAGCGCAGCTGGCCCAGCAGCGCCAAACGCTCGGTCAGGCTGAAGCGATCTTCAAGAAAGGCGGCATACTGGTTCTGGGTAACGTGGCGCACCGGCGCGCGTTGGCGGTCGGTTCCCTGGGCGAACGGCTCTCGGGGCGGCGCGCCAAGCGGCACGTCTTCGGATCCGGGGAAGCCGTTGGAGTAGTACTGAAAATGCCGCTTGCTCAGATCGAGGCCGACCAGCAACCGGTTATCGAAACCGGCGATGGCGCGATCGAACACCAGCGAACTGCGGTTGCCGATCAGATCGTCGTCGTGCGCCAGGGCGCCGAAGGAGTCGCGGTTGACGTCGCCGGGCCTGGCCGCCGCCGCGACGCGAAAGCGTTCGACGTTGCGCCACTCGCGAAAGCCGCTGTAGTAATAGAATTGGTTATGCCACTCCACTTCGGGCGTCATAAACCAGTCCAGACTAGCCTGAAATGCGGTGGCGTTGCTCTGGATGCGGCTGTCGGTCAGGTTGTTGTAATTGATGTCGCGCAGCTCGCCGGCAATGCGCCCGTCCAGCAGCGGCGTGCCGTAGTAAGGGTTGTTGGTGCGGTTGAGCATGCGGTCCAGGCTCAGCGTCAACAGCGCATCGTCCGTCAGCTTAAACAGCAGCGAGCCGGAAACCCGCTTCTGCCGATCGCGTTCGTACTGCACGTTGCTGCCGCTGTCGTTGCCGCTGACATCCAACCGGTACGCCACCGCATCGTCCACCAGCGCGCCGCCGGCCCCCAGATGCAGACGCTGGCTGCGGTAGCTGCCGAAGCCATAATCGAGCTCAAGCGGCTGGCGGCTGAAGGTCGGCCGCCGCGAGATCAGGTTGACGCTGCCGCCCGCGGCGCTCAGGCCGTTCAAGGCCGATCCCGGCCCGCGCAGTATCTCGATGCTGTCGTAATGCGCCGGATCGCCCAGCTGCAGCGTGCTGCCGGGCATCTCCACGCCGTTATACAGCCAAGCGATCGGCCGGAAACCACGCGCGGAAAAGTTGTTGGACAGCGTCGGCGAAGCAACGCCGGACAGGCCAGTGGCGTGCTCGACGGCGGCGGCCAGCGAGCGATCGCCCCGCTGTTGGATCGCTCTTGCGCTGATGATATCGACGCTGCGCGGCGTCTCCCGAGCGGTCAGCCCAAGCTGCGAAGCGCTGCGGCTCACGGCGTTCAACGCATCGTAGCGCCCGGCGGGGGCCGCCGCCTCCACGGTGAGCTGTTCTTCGCATCCCGTGGCATTGCGGGCTTTATCGCAGTCGGCGGCGAAAGCCAACGGCGCCGTCAGTGCGCCGCCGACCCAGGCGGCGGCAAGGCATAACGATTTTCTGGGCGTGCCAAGACGCCGGCGTGTCGTACTCATGTGGAGCATCCCTGTGGTGAAATAAAAACCGGCCGCAGCCAGCGTAAAGCCTTATCGTTTTTCTGTTATGTTATATTATAACAACAAAGCAATGCCAGTCTTTATTGCCCCGCCCTCCAGCGCACTGCGCTTGGCGCTTTGCCGCCAAATCGGCGACAATAAGATTTTTGCCGCCGACAGGATGCGCTATGCAGGCCGAAATTCTTCTGACTCTCAAACTCCAGCAAAAGCTGTTCGCCGATCCGCGCCGCATCGCGCTGCTGAAACAGGTGCAGCACACCGGCTCCATCAGCCAGGGCGCCAAACTGGCGGGCATCAGCTACAAAAGCGCCTGGGACGCCATCAATGAGATGAACCAGTTGGCGGAACAAACGGTGGTGGAACGCGCCACCGGCGGTAAAGGCGGCGGCGGCGCACAGCTGACGCACTATGGCCAGCGGTTGATCCAGCTGTATGACCTGCTGGGCCAGGTGCAGCAAAAAGCTTTCGACGTGTTGCAGCAGGACGATCTGCCGCTCGACAGCCTGCTGGCGGCCATCTCGCGCTTCTCGCTGCAAACCAGCGCGCGCAATCAGTTCTTCGGTACCGTCATCGAACGCGATCATCAGCAAGTGCAGCAGCACCTGGCGATTTTGTTGAATGACGGCACCACTCGCCTGACGGCGGCCGTCACCCAGCAAAGCGCCGACCGGCTGCAGCTGACGCCGGGCAAAGAGGTGCTGGCGCTGATCAAGGCGCCCTGGGTGCGGTTAAGCGTCGATACCGCGGAGCATGCCGGCGCGGATAACGCGCTGGCGGGCGTGGTGGCCGGCATTCAGCCGGGCGCCGAACACAGCGAGGTGCTGGTGACGCTGGCGGGCGGCGAAACCCTGTGCGCCACCCTGACGACGGCGGAGCTGCAGCGCCTGCAGCTGAGCGTCGGCACCGCCGTACACGCCCTGTTCAACGCCGATCGCGTGATTGTCGCCACGTTGTGTTAAGCGCAACATGACGTTGCGTTTTTGTTGATTGACATCACCCTGCAATGCGCCTATTCCTAAGGCAAATAATTGCAAAAAAAGGAACAGGTGATGTCGTCGTTGCACATTTCGCAAGGTTCATTCCGCTTAAGCGATACCCGCACTCTGACGCTGGACGCGCTGGAAATCCAGGCCGGCGACAGCTGGGCCTTCGTCGGCGCCAACGGCAGCGGAAAATCCGCCCTGGCGCGCGCGCTGGCCGACGAACTGGTTCTGCTGAGCGGTGAGCGCCGCAGCGACTTTCAGCACGCGGTGCGCATCTCCTTCGAACAGCTGCAAAAAATGGTCAGCGACGAGTGGCAACGCAACAACACCGATCTGCTCAGCGCGGACGAGGACGACACCGGCCGCACCGCGGCGGAAATCATTCAGGAAGAGGTGCAAGACGCCGCGCGCTGTGAGCGGCTGGCCGCGCAGTTCGGCATCACCGCCCTGCTGACGCGCCGCTTCAAATACCTCTCCACCGGCGAAACGCGCAAAACCCTGCTGTGCCGGGCGCTGATGCCCGAGCCTGACCTGCTGATCCTCGACGAACCCTTCGACGGACTGGACGTGCACTCGCGCGCGCAGCTCGCCACGCTGCTGAGCGAGCTTTCCGCCCAGGGCCAGACCGTGGTGCTGGTGCTCAACCGGTTCGACGACATCCCGGATTTTGTCCGGCAGGTGGGCGTGCTGGCGGACTGTACCCTGACCAACCGCGGGCCGCGCCGCCAGGTGATGGCGGACGCGCTGGTGGCGCAGCTGGCGCACAGCGAAAACCTCAGCGGGCTGGCGCTGCCGGAGGAGGAGGATCCAACGCAAAAGGTGGCGCTGCCGGCGGATCGGCCGCTGATCGTCCTGCGCGACGGCGTAGTCAGCTATAACGACCGGCCGATCCTCAATCATCTCGACTGGCAGGTTAACCCCGGTGAACATTGGCAGATCGTCGGCCCGAACGGCGCCGGCAAATCCACGCTGCTCAGCTTGATCACCGGCGATCACCCGCAGGGCTACAGCAACGATCTGACGCTGTTCGGCCGCCGCCGCGGCAGCGGGGAAACCATTTGGGAGATCAAGCGCCATATCGGCTACGTCAGCAGCAGCCTGCATCTGGATTATCGCGTCAACACCAGCGTGCGCAACGTGGTGCTGTCGGGGTTCTTCGATTCGATCGGCATTTATCAGGCGGTTTCGGATCGTCAGCGGCAGCTGACCGAGCAATGGCTGGCGCTGCTCGGGCTCGACGGCGCGCGCGGCGACGCCCCGTTCCACAGCCTTTCCTGGGGCCAACAGCGGCTGGCGCTGATCGCCCGCGCGCTGGTGAAACACCCGGCGCTGCTGATCCTCGACGAGCCGCTGCAAGGGTTGGATCCGCTCAATCGCCAGCTGGTGCGCCGCTTCATCGACGTGCTGATCGGCCAGGGCGCCACCCAGCTGCTGTTCGTCTCGCACCATGCCGAAGACGCGCCGCAGTGCATCACACACCGCCTCAGCTTCGTGCCCGACGGCGAGGGCGGCTACGGCTACCAACAGCAACGGCTGGAGGCGGCTTCCGCCTGAAGCGCGGCGTAAACATATCCGGCAACACTTCACCGCAGCACATCACATTTGGCCTTTTATCATAGAAAGAAAGAAGGCCATTTTCTGGAGACGCCATGTCCGCTGCGTTGATTATCATCGACCTTATCGAGGATCTGATCGGGCCCAAAGGGCGCGCCAACCACTGCCGCGAACAGGTGACGGCAAGCCACCTGCTCGCCAACGTCAATGCCGCCGCGGCCTACGCCCGGGTGCGAAAAATCCCGGTGATTTGGGTGCGGACGGGATTTGCCGACGATTATCATGACATCCCGCTCCACTCGCCGCTGTTCAACCATTTGAAACAGATAGGCGCGCTGCGGCTAAACGGCCCGGGCTGCCGCTGGGCGCCCGATCTGCATCAGGAGGAGACCGATCTGCAGTTTGATAAAACGGCGGTGAGCGCCTTCTCCGGTAACAATTTGTTAGCCTGGCTGCGGCAACATCGGTGCCATCATCTGCTGCTGGCGGGCGTCAGCACGCCGCTCGCCATCGAGAGCACCGCGCGTCAGGCGCACGACGCCGGCTTCCAGGTGACCGTGCTGCACGATCTGTGCGCAGCCCCCACGCAGGAGCTCCACCAGCAGAGCCTGGACACCCTGCAAAACCTGGCGGAAATCGCCCGTTCGCAGGCCTGGATGCAAGGCTGACCTCAATACCGCCGGTCGTGTGGGCCGGCACCCTGCACGGATGCGTCACTGCCCCGACCTTTAGCGTCATCTTGGTGTGCTACTATCCGCTCTAGCGCTCAATTTCGCCATCATCGCACGCCGCAAAGGCGCTGAGCGCCGTGTACATATTTTAAAGGGACATATCATGTGGGGCGTACTGGCTGCTTCGTTATTTTTCTTACCGTTTAACCGGCTGATAGCCTGGGTTATCCTGGCCGCCTCGGCGGGCATGGGGCTTTATCATGGGGTATTGACGCCGCTCAGCCTGGGTTGCCTGTTGGCCATCGTGGCGCTGGCGGGGCTACGTCACCATTTTCGCGAGCGGCGTAGTCTGGCGATCGCGTTCGAAGGGTTGGTGGTCGCCGGCTGCGTGGCGCTGTTCTTGCACCTGGTGCCGGGCATCCACAATCAGCTGATGATCGACGGTGAAAAAGCCGGCCCGCTCAGCGCGCCGTTCACCATGTATTACAACTTCGACAAGGCGATGGTGCCCTTCCTGCTGTTCGCCTGCTTGCCCACGCTGTTTTCCGCTGAACGCGGCGGCAACGTCGGCAAAGCGGGCTGGATTGCGCTGCTGCTAGCCGTGCCGGCGCTGTTGCTGCTGGCCGTGGCGCTGGGCGGCTTAAAAATCGAGCTGCATGCGCCCGCCTGGATCCTGCCTTTCGTGATGGCGAACCTGTTCTTCGTCTGTATGGCCGAAGAAGCGCTGTTTCGCGGCTACCTGCAGCAGCGCCTCAGCCAGTGGCTGGGCGCCTGGCCGGCGCTGATCGTCGCTTCTCTGGTGTTCGGCGCCGCGCATTTGGCCGGCGGCATGCTGATGGTGATCTTCGCGACGCTGGCCGGGGCGATCTACGGCCTGGCGTGGATGTGGAGCGGCCGCCTGTGGGTGCCGATTCTGTTCCATTTCGGGCTTAATCTGACCCATCTGCTGTTCTTTACCTACCCGCTGTATCAGCATCCTTAACGGCTGACGCCGGCAGAGAGCCCTTCTCTGCCGGCAGGTCGGGTGAAAACGCTATCATCGGTAGCGCATCGCAATGCCCTCAATCACGTTGCCACCGGCTTTTCTCCGCCCATCAGGCGCTTTTTATCACAGTGTAAACGATTCCATTTTTCGCGTTAGATCACCTTTTTAACGCCGCGGGCGTGCTATCTTTTTGCGCAATGACCTCTCCCTGTTCAGCAACGGGCGTATTAAGACGGTAATTGGAAGCGATTACACCCTCGTCGACGCCAAGAAAGGAACCGTATGACAGAATTTAACCCTATCGATCATCCGCACCGCCGCTATAACCCGTTGAGCGGCCAGTGGGTGCTGGTCTCACCGCACCGCGCCAAGCGCCCCTGGCAGGGCCAGCAGGAGGCCGTCCCGACGGAAACATTGCCGGCGCACGATCCCGACTGTTTCCTGTGCCCGGGCAACGCGCGCATCACCGGCGATCGCAATCCGGATTATCGCGGCACCTACGTCTTCACCAATGATTTCGCCGCGCTGCTGAGCGATACACCGCCGGCGCCCGACAGCCAGGATCCGCTGATGCGCAGCCAGAGCGCGCGCGGCGTCAGCCGGGTGATCTGCTTCTCTCCCGATCACAGCAAGACCCTGCCCGAATTGACGCTGCCGGCGCTGGAGCAGGTGATCGCCGCCTGGCAGGCGCAAACCGATGAGCTGGGCAAGCACTACCCCTGGGTACAGCTGTTCGAAAACAAAGGCGCGGCGATGGGCTGCTCCAACCCGCACCCGCACGGGCAGGTCTGGGCCAACAGTTTTCTGCCGAACGAGGCCGAACGCGAAGATCGCCTGCAGCACGCGTATTTTCGGGAACACGCCTCCCCGCTGCTGCTGGACTATGCGCAGCGCGAGCTGGCCGCCGGCGAACGCATCGTGGTGAACACCGAACACTGGCTGGCGGTGGTGCCCTACTGGGCCGCCTGGCCGTTTGAAACGCTGCTGCTGCCGAAAGCGGCGGTGCAGCGCATTACCGATCTCAGCGCGGCGCAAAGCCAGGATCTGGCGCTGGCGCTGAAGAAGCTGACCAGCCGCTACGACAACCTGTTCCAGTGCTCCTTCCCCTATTCGATGGGATGGCACGGCGCACCGTTCAACGGCGCCGACAACCGACACTGGCAGCTGCACGCCCATTTCTATCCGCCGCTGCTGCGTTCAGCCAGCGTGCGCAAATTTATGGTCGGTTACGAGATGCTGGCGGAAGCCCAGCGCGATCTGACCGCCGAACAGGCCGCAGAGCGTCTGCGCGCCGTCAGCGATATTCATTACCGTGAAGCCGGAGCCCAAGCATGAGCCTGAAACCGCTTACCCATTCTCTGTTTACCGAACACTTTGGCTACGCGCCGGCGTTGACCATCCAGGCGCCGGGGCGGGTGAACCTGATCGGCGAACATACCGATTACAACGACGGCTTCGTGCTGCCCTGCGCTATCGATTACCAAACCGTCATCGCCTGCGCCAAGCGCGACGACCGCCAGATCCGCGTGCTGGCCGCCGATTATCAGCATCAGCAGGATCAATTCTCGCTCGACGATCCGATCGTCAGCCACCCCGATCAGCGCTGGTCGGACTATGTGCGCGGCGTGGTGAAGCACCTTCAGCGCCGCAACGCCGACTTCGGCGGCGCGGATCTGGTGATCGCCGGCAATGTGCCGCAGGGCGCGGGGCTCAGCTCCTCCGCCGCGCTGGAAGTGGCGGTGGGCCAGGCGCTGCAGGCGCTCTATCAGCTGCCGCTGGACGGCGTAGCGCTGGCGCTGAACGGCCAAGAAGCGGAGAACCAGTTCGTCGGCTGCAACTGCGGCATCATGGACCAGCTGATCTCCGCGCTCGGCCGGCGCGACAGCGCGCTGCTGATCGACTGCCGATCGCTGGAGGCCCGGGCGGTGCCGATGCCGGACAACGTCGCGGTAGTGATAATCAACTCCAATGTGCAACGCGGGCTGGTGGACAGCGAGTACAATACCCGCCGCAAACAGTGCGAGGAAGCCGCGCGGTTCTTCGGCGTCAAGGCGCTGCGCGACGTCAGCCTGGAACAGTTCGAAGCGCGTCAACATCAGTTGGATCCGCTGGTGGCCAAACGCGCGCGCCATGTCATCAGCGAGAATGCCCGCACGCTGGCGGCGGCCGACGCGCTGGCGGCCGGCGATCTGCAGCGCATGGGTCAGCTAATGGCGGAGTCGCATGCCTCGATGCGCGACGACTTTGAAATCACCGTGCCGCCGATCGATAAGCTGGTCGAGATCGTCAAAGCGGCGATCGGCCCGCGCGGCGGCGTGCGCATGACCGGCGGCGGCTTTGGCGGCTGTGTCGTCGCGCTGATGCCGCAGGATCTCGTGGAGACGGTGCGTGCCGCCGTAGCGCACGAGTATCCGCGGCAAACCGGCGGATTACAGGAAACCTTCTATGTCTGCCAGGCTTCGCAAGGCGCCGGCCTATGCTGACCGCAACCACGGCAGTTGCCCCCGATGGGCAACCTTATCAGCTGACGCAGCTGCAAAACGCCGGCGGCATGACGGTGACGCTGATGGACTGGGGCGCCACCTGGCTGTCCGCCGTCTTGCCGCTCAAATCCGGCGAAAGACGCGAGTTGCTGCTCGGCTGCCGCAGCCCGGCGGACTACCCGCGTCAGGGCGCCTATCTGGGCGCCACCGTCGGCCGTTACGCCAACCGCATCGCCAACGCCAGTCTGCTCATCGACGGGAAACCCCATGCGCTGGCCGCCAATCAGGGCGCCCACCAGCTGCACGGCGGCCCCGACGGTTTTCATGCCCGCCGCTGGCGCCGGGTACAGCATGATGCGCAGCAGGTCTGCTATGTGCTGCACTCGGCGGAGGGCGATCAGGGCTTTCCCGGCAATCTCGACGTGCAGGTTTGTTACCGCCTGACTCATGACAATCGCCTGGAAATCAGCTATCTGGCGCAGGTCGATCGACCCTGCCCGGTCAACCTGACCAACCACGCCTATTTCAATCTGGACGGCGCCGGCACCGACGCCCGCGCCCAGCGGCTGCAGCTGTTCGCCGATCGCTATCTGCCCGTCGACGCCGAGGGCATTCCCTGCGCCGATCTGACGCCGGTGGACGGCAGTGGCATGGATTTTCGCCAGCCGAAAACGCTGCTGCAGGATTTCCTGCGCGACAGCGACCAGCAGCGGGTAAAAGGCTACGATCACGCATTCCTGCTGCATCGTACCTGCGGGGCGCTGGAGAGCCCGGCGGCTCATTTGTGGTCCGCAGACGGGCAAGTGCAAATGAGCGTGTTCACCGACGCGCCGGCGCTGCAACTCTACAGCGGCAATTACCTGGCCGGCACGCCGGCGCGCGATGGCGGCAGCTACGCCGACCATGCCGGCGTGGCGCTGGAGAGCGAGTTCTTGCCGGACAGCCCGCACCATCCCGAGTGGCCGCAGCCGGACTGCTGGCTGCAGCCGGGGAGCCGCTATCGCAGCGCCACGCATTATCAGTTTTATCCTATCTGACCCGCCACGCCCCTCGCCGTGCGGCCGGGGGCAATTTGTTATAAATGCTTACCTTTTAACGCTATCCCCCCACCGGCGCCCGCCTTCCCTTATTCCAAAGCGCGCACTACACTCAGGCTACCGTGATAAGCACAACGCCTTGTGCAACGTCACCTTTTTCGGCCGATGGCGGCCAATCAATAGCTGAAGGAACACCTATGCGTCTGATTACTGCACTTCCATTGCTGGCGGGCTTAATGCTGAGCACCAATCTGATGGCGGCCGACGCGACGACGGCGACGAAAACGCCTTCGCCGGCGCAGGCGGCTCAACAGAAACGCATGACCGATTGCAACCAGCAGGCATCCACCAAATCGCTGAAAGGCGCCGATCGTTCCACCTTCATGAGCACCTGTCTGAAATCCGAAGGCTCCGCCGCGACGGGCAAAACCCTGACGCCGCAGCAGCAGAAAATGAAGAACTGCAACGCCGACGCCAAGACCAAGGATCTGAAGGGCGACGCGCGTAAAACCTTCATGAGCAACTGCCTGAAAAAATCGGCCTGATTTCCCCCACGCCACGGCGCGCCCGAAGCGATTTTGGCGCGCCGTTTCCCCCCTCGCAGCGCCAGCCTGAACGATTCAGCTTTTTCCTTTCGCCAGCCCTTACTTTGCGGCAAGAAATTGGCTATGGTTAGACACTATCGATTGCCGAGCCCCGGCCCGCGGCAATATAATGATTTTCGTTATCATTGAAATGTCAGATTATTAAGGAGTTAAGCTATGGCTGTAACTAAGCTGGTTCTGGTGCGTCACGGCGAAAGCCAGTGGAACCAAGAAAACCGCTTCACCGGTTGGTACGATGTTGATCTGTCCGACAAGGGCCGCACCGAAGCGAAAGCAGCAGGCAAGCTGTTGAAAGAGGAAGGTTTCACTTTCGACTTCGCTTACACCTCCGTACTGAAGCGCGCGATCCACACCCTGTGGAACATCCTCGACGAGCTGGATCAGGCCTGGTTGCCGACCGAAAAATCCTGGAAGCTGAACGAACGTCACTACGGCGCGCTGCAGGGTCTGAACAAAGCGGAAACCGCCGAAAAATACGGCGACGAGCAGGTGAAACAATGGCGTCGCGGCTTCGCGGTGACCCCACCTGAGCTGACCAAAGAAGACGAACGTTACCCAGGCCACGATCCGCGCTACGCTTCGCTGACCGAGCAAGAGCTGCCGCTGACCGAAAGCCTGGCGCTGACCATCGATCGCGTTATTCCTTACTGGGACGAAGAGATCCTGCCACGCATCAAGAGCGGCGAGCGCGTGATCGTTGCGGCGCACGGCAACTCGCTGCGCGCGCTGGTGAAATACCTGGATAACCTGAGCGAAGACGAAATCCTCGAGCTGAACATCCCAACCGGCGTGCCGTTGGTGTATGAGTTCGACGAGAACTTCAAGCCAATCAAACGTTACTACCTGGGTAACGCCGACGAGATCGCTGCAAAAGCGGCCGCCGTGGCAAACCAGGGTAAAGCGAAGTAATTTCGCCCGTTAACGAAAAAGCCCCCGGTGAAAACCGGGGGCTTTTTTATTACTGCTGCGCCATCGCCTCGTTCACCGCGTCCAGCCGTTCCTGCATCGCCGGATGGGTACTGAGCCAGGCCGGCAACGCCCAGTCATCGGCCTTTTCGCGTTCAGGCGCCTGCGCCAACGCGCGGTAGATCGCCGCCATTTGCGCCAGCGAACGCCCCTGGCGCTGCATTTCCGCTATCGCAAACGCATCCGCCTCGCGCTCCATGCCGCGAGAAAACTGCATCTCATTCACGAAGGACGCGGACTGCAGCAGCGTGTCGCCGATGCCGCTGACGTCACCCGTCATCCACATCAGCGTCAAGGCCACCAGCGACGAACGCACCAGCATGCGCATCGGATGGCGATAAGCGTGATGCCCCATCTCATGCAGCATCACCGCCGCCAGCCCATCGTCGTTTTTCGACAAGGCGACCAGCCCATCGCTGAGCACCAGCGTGCCGTCCGGCAACATAAAGGCGTTCGGCGCACCGGGCGCCGCCATCAGCTTCAACGACAGCGGCGTGCGCTCCTGGCGCATCTCGGCCGGCATCACCTGCCGGAACAGCTGCTGCAACGCCTGCTGCCGCTCGGCCGGCAATGCGGAGGGTTCAAAGCCGCTTTGGCTCAAAAACGTCTGCGTGTGTTCGCCCAGCGTCTGTTCCACCGAGGTGGGGATACGCATGGCGATCTCGCTGCTCGCCCACGGCAGCACGACGTTAACGTAGGCCACGACCGCCAGCAGCGTCATCAGCAGCGCCACGGCGACGCCGCGTTTGTGGCGTTCCAGGCGATGCACCCAGCCCGGCGAACGGCGCTGATAGAACCAGCGGCGGAAGGCCGCATCGTCATCCGGCACAAAGCGCGCGCCGTCCTTAAAGGTCAGCGTCAGCGGAATATTGCCCAGCGCCGCAGAGACGGTGATGTCCGCCAAGGGGATGTAACGTTGCTCATCCTGCCGCTGCAGCGTCACGCCCTCGCCGCTTTCGTTCACCAGCAGGCGAGCCGCCTCACGCGCGGCCCGCCCCGGCAACTGATAGGCGCCCTCGAGGATCATCGGCGCCTCAGAAGCTGCCGCCCAGATCCAGCGCCTGCACCGCTTCTTCGGCCACCGCGCTGTTGGCGGTTTCCTGATGCGCCGCGATGTCCAGCAACGCCAGATCGCCTTCAACCGCCGTGCACTCCGCCAGATAACGGGCGTGGCGCACTTCCGCCACCGGCACGGCGAAACCGAGCGAGAACAGGGTGATCAGGGTATTGGTGATCAACAGCCCCATATACGGCAGCGTTTGCATGGAAGAGCGCAGTTTAACGTTGCCGTTCAGCGTCGCCTGGTTAAACAGATAGTTGCGTTGGGCGACGACCTGATAGCTGCCGGCGATCAAGGCGCCAATCAGCAGCACCACCATCATCAGCAGCAGACTGCCAATATTTTCCAACACCAGCAAATCGGCGGTTTCATCCGTCAGCATGCCCATCAATACCATTTGGTACAGCGACAGAATGAACGACCCCATACACACCAGCGCCGCCAACATAAACGGCAGGAAAATGAGCAGGCCGATCAAGGCAAATTTGATAAAGGCCGACTTTTTCAGCTCGGCAATAAACGGCGTATTCCCGAAAAACAGGTTATTAACGTACAGATCGTGCTGCAGCGCGCTAATAATACCGTTGACGGCGGCGAATGCCGGTACGGCCAACAGCAGCGTCAACACCAACATCAGTCCGATGGCGTTGATGCTTTCAAAACCGCTGCCAATGCTGAGCAAAATGATTAAGGCGACATAAAGCCCGATAATCAGCAATAGCGGGCAGAACAGTAACGCCCAATAAGCGCGCCCGGTGCGGCATACATAATTAAAACGCACGCCGCGATAGCTCGACATAATCGCATTGTAGCGCCAGCTGCGGATAACGATCCACGGCAGCAGAGCAAGCAACACCAGCAAAGCCAGCAGCCCCAGCAGTGGCGTTACCGCCAACAGGATATAAAATACGATGAGGCCGCCGATCACCAACAGCCGCCCTTTCAGAATTTGCAGCGGTTGCGCATGGTAATCGAAACGATCGCCGTCCAATTCCGTGTTGCCGTAAAAATAGCGGCGGCGGCGCACCGTCGCCCAGGCGGAATAGATGCCCAGCGTCACGATGGTCAATAATGCGTTGACCAACCAAATCGCGAAGTACTCGCCACCTTTCCCATGGAATTTAATCCGGTGCAGCCCCAGCGGCTGCGAGGTATTGCTTGTCATAATTCTTTCGTCCTGAAAGGAATAGGTCATACCACTCCCCGCTTATTTGTCATGCGGGGTTTGTGGAATAAAAAAAGCGTCTTATATAAGCACAATGCCATGAGCAGTGACAATTATTCTTTTATTAAATAGGAATAATGCGAAGGTGGCCGCTTAATGATTTCATTGGCCTATTAAGTGTAAGCCTTAAATGAGTGGGATATATAGAGGTGCAATGACAAGGATAAAACAAGGGCCTGGCTGCCAGGCCCTTGTCATTTTAGCTATTATCCGCGGCGCGCTTTCACCGCCGCCGCCAGATCGCGCAGCACGGTTTCGGTATCCTGCCAGCCGATGCAGCCGTCGGTCACGCTCTTGCCGTAAACCAGCGGTTCGCCGCTTTCGAGGTTCTGGTTGCCTTCCACCAGGTGGCTTTCGATCATCACGCCGATGATCGCTTTTTCACCGCCGCCAATTTGCCCGCAAACGTCAGCGCTCACGTCCATCTGCTTTTTGAACTGTTTGCTGCTGTTGGCATGGCTGAAGTCGATCATCACCTGCGCCGGCAGCCCGGCTTTGCTCAGGCCGGCTTTGACGTCCTTCACGTGCGCCGCGCTGTAGTTCGGCTCTTTGCCGCCGCGCAGGATAATGTGGCAGTCGCCGTTGCCGCTGGTGTTAACGATCGCCGAGTGGCCCCATTTGGTCACCGACAGGAAGCAGTGCGGCGCGCCGGCGGCGTTGATGGCGTCGATCGCCACCTTGATGGTGCCGTCGGTGCCGTTCTTGAAGCCCACCGGGCAGGAAAGGCCGGAGGCCAGCTCGCGGTGCACCTGCGATTCCGTGGTGCGCGCGCCGATGGCGCCCCAGCTCATCAAATCCGCCAGGTACTGCGGCGTGATCATGTCGAGGAATTCGCCGGCGGCCGGCAGGCCGCTGTCGTTGATCTCCACCAGCAGCTTGCGCGCCAGGCGCAGACCGTCGTTGATGTTGAAGCTGTTGTCCATCTGCGGATCGTTGATCAGGCCTTTCCAGCCCACGGTGGTGCGCGGTTTTTCGAAGTATACGCGCATGACCACTTCCAGCTCGCCCTTCAGTTCTTCACGCAGCGCCAGCAGGCGCCCCGCGTACTCTTTGGCGGCTTTCGTATCGTGGATAGAGCAAGGGCCAATCACCACCAGCAGGCGATCGTCGCTGCCGCGGAGGATATTGTGAATTGCGCTGCGGGCCTGGGACACCGTCTTTGCTGCGCGTTCAGTGGCCGGGAATTTCTCCAGCAAAGCCACCGGCGGCAGGAGTTCCTTAATATCATTAATGCGTAAATCGTCGTTTTGGTAATTCATAGCTTTTCCATTCGGTATCGAGGGGTATTTCGCAGTGCGTAACGGTGTAGATCCCAACAATCTAGCCTGTGGGAATGGCGCTGTAAATCACCTTTGCCCCCCGCCGCTGGAACCGCCAAATTAACAGCAGATTGTGCTGTTTCATCAGGGGAGCGCAGAGCCTCCTTTTTCGCTATGCTAGCGATCGGAATATAAAGCGACCCGAGTTGAACATGCCCTCTCTGTTATTAGTTGATGACCACCCGGTGGTTCATGTCGCACTGGAAGCGGCGCTAATGAAATCATCCCGCCCCTACCGCCTGCAGGCGGCGCAGGACGACGTCCAGGCGCTGGCCCTGCTGGCCGAGGCCGCTTTCGGCCTGGTGATCCTGGATATCGGCCTGCCGCAGGTCGACGGGCTGCAGCTGTTGAAAAAAATCCGCCGCCGCTACCCGCAGCAGCCGATCCTGATCTATACCGCGCAGGAGGCCGAGGTCTATGCGCGCATGGCGCATGCCGCCGGCGCCAACGGTTTCGTCAACAAAGGCAGCTCGTTGGCAGAGTTGTTGCAGGCGATCGAGCAGGTGCTGGACGGTGAAACCCATTTCCCCGCCGCCGCGCTGGCTGAAGAGGCGCCGACGGCGGACGGCGGGCTGCTCACCCCCAAAGAGCTCGAGGTGCTGGGCTTGTTGAGCCAGGGGCTGTCCAACCTGCAGATCGCCGATCGGCTGCACATCAGCAACAAGACCGTCAGCACCCACAAGAAGAACATCCAGCGCAAAACCGGCGCCGGCAACCTGCTGGAGCTGGTGGCGGTGTTTAAAGAGCTGGCGCCATGATGCGCCGCGCCCTGCTGTTGCTGTTCCTGTGGTGCGGTCTGGCGCAGGCGGCGGAGCCGGTGCGCTATCAGCTGGTCAGCAATCTGAATACCCCCGAGAATATGCTGATCGTCGGCGAGAAAAACCCCTGGCGCGACCGTACGCTGCGCGTCGGCATCGTCAGTGAGAACACCAGCCCGTACAACATCATCGTGGATGACGATCTGTATGGGCTGAATGCCGACTACCTCGGCTATATCCAGCAGGTGACCGGCATTCGCTTCGCCATTTACGGCTTTGCCGATCTGACGCAGTTGGAGCAGGCGCTGCACGACGGCAAGATCGATCTTCTGTACGGCATCCCGCAGAGTGAGGCGCTGCACGGCCTGGCGATCTCTCAGCCCTATTACGTCAGCAACCTGCGCGTATTGCGCGATCGCAGCAACGATCGGCCGGTGATGCTCAACTCCGCCAACGCCCGCGTCGCGATCGGCGCGCTGACCGACATGCAGTCCGGCGGCGCTCTGCAGGCGGTCGCGTCGCAGATCCAGCGCTACGACAACAATCTGCAGGCGGTCTACTCGCTGCTCAACGGCAGCAGCGACTACTTTATCGCCGACGAGGCCAGCGCCAGCTTTATCATCGATCAGCTGCAGCTCGGCCAGCTCTATCAGATTGAAAGCAACGAGAACCTGGGCAACCTGTCCTTCGTGTTCGCCGCCGACGACTCGCGGCTGATAGACACGCTGGACACCGCCATCGCCGACGCGCCGATGGAGCTGATGAACGCCCTGCAGGGCCGCTGGAGCAAGAAGATCCCCAGCTACCTCGACACCGGCAATGCCGATCTGACGACGATGGAGAAGAATTGGGTGGCGAGCCACCGCGTGGTTTACTACGCCGCCATCGAGAACAACTTCCCGTTCGCCTACCGCGGCTCCGACGGCCAGCCGCGCGGCTACGCCATCGACATTCTCAACATCATCGCGCAAAACACCGGGCTGCGTTTCGCGCCGCTGTGGGCGCGCAACGCCGAGCAGGCCGATCTGCTGGTGCAGTCCGGCCAGGCCAGCTTCCGCGCCGCCCTGCCGCTGGCGCGCGGCGTCAAGGCGCGCTACGGCGCCAGCATGCCGATCCACCGTTCGCTGTGGGGGGTTTACGTCGGCCAGCACGCCGACGGCATTTCCACCTGGAGCGATTTGGCCGGCAAGCGCATCGGCGTGCTGCAGGGCGATTTGGCGCAGGGGCTGGTGCCGGAACAGGAGCAAACCATCAGCTTCGCCGACAGCAAGTCGATGTACGACGCGCTGGCCAACGGCCAACTGGATGCGCTGGTGGATAACGTCATCTCCGCCAACTTTTTGGCGCTGTCGCGCTATTCCGGTGCCATCAAGCTGGCCTTCGCCGCCAACAACATTCCCTATCCGGTGGCCTTCGGCGTGCGCCGCGATCAACCTCTTCTGTTGGCGATCCTTGATAAGAACCTGATGCAGATCCCGGCGGACACCCTGCAATCGCTGCGCGACGAGTGGATCGTCGATCGCAGCAACCTGATCGACGCGGTGAACGACAACCGCGTGCCGCCGCAGACCACCTGGCTGCTGGCGCTGCTGGCCGCCGCCACCGTGCTGCTGCTGGCGCTGACGCTGCGCCGTTTCATGCTGCAGCGCCGTGAAAAACGCGAACGCGAAGAACTCGAGCACGCGCGCCGCCGCGCCGAAGCGGAAAACCGCATGAAGAGCAAATTCCTCGCCACCGTCAGCCATGAGCTGCGCACGCCGATGCACGCCATCCTCGGCCTGCTGGAGCTGGAGCTCAAACGCCAACCCGCGCCGGAAGGCCTGCCGGTGATATACAGCTCGGCCTCATCGCTGCTCAACCTGCTCAACGACCTGCAGGATCACGCGCGGTTGGAAACCGGCTCGCTGACGCTGGCACCGAAACCAGTGGTGCTGCGCCCTTGGGTAGCGCGCATCGACGCCCTCTACCGGCCGCTGATCGGCGAGCGGCCGTTGACGCTGAGCGTGGTGGCGGATCCTGCATTGCCGGAGGCGGTAGTGATTGATGGTGAGCGTTTACTTCAGGTGGCTAACAACCTGATAAACAACGCGATAAAATTTACGTCGCGCGGCGCCATTCAGGTCGAGATCGGCTGGCGCGCGCAGGATGAGCGGCAGGGGGAATTGCATCTGACTGTGAACGACAGCGGCTGCGGTATCGCCGCCGATGAAATAGACAAACTGTTCCAACCGTTTTACCGCGCGCGCGGCGCGCAACGCATCTCGGTGCAGGGTACCGGTTTGGGGCTGTCGATCTGCAAAGAGATCGTCGAACAGATGGGCGGCCGCATCGAGCTGCGCTCGCAGCCGGGCGTCGGCACCCGCGTCGAGGTCGCGATACCGGTCGAGCTGAGCGGCGCGGCGCCGATTGCCGCCCCGGAGGAAAGCCCCTTTGCTCTGCCGTCTTCCGCCTTGCGTACCGCGCTGATCGACGATCACCCCACCAATCTGTTGCTGATGGAACGCCAGCTGCGCCACTTCGGGCTGCAACCCGCCCGCTTCGAACAAGGCTATGCGCTGTTGAAGGCCCAACGCCGGCAACCGTTCGATCTGCTGTTTATCGACTATAACATGCCGCGCCCGGACGGCCTGACGCTGGCCAGGCTGATCCGCCGCGACGAACAGCGGCTGCAACGCCCGCCTTGCCGCATCGTGCTCTGTTCGGCAGACGTGCAGGAGTTTACCCGCATTCCTCCGGGGCTGGTGGCGATCGACCACTTCCTGACCAAACCGATTTCACTGGCGGCGATCGGCCAGGTATTGGCTCAGCAACCGCAGGCTCAGGAAGCAAAGTCAGTCCTTACTGACCTGCGACAAACGCTGGCCGAAATGGCGGGTGGCGATCGCGCCATGCTGCAGCGGCTGGCGCAGACGCTCGGCGATACGCTGCGGCAAGACCGGCAGCGGCTCGCGGACGCCGTCGCCGCGAACGACTGGCCGCGCCTGGAGCAGGCGGCGCACCGCATCAAGGGCAGCCTGCTGATGCTGCAACTGCCGGAAGCCGCGCAGCTGTGCCAGCAGCTGGTGGAAACCGCACGTCGGGGCGCGCTTGCCGCCGCCGCTTATACTAAATTAAAGGCGTTAGTGGCGCAGATAGTGCCGGAGCTGGACGCTCTGCTCGCCGCCGCCCCCACTTTGGCTATGCATAAGGATGAATAATGTCGGACACTCCACACGTACACCTGCCGAAAGACAGTAATAGTAAACGCCTACTGACCGCTTTTTTAGTCACCGCCGTCTTTATGGTGGCCGAGGTGGTCGGCGGCCTGTTGTCCGGCTCGTTGGCGCTGTTGGCCGACGCCGGCCACATGCTGACCGATGCCGCCGCGCTGCTGGTGGCGCTGATGGCGGTGCACTTCTCCCAGCGCAAGCCCAACGCGCGCCACACCTTCGGCTACCTGCGCCTGACCACCCTGGCGGCCTTCCTCAACGCCGCGGCGCTGCTGGTGATCGTGGTATTCATCCTGTGGGAGGCGATACGGCGTTTCTTCGAGCCGCAGCCGGTGATGGGTACCCCGATGCTGATCATCGCCGTAGCGGGGCTGCTGGCGAACCTGTTCGCCTTCTGGCTGCTGCATCGCGGCAGCGAAGAGAAAAATATCAACGTGCGCGCCGCCGCGCTGCATGTGCTGGGCGACCTGCTCGGCTCGGTGGGCGCCATCGTCGCCGCCATCGTCATTCTTGCCACCGGCTGGACGCCGATTGACCCGATCCTGTCGGTGCTCGTCTCCTGTCTGGTGCTGCGCAGCGCCTGGCGGCTGCTGAAGGAGAGTTTCCACGAGCTGCTGGAAGGCACGCCGCAGGAGGTCGATATCGCCAAGCTGCAAAAAGACCTGTGCCTGAATATCCCGGAAGTGCGCAACATCCATCACGTGCACGTCTGGCAGATCGGCGAACAGAAGCTGATGACGCTGCATGCGCAGGTGATCCCGCCGCATGACCACGATGGGCTGTTGCAACGCATTCAGGCTTATCTGTTGGAACACTACAAGATTGGCCACGTGACCATTCAGATGGAGTACCGGCACTGCGAGACACCGGACTGCGGTATCAACCGGGCGCCGGAGCCGAGTGAACACTCACATGCCGAAGCGCACTCCCATCTGGGACATCGTCACTAAGCCAAGAGGGCGCCATCACGGCGCCCTCTGCGTTGTTAAGGTGCGGAAGAGAGCGGGTTGGAACCATTGCGCCCGGCGCTCTTGATCCATAGCCAGGAGCCGTTCAGGGCAATCAGCGTCAGAATGACATACTCCAGCGCCATCGCGTACACCCCCTGGTAGGCGAAGATCGCCACGCTGATGACATCGATAACCACCCACAGCAGCCAGTTTTCCACGTACTTGCGCGTCATCAGAATCATCGCCACGATGGAGAGCACCATCATCGCCGAATCCCAGAACGGGAACGCGTCCGGCTGCAGCTCAGGCATCTGCACGTTCAGCCCCAGCCCTTGCATCACTGCCACCGCGATCTGCGTCAGCCAGGCGAACACGCGGTCGATATTGAAGGTCATCAGGCCGATGCCGATGACGCAGACCGCCGCCCAGGCCAACGCTTTCGGCAGCGGCAGCCAGCGGATCTGCAGCTCAGCCTGATTATCCTGGGTCTGGCGGCTCCAGGCATACCAACCGTAAATATTGGCGCCGAAAAAGAACAGCTGCAGCAGCAGGCTGGCGTACAGCTGGATCTGGAAGAAAATCACCGCGAACAGCGTGACGTTGATCAGGCCGAACAGGTAGTTGATGATTTTTTCCTTGCTGGCGTACCAGATGCACAGCAACCCGAACAGCGTGCCGATGGCTTCGATCCACGACAGATCGTAACCGCCCGCGCCAAGCGGAATGTGCACCAGAATATTGCTGGTACTGAAGAAGCTCATGAAGTCATCCTTTTAAACGGTTAAGCGTTGCCTTTAACCTGCATTTTAAGCTGAGCGGCGAAATCCAGCATGCGGTTCAGCGGCACCAGCGCCTTTTCACGCAGCGCGGCGTCCACGTGGATCTCATGCTGCGCGCCCCCCTGCTCCAGCCCTTCGGCAATCGCCTTCAGACCATTCATCGCCATCCACGGGCAGTGCGCGCAGCTGCGGCAGGTCGCCCCTTCTCCGGCGGTCGGCGCTTCGAACAGCTCCTTGTCCGGACAGGCCTGCTGCATCTTGTAAAAGATACCGCGATCGGTGGCGACGATCAGCTGTTGATGCGGCAATGTTTTCGCCGCCTGGATCAGTTGGCTGGTCGATCCCACCGCATCCGCCAATTCAACCACCGCCTGTGGCGATTCGGGATGCACCAGAATGGCCGCCTGCGGATAGAGCGCCTTCATGCGCCGCAGCGCCTGAGTCTTGAACTCGTCATGGACAATGCAGGCGCCTTGCCAACACAGCACGTCGGCGCCGGTCTGCTTCTGCACGTAGCTGCCGAGATGGCGATCCGGCGCCCAGATGATCTTCTCGCCCAGGCTGTCCAGGTGTTCGATCAGCTCGACGGCGATGCTGGAAGTGACCACCCAGTCAGCGCGCGCTTTGACCGCCGCCGAGGTGTTCGCATAGACCACCACGGTACGATCGGGATGGCTGTCGCAAAACGCATGAAACTCCTCTTCCGGGCAGCCCAGATCCAGCGAACATTCGGCAAACAGCGTCGGCATCAGCACCTGCTTTTCCGGGCTGAGGATCTTGGCGGTTTCCCCCATGAAACGCACGCCGGCCACCAGCAGCGTGGAAGCCGGATGGGCGCTGCCGAAGCGCGCCATTTCCAGCGAATCCGCCACGCAGCCGCCGGTTTCTTCCGCCAGCGCCTGGATTTCCGGATCGGTATAATAGTGGGCGACCATCACCGCATTACGCTGCTTGAGCAGGGTTTTGATCTTCTCGCGATAAAAGGCTTTTTCGGCTACGTCCAGCGGTACCGGTTTAGGCGGGAAGGGATACACCGCCGCATTGACATCAAACATTTCACTCATCGCTGCAATCTCATGCTAGGCTGGGCGCCTGCCGCGTGAATATCGCCTGCCGCAACGCCCTTCGTTTTATATACTAAACAAAATACCTAAAACTGCGCGAAAAGTCCGCTGATATTTTCATATTTGCGCACCTAGTGTTTAATGGATTAAAAAACACAGATATTGGTTACACAGCTCACAGCGGAAAATGGCCTGACGAGACCGTATAGCCGTTCAGAGAACAGCGTGATGATCGGTGCGCTGTTGAAACGAGAAAGCACGAATGTAGATTACGGTGCTGCAGATGCGAAAAAAGCGCCAAAAGGCGCTTTTCTCTGAATGGGGGGTCGTGCAGGATTGATTCGGCCTGTGGCCTCACCCTGCGGGCAACGCTGCGCGTTGTCGTATCGCTGCGCGATGCTCGAACCTGAGCGCAGGCTCTCACCCGCACGACTCGGTGAACTCTGTTGGCAAGAAGATAAAGTCAGGTTTGGGTGTTACAGAAACGAAAAAAGCGCCAAAAGGCGCTTTTTTCTGAATTGGTGGGTCGTGCAGGATTCGAACCTGCGACCAATTGATTAAAAGTCAACTGCTCTACCAACTGAGCTAACGACCCGCAGTGTGGTGGGTGATGACGGGCTCGAACCGCCGACCCCCTCCGTGTAAAGGAGATGCTCTACCAACTGAGCTAATCACCCACTGCTGTGGTACTGCTATTTTTCACACCTTGCTCTATCAAAGAGTGGTGGGTCGTGCAGGATTCGAACCTGCGACCAATTGATTAAAAGTCAACTGCTCTACCAACTGAGCTAACGACCCACTGATGTGGTTTACTGCTGATGGCGAATGGGTTACTGAAACCAACTCGCGGAAAACAAGGATGGGGATGTTCAGGACAACTCGACGGGTACTCGACTCGGACCTTTACTTTGCCACATCAAACCGATTCTGAAGCTGCCATTCTTTCTTAAAGAATGGTGGGTCGTGCAGGATAACTCGGCCTTTGGCCTCGCCCTTGCGGGCCATCACCGGAGTGATGTTGTCTCGCTTCGCGAGACTCGAACCTTTACGGTTCTCATCCTTTACGATTCTCTATCGCAGCCATTCTTAAAGAATGGTGGGTCGTGCAGGATTCGAACCTGCGACCAATTGATTAAAAGTCAACTGCTCTACCAACTGAGCTAACGACCCATAACAGTGGTGGGTGATGACGGGCTCGAACCGCCGACCCCCTCCGTGTAAAGGAGATGCTCTACCAACTGAGCTAATCACCCACTGTTGTGGTTACTGCTACTTCAGAAATTGGTGGGTCGTGCAGGATTCGAACCTGCGACCAATTGATTAAAAGTCAACTGCTCTACCAACTGAGCTAACGACCCAATTTCCCTGCCGCTTTAACATCTTGCAAGATGTCTTGGCAACGGCGGCATATATTACTAATTTATCTTGGCAGCGCAACCTAAATTTTTTACCGATGCGTTCAACTGCTTGTTCTTCACGCGAATGAGCCCAGAAATCGGTCAAATCGACTAACTTCTGGGCTCATTTTTCTGACTGTTAACCGCCTACGCGACTTTTCGCCTGTTTGGCCGCCGCACTGGTTGGGTACTGTTTAATCACCTGCTGGAACACGGCTTTGGCTTTATCGGCCTGCCCTTTCTCCTGCATGATGATACCCACCTTGTACATGGCGTCCGGCGCCTTCGGTGATTTAGCGTAATTCTTCACCACCACCGCAAAATAGTAGGCCGCGTCGTCTTTTTTACCCTTGTTGTAGAACAACTGGCCCAGCCAATAGTTGGCGTTGGGCTGGTAAGTAGACTTCGGGTACTGTTTTACGAAGGACTGAAAGGCGGAAATCGCCTGGTCATACTGTTTTTTTTCCAGCGCCAGAGAAACAGCGGCGTTGTAGTCGCTGTTCTCATCACCGCCGCTCGGCGTGGCGGAGGCGGCTGCAGGCGCGCTGCCGCCCGCATCGGAAGATGCGCCTGCGGCTGCCCCGCCGGCAGCGCCCGCGGCCGCAGAGGCGCTCTGAGCGCCGCCCTGGCTGAGGCTATCCATCTGCTGATAGATTTGCTTCTGGCGTTCAACCACCTGATTCAACTGATACTGGCTTTCCTGGATTTGCCCACGGAGAGAATCAATGTCGCGTTGGTTATCAGAGAGTTGTTGCTGGAGTTGATTTAAAAGCTGGCCTTGAGCATTGCTGATGCGCTCAAGCGAGGTGACGCGGTCTTCGACCGAGCCGGAGCCGACATTACTGATTGGCGCTTGGGCAGTAGCGGCCCAGGGGGCCGCTACGCCAACCAGTAACGACAGACTCAACAGGTGACGTCTGAAGTTACTGTTCATGCGATTCTCTTAGTAAACCAGAACGGCACGACGGTTTTTAGCATAAGCCGCTTCGTCGTGGCCCAGTACTGCTGGTTTTTCTTTACCGTAAGAAACGATAGAGATCTGGTCAGCGGAAACGCCTTTACCCTGCAGGTACATTTTAACGGCGTTAGCACGGCGCTCACCCAGAGCGATGTTGTATTCCGGCGTGCCGCGTTCGTCAGCGTGGCCTTCAACGGTCACTTTGTAAGACGGGTTGTTACGCAGGAATGCAGCGTGCGCGTCCAGCATCTGAGCGAATTCGGAGCTTACGTCATACTTGTCCAGGCCGAAGTAAACGATGTTGTTCTTCTGCAATTCTTGCATCTGCAGACGAGCTTGTTCTTCGGAAGACAGGTTGCTGCTGCCGTTTTCCATACCAGTGCCAGCGCCCATACCAGATTGGTCGTTGTTTGCGCTTTTGTTAGAACTACAAGCTGCTACAGCCAGAACTGGCAGTGCCAGCAGAAGCCCTTTCAGCACTTTGTTCAGTTGCATTTCTTTGATCCTTTTATAGTTTGCCATACATATTTACACATGCATCACAGATACGGCGACCAGGCAGGGAATTTGACCTGTCCATCAGTTGCCGGAAGACGCGCTTTGAAACGCCCATCAGTTGACACCAACTGCAGCACGGAGCCCATACCTTGCGTCGAGCTATAGATCACCATGGTGCCGTTTGGCGCAATACTAGGCGTTTCATCCAGGAAGGTACCGGTCAAAACCTGAACGGCGCCCGATCCAAGATCTTGTTTGGCGATGTGTTGCGCACCACTGTTGGTGCTGACCATCACCAGGAATTTACCGTCGGAGCTGACTTCAGAATCCTGGTTCTGAGAGCCTTCCCACGTCAGGCGCTGTGCGGCACCGCCGCTGGCGCTGATTTTATAAATCTGCGGACGCCCGCCCTGGTCGGAGGTAAACGCCAGAGACTGGCCATCCGGGAACCAGGTCGGTTCGGTGTTGTTGTTGCGGCCATCGGTCAGCTGCGTGATCTGGCCGGAGCCGAGGTTCATCACGTACAGGTTCAGGCTGCCGCTCTTGGACAGCGCGAAGGCCAGCTTGCTGCCGTCCGGCGAGAACGCCGGCGCACCGTTGTGGCGCGGGAACGAGGCGATCTGGCGGATGGCGCCGTTAGCCAGGGTTTGCACCACCAGCGCGGAACGGCCGCTCTCGAAGGTCACGTAAGCCAGTTTGCTGCCGTCCGGCGACCAGGCCGGGGACATCAGCGGCTCAGGCGAACGGTGCACCGTAAACTGGTTGTAACCGTCGTAATCCGCTACGCGCAGCTCATACGGGAATTTCCCGCCGTTGGTCTGCACGACGTAGGCGATACGGGTACGGAACGCGCCCTTGATGCCGGTCAGCTTCTCGAACACTTCGTCGCTGGCGGTATGGGCAGAATAACGCAACCACTGTTTGGTCACTTTATACTGATTCTGCGCCAATACGGTGCCCGGCGAACCCGAGGTGTCCACCAGCTGGTAGGAGATCAGGTAGCTGCCGTCGGCGCCAGGTTGAACCTGGCCGACAACCACGGCGTCGATGCCCAGCGCAGTCCAGGCCGCCGGAGTCACTTCAGACGCGGAGGTCGGTTGCTGCGGCATGCGCGCCACGTCGATCGGGTTGAATTTGCCGCTGTTACGCAGATCCGCGCCGACAATCTTGCCGATATCTTCCGGCGGCGTGCCTGGGCCCGCCCATTTAAACGGCACCACGCCAATCGGACGAGCGGAGTCGACCCCTTGGGTGATTTCAATGCGAACTTCCGCGTGCAGCACGGACGCCCACAGAATTAAAAAACCTAGCGCTACTCGAAATGCCTGCTTCATCTCATCTCCCTTATCCAGGCGGGATGCCTGCGATAAATTAGCAGAATTTTAACAAACCAACTTACGTAAAACTACATAATCCCTGTTGGTTACCTTAGTACATCCCTGTGATATCACTCAGTCAATCAACCGTTATTTCGGTTTGAATTCAAGGATAGAATTCTTAAAGTGCTGATAAACGGCATCGCTCGGCGGCTTCGGTATATGCGCCAACTTGGCGGCAGACACCGCGGCCTGACACAGAGCCGGATCGCCGCCCGCCGCTTGTACGCTTATCAGCAGGCCGTCCGGCGCCAGCTTGATACGCAGATCGCAGGTTTTGCCGGCGAACGAGCTGGCGTCATAGAACTTGCTCTGAATCGCCCCCTGAATTTGCCCCATATAACCGCTGATATCCGCCCCGCTGGCCCCAGCCGTTTTGGCATTGCCCTGCCCGGCCGGTTTACCGTCGCCCTTCGATTTGGCACCGCCGCCTTTCGGCGCGTTCTTGCCGTCCGCCAGGCCACCAAACAGATCGTTGACCTCCTCCGATTGCTTCGCAGCCTCAGCGGCAGCCTTCTTCTTGGCGTCCGCGGCGGCTTTCTTGGCGGCAGCGGCTTTCTCGGCCGCAGCTTTCTTCTCGGCTTCCGCTGCGGCTTTTTTCTCGGCTTCAGCGGCCGCTTTCTTCTCCGCAGCTTCTGCGGCTTTTTGCTCTGCGGCGGCGGCCGCGGCTTTCTTCGCCTCTTCCGCCTGTTTCTTGGCGGCGGCAGCGGCGGCCGCTTCTTTCTTGGCTTCCGCTTCGGCTTTCTTCTGCGCGTCCGCCTGCGCTTTGGCTATCTTGTCCGCTTCAGCCTTCGCCTTCGCGGCGGCGGCCTCGGCGACCTTCTGTTGCTCTTTGGCCTTGGCTGCGGCGGCTTCCGCCGCTTTTTGCTGCTCGGCGGCCTGTTTCTGCTGCTCCGCCGCCTTCTGCTGTTGCTCAGCCTGCGCTTTGGCGTCCTGCGCGGCTTTCTCCTGCGCCGCCAAACGCTCTTTCTCCAGCTCTTTCAGGCGCTGCTGTTGCTCCGCCTGCTTCTGCTGAAGCTCTTCGGCCTGTTGCTCCGCCTTTTTCTGGCGCTGCTTTTCGGCACGCTGCGCATCGTTGCTCTGCTGCTGCTGGCGATTGTACTGCTCCACCACCGCGCCGGGATCGACCATCACCGCGCCCACCACGGTGCCATCACCGCCACCGCCGGCGCCCATGTCGACATTTTCCTGCAGCGATCCCCAAATCAGCAGGGCAATCAGTATGAAGTGCAGAACGACCGAAACAATAACGGCGCGGTTCAGCTTATCGTTTTGCTCAGTTGCCTTTACCAAAATAGATTCCCAAAAACTGGTGTTGCTTATACGGGGTTCCTGGGCCGCAGCGCAGGAACCGGGTTGCCGTTCGCCTTACGGTCAGATTGGCTGGGTCATCAGCCCCACGGAAGCCACGCCCGCCTGATGGAGAATATTCAATGCCTTGATAATCTCATCGTAAGGGACTTCCTTCGCACCGCCGATCAAAAAGACCGTTTTCGGGTTAGCCGCCAAACGCGACTTGGCTTCGGCCGCGACTTGCTCAGGCGGCAACAGCTCCATACGGTTGTGATCCACCACCAGGGTGTATTGACCTACGCCGGAAACCTCAAGGATCACCGGCGGATTGTCATCGCTGGACACCGTTTTGGAATCGGTGGCGTCCGGCAGGTCAACCTCCACGCTCTGCGTGATGATTGGCGCGGTTGCCATAAAGATCAGCAGCAGCACCAGCAACACGTCGAGCAGCGGAACGATGTTAATTTCGGACTTCAGCTCGCGCCGACTACGTCCACGTACTCTCGCCATGCTACCTCCTACTTATTTGCTGTCGCTGGAGAAGGCCTGACGATGCAGAATAGCGGTGAACTCTTCCATAAAGTTGTCGTAATTCTGCTCAAGCTTGTTGACGCGCTGGTTGAGACGGTTGTAGGCCATGACCGCCGGGATGGCGGCGAACAGACCGATCGCGGTGGCGATCAGCGCTTCGGCGATACCCGGCGCCACCATCTGCAGCGTGGCTTGCTTCACCGCGCCCAGCGCGATAAAGGCGTGCATGATCCCCCACACGGTGCCGAACAGGCCGATGTACGGGCTGATCGAACCGACGGTGCCGAGGAACGGAATATGGGTTTCCAGCGTTTCCAGCTCGCGGTTCATCGAAATGCGCATCGCGCGCGACGCCCCTTCGATCACCGACTCCGGCGCATGGTTGTTGGCGCGGTGCAGGCGGGCGAACTCTTTGAAGCCGGAATGGAAGATCTGCTCGGAGCCGGTCAGGCTATCGCGACGCGCCTGACTTTCCTGGTACAGACGGGAAAGCTCGATACCGGACCAGAATTTGTCTTCAAAGGCTTCGGCGTCACGCGTCGCCGCATTGAGGATGCGGGTGCGCTGAATGATGATCGCCCAGGAGGCTACCGAGAAGCATATCAAAATCAACATGATAAGCTTAACCAGCAGGCTCGCCTTCAAGAATAAATCTAGGATGTTCATGTCAGTCACTGCTTAAACTCCGCGACAATAGACTTAGGAAGCGCTCTCGGCTTCATTTGGTGTGGATCAATACAGGCAATCAGGACATCGGCCTGGCTCAGTAGGGCCCCGTCAGAATTGACAATGCGTTGAGCAAACGTGAGAGAAGCCCCGCGCAGACAGGTGATTTCGCTCTGTACCTCCAGTTGCTCGTCGAGACGAGCCGGAGCCAGATAATCCACCGTCATGCGCCGGACGACAAAAGCGACTTGTTCACTGAGCAGCTGCTGTTGATGAAAGTTGTGCTGACGCAGCATCTCTGTGCGCGCTCTTTCAAAAAAGGCGACGTAGCGGGCGTGATAGACCACACCACTGGCATCGGTATCCTCGTAGTAAACGCGAACCGGCCATCGAAACAACGTATTACTCACTCTACTTCCCAGCAATGCAATTTAACGCTGCTACTATACGCAAGACGGATCGGGTTGGGAATGGGTTACAAGATGGGAATGAAAATAATTATGGGCCGTGAGGGCCCATAACATGGGGACATCGGGGAGATTATAAAGAAACGTAAAGTAATCCTGCGCACAAGATCACAATTGCGGGAAGCGGCGCGAAAAAGGCCCGCCAAATGCTGCGCTGCGGGCGGAATCCGAAACCGTGGATCACCCCGGCGCACACCGCCCAAATCAGCAGCAGCCCTTCCCAAATCTCCAGCGAGCTGGTTTTGGCGGCGAAACGCGTCGGATCCCAGAACACGCACCCCGCCAAAACCAACGCCAGCACCAGGGAAAGGGCCCGGATCGGGCCCTTGTCGGTGACAGCGTACAGCTTGTCAATCACGGACGAGCTCATCACTTACCGTCTTGCTGAGCTTTAGTCGCTTCGCTCTGCTCAAGCGCCAGCGCCGTGATGATGCCGAAGGCGCAGGCAAGAAGCGTTCCGAGAATCCAGGCAAAATACCACATGGTTTAGCTCCTTATCCTTAGTACAGCGAATGCTTGTTGTTTTCGATGTAGTTCTTGTCGAGGCGACCGAACATTTTGTAGTACGACCAGCTGGTGTACGCCAAAACGATAGGCACGAAGATCGCCGCCACGACGGTCATCACTTTCAGCGTCAACAGGCTCGACGTCGCGTCCCACATGGTCAGGCTGACGTTAGGCACGGTGCTGGACGGCATCACGAACGGGAACATGGTGACCCCGGCGGTGAGGATGACGCAGGCGATGGTCAGCGACGAGGTGACGAACGCCAGCGCGCCTTTCTCCAGACGCGAGAACAGGATGGTGAACAACGGCAGCACCACGCCCAGCGCAGGCAACGCCCACAGCAGCGGATACTTGTTGAAGTTGATCAGCCAGGCGCCGGCCTGATGCGCCACTTCTTTACGCATCGGGTTGGATTCCGCCAGGGTGTCCAGCGCCGACGTCACGACGAAGCCGTCGATGCCTTTCACCAGCCATACGCCCGCCAGCAGGAAGCACACCGCCATGATCAGCGTCGCGATCTGCGCCGCAGCGCGTGAACGCAGGTGGATCTCGCCGGTGGTGCGCATTTGCAGGTAGGTCGCCCCCTGGGTGACCAGCATGGTCAGGCTGACCACGCCCGCCAACAGACCGAACGGATTCAGCAGTTGGAAGAAGTTGCCGGTGTAGAACAGGCGCATGTACTCGTCCATGTGGAACGGCACGCCCTGCAGCAGGTTGCCGAACGCCACGCCGAAGACCACGGCAGGCACGAAGGAGCCGATGAAGATGCCCCAGTCCCACATGTTGCGCCAGCGGCTGCTCTCCAGCTTGGAACGGTAATCGAAACCGACCGGGCGGAAGAACAAGGCGGCCAGCACCAGGATCATGGCGACGTAGAAGCCGGAGAAGGCCGCTGCGTAGACCATCGGCCAGGCGGCGAACAGCGCGCCGCCGGCGGTGATCAGCCACACCTGGTTACCGTCCCAGTGCGGGGCGATGGAGTTGATCATCACCCGGCGCTCGGTATCGGTTTTCCCGATGATGCGCACCAGAATGCCGACGCCCATGTCGAAACCGTCGGTGACGGCGAAGCCGATCAGCAGTACGCCAACCAGGACCCACCAAATAAATCGCAGTACTTCATAGTCAAACATACGTGGACTCCTGTTTAGCGCGCTTCCTGCACGGCGGCAGTCGGTTGTTCAAAGTGATAGCGGCCGGTTTTCAGGCTGCTTGGACCCAGACGCGCAAACTTGAACATCAGGTACAATTCAGCCACCAGGAACAGGGTGTACAAGCCGCAGATCAGCCCCATCGAGAACAGAATGTCGCCCGCGGTCAGCGAAGAGTTGGCGACCGCCGTCGGCAGCACCTCACCAATCGCCCACGGTTGACGGCCGTATTCCGCCACGAACCAGCCGGACTCGATCGCGATCCAAGGCAGCGGCAAACCGTACAGCGCCGCGCGGTGCAGCCATTTTTTCTGGCCGATGCGGCCGCGGATCACGTTCCAGAACGACAGGCCGATGATCAACAGCATGATCACGCCACAGGCCACCATGATGCGGAAGGCGAAGTACAGCGGCGCCACGCGCGGAATGGAGTCCTTGGTCGCCAGCTGGATCTGCGCTTCCGTCGCGTCGGTGACGTTCGGGGTATAGCGCTTCAGCAGCATGCCGTAGCCCAGGTCTTGCTTGGTTTTGTTGAATTCGGCGCGCACCGCAGGGTCGGTGTTGCCGCCGCGCAGCTCTTCCAGCAGCTGGTAGGCTTTCATCCCGTTGCGGATGCGCACTTCATGCTGCGCCATCAGATCTTTCAGGCCGGTGACCTGAGTGTCCGTGGAGCGGGTGGCGATCAGGCCAAGCGCATACGGGATCTGAATAGAGAAGGAGTTTTCCATCTTGTCCTGATCGGGAATGCCGAACAGGGTGAAGGACGCCGGCGCCGGCTGGGTGTCCCATTCCGCTTCGATAGCGGCCAGTTTGGTTTTCTGCACGTCGCCCATTTCGTAGCCGGATTCATCACCCAGAACGATAACGGACAGAATGGCAGCCATACCGAAGCTGGCGGCGATGGCGAAGGAGCGCTTGGCGAAGGCGATGTCGCGGCCTTTCAGCAGGTAGTAGGAGCTGATGCCCAAAACGAACATCGCGCCGCAGGTGTAGCCGGAAGCCACGGTGTGAACGAATTTCACCTGCGCAACCGGGTTAAGCACCAGTTCGGAGAAGCTGACCATCTCCATGCGCATGGTTTCGAAGTTGAAATCCGACGCGATCGGGTTCTGCATCCAGCCGTTGGCGACCAGGATCCACAGCGCGGACAGGTTGGAGCCGAGGGCCACAAACCAGGTTACCGCCATGTGCTGCACCTTGCTCAGACGATCCCAGCCGAAGAAGAACAGGCCGACCAGCGTCGATTCAAGGAAGAACGCCATCAGACCTTCGATAGCCAGTGGGGCCCCGAAGATATCGCCGACGTAATGAGAGAAATACGACCAGTTGGTCCCGAACTGGAACTCCATGGTCAAACCGGTGGCCACACCCAGAGCAAAGTTAATCGCAAATAACTTTCCCCAGAATTTGGTCATGTCTTTATAGATTTGTTTGCCAGACAGGACATATACCGTTTCCATAATTGCCAGCAAGAACGCCATACCGAGCGTTAATGGGACAAATAAGAAATGGTACATCGCCGTTAAAGCAAACTGTAAGCGCGACAGTTCGACAATATCAAACATCTTGACTCCTTGCTCCTCGCAGGAAGACTCCGACACGCGGTTATCGGCACGCCTCTTTCAAAGCCGCCAGTAACGCCCCGCAGTGAATGCCCTTAAACACAACAAATTTGATCCAGCTTCTCCGCTTTCAACCGCACACTCGGCCAATAGCCCCTCGGGCCCTCGACAAGCACGCCACTGAAAACCGACAACGGGTAACAAATGCAACAAGATCAACCATCCATAATCACAACATGGATGATACTCGCCCAATCCCACACAATAAATAGGTTTTTACGTGACGTGGGTTAGACTTTTGGTTACAGGTCAAATCTTAGCCGAAAGAGGTACTTCGGGCTAATTTGATCTGAGACAATTTAAGCCTATCCGCATCTTATTTCCATATTCATCAGCACATTTCGCATAATTTTCTTAGGGTCATGTTGCGCAATGGTTTAATTGTTTTTTAATGATATTTTTGTGTTAAATAAATGTAATTTAAAAGAGCCGCCATTGTATTATTACGCGCTTATTATGCGACATAATTAACCTTTTATTTCCAATAAGCCGTGACAGTGATAGCAGTCACAAAACAACAAATCTCTCTCCAATATTAGTCTATTTCTCGCGATGGGATCGTAAAGGTTGCGATTTTGTAGCAGAATGACCACTTATGTTAAAATTGCATTGAGTGACAATAACTTATGAAAAAAATCATCTTTGCCTCTGTCTTGGGACTCTCGGGAAACGCCATGGCCGCCGAAACGGTAAATATCACCCTGCTGGGCACCTCCGATCTGCACGGCACCTTCGTGCCCTGGGACTACGCCAGCGACACGGAAAATCTGGCGGGCAGCCTGAGCCAGATAGCCACCCAGGTGAAAAAGGTGCGCGCCGAGCAGCCCAACCTGATCCTGGTGGACGCCGGCGACACCATTCAGGGCAACTTCGTCGAAACCTTCAAGCATGAGGCCGTCAGCCCGATGATGCTTGGCCTCAACGCGCTCAATTATGACGTCTGGGTGATGGGCAACCACGAGTTCGACTTCGGCCTGCCGGTGCTGGCTACGCCGCTCAGGCAGTTCAAGGGCGCGGCGCTGGCGGGCAATATCGTCTGGGACAACGGCAAGCCCTATCTGCCGGCCTACACCATCGTCGAACGCCAGGGCGTGAAGATCGGCATTATCGGCATGGACACGCCGATGACCGCGGAATTCGCCAAGGGCACCGATCGCATCAAAGGGCTGAACTTCACCGATCCGGTGCAGGCGGTGAAGCAGGTCATCAGGCAAATCGACGGCCAGGTCGACGCCATCGTGCTGGTGGCGCATATGGGCATCGACAATGAGAACCAGCGCCCCGGCACCGGCGTGGCCGACATCGCCAACGCCAACCCGGAGCTGGCGGCGATCGTCGCCGGCCATATGCATGTGAAGATCGACAAAGCGGTGGTTAACGGCGTCATCATCACCGAGCCGGATAAATACGGCCGCGCGCTGTCGCGTATCGATCTGCAGTTTGTACGCCGCGACGGCAAATTCACGCTGATCGACAAAAACAGCTACACCTATCCCATCAAGGGGATGACGCCGGACAGCGCCATGCAGGCGCTCTACCAGCCGTACCATGACATTTTGCGCGCCAATGCCAACCGGGTCGTGGCGAAGCTGAGCGGCAGCGATCTGGTGCCCGCCGACGAATTCCGCGGCATTCCCCAGGTGCACGTGCAGGATACCGGCATCAGCGCGCTGTTCCAGCAGGCCGCCCGCCACTATGCGCCGCTGGCGCAGGTGATCGCCCTGCAGATCGACAACGATCGCGCCAAACTGGACGTCGGCGACATCAAGGCCAAGGATATCGCCTTTAACTACCAATACGCCGGCGGCGAGATCACCGTGTATCAGCTCAACGGCAAAGCGCTTAAACGCTACATGGAGTGGTCCGCCGACTATTTCAATCAGCTGCAGCCGGGCGACGTCACCTACAGCTTTAACCCGGCGCGGCGATCGTCCAAATATTCCACCAACGATTTCTTCGACGGCGTCACTTACACCATCGACCTGCGCCAACCCGCCGGCTCGCGCATCGTCGATCTGCGCCTGACGGACGGCACGCCGGTCACCGACGATATGCCGATCCGTCTGGGCATGAACAGTTACCGCATGGGCCACCTGACGCAAAAGGGTGGCGCGCTGGAGGGGCAATCCTTCCCGGTGCTGTTCGACAGCAAAGCGCAATACGGTGAAGAAGAAGGCACCATTCGCCACCTGACCCTGCGCTACCTGACGGAAGTGAAACACGGCCAGTATCAGGGCGTGCCGCCGCAGCGCTGGAAGCTGATCGGCATGGAGGGATACGAACCGCAGCGGGCGATCGTCAAACGGCTGCTCAATGAGGGCGTTATCCAGGTACCGACCACCGACGACGGCCGCTACACCAACGTCGCGTCGATCAACGTCAAAAACGCGCTGTTCCGCAACGCCGACGATTACCGCGCCGCCCTCACCTCGCTGGAGCAACAGCGCCAAGCCGCCGTGGATCCGGTGCAACAGCGCCGCCTGCAGGATCGGATCGCGCTGATCAAGGCGCTCAACGACTTCTGATCGTCGCCCATAAAAAAGGCCACCCAATGGGTGGCCAAACATGTCGAGATAGTGTTATTTCGTACTAAATGCTTAGCGCTTCAGCACCGCTTTTACCGCGTCGCCGATGTCCGCCAGGCTGCGAACGGTTTTCACGCCCGCCGCTTCCAGCGCAGCAAACTTCTCGTCCGCCGTGCCTTTGCCGCCTGCGATGATGGCGCCCGCGTGGCCCATGCGCTTGCCTTTCGGCGCGGTTACGCCGGCGATGTAGCCGACAACCGGTTTGGTGACGTGTTCTTTGATGTAAGCTGCCGCTTCTTCTTCAGCGCTGCCGCCGATCTCACCGATCATCACGATCGCTTCGGTCTGCGGATCCTGCTGGAACATCTTCAGGATATCGATGAAGTTGGAGCCCGGGATCGGGTCGCCGCCGATACCCACGCAGGTGGACTGGCCCAGACCGGCATCGGTGGTTTGTTTCACCGCTTCATAGGTCAGGGTACCGGAGCGGGAAACGATGCCCACTTTGCCCGGCAGGTGGATGTGGCCAGGCATGATGCCGATTTTGCACTCGCCTGGGGTGATCACGCCTGGGCAGTTCGGCCCGATCATGCGCACGCCGGCTTCGTCCAGCTTCACTTTCACGGTCAGCATGTCCAGGGTCGGGATGCCTTCGGTGATGGTGATGATCAGTTTGATACCGGCATCGATCGCTTCCAGGATGGAGTCTTTGCAGAACGGCGCTGGAACGTAGATCACCGAGGCAGTGGCGCCGGTCGCTTCAACCGCTTCGCGCACGGTGTTGAACACCGGCAGGCCCAGGTGCTGAGTGCCGCCTTTGCCCGGGGTTACGCCGCCAACCATTTTGGTGCCGTAAGCGATAGCTTGTTCGGAGTGGAAAGTCCCCTGGCTACCGGTGAAGCCCTGGCAAATTACTTTGGTGTTCTTATCGATTAAAATGGACATTATTTACCCTCCACTGCTGCAACAACTTGCTGAGCCGCATCAGTCAGGCTGGTCGCAGCAATGATATTCAGGCCGCTGTCCGCCAGTTTCTTGGCGCCCAGTTCGGCGTTGTTCCCTTCCAAGCGCACCACCACCGGGACGTTAACGCCCACTTCGGCCACTGCGCCGATGATGCCGTCGGCGATCAGATCGCAACGTACGATACCACCGAAGATGTTAACCAGAACCGCTTTCACCTTGTCGTCGGACAGGATGATTTTGAACGCTTCGGTCACGCGCTCTTTGGTCGCGCCGCCGCCAACGTCCAGGAAGTTGGCCGGTTCGCCGCCGTGCAGTTTAACGATGTCCATGGTGCCCATCGCCAGACCGGCGCCGTTAACCATGCAGCCGATGTTGCCGTCGAGGGCAACGTAGTTCAGCTCCCACTGAGCCGCACGGGATTCGCGCTCGTCTTCCTGGGAAGGGTCACGCATTTCACGCAGTTCCGGCTGGCGGAACAGGGCGTTGCCGTCGGCGCCCAGTTTGCCGTCCAGACACACCAGATCGCCCTGCTTGGTGATCACCAGCGGGTTGATCTCAACCATCGCCAGATCGCGCTCCAGGAACAACGTCGCCAGGCCCATGAAGATCTTGGCGAACTGGCTGACTTGCTTACCGGTCAGGCCCAGTTTGAAGGCCAGCTCACGGCCCTGATAAGGCTGTGGACCCGCCAGCGGATCGATGGTCATTTTGTGGATCAGTTCTGGGGTTTCTTCCGCCACCTTCTCGATTTCCACGCCGCCTTCGGTAGACGCCATGAACACGATGCGACGGGTCGCACGGTCTACGACGGCGCCCAGGTACAGTTCTTTATCGATGTCGGTCGCCGCTTCAACCAGGATCTGGTTAACCGGCTGGCCCAGCGCGTCAGTCTGGTAAGTCACCAGACGCTTGCCCAACCAGGCTTCCGCGAAAGCACGGATATCTTCTTTGCTGTTGACGACTTTTACGCCGCCCGCTTTACCGCGGCCGCCAGCATGAACCTGACATTTCACCACCCACGGGCCGGAGCCGATTTTGGATGCGGCTTCTTCTGCTTCACGCGGAGTGGTACAGGCGTAACCGGTTGGTGCCGGCATGCCATACCGAGCAAACAGCTGTTTTGCCTGATATTCGTGTAAATTCATGATGTTCTATCCATTCAGTTCTGAAGGTTTTTAGCCGGACCATTATTACGCGGTAAACCGCATGGTTTTCCGGCCACATAGCACAGAGTGCGGGCGCGGCATGCCGCGCCCGGCAAGGGTTACTAGACGTCCAGCAGCAGACGAGCCGGATCTTCCAGCATCTCTTTGACCGTCACCAGATAACCGACGGATTCTTTACCGTCGATCAGGCGGTGGTCATAAGACAGCGCCAGATACATCATCGGCTGGATCACCACCTGACCATTGACCGCCATTGGGCGATCTTTAATGGCGTGCATGCCCAGGATGGCGCTCTGCGGCGGGTTGATGATCGGGGTAGACATCAGGGAGCCGAATACGCCGCCGTTGGTAATGGTGAAGTTACCGCCGGTCAGCTCTTCCACGGTCAGTTTGCCGTCGCGGCCCTTAACGGCCAGCTCTTTGATTTTCTTCTCGATGTCAGCCATGCTCATGGCGTCCACATCGCGCAGTACCGGCGTCACCAG
The DNA here is from genome assembly GCF_043109535.1 of Serratia sp. LACPHL-BACT-2024-00286. Classification (NCBI taxonomy): domain Bacteria; kingdom Pseudomonadati; phylum Pseudomonadota; class Gammaproteobacteria; order Enterobacterales; family Yersiniaceae; genus Serratia; species Serratia sp. LACPHL-BACT-2024-00286. The sequence continues at coordinate 230,060 of NZ_JBICNA010000002.1, forward strand.
GCCGCGCGGAGTCGAAACCGCGATGCTGATGTCGAAGTAGTTGTGGTAAACCACGTCAGAACCGTCGATCGACGCGTTCACTTCCGGGAAGCGCTTCAGCGCTTCAACCACCGCCTTGATGTAGAAGGACATGAAGCCCAGACGCACGCCGTGGCGCTTCTCGAAGGCTTCGCCGTACTGCTTGCGCAGATCCATGATCGGCTGCATGTTGATTTCGTTGAAGGTGGTCAGCATCGCGGTGCTGTTCTTCGCTTCCAGCAGACGCTCGGCGACGCGTTTGCGCAGGCGAGTCATCGGCACGCGTTTTTCGCTGCGGCCGGCCAGAGCAGGCTGCGGCGCGGCTTCAGCGGCGGCGGCCGGTTTGGCGGCGCCGCCGCCTTTGGCCAGGTGCGCTTCCACGTCTTCACGCGTGATGCGGCCACCCACACCGGTGCCTTTGATGGCGCTGGCATCGAGATCGTGTTCGGCGATCAGGCGGCGAATCGCCGGGCTGAGCGCGTCATTGCTTTCTTCTTCCAGGCTCGCGGTAGCGCGCTGGGCAGGCGTGGCTTCTTTCTCCTGGCTCTTTTCAGCGGTCGGCTTGCCGGAGCTGTCGCCCGGACGGATGCGGCCGAGCAGCTGGCGAGACAGTACGGTCGCGCCCTCTTCTTCCACGATAGCATCGAGAATGCCCGCTTCACTGGCCGGCACTTCCAACACCACTTTGTCGGTTTCGATTTCAACCAGGACTTCATCACGCTGCACGCTGTCGCCCGGTTTTTTGTGCCAGGTGGCTACGGTCGCATCGGCAACCGATTCAGGAAGGTCAGGAACCAGAATATCTACGCTACTCATTTAGCTTTCCCTTAAGTTTTTTATCATCTGCTTGCCGGCCCCTCGGCCGGCAAGCGAGCGAACATTAGTCAATATTCAGCGCGTCGTTCACCAGAGCCTGCTGCTGCTTCTGGTGCACGGACATATAGCCCACCGCCGGAGAAGCGGAGGCCGGACGTCCTGCGTAACGTAAAGAAGCCCCGAACGGCACCACTTCACGGAAGTTGTGTTGGCTGCAGTACCAGGCGCCCTGGTTCAGCGGCTCTTCCTGACACCAGACGAAATCATGCACGTGCGAGTATTGCTCCAGCACGGCCTGCACGGCCTGATGCGGGAACGGATACAGCTGCTCGATACGCACGATAGCCACGTCTTTCTGCTCGTTCTTGCGACGCTGTTCCAGCAGGTCGTAGTAGACCTTGCCGGAGCACAGCACGACGCGCTTGACCGCTTTCGGATCCAAGTCGTCGATCTCGCCGATCGCCGGCAGGAAGGTGCCGTTGGCCAATTCGTCCAGCGAAGAAATCGCCAGCGGGTGACGCAGCAGCGACTTCGGCGACATCACCACCAGCGGACGGCGCATACCGCGCAGCGCCTGACGACGCAGCATATGGTAAACCTGCGCCGGCGTGGACGGGACGCACACCTGCATGTTCTGCTCTGCGCACAGCTGCAGATAGCGTTCCAGACGTGCGGAAGAGTGCTCTGGGCCCTGGCCTTCATAGCCGTGCGGCAGCAGCATCACCAGGCCGCACATACGGCCCCATTTTTGCTCGCCGGAGCTGATGAACTGGTCGATAACGACCTGCGCGCCGTTGGCGAAGTCACCGAACTGCGCTTCCCAGATGGTCAGCGTGCGCGGTTCCGCCGTGGCGTAGCCGTATTCGAACGCCAGCACCGCCTCTTCGGACAGCACGGAGTCCCAGACCTTGAATTCGCCCTGGCCGCTGTGGATGTTCGCCAGCGGAACGTAGACCGAACCGTTTTTCTGGTTGTGCACCACCGCGTGACGGTGGAAGAAGGTACCGCGGCCGGCGTCTTCGCCGGAGATGCGGATTGGAATGCCTTCATCCGCCATGGTGGCGTAGGCCAGCGTTTCGGCGGCGCCCCAGTCGAACGGCTTGTTGCCCGCTGCCATCTCGGCGCGGTCCGCGTAGATTTTCGCCACGCGCGACTGCATTTCGATCGCTTCCGGCACCGTGCTGATGCGGCGGCCCAGCTCCTGCAGGCGCTTCATCTCAACCTTGCTCGGGTACTCTTCGTCCCACTCGTGGTTCAGGTACGGTGACCAGGTGAAGGAGTGCAGGTTCATCGGACGCCATTCTTCAACCACGCAATCGCCGCGGTCGAGCGCGTCGCGGTACAGGTTGACCATTTCCGTGGCATCTTCCAGGCTGGCCACGTTCTGTTCGGTCAGAACGTCAGCGTAGATTTTGCGCGGCGTAGGGTGTTTCTTGATCTTCTGATACATCACCGGCTGGGTGGCGCTCGGCTCGTCGGCCTCGTTGTGCCCATGGCGACGGTAGCAAACCAGATCGATCATCACGTCACGCTTAAAGGTGTTACGGAAATCCAACGCCAGGCGGGTGACGAAGGCCACGGCCTCCGGATCGTCCGCGTTGACGTGGAAGATCGGTGCCTGAACCATTTTGGCGATGTCGGTGCAGTATTCGGTAGAGCGCGCATCCAGCGGGTTGGAGGTGGTGAAACCAACCTGGTTGTTGATGACGATGCGCACGGTGCCGCCCACTTCGTAGCCGCGAGCCTGAGACATGTTCAGGGTTTCCTGAACCACGCCCTGGCCGGTAATGGCGGCGTCGCCGTGGATGGTGATCGGCAGCACCATGTTGCTGCGCGCTTCGTCCAAGCGATCGCGACGGGCGCGAACCGAGCCCATGACCACCGGGCTGACGATCTCCAGGTGCGACGGGTTGAACGCCAGCGCCAGGTGAACCATGCCGCCTTCGGTTTCCACGTCGGAAGAGAAGCCCTGGTGATATTTCACGTCACCGGTGCCGAGGTGTTCTTTATGCTTGCCGGCAAATTCGTCGAACAGGTCGGCCGGCTTTTTGCCCAGCACGTTGATCAGCACGTTCAGACGGCCGCGGTGGGCCATGCCCAGCACCACTTCGCGCGTGCCGTTCTTGCCGGCGTGACGCACCATCTCTTTCAGCATCGGCACCAGCGCGTCGCCGCCTTCCAGCGAGAAGCGTTTGGCGCCCGGGAATTTGGCGCCCAGGTAACGTTCCAGGCCTTCCGCCGCGGTCAGCTCGTTCAGGAAACGGCGTTTTTCGTCGGCGGTAAAGCTGGCGCGCCCCACCACCGACTCGATGCGCTGTTGAATCCAGCGTTTCTCTTCGGTGTTGGTGATGTGCATGTACTCAGCGCCGATCGAGCCGCAATAGGTCTGCTTCAGCGCGGCGTACAGATCGCCCAGCTTCATGGTTTCTTTGCCGATGGCGAAAGAGCCCACGTTGAAGGTTTCCTGGAAATCGGCTTCGGTCAGGTTGTGGTAAGCGGGATCAAGGTCAGGAACTTGCTCGCGCTGCCACAGGCCGAGCGGATCGAGGTTGGCATGCTGATGCCCGCGGAAGCGGAAGGCGTTGATCAGCTGCAGTACCTTGACCTGTTTGGCGTCGGTTTCCGGATCGGTGATGGTGGTATTGTAGCGCGCGGAGTCTTTCGCCAGGCGGCGGAAGTAATCGCGCGTTTGAGAGTGAAGCTGATCGGGTTTGACACCCGCGGTTGGTAGCTGTTGAAAAATGGAACGCCAGCTATCTTCAACGGAACCCGGATCGGTTAAGAAGTCTTCATAGAGCTGCTCTATGTAAGACTGGTTCGCGCCCGCCAGATAGGAGGAATCCAGCCAGGCCTTCATTGCGCCGTTCTGCATCATGATCCCTTAAGCTTTGAAGCTTTAGTTTTCGCCGTGGTTAACATAATTACCGTGATGAATACGGTTTGCCGTAAAACGGTTCACTCGACGTACTTGCGGCCATGACGGCCCGATACGTTCTGTTATGGACCTTGCGGTCCCTTACAAGGAACCTCTAAAAACCGGCGGAAGAACCAGGCTGCATAGCGCCGCAGCCGCGGGTCAGTTTTTAGAGGTTCCCTCCCCTATGGGATGTGCGCCGGAAAAGAGCCCGGCGCAGCATCTCATTCCGTTTATGCGCCGCGTTGCAGCAGCATGGACTTGATATGCCCGATAGCACGCGTCGGGTTCAAGCCTTTAGGACATACACTGACACAATTCATAATGCTATGGCAGCGGAAAACACTAAAAGCGTCGTCCAGATCATCTAAACGTTCTTGCGTTTCCGTGTCACGGCTGTCGATCAGGAAGCGATACGCCGCCAGCAGACCGGCAGGCCCGATGAACTTGTCCGGGTTCCACCAGAACGATGGGCAAGAGGTCGAGCAGCAGGCGCACAGAATGCACTCGTACAGACCGTCCAGCTTGGCGCGCTGCTCCGGCGACTGCAGGTGCTCGCGCGCCGGCGGGTTCTTGCCGTCGTTCAGCAGGTATGGCTTGATCTTTTCATACTGGGTATAGAACTGGCCCATATCCACCACCAGATCGCGCACCACCGGCAGGCCCGGCAGCGGACGGATCACGATCTTGCCGTTGCCTTTGCGCAGCGACGAAATCGGGGTGATGCACGCCAGGCCGTTTTTACCGTTCATGTTCAGGCCGTCGGAACCGCACACGCCTTCGCGGCATGAGCGACGGAACGACAGGGTCGGGTCTTTTTCTTTCAGCTGGATCAACGCATCCAGCAGCATCATGTCGCGACCTTCTTCCGCTTCCAGGGTGTAATCCTGCATGTGCGGCGCGTCATCGACATCCGGGTTGTAGCGATAAATGGAAAATTCGAGTTTCATCTGTCGATCTCCGCAATTAGTAAGAACGCACTTTCGGCGGGAATGCCGGGCGCAGCTTCGGTTGCATGTTCACTTCACGACGCGTCATGCTTTCCGATTGCGGCAGATACAGCGAATGGCACAGCCAGTTGGCGTCATCGCGTTCCGGGTAGTCGAAGCGGCTGTGTGCGCCACGGCTCTCGGTACGGAAGTTGGCCGACACGGCGGTGGAATACGCGGTCTCCATCAGGTTATCCAACTCCAGGCACTCGATGCGCTGGGTGTTGAACTCGCTGGAGGTATCGTCCAGGCGTGCGTTCTTCAGACGTTCACGGATCACTTTCAGTTCTTCCAGGCCCTTGGCCATCGCATCGCCTTCGCGGAATACCGAGAAGTTGTGCTGCATGCAAGACTGCAGCGCTTTGCGAATTTCGACCGGGTCTTCGCCGGAACGGGTGTTGTTCCAACGGTTCAGACGATCCAGCGAGGCTTCCACGTCGGAGTCGCTGGCGTCACGGCTCACGCCCTGCTCTTCCAGCGATTCCTGCAGGTGCATGCCGGCGGAACGGCCGAACACCACCAGGTCGAGCAGCGAGTTGCCGCCCAAGCGGTTGGCGCCGTGCACCGATACGCAGGCGATTTCGCCCACCGCGAACAGCCCCGGGATCACCACGTCTTCGCCTTTCTCGTTCACGGTCAGCGCCTGGCCGGTCACCTTGGTCGGAATGCCGCCCATCATATAGTGACAGGTCGGGATAACCGGGATCGGCTCTTTCACCGGATCGACGTGCGCGAAGGTGCGGGACAGTTCCAGAATGCCCGGCAGACGGGATTCCAGCACCTCTTTGCCCAGGTGATCCAGCTTCAGCTTGGCGTGCGGGCCCCAAGGACCGTCGCAGCCGCGGCCTTCGCGGATTTCGATCATGATCGAACGGGCAACCACGTCGCGGCCCGCCAGATCTTTGGCGTTCGGCGCATAACGCTCCATGAAGCGCTCGCCGTGTTTGTTCAGCAGGTAACCGCCTTCGCCGCGGCAGCCTTCGGTCACCAGCACGCCCGCGCCGGCGATGCCGGTCGGGTGGAACTGCCACATTTCCATGTCCTGCACCGGCACGCCGGCGCGCAGCGCCATGCCGACACCGTCGCCGGTGTTGATGTGGGCGTTGGTGGTGGACTGGTAAATACGGCCTGCGCCGCCGGTCGCCAGCACGGTGGCCTTGGCTTTGAAGTAAACCACTTCACCGGTTTCGATGCAGATAGCCGTGGTGCCAACCACCGCGCCGTCCTGGTTTTTCACCAGATCGAGCGCATACCACTCGGAGAAGATGGTGGTGTGGTTTTTCAGGTTCTGTTGGTACAGGGTGTGCAGCAGCGCGTGGCCGGTACGGTCGGCTGCGGCTGCGGTACGCGCCGCCTGCTCGCCGCCGAAGTTCAGCGACTGGCCGCCGAACGGGCGCTGATAGATGCGGCCGTCGTCCAGACGAGAGAACGGCAGGCCCATGTGTTCCAGTTCCAGAATCGCTTCCGGGCCGGTTTTACACATATATTCGATGGCGTCCTGGTCACCGATATAGTCGGAACCTTTCACCGTGTCGTACATATGCCATTCCCAGTTGTCCTCGTGGCTGTTGCCCAGCGCGACGGTGATGCCGCCCTGTGCGGACACGGTATGGGAACGGGTCGGGAAAACTTTGGACAGCAGGGCACAGGTCGAGCCCGCTTGGGAAATTTGCAGCGCGGCACGCATGCCCGCACCGCCGGCGCCGATTACGACGGCATCAAACTCTCTGACTGGCAGTTTCATTTAAGCACCCCACACTACGATTGTTCCGTACAGTAAATAGACCAGCAACGCGACCACGACAGCCAGCTGCAACACCAGGCGAACCGCCAGCGGCTTGACGTAGTCCGTCAGCACCTGCCACAGCCCGATCCAGGCATGCACCAGAATCGACAGCAAGGTCAGCAGAGTGAACACTTTCGTAATGGAAGTGGCGAAGAAACCGCGCCAGATGTCATAAGTGAGTTCCGGAGCCGTGACGAAGAAGCCCAGGATATACAGGACGTACAGGGTGATGATGATAGCGGAAGCGCGCAGCAGCAGCCAATCGTGCACGCCGTTGCGCCCTAATGCAGAAACGTTGTTTACCATACGAGGACTCCAGCCAGAACTGACAGCACGACGGTCAGGCCGATCGCCACCTGGGCGGAACGGGTACCGGCGGCCAAACTCTCTTCGATGTAGCCAAAATCCATTAACAAGTGACGGATGCCACCGCAAATGTGATAGGCCAGCGCCGTGAGGATGCCCCAGAATATGAATTTGACGATGAAGCTATTCATGATGGCGGCCGCCTGCAGGAACCCCTCTTGGGAAGAGAGTGACAGGCCCAGCAGCCAGAGGAGGATACCCACGGCAACGAAGGTAATTACGCCAGAGACTCGGTGTAAGATAGACGCTATCGCAGTTACGGGGAACCGGATCGTTTGCAGATCCAAGTTGACAGGTCGTTGTTTTTTCACGTATTTGCCCACACAGCTCTTATTATTTTCCTTCCTCCGGGCCTGGGCGGGGATCAGACAGCGTTAAGAGCCTAAAACCCTTACACGTCACGCGCTCAAACATCAACATCCTCTGTGCTCAAACGGCGCGCATTTATAACGCTGGGTGCTCCTACTTCAGGGTAATCCGGAGACCTGGCGGCAGTATAGGAGGATCACATTCTGATTACAATTCTCATACAACCGCTTTGATAACATTTCCCCCGAACAGTGATTCAGATCACGGATTTCACAATTAGTGCAAAATTAATTATCTGATTTGACAAGAGATCAACATTTCCATTACATATAGGGGCACAAACGGTCCTATGATGCGCTATGGGTCAGCAGATACACTTCCCCCCGGGTTCGAGTTGTGCAACAGTGTATTTGACGAACCTATCCCAATAGCCGTTGTTTCCCGCTCGATTTTGCCGGCGTCAAAAAGCAAATAAAGCAAATAAAAACAGATTATTGGGATAGGTTCACATCTCTTCGAACAGCTCATAGGTAAGATTAACAGACTATAACGAATTACTATGAATCGTTAACAACTGGTCACCCGTCTCGTTCGCCTGGTCAGCACTCTGTACCCTACCCGCGCATAGTTGCGCAGTCGCTCACAGAGTTAGCGTCCGCACCATTTTTTTGCGGGCAACCTGCAGAGATTTAAGGTATTTCAGTTGTTAGTGGTTTTTAAAATAAGGCGCTAAGGAGACAGTAAATGACTGATAAGAAAGCGACGCTAACCATTAACGACAGCGAAGCTCCGATCGAACTGGGCGTATTGACACCGACACTGGGCCCTGATGTCCTCGATGTCCGCGCTCTGGGTTCCAAAGGTTATTTCACATTTGATCCCGGCTTTACCTCCACCGCTTCTTGCGAATCCAAGATTACCTTCATCGACGGCGACAAAGGCGTGCTGCTGCACCGCGGCTTCCCTATCGAGCAGCTGGCGAAAGAATCTTCCTACCTGGAAGTGTGCTACATCCTGCTGTACGGCGAGACCCCAACGCCGGAAGAGTTCGAGACCTTCAAGACCACCGTCACCCGCCACACCATGATCCACGACCAGATCACCCATCTGTTCCGTGGCTTCCGTCGCGACTCGCACCCGATGGCGGTGCTGTGCGGCGTGACCGGCGCGCTGGCGGCGTTCTACCACGATGCGCTGGACGTCAACAACGAGCGTCACCGTGAAATCACCGCGTTCCGCCTGCTGTCCAAAATGCCGACCGTGGCGGCGATGTGCTACAAATACTCCCTGGGCCAGCCGTTCGTTTACCCGCGCAACGATCTGTCCTATGCCGGCAACTTCCTGCACATGATGTTCGCCACCCCGTGCGAAGAGTACGTGGTGAACCCGGTGTTGGAACGCGCCATGGACCGCATCCTGATCCTGCACGCCGACCATGAGCAGAACGCCTCTACCTCTACCGTGCGCACCGCCGGCTCTTCCGGCGCCAACCCGTTCGCCTGCATCGCGGCCGGCATCGCTTCCCTGTGGGGGCCGGCACACGGCGGCGCCAACGAAGCGGCGCTGAAAATGCTGGAAGAGATCAAGACCGTCGAGCACATTCCGGAATTCATCAAGCGCGCCAAGGACAAGAACGACTCCTTCCGCCTGATGGGCTTCGGCCACCGCGTGTACAAGAACTACGATCCGCGCGCTACCGTGATGCGCGAGACCTGTCACGAAGTGCTGAAAGAGCTGAACAAGAAAGACGACAACCTGCTGCAGGTCGCGATGGAGCTGGAACACATCGCGCTGAACGACCCGTACTTCATCGAGAAGAAACTGTACCCGAACGTCGACTTCTACTCCGGCATCATCCTGAAGGCGATGGGCATTCCTTCTTCCATGTTCACCGTGATCTTCGCCATCGCGCGCACCATCGGCTGGATCGCCCACTGGAACGAAATGCACGACGAAGGCATCAAAATTGCCCGTCCGCGTCAGCTGTACACCGGCTATGCCGAACGCGATTTCAAATCCCAGCTGAAAAACAAGTAAGCCGCTTTCCCGGCTGAAACCGCACAGCGCCGCCCCTTCGGGCGGCGTTTTTGTTTTGGTTATTTCTGGCAGCCCGGGCACCAATAAAACGGCCGCGACGATAGCTCGGTACGCACGATCATCTCACCGCAGCGTTCGCAGGGCTCGCCGCTGCGATGAAACACCTTGAAGCGAAACAGCGCGCCGTGATGCCGGTTGTCATCCGCCTGCCCGCGCGTCTGGTAGGAAAGGCGCGGCACTGCCAGCAATGCTTCCGCCAGGCGGCGCAGCGCTTCCGGCGGCAGATCCTGCGGTTTGTGCTGCGGTGCCAGTTCGGCCTGCCACAAGATTTCGGCGCGCAGATAATTGCCCAATCCGGCGAGAAACGCCTGGTCGAGCAGCATGCCGCCCAGCTGCCGGCGGCGAAAACGCGGCGTCAGCAACCGCTCCTCCACATCGTCTACCGTCAGCGACATGTCCAACACGTCGGGGCCGATGCGTTGCAAAAACGGGTGTTGCTCTATCTCCTCGCGCGGCCCGACGGTAATGTCGGAAGCGCTGTAGAGCAATATCGCGCTGCGGGCGGTTTCCAGCCGCACCCGCAGATCGCGCCTGGTCTCCGGCGTCTCCCCGGCCGCCGCCACTTTCCACACGCCATACAGCTGGTTGTGGCTGTACATCGTCAACCCATTGGAGAAATGGGTCAGCAGCGCCTTGCCGCGCGGCTCGATGGCGACGATGCGCTCACCGAGCAGACGCTGGCGATAGTGTTTCAGCTGGGGAAAAGCGAAATCGACGGCGGTCAACGGCTGATCGATCACCGCCGCCGCCAGTTTGTCCGCCGCCCGGCGAATCTCCGGTCCTTCCGGCATAGACCACTCCTTGCGTAGACCCGGCGCAGCCCGATGCGCCGGGGATGACATGATTAATGCGTCGCGCCGCCCACCACTTTCAGATCGTGCTCCACCTGCAAAGCGATGGAAACGGCCAGCTCCAATGCAAACAGCACCGTCGAAGCCGCCATGCTCGGCGCGCCGGGGTGCGCCGCCGCCTGCTCCGGCAGATACGGGATATGGATAAAGCCGCCCTTCACCTCGCGCTGGCCGCTCAAACGGTGCAGCAAGCCATACATGACATGGTTGCACACGTAGGTGCCGGCGGTCTGCGAAACGGCGGCCGGAATGCCGGCCTCACGCATCGAACTGACCATCGCCTTGATCGGCAAGGTGCTGAAATAGGCCGCCGGGCCGCCGGCGACGATCGGCTCGTCCACCGGCTGTTGCCCCTGATTGTCGGGGATACGCGCATCGTCGACGTTGATCGCCACCCGTTCAATCGTGATGTCGGTGCGGCCGCCGGCCTGGCCGATAGCCAGCACCATCACCGGCTGCACCTCGTCGATCGCCGCATTGAGCGCCTCCAGCGCCGCGCCGAACACGCACGGCAGCTGGCGCGCCACGATGCGCGTGCCGACCAGCTCCATATCATTGAGCTGCTTCACCACTTCCCAGGAGGGGTTGAGGCGCTCGCCGCCAAACGGCTCAAAGCCGGTAATCAATACTTTTTGCATCCTTACTCCTACAGGAACATCAGGAAATACAGCAGGAACACGTTAACCAACAGCAGCAGCACGCCGGTCGGCACCTGCGCCTTGATCACCGCATTCTTGTCCGGCAGCTCCAGCAGCGCCGCCGGCACGATGTTGAAGTTCGCCGCCATCGGCGTCATCAGGGTGCCGCAATAGCCGGAGAACATGCCGATCGCCGCCATCACCGCCGGGTTGCCGCCGTGCTGCAACACCAGGATCGGAATGCCGATGCCGGCGGTAACGATCGGGAAGGCGGCGAAGGCGTTGCCCATCACCATGGTCAGCACAGACATACCGATAGCGTAGACCGCCACGGCGATAAAGCGGTTATCGACCGCCAGATACTCTTGGGTCAAATGCGAGATCGCGGTGCCGACGCCGGCGACGGTAAACAGCAGCCCCAGCGTGGCGAGGATCTGCGGCAGAATGAACGCCCAGCCGATCGAATCCAGCAGGCGCCGCGCTTCCTGTATCGGCTGCAGGGCCTTCTCATGGGTCATTTTCACCGCGATCGCCAGACCGATCAGGCAGCCGACGGTCATCGAGAACAGGGTGATCAGCGTCGCATGGTTGCCGCTGCCGAATACCGCGCTTTGCAACGCCGGCACGTTGTTGAACAACAACACGCCGATCACCGTCACCACCGGGATTGCCAGAGCGGGAATAAACAGCTTGTTGCCCAGGCGCTTGGCGCTGGCCTCGCGCTCCTGCGGCGCCCGCTGGTGATAGCTGCCGAGGCGCACACCGCCAAAGCCGGCGATCAAGGCCATCACCACCACCACCACGCCAACGATGATATGCAGCATGCGTTTTTCGTTGCTGCCCTCGCCCAGCAGGCGGTAAGTCCAGTCGCCGACCAGGAACACCAGGCCGTACAGCCCCCAAAACAGCCCGGTGGTGATGCGGCGCGGGTTGGCGCGATCGCGGAAGGACATCACCGCCACAATCAGCAGCACCGCGCCGGCCAGCCAGTAGAGATATTGTTGCTGGAAGTTCATCGTGCCTCCCCCTTCGCCTGCAGCGCCGCCTGATTCAGCTGCGCCAGCTCGGCGCTCAGCTGTTTATCCATCCGATACAGCCGGAACGCGTGGATCAGGAAAGCGAAAATCGCGGTCGGAATGCCCCACAGCGCGATATGCAGCGGCTCGGTCTGAATGCCGCCGGACTCCAGCATAAAGTTGTGCATGAAGATGATCGCGCCGAAGGCGACGAAGATATCTTCGCCGAAGAACAGCCCGACGTTGTCGGTCGCGGCCGACATGGCGCGCAGACGGTGGCGCGTGCGCTCCGGCAGCTCGCCGTAGCGGTTTTCCGTTGCCCCTTCTGCCATCGGCGCCAGCAGCGGCCGCACCATCTGCGGATGCCCGCCCAGGCTGGTCAGCCCCATCGCCGCGGTAATCTCGCGCACGAACAGGTAGACGATCAGCAGACGGCCGGCGGTGGCGCTTTTGATCCTGGCGATCCACGCCTGCGCCCGTTCTTTCAGCCCGTGGCGCTCCAGCAGGCCGATCACCGCCAGCGGCAGCAGCAGGATCAGCGGCAGGTTGCGGGTATTGAGAAAGCCCTCGCCGAGCTTTTCCAGAATGACGTCCAGCGGCATCAGCGCCGCCAGACCGGTGATGATACCGGCGGCGATCACCACCAGCACCGGGTTGAAACGCAATACAAACCCGACCACGATGGCGGCGATGCCAATCAGTGGCCAGAGATTCACGGCCTGTTCCATAGTCTTCCCTCGATATTTTCTAATAGTTTTTTGCTTGTGATGTTGTGTCTTGCTTTACTGCTCCGCGCTAACGCGGATGCCCTGCTGAACAAAACTGTCCCGCAGCTTGCGCGCATACGCCAGCGCATGCTCGCCGTCCCCGTGCAGGCAGACGGTTTCCGCCTGAACGGCGGTCCAGACGCCATCCACGCTGCGCACCCGGTGATGGCGCACCATCTCCAGCGTTTGCGCCAGCGCCTGTTCGTCATCCTCAATCAGCGCCCCCGGCAAACCGCGCGGCACCAGCGTGCCGTCGGCCTGATAGCCGCGATCGGCGAACACCTCTTGCCGGGTGGTCAGACCGAGTTGTTCCCCGGCGCGGATCAGTTCGCTGCCGGCCAGCCCCACCAGCCGCAGCGCCGGATCGACCGCCTGCACCGCCCGGGCGATCGCTTCCGCCAGCGCCGGCTCAACCGCCGCCTGGTTGTACAGCATGCCGTGCGGCTTAACGTGCACCATCACCCCGCCCTCGGCGCGGGCGATCGCCGCCAGCGCCCCGAGCTGATACACCACCTGCGCGTACACCGTTTCCGGCGGCAGCTGCATGCGGGTGCGGCCGAAGTTCTCCCGATCGGGAAAACTCGGGTGGGCGCCGATCGCCACGCCGTACTGCAATGCCCAGCGCACCGACTGACGCATGGTCTGCGCATCGCCGGCGTGGAAGCCGCAGGCGATGTTGGCCGAGCTCACCAGTTGCAACAGCGCCTGGTCGTTGGCGCAGCCTTCGCCGAGATCGGCGTTCAAATCAACGATCATGTAACCCCCAGGCAATCTGTCGAAGGAAGAGATCCTGCTCGGCTTTGGCGCGCTGCGCCTCGGCCAGTGAGCAGAGAACGAAGTGGATCGGTTCGCCGAGACGGATCTGCGCCAAGTGGTAGAGATCGGCCTCTATCACACAGGCGATACGCGGGTAACCGCCGGTGGTTTGCGCATCGGCCATCAGCACGATCGGCTGGCCGTTGTGCGGCACCTGCACCACGCCGGGCAGCAGGCCGTGCGACAGCATCTCGCGGTCGGTGGTGCGCTCCAGCGGCGTACCGCCGTGCAGGCGGTAGCCCATGCGGTTGCTCTGCGGGCTGAGCTGCCAGGCGGTGCGCCAGAACGTGTCCTGCGCCTCTTCGCTGAACTCAGCGTACTCCGGCCCCGGCAGCGCGCGAATGCGGTTGGTGAACAGCAGTTGCTTCACGCCGCAGCGGTGTTGCGGCAGCACGGTGGATTTGCCCAGCGGCAACCGATCGCCGTCCTTCAGATTACGGCCTTCGTGGCCGCCAAAGGCGGCTTTCATGTCGGTGCTGCACGAGCCCAGCATTTCCGGCACGGCGATGCCGCCCGAGATCGCCAGGTAGCTGCGCATGCCGCGTTTCGGCGTGCCCAGCGCCAGCCGCTGCCCCTTTTTCACCGGGTAGCGCCAGCCGGTCCACAGCGGCTTGCCGTCCAGCTGCGCGTCGCAGCCGGCACCGGTCAAGGCGATCCAGCCAGGGCGGGTAAACTCGGCGCTGAACTGGCCGAGGGTGATCTCCAGCCCGGCGGCCTCCGGCGCATTGCCCACCAGCAGGTTGGCGATCTTCAGCGCCGGTTGATCCAGCGCCCCGCCGGTGCTGATGCCCAGGCGGCGGAATCCCTCGCGGCCCAAATCCTGCACCGTGGTATAGATGCCGGCACGCAGAATAATCAGCATACGCCCTCCTTCTGCGGCACGAAGCGCACGTTATCGCCCGGGCGCAGCAGCGTCGGCGGCATTTCATGCGGATTGAACAGCGCCAGCGGCGTGCGGCCGATCAGCTGCCAGCCGCCGGGCGTCACCAGCGGATAGATACCGGTCTGGCCGCCGCCAATGCCAACGGAACCGGCCGCCACCGCCAGACGCGGTTCCGCGCGGCGCGGCGTCGCCAGCTGTTCCGGCATGCCGCCCAAATAGGAGAAGCCCGGCTGAAAGCCGAGGAAATAGACCACGTAGGCCGCCGCCGCGTGGCATTCCACCACCTGCCGCGGCGTCATGCCGGTATGGCGCGCCACTTCATCCAGATCGGGGCCTTGCTCCCCGCCGTAGACCACCGGAATATCCACCTGGCGCGATTCCGGCGTCAGGCTCTCTTTGCTTTCCCAACCTTGCTGCAGCAGCACGAGCATCGCTTCGGCGTCGGCCTGCGGCGTATGCAGCAACAGCGTCAGGTTATTCATCCCCGGCACCACTTCCCGCACGTCGGGATGGTGATTCAGCTTTTCCGCCAGCGCCCAGATGCGCTGCTGGCTCGGTAAGGTCACCGGCGGCGACAGTTCAAGCACTACCGCTCTTTCACCCAACAGGTAATAACGTGCTTGTTGCACCCTTATTCTCCTTATTATTATCGCGATGAAAAACACACCAGTTATGCGTGACGCGGCCCCGGCTGTCAATAGAACGCAACCATAGGGAAAATAAGGAAATAGCACGATAGAAGGATTCAGCCGGCGCACAGGCCGGGCTGGATCCGGGGAAGAAAAAAATCAGGCGGGATTCGGGATGTCGATAAAGGTCACATCAAAGCCGTGGTGCTGCGCCAGCCAGTCGCCCAGCGCCTTCACGCCGCCGCGCTCGGTGGCGTGGTGGCCGGCGGCGAAGAAATGCACGCCCATTTCGCGCGCGCTGTGAATGGTCTGCTCAGACACTTCACCGCTAATGAACGCATCGACGCCGAAGCGCGCCGCGCTGTCGATAAAGCCCTGGCCGCCGCCGGTGCACCAGGCCACCCGGCGAATGTGCTCAGGCGCGTTATCGCCGCAGTGCAGCACCGCGCGCCCCAGCCGGCTTTCGATACGCTGCTGCAGCGCTTCGCCGGTCAGCGGCTGTTCAAATTCGCCGTGCGGCACCAGCGGCTCGACGTCGCCAATCACCCGAATGCCCAGCGCCTGCGCCAGCTGCGCGTTGTTGCCTAGCACCGGATGCGCGTCCAGCGGCAGGTGGTAGCCGTACAGGTTGATATCGTGGGTCAGCAGCGTTTTCAGGCGGTTGCGCTTCATGCCGCGCACCGCCGGCGCCTCGTTTTTCCAGAAATAGCCGTGGTGCACGATAATCGCATCGGCCTGATGCGCCACCGCGGCGTCCAGCAGCGCCTGACAGGCGGTGACGCCGGTCACGATGCGCTGCACGTGCGGGCGGCCTTCTACCTGCAATCCGTTGGGGGCGTAGTCCTGAAACGCCGCGGCGTTCAGTTCCGTGTTGATCAGTTGTTCCAGATCGAGGTTACGCATTCTCTTCTCTCTTCATAGTCAAAATGTCTGCCGGTCGCCCTGCGCCATCAGGATGAATTTCACCCCCAGATCGTTGCCCTGCGCCAGCTGTTGCGCAATGGCGGCGCGCGCATCTTCGCCCTGCTTCAGGCTGGGCTTGATGTGGCTGATCACCACCGGCAAACCGTTCAGCGAGCCTTCGCCGCCGCTGTACTGCGTCAGGTTCTTCAGCTCCTTCAGCAGCCAGGCCGGCGTCAAATGGCCGTACAGATGTTTATCCTCCACCCCGTTAGGGTAAGAGGTTTCGATAATCATGCCCTTGAGCTTCTTCTGCTCGACAAGCGGCCCCAGCGCGCGCCAGACGGTATCGAGATCGCGCGACTGCTCGACCTTATCCGGCCCGGTATCGCCGAAGTAGGCGAAGAACTCGCTGCCGTTGGAAATCAGCAGCATCGACGACGGATAGCGATCGTGGCTGAGCGGGTACATCACGCCGGTCAATCCGGTCAGGCCGAGGGTAAACCGCTGCTGCGGCCGCACCGTTTGCAGCCGGTAGGTGCCCAGCCGCGAGCCGTTGCCGGCGTCGGTAAAGTTCGGCCACGCCTTCCAGTTGAAGTAGTGATTACGCAGGGTCAGTACCGTGTCCGCCTGGGCGTAAACGGTTTTTTTATTGTCCTCGGGTGAGCCGAGGATCAGCCCCGCCACGTGGTCCAGGTGGCCGTGGCTGATAAAGTAGCTGCCGATCAACTGCCGGAACACATAGCCCTGCGGCGTGTAAGGCGCGGCCAGCTCGGGCGTCACCTGCGGGAAGCTGCCCTTCTCCAGCCCTTTGGCGATGCCCGGCAGCAGCGAACCGGCGTCCAGCGCCACATACCGCGGCTGATTGTCGCTGCGGATCAGGTAGGAGGTCAGATTGCCGTCGCTGACGCCGCCGTCGACGCCGAGCGCCACCACGTCAAAGCCGGCGATCGCCAGCGCGGAATAGCCGCTCAGGCACAGGGCCAGCACCTTTTTCATCATTGCGTCGCTCCTTGCAGTTGCCTCAAGACTCTCCCCGTTTTGCCGCCTCGAACGCCGCCAGCGTCTCCAGCCGGGCTTGCTTATGATCGACGATCGGCAGCGGGTAGTTCAGCGTGCATCGCTGCTTTTCCGCCCAGCGATGGGGATGATGGATGTCATTGTCGGGCACATCCGCCAGTTCCGGCAACCATTTACGGATAAAAGTGCCTTGTGGATCAAAACGTTCACCCTGAGTCGTCGGGTTGAAGATGCGGAAATACGGCGCGGCGTCGGTGCCGGTGGATGCCGCCCACTGCCAGCCGCCGTTATTGGCCGCCAGATCCCCATCCAGCAGTTGCGACATGAAATAGCGCTCCCCGGCGCGCCAGTCGATCAACAGATCCTTCACCAGAAAACTGGCGCTGATCATGCGCAGCCGGTTGTGCATCCAGCCGGTGGCGTTCAGCTGGCGCATGGCGGCATCGACGATCGGGTAGCCTGTTTCGCCCCGCTGCCAGGCGTGCAGCTTCGCCGCGTCATCGCACCAGCGCACCTTGTCCGTCCAGGCAATAAACGGCCGATGGCGGCACAGATCGGGATAGGCCACCAGCAGATGGCGATAGAACTCACGCCAAATCAGCTCGTTGAGCCAGGCGAAGGCACCGCTTTCGCGATCTTCCAGCAGCTGCGGGCATTCGGTGCGCAGGCGGTTGAAGCACTGGCGCGGCGACAGCACGCCGATCGCCAGATAGGGCGACAGGCTACTGGTGCCGGCGAGGGCCGGCAGATCGCGCTGCCGGAGGTAATCCTGCACCTGCTCGCGGCAAAAAGCGCGCAGCCGCTGCAACGCGGCCTCCTCACCAACGGGATAGCCATCCCCAGTCTCCGCCGTAGGGTAATCGAATGCCGCCGGCGCCTCAGGCGCAGGCAACGCGCCACCGGCGCGGGTCTTCGGCGCCGGCAGGCAGCTCACGTCGGACTCGGTCAGGCGTTGAAGAAAAGCGTTGCGAAACGGCGTATAGACCTTGTACATCTCGCCGCCGCCGGTGAGTACGCTGCCTGGCGGCAACAGCAGGCTGTCATCGAAACCGTGACACCTCACCCGGCCACTCAACCGCTGTTCCAGCCGCGCATCGCGCCGCCGTTCGTTCAGTTCGTACTGGCGATTGTAAAACAGCGCATCCACCTGCTCTCGCTCGCAATAGTCCGCCAGCCAGTCGATCGACGCGGCAAAGTCCGCACAGGAATGGCAATGCAGCGCAATGCCCTTGTGCGCCAGCGCCTGCTGCACCGCCTGCAGGCTGGCGTGGATCAGCGCCGCCTGCCGCGGCGCCATCTCATGTTGCCGCCACTGCTGCGGTGTGGCGATAAACACCGCCAGCACCCGGGCTTCGGGATCGCTGCAGGCGGCGTGCAGGGCTTTGTTGTCGGTGATACGCAGATCGTTACGCAACCAGACCAGATGCGTGGTCATAAAACTCCTTGTCAATCAATGGCCGTAACGCAAACGCAGCGCCTCCGGATAAGGTTCGAAATAGCGTTGTTCCGCCAGATAGCGATCGGGGTATTCCGCCATGTAATGCTTGAGCAGCGCGATCGGCGCCAACAGCGGCTGCATGCCCTGCCGGTAGCGGTCGATCAGGTGCGCCAGCTCCTGGCGCTGCGCCGTACTGAGCTGACGGCGGAAGTAGCCCTGCACGTGCATCAACACGTTGGTGTGGTTGCGCCGCGTTGCTTTGTGCGCCAACAGCGCCATCAGGCGGCTGCGGTATTCCACGGCGAAGGCCTCCAGCGAATCCCAGCGGTGAATATCGGCGACGAAGCGCCCCAATTCGCGATACGCCGGCTGCGAATGCGCCAGCAGCGACAGCTTGTAGCGGCTGTGAAACGCGATCAGCCCGCCGCGGGTCAGCCCCTGGCGCCACAGCATGTTCAACTCGTACAGCGCGTACACCCGCTCGATAAAGTTTTCCCGCAGTGCCGCATCCTGCAATCGTCCGTCTTCTTCCACCGGCAGCCACGGCATCTGGCGCAGCAGTTCCGCGGTAAACAGCCCGACGCCGTTTTTACGTGAGTCCTTGCCGTTTTCGCTGTAGACCCGCACCCGCTCCAGGCCGCAGCTCGGTGACTTGGCGCAGACGATATAGCCGCACAGATGCTGCAAGGCCGCCACGCGCTGCGCGGAGAAGCCGCGCATCTCCTCGGTCAGATCCACGCCGGCGTCGTTGCTGTAGCGCATCGCCGGCCACGGCTGCGCCTGCTTCACCAGGCGCAGCGCCGGGCGTGGTGTAGGCAGGCCGATCGCCATTTCCGGGCAAATGGGCTCAAAGCGCACATAGGGCGCCAACTGTTCCACCGCAAAGGCCAGCCGTTTGTGGCCGCCGTCGAAACGCACCGCGTCGCCCAGTAAACAGGCGCTGATGCCGATAGGGATCTTGTCGCTCATACCGCTCTCCCGTGTTGTTGACCGATGAGGAAAGTGTAGAAGAATGGCTTGCCGAATACGACCTTGCGCTTGATAGAGCCGGCTATAGGCATAAAAAAACCCTCGCCGCAGGGCGAGGGTTTTCGTGAATCGGCAGTGGCTCAGTAGAAATCGCAGGACGCCAGTTCCGCCTGCTGCAGCCAGACCGGCTTATCGCTGGTTTTTGACCAGACGCGGTGCAGGTAGCTGTAAAAACGCCCGCGATCGCTGCGGAACAGCATCACCGGCAGGGCCAAAATGCCCGCGATAACCACTGCGCTGCGGCGCAGGAGAATCCGATGCAGTGAATAAGCGTGATAGGTCGTAGACATGCGAACCTCCTTAAAAACGCCTGCCGTTGATTTGTCAGGGAAAACGGCGTCGGCGTATCAAATGAACAATCGGTAATTTGGTAACTGGACAAAATTTTAGCGCACTTGATGAAAGTTTACTACTCATCCGACCACTAAATCGCACAAAAAATCGCTAATCTCCGCCGCGATTCGTAATTTTGTTACACCCAGGTTAATTTTTAACTAAACATGGGTTACATTGTGGTTATTATTCGGTTCGTCATTTCCTGCTTACGCCCGTTCTCATTCCCCCATCAAGCCCCCTTTCGCCACCGGCCTGATGATTGAAATGCTAAATTTTCGCTGAAATTTCAGCCATTTTTATACTTTTTTTACACCCGCCCGCGCGATTTTTTCATCTTCTTTCTACCCCTCTCCCTACACTGCCTCTATCAAAAACAACACCTCTGGAGGTGTCCCGTGAGTTTCAGCGTTATTGGTGGTGCGCTGTTGGTTCTGCTGCTGTTGGCCTATCTGGTCTACGCCCTGTTTAACGCGGAGGATTTCTGATGGCGGCTTCAGCCTTTTTACTGATCGCCAGCTTCCTGCTGGTGCTTCTGCTGCTGGCCCGGCCGCTGGGCGGCTTTATGGCGCGCCTGATCGAAGGTGAGCCGCTGCCTGCGCTACGCGGGGTGGAAGCCGGCGTCTGGCGCGCCTGCGGCATCCGCGTCACCGAGATGAACTGGTGGCAGTACGCGCTGGCGATCCTGGCGTTCAACCTGCTCGGCCTGGCGCTGCTGTTTGCCCTGCTGATGACGCAGGGCTCGCTGCCGCTCAACCCGCAAGGCTTCCCGGGCCTCTCCTGGGATCTGGCGCTCAACACCGCCGTCAGCTTCGTCACCAACACCAACTGGCAGGCCTACAGCGGCGAAAGCGCCCTCAGCTATTTAAGCCAGATGGCCGGGCTGGCGGTGCAGAACTTCGTCTCCGCCTCTACCGGCATCGCCGTGGCCTTTGCGCTGATCCGCGCCTTTACCCGCCGCGCCGGCAAGACCGTCGGCAACGCCTGGGCCGATCTGTTCCGCATCACGCTGTATGTGCTGCTGCCGATCGCGCTGCTGATCGCCCTGTTCTTCGTCAGCCAGGGCACGCTGCAAAACTTCCTGCCTTACCTGCACGTCACCACGCTCGAAGGCGCGCAGCAGACGCTGCCGATGGGGCCGGTGGCCTCGCAGGAAGCGATCAAGATGCTCGGCACCAACGGCGGCGGCTTCTTCGGCGCCAACTCGGCGCACCCGTTCGAGAACCCAACCGTGCTGACCAACTTCGTGCAGATGCTGGCCATCTTCCTGATCCCCTGCGCGCTGTGCTTCTCCTTCGGCCAGTTGGCCGGTGAAAACCGCCAGGGCCATGCGCTGATCTGGGCGATGGCGCTGATCTTCGTGGCGGCGGTGGTGGCGGTGATGGTCGCCGAGCTGGCAGGCAACCCGCACCTGAGCGCGCTGGGCGCCGACAGCAACATCAATATGGAAGGCAAAGAGTCGCGCTTCGGCATTCTCGCCACCAGCCTGTTCTCGGTAGTCACCACCGCCGCGTCCTGCGGGGCAGTCAACGCCATGCACGACTCCTTCACCGCGCTGGGCGGCATGGTGCCGATGTGGCTGATGCAGATCGGCGAAGTGGTGTTCGGCGGCGTCGGCTCCGGCCTGTACGGCATGCTGCTGTTCGTGCTGCTGACGGTGTTTATCGCCGGTCTGATGATCGGCCGCACCCCGGAATATCTGGGCAAGAAGATCGACGTTTACGACATGAAGATGACCGCGCTGGCGATCCTGGTCACGCCGACGCTGGTGCTGCTGGGCAGCGCGCTGGCCATCGGCACCGACGCGGGCCGCGCCGGCATCCTCAACCCGGGCGCCCACGGCTTCAGCGAAGTGCTGTACGCCCTGTCCTCCGCCGCCAACAACAACGGCAGCGCCTTCGCCGGATTGAGCGTCAATACGCCGTTCTACAACCTGCTGCTGGCCTTCGCCATGTTCGTCGGCCGCTTCGGGGTGATCCTGCCGGTGCTGGCGATCGCCGGCTCGCTGAGCGCCAAGCAACGCCAGCCGGCGGGCAACGGCACCCTGCCGACCTATGGGCCGCTGTTTATCGGCCTGCTGATCGGCACCGTGCTGCTGGTGGGCGCGCTGACCTTCGTGCCGGCGCTGGCGCTGGGCCCGGTGGCCGAGCATTTGCAGCTTTGGTTGGCAAACTAATCGACGTCACAGAGAGAGAATAAGAGATGACTCGCAAACAACGCGCGCTGTTTGAACCGGCTCTGGTGCGCACCGCGCTGATCGATGCGGTGAAAAAACTGGACCCTCGCGTTCAATGGCGCAACCCGGTGATGTTCGTGGTGTATATCGGCAGCATTCTGACCACCGCCATCTGGCTGGCGATCCTCACCGGCCAAACCGACGGCGCCGCCGCCTTCACCGGCAGCGTCGCCCTGTGGCTGTGGTTCACCGTGCTGTTCGCCAACTTCGCCGAGGCGCTGGCCGAAGGGCGCAGCAAGGCCCAGGCGGAAAGCCTGAAGGGCACCAAGAAAACCAGCTGGGCGAAAAAGCTGGCCGGCCCGCGCCGCGACGGCGCCACGGAGAAAGTGGCCGCCGAGAGCCTGCGCAAAGGCGATATCGTGCTGGTGGAAGCCGGCGATACCATCCCGTGCGACGGCGAAGTGCTGGAAGGCGGCGCCTCGGTGGATGAAAGCGCCATCACCGGCGAATCCGCGCCGGTGATCCGCGAGTCCGGCGGCGACTTCTCCTCGGTCACCGGCGGCACCCGCGTGCTATCCGACTGGCTGGTGGTGCAGTGCAGCGTCAACCCGGGGGAAACCTTCCTCGATCGCATGATCGCCATGGTGGAAGGCGCCAAACGCCGCAAAACGCCGAACGAGATCGCACTGACTATCCTGCTGGTGGCGCTGACCATCGTGTTCGTCCTGGCCACCGCCACCCTGTTCCCGTTCTCGCAATACAGCGTGGAAGCGGCCGGCAGCGGCAGCGTGGTCACCATCACCGTGCTGGTCGCGCTGCTGGTCTGCCTGATCCCCACCACTATCGGCGGCCTGCTGTCCGCCATCGGCGTGGCCGGGATGAGCCGCATGCTCGGCGCCA
This sequence comes from Serratia sp. LACPHL-BACT-2024-00286, assembly GCF_043109535.1. NCBI lineage: Bacteria > Pseudomonadati > Pseudomonadota > Gammaproteobacteria > Enterobacterales > Yersiniaceae > Serratia > Serratia sp. LACPHL-BACT-2024-00286. The sequence goes on from NZ_JBICNA010000002.1 coordinate 252,751, forward strand.
ACGTGATCGCCACCAGCGGCCGCGCGGTGGAAGCCGCCGGCGACGTGGACGTGCTGCTGCTGGATAAAACCGGCACCATCACGCTGGGCAACCGCCAGGCTTCGGAGTTCCTGCCGGCGCCGGGCGTGAAAGAGCAAGAGCTGGCGGACGCCGCGCAGCTGGCCTCGCTGGCGGACGAAACGCCGGAAGGCCGCAGCATCGTGGTGCTGGCCAAACAGCGCTTCAACCTGCGCGAACGCGATCTGCAGGCGCTGAACGCCACCTTCGTGCCCTTCTCCGCCCAGACCCGCATGAGCGGCGTCAACGTGCAGGAGCGCATGATCCGCAAAGGCGCGGTGGACGCCATTCGCCGCCACGTCGAAACCAATCAGGGCCACTTCCCGCGGGCGGTGGACGATCTGGTGGAAAGCGTGGCGCGCACCGGCGGCACGCCGCTGGTGGTGGCGGAAGGCGCCCGGGTGCTGGGCGTGGTGGCGCTGAAGGATATCGTCAAGGGCGGCATCAAGGAACGCTTCAATGAGCTGCGCAAGATGGGCATCAAAACGGTGATGATCACCGGCGATAACCCGCTGACCGCGGCGGCGATCGCCGCCGAAGCCGGGGTGGACGATTTCCTGTCGGAAGCCACGCCGGAAGCCAAGCTGGCGCTGATCCGCCAGTATCAGGGAGAAGGCCGTTTGGTGGCGATGACCGGCGACGGCACCAACGACGCCCCGGCGCTGGCGCAGGCCGATGTGGCGGTGGCGATGAACTCCGGCACCCAGGCTGCCAAAGAGGCGGGCAACATGGTCGATCTGGATTCCAACCCGACCAAGTTGATCGAAGTGGTGCACATCGGCAAACAGATGCTGATGACGCGCGGCTCGCTGACCACCTTCAGCATCGCCAACGACGTGGCCAAATACTTCGCCATCATTCCGGCGGCGTTCGCGGCCACCTACCCGCAGCTGAACGCGCTGAACGTGATGCACCTGCACTCTCCCGCCTCCGCCATCATGTCGGCGGTGATCTTCAACGCCCTGGTGATCGTGTTCCTGATCCCGCTGGCGCTGAAAGGGGTGAGCTATAAACCGATGAGCGCCGCGGCCCTGCTGCGCCGCAACCTGTGGCTGTACGGGGTCGGCGGTCTGCTGGTGCCGTTCGTCGGCATCAAATTGATCGACCTGATCCTGGTCGCGCTGCACGTCGCCGGTTAACCATTGAGGGAAATGAACATGACTTATTTACGACCTGCGCTGGTGATGCTGATTTTGCTGACGCTGATCACCGGCATCGCCTATCCGCTGCTGACCACCGGGCTGGCGCAGCTGCTGTTTCCGGCCGCGGCCAACGGCTCGCTGCTGTACCAAGGCGACAAGGCGGTCGGCTCCGCGCTGATCGGCCAGAACTTTACGCGCGCCGACTATTTCTGGGGCCGCCCGTCGGCCACCGGCGATTCGGCCTATAATCCACAGGCCTCCGCCGGCAGCAACCTGGCGGCCACCAACCCGGCGCTGGATAAGGCTATCGCCGAACGCGCAGCGCAGCTGCGCCAGGCCAACCCGGCAATGAGCGGCCCGATCCCGGTCGATCTGCTGACCGCCTCCGGCAGCGGGTTGGATCCGCAGATCTCGATCGCCGCCGCGCAATATCAGCTGGCGCGGGTCGCGGCGGCGCGTCATCTGCCGCCGGAACAGGTCGCCAAACTGATCGACGACAACACCGATCGGGCCACGCCCAACTTCATGGGGGAATCGGTGGTCAACGTGCTGAAGCTGAACCTGGCGCTGGATGCGTTGAAGTAACGCGCCGTATTCAGCATAGTGATAGGGTTCGGCATGCCGAACCCCTTTTTGCTTGGTAACACAAGGAATTGTCATGGTCGAAGAAGAGCAGCAGCGCCCCGATCCCGATAGCCTGCTGGCGCTGGCCAATGAAAAGCCGCGCGGCCGGTTGAAGGTATTCTTCGGCGCCTGCGCCGGCGTGGGCAAAACCTACGCCATGCTGCAGGAGGCCCAGCGTTTGCGCGCTCAGGGGCTGGACGTGCTGGTCGGCGTGGTGGAAACCCACGGCCGCAGCGAGACCGCCGCCCTGCTCGACGGCCTGTCGCTGCTGCCGCAAAAACGCATCCAGCATCGCGGCCGGCTGGTGCATGAATTCGATCTCGACGCCGCGCTAGCGCGCCACCCGGCGCTGGTGCTGATGGACGAACTGGCGCACAGCAACGCCCAGGGTTCGCGCCACCCCAAACGCTGGCAGGATGTGGAAGAGCTGCTGGACGCCGGCATCGACGTGCTGACTACCGTCAACGTGCAGCATCTGGAAAGCCTGAACGACGTCGTGGGCGGCGTGACCGGCGTGCGGGTGCGCGAAACGGTGCCCGACCACGTGTTTGACGAAGCCGCCGAAGTGGTGCTGGTCGATCTGCCGCCGGACGATCTGCGCCGGCGGCTGCACGAAGGCAAAGTGTATATTCCCGGTCAGGCCGAGCGCGCCATCGAGCACTTCTTTCGCAAAGGCAACCTGATCGCCCTGCGCGAGCTGGCGCTGCGCCGCACCGCCGATCGGGTCGATGATCAGATGCGCGAGTTTCGCGATACCCAGGGGCGCGAGAAAGTGTGGCACACCCGCGACAGCATTCTGCTGTGCGTCGGCCACAACAGCGGCAACGAAAAGCTGGTGCGCATCGCCGCCCGGCTGGCGGCGCGGCTCGGCTGCCACTGGCATGCGGTCTATGTGGAAACCCCCAAGCTGCACCGGCTGCCGGAAAACCAGCGCCGCGCCATTCTGCGCGCGCTGCGGCTGGCGCAGGAGCTGGGGGCAGAAACCGCCACCCTGGCCGATCCGTCCGAAGAGCGCGCGGTGCTGCGCTACGCCCGCGAGCATAACCTCGGCAAAATCATCATCGGCCGCCGCAGCGAACAGCGCTGGAAGCTGCGCGGCAGCTTCGCCGATCGCCTCGGCCGGCTGGGCCCGGATCTCGATCTGGTGATCGTGGCGCTGGAGAACGACGCCGCGCAGCCGCCGCCGGGCAAGGAGCACGACGGCCGCAGCTTCAATGAGAAATGGCGCATGCAGCTGCGCGGCTGCGCGGTGGCGGTGGCGCTGTGCGCGCTGATCACCCTGCTCTCGCAGTGGCTGCTGCCGGGCTTCGATCAGGCCAACCTGGTGATGATCTATCTGCTCGGCGTGGCGATCGTCGCGCTGTTCTTCGGCCGCTGGCCGTCGGTGCTGGCGGCGGTGATCAACGTCGCCAGCTTCGATCTGTTCTTCGTCCAACCCGAATGGTCGTTCGCCGTCAGCGATATGCAGTATCTGCTGACCTTCGGCGTAATGCTCGCCGTCGGCATCATCATCGGCAACCTGACCGCCGGGGTGCGTTATCAGGCCCGGGTGGCGCGCTACCGCGAGCAGCGGGCGCGTCACCTGTACGAAATGTCGCGCGGGCTGAGCCGCGCGCTGACCGTGGCCGACATCGCCAACACCAGCCGCCACTTCCTCTCCAGCAGTTTCCAGGCGAAAACCGTGCTGCTGCTGCCGCAGGAAGACGGCCGCCTGCAACAGATGGTCGGCGAGGAAGGCGGGCTGCTGTCGGTAGATGAAGCCATCGCGCGCTGGAGCTTCGACAAAGGCCTGCCGGCCGGCGCCGGCACCGACACCCTGCCCGGCGTGCCTTACCAGCTGCTGCCGCTCAATACCCCCAAGCAGACCTTCGGCCTGCTGGCGATCGAGCCCAACAACCTGCGCCAGCTGATGGTGCCGGAACAGCAGCGGCTGCTGCAGACCTTCGCGGTGCTTATCGCCAGCGCACTGGAGCGGCTGCACCTGGCGCGCAGCGCCGAAGAAGCCAAGCTGGACGCCGAGCGCGAACAGCTGCGCAACTCGCTGCTGGCGGCGCTGTCGCACGATCTGCGCACGCCGCTGACCGTGCTGTTCGGCCAGGCGGAAATCCTCACGCTGGACCTGGCGGCCGAAGGCTCCAATCACGCCACCCAGGCCAGCCAGATCCGCCAGCAGGTGCTGAGCACCACCCGGCTGGTGAACAACCTGCTGGATATGGCGCGCATCCAGTCCGGCGGTTTCAGCCTGCGGAAAGAATGGCAGTCGCTGGAAGAGATCGTCGGCGCCTCGCTGCACATGCTGGAGCCGCTGCTCAGCCAGCATCCGATCGTGGTCGAGCTGCCGCCGGAACAGATCCTGGTCAACTGCGACGGCAGCCTGCTGGAACGGGTGTTCACCAACCTGTTGGAAAACGCCAATAAATACGCCGGCGCCGAGGCCACCATCGGCATTCGCGCCCGCACGCTGCCCGAGTGGCTGGAAGTCGAGGTCTGGGATAACGGCCCCGGCATCCCCGCCGATCAGCTGCAGCTGATTTTCGACAAGTTTTCACGCGGCAATAAAGAGTCGGCGATCCCCGGCGTCGGCTTGGGGTTAGCGATTTGCCGTGCCATTATTGAAGTGCATGATGGCCGCATCTGGGCGGAAAACGGCGCCAACGGCGGCGCCAGCTTCCGCTTCGTGCTGCCGCTGGAAAAACCGCCCGAGATCGACGGTGACGCCTTCGATCTGTAATCAACGCAGGGGAAACGTGAGCATAACGCCAACCAACATTCTGATTGTTGAAGATGAAAAAGAGATCCGCCGCTTCGTGCGCACCGCGCTGGAGAGCGAAGGCCTGCGGGTGTTTGAAAGTGAAACGCTGCAGCGCGGGCTGATTGAAGCCGGCACGCGCAAACCGGATCTGATCATCCTTGATTTGGGGTTGCCGGATGGCGACGGGCTGAGTTACATCCGCGATCTGCGGCAGTGGAGCGCCATTCCGGTGATCGTGCTGTCGGCACGCAACGCCGAGGAGGACAAGATCGCCGCACTGGACGCCGGCGCCGACGACTACCTCAGCAAGCCGTTCGGCATCGGCGAGCTGCTGGCGCGGGTGCGGGTCGCGCTGCGCCGCCACTCCGCCAGCCAGCAGGAAAGCCCGCTGGTGAGTTTTTCAGCGATCACCGTCGATCTGGTGAATCGCCGGGTGCTGCGCAACGACGAAGATTTGCACCTGACGCCGATCGAGTTTCGCCTGCTGGCGGAACTGCTGGCCAACGCCGGCAAGGTGATCACCCAACGTCAGCTGTTGAGCCACGTCTGGGGGCCGAACTACGTGGAGCACAGCCACTACCTGCGCATCTACATGGGCCATCTGCGGCAGAAGCTGGAAGCCGATCCGGCCCGGCCCAAACACCTGCTGACCGAAACCGGCGTCGGCTACCGCTTCATGCCTTAACCCCGGCGGGCGCGGTGTGCCGCGCCTTTACGCCGCCGGGCCTTTCTTCAATCCGACCATAAATTCCTTAAACGCATCGCGCAGCGGAGCGAACACCGGGTGTTTGCGGTTTTCGATCATCACTTCGGAGAACAGCTTCAAGCCTACGGCGAAGGCCGCGCTCTGCTCGGGGCCGAAGTTCAGATCGTCACGCGCCCGGATGCGCTCGACGATCTCGAGAATATCGTCGTGGTTGGTCACTTCAAAACTCAGCGGCGCTTTCGCGACGGGATTGCCCTGGCGATCGCTCAGGGCTTCAACGGTAATAGTAAAACGGTGGCCGGGCATCAGTTCTTCTCCTGCTGCGTGGGTTGAATATGCATTTCGCTTTCGATCGCCGCCACGGCGGTCAGCAACGCGGCGTTGATGCGCTCCACCTGCTGCGGCGTAAGATCGGCGCGCATCACGTTGCCGCGCAGCAGGCTGCGCAGGCGGTTCATGGCGTCGTAGATGCCTTCCGCCAGGTTGCCGTGCCGATGATGCTCGCGGCCGGCACCCGCCAGGCGCGCCAGAATGACGTCAACCGCCTGTTGATGCTTTTGCAGCTCGCCCTCGCCCGCCGCGGTGATGCGGTAGCTTTTGCGGCCGTTGCCGGTGGTGAGCGGCTCAAGGAAATCCTGCTCTTCCAGCAGCGTCAGCGTGGGGTAAATCACCCCCGGGCTCGGCACGTACAGGCCGGAAGAGGCTTCCTCGATCGCCTTGATCAGCTCATAGCCGTGGCTGGGCTTGCGCGCCACCAGCGCCAGCAGCACCAGGCGCAGATCGCCGTGTTCGAACAGACGATGACGCCCGCCCCGGCCGCCGCGCCCCCCCCGGCCGTGCTCTTCGCCGTCGCCGCCGAAATGATGGCGCCCGCCGCGATGACGGCGGCCCTCTTCACATTCATGATGGTGATGGTGATGGTGATGGTGATGCCGGTGTAAACCTAATCGATGAAACATAGGGTGATACCTCGCTTTAACAGTGAACATCAATACGAGGTTGTTTAGATATATCTAAACAGCGTCGATAACGCTAATCTAGATCGATATATCTAAATGCGCAAGCGCGCACCGATAAAAAGATATATCTAAATTGAAGACATAAAAAAAGCGCTGTAAAAACAGCGCTTTTTATCAATCAGGGAAAGTGATTACTTGGCGGAAGCCAGCACTTCGCTGACGATTTCGACCGCTTCATGCTCAATCTTCTCGCGGTGTTCCGCGCCGAGGAAGCTCTCGCAATAGATCTTGTAAGCCTCTTCGGTACCGGAAGGACGGGCCGCGAACCAGCCGTTGTCGGTCATCACTTTCAGCCCGCCGATCGAGGCGCCGTTACCCGGCGCCGCGGTCAAACGTGCGGTGATAGGATCCCCGCCCAGCGTACTGGCCTTGACCATCTCCGGCGACAGCTTGGACAGCGCCGCTTTCTGCGCATGGGTTGCCGGCGCCTGGATGCGGTTATAGCTCGGCGCACCGAAACGCTTGGCCAGATCGTCATAGTGATGCTGCGGGTTCTCACCGGTTACCGCGGTGATTTCAGCCGCCAGCAGGCACATGATGATGCCGTCTTTGTCCGTCGACCACGGCTGGCCGTTGAAGTGCAGGAACGAAGCCCCGGCGCTCTCTTCGCCGCCGAAGCCCAGGCTGCCGTCGAACAGGCCGTCCACAAACCATTTGAAACCGACCGGCACTTCCACCAGCTTGCGGCCCAGGTCGGCCACCACGCGGTCGATCATCGCGCTGGACACCAGCGTTTTACCGACTGCGACATCGGCGCCCCACTGCGGGCGATGTTGGAACAGGTAGTTGATGGCTACCGCCAGATAGTGGTTCGGGTTCATCAGGCCTTTCGGCGTGACAATGCCGTGGCGGTCGTAATCCGGATCGTTGGCGAACGCCAGATCGAATTTGTCGCGCAGCGCCAGCAGGCCGGCCATCGCCGACTCGGACGAGCAGTCCATGCGGATGATGCCGTCGTGATCCAGGTGCATAAAGCGGAAGGTCTGATCGATGGAATCGTTCACCAGCGTCAGATCCAGCTTGTAGTGTTCCGCCACGCGCTGCCAATAGGCGATGCCGGAGCCGCCGAGCGGATCCACGCCCAGCTTCAGGCCGGCGCGTTGAATGGCCGGCATGTCGACCACCTCAACCAGGCCTTCGACATAAGGCTGCACCAGGTCTTTGGCGTGCAGGTGGCCACTGTTCCAGGCCTTGTCCAGCGACTGGCGCTGAACGCCTTTCAGCTGCTGCGCCAGCAGTTCGTTGGCGCGCTTCTCGATCACCGACGTCAGGTTGGTGTCAGCCGGGCCGCCGTTCGGCGGATTGTATTTGATGCCGCCGTCTTCCGGCGGGTTGTGGGACGGCGTAATGACGATGCCGTCGGCCTGCACGCCGCCGCGGCGGTTGTGGCACAGAATGGCGTGCGATACCGCCGGCGTTGGCGTGAAACCGTTATTTTCCTGCACGATCACATCGACGCCGTTGGCGGTCAGCACTTCCAGCACGGAAATGAAGGCCGGCTCAGACAGCGCATGGGTGTCTTTGCCCACGTAGCACGGGCCGGTGGTGCCCTGCTGATGACGAACTTCGGCGATCGCCTGAGCGATGGCGAGGATGTGCGCTTCGTTGAAGCTGTGGCGCTGCGCGCTGCCGCGGTGGCCGGAGGTGCCAAACTTCACCGCGTGTGCGGCATTGCCGGCTTCAGGTTGCAGCACATAGTACTGCGACGTCAGCTGGGCTACGTTGATCAGATCGCTTTGGCGGGCGGGCTGCCCGGCACGTGGATTATTCGCCATCGACATATCTCCCTCATCCCTGTCGGTGACCGGGCAATACGTCGCGCACGGCCAGCATGACGGGCTGTTCGCTAAATTAGACGGTACCGCAAACTTTCTCGATCAGTTCCGCCGGGAACTGCATGGCCTGCATGATGTGTTCGATCATGCTGCGTTTGCGGCCGGTATTGGTATTGGTGATCACCCAGTAAGGGGTGCCCGGTACATGCTTCGGCTTGGTGTGCGTGCCGTTGGCCAGCAGGGTCTGCTGATCGCCGGCGAAATAGGTGCGGGTACGGCCGGTCAACGCCTCTGTGGCGGCGGCGAAACCGGCGGCATCGAGGGTGTACAGCGTGGACAGCACCAGCATGAAACGGTTGACCGCTTTGTTCTGCTCGGCGTATTCATCCGATAACAGCAGCTCACGCATGGCGCGCACGCGATCGCGCGGACGCTGCGCCGGCGCCGCTTTTTCCAGCTCGACGGACTGCGGGGCACTGGCGGCAGGCAACGCGCGCACCGGCTGCCCGGCGGTGAATTTCAACATGCGGCGTAAAATATCGGACGCGCTTTCACCGATGTGTTGCGTGTGGCTGGCAATATAACGGTAAAGCTCTTCGTCGACTTCAATAGTTTTCATCTTTATCCAATACTGTTTTTTCTACTTAGAACCTGAAGCCAGATCCTGCATTCAAGCCATGGGATTATAAGGTTAAAAGCGCTGGGGCGAACACAACAATGTGCCTCCGGACGGCAAATGCAGACTAATACCTATAGCCGGCACTGCCAAGCCCGCGCCGCGAAAATTCCGCATGATTCATCGTGCGATTCAATCATGATACCCTAATCTGAATCTCTCTCAGTATGAACTTCGCCATGAAATTACATTATCAACTGCTGGCCGCCGAGTCAGACGCGCTGCCGGTGCTGCTGATCCACGGGCTGTTCGGCAATCTGGACAACCTGGGCGTGCTGGCGCGCGATCTGCATAAACAGCACACGGTGATCAAGGTCGATCTGCGCAATCACGGCCTCTCCCCGCGCGCCGACGACATGAACTACCCCGCCATGGCGCAGGATCTGCTGGCGCTGCTCGACGAACTGCAGCTGGAGAAAGCGATCGTCATCGGCCATTCGATGGGCGGCAAAGCGGCGATGGCGCTGACCGCCATCGCGCCCGAGCGCGTCGCCAAGCTGATCGTTATCGACGTCGCGCCGGTGGATTACCAGACCCGCCGCCACGACGAGATTTTCGCCGCGCTGAAGGCCGTCAGCGCCGCCGGCATCACCCAGCGCCAGGCGGCCGCCGAGCTGATGCGCGACTACCTGCAGGAAGAAGGCGTGATCCAGTTCCTGCTGAAGTCATTCCACAACGGCGAATGGCGCTTCAACCTGCCGGTGCTGATCGCACGCTACGAAGACATCACCGGCTGGCAGGAAGTCCCGGCCTGGCCGCACCCGACCCTGTTCATTCGCGGCGGCCTGTCGCCGTACGTGCAGGACAGTTACCGTGCGGACATCGCCCGCCAGTTCCCGCAGGCCCGCGCGCACGTCGTCGCCGGTACCGGCCATTGGGTGCACGCCGAAAAACCGGAAGCGGTGCTGCGCGCCATCCACCGTTTCCTCGACGAAGCCTGAAAAACACGCTCCCCTGGCGAAAAAACGCGCTAAAGATAACGGCTTAGCGCGTTTAGCCCGCAGTTAGGCATTGTCGCCGCTCCATCTGCTGGGGTAATATGGCGCGCTATAATTTTGCCGCCGCGCCAGCGCGTTCACGAACGCCGGTTCGGGGGTGAATTTGGGTTAGGGTTTATTGGCCCGAAGTGTGTTAACCGATGCCTCCGGAAGCGTGCGAGCGCTTTTTGATGCAAACTCCCTTGCAGTACCGCTACCTATGGCAAAAGAACAAACGGATCGCACGACGCTGGATCTGTTCGCAGATGAACGCCGTCCGGGGCGCCCGAAAACCAACCCGCTCTCCCGCGATGAACAGCTTAGAATCAATAAGCGCAATCAGTTACGGCGCGATAAAGTGCGTGGATTGCGGCGCGTAGAGCTGAAAATCAACGCGGATGCGGTGGACGCCCTGAACAAACTGGCGGAACAGCGCAACATCAGCCGCAGCGAACTCATCGAGCAGATGCTGTTGGCGCAACTGGCGGAAGAACAGCCGGAACATTGATCTCTTCGGCCGCACGCGCGGCGCGGCGTTAAGGACAACGCCGGATCGACCACGCTTTTCTTCATTCTCCGGCATCGCATAAATGCGATAAAACCCCGGCGCCACTTTCTGGCATGATACGCATTTACCGGCTAGAGACTGCGCCTGTCGGCGCCCGCCCCGGAGGCGAAAGGCTCTTGCCATGGCATCATTTTAATCGGCGTCAGCGGCGGCAGTGCCGGCGTCGAGTAATGCAATTACTTGAATTTAAAGGTTATACGCGATATGGCTACTGTAGGCATTTTCTTTGGCAGCGACACTGGCAATACCGAAAACATTGCCAAAATGATCCAGAAAATTCTCCAGAAACAGTTTGGCGACGACGTCTCTGAAGTGCATGACATCGCTAAAAGCAGCAAAGAAGACCTGGAAGGGTTCGATATCCTGCTGCTGGGTATCCCGACCTGGTACTACGGTGAAGCACAGTGTGACTGGGATGATTTCTTCCCGACGCTGGAAGAAGTCGACTTCAACGGCAAACTGGTGGCGCTGTTCGGCTGCGGCGACCAGGAAGACTACGCGGAATACTTCTGTGACGCGATGGGCACCATCCGCGACATCATCGAACCGCGCGGCGCGGCCATCGTGGGCCACTGGCCGACCAAGGGCTACCACTTCGAGGCCTCCAAAGGCCTGGCGGACGACAACCACTTCATCGGTCTGGCGATCGACGAAGACCGCCAGCCGGAGCTGACCAACGAGCGCGTGGACGCCTGGGTCAAACAGATCGTCGAAGAGCTGAGCCTGGCCGATATCGTCGGCTAAGCCCGGCACTGGCGAAAGGTTGAACAAAGGCCCTGTAAAGTGCATAGTGTGCCCACAGGGCCGTCATCGGCAGCAGGGATTGCTGCGATAGAAGCTACAGATTTGTAACTTCCCACCCCGTCACGGTAGACTGAGATATCGGTTTATCCCATCCATCAAGGCGTTGCATGCAAAACATGCAATAGTGCAATTATATCTTTGTTAACAACCGGCGGTTTCTATTTAGTACAACCGGTTCTATAATGAGACGCATTAACTCTTTGTGCCGACCGATGCCACAGGCGAGTACGCCTCAACTTGATTAGCATAGTAACAGGACTGAATTCGCATGACCGACAACAACATCGCACTGAAGAAGGCCGGCTTAAAAGTCACGCTTCCGCGACTCAAAATCCTGGAAGTACTGCAAAATCCGGAATGCCATCACGTCAGTGCGGAAGATTTGTACAAAAAACTGATTGATATGGGCGAAGAGATCGGGCTGGCAACGGTTTATCGCGTACTGAACCAGTTTGACGATGCGGGCATTGTGACACGTCACAATTTCGAAGGCGGCAAGTCCGTGTTCGAGCTGACCCAACAGCATCACCACGATCACCTGATTTGCCTGGACTGCGGCAAAGTGATTGAATTCAGCGACGAATCCATCGAAGTTCGCCAGCGTGATATCGCCAAGCAGCACGGCATCAAGCTCACCAACCACAGCCTGTACCTGTACGGCCACTGCGAAACCGGTGACTGTCGTGAAGACGAAACGCTGCACGACAAGAAATAAGCCTGACCGGCTATGAAAAACCGCCTCACACCGAGGCGGTTTTTTTATGCCCGCCGTGCAACGGGCAAAAAAATCCCCGGACCAGCCGGGGAAAATCATGTCATGAAATATCACAATTGCAGCGGCACTGCGACTCCACGTACTACTCTCACTTCAACGTCCGCCCCGCGCCGACACGCGCGAAGGCAGACGCATTCCCCCTTCGTTATACGGCCTGCCGCCGGGGCAGCAGGCCGTTGCACCGGGCTTAAACCTTCTCGGCGCGGCTGTAGCGTTTACCGTCCGGGCTGACCGAACGCACCTGAACGTCACCGGAAACCGCCGGTTTGGCCTTGGCGTCATAGCGCTGCCACTGCTTGCCGCCGTCGGTGGAATACTCGATGCCCAATCCCGGCAGCGCGATATTCGCCTCCAGCTTGCCGCCCGCTACGCGCGCGCCCGGCACCGGCAGACGGTAAGCGACGCCGCCTTTGTCCAGCTTGGCCAGTTCACGCTGGCCCAGAATATTAGCGAAGCGCAGCCAGTCTTTCTCCAGCGCCTTGGTATCGACAAAGTGGGTTTCCCCGCCTTTGTATTCGCGGCCGGCGCGATAGTCCTGCTCCCAACCGGCGCGGTGCCAGGCGCGTTCCGCCACCGACAGCGCGCGTGGGAAGATCATGTATTCCATCTGCGGATCGGTGCGCTGGGTTTCGCTCCACAGCTGAGCGGACAGCCCGTAGGCACCCGGCCACGGCTTGTCGCTCTTGGCGCTGAAGGGGTTGCCGTCGCGGTCGACCGAAGTTTCCGCGTTCTGCGGCATGTTGTCCGGCGCAAAGCTGAACACCTTGCGCTCGTCGCTGAAGCGGGTGCCCCAGTAGTAACCGCGCTCGTCCGGGTTCACCTCGTAAGGGAAGTCCATATAGACGTAGTCCGGGTTGGAAACCACCACTTCATACCCTTTGTTGGCCCAGTCGTTGACGCTATCGAAACCGCCCCAGTACAGGGTATCCCAGAAGTTGACGCCCACGCGCGAGGTGGCGAACGCCTTCGCGCTCTCGGCGTCTTTCAGGCCGTCCTGCCAGGCCTGCATTCTGTCGATGCCGTGCGCCTTCACCAGCTTGCTGACCTCTTGGCCGAAGTAGCTCGGCAGGTGCTCCATGTCGGCCACCTTGCCTTCTTTGATCATCGTCTGGCACACCTGCGACTTGGCCCACGGCTTGTCTTCGTTGCTCTGATCGATGATGCCTTTGCCCGGCTCCGGTTTCGCCTTGTCGGTGTAGCCGGCGCCCAGGCGAATGTTTTTCGCTTCGTCGCCGCCGAAGTGCCAGGTCTTGATCGGCTGGCCGGCTTCTTTATGCATCTGGGCGATCTCGCCGATCACCTTGTCGACAAAGCGCTGGGAAGAGTCCAGGCACGGGTTCAGGTAGCTCTGGCGGTTAAAGAACTGCACGGAGGTGGTGTTGGAGGTATCGGTCGGATCCACCAGGCGGAATTCGTTGGCCTCCTGCTCTTTCCCGGCGGCATGCAGCTTTTTATAGCGCGCTTCCATCGAGACCACCGCGGCGCGGGCGTGCGCCGGCATGTCGATCTCCGGGATCACTTCAATCTGGCGCGCCTGGGCGTATTTGATGATGTCGATATAGTCCTGACGGCTGAAGAAGCCGCCGTAGACGTCCGGCCCCTGGCCGTACTGCGGCAGCAGGCAGGTGGTTTCGCTCAGATCGTGGCAGCGCTGGCCGCCGACTTCCGTCAGCTCAGGCAAACCGGGGATCTCGATGCGCCAGCCTTCGTCATCGCTCAGGTGGAAGTGGAATTTGTTGAGCTTGTAGGCCGCCATCTGATCCAGCAGGCGCAGCACCGCGTCCTTCTTATGGAAGTTGCGCGCCACGTCGAGGAAAATGCCGCGATACTCGAAGCGCGGCGCATCGCTGGCGTCCAGCGTGGCGATCTTGCCGCTGCCGTCGCTCGGCACTAACGACAGGATCGACTGCAGCCCGTAGAACACCCCGGCCTGATCGAAACCGATCACTCGCGCCTCTTTCTTGCCGATTTTCAACTCATAGGCGCCTGACACCGCCATCGCGCCTTTAAACTTGCCCGGCTGAATGTCGGTCTTGATCGGATAGCCGTTGGCCTGAACCGGCACGCCCAGCAGCGCAAAGCGCTGGTTGACGGCGTCCGCCGCCGGCTTGACCAGCGTGCTCAGATCCGGTGCCACGCCGTTACGTAGATCGGCGTCCTGCGCGTGCACTTTCACCTGCATCGGCGTCGGCACGATCTGGCCGCGCAGCGCGCCGGCAGGCAGCGTCTGCAGATCGGCATTGCTGACAAAGCGCGAAGCCGGCGTCATCAGAATGTTTTTGTCGTCCTTGGTGCGCTTCCACTGGTCGCCGGTGAACGGCGCCACGAACTGATCCAGATTTTCGGTATCGGTATTCGCCAGCATTTTCGGCTTGGCGTCGCCGGACGTGGCATACCAGCGCGGCAGGAAGTCGTTTCTGAACAGCTGCCAGTATTCGGCCACCACTGGAATTTCCACCGCCTTACCGGCCGGGAAACCGCTGAATTTGGCGGTCGGCTCCAGCTTGTACAGATCGCCGGTGAGGTGAGCGATCTTGAACTGGTCGTTGTCTACCCGCAGGGTCTGGCGCGGGCTGTGGAAATAGATGACCCAGTCTTTGCCGTCGATCGCCTGGCCGTCGTTGCTGAGGGTGAACAACACCCGGTTGCATGAGGCCCAGTCGGCGCCCAGCGCCGCGCAATCCACGCCGTTTTCGCCGGCGCGGTTATCCAGCATTTTCACGTTCAGCTTCAGCTGACTCAGTTGATCCACCAGCTGTTGATCGGCCATGGCGTTTCCCATGCCGCCCAGGAATCCCATCGTTGCCGTCAAAGCGGCTAATGCGCTCAGTTTGAATGCGTTCATGTTCTTGTCCTTCTTAATTATTGTTATCGCGAATTTCTTGCCACAGCTTGCCGCACTTGGCGTCGTAAGCCTGACCGTTGCCGCTGTGAACCGCCATAATGCAGTTCTGATAATCCATCACCCGCACCGTTTCCTGCGCGGCGAACTGCTGGTGCTGCTTCTCTTGCTTCAGCACGTTCAGCACCGCCTTGCAGGGCTGCAGACGCTCCGGCGAACCTTCGGCGGTGTTGATGCAGGCGCTGTAAGCCTGCTTCAATTTGGCGTCTTCCGGCGGCGCGGCGGGTTGCGCACAGGCGCTCAAGGCCGCGGCGGCCGCCAACATCAGCATGATTTTTTTCATCGTTGAATTCCCTTAACTGCCCCCGGCGGCGAGGCCGGGGAACGCATCAGAAGATGGTGAATGGCGCGATGACCATGAACTTGACGTCTTTCTCGTCCTGGAAGATGTTGCCGTAACCGCCGCCCCAGCTCGGGATGTTGGTGTGGTTGTCATACTGGGTGTAGTGCAGCTTGATCAGCGTGCCCTTGGCGCGCCCTTCCTGGATGGTGTACATCGCGTCCAGGCTCCAGGCGCTCTCTTTCAGGCGCTGGCTTTGATCGTAGATCGGGTTGGTGCTCGGCTTGGCGTCCCAGGCGTAAACGTAGGAGCCGCCGACCGCCATGCCCGGCAGGTTCCAGTTGCTGAGGTCATACATCACGCCGGCGTACACCGCTTTCTCGCCGTTGGCGTTAAAGTCGGAGCGGTTGTCCCACCACACGTCCAGGCGGCCGTTGGACGAGGCGTAGGTTGGGGTCATGCGCTGCAGGAAGAAGCCCTGGTTGCCTTCCGCCTTGACCATGGTGCCTTCCAGACGCCAGTTGAACTGCCCGGTGGTGTAACCGAAGGTCAGCGCCTGCAGCCAGGCCAGGCCGTCGTAGATGCTGTTCGGATCGTTCTTGTCGCTGATGCGGTCTTCCGCACCGTAGAACTGGTAACTGGTGGTCAGCGGGTTGCCCAGCAGATCGAATTTGTAAGACGCTTTAGTGAAGTATTGATTCACGTATCCCTGCGCCTGGCCGAAGGCGGCTTCCAGCACCAGATCGTTTTTGAAATCGTATTTGGCGCCCAGCGAGTGCAGGTAGGAGACGCGGGTTTTCCTGTCGTTCTGGCGGAAGTCGTCCACCTCGATATGCCACGGTGCCTTGTATTTGTCGGCCCACATGTAGGAGAAGCTCAACGCACCGGCATCGCCGTAGTCGAACTTGGCGCCGGCTTCGGCCCCCTGATAGGTGCCCGGCATAAAGCTCCAGTGTGGCGCCAGCAGGGTTTGGCCGCTCGGCTGAATATAGCCGGCGCGCGCCCAGACCGGGCCGTATTTGAATTTGGCGGCGGCTTTGTACAGGCTGATGCCGCCCTTGTCACCGGAATAGTCTTCGTCGTAGGTCCGGTTTTTCGAGGAAAACGCGATCTCGTTCGGGTGGCCGCTGGCGCTGGATTCCGCCAGCTCGATGGCGGTGAAGGCACCGACGTCCAGACCGAACATATCCCAGGCGTAGCCCGAAGCGAAATCCAGGCTCAGGTTGGCGGTGGAGTGCGACAGGTTGGTGGTGTATTGGTTGTAATCCTTGCTGTCCGGATTGAGATCTTTACGGTCGCGCTCACGTTGCCAGTAATAGATGCCGCCGGTCAGCGTGGAATCATCGATAAACCCTGCGGCTTTCGCCTCAGGCGCCATGGCAAACCCTGTTCCCAACAGCGCGCCCGCGACTGCGAGCGCCAGCGTTTTACGCTGAGCACCGTGCGTACCCATATTGAAATTCCTCTTTGACTTAACTTAAAAGTTGCAGCCGCCTGTGTTCACCACTGCCCTGCACGACTGCCAATAAAAAACCCGAACGGGTAAAAAATATTGCCGACGAGATGTTATTCCCACAGCACTAATTGCTACAGACAGACTATTTTTCGCGACGCGAATTATCAAATGAAAAATGCGGGAGATTTGTCAAAGTATGACAAGGAGCACATATCAGTGAGATTTTGTTACGCCGGTGATCATGGAAGGTGTCGAATAAAAAATTCAATTAAATCAGAATAAATTGAGATACCAGGTCAACCAGAGACGATTAATGGTTTCAGCCTGACTAAATCCGTCAGTCAGGCGATAAAAATTGAAAGCGCTCTCTAAATGAAATTAATTCGCATCACAAATATATAAGCAAATATTAAGACTAACAAGGCCAATATCAGAAAGCTTATGGGTTAATGCGCCGTGATTAATTAAACGCGCTCCGGTTAAAATCAGAGAGGAATAGATCGCAGGTGAAACCACAGGCAAAAAAAAAGCGCGGCCTAAGCCGCGCTGATTCATTAATTTTCGAGGCGAATAAGATTAGCCTTCGATTTTCGCCCAGGTGTCGCGCAGGCCGACGGTGCGGTTAAACACCAGATGCTCGGCCGACGAATAGCGACTGTCGGCGCAGAAGTAACCTTCACGCTCGAACTGATAGGCTTTCTCCGGCTGTGCGGCCGCCAGGCTCGGCTCGACGAAGCCGTGCTTGATCACCAGCGATTCCGGGTTGATGGTGGAGAGGAAATCTTCCGCCGCGCCCGGGTTAGGCACGCTGAACAGGCGATCGTACAGGCGAATTTCCGCCGGCAGCGCGTGCGCCGCGGACACCCAGTGGATCACGCCCTTCACCTTGCGGCCGTCGGCAGGATCTTTGCTCAGCGTTTCCGCATCGTAGCTGCAGAAGATGGTAACGATCTCGCCCGCTTCGTCCTTCTCGACGCGCTCGGCCTTGATCACGTAGGCATTGCGCAGACGCACTTCCTTGCCCAGCACCAGACGCTTGTACTGCTTGTTGGCTTCTTCGCGGAAGTCGGCGCGATCGATATAGATCTCGCGGCTGAACGGCACATCGCGGCTGCCCATTTCCGGCTTGTTCGGGTGGTTAGGCATGGTGACCATTTCCACCGCATCGCCCATGTTCTCGATGACGATTTTCACCGGATCCAGCACCGCCATGGCGCGCGGGGCGTTCTCGTTCAGATCGTCGCGGATGCAGGATTCCAGCGCCACCATCTCGACGTTGTTGTCTTGCTTGGTCACGCCGATGCGCAGGCAGAACTCGCGAATCGAGGCGGCGGTATAACCGCGGCGGCGCAGACCGGAGACGGTTGGCATCCGCGGGTCGTCCCAGCCTTCGACGATCTTCTCGGTCACCAGCTGGTTCAGCTTGCGCTTCGACATGATGGCGTATTCGAGGTTGAGGCGCGAAAACTCGTACTGACGCGGGTGGCAAGGAATGGTGATGTTATCCAACACCCAGTCATACAGACGGCGGTTATCCTGGAATTCCAGGGTACACAGCGAATGGGTGATCCCTTCCAGCGCATCGGAGATGCAGTGGGTGAAATCGTACATCGGGTAGATGCACCATTTATTGCCGGTCTGGTGGTGTTCGGCGAACTTGATGCGGTACAGCACCGGATCGCGCATCACGATAAACGGCGAAGCCATATCGATCTTGGCGCGCAGGCAGGCGGCGCCTTCGGCGAACTCGCCGTTGCGCATCTTCTCGAACAGCGCCAGGTTCTCTTCCACGCTGCGATCGCGGTACGGGCTGTCTTTGCCCGGCGCGGTCAGGGTGCCGCGATATTCACGGATCTGCTCCGGCGACAGCTCATCGACGTAGGCCAGCCCCTTGGTGATCAGCTCGACCGCATACTGGTGCAGCTGATCGAAATAGTCTGAGGAGTAACGAACGTTGCCGCTCCACTCAAAGCCCAGCCACTCCACGTCGTGCTTGATTGACTCCACGAACTCGATGTCTTCTTTCACCGGGTTGGTGTCATCGAAACGCAGGTTGCACTGGCCCTGATAGTCCTTGGCGATGCCGAAGTTCAGGCAGATGGACTTGGCGTGGCCGATATGCAGATAGCCGTTAGGCTCCGGCGGGAAGCGGGTATGTACCGACGTGTGTTTCCCCGACGCCAGATCTTCATCGACGATCTGACGGATAAAATTGGTTGGGCGGGCTTCAGCCTCACTCATTTCACTGTTCCTCAATGCAAAGCGCTACACATAACCGCCTATGATCCAACAAGCCACGTCTGGAAACAACCGTTTGTTGCACGAAAAATGCGGCGCGTTGCCCCCTCGGCGCGCAGCGCACCGCCGTGGGGCGAAACGGGATAAAAAAAGCGGGAAGAGATCGCTCTCTTCCCGCCAAATCGGGGCAAACTCCGCCATGATGCGTGGCCGGCCCCCGGTACTACTCAGGTAAAAACGGCCTTACTTTTGGATCTCGTACAGCTTGGTCTGACCGGCGACCACCGAGCCGCTGGCCAGCGCCGCCAGGCCGGCGTAGTCGTCAGCGTTGCTGACCACCACCGGGCTTATCATCGAACGCGCGTTGGCGTTGAGATAATCCAGATCCAGTTCCAGGATCGGTTGACCGGCTTTCACTTCCGCGCCCTCTTCCACCAGGCGTTTGAAGCCCTGGCCTTCCAGCGCGACGGTGTCGATCCCCATGTGCACCACGATCTCGGCGCCCTTGTCGGTTTCCAGGCAGAACGCGTGGTTGGTATTGAAGATTTTCACCACGGTGCCGTCCGCCGGCGCCACGACGATGTTGTCGGTCGGGCGAATCGCCAGCCCGTCGCCTACCGCCTTGCTGGCGAAAGCTTCGTCCGGCACCTGATCGAGCGCCACGACTTCACCGGTCACCGGCGCTACCAGCGTTTCAAACGCGGCTTTCGGCGCGTTCGGCACCGCCTGCGGTTTGGCTTCCGCGGCAGGGGCCGCCGCCGGGGCCGCCGCTGCCGCTACCGGGCCGGCTGCAATCACGTTGCGCATTGCGCTGGCGATAAGTTCAGCACGGGTGCCGACGATCACTTGCACGCTCTGCTTGTTCAGGCGGATAACGCCGGATGCGCCGAGGCGTTTCGCCAAGGCGTCGTTCACCAGCGCGGAGTCTTTCACGTTCAGACGCAGGCGGGTGATGCAGGCATCGATGCCGGTCAGGTTGTCGGAACCGCCGATCGCGCCGACGTAGCGACGGGCCAGCGTGGTGGTTTCGTTTTCGTCTTTACCGGCGTTGCTGTCGACGTTGACGTCATAACCGTCGGTTTCGTCACCGGCAACCGCCAGTTCGCGGCCCGGGGTCATCAGGTTGAATTTCTTGATGGTGAAGCGGAACACCACGTAGTAGATCACGAAGAACACCAGGCCCTGCGGGATCAGCATGTACCAGTGGGTCGCCAGCGGGTTGCGGGACGACAGCACCATATCCACCAGCCCGGCGCTGAAGCCGAAACCGGCGATCCAGTGCATGCTGGCGGCGATGAACACCGAGATACCGGTCAGCACGGCGTGGATCACGTACAGCACCGGCGCCACGAACATGAAGGAGAACTCCAGCGGTTCGGTGATGCCGGTAAAGAAGGCGGCGAACGCGGCCGCCAGCATGATGCCCGCCACTTTGGCTTTGTTTTCAGGACGCGCGCAGTGATAGATGGCCAGCGCTGCACCCGGCAGACCGAACATCATGATCGGGAAGAAGCCCGCCTGATAGCGGCCGGTGATGCCAACAACCGCTTTACCGGCTTCGATTGACTGCTGGCCGCCGAGGAAGTTAGGAATATCGTTGATGCCGGCCACGTCGAACCAGAACACCGAGTTCAGCGCGTGGTGCAGGCCGACCGGGATCAGCAGACGGTTGAAGAAGGCGTAAATGCCGGCGCCGACCGAACCCATTTTCTGAATGTGTTCACCGAAGTTCACCAGACCGTTGAAGATCACCGGCCAGATGTACATCAGAATGAAAGCGACCAGGATCATCAGGAAGGAAATGAGGATCGGCACCAGGCGGCGGCCGCTGAAGAACGACAGCGCCTTAGGCAGCTCGACGCCGCTGAAGCGGTTGTACACTTCGGCGGAGATGATACCCACCAGAATACCGACGAACTGGTTCTGGATCTTGCCGAACGCGGCAGGCACCTGATCGAGCGGGATCTTCTGAATCATCGACACGGCGGCCGGTGAACAGAGGGTGGTCAGCACCAGGAAGCCGACGAAGCCGGTCAACGCGGCGGCGCCGTCCTTGTCTTTGGACATGCCGTAGGCCACGCCGATAGCGAACAACACCGACATGTTGTCGATGATAGCGGAGCCGGATTTAATGAAGAAAGCGGCGAGCGCGTTGTCGCCGCCCCAACCAACAGGGTCAATCCAGTACCCGACGCCCATCAAGATGGCGGCGGCGGGCAGCGTGGCGACCGGCACCATCAGCGCCCGTCCCACCTTTTGCAAATAACTAAGAATGTTCACCTTTTCCCCCTATGTTGTCCGCGGACGGACCCTATTAGTAGTTTATTTGGAGCTCTCACTACCTTTTTAGAAACAACGCATGGCACGTATCACTCATGCCGAGTGTAAAAAATTTATTTTGTATCGCAAATTAAAACCTCCCTTTTTGTGATAAATATCACCAAAAAGTAGTCTTTCCCTCCCGGATTGCTGGCCATCACACAAAACTTATTTTATCATTCAAAAAATCAACCGGACGGACGATTCACGCGAGAATCATAAAGCTGGGTTACGCTTAGGACTCCCGCAGGCCCGTACAGTATAGCTTTAGTTTACTTATCCCAAGAGGTGTTAGATGAGACTTATCCCACTGAAAGATACCGCACAAGTCGGCAAATGGGCCGCGCGTCATATCGTTCAACGCATCAACGCATTCAAGCCAACCGCAGAGCGCCCGTTTGTCCTCGGCCTGCCTACCGGCGGCACGCCGCTGGAAGCCTACAAACATCTGATTGCGATGCACAAAGCAGGTGAAGTAAGCTTTAAGCATGTTGTGACTTTCAACATGGACGAGTACGTTGGCCTGCCGCAGGAACACCCGGAAAGCTACCACACCTTCATGTACCGCAACTTCTTTGATCACGTTGATATCCCTCGTGAAAATATCAACCTGCTGAACGGCAACGCCGCGGATGTCGACGCCGAGTGCCGCCAGTACGAAGAGAAGATCAAGTCTTACGGCAAAATTAACCTGTTCATGGGCGGCGTGGGCATCGACGGCCATATCGCGTTCAACGAACCGGCTTCGTCCCTGGCTTCGCGCACCCGCATCAAAACGCTGACCGAAGACACCCGCATCGCCAACTCGCGCTTCTTCGGCGGCGACGTCAGCCTGGTGCCGAAATATGCGCTGACCGTCGGCGTGGGTACGCTGCTGGACGCGGAAGAAGTAATGATCCTGGTGACCGGCCACGCCAAGGCGCAGGCGCTGGAGGCCGCGGTGGAAGGCAACATCAACCACATGTGGACCATCAGCTGCCTGCAGCTGCACGCCAAAGCGGTGGTGGTGTGCGACGAGCCGGCCACCATGGAACTGAAAGTCAAAACCGTCAAATATTTCCGCGAGTTAGAAGCGGAAAGCGTGAAAAGTCTTTAATCTTTGCAGGGGGCTACGATGTTCGCTTTAACCCACGGCCGAATCTATACCGGCCACGACGTACTTGATGACCATGCAGTCATTATCGCTGATGGGCTGATCGAGAGAGTCTGCCCGGCGGCTGAATTGCCCGCCGGCATCGAAACGCGCGACCTGGGTGGCGCCATCCTGGCCCCCGGGCTTATCGACGTGCAGCTGAACGGCTGCGGCGGCGTACAGTTCAACGATTCGCTGGAAGCGATTTCGGAAGAAACGCTGGAGATCATGCAGCGCGCCAACGAGAAATCCGGCTGCACCAGCTATCTGCCGACGCTGATCACCAGCAGCGACGAATTCATGAAGCACAGCGTCGAGGTGATGCGCGCCTATCTGAAAAAGCACCAAAACCAGGCGCTGGGCCTGCACCTGGAAGGGCCGTACCTCAGCCCGGTGAAAAAAGGCACCCATAACCCGGCGTTCATTCGCAAGCCAACGCAGGACATGATCGATTACCTGTGCGCCAACGCCGACGTGATCACCAAGGTGACGCTGGCGCCGGAGATGGTTGAGCCGCACGTTATCAAGCAGCTGACCGAGGCCGGCATCGTGGTCTCCGCCGGCCACTCGAACGCCACCTACGATCAGGCGCGCACCGGCTTCGCCGCCGGCATCAGCTTCGCCACCCACCTGTACAACGCCATGCCGTATATCACCGGCCGCGAACCGGGGCTGATGGGGGCGATCTTCGACACGCCGGAGGTCTATACCGGCATCATCGCCGACGGCCATCACGTGGCCTGGGCGAGTATCCGTAACGCCAAACGCCTGAAAGGTGATAAATTGGTATTGGTCACCGACGCGACCGCACCGGCAGGTGCAGATATTGACCAATTTATTTTCGCCGGTAAAACAATATACTATCGGGATGGGCTGTGCGTGGATGAGAACGGCACCCTGAGCGGTTCCGCGCTGACCATGATCGAAGCGGTGCAAAACAGCGTCGAGCATATCGGCATCGCGCTGGACGAAGCGCTGCGCATGGCGACGCTGTACCCGGCGCGCGCCATCGGCGTCGAGCACCGTCTGGGCACCATCGAAGCCGGCAAGGTGGCTAACCTGACCGCCTTCACCCGTGATTTTAAAATCACCAAAACGCTCGTTAACGGTAACGAGGTTTAATTCAATGAACAGCGAGTAACATTATTGATGAGCACCGGCGGACAAGCACAAATAGGGAACGTTGACTTAGTCAAACAACTTAACGGCGCGGCAGTTTACCGCCTGATCGACCAGCAGGGCCCGATCTCGCGCATTCAAATTGCCGAACTCAGCCAGCTTGCCCCCGCCAGCGTCACCAAAATTACTCGCCAGCTGCTGGAGCGCGGGCTGATCAAAGAAGTCGATCAGCAAGCCTCCACCGGCGGCCGCCGCGCGATCTCCATCGTGTCGGAAACCCGTCATTTCCATACCGTCGCGGTGCGTCTCGGCCGCCACGACGCCACCATCACCCTGTATGACATGAGCGGCAAATCGCTCGGCGAAGAACACTATCCGCTGCCGGAACGCACCCAGGAAACGCTGGAGAATGCGCTGTTCGCCGCCATCGCCCAATTCATCGAAGCGAATCAGCGCCGCCTGCGCGAGCTGATCGCCATCGCGGTGATCCTGCCCGGCCTGGTGGATCCGGCGCTGGGCGTGGTGCGCTACATGCCGCACATCAGCGTCAGCAACTGGGCGCTGGTGGACAACCTGCAGCAACGTTTCAACGTCACCAGCTTCGTCGGCCACGACATCCGCAGCCTGGCGCTGGCGGAGCACTACTTCGGCGCCACCCGCGACTGCGAAGACTCGATTCTGGTGCGCCTGCACCGCGGCACCGGCGCCGGCATCATCGTCAACGGGCAGATTTTTCTCGGCAACAACGGCAACGTCGGCGAGATCGGCCATATCCAGATCGATCCGCTCGGCGAACGCTGCCACTGCGGCAACTTCGGCTGCCTGGAAACGGTGGCCGCCAACGCGGCGATCGAACAGCGCGTGCGCCAGCTGCTGAGCCAGGGCTACCCGAGCAAACTGACGCTGGAAGACTGCGGCATCAACGCCATCTGCAAGGCCGCCAACCGCGGCGATCTGCTGGCCAGCGAAGTGATCGAACACGTCGGCCGCTATCTGGGCAAGGCGGTGGCCATCGCCATCAACCTGTTCAATCCGCAGAAGGTGGTGATCGCCGGTGAGATCACCGAAGCGGACAAAGTGCTGCTGCCGGCGATCCAGAGCTGCATCAATACCCAGGTGCTGAAGGACTTCCGCAAGAATCTGCCGGTGGTGACCTCCGAACTCAATCATCGCTCGGCGATCGGCGCTTTCGCCCTGGCCAAACGCGCGATGCTCAACGGCGTGCTCTTGCAGCGATTGCTGGAAAGCTGATCCGCCGCTTCTGGCAGGTGTGTTATCGTCACCCCTTGCCTGCCGTAATCATGAGAAACAGCGACAAATGAAAATCAAAAACGTTATATGCGATATCGACGGCGTGCTGCTGCATGACAATACGCCGGTGCCCGGCGCCGATCTGTTCCTGGCGCGCATCCAGGAACAAGGCATGCCGCTGGTGGTGCTGACCAACTACCCGTCACAGACCGCGCAGGATCTGGCGAACCGCTTCGCCGCCGCCGGGCTGGAAGTGCCGGAGAGCGCGTTCTACACCTCGGCGATGGCCACCGCCGATTTCCTGCGCCGTCAGGAAGGCAAAAAAGCCTATGTGGTCGGCGAAGGCGCCCTGATCCATGAGCTGTACAAAGCCGGTTTCACCATCACCGACATCAACCCGGACTTCGTGATCGTCGGAGAAACCCGCTCTTACAACTGGGACATGATGCATAAAGCCGCCTACTTCGTGAGCAACGGCGCGCGCTTTATCGCCACCAACCCGGATAGTCACGGCCACGGCTTCTCGCCGGCCTGTGGCGCGCTGTGCGCCCCCATCGAGAAGATCACCGGCCGCAAGCCGTTTTACGTCGGCAAGCCCAGCCCGTGGATCATTCGCGCCGCACTGAACAAAATGCAGGCGCACTCGGAAGAGACGGTGATCGTCGGCGATAACCTGCGCACCGACATTCTGGCGGGCTTCCAGGCCGGCCTGGAAACCGTGCTGGTGCTGTCCGGCGTCTCCACGCTGAGCGACATCGAAACCATGCCGTTCCGCCCGAGCTACGTCTACCCTTCCGTCGCCGATATCACCATCTTCTGATGCGGCCATGGCGGCCGCCCGGCCGCCATTATTTCCTTCTCCCTCAGTGTCAGTTTGAATTTAATTCGTTCATGGCCGTAAAAGGTTTCAGCCTGCCTGCGTTAAAAATCCTCATTATAACGTTACGCCCCGCCAATAGCTGATATTGCCGGCGAGCGGAAAACCCTTACCCCTAATTAATGAGGCTACCATGAGCACAAATAACACGATTAATGCCGTCGCCGCCGATGACGCGGCCATTATGCCGTCTATCGCCAATAAAAAGATCCTGATGGGTTTCTGGCACAACTGGGCCGCCGGCGCCAGTGACGGCTATCAGCAGGGCCAGTTCACCAATATGAACCTGACCGACATTCCCGCCGAGTACAACGTGGTGGCCGTCGCCTTTATGAAAGGCCAGGGCATCCCGACCTTCAAGCCTTACAACCTGTCCGATGCCGAGTTCCGCCGCCAGGTGGGCGTGCTGAACAGCCAGGGCCGCGCGGTGCTGATCTCCCTCGGCGGCGCAGACGCGCATATCGAGCTGAAAACCGGCGACGAAGACAAGCTGAAAGACGAGATTATTCGCCTGGTGGAAGTCTATGGCTTCGACGGCCTGGATATCGATCTGGAACAGGCGGCGATCGGCGCCGCCAATAATAAAACCGTCTTGCCTGCGGCGCTGAAAAAAGTAAAAGACCATTACGCCGCCCAGGGGAAAAACTTTATTATCAGCATGGCGCCGGAATTCCCGTATTTACGCACCAACGGCACCTACCTGGATTATATTAACGCCCTCGAAGGCTATTACGACTTTATCGCGCCGCAATATTATAACCAGGGCGGCGACGGTATTTGGGTGGATGAACTCAATGCCTGGATCACGCAGAATAACGACGCCATGAAAGAGGACTTCCTCTACTACCTGACGGAAAGCCTGGTTACCGGCACCCGCGGCTATGCGAAGATCCCGGCGGCGAAATTCGTCATCGGCCTGCCGAGCAACAACGATGCCGCCGCCACCGGCTACGTGATCGACAAACAGGCGGTGTATAACGCTTTCTCGCGTCTCGACGCCAAAAACCTGTCGATCAAGGGCCTGATGACCTGGTCAATCAACTGGGACAACGGCAAGAGCAAAGCCGGCGTCGCCTACAATTGGGAGTTCAAAACCCGCTATGCACCGCTGATTCAGGGCGGCGTCACCCCGCCGCCGGGAAAGCCTAATGCGCCGACGGCGCTGACGGTCGCCGAGCTGGGCGCCACCTCGCTGAAACTGAGCTGGGCCGCCGCCACCGGCGCCTCACCGATCGCCAGCTACACCGTCTACCGCAACGGCAACCCGATCGGCCAAACCGCCGGTCTGTCGCTGGCCGACAGCGGTCTGACGCCGGCAACCCAGTACAGCTACTTCGTTACCGCGACCGACACCCTGGGCAATACCTCCCTGCCGAGCAGCGCGCTGGCGGTCAAAACCGCCAATGACGGTACGCCGCCCGATCCGGGCGCGCCCGAGTGGCAGAACAACCACAGCTACCAAGCCGGCGACGTGGTGAGTTATAAAGGCAAGAAATACACCTGTATTCAGGCGCACACCTCCAACGCCGCCTGGACGCCGGACGCCGCCTTCACCTTGTGGCAGCTCATCGCCTAATCGCTAATCGATTGCCGGTCAAACCGGCCGGCAATCCCGTCATTACGCTAAAAATTGCATAATCGCTAATTTTCCCCGCCGATAACTGAAAATCCGTCAAAAACCGCGCCCAGGCAAACAACTATTTCTCAGCGTATGGCTAAAACGCTTGCATCTCATGCAGCTTTAGGCGCATTTTCATAACCACAGCGCAGCAAAACCGCGTTATCGCTGATGAATCGGCAATGCTGCCCATAACAGTAAAAAACAACATCACAGTCATAAAAGCCCGTTAGGAGAGTTGTATGTGTTCTATTTTCGGTGTGCTCGATCTGAAGTCCGATCCCGTTGAACTGCGTAAGAAAGCGCTGGAGCTGTCGCGCCTGATGCGCCATCGCGGCCCGGATTGGTCCGGCGTTTACGCCAGCGACAAAGCCATTTTGGCCCACGAACGCCTGTCGATCGTCGACGTCAACAACGGCGCTCAACCGCTGTACAACGCTGCGCACACCCACGTTTTGGCGGTCAACGGCGAAATTTACAACCACCAGGCGCTGCGCCAACAGCTGAGCGACCGCTACGCGTTCCAGACCGGTTCCGACTGTGAAGTGATCCTGGCGCTGTATCAGGAGAAAGGCCCGGACTTCCTCGACGATCTGCAAGGCATGTTCGCCTTCGCCCTGTACGACACCGAAAAAGACGCCTACCTGATCGGCCGCGATCATCTGGGCATCATCCCGCTGTACATGGGCCACGACGAGCACGGCAACCTGTACGTCGCCTCGGAAATGAAAGCGCTGGTGCCGGTGTGCCGCACCATCAAGGAATTTCCGGCCGGCAGCTACCTGTGGAGCCAGGACGGTGAGATCCGCGAATACTATCGCCGCGACTGGTTCGATTACGACAGCGTCAAAGACAACGTGACCGACGCCACCGCCCTGCGAACCGCGCTGGAAGAGTCGGTGAAAAGCCACCTGATGTCCGACGTGCCTTACGGCGTGCTGCTGTCGGGCGGGCTGGATTCCTCGGTCATCTCGGCGATCACCAAGAAGTACGCCGCGCGCCGCGTGGAAGATCAGGAACGCAGCGAAGCCTGGTGGCCGCAGCTGCACTCCTTCGCCGTCGGCCTGGAAGGCTCGCCGGATCTGCGCGCCGCGCAGGAGGTGGCCAACCATCTGGGCACCGTGCACCATGAAATCCACTTCACCGTGCAGGAAGGCCTGGACGCCATCCGCGACGTGATTTACCACATCGAAACCTACGACGTCACCACCATCCGCGCCTCGACGCCGATGTACCTGATGTCGCGCAAAATCAAGGCGATGGGCATCAAGATGGTGCTATCCGGCGAAGGCGCGGACGAAGTGTTCGGCGGCTACCTCTACTTCCATAAGGCGCCGGACGCCCGCGAATTCCACGAAGAGACCGTACGCAAGCTGCTGGCGCTGCATATGTTCGACTGCGCGCGCGCCAACAAGGCGATGTCCGCCTGGGGCGTCGAAGCCCGCGTGCCGTTCCTGGACAAGAAATTCCTCGACGTGGCGATGCGCATCAACCCGAAAGATAAAATGTGCGGCAACGGCAAAATGGAAAAACACATCGTCCGCGAATGTTTCGAGTCCTATTTGCCGGCCAGCGTGGCCTGGCGCCAGAAAGAGCAGTTCTCCGACGGCGTCGGCTACAGCTGGATCGACACGCTAAAAGAGGTCGCTGCGCAGCAAATCAGCGATCAACAGCTCGAAACCGCGCGTTTCCGCTTCCCGTACAACACGCCGACTTCGAAAGAAGGCTACCTGTACCGCGAAATCTTCGAGGAGCTGTTCCCGCTGCCGAGCGCCGCCGAATGCGTGCCGGGCGGCCCGTCCGTCGCCTGCTCGTCCGCCAAGGCCATCGAATGGGACGAATCGTTCAAGAAGATGGACGATCCTTCCGGCCGCGCCGTCGGCGTACACCAGGCCGCCTATAAATAATCGCGCGGCGCTTTCCCTCAGGGCGGGCCTTTTGGCCCGCCTTTTTGTTGCCTTTTCCCCCCGCCAACTGCCTGAATTGCCGATTTTATCGCCATAATGTTCACAACCCAGACAAACGGCGCTTCCGGGCACTTTTTCGGGAAAAAACTTGTTGACGCAAATCGGTCATATACGCATAATGCGCCCCGCAACGCCGATGAAGGCAAAGCAAAAAAAGAGGGCTACGTAGCTCAGCTGGTTAGAGCACATCACTCATAATGATGGGGTCACAGGTTCGAATCCCGTCGTAGCCACCATCTCTTTTTTGCATTTGCGGGAGTGGCGAAATTGGTAGACGCACCAGATTTAGGTTCTGGCGCCGCAAGGTGTGCGAGTTCAAGTCTCGCCTCCCGCACCATTTCTCTTCATCGTCGGCGCAGTATGTTGATGGGGTATCGCCAAGCGGTAAGGCACCGGTTTTTGATACCGGCATTCCCTGGTTCGAATCCAGGTACCCCAGCCATATTCCTTCGGGAATGGGGTTTCAACATAAGATTTGTTTGCAGGTGGGGTATCGCCAAGCGGTAAGGCACCGGTTTTTGATACCGGCATTCCCTGGTTCGAATCCAGGTACCCCAGCCATAACAAACTGCTTGCAAATCAAAGAAGTAAAAAGTACCATCGGCTACGTAGCTCAGCTGGTTAGAGCACATCACTCATAATGATGGGGTCACAGGTTCAAATCCCGTCGTAGCCACCATAATTGGGGTGTCGCCAAGCGGTAAGGCTCTGGTTTCTGATACCAGCATACCCAGGTTCGAATCCTGGCACCCCAGCCATATTTAGAAAAGCCCGCTTCGGCGGGCTTTTTGCTTTCCGGCGCTCGGCCAATCCTAACGAGCCCAGCCGCAGCCGAGCCCTGTCGGTTACAATCCCAACGCGTACTTCAACGCATGCTCTTTCAGCTTGCCCGCCCGCTGCGCGGCCATCAGCGCCAGATTGCGCGCCACGTTCAGCGGCGCCAGGTTATTGCTGAAAGCGGTATAGAACAGATCCATGCCGCTCTGCATCAGCAGATTGTCGGTACGGCGGCGGCGCTGATAGCGCAGCAGTACCGCCTCGCTGCTCCAGTCCTCTCCCTGCTCCCGCGCATCGCTTAATACGTTCAGCAAGGCATCCACGTCGCGATACCCCAGATTGACGCCCTGCCCGGCCAGCGGATTGATGGTATGCGCCGCATCACCCAATAGCGCCAGCCCCGGCAACACGTAGCGCTGCGCATGACGCCGCGTCAGCGGGAACGAACCGGCGGCGTGCACCTTAACCGGGCCCAGTCGCGCCGGGAAAGCGGCGGCGATCTCGCGCTCCAGTTGCGCCGGCGGCATCGCCTGCAGCTGGCGAATGCGCTGCGGGCTGTCATACCACACCAGCGACGCCCAGCTGTCGTACAACGGCAGGAAGGCACGCGGCCCGGATGGGAAGAAGCGCTGCCAGGTCACATCCTGCTGCGGCGCGCCGGTATCGACGGTGATCAACATGCACGCCTGACGATACTGCCAGCCGTTGGTGCCGATCGCCGCCAGCTTGCGCACCTGCGAGTTGGCGCCGTCGGCGCCGACAACCATGCGCGTCTGCAGCGTCTCACCGCCGTCCAGCGTAAGTTGCCAGGCATTGTCCGCCCGCTGCAGCGATTGCAGCCTGGTGGGGCACAGCAGCGTCAAATTGGCGCACTGCGCGAACTGCTGCCACAGCGCCAGCTGCAGAATGCGGTTTTCCACCATAAAGCCCAGCTCCGGCAGCCCCAGGGACACCGCGTCGAACGCCACGCGCGACGACGCCCACTCCCAGGTCTCCAGCCGGCGATACGGCGCCGTGCGCATCGCCGTCACGGCCTGCCAGGCGCCGAGCTGTTTCAGCAGCCCCACCGAGGTGCAGCCGATAGCGGAAATGCGCAGATCCGGCGGGCTTTGCGCCTCGAACGCCTGCGGCGCCTGATGTTCCAGCAACGCCACCGACCAGCCCGCCTGCGCCAGCCCCAGGGCCGCCGCCGCGCCGACCATGCCGCCGCCGACCACCACCGCGTCATACCGATTTTGAGATGTCTTCATATTGGCTATGTTTTCTGTGTGAATGCTCGCCATCCCACCCGGTATGGCGTTTTGCGCAGTGTACCGGATTTTCGCTCCGGCTTCAGGTTGCGTGCCATTTTCCCCCGCGCTGGTCACAACGGCGGCAAATGATTACAATACGCGCCCTGCATGTCGCGTAACGCAACTTTCGCTCCGCACTGAGTAATGGCAAGTCAATGACGAAAAAACTACATATCAAAACCTGGGGCTGCCAGATGAATGAGTACGATTCATCGAAAATGGCCGACCTGTTGAACAGCACGCACGGCTTCGAGTGGACCGAAAACGCCGAAGAGGCGGACGTGCTGCTGCTGAACACCTGCTCGATCCGTGAAAAGGCGCAGGAGAAAGTTTTCGCCATGCTGGGGCGCTGGCGCTTGCTGAAAGAAAAGAACCCGTCGGTGATCATCGGCGTCGGTGGTTGCGTGGCCTCGCAAGAAGGTGAACTGATCCGCAGCCGCGCGCCCTGCGTTGACGTGGTATTCGGCCCGCAGACCCTGCACCGCCTGCCGGAAATGATCAATCACGTTCAGGGCACCCGCAGCCCGGTGGTCGACATCAGCTTCCCGGAGATCGAAAAGTTCGACCGTCTGCCGGAACCGCGCGCCGAAGGCCCGACCGCATTCGTGTCGATCATGGAAGGCTGCAACAAATACTGCACCTTCTGCGTGGTGCCTTACACCCGCGGCGAGGAAGTGAGCCGCCCGAGCGACGACGTGCTGTTCGAAATCGCCCAACTGGCGGCGCAGGGCGTACGCGAGGTCAACCTGCTCGGCCAAAACGTCAACGCTTACCGCGGCGCCACGCATGACGGCGATATCTGCTCGTTCGCCGAACTGCTGCGCCTGGTGGCGGCCATCGACGGCATCGATCGCATTCGCTTCACCACCAGCCACCCTATCGAGTTCACCGATGACATCATCGCGGTGTATGAAGACACGCCGGAGCTGGTCAGCTTCCTGCATCTGCCGGTGCAGAGCGGTTCGGATCGCATCCTGACCATGATGAAACGTGCGCACACCGCGCTGGAGTATAAGGCGATTATCCGCAAGCTGCGCAAGGCGCGGCCGGCCATTCAGCTCAGCTCCGATTTCATCGTCGGTTTCCCGGGCGAAAGCCAGGCCGATTTCGAACAGACCATGAACCTGATCGCCGACGTCAATTTCGACGTCAGCTTCAGCTTCATCTATTCGTCGCGCCCGGGCACCCCGGCGGCGGACATGGTCGACGACGTCAGCGAAGAAGAGAAAAAACAGCGGCTGTATATTCTGCAGGACCGCATCAACCAGCAGGCGCTGCAGTTCAGCCGCCGCATGCTCGGCACCGTCCAGCGCATTCTGGTGGAGGGCACCTCGCGCAAAAGCGTGATGGAGCTGGCCGGGCGCACGGAGTGCAACCGTGTGGTAAACTTCGAGGGCACGCCCGACATGATCGGCCAGTTCGTCGACGTGGAAATTACCGAGGTGCTGACCAACACCCTGCGTGGCGCAGTGGTGCGCACCGAACAGCAGATGGATCTGCGCGTACATGAATCCCCGCAGTCGGTGATCGCCCGTACCCGCAAAGAAAACGCGCTGGGCGTCGGCATTTACCAGCCCTGACGCCGCGGCGGCCGCCTTATCGCCGCCCATTCGCGCTACTCCTTACCGTTTCTCCGCCGGGCGTCCGCGCCCGGTGATTTGCTTTTTTATTTTTTTATTGTTGAAGAGGCGACATAACATGCAACTCCCACACTGCCCGAAGTGCAACTCCGAATACACCTACCAGGACAATGCCCTGTTCATCTGCCCTGAGTGCGCCCACGAGTGGAGCGACAGCGCCCCGGCGGAAGATCAGGACACGCTGATCGTCAAAGACGCCAACGGCAACCTGCTGGCGGACGGCGACGCGGTCACCGTGATCAAAGACCTGAAGGTCAAAGGCAGCTCCTCGATGCTCAAGATCGGCACCAAGGTGAAAAACATTCGCCTGGTCGAAGGCGATCACAACATCGACTGCAAAATCGATGGCTTCGGCCCGATGAAGCTGAAATCCGAGTTCGTGAAAAAGAACTGATTCCCAGCGGCCTTGTTCTGTGATGACGCGGCGGGCTTTGCGCCCCGCCGCGTTTTTTCCTTTTCTTCCCTTGAATTTCGCCGACGGCGCACAGATAGATCAGCGGTAAACTTGCGCCGTTGCGGCGCACCATGAATAATTCAAGAAAGAGAGTATTCAGGCTCGCCCTGAACGCGCGCGTCCCGGACGCGCTATGTGACATCAACCAGGCCCGATGTGACCTAGAGGAATAGTTTGAACGTCGCAACACAAGAAATTTTGTTAGAGCCCGCAGACAACAAGCGTTTGCTCAGCCTGTGCGGCCCGTTTGATGACAACATCAAACAACTCGAGCGCCGATTGGGCATCGAAATCAATCGCCGCGACAACCGTTTCAAGCTGGTCGGCAAAAACCTGTGCGTGGCCGCCGCCGCCGATATCCTGCGCCATCTGTACGTGGATACCGCGCCGATTCGCGGCGTGATCCCGGATATCGATCCGGAGCAAATCCACCTGGCCATCAAAGAGAGCCGGGTGCTGGAACAGGTAGCCGACAGCGTGCCGGATTACGGCAAGGCGGTCACCATCAAAACCAAGCGCGGCATGGTGAAACCGCGCACGCCCAACCAGGCGCAGTACATCGCCAACATTCTCGATCACGACATCACCTTCGGCATCGGCCCGGCGGGCACCGGCAAGACCTACCTGGCGGTCGCCGCCGCGGTAGATGCGCTGGAGCGCCAGGAAATTCGCCGCATTCTGCTGACCCGCCCCGCGGTCGAAGCCGGCGAAAAGCTGGGCTTCCTGCCGGGTGATCTGAGCCAGAAGGTCGATCCCTATCTGCGCCCGCTGTACGACGCCCTGTTCGAAATGTTGGGCTTCGAGCGCGTGGAGAAGCTCATCGAGCGCAACGTGATCGAAGTCGCGCCGCTGGCCTATATGCGCGGCCGCACGCTGAACGACGCCTTTATCATTCTGGATGAGAGCCAGAACACCACCATCGAACAGATGAAGATGTTCCTGACGCGCATCGGCTTCAACTCGAAGGCGGTCATCACCGGCGACGTCACCCAGATCGACCTGCCGCGCAACCAGAAATCCGGCCTGCGCCACGCGGTGGAAGTGCTGTCGGACGTGGAAGAACTGAGCTTCAACTTCTTCCACAGCGAAGACGTGGTGCGCCACCCGGTGGTGGCCCGCGTGGTCATCGCCTATGAGGCCTGGGAAGCGGCCGAACAGAAACGCAAAGACGCGATTGCCGAACAACGTAAGCGCGAGGCGCTCGCCGCCTCCGAGCAGGAGACACCATGAGCCAGGTGATTTTGGATCTGCAGATTGCCTGTGAAAGCGGCGACGGCCTGCCGGATGAGGCCACCTTCCAGCGCTGGCTGGAAGGCGTGCTGCCGCAATTTCAGGAAGAGGCCGAGGTGACCGTGCGTCTGGTGGACGAAGCGGAAAGCCACGAGCTGAACCTGACCTACCGCGGCAAAGACAAGCCGACCAACGTGCTCTCTTTCCCGTTCGAGGCCCCGCCGGGCATCGAGCTGCCGCTGCTCGGCGATCTGATCATCTGCCGCCAGGTGGTTGAACAGGAAGCGATTGAGCAAGGCAAGGCGCTGGAGGCCCACTGGGCGCATATGGTTGTCCACGGCAGTCTTCATCTGCTAGGGTATGACCACATCGAAGACGATGAAGCCGAAGAAATGGAGTCTTTGGAAACCGAAATCATGCACGGACTGGGCTATCCTGATCCGTACCTGGCGGAAAAAGACCCCGTCTGACGTCAGCCGTTTACCCTACAGCCCCCTGCGGGGCTGTCGCTGACGCCCCTTAACTCTGACATGAGTGACAGTAACGAAAACGCCATGAGCGACGACCATTCACAAAGCAATGACAGCCCCAGTCCCAAGAAGGGGTTCTTTACTCTTATCCTTAACCAGCTGTTCCACGGCGAGCCCAAAAACCGTGGCGATCTGGTCGAGCTGATCCGTGATTCCGAACAAAACGACCTGATCGATCCCGATACTCGCGACATGCTGGAAGGCGTGATGGATATCGCCGAGCAGCGCGTGCGCGACATCATGATTCCCCGCTCCCAGATGGTGACGCTCAAGCGCAACCAGACGCTGGAAGAGTGCCTGGACGTGATTATCGACTCCGCCCACTCGCGCTTCCCGGTGATCAGCGAAGACAAAGATCACATCGAAGGTATCCTGATGGCCAAGGATCTGCTGCCGTTCATGCGCGCAGACTCCGAGCCGTTCAGCATCGACAAGGTGCTGCGCACCGCGGTGGTGGTGCCGGAAAGCAAGCGCGTCGACCGGATGCTGAAAGAGTTCCGCTCCCAGCGCTATCACATGGCGATTGTCATTGACGAATTCGGCGGCGTGTCCGGCCTGGTCACCATCGAAGACATTCTGGAACTGATCGTCGGCGAGATCGAAGACGAATACGACGACGAAGACGATCTGGATATCCGCCAGCTCAGCCGCCACATGTACACCGTGCGCGCGCTGGCCCCAATCGAAGACTTCAACGAAGCCTTCGGCACCCATTTCAGCGACGACGAGGTCGATACCATCGGCGGTCTGGTGATGCAGGCCTTCGGCCACCTGCCGGCGCGCGGGGAAACCATTGAAATCGAAGGTTACCTATTTAAAGTTGCCATGGCCGACAGTCGACGTATTATCCAGGTTCATGTAAAAATTCCGGACGATTCTCCACCACCGAAACTGGAAGATTAAATCCAACATGGCTAAAGCCTCATTACTTGAACGCCAGCGGGTTCGCGCCCTGCTGGCGCTGTTGTCAGGTGCCGGCGGGACGCTGGCGTTCTCACCCTACGACTTCTGGCCCGCGGCCATCGTCTCCCTGTTCGGCCTGCTGGCCGTCACCCTCAATCGCACCGCCAAACAGTCCGCCCTGCTCGGCTTTGTCTGGGGCTTCGGGCTGTTCGGCAGCGGCATCAACTGGGTGTATGTCAGCATCGCCGATTTCGGCGGCATGCCTTTCGCCGTCAACGTCTTCCTGGTGGTGCTGCTCGCCGCTTACCTGTCGCTGTATACCGGGCTGTTCGCCGGGCTGTTGACGCGCCTGTGCCCGGCCACCCGCTGGTGGCGGCTGGCCATCGCCGCGCCGGCGCTGTGGCAGGTGACCGAATTCCTGCGCGGCTGGGTGCTGACCGGCTTCCCCTGGCTGCAGTTCGGCTACAGCCAGATCAACGGCCCGCTGAAGGGCATCGCGCCGCTGCTGGGCGTCGACGCCATCACCTTTGTGCTGATGGCCATCGCCGGCCTGCTGGTGTACGCCGTCAATCAGCGCCGCCTGTCGGCTGCGGTCATCGCCGCCGCGCTGCTGCTGTTGCCGTGGCCGCTGCGCCAGCTGCAGTGGTTTACCCCGCAGCCGGAGAAAGCGGTGAACGTCGCCATGGTGCAAGGCAACATCGCCCAGTCGATGAAATGGGATCCGAAAGCGCTGGTCAGCACGCTGCAAACCTATCTGGACGAAACCCGTCCGTACGTGGGCAAGGCGCCGATCGTCATCTGGCCGGAGTCCGCCATCCCGGATTATGAAGCCAACCAGAACGGCTTCCTGACCATGATGGACGACCTGATGCGGGCGAAGAACAGCAGCCTGATCACCGGCATCGTCGACGTGCGCGCCACGCCACAGGGCCAGCAGATCTACAACAGCGCCATCGTGCTCGGCGAGCCGACGCCGTACAGCTACCCGGACAAAAATCGCTACAACAAGCACCACCTGGTGCCGTTCGGCGAATTCGTGCCGCTGGAGACGCTGCTGCGGCCGCTGGCGCCGTTCTTCGATCTGCCGATGTCTTCCTTCAGCCGCGGCGACTATGTGCAGCCGCAGCTCAGCGTGCGCGGGTACAACCTGACGGCGGCCATCTGCTACGAAATCGTGCTGGGCCAGCAGGTGCGCGATAACTTCCGCCCGGACACCAACTTCCTGCTGACCATCTCCAACGATGCCTGGTTCGGCCACTCCATCGGCCCGTGGCAACACTTCCAGATGGCGCGCATGCGGGCGCTGGAGCTCGGCCGGCCGCTGCTGCGCAGCACCAATAACGGCGTCACCGCCGCGGTGGACGCGAACGGCGAGGTGATCGCCGAAATCCCGCAGTTCACCCGTCAGGTGCTCGAAGTGAAGGTCACGCCGACCACCGGCGTCACGCCTTATGCGCGCTTCGGCGCCACGCCGCTGTGGGTGATTACCCTGCTGCTGGGCGGCTGGGCGCTGATGTTGGGCCTGCGCCGCAAATAATCCTCTCCGTCGGGGCGCGCCCGCCGCGCCCCACTTTCCCGTCAATATCCCCACCTCAGTCAGAAAATGCCGTTAAATCAACGCGGCTGGCACACTCCTTGCTTTTATCTATGGCGACCTCGCGCGCCGGTTTACTTTTGCTGACGTTTTGTCGCACCTGCGCACATTTTGGGTGCGTCGAGCGCACCGCACGAGTGCGTCAGCGTTTTGTTGCATTGATTTGGTGCGCGCGGCGTCTCAAAAAATGAAACATTTTAGTTTCAAGATATTCACAATCGGTTATTTTTTAACGGCTATCCGTTCTAAGACTATCTTTATAACTTGAGCAATAAATAGTCGGTTTAACCTGACGCTCTTTAGTCAGAGCCACCACAACAGCAAAGGAGTTGGACCATGCAAATGCGTAAATTGGCGTTATCGTTACTGCTGCTCGGTATGGCAGGTAGCGTGGCGCATGCGGAAGACCTGACCGGTACGCTGAAGAAAATCAAAGACAATGGCGTGATCGTTGTCGGCCACCGCGAATCGTCAGTGCCGTTCTCCTACTACGACAACCAACAAAAAGTTGTGGGCTACTCTCAGGACTACTCCAACCAAATCGTTGAAGCCGTTAAGAAAAAGCTGAATGCACCGAATCTGCAGGTGAAAATGCTGCCGATTACCTCGCAGAACCGCATCCCGCTGCTGCAAAACGGCACCTATGATTTCGAGTGCGGCTCCACCACCAATAACCTCGAGCGCCAGAAACAGGCCGCCTTCTCCGACACCATTTTCGTGGTCGGCACCCGCTTGCTGGTGAAAAAAGGCTCCGACATCAAAGACTTTAAAGACCTGGCAGGCAAACCGGTGGTGGTCACCTCCGGCACCACCTCCGAAGTGCTGCTGAACAAGCTGAACGACAGCGGCAAGATGAACATGCGCATCATCAGCGCCAAAGATCACGGCGATTCCTTCCGCACTCTGGAAAGCGGCCGCGCCGTGGCCTTCATGATGGATGACGCCCTGCTGGCGGGCGAGCGCGCCAAGGCCAAGAAACCGGATCAGTGGGAAATCATCGGCACGCCGCAGTCGAAAGAGGCCTACGGCTGCATGCTGCGTAAAGACGACCCTGAGTTCAAAAAACTGGTCGATGACACCATCGCCCAGGCGCAAACTTCCGGTGAAGCGGCCAAGTGGTTTGACAAATGGTTCAAACAGCCTATCCCACCAAAACAGCTCAACATGAACTTCGAACTGTCGGACGACATGAAGCAACTGTTCAAAGAGCCTAACGACAAAGCGTTGAACTAAATAGAACAAAAGCCGGGGCGGCCGCCAGGCCAAACCGGCCCAGTTGATGACTGGGACAGACAGGAATGAGGGGGGCCGTTCCCCTCCCTCATTTTCCCCAAGGCGCGCCACCGACATCCGTACACAACAAGCCAGCCAGACTGGCCGCGCGGCGATCGGCGCTCATCAAGTCATCAATCTTCGGCGCCCTGCGCCCGTTTATCGGAGTTTGTTATGTCAATAGATTGGAACTGGGGTATCTTCCTGCAGCAGGCCCCGTTTGGGAACACCACTTACCTCGGCTGGATCTGGTCCGGCTTTCAGGTCACGGTGGCCCTCTCCGTCTGTGCATGGATTATCGCTTTCTTCGTCGGTTCGCTGTTCGGTATCTTGCGTACCGTGCCCAACCGCTTTCTTTCCACCCTCGGCACCTGTTACGTCGAGCTGTTCCGCAACGTGCCGCTGATCGTGCAATTCTTTACCTGGTATCTGGTGATCCCCGAGCTGCTGCCGGTCAATATCGGCACCTGGTTCAAGACCGAGCTGGATCCCAACGTGCAGTTCTTCGTCTCTTCCATGCTTTGTCTGGGGCTGTTTACCGCCGCCCGCGTTTGCGAGCAGGTGCGCGCCGCCATTCAATCCCTGCCGCGCGGCCAGAAAGCCGCCGGGCTGGCGATGGGCCTGACGCTGCCGCAAACCTACCGCTACGTGCTGTTGCCGAACGCCTACCGGGTGATCGTGCCGCCGATGACCTCGGAGATGCTCAACCTGGTCAAAAACTCCGCCATCGCCTCCACCATCGGGCTGGTGGACATGGCCGCGCAGGCCGGCAAGCTGTTGGATTACTCCGCACACGCCTATGAATCCTTTACCGCCATCACGCTGGCTTATATCGGCATCAACGCCGTTATCATGCTGTTTATGCGTCTGGTCGAAAAGAAAGTGCAGTTGCCTGGCAACCTGGGGAGTAAATAATGTACGAATTTGACTGGGCGTCGATCGTCCCAAGCTTCCCTTATCTGCTGCAGGGCATGGTGA
Source organism: Serratia sp. LACPHL-BACT-2024-00286 (assembly GCF_043109535.1). Lineage (NCBI taxonomy): Bacteria > Pseudomonadati > Pseudomonadota > Gammaproteobacteria > Enterobacterales > Yersiniaceae > Serratia > Serratia sp. LACPHL-BACT-2024-00286. The sequence continues at coordinate 292,455 of NZ_JBICNA010000002.1, forward strand.
TCACGCTGAAGATCACCGTGACCGCCGTCGTGGTCGGCATCCTGTGGGGCACCGTGCTGGCGGTGATGCGCCTGTCGCCGTTCAAACCGATCAGCTGGTTCGCCACCCTGTACGTCAACCTGTTCCGTTCGGTGCCGCTGGTGATGGTGCTGCTGTGGTTCTATCTGGTGGTTCCAAGCTTATTACAACAGGTTCTAGGGCTGTCGCCGAAAACCGATATTCGCCTGATCTCGGCTATGGTAGCCTTTTCCCTGTTTGAAGCGGCTTATTATTCGGAAATCATCCGCGCCGGCATTATCAGCATCTCGCGCGGCCAATCTTCCGCCGCGCTGGCGCTGGGCATGACCCACTGGCAATCCATGCGGCTGGTGATCCTGCCGCAGGCGTTCCGCGCCATGGTGCCGCTGCTGCTGACCCAGGGCATCGTGCTGTTCCAGGATACCTCGCTGGTTTACGTACTGAGCCTGGCCGACTTCTTCCGCACCGCGTCGACCATCGGCGAACGCGACGGCACCCAGGTTGAAATGATCCTGTTCGCCGGCTTTGTCTATTTTGTTATCAGCCTCGCCGCCTCGGCGCTGGTAAGCTATTTGAAGAAAAGGACTGTTTGATGATATCCCTGAAAAATGTTTCCAAGTGGTACGGTCACTTTCAAGTGTTGACCGATTGCACCACCGAAGTGAAAAAAGGCGAAGTGGTCGTCGTCTGCGGTCCTTCAGGTTCCGGCAAGTCCACCCTGATCAAAACCGTCAACGGCCTGGAGCCGATCCAGCAGGGAAGCATCCTGGTGAACGGCACGCCGGTCAACGACAAGAAAACCAACCTGGCGCAGCTGCGCGCCAAGGTCGGCATGGTGTTCCAACACTTTGAACTGTTCCCGCACCTGTCCATCATCGACAACCTGACGCTGGCGCAGGTCAAAGTGCTCAAGCGCGATAAGACCGCCTCGCGCGAGAAGGGCCTGAAGCTGCTGGAGCGCGTCGGCCTCACCGCCCATGCCAACAAGTTCCCCGGTCAGCTGTCCGGCGGCCAGCAGCAGCGCGTCGCCATCGCCCGCGCGCTGTGCATGGATCCGATCGCCATGCTGTTCGATGAGCCGACCTCGGCGCTCGATCCGGAAATGATCAACGAAGTGCTGGACGTGATGGTCGAACTGGCGAACGAAGGCATGACCATGATGGTGGTGACCCACGAAATGGGCTTCGCCCGCAAGGTGGCGAATCGCGTGATCTTTATGGACGAAGGCAAAATCGTCGAAGACCGCAACAAAGACGATTTCTTCAACAACCCTGAATCCGATCGCGCCAAGGACTTCCTGGCCAAGATCCTGCACTGATCGCGCAGTCCCCTAAACCCAAGCGCCCCTAGGGGCGCTAGTTTTTCGGCGCCCATGCGCCTGAATGCCCCTCATTGCCGCCTCAACAAAGTTAGGATTTATCTTAAACCCCCCGTCGCGATGACCGTAAACAACGCGCGATCCTGCAGGCTGTCCTACCTTTGATGATTAACTCACCCATCAGAGAGGCTGGCATGATTCAACTGGTACAAGCGGAGTACAACATCAAATCCGGTTATCCGATTGTTCGACGCACGTTGGAAGACAAGAAGAAACTGATTGAAAAACCGGGTTACGGGCCTGAGTCCTGTTGCGCCACCATCGAATACCAGCTGCGCGGCAGCACTCGCTATGCCTTTGGCAATAGCCAGATGAAAATGGAGATGCCGCCGGATATCTACACCCATAACTGGGTCAAGCTTCATGCCGAAATGGCCGCGCTGGTTGCGGCGATAAGACGTATCGAACGCTTTGACGCCGATAAGGAGCAGGTGCCGATCACCAACGTGTATATCGAGCTGCGCCCCTGCGAGGCCAACTGCATGCAGGCACTGCAAAATATCTTGCCCGACGGCACTACCGTCTATTACTCCTTCTTGCACCCAACCGAGGTGGAAGAATGGAAACGCAGCGCTCATGAACTCTGCGGTGTCTGAACGCCTTATCCGGTCGCGCTAACGCCCGGCACTAAAAGCGCTTGTTTCTCCCCGGTTTTGATCCGATGCTCGCTGGATAACAAACAGAGGAGAAAGAACATGCCCCGCCCTATTATCATCGATTGCGATCCCGGCCTCGACGACGCCATCGCGCTGGCCATGGCGCTGCGTTCGCCGGAGCTGGACGTCAAAGCCATCACCACCTCCGCCGGCAACCAGACGCCGGAGAAAACCCTGCATAACGCGCTGGGCCTGTTGACCCTGATGGGGCGCGAGGACATACCGGTCGCCGCCGGCGCCGGCGGCCCGCTGATGCGCGAGCTGGTGATCGCCGACTATGTCCACGGCAAAACCGGCATGGGCAACACCCACCTGCCGACGCCGACCCTCAAACCCGATCCCCGCGGCGCCGTCGAACTGATCGCCGACCTGCTGCGCACCAGCCCGCAGCCGATAACCCTGGTGGTGACCGGCCCGATGACCAACATCGCCCTGCTGTTGGCCCAGCATGCCGAGCTGAAAAGCCGCATCGAGCGCATCGTATTCATGGGCGGCGGCATGAACGCCGGCAATACCACGCCGGTCGCGGAGTTCAACATCTTCGTCGATCCCGAAGCCGCCGAAATGGTGCTGAAATCCGGCGTGCCGCTGACCATGGCCGGGCTGAACGTCACCCATCAGGCGCTGGTGTTGCCGCAGGATATCGAACGCATTCGTCAGATAGCCAATCCGGTCGCGCAGGCGGTCGCGGAGATGCTCGATTTTTACCTGCCGCTGTATCTCAGCCACCCGCGCGGCCTGCCCGGCGCGGCGATGCACGATCCCTGCACCATCGCCTGGCTGCTGGCGCCGCAGCTGTTTACCGGCGTAGAGCGCTGGGTGGGGGTGGAAACCAAGGGGGAATACACCGCCGGCATGACGGTGGTGGACTATTTCCAGCAAACCGGCAACGCGGCCAACGTGGAAGTGCTGACCGGCATCAACCGCGAAGGCTTTATCGATCTGCTGGCCGAGCGCGTAGCGCGTTATTGATCCCATCGGGGCGCATTCGCGCCCCTAGTTCAATTTTTTTGATTTAACTCAGCGAATTTTTGCGCTATCACTGTTCCTGGCTTGCCTCTACCATGCGTTTACACCGACTGACATCGTTACCGATTAGACTTCGCCTGGAGATAAGCCAATGAGCCGCGTACTGGTCCTGAAATCAAGTATTCTGGGTGAATATTCCCAGTCTGGAAAATTAGTCGATTTTTTTGTTGAACAATGGCGTGAAACTCACCCTGAAGACAGGTTCACCGTGCGCGATTTGGCCAACCCGACGCTGCCGGAGCTGGATGGTGAAGTGATGGCCGGTTTTACCGCCGGCGATAAACCGCTGACGCCGCACCAGCAAAGCACCCTGGCGCTGTCCGATGAGCTGATTGCCGAGCTGAAGTCGCACGACACGCTGATCATCAGCGCCCCGATGTACAACTTCAACATCCCTACGCAGCTGAAGATCTACTTCGATCTGATTGCCCGCGCCGGTCAGACGTTCCGCTATACCTCCGCCGGCGCCGAAGGGCTGGTGACAGGCAAGAAAGCGATCGTCATCTCCAGCCGCGGCGGCATCCACGCCGACACGCCGACGGATCTGATCACGCCGTACGTGAAGCTGTTCCTGGGCTTTATCGGCATCACCGACGTTGAATTCGTGCTGGCGGAAGGCTTCGCCTACGGCCCGGAAGCGGCGGAGAAAGCCGCCCAGGACAGCCGCATCGCGGTCGCGCAGAAAATCCCGGCCGGCGTCGCCGTACCGGCCAGCGCACCGGCGCAGGCGCAAGCCGCCCCGGCTACCGTCAGCGGCGGTTTCCTCAGCAACCTGCTGAAGAAACTGTTCCGCTAAACGCCGGCCTTAGCGTTCCCCGCCCTGCCGGGGAACGCCATCAAGGTTCAAACGGCCGCCGCTGGAACTGGTCGTGGCCGCATTTCGGGCACAGCGGCAGCACCTCCGGCGTGTAGAACGCCAGGTGGTAGTGACACTGCTCGCACACCAGATTGCCCAGCCCCACTACTTCACCGCTGTGGTAAACGCCGTGGTGGCTGACATCCTTGAACACCTCGCGCCACTCCAGCTGGGTTTTGTCGGTGATATCCGCCAGTTCCTGCCATAGGCTCTCTTTGATCACCCGCATAAACACGCTGTCGGTAAACTCGTCCCGGCTCTCCTGATAGCTGCGGGCGAACTCTTCCAGATCGCGCCGCACCGCCTGCGTCACCTGCCGCACCTCATCACGGGTCAGATCCTCGGCCTCGTTCAACCGCCGCTCCGCGCTGGCCACCAGTTCGTCGATATCGCGTTCACCGTTTTTCAGGCGTTCGGTCAGCGATGCCACCAATTCGCGGTAATACTGAGCAACCTTGTTCATAGACTCTCCTCGATAAACGCTGCGCCGGACTTGGCTGTAGGGATACCCCTAAGCTACTTGTTCTTATTTTAGCCGTAAATGACTGATGTCACTTGGCAAGACGCGGGATCCGCAGGTTGTGAGCCGCGTCATGACGACGCTTTTTTTAAATGCGCCGAGTCAGGCGCTTGGAGTTGTTGCCGGGAGGTCTTATCAGCTATGCTATGCGGATCTACGAATACTAAATGTTCATTGCGTTGCCTCTGACCGGGGCAACGGTTTACACCTACAGGACCACCGGCCGCCATGCAAGAGCAATACCGTCCAGAAGACATAGAATCGAACGTACAGCTTCACTGGCAAGAGAAGCAGACTTTCAAAGTTACCGAAGACGACAGCAAGGAAAAGTACTACTGCCTATCCATGCTGCCTTACCCATCCGGCCGACTGCACATGGGCCACGTTCGTAACTACACTATCGGCGACGTGATCTCGCGCTATCAGCGCATGCTGGGCAAAAACGTGCTGCAGCCGATCGGCTGGGATGCGTTCGGCCTGCCGGCGGAAGGCGCGGCGGTGAAAAACAACACCGCACCGGCCCCGTGGACCTACGACAACATCGAATACATGAAGAACCAGCTGAAACTGCTGGGCTTCGGCTACGACTGGGATCGCGAAATCGCCACCTGCCAGCCGGAATACTACCGCTGGGAACAGTGGTTCTTCACCAAGCTGTATGAAAAAGGCCTGGTCTACAAGAAGACCTCGGCGGTGAACTGGTGCCCGCACGATCTGACCGTGCTGGCCAACGAACAGGTTATCGACGGCTGCTGCTGGCGCTGCGACACCAAGGTCGAGCGTAAAGAGATCCCGCAGTGGTTCATCAAAATCACCGCCTACGCCGATCAGCTGCTGAACGATCTGGACACGCTTGAAAGCTGGCCGGAGCAGGTGAAAACCATGCAGCGTAACTGGATTGGCCGCTCCGAAGGCGTGGAAATCACCTTCGACGTGGCGGACAGCGAAGAGAAGCTGACGGTTTACACCACCCGTCCCGACACCTTCATGGGCGCCACCTACGTGGCGGTCGCCGCGGGCCACCCGCTGGCGCAACAGGGCGCGCGCAACAACCCGACGCTGACCGACTTCATCGACGAATGCCGCAACACCAAAGTTGCCGAAGCCGAAATGGCGACGATGGAGAAGAAAGGCATGCCGACCGGCCTGTTCGTTGTCCACCCGCTGAGCGGCGAGAAGCTGCCGGTGTGGGTCGCCAACTTCGTGCTGATGGAATACGGCACCGGCGCCGTGATGGCGGTACCGGCGCACGACCAGCGCGACTGGGAATTCGCCACCAAATACGATTTGCCGATCAAACCGGTGATCCTGAACCTCGACGGCAGCCAGCCTGACGTGAGCGCCGAAGCGATGACCGACAAAGGCGCGCTGTTCAACTCCGGCGAGTTCGACGGCCTGGACAATGAAGCGGGCTTCAACGCCATCGCCGACAAACTGGTCGCCAAGGGCGTAGGCCAGCGCAAGGTCAACTACCGTCTGCGCGACTGGGGCGTTTCCCGTCAGCGTTACTGGGGCGCGCCAATCCCGATGGTGACGCTGGAAGACGGCACCGTGATGCCGACGCCGGAAGACCAGTTGCCGGTGATCCTGCCGGAAGACGTGGTCATGGACGGCATCACCAGCCCGATCAAGGCCGATCCTGAGTGGGCGAAGACCACCGTCGACGGCCAGCCGGCGCTGCGTGAAACCGATACTTTCGACACCTTTATGGAGTCTTCCTGGTACTACGCGCGCTACACCTGCCCGCAGTATGACCAAGGCATGCTGGATCCGGCCGCCGCCAACTACTGGCTGCCGGTCGATCAATATATCGGCGGCATCGAACACGCCATCATGCACCTGATGTACTTCCGCTTCTTCCACAAGCTGATGCGCGATGCGGGCCTGGTGGATTCCGACGAGCCGGCCAAGCGCCTGCTGTGTCAGGGCATGGTGTTGGCCGACGCCTTCTACTACACCGGCAACAGCGGCGAGCGCGTCTGGGTGTCCCCGGTTGACGCCACCGTCGAGCGCGACGACAAGGGCCGCATCATCAAGGCCACCGATCCGCAAGGCCGTGAACTGGTCTATGCTGGCATGAGCAAAATGTCGAAGTCGAAAAACAACGGCATCGACCCGCAGGAGATGGTGGAAAAATACGGCGCGGACACCGTGCGTCTGTTCATGATGTTCGCTTCACCGGCAGAAATGACGCTGGAGTGGCAGGAATCCGGCGTGGAAGGGGCTAACCGCTTCCTGAAACGCGTGTGGAAACTGGCCTACGATCACGTGGAAAAAGGCGCGGTGCAGCCGCTGGACGTGGCGGCGCTGAACGAAGATCAGAAAGCGCTGCGCCGCGATCTGCACAAAACCATCGCCAAGGTGACCGATGACATCGGCCGCCGTCAGACCTTCAACACCGCGATCGCCGCCGTGATGGAGCTGATGAACAAGCTGGCCCGCGCGCCGCAGGAGAGCGAGCAGGATCGCGCGCTGCTGCAGGAAGCGCTGCTGGCCGTGGTTCGCATGCTGTATCCGTTCACCCCGCACGTATGCTTCACGCTGTGGCAGGCGCTGGGCGGCGAAGGCGACGTGGACACTGCGCCATGGCCGGTTGCCGACGAGCAGGCGATGGTCGAAGACTCCAAACTGGTGGTGGTGCAGGTGAACGGCAAGGTTCGCGCTAAAATCACCGTATCCGCCGATGCGACCGAAGAGCAGGTGCGCGCGCGCGCTGCCGAAGAGCATCTGGTGGCTAAATATCTGGACGGCGTCACGATTCGCAAAGTGATCTACGTTCCGGGCAAACTGCTTAACCTGGTTGTGGGTTAACACAAGGAGGAATTGTGCGACAACGCATTCTGACGCTGTTGCTGGGGTTGGCGGTGCTGGTCACCGCCGGCTGCGGTTTTCACCTGCGCGGCACCACGCAGGTGCCTAATGAAATGAAAACGCTGATCCTGGACAGCGCTGACCCTTACGGCCCGTTGACGCGCTCGGTGCGCGAACAGCTGCGTCTGAACGACGTGACTATCGTCAGCGATCCGAAGCGTAAAGACGTGCCTTCCCTGCGCATCGTCGGCGCGACGGAAAGCCAGGATACCGCTTCGATCTTCCAGGACGGTAAAACCGCCGAGTACCAGATGGTGCTGACCGTGCAGGCGCAGGTGCTGATCCCGGGCCATGACCTGTATCCGCTGTCGGTGAAAGTGTTCCGTTCCTTCTTCGACAACCCGCTGACCGCGCTGGCCAAGGACTCCGAACAGGAGATCATTCGCCAGGAAATGCGTGAGCAGGCGGCGCAACAGCTGGTGCGCAAACTGCTGGCCGTGCATGCGGCGGAAGAAGATAACCGGCAGAAAGCCGCTGCCGCCGGTGAACGAGCGGCAAGCCAAACCGCACAATGATCCGCATTTATCCGGAACAACTTGCCGCGCAGCTCCGAGAGGGGCTGCGCGCTTGTTATTTATTGAGCGGCAATGAACCGCTGCTGCTGCAGGAGAGCCAGGATTTGCTCCGGCAGGCCGCGCAACAGCAGCAGTTCAGCGAGCACTACAGCATTTCCCTCGACGCCCATACCGACTGGGACGCCATCTTCGGCATCTGCCAGGCGATGAGCCTTTTCGCCAGCCGCCAGACGCTGCTGCTGATCTTCCCCGAAAACGGCCCGACGGCGCCGATCGGCGAACAGCTGACCAAGCTCGCCACGCTGCTGCACGAGGATATCCTGCTGATCCTGCGCGGCCCGCGCCTCACCAAAGCGCAGGAAAACAGCGCCTGGTTCAAGGCGCTCAGCCCGCACGGCGCCCTCGTCAGTTGCCAGACGCCGGAACAGGCGCAGCTGCCGCGCTGGGTCGCCACGCGCGCCAAGGCGATGAAGCTGGAGTTGGACGACGCCGCCAATCAGCTGCTGTGCTACTGCTACGAAGGCAACCTGCTGGCGCTGTCGCAGGCGCTGGAGCGGCTGTCGCTGCTGCACCCGGACGGCAAGCTCACGCTGCCGCGCGTCGAACAGGCGGTGAACGACGCCGCCCACTTCACGCCGTTCCACTGGCTGGACGCCCTGCTGGCCGGCAAGAGCAAGCGCGCCTGGCATATTTTGCAGCAGCTGCAGCAAGAAGACGTGGAGCCGGTGATCCTGCTGCGCACCCTGCAGCGCGAACTGCTGCTGTTGCTGACGCTGCAGCGCCGCATGGCTTCCGCGCCGCTGCGCACGCTGTTCGATCAGCACAAGGTCTGGCAGAACCGCCGCCCGCTGGTGACCCAGGCGCTGCAACGCTTGTCCAGCCCCCAGCTGCAGCAGGCGGTACAGCTGCTGACGCAAATCGAGCTGACCCTCAAGCAGGACTATGGCCAGTCGGTCTGGCCGGAACTGGAAACCCTGTCGATGCTGCTGTGCGGCAAACCCTTGGCCACGAGTTTTACCGATGCCCACTAACCCGGAACACCCCACCGTTTTGCACGCGCTGTTCGGCGGCACCTTTGACCCGATCCACTACGGCCACCTGCGGCCGGTGGAAGCGTTGGCCGCCGAAGTGGGCCTGAATCGCGTCACGCTGCTGCCTAACCACGTGCCGCCGCACCGCCCGCAGCCGGAGGCCAATGCGCAGCAGCGCCTGAAGATGGTCGAGCTGGCGATCGCCGGCAATCCACTGTTTGCCGTCGACGATCGCGAACTGCACCGCACCACCCCCTCCTACACCATCGAGACGTTGGAAACGATTCGTAAAGAGCGTGGCGCCGCCCAGCCGCTGGCGTTTATCATTGGTCAGGACTCACTGCTGACGCTGCATAAGTGGCACCGCTGGCAGGCGCTGCTGGACGTGTGTCATCTGCTGGTGCTGGCGCGCCCGGGCTATAACGATCGCATGGACACGCCGGAACTGCAGCAGTGGCTGGAACGCCATCGCACCGCCGACCCGGTGCTGCTCAGCCGTCGCCCGCACGGCCATATCTATTTGGCCGATACGCCGGAGCTGGAAATTTCCGCCACCGAGATCCGTCAGCGCCGCCATCAGGGCCTCAACTGCGACGACCTGCTGCCACGCCCGGTGCAGCGCTATATCGAGTTGCAGGGTTTATATCGCTAGCGAAAGGTGCGTGATATACTGCGCCGCTATTTTTCAGGTATCCGCTGAAAACCCCGGAAACCTTAGCTGGCCGGGCAGTCACCAGTTAGCTGGCTTTCAGCGGCAGCCTGCCGAAACCATTATCCGGTTACGCCGCGGCGCGCGCATTTTGCCCGCCGCAGCCGACTGAACAGAACACACCCGAGGGGGAACCTTTGCAAGGTAAAGCGCTCCAAGATTTCGTCATCGATAAAATCGATGATCTGAAAGGCCAAGACATTATCGCTCTGGACGTCCAGGGCAAATCCAGCATCACCGATTGCATGATCATCTGCACCGGCACCTCGACTCGCCACGTGATGTCGATCGCCAGCCACGTGGTGCAGGAATCCCGTGCCGCGGGCATGGAGCTGTACGGCATGAAAGGCCAGGAAGCCTCCGACTGGATCGTGGTCGATCTGGGCGAAGTGATCGTACACGTGATGCAGGAAGAGAGCCGTCGCCTGTACGAGCTGGAAAAACTCTGGAGTTAAGCGGTGAAACTGCAATTGGTGGCGGTCGGCACCAAAATGCCAGACTGGGTGCAAACCGGCTTTATGGATTACCTGCACCGCTTTCCCAAAGATATGCCGTTTGAGCTGACCGAGATCCCGGCGGGCAAACGCGGCAAAAACGCCGACATCAAGCGCATTCTGGACAAGGAAGGCGAACAGATGCTGGCGGCGGTGGGCAAAGGCAACCGCATCGTTACGCTGGACATCCCAGGCACGCCGTGGGAAACGCCGCAGCTGGCGCAGCAGCTTGAACGCTGGAAGCAGGATGGCCGCAACGTCAGCTTGCTGATCGGCGGCCCGGAAGGGCTGGCGCCCGCCTGCAAAGCCGCTGCCGAGCAGAGCTGGTCACTGTCTCCGCTGACGCTGCCGCATCCTTTGGTGCGCGTCCTGGTGGCCGAAAGCCTCTACCGCGCCTGGAGTATTACTACAAATCATCCTTACCACCGGGAATAGCCGGTGGTGACCGTGACAGAGTGAAATAAAGCAGCGGGATGAAAATAGAACGTAACCCTTTTCGCGACTATACGGCTGAATCCGCCCTGTTTGTACGCCGCGCCCTGGTGGCGTTTCTGGGCATCCTGGTGCTGTCCGGCATCCTGATCGCCAACCTGTATAATCTGCAAGTGCTCCGCGTCGAGGATTACCGCACCCGCTCCAACGAAAACCGCATTAAGCTGGTGCCCATCGCGCCCAGCCGCGGCATTATCTACGATCGCAACGGCACCCCGCTGGCGCTCAACCGCACCATTTATCAGCTGGAGCTGATGCCGGAGAAGGTTGACGATCTCAAAGCCACGCTGCAGGCGCTGCGCACGGTGGTCGATCTGACCGACGACGACATCACCAATTTCGAAAAAGAGCGCAAGCGTTCGCGCCGCTTCGTCTCCATTCCGGTGAAAACCGCGCTGACCGAGGTGCAGGTCGCCCGCTTTGCGGTCAATCAGTTCCGCTTCCCCGGCGTGGAAGTGAAAGGTTACCAGCGCCGCTACTATCCTTACGGCTCCGCCCTCACCCACGTCACCGGCTACGTGTCGAAGATCAACGACCGCGACGTCGAACGCCTGGACAAAGACGGCAAACTGGCCAACTACGCCGCCACCCACGATATCGGCAAACTGGGCATCGAACGCTATTACGAAGACACGCTGCACGGCAAAACCGGCTACGAAGAGGTCGAGGTCAACAACCGCGGCCGGGTGATCCGCCAATTGCACGAGCAGCCGCCTTCCGCCGGTCAGGACGTCTACCTGACGCTCGATCTTGAGCTGCAGCGCTACATCGAGCAGTTGCTGGTGGGCAGCCGCGCCGCGGTGGTGGTGAGCGATCCGCGCACCGGCGCCATCCTGGCGATGGTGTCCAACCCGAGCTACGATCCGAACCTGTTCGTGGACGGCATTTCCAGCAAGGATTATCAGGGGTTGCTGAACGATCCGAATCGCCCGCTGATCAACCGCGCCACGCAAGGGGTTTACCCGCCCGCGTCGACGGTGAAACCTTATATCGCAGTGTCGGCACTCAGCGCCGGCGTGATCACCAAGAACACCGTGGTGTTCGATCCCGGCTGGTGGCAACTGCCCGGCTCGGAAAAACGCTTCCGCGACTGGAAAAAATGGGGCCACGGCCGCCTGAACGTCACCAAGGCGCTGGAAGAGTCCGCGGATACCTACTTCTATCAGGTCGCCTATGACATGGGGATCGATCGGCTGTCGAGCTGGCTGACCAAATTCGGTTACGGCCAGTACACCGGCATCGATCTGGCCGAAGAGCGTTCCGGCCTGATGCCGACGCGCGAATGGAAGCTGAAACGCTATAAAAAACCGTGGTATCAGGGCGACACCATTCCGGTGGGCATCGGCCAGGGCTACTGGACCGCCACGCCGATCCAGATGGCCAAAGCGCTGAACACCCTGATCAACGACGGCACCGTCAAAACGCCGCACCTGCTGCAGAGCACCCGCGTCAACGGCGCGCTGGTGCCGTTCAAACAGGAAGAGAGCACGCAGATCGGCGATATTCACTCCGGCTTCTGGGAAATCGCCAAAGACGGCATGTACGGGGTGGCCAACCGTCCGAACGGGACGGCGCGCAAGTACTTTGCGGACGCACCTTATAAAGCCGCGGCGAAATCGGGTACCGCACAGGTATTCGGCTACGAAACCTACAACGCCCACAAACTGGCGGAGCACCTGCGCGATCACAAGCTGATGACCGCCTTCGCGCCGTTCAACAACCCGACGGTGTCGGTCGCCATCATTCTGGAAAACGGCGGCTCCGGTCCGGCGGTGGGCACCATCACCCGCCAGATCCTCGACCATATCATGCTGGGCGACAACAATACGCAATTGCCAAGCGAGGCCCCGCTGCCGCCTGGCGTAGAAGGTGACTAAGGTAGAACATGACTGAAAGCCAACAAAAAGGCTCGATCTGGACCAAAATCCACATCGACCCGACGTTCCTGCTGCTGATCCTGGCCCTGCTGGTCTACAGCGCCTTCGTGATGTGGAGCGCCAGCGGCCAGGACATCGGCATGATGGAGCGCAAGATCGGGCAGATCGTCATGGGGCTGATCGTGATGGCCGTCATGGCGCAAATCCCGCCGCGCGTGTACGAAAGCTGGGCGCCCTATCTGTATATTTTCTGCGTGATTTTGCTGATCCTGGTAGACGCCTTCGGGCAGATCAGTAAAGGCGCGCAGCGCTGGCTGGATCTGGGCGTGGTGCGCTTCCAGCCGTCGGAAATCGCCAAGATCGCCGTGCCGCTGATGGTGGCGCGCTTTATGAACCGCGACGTCTGCCCGCCTTCGCTGAAAAACACCGCCATCGCGCTGGTGCTGATCTTCCTGCCGACGCTGCTGGTGGCCGCACAGCCGGATCTGGGCACCTCGATCCTGATCGCCGCCTCCGGGTTGTTCGTGCTGTTCCTGTCGGGCATGAGCTGGAAACTGATCGCCGTCGCCGCCGTCGCGCTGGCGGCCTTTATCCCGGTGCTGTGGTTCTTCCTGATGCACGGTTATCAACGCGACCGCGTCATGATGCTGCTCGATCCGGAAAGCGACCCGCTCGGCGCCGGCTACCACATCATTCAGTCGAAGATCGCCATCGGCTCCGGTGGCCTGTCCGGCAAGGGCTGGCTGCACGGCACCCAGTCGCAGCTGGAGTTCCTGCCGGAGCGCCATACCGACTTTATCTTCGCCGTGTTGGCCGAAGAGCTGGGGCTGATCGGGGTATTGGTGCTGCTGGCGCTCTACCTGCTGGTGATCATTCGCGGGCTGATGATCGCCGCCAAGGCGCAAACCACCTTCGGCCGCGTGATGGTTGGCGGCTTGATGCTGATTTTGTTCGTTTATGTCTTTGTTAACATCGGTATGGTCAGTGGCATTTTGCCGGTAGTTGGCGTACCTTTGCCTCTGGTCAGTTACGGGGGTTCGGCGCTGATAGTGTTGATGGCCGGTTTCGGCATCATCATGTCGATCCACACGCATCGGAAAATGCTGTCTAAAAGTTTATAAGAGGTGAGTAATGCGTAAGGAATGGCTTTGGATCGGCGTCGCGGCGGTGTTGCTCTCCGCCTGTACCGCCCCGACCACGGAACAGCAGGCGCCACAGCAGCCGTACAACGGCCCGGTGGTGGAAATCGGTGGCGTCGAGCCTCAATATGAACCCTATAACCCTAACAACATGCAGGATTATAAGGTTAATGGCGATACTTACCGCATCGTAAAAGATCCGCAGAACTTCTCGCAGACCGGCCTGGCGTCCTGGTATGGCGAAGAGGCTAACGGCAACACCACGGCGCTGGGTGAGCAGTTCGATCCCAACGGCCTGACCGCGGCGCACCCAACGCTGCCAATCCCAAGCTATGTGCGCGTCACCAACCTGGCCAACGGCCGTCAGCTGGTGGTGCGCGTCAACGATCGCGGGCCATACACCAAGGGCCGCATCATCGATCTGTCGAAAGCCGCCGCCGACCGCCTCAACCTGTCCAACAACACCAAGGTCAAAGTCGATTTCATCAACGTGGCGCCGGACGGCACGCTGAGCGGCCCGGGCACCATCGGCACCATCGTGGCGAAACAGAGTTACGCCCTGCCGGCACGCCCGGATCTCGGCGCCAGCGGCATGGGCACCCCGATCCAGCAGGACGTGCCGGTCGCCGGCGGCGCGGCGGTGCGCCCGATCGATAACAGCACCCTGCGCACCGACGATGGCGCTCCGGCAAACGCCGGCAACGGCCGCAGCGGTTTCCTCGGCGCTCCAAGCGCAGTACCGGCCGGCGTGCTGGAAGGTTCCGAACCGGAAGCCGCCGCCGTGGCCGCTCCGGTTGCGGCCGCTTCTTCCTCCGGCGGTTACGTGGTGCAGGTCGGTGCGCTGAGCAGCGCCGAGCGCGCCCAGAGCTGGCAGCAAAGCCTGAGCCAACAGTTTGGCGTGCCGGGCAAAGTGGCGGCCAACGGCAACGTTTATCGCGTCCAGCTCGGCCCGTTCAGCAGCCGTCAGCAGGCGGCCCAGCTGCAGCAACGCCTGGCCAGCGAAGCGCAACAACAGTCTTTCGTTACTGCTGCACCCTAAGCGTTATGCCCGGCGGGCATTCGCGGCTGATAAGCGGTTATTTAGCTGAAACATTTTCTTGCAGCTAAAAGGTCTTTAACCGCGATTAGTCAGATGAATGGATAATGCCTGCCGGGATCGCATCTGCTATAGTGTGGCTCGTTTTTTAACTTTACTTTCACGGATGTTGTAGTCCCGATCATGAAACAAGTAACTTCTTTTCGCTTAATCAAAAGCATCGCACTCGGCACCGTTATCGCAATGAGCGCAGCCTCCGTTGCACATGCCGATGACGTTAACATCAAAACCATGATCCCAGGTGTCCCGCAGATCGATGCGGAAGCGTACATCCTGATTGATTACAACTCCGGCAAGGTGCTGGCCGAGATGAACGCCGACGCGCGTCGCGATCCGGCCAGCCTGACCCAAATGATGACCAGCTACGTCATCGGCCAGGCGCTGAAAGCGGGTAAAATCGGCCAGGACGATCTGGTGACCGTCGGTCAGGACGCCTGGGCGACCGGCAACCCGGTGTTCAAAGGCTCCTCGCTGATGTTCCTGAAGCCGGGCGATCGCGTGCCGGTCTCCAAGCTGACCCGCGGCATCAACCTGCAATCCGGTAACGACGCCTGCGTGGCGATGGCCGACTACGTCGCCGGCAGCCAGGACGCGTTCGTTAACCTGATGAACACCTACGTCAGCAAGCTGGGCCTGCAGAACACCCACTTCCAGACGGTACACGGCCTGGATGCCCAGGGCCAGTACAGCTCGGCGCGTGACATGGCGCTGATCGGCCAGGCGCTGATCCGCGACGTGCCGGACGAGTACGCGATTTACAAAGAAAAAGAGTTCACCTTCAACAATATCCGCCAGATGAACCGCAACGGTCTGCTGTGGGATAACAGCCTGAACGTCGACGGCATCAAAACCGGCCACACCGACGCGGCGGGTTACAACCTGGTGGCTTCGGCGACCGAAGGCCAGATGCGCCTGATCTCCGCCGTGATGGGCGGCCGCACCTACAAAGGCCGCGAAGCCGAGAGCAAGAAACTGCTGACCTGGGGCTTCCGCTTCTTCGAAACCGTGGCGCCGCTGAAGGTCGGTAAAGAGTTTGCTTCCGAGCCGGTCTGGTTCGGCGATGCCGACCGCGTTGAGCTGGGCGTGGACAAAGACGTCTACCTGACCATCCCGCGCGGCCGCATGAAAGATCTGAAGGCCAGCTACGTGCTGAACACGCCGGAAATTCACGCGCCGCTGGCGAAAAACCAGGTAGTCGGCAGCATCAACTTCCAGCTGGACGGCAAAACCATCGACCAGCGTCCGCTGGTGGTGATGAACGAAGTGAAAGAAGGCGGTTTCTTCAGCCGCATCGTGGACTACATCAAACTGATGTTCCACCACTGGTTCGGTTAACGGTTGAAACGGGCGAAATTGCCCCCATATAGTGAATAACACTAACTCCCGCCCCGGCGGGAGTTATACTTTATAGATTAGCTAGCACTCTGGAGCGCACGCACATGCAAAAAACTAAACTGAACGAACTGCTCGAATTCCCTTGCCCGTTTACCTACAAGGTGATGGGCCTGGCGCAGCCTGAGCTGGTTGACCAGGTAGTTGAAGTGGTGCAGCGCCATGCGCCGGGCGACTACAACCCGCAGGTCAAGCCGAGCAGCAAAGGCAACTACCACTCGGTCTCCATCACCATCAACGCCACTCACATCGAGCAGGTCGAAACCCTGTACGAAGAGTTGGGCAACATTGAAATTGTTCGCATGGTGCTGTAATTCCAGCATAAACCCCTGCTTATCAATCCGGGATGGCGCAGCGTCTTCCCGGGTTGCGCATTTTTGGTCAGCGAAAGGCTGGCCGCAGACCGGAGCGCCCGGTATAATGGCTTTACCACTTCTGTAACCTGACGATGACTCTTTTGCAACCAGACAAGATCATTTTGCGTCAGCTGGGGTTGCAGCCCTACGCGCCTGTATCCCAAGCCATGCATAACTTCACCGACAGTCGTACCGAGACCACGCCGGACGAACTGTGGCTGGTGCAGCATCACCCGGTGTTCACCCAGGGCCAGGCAGGTAAAGCCGAGCACGTGCTGATGCCCGGCGATATCCCGGTGGTCCAGAGCGATCGCGGCGGCCAGGTGACCTACCACGGGCCGGGCCAGCAGGTGATGTACGTGATGGTCGATCTGAAACGCAACAAGGTCGGCGTACGCCAATTGGTCACGGCGATAGAAGATACGGTTATCAACACCCTCGCCCACTTCCGCCTCGAATCGCGCGCCCGTCCGGATGCGCCGGGCGTGTACGTGGGGGAGCAGAAAATCTGTTCGTTGGGTTTACGGATCCGCAAAGGCAGCTCATTCCACGGCCTGGCCCTGAATGTGGCGATGGATCTCAGCCCCTTCCAACGCATCAACCCTTGCGGTTACGCCGGCATGCAGATGACGCAGGTCAGCGCGCTGGCGCCCGGCGTTGGCATTGAAGACATACACCCAATCCTGGTACAGGAATTTGTTCATTTACTCGGCTACCAGACGGTCGAGCTTCGTAACTGGAACCTGCACGATTATGAGTAAACCAATTCAGATGGAACGCGGCGTCAAATACCGCGATGCTGACAAAATGGCGCTGATCCCGGTCAAAACGGTGGTCACCGAACGGCAGGAGCTGTTGCGTAAACCCGAGTGGATGAAGATCAAACTGCCTGCCGACTCAACGCGTATTCAGGGCATCAAAGCCGCGATGCGTAAAAACGGCCTGCACTCCGTCTGTGAGGAAGCTTCGTGCCCTAACCTGTCCGAGTGTTTCAACCACGGCACTGCCACCTTCATGATCCTCGGCGCCATCTGTACCCGCCGCTGCCCGTTCTGCGACGTGGCCCACGGCCGCCCGATCGCGCCGGACGCCAACGAGCCGGAAAAGCTGGCGCAAACCATCGCCGACATGGCGCTGCGTTATGTGGTGATCACCTCGGTTGACCGCGACGATCTGCGCGACGGCGGCGCTCAACACTTTGCCGACTGCATCTCGGCCATCCGCGCCAAGAGCCCGAACATCAAAATTGAAACGCTGGTGCCGGACTTCCGCGGCCGTATGGATCGCGCGCTGGAAATCCTCACCGCCACGCCGCCGGACGTATTCAACCACAACCTGGAAAACGTGCCGCGCGTATATCGCCAGGTGCGCCCAGGCGCCAACTACGAGTGGTCGCTGAAGCTGCTGGAGCGCTTTAAAGAAGCGCACCCGGATATCCCGACCAAATCAGGCCTGATGGTCGGCCTGGGCGAAACCAACGCGGAAATCGTCGAAGTGATGCGCGATCTGCGCCGCCACGGCGTGACCATGCTGACGCTGGGGCAATACCTGCAGCCGAGCCGTCACCACCTGCCGGTGCAGCGCTACGTCAGCCCGGCCGAGTTCGACGAGATGAAAGAAGAAGCGATGGCGATGGGCTTCACCCACGCCGCCTGCGGCCCGTTCGTGCGTTCGTCTTACCACGCCGATCTGCAGGCCAAAGGGATGGAAGTGAAATAACGCGTAATAGTTTGTTACGCTAAAGACGGCGGAAACGCCAAAAAAACGGATGTCCGCAAGGCATCCGTTTTTTATTGCGCGCCACCAGGCGGGGTTAAACGTCTTTCTTTTCGACGCTCTGCTGAGCGGACTGGCTTTCGGCGGCGTTGTTGCCGGCGGCCGGCGGCGTGCTGTCGTCGCCCACGGCTTTTTTAAAGCCTTTCAGCGCCGCGCCAAGATCGGCGCCGAGCGTACGCAGTTTGCTGGTGCCGAACAGTAAAATCACCAACACCGCAATCACCAGAAGTTTGGTAATGCTGATACCTTCCATACTCACCTTCTTATCATAGAGCGCTGCGTGAACAGCGAGAAAAACTGACCTTGCCTGCGAATATTTAGCGACTTTCCTTCGGCTCGCACAACCGCAACATGTAACAGAGTGAGATCCGTCGCAGGAATGCCACGCGGCCGCACGGCACGGATTCCAGACTATTCTTAGTTTATCGCCCGCATGATACGCTGCCGTGATACTTATCAGGGAGATGCCGGATGTATATTGCTCCACCCATTTTCGATGCCCGAAAATCCGGCCTCAGCTTCGCCAAACGCACCTATCTGCCCCGCGTCGCCGGCCTGGGACTCGGCTTTATCTGCGTCTGCGCCGCGCTCTACCCCTTGGCTCCGCCCACGGCGGTCTGGCTATTGCTGGCCTTTCACGGCTTTCTCTGGCCGCATCTTGCCTACCGCCTGGCCCGCCGCGCCAAAGATCCGTTCAAAGCCGAGATCCGCAACCTGCTGATCGACTCCGCCTTCGGTGGCTTCTGGGCCGCGATGATGGCGTTCAATGCGCTGCCGGCGATCGTCATCCTGTCGATGATGAGCATGAACAACATCGCTTCCGCCGGCAAAGCGCTGTTTGTCAAAGGGTTGGCGATTCAATTGGCCACGGCGGCGCTGACCGGCGCGCTGCTCGGCTTCCCGTTTCAACCGCACAGCACGCCGCTGCAAATCTATCTGTGCCTGCCGATGATCTACCTGTACCCGACGCTGCTCGGGCTGGTGACCTACCGCACCGCCAAGCGGCTGGCGGAAAAGAAACAGGAGCTGCAACGCATCAGCACTCGCGATGGGCTGACCGGCTTGTACAACCGCCGCCACTGGGAGCACCTGTTGCATCGCCAGTTTGACAGCTGCCGCCGCTACCAGGACAACGCCACGCTGATCCTGATGGATATCGATCGCTTCAAAACCATCAACGACACCTTCGGCCACGCTTTAGGGGATGAGGCCCTGGCGGCGCTGGCGGAAGAGCTGCTGATCGGCTTGCGCAACGTGGATATCGTCGGGCGCTACGGCGGCGACGAGTTTGGCGCAGTACTGCCGAACACCAGCGCCGAACAGGCGGTAACCGTCCTGCGGCGCATCCAGCAGCGGCTGGACGCCGTCATCTTCAAAGAGGCGCCACAGCTGCGGCTGCAGATCAGCGCCGGCATCGCCAACTACCACCCCGCGCTGGGCGGTTATCTGGACTGGCTGAAAGCGGCCGACGGCGCGCTTTACCGGGCGAAGCAAAATGGCCGTAACCGCCTGGAAACGGCGCCGCCGACGGGCGACTAACTTACTGGTTTAATAACTTGGCAAAATACTTCGGCGCTTCGACAAAGCCTTCACGCCGCTAAAACGCATGCGCCCGCTCGCTTTCCACCGCCACCAGCAGCGCCTCGGTGCCGGGATAATCCAGCGCCGTCATTAATTCGGCGATCGCTCAGGCGCGCCGTTCTGATTTTCATGGGGTGACCTCGCAGATTGTCGATACTACAAAATAGGCGGCGTTAGGTGTAACATCCATCCGGTGCGGCGAAAAAGGCCGTGCGGCACGCTGGAGATGACATTCCTCCCTAACCGCCTTCACAGGCTGATGATGTCTACGTAACCTCTCGGAGAGAGGCGCGTAGCGTTACGCCTGTCCCTTTCCGAACCCCGTGAATTTCTCTGATTGAAAGGGAGTTGCCCCATGTTGAGCTCTTTACTGGCCGTATTTATCGGCGGCGGCGTCGGCAGCGTTTTGCGCTGGGCGGTAAGCATGAAAATGAACCCGCTGAACGCCCACATTCCGCTCGGTACGCTGATGGTCAATCTGATCGGCGGTTTTATCATCGGCCTGGCGATGGCGATTTTCACCCGCATGACGCATCTGGATCCCACCTGGAAATTGCTGATCACCACCGGCTTCTGCGGCGGCCTGACCACCTTCTCCACCTTTTCGCTGGAGGTGGTATACCTGATGCAGGATGGCCGCTTCGGCTGGGCGCTGGCCAACATGCTGCTCAACCTGGCCGGCTCGCTGGCGATGACGCTGCTGGCTTTCATGCTGGTGATGTGGGTCAACGGGCGCTAAGCCCTTAATGTTTCCTTAATCTTGCATGCGCATAATCTCATCCAGTACTCCTGACTGGATGAGAAACCGCTATGTTTAGCCTGCCGAAAACCGCCGCCGAAGCGATTGCCGTTGCGCTGTGCGTGCTGATCGTCGCCGCCTTTATCAAATCCTACCTGTTCGCTTAAGCGCTTTTTCCCGCAGCACGCGTTCATGTTGCGTCTTTCCCGCCGGTTACACTACAATTGAGAATGAACGTTCACACCCAGAAATGTGAACCTGGCTCACGCGTAGCAAAGGATCGGGCAGATGCTCTCCCCCAACGACAGTAAACAGGCCAAGGTGCAGGCCCGCCGCGATCAGATCGTCGAAGCGGCGAAAACCAGCTTCCGCCGCCACGGCTTCCACGCCGCCAGCATGGCGGAGATCGCCCAGGGCTCGCAGCTCAGCGTCGGGCAAATCTATCGCTATTTCGCCAATAAAGACGCGATTATCGAAGAGATCGTCAACCGCATCATCGCCAGCAAGATGCAGCGGCTGGAAAACCTTGGCGATCACATCAACCTGATCGCCGGCACGCTGGCGGCGCGCACGCTGTTTCAGCAGCCGGGCGAGAGCGAAACCGATCACATGCTGATGCTGGAAGTGACCGCCGAGGCCACGCGCAACCCGGTGGTAGCCAAAATGCTCAGCGATGCGGAAGCGCGGCTGTTTCGCCACGTGTGCCACAACCTGCAGCGGCTGTATCCCGATTTCAGCGCGGAAGAGATCGCCGCCCGGGTGGAGTTTATCGCCGTCATGAGCGAAGGCACCGGTTACCGCATCCTTACCACGCAAAAAGCCGATGCGTCCCTGCTGCGCGAGCTGTATCAGCAGGCCATTTCTCACCTGTTCAGGAAACGCTAATCTCCCATGACCAAACACTTAGCCAGACAACGTCTGGTGTACGCCGTCGTGCTTGGCCTGTTGGCCGCGCTGGGGCCGCTGTGCACCGATCTCTATCTGCCCGCCCTGCCGGAAATGGCGGGCGAACTGAATACCTCCACCGCCGCCGCACAGCTCAGCCTGACCGCCGGGCTGCTCGGCCTGGGCGTCGGCCAGCTGATTTTCGGCCCTTACAGCGACAAACTGGGCCGCATGCGCCCGCTGTTGCTGTCGCTGATCCTGCTGCTGGGCGCTTCGCTGTGGTGCGCCCTCGCACCCACCATCGACCAGTTGCTGATCGCCCGTCTGCTGCAGGGCATCGCCGGCGCCGGTGGCGCGGTGATTTCCCGCGCCATTGCCCGCGATCTGTACGCCGGCCATGAGCTGACCCGCTTCTTCGCCCTGCTGATGCTGGTCAACGGCCTGGCGCCGATCGTCGCGCCGGTGCTGGGCGGCGTGATGCTGCAGGTGATGAACTGGCGCGGCATCTTCGGCGTGCTGGCGGCCATCGCCGTGCTGCTGTTCAGCCTGTCGGCGCTGAAGCTGCGCGAATCCCTGCCGGTAGAACGCCGCAGCCAGGGCGGTATCCTGGCGATGCTGATGTCGCTGGGCGGGTTGCTGACCCAGCGCTATTTCATGGGCCTGTGCCTGACGCAAGGCTTCGTGATGGCCGGCATGTTCGCCTATATCGGCGCCTCGCCTTTCGTCTTGCAGCAGATTTACGGCCTCAGCCCGCAGATGTTCAGCCTGTGCTTCGCCATTAACGGCGTCGGGCTGATCATTGCGGCGCAGCTGGCCAGCCGCCTCAGTTCGCGTTGGGGGGAGCGCCGGGTGTTGAGGGGCGGGTTAACGCTGGCGGCCGTCGCGTCGCTGTTGCTGCTGTTGGCCGCCGCGCTGCATGCGCCGCTGGTCGTATTGCTGGTGCCGCTGTTCTTCTCGGTGGCGGTGATCGGCATCGTCGGCCCGACCGCCTCTTCGCTGGCGATGCAAAGCCAGGGAGACAAAGCGGGCAGCGCCTCGGCCTTGATCGGCGTGTGCATGTTCGCCCTCGGCGCCTGCGCCGTGCCGCTCACCGGGCTGGGCGGCACCTCGGGCCTGTCGATGGCGCTGACCATCGTCGGCTGTTACGCCATCGCTATCCTGCTGTTCAGCCTATTAAGCCGCCGCAGCGAGGCATAACGCGCCCAATAAAAAACCCGCTCAATGAGCGGGTTTTAAGAAATTCAGCTACGCAGCTTAGATAGCAGTAACGTTAGCGGCAGATGGGCCTTTGGCACCGTTCGTGATTTCAAACTCTACACGCTGGCCTTCAGCAAGCGTTTTGAAACCGTTGCTAACGATGGCAGAGAAGTGAACGAAAACGTCCTTGCTACCATCTTCCGGAGTAATGAAACCGAAGCCTTTGGATTCATTAAACCACTTAACGCTACCTTTAATCTTAGACATCAAACTTACCTTTAACGTGAATGAAAGACACAAAACCTGTGTCGATTACAGTACAGCAAGCAGGCAGGATTTTGTCCACCACCGCGATCACAGAAATCCGATAAAGAGTGAAAAAATCCGTGTAGCCCGGTGTAAATGGATTGCACCGGTTGCGATAAGCTCCCGTTCCAGGTCAATCCTCTCCACGCGCCGGCGAACAATGCGCGAACGGCCAAACCCGCCCGCTTACCCCAGCGTTGACGCCCCCATGCAGACGCAATCGCTATGAAATATAACCAGATGGTCTTTTTGCTTCGGCGGCCGCTGCACTAGGGTTAGGGTTTATTTCCCACTGTGAGCCAAGCCTATGACCAGCCAGTTGGCAGACAAAATCATCGCCTATCGGCGTGAGCTGCACCAAAACCCGGAGCTTTCCAATCACGAATTCGCCACCACCGCCCGGCTGACCCGCTGGCTGCAAGAGGCGGGCATTCGCCTGCTGCCGCTGGCGCTGAAAACCGGCGTCGTGGCGGAGATTGGCAGCGGCAAGGGGCCGATCATCGCGCTGCGCGGCGACATTGACGCCCTGCCGATCGACGAAATCGCCGACGTGCCCTTCAGCTCGCAAAACCGCGGCGTGATGCATGCCTGCGGCCACGACTTTCACACCTCGGTGATGCTCGGCGCCGCACACCTGCTCAAAGCGCGTGAGGCCGACCTGCCCGGCACGGTGCGCATCTTCTTCCAGCCGGCGGAAGAGACCTTCAACGGTGCCCGGCATCTGATCGACGCTGGCGCGCTGGATAACGTTGCGGCGGTATTTGGCCTGCATAACGCGCCGGAGCTGCCCACCGGCACCTTCGCCACCCGCGCCGGGCCGTTCTACGCCAACGTCGATCGCTTCCAGATCCTCATCACCGGCAAAGGCGCCCACGCCGCCAAACCGGAACAGGGCGTCGACACCATCGTCACCGCCAGCCAGATCGTCGGCGCACTGCAGACGCTGCCCAGCCGCAGCTTCAGCTCGCTGGAGTCGCTGGTGGTGAGCGTAACGCGCATCGAAGGCGGCAATACCTGGAACGTGCTGCCGCAAACCGTGGAGCTGGAAGGCACGGTGCGCACCCACAGCGACGCGGTGCGCCGCCAGGTGCCGGACAAGATTCGCCAGGTGATCGACGGCGTTGCCGCCGCGCTGGGCGCGCAGGCCGAACTCCGCTGGCAGCCGGGGCCGCCGGCGGTGATCAATGATCCGCATTGGGCGGCGTTCAGCAAAACCGTCGCCGCCGAGGCCGGCTACCGGGTCGAAGAGGCGGAACTGCAGATGGGCGGTGAAGATTTCGCGCTGTATCTGCATCACGTGCCGGGCGTATTCGTCAGCATCGGCTCCGCCAGCGAGTTCGGCCTGCATCATCCGCGTTTCAATCCCGATGAACGCGCCCTGTTCCCCGCCGCGCAATATTTCACGCTGCTGGCGGAACGCACGCTGCAACAATTAACCACCGCGCCGGAAAAAGCCCTCAGCAACGCCTGAATAACGGTAACGCGTATTTCCCCGACGCCGCGGATGCCACGTCGGGGATTATTTTTTCGCTCGCCGTGATATTTGCGATTTTCAACATTTGAATATGCTGTTTTGTTGTTTTACATCCCGCCGCCGCTCATCAATAGTGGGCACATCAGACACCGCGCGCCTCTGCGGCGCATGACAGGATAATCACGATGAGCGACAACGCGACTAATCAACGGCAATTGCGGCTGGGCGCCATTCTGCATGGCGCATCGGGAAATATGTCCGCCTGGCGCCACCCGGACGCCACCGCCGACGCCAGCATCAACCTCGAATTTAATATCGCCACGGCGAAAAAAGCCGAACAGGGGAAATTCGATTTCGTCTTCGTCGCCGATGGGTTATATATCAACGAAAAATCCATTCCGCATTTTCTTAATCGTTTCGAACCGCTCACCCTGCTGGCCGCACTGTCCGCCGCCACCGATAAAATCGGCCTGGTGGGCACCCTCTCCACCTCCTACAGCGATCCGTTCACCGTCGCCCGCCAGTTCGCCAGCCTCGATCACCTGAGCAACGGCCGCGCCGGCTGGAACGTGGTGACCTCGCCGCTGGAAGGCTCGGCCAAAAATTTCTCGCGCAAAGAACACCCGGAGCACAGCCTGCGTTATCGCATCGCCGGCGAGTTTCTCGACGTCGCCAAAGGGCTGTGGGATTCCTGGGAAGACGACGCTTTCGTGCGTAATAAGGCCAGCGGCGAATTCTTCCGCGCCGGCAAACTGCACACTCTCAATCACCAGGGGGAGTTCTTCTCGGTGCAGGGGCCGCTGAACATCGGCCGCACGCCGCAAGGGCGCCCGATCCTGTTCCAGGCCGGCGCCTCCGAAGACGGCAAACGGCTGGCGGTCCAACACGCCGATGCGATCTTCACCCATCACGACACGCTGGAGCAGGCGCAGGATTTCTACCAGGACGTGAAGCGGCAACTGGTGGAACAGGGGCGCGAACCGGACGATCTGCGCATCTTCCAGGGCGTCAGCGTGATCGTCGGCGACGACGACGCGGACGTCGAGCGCCAGTACCAGGAGACCGCCCGCCTGGTCAGCATCGAGAATGCCCTCAACTACCTCGGCCGCTACTTCGAGCATTACGACTTCGCCCGCCATCCGCTGGACGCCCCCTTCCCCGACATCGGCGATCTGGGGCAAAACAGCTTCCGCAGCACCACCGACACCATCAAGCGCAGCGCCCGCGAGCGCAACCTCACGCTGCGCCAGGTGGCGCTGGAAGCCGCCTCGCCGCGCCCGGTGTTCAGCGGCACGCCGGAAGCGGTGGCGGATGGCCTGCAACGCTGGTTCGACGGCGAGGCCGCCGACGGTTTCATCATCAGCGGCGGTACGCCCAACGCCTTCGGCCACTTCGTCGATCGGGTGGTGCCCGTCCTGCAGCAACGCGGCCTGTTCCGCCAGGCGTACCACGGCGACACGCTGCGCGAGCACCTGGGCCTGAAGCGCCCGTTGAACAGATTCACCCAATAATAAGATCGCTTTCAGGGATACCCGCTATGCAGAAAACCGTTACCGCCGCCCTCGTGGCGGCCTTGCCGAGCCTGACCGGCGCCGCGCAGGCGGGCACCGGCATCGATTTGCAGGCCTATGCCCCCCTATTCACGCGCCGAAGACCCCGTAGGCGATCGCCATGGTCAACCGCTGGGGCGAGAGCGCCGAACGCCTTGCGCAGCCGGAAATCAACCCGCCCGGCCAGGGCGATTAGGAGCGCGCGATGACGCAAGACACCTTCATTCAGACGCTGCCGACCGACCCGCTGATCGCCCCGGTAATCGAGGGGCTGTTCGGCGAATATCGCCAGCGTTACGGCGACTATTTTGGTGACCAGGAACCGGAACCGCTGGATCTGTACGCGCCGCCGCAGGGGGCCTTCATCGTGCTGCTGCGCGCCGGTGCACCGATCGCCATGGGCGCCTTCAAACGCTATGACGCACAAACCGCCGAGCTGAAGCGCATCTGGACGCGGGGCGATCTGCGGCGCCAGGGCCTGGCGCAGCGGGTGTTGCAGCAGCTCGAAACGCTGGCGCTGGCGCAGGGATATCGCCGGCTCTATCTGACCACCGGTTTTCGCCAGCCCGAAGCGGTGGGCCTGTATCTGAGCAACGGGTATCAGCCGCAGTTCGATCCCACCGTCGACAGCGAGATATACAGTCGCCCACCCTACGATGGCCGCCTGCCGTTCCGCAAAAGCCTGATTGCAGAGGACGCGTGTTGTTGCGCGTCGGAAAGGAAAATCGCCTAAGGCCCCTTAATCTGTATCAGGAGACATGACATGTCCAAACAAGAAGTCTTGAAAGTGGTGCCCGCCCGCTATCCGCTGCGGCTGATCGGCGCGCTGTTTTCGCTGTTTATTCTGGCCGCCATCGTGCAATCGGTGGCGGGCAACGCGCGCTGGGAATGGGGCGTGTTCGCCGAGTGGTTCTTCGCGCCGGCGGTGCTGGCAGGGCTGGGGCAAACCCTGCTGCTGACGCTGCTCGGCACGCTGTTCAGCATCCTGTTCGGCACCCTGCTGGCGCTGGCGCGGCTGTCGCGCTCTTACCTGCTGGCGTCGCTGGCCTGGGGTTATATCTGGCTGTTTCGCTCGCTGCCGCTGATCCTGGTGCTGATCATCCTGTACAACTTTTCCTATCTGTATGACGCCATCTCGCTGGGCATTCCCTTCACCTCCGTGGTGTTCGCCAGCTACCCGACCATCGACATTCTCGGCCAGTTCGCCGTGGCGGTGCTGGGCCTGACGCTGGTGCAGTCCGCCTACACCGCCGAGATCATCCGCGGCGGCATCCTGGGCGTGGATTACGGCCAGCACGAAGCGGCGGCGGCGCTGGGGTTGCCGGGCTATCGCCGCACCTTCCGCATCATTCTGCCGCAGGCGCTGCGCTCCATTATTCCGACCGGCTTCAACGAGATCATCAGCCTGGCGAAAGGCACCTCGATCGTTTACGTACTGGCGCTGCCGGAGCTGTTTTACACCATTCAGGTTATCTATAACCGCACCCAGCAGGTGATACCGCTGCTGATGGTCGCCACCGTCTGGTATCTGTTTATCACCACCGCGCTGTCGGTGATCCAATACTACATCGAGCGCTATTTCGCCCGGGGGGCGGTGCGCGAACTGCCGCCGACGCCCTGGCATAAACTGGCCGGCTGGCTAAAACGTTAGGAGACCCGCATGTCTGAAGCCATTGATTATTATGCCTTGCCCGAACAGCCGGCGCGCAATCTCACCCCGGTGCCGGCACGCGGCCTGATCGAAATCAGCAACGTCAGCAAGTTCTTCGGCAAGCACAAGGCGCTGGACGACGTCAGCCTGACGCTGCAGCCGGGCACCGTCACCGTGATCCTCGGCCCTTCCGGCTCCGGTAAATCGACGCTGCTGCGGGCGATCAACCACCTGGAACGCGTGGACCAAGGCTTTATCCGCATCGACGGCGACTACGTCGGCTACCGCCGCAAAGGCAACCGGCTGTATGAGCTGAAGGAAAAGGCCATCCTTCGGCAACGCATCAACGTCGGCTACGTATTCCAGAATTTCAACCTGTTCCCGCACCTGACGGTGCTGGAAAACATCATCGAAGCGCCGGTGGTGCACAAGATCCACTCTCGCGAACGGGCGAAAGCGGTGGCCTATGAACTGCTGGATACCGTCGGGCTACGCCACAAGGCGGACGCCTACCCGCGCCACCTCTCCGGCGGCCAACAGCAGCGCATCGCCATCGCGCGCGCGCTGGCGCTGAACCCGAAGGTGATCCTGTTCGATGAACCGACCTCCGCGCTCGATCCCGAGCTGGTCGGCGAAGTGCTGGACGTGATAAAGGGGTTGGCGGATCTGGGCGTCACGCTGGTGGTGGTCACGCATGAAATCGGCTTTGCGCGCGAAGCGGCGGATCGGGTGGTGTTTATGGTCGATGGGCAGATCGTCGAGCAGGGCGACGCCAGGCAAGTGCTGGCCCAGCCGCAGCATCCGCGCACCGTCAACTTCCTCAACAAAGTGCTGTGATCGTCGGGGCGCCGCGGCGCCCCGTACCCGAGCTGCTTACCGGCCGGCGAAGCGCCGCTTCTCGGCGGCGAAATCCAGCGGCCGGATCCCCTGCTGGTTTTTGTCCTCTTCGGTCAGCAACGCCGGCGGAATAAACCAGGTTACCTCGAACAGCAGCCCGTCCGGATCGTGGCCATAAATGCTTTTGTGCACGCCGTGATCCTCTTCCAGCCCGAGAATGCCGCGTTCGGCCAGCTGGTGACGAATGCGCTCCAGCTCCTCCAGGCTGTCCACTTCCCAGGCCAGATGGTACAGCCCGGCCGCTGGCTCATGCTCCGCCGGCGGCTCGTTGTTGGCGCGAAACACCCCGGCGCGCTGCTGGCCCAGGTTCTTGCTGAACAGCGCCAAATCGTGATCGTTGTCCGAATCGGCGGCCTGGGTAAACACCGCCCGATCGGGGCTGTCGGACGGCTTGAGCTTGAACCCCAACACCTGATGATAGAAGTCGGCGCTCTGCCGCACGTCGCTGACATACAGCACGGCGTGATTGAGACGTTTGATGCCCATCGCTATTCCTTTACGCATTGAATGAAGTCAGCATGAACATAGCATGTGGGGGGAAAGCCGCTAAATGCCGTTATCGCATGACGAAATGCCGCCCGCGCAATCTGTCGCTGCAAGGCATTCCGCGCTATCATAAGCGCTGTATTGAACCCTTTTGTGAGAATAGCGATGAACGGCAAGATAACGACTTTTTTTGAAGACAAAGGCTTCGGCTTTATTACCGACGAGAACGGAGAAAATCGTTATTTTCACGTGATTAAAGTGCAAAACCCGGAGCTGATTAAGAAAAACGCGGCGGTGACCTTCGAACCGACCAACAACACCAAAGGCCCGTCGGCTTATGCGGTCAAAGTGTTGGCGCCCAGCAAATACATCATCATCGCCAATGAAAGAATCAAGATCGCCAGCATCAAGTCTTTCAATACCTTCACCAAGGAAGTGCCGGCCAAAGCCGACGTGGATAAAGAGAACACCGTGCTGTCGGTCGGCCTGCTGATGAACCGCATTCGCCCGCAGTCAGAAGATCAGGCGCAGACCATGCAAACGCTGCGCATGCTGACCATTACCACCTTCCAGAACACCACCCATACTTTCTCCGAGCACGAGATCGATATGGATGAGACCATTAAGGCGCTGAAAAGCCTGTAAGCGCCGGCTGCCCAGCGTCGAGCCCTAGCGGAACAGGATATGCTCGACGCTGTTGCCGTTCACCACGTTGAACGACTCCACCCGATTACGCCCCTGCGATTTGGCGCGATACAGCGCGATATCCGCCATATTCATCAGTTGCTCCAGCGATTTCACCTCATTCATCGCCAGGCTGGCGACGCCGACGCTGATGGTGATTTTCAACGTCTGCTTGCCTTCCACCTGCAGCGCCGTCTGCTCCACCAGCCGGCGCAGATGTTCCCCCAGCGCCACACCCTGCGCCGCCAGCGCGCGCGGCAGCATGATGGCGAACTCTTCCCC
Source organism: Serratia sp. LACPHL-BACT-2024-00286 (assembly GCF_043109535.1). Classification (NCBI taxonomy): domain Bacteria; kingdom Pseudomonadati; phylum Pseudomonadota; class Gammaproteobacteria; order Enterobacterales; family Yersiniaceae; genus Serratia; species Serratia sp. LACPHL-BACT-2024-00286. The sequence goes on from NZ_JBICNA010000002.1 coordinate 322,392, forward strand.
GCCCAGGCGGCCGAACAGCTGATCGTGCCGCAGTTCGCGCCGCACGATGTGCGCGAACGACGCCAAAACCTGATCGCCGGCGCTGTGGCCGTGCGTATCGTTGATCTGCTTAAAATGGTCGATGTCGATCAGCAGTAGCGACACCGCCTCTTTGGAGCGGTGTTTATGCTCCAGCAGCTCGCCCGCTTTGCGCGTCATCGCGCTGCGCGCCAGCACCCCGGTCAGAAAATCGTGGTTGGCGCTGTGCTCCAGACGCCGCATCAGCTTGCGGTTGGCGGCGATGGAGCTGGCGAGGATCAGCGGCCCCATCACCAGCATGGCGATGCCCAAGCGGGCGGACATCAGGGTATCGAGGAAGGCGTTGTGGTTGTTCGGCGTTTCGTACAGCATCAGGTTGGCGGAAATGCTGCTGATCTCGGTCATGCCGGTCAACAGCGTCAGCAACGTCACGGGGAACAGCGGGTAGCGCACCGCGCACCACAGCAGCGCCGGGATCGGGAAGGCGATAGCGCCCGGCCCGCCGATATAGACGCTGAATATCAGCGACAGCAGCAGCGCCAGCAGCGGCAGACAGCCCTTCAGGCGCCAACGCACCTGCATGCGCAGCAGTTGCTTCAGCCGCGGCGCCGCCATCAGCACCGGCAACAGCAGCAAGGTCGTCGAGAACTGCTCGCTGAACCAGGCTAGCCAGGCGACCACCACCGTGTTGTTGTACAGGCTGTCGTTGCGCAGCACCGACAGCGTCGACGCCACCGCCGCGCCGGCCAGGCTGGCGCTGAACATATAGAGTATCGCCTGGGGTTTGCCCATGCGCCGTTGAGATTGGGGCAGCATCAGCATGATGCCGTAACCGACGGCGATCAGCGACATGTTGCAGGCGTTCAGCCACAGCGCCAGAGACCAGCCTTCGCCGGTGCTGAGATCGGCGGCGACCATGCCCAGATAGGTGGTAAGCCAGCCGAGCGGCGTGGCGTAAACGGGTTTTCGCAGCAGCAGGCCGAGCAGAATCGCATTCACCGGCCAAAATAAGGAAAGCGAGCCAATCGGCCGGCTAAGAATACCCACCAGGGAAAGTAAAAAGGCCAGCATGAAAAGATTGATCAGCTGAACCGTTAGCGGCAGGCCATGCCTGGCGTTTATTCTGGCGTTCATCGCCTCGCCCATATTTTGCTAATAACCAGAATAATAATGTGCATACTCTCTCGCCCGGCCAGTGAGGGATAGTCAATCCGAATTTCAACCAAAAAAGCCAGACAAATCAATAATAAAAAGCATTAACATTTAATTAACAGACTTTTCTTAGCCTGATGCGCCTGCGGCGAACTCCCCCCGCATAGCGTCAGCAAATAATGCCCACTCTGCTGTCAGCATAGCGCATAGCGTAATAGGCCGCCGAGGGCGTTAATTACATTAATAAGTTTATGGTTATTGGTCGTTGAATGCTGTTTGAATAACTGCGCGATTATTTTCCTGCAACTGGGCCGCCCGTGCAATAACAACCCCAAAAAAGCCCGCATAGCGCGGGCTTGCCTGAACAACAGCAAATCGACAGTTACAACACGGCCATGCCTTGCATGCCCGTGCTGCCGCGCAGTATAGCGGTGCAAGCTTAAGCAGACCTTAGCAACAAAAAACCCGGCCTAGGAACCGGGAATATTTGTACGAAATGCAGTGTTAGCCCAAGCAGGCTAATAACATTTCGCAGCTTACACGCCAATTGTGCAGAGAAAATGAACGCGGCGTCCGTTCAACCGCACCGCCGCCCTCTCTGCACGGAAGGCCTTACGCCAGTTTGGCGGCAAAGCCCGCTACGCGCTGGCCATAGAGCTTGGCGGTCGCCAGATCGCCCGACAGCATCTCATCCACACCGGCATCCGCCGGGGTCTGCACCAGCAGCCCCACCGAACCGCCCAGGTTATTGACGTCGGTGCGCTGCGCCGATTTGGTGTTGGCCGGCATCAGCCCCAGGCTGACCCACAGGCCGCCATGTTGTGAAGCCAGCGTCTGCAGCGCGATCAGCGTTACCTGCTTGTCGCCGTTCAGGCTGGCGCTGTTGGTAAAGCCGCCGAACACTTTGTCTTGCCACTTGCGGCCGAACCAGGCCTTGGAGCTGGCGTCGGCGAATTTCTTGAACTGCCACGACGGGCCGCCCATATAGGTCGGCGAACCAAAGATGATGGCGTCCGCCTCATCCAGCGTCCGCCAGGCTTCGTCGCTGATATCGCCGTTCTGATCGATGGCGATCAGTTCCGCCCCGGCTCCTTCCGCCACGACTTTCGCCAAACGCTCGGTATGGCCGTAGCCGGAATGAAACACCACTACTGTCTTCGCCATAGAAATTCTCCACTCATTGCACAAAGGCGCCGACGGCGCCCCTCTCGCGTTCAATCTAATCAAGCGCGCAGCGGCTGAATACCGAATAAAACTGACGGTGTTATTCAAAAAAATCGCGTTCCTCTGCCAGGCATGCACAGATAAAAAAAATCCCGCGCAAGGCGGGATAAACTTAACAGGGATGGGGTAATACACTACAGGGAATGGATAACACACAACATCATCGGGTAGAGCTACAGTACCAATCCCAATGTATAGAACTGTCATCCCCGCGTAAGTTTGCTCGGCCAGATGTAACGCCGAATGGGAAATATGACATTTTTCTCAACGCACCACGAACAGGCGCGACTCAAACCGCCGCTCTTGAAGATGCCGGTATTGCCCCCCCGGCGGCGAACGGCCGAAGTTCGAAAATCGGCGCAATCAGCGCGGCGCCGCACGGCCCTCAGCGGATTTCAACAGTGATATCCGGGTAAGCTTGCTCGCCGTCGCTGAGGTAATGCCCCAACGCCCGGTAAGCCATAACGTACAGCACGGCGGCGGCGCACAGGCACAGCAAGGTCACAAGCAGGAATCTGGATTTGCGCACGATAGGCTCCGTGGAGAAATTTTCGCCTATTGTAGCGCGGCAAAATAAACGAAGGTTCAATTGCCGGCGGGTCAAGCGCCTCGCACTCATTCGGCGAGGCGGCTTCATATCATTTCTTCAGCATGTAGATAAACGAATCGACGGTTTCGCCGCCGGCGGTGGTGACGCTGACCGCCACTCGTTCATAACCCTCACCTTCAAACGCATCGAGAGTCGGCCATTGGTTGACGAGGTTAGCTGAACGGAACAGAAACCCGTTCACCCGATTGCCACTGTTATCCAGCACGATGCCCGGGTAGCCCATCTCGGCGCCCCAGCCTTCGTTAAGCAGCGAGCCGCCGACGCTACCCTCTTCCCAGCTGCCGCCGATGGCTTCCATAATGTGCGCGTTGGGCCTGCCCGGCCCCAGGGTGCCGTAAACGAATAAGCTTTGCATTTTTCTCTCTACTACTCACTGAAAGTTAACGCATGAACATAGCATGACGTTCAGCGGCGAGCCAACGGGAGTACGGGTAGCGCAGTCGAGTTTTCAAGGGAACAAGTAGGGGGAAGAAAATCAAGGGAGTAATGGCACGCCCTATAGGATTCGAACCTATGACCTACGGCTTAGAAGGCCGTTGCTCTATCCAACTGAGCTAAGGGCGCATTGAGATGCGGCAACCTGCGGCTGCGGGTTGGGATTATACGGTCAGAGGTTAGCGAGTCAATGCCTTTTCATGGCGTTACGGCGGCGGCCGTGCTTTATGGCGTTTTTTCCGCCAGCGCCCGCGCGGCGAGGGTTCCCGTCAACCGGGCGCCGCCATGCTGAGCCAGACCAAAGCCTATGTAAATCGGCGCGCGCTCAGCCCCTTGCCGCCCACCGCCCCGCCGCAGGCAAAGGCGGGCGGACTGCACCACTGCGGCGATGTCCCCCCAATCGGCATGCTCAACCACCCGCGCGTTGCAGGTCATCTCCCCCCTTTCCCCCAGTGTTGCGTCGGGACGTGCGCTGTTTAAAGAAGCCTGGCTCCCCGATGCCCAAACCAGCAACAGCGCGCAGCCTGCCCAGGCACAGCCTTTCATGCGCACAGCTTCCGCCACAGCGCGCTCAGGCGCGCCCGCCACGACGGCGCTCCTTCATGCTTGCCGAGCCGATGCAGCGCGGTGAGTTGCGCGCTGTCCGCCGGATGCAGCGAAGAATCGAACACCGTTTCCCCTATGCGTTTAGGCTCCGCCGGTTGCTCGTCAGGCTGATGATGCAACGGGTAAAGCCGGGTTATCGCCCTCATGATCCTGCCCTCTTTCGCCCTGTGAACGGCCCCAGCGTATCCAAGTGCCGGTAAAAATGGCGTAGAGGATCCTGAGGCCGGCATAAAAAAAGCGTAAATCGGCGTCGGCAACGGCCGCGAGGGTGATTCTGCGCCTGACAGCGCGCTCAGCTTCTGCCAGAATAGCGGCATCCCCGCTTTTCTTAATTGATGGATTTCCACACTGATGTCAGCAAAGATTATTGATGGTAAAACGATTGCGCAGCAGGTTAGAAACGAAGTGGCTGAGCAAGTGAAACAACGTCTGGCGGCCGGCAAACGCGCCCCAGGGCTGGCGGTTGTGCTGGTCGGCGAGAACCCGGCTTCGCAAATTTACGTCGCCAGCAAGCGCCGCGCCTGCGATGAAGTCGGCTTCCTTTCCCGCTCCTACGACCTGCCCGCTGCCACCAGTGAAGCCGAGCTGCTGGCGTTGATCGACCAGCTGAATGCCGATCAGGAAATCGACGGCATTCTGGTGCAGCTGCCGCTGCCGGCCGGCATCGATAACGTCAAGGTGCTGGAACGCATCCACCCGGACAAAGACGTCGACGGCTTCCACCCGTACAACGTCGGCCGCCTGTGCCAACGCGCCCCCAAACTGCGCCCGTGCACGCCGCGCGGCATCGTCACCCTGCTGGAGCGTTATAACATCGATACCTACGGCCTGAACGCCGTGGTGGTCGGCGCGTCCAACATCGTCGGCCGCCCGATGAGCATGGAGCTGCTGCTGGCCGGCTGCACCACCACCGTCACCCACCGCTTCACCAAGAATCTGCGTCACCACGTCGAGAACGCCGATCTGCTGGTGGTGGCGGTCGGCAAGCCGGGCTTCATCCCGGGCGACTGGATCAAACCGGGCGCCATCGTGGTGGACGTCGGCATCAACCGCTTGGAAAGCGGTAAAGTGGTGGGCGACGTCGATTTCGACGCCGCCAGCGAGCGCGCCGCCTACATCACCCCGGTGCCGGGTGGCGTTGGCCCGATGACCGTTGCTACACTGATCCAAAATACCTTGCAGGCCTGCGAGGAATATCACGACGTTCAACCTAAATAAGTAAGGCAGTATGGAAATTTTCAATCTGGACAATCATCCCCACGTCGAACTGTGCGATCTGCTGAAGTTCCAGGGCTGGTGTGAAAGCGGCGGCGCCGCCAAAGAAGTCATCGCTGAAGGGCAGGTGAAAGTCGACGGCAAGGTCGAAACCCGCAAGCGCTGCAAGATCGTCGCCGATCAGGTGGTGGAGTTCAACGGCGGCAAGGTCATGGTTAAACCCTGACCCGCAGCCATAGAAAAAGGCGCTGAATTCAGCGCCTTTTTTGTTTTTCCCTGCGGCTGGATTACTTACGGCGCCAGGTGGTGCCCTGCGGGCCGTCTTCCAGCACGATGTTCATCTCGTTCAACCGATCGCGGGCGGCATCCGCCAGCGCCCAATCCTTCGCGGCGCGCGCTTCGTTACGCTGTTTGATCAGCGCTTCGATCTCCGCCACTTCGCCGTCGTCAACCTGAGCGCCCCCTTGCAGGAACTGCTCCGGCTCCTGCTGCAGCAGGCCGAGCACCTTCGCCAGCTTGCGCAGTTCCGCCGCCATGCCGTTGGCCGCCGCCATGTCTTCACCCTTGAGGCGGTTAACCTCGCGCGCCAGATCGAACAGCGCCGAGTAGGCTTCCGGGGTGTTGAAGTCGTCGTCCATCGCTTCGCGGAAGCGGGCTTCGAACGCTTCGCCGCCGGCCGGCACGGCGTCGGCGTCGGTGCCGCGCAGCGCGGTATAGAGGCGCTCCAGCGCGGTGCGCGCCTGCTTGAGGTTCTCTTCGCTGTAGTTCAGCTGGCTGCGATAGTGGCCGGACATCAGGAAGTAACGCACCGTCTCCGCATCGTAATGGCCGAGCACGTCGCGGATGGTGAAGAAGTTATCCAACGATTTGGACATCTTCTCTTTGTCTATCATCACCATGCCGGAGTGCATCCAGTAATTGACGTACGGGCCGTCGTGGGCGCAGCTCGACTGTGCGATCTCGTTCTCGTGGTGCGGGAACATCAGATCGGAACCGCCGCCGTGAATGTCGAAGTGGGTGCCCAGCTGTTTGCAGTTCATGGCGGAGCATTCGATGTGCCAGCCCGGACGGCCCGGCCCCCACGGCGACTGCCAGCTCGGCTCGCCCGGCTTGGACATCTTCCACAGCACGAAGTCCATCGGGTTGCGCTTCACGTCGTCGATCTCCACGCGTGCGCCGGCCTGCAGCTGATCCAGATCCTGACGCGACAGCAGCCCGTATTGCGGATCGCTGTCGATGGAGAACATCACGTCGCCGTTGCTGGCCACGTAGGCGTGATCGCGATCGATAAGGCGCTGGGTGATCTCGATGATCTCGGCGATGTGCTGAGTCGCGCGCGGTTCTTGATCCGGGCGATCGATCAGCAGCGCGTCGAAGTCGGCGTGCATTTCCGCCAGCATGCGTTCGGTCAGCTGGTCGCAGGTCTCATGATTTTCCGCCGCGCGGCGGATGATTTTGTCGTCCACGTCGGTGACGTTGCGCACGTAGTTCAGCGAATAGCCGAGGTAGCGCAGGTAACGCGCCACCACGTCGAAAGCGACAAAGGTACGACCGTGCCCGATGTGACACAGGTCATAGATGGTTACCCCGCACACGTACATGCCCACTTTCCCGGCATGAATGGGTTTGAATTCCTCTTTTTGACGACTCAGGGTATTAAAAATCTTTAGCATCGGGAGATTCCGTGGTGTGCGTGATAACAAAAAAGATAACCGGGCTTCAGGTTTCCGCCCGGTAGCGTATTGAAACCTGAAGCCTGATCTATTGCAAGGTTAAGGCCATGCTTTGCTGATTTCACGCGAATAAAATGCGCGAAATTCGGCGGCCGGCGTAATTGTTATAATATAACACAAATGCGATTACCACAGACAGTGCGCGGTTGAGCCGCTGCTGACTCGCTGGGGCGGATATGTTATAAGGGCGGTCTGAATGTTCACTCGCTTTACGTGACGTCTCACTTCACCTTGTTAGGATTAAAACTATGGTTACTTTCCACACCAATCACGGCGATATCGTTATCAAGACCTTTGCTGACAAAGCGCCGGTTACCGTTGAAAACTTCCTGAACTACTGCCGCGCCGGTTTCTACGACAACACCATCTTCCACCGTGTGATCAACGGCTTCATGATCCAGGGTGGCGGTTTCGAGCCGGGCATGAACCAGAAAGCGACCAACGCGACCATCAAGAACGAAGCCAACAACGGTCTGAAAAACACCATCGGCACCCTGGCAATGGCGCGCACCAACGATCCGCACTCCGCCACCGCACAGTTCTTCATCAACGTGGCTGACAACGACTTCCTGAACTTCCGTGGCGAAAACGTGCAGGGCTGGGGCTACTGCGTGTTTGCTGAAGTGGTTGAAGGCATGGACGTGGTCAACAAGATCAAAGGCGTGAAAACCGGCCGCAGCGGCATGCACCAGGACGTACCGGTAGAAGACGTGGTGATCAACAGCGTGACCGTCAGCGAGTAATCGCGGCTGCATGAGTACGCTGTTCATCGCAGATCTGCACTTGTGCGCACAGGAACCGGCAATCACTGCCGGTTTTCTGCGTTTTTTACGGCGGGAAGCGGTGCACGCCGACGCGCTGTACATCCTCGGCGACCTGTTTGAAGCCTGGATCGGCGACGACGATCCCGAGCCGCTGCACGCGGAGATCGCCGCGGCGCTGAAAGCGCTGCAACAGGCCGGCGTGCCCTGCTACTTCATCCACGGCAACCGCGATTTTCTGCTCGGCAAACGCTTCGCCCGCGCCAGCGGCATGCAGCTGCTGCCGGAAGAGAAAGTGCTGGAGCTGTACGGCCGCAGGATCCTGATCCTGCACGGCGACACCCTGTGCACCGACGATCACGCCTATCAGCAATTCCGCCGTAAAGTGCACAACCCGCTGATTCAAAAATTGTTCCTGGCGCTGCCGCTGCGCTGGCGATTGAAGATCGCCGCAAAAATGCGCGCCCGCAGCCAGCAATCCAACCAGGACAAGTCGGAAGCCATCATGGACGTCAACCCGCAGACGGTCGAGCAAACCATGCTGCGCCACGACGTGCACTGGATGATCCACGGCCATACCCATCGCCCGGCGGTGCACCGGCTAGCGTTGAGCAACGGCGAAGCCCATCGCGCGGTGCTGGGCGCCTGGCACGTCGAAGGATCGATGATCAAAGTCAGCGCCGACGCCGTCGAGCTGATCCAATTCCCATTCTGAATTCCGGACTGGCGCGCGAGTGAAAATTCGCGCTTTCGACGGTGAAAACCGGCGACGCAACCGTTTTCCTCGCCGTGCGCTCATGGTATGCTCTACGCCCTCATTCGGCCCTCAGCCGACGCCAGACAAATCACAGGAGCCTTACACCCATGGGAGCCAACGCCGCTTCAGCCGCCACTACCGGGGCGAAAATCGCAATTGTAATGGGATCGAAAAGTGACTGGGCCACCATGCAGTTCGCCGCCGAAGTCCTGATCCAGCTCGATGTCCCCTTCCATGTCGAAGTCGTTTCCGCCCACCGCACGCCGGACAAGCTGTTCAGCTTCGCCGAGCAGGCTACCGCCAACGGTTTTGACGTGATCATCGCCGGCGCCGGCGGTGCGGCGCACCTGCCGGGCATGCTGGCGGCGAAAACCCTGGTGCCGGTGCTGGGTGTGCCGGTGCAAAGCGCCGCGCTGAGCGGCGTAGACAGCCTGTACTCCATCGTGCAGATGCCGCGCGGCATTCCGGTGGGCACGCTGGCGATCGGCAAAGCCGGCGCCGCCAACGCCGGGCTGCTGGCGATGCAGATCCTGGCGCTGCACGACGCCGCGCTGGCGCAGCGTTTGGCGGACTGGCGTCAGGCGCAGACCGAAGACGTCTTGAACCACCCCGATCCGCGGGAGGATGCATGAAGCCGGTTTGCGTACTGGGCAATGGCCAGCTGGGGCGCATGCTGCGCCAGGCAGGCGAACCGCTGGGCATCGCCGTTTACCCTGTCGGCATCGATGCCGAGCCCGAAGCGGTGCCGTATCAGAATAGCGTCATTACCGCCGAGATCGAACGCTGGCCGGAAACCGCGCTGACGCGCGAGCTGGCGACCCACAGCGCCTTCGTCAACCGCGACATTTTCCCGCGCCTGGCGGATCGCCTGACGCAAAAACAGCTGCTCGATCAGCTCGGCCTGGCGACCGCGCCGTGGCAGCTGCTGGCGAGCGCCGCCGAATGGCCGCAGGTATTCGCTTCGCTGGGCGAGCTGGCGATCGTCAAACGCCGGGTCGGCGGCTATGACGGCCGCGGCCAGTGGCGCTTGCGCCCGGGCCAGGAAGCCGAACTGCCGGCCGACGCCTATGGCGAGTGCATCGTCGAGCAAGGCATCAATTTCTCCGGCGAAGTGTCGCTGGTGGGCGCGCGCGGCCACGACGGCCGTTCGGTATTCTACCCGCTGACCCACAACCTGCATGAAGACGGCATCCTGCGCACCAGCGTGGCGCTGCCGCAGCCCAACCCGGCGCTGCAGCAACAGGCCGAGCAGATGCTGGCGGCGATCCTGAACGAGCTGAACTACGTCGGCGTGATGGCGATGGAGTGCTTTATCGTCGGCGATCGGCTGCTGATCAACGAGCTGGCGCCGCGCGTGCACAACAGCGGCCACTGGACGCAAAACGGCGCGTCCATCAGCCAGTTCGAGCTGCACCTGCGCGCCATTCTCGGCCTGCCGCTGCCGCAGCCGGTGGTGAGCACGCCGTCGGTGATGGTCAACCTGATCGGCACCGCCGTCAACGAACAGTGGCTGTCGCTGCCGCTGGTGCATCTGCACTGGTATGAGAAAGAGGTGCGCCCGGGCCGCAAGGTCGGCCATCTCAATCTGAACGACCCGAGCGCCGCCGATCTGCGCCAGGCGCTGCAGGCGCTGGCGCCGCTGCTGCCGGGCGAATACCAAAGCGGGCTGGCCTGGGCGCAGCAGAAGCTGGCTTAACGGTTTAAGTCGCCGAAAAAGAAGAAGGTTCAGCCCAGGCTGAACCTTTTTTTTGCCGCAAAGATCAACGCGAGCCGATATTACGCAACGGTTTGCCGGCCATCAGATTGCGTTCAATATGTTCCAGAGAAATATTTTTGGTTTCCGGGATCAGCGCCAACGTGATGAAAACAAACAGCACGTTAAGCCCTGCATAGACCCAAAAGGTGTGCGCGCTACCCAACGAATTCAGCATGGTCAGGAACGTCGCTCCCACAATCATATTGGCGATCCAGTTAGTGGCGGTGGAGCAGGTGATGCCGAAATCGCGGCCTTTCAATGGCTGGATCTCTGAACACAGCACCCAAATCAGCGGGCCGGCGCTCATGGCAAAGCCGACGATAAACATCAGCAGCATGACGATGGCGAAATATTGCGCCACCGCCGAGTTCATGCCGATATTCATCATGGTTCCCAGCGCCCCCATGCCGACGGCCATCACGATAAACCCAAGGATCAGGGTGGGTTTGCGGCCCCAGCGATCGACCAGCCCAATAGCGATAAAGGTGGCCAGCACGTTGACCAGACCGACGATCACCGTGCCCCACATCTGCTGTTCCGTGCTGGCGAAGCCCGCCAGACCGAAAATCTTCGGCGCGTAATACATGGTGACGTTCATCCCGGTGAACTGCTGCATCACCTGGAGAAGAACGCCAAGGAAAACCGCGCGGCGGAAATTTTTATTGCCTTTGAACAACGCCCAACCGCTTTGCTTCAGTTTGAGGCTTTCACGAATTTCATTCAGCTCATGCTGCGCCTGGGCACTGCTGTCGCGCAGCTTCTCCAACACCTGGCGCGCCTGCTCATGACGATTGCGCGAGGCCAGCCAGCGCGGGCTGTCAGGTAAAAAGAACACGCCAACCAACAACAGCCCGGCCGGGATGGTGATGACGCCCAACATCCAGCGCCAGGCGCCGGTATAGCTGAATGCCGTATCAGACAGGTAAGCCGCCAAAATACCGATGGTGATCATCAATTGATACATCGAGATCATGCTGCCGCGGATTTTCTCCGGCGCGATTTCAGAAAGATAAATCGGCGCGGTATAAGAAGCGATACCCACCGCCAATCCCAGCAGAATGCGTGAAACGATCAGCACCTCCACGTTGGGGGCAAACGCTGAACACAGCGATCCCGCGACGAACAGAATGGCGCCGATCATCAAACTGTATTTGCGCCCCAGCCGGAAGTTCATCCAGCCACTGCCGATGGCGCCGACGGCGGCGCCAAACATCATCGAGCTGACCACCCACTCCTGCTGAGAGCTGGTGATATGAAAAGTGTCGGTAATAAACGGCAGAGCGCCGGCGATTACGCCAATATCCAAGCCAAACAACAGGCCGGCCAAGGCGGCCAAAAAACAGACGAAAAAAGTCATGCCGACATGGGTCGGGCTTTTCTCCGCCGGTGCAACTTTAACGGTAGCGCTCATACAGCCTCCAGGAGAAAACGGTCATCAGTTGTGCGACATGATAGGAGGCAATGCGTCGCAGATAAGTGAGTACGATCACATTAGTGGAAGCGGTTACATAATTTTAAACCTTAATTCTACGCGTCAACAGACGACAAACTCGTTTGGTTACTGTGTAACTCATTATTTATATGCATAAAAAAGTAAGCGAAGGCCTGAGTTTGGTAAGAGCATTGCCAATACGCATTGTATCGATAGAGTACAAATGTAATCGATTTCACAAAAATCAGCGTGACGTGCGGAAGGGCACAAGGAGAAAAGCCACGGTAACGCGCGGCGGAAAATCGGCAGGCCCGGCCGCGCTTGGCAGCAACGGACCTGCGATAGCAAGATCAGCCATCATAACTGCGGAACAGCGCCCGGCCGCGCAGCAGGCGCACGCCCAGCCAGCCGCCGCACAGCGACAGCAGCAGCGCGCTGGCCAGCGGCAACGCCCACCACAGCACCGGCGTCGGCGTCCACGGGAAGTCGAACACCCGGCTCTGCAGCAGCCACAGCGCCGCCTCGGCGCCCACCGCCGCCGCGATGCCCGCCACCAGCCCCAGCAGGGCGAACTCGCACCACAGCGTGCGGCGCAGCAGCCGTTTGCCGGCGCCCAGCGTGCGATACACCACCAGCTCCTGGCGGCGCTGACGCATGCCAACCTGCACCTGCGCCAGCAGCAGCAGGCCGCCGCATAGCACCACCAGCACCACCATCACCTCCAGCGCGCGGCTGACCTGCTGCAGCACGCCGCCGACCTGTTTCAGGATCGCGCCGATGTCCATCAGGCTGAGCGTCGGGAACTGGCGGTTGAGCTGGGTCAGCATCTGACCGTCGCCGTCGTAGCGGAAGCTGGTAAGCCAGGTCTGCGGCTGGCCGTCCAGCGCGCCCGGCGGGAAGATAAAGTAAAAGTTCGGCTTCAGGCTTTCCCAATCCACCTGGCGCAGGCTGGTGACCTTGGCGCTGAACGCCTGGGTATCGCCGCTGAAGGTCAGCGTGTCGCCCAACGTGATCTTCAGCCGCCCGGCAATGCCTTCATCCATCGAAACCTCGCCGGCTTTCGGCGGCCAATTGCCCGCCACCAGCGGATTGTGATCCGGCAGATCGGCCAACCAGGTCAGGTTCAGCTCGCGGTTCACCGCCTCGCCGCCCGGATCGTCTTCATGCACCCGCTCGGTCGCCACCTGCTGGTTAATCTCGGTCAGGCGCACCCGGACGATCGGATAATAGGTTTCCGGCTTGATCTGGTGCTGCTGCAGGAAGGTTTTAACCTGCGGCACCTGCGCCTCGGTCATGTTGAGCAGGAAATAGTTCGGGCTGTCCGGCGGCAGCTGTTGCTGCCAGCGGTCGAGCAAATCGCCGCGCAGCACCAGCAACAGCGCCAGCAGCATAAACGACAGCGAGAACGCCGCCAGCTGGCTGATGGTCACCCACGGCTGATGCAGCAGGCGGTTGACCGCCAGCCGCAGCGCCAGGCTCTTGAGCGTGATGCGGCGCAGCAGCTGCAGGCTGCCCCAGCCGATGCCGCCCAGCAGCAGCGCCAGCACCGCCATGCCCGCCAAGATCGCCCACAGCAGCGTGCTGGCCCCCATCAGCGTCACCAGCAGCGCCACCACGATCGCCGCCGTCACCGGCAGGAAGTAGCGCAGCGGCCAGACGTTGGCCACTACGTCGCGGCGCAGCACCCGCAGCGGTTGGGTAGCCAGCAGCTGACGGTACGGCCGCAGCCCGACCAGCAGCGAAATCAGCACCAGCGCGCCGAGCGCCCACAGCCACGGCCAGGCGCCGGCGGCGGGCAACGCGGCCGGCAACACCGGCTTCAGCAGGCGAATCAACAGCGCTTCGAACGCCAGCCCGATCGCCCCGCCGCACACCGCCGCCAGCGCCATCACCGCCAGCCACTGGCCGACGATCAGTTTACGCAGCGCGCCGCGCCCGGCGCCGAGGGTTTTCAGCACCGCGATCAGATCGTAGCGGCTGCGGCAATAGTGGCTCATCGCCACCGCCACGGCGGCGATCGACAACAGCAGCGTCAGCAGGGCCGACAGCAGCAGGAACTGTTGGGATCGCTGCAGCGACTTGCCGAGCGCGCTGCCGGACTCCTGCAGCCCGAACCAGCGCTGATCCGGCGTCAACTGCGGCGTCAGCCGCTCCTCGTAACGCTGAATATCCGGCTCGGCGCCGGCGAACATGTAGCGGTAGGTCAGGCGACTGCCCGGCTGCACCGCGCCGGTCTTATCGACGTCCGCCAGGTTGATCATGATGCGCGGCGCGGTCTGGAACGGGTTGAAGCCGGCGTCCGGTTCCTGAATGATTTCACCGGCGATGCGCAGCGTGGTGTCGCCCACCTCGAGCGAATCCCCCACTTTCACGTTCAGCAGCGCCAGCAGACGCGGCGCCACCAGCACGCTGCCCGGTTCGGGCTTGATGTTGGCCGGGCGCGTTTCCAGCTTGCCATACAGCGGATAGGCCAAATCGGTGGCTTTCACGTCCGCCAGCTGCGGCCGGTCGCCGGCATAGGTCATGGTGGTGAACGACAGCTGGCGGCTCAGCGTCAGCCCCTGCTGCTGCGCGTCCAGCAGCCAGCCTTCCGGCACCGGATGCGCGCTGCGCAGCACCCGATCGCCGGCGATAAAATCGCGGCTCTGCTGGCTGAGCCCTTTGTCCATGCGATCGCTGATGCTGCCCAGCGCCAGCACGCAGGCCACGGAGAGCGTCAACGCCAGCCAAACGATCAGCAGCGACGGCGAGCGCCATTCGCGCCAGAACCAGCGCCAGATCATGCTTCCTCCCACAGCTTGCCTTCACGCAGCCGCAGCCGCCGCTGGCAGCGCGCCGCCAGGGTTTCGTCATGGGTCACCAGGATCAGGGTGGTGTCAAAATCGCGGTTGAGAGAGAACAACAGGTCGGCGATGCGATCGCCGGTCTGGCGATCGAGGTTGCCGGTCGGTTCATCGGCGAACAGCACCCGCGGCCGGCCGCTGAAGGCGCGCGCCAGCGCCACACGCTGCTGCTCGCCGCCGGACAGCTGCGCCGGCAGGTGATCGAGCCGTTTGCCCAATCCCAGCTGTTCCAGCAGCTGCACCGCCTGCTCGCGGCTCTGCCTGTCGCTCTCGCCGCGCAGCAGCGCCGGCAGTTGCACGTTTTCCAGCGCGTTCAGCGTCGGCACCAGCATGAACGACTGAAACACGAAGCCGACGTTCCTGGCGCGCAGCGCGGCGCGGCCTTCTTCGTCCAGCGCGGTCAGCGACTCGCCGAGCAGGCGCACCTCGCCCTCGCTGCCGTCATCCAGCCCGGCCAAAATGCCCAGCAGGGTCGATTTTCCCGATCCGGATTCGCCGATCAGGGCGATCGTCTGCGCGGGTTTGACAAGCAGCTCGACTCCGGTAAGGATGGTGAGCTGATGCTCACCCTGACCAACGTGTTTACTAAGATGATGAACTTCAAGAACGTTTTCCGCTGGCATCTTCCCTTCCTTTTGCTGTTGGGATTATTCAGTTTACGCGCTGTCGCCGCCGATACCTTGTTGATTTTGGGCGACAGTTTAAGCGCCGGCTACCGCCTGCCGATCGAGCGGGCCTGGCCGACGCTGTTGGCCGAACAGTGGCAGAAAAAACCGGGCGCGCCGCAGCTGGTCAACGCCAGCATCAGCGGCGACACCGCCGCACAGGGGCTGGCGCGTCTGCCCGCGCTGCTGAAACAGCATCAGCCACGCTGGGTGCTGATCGAGCTGGGCGCCAACGACGGCCTGCGCGGTTTCCCGGCGCCGGACATGCAGCGCGATCTCGGCCAGATCATCACGCGGGTGCAGCAGGCCGGCGCACAGCCGCTGCTGATGCAAATTCGCATCCCGCCGAACTACGGCCGCCGCTATACCGAAGCGTTCAGCGCCGTCTACCCGGCGCTGGCCAGGCAGTTCAACATTCCGCTGCTGCCGTTCTATATGGAACAGGTGGTGGTGAAGCCGGAATGGATGCAGGATGACGGATTGCACCCCAATGGGGACGCCCAGCCGTTTATCGCCACCTGGATGGCGGAGCGCCTGGAACCGCTAGTAAAACATGAGTCTAACTAAATTAGGGTCGTACACTAGGTAAAGTTATGCAAAAAGCAGTATTGATAACCGGCTGCTCCAGCGGAATTGGATTGATTGCGGCGCAGGATCTGCGCAACCGCGGCTACCGGGTGCTGGCCGCCTGCCGCAAGCCGCAGGACGTGGAAAACATGCGCCAGCTCGGGCTGGAAGGCATCGAGCTGGATCTGGACGACAGCGCCAGCGTCGAGCGCGCCGCCGCCGAGGTGATCGCGCTGACCGGCGGCCGTCTGTACGGCCTGTTCAACAACGGCGGCTTCGGCGTTTACGGCCCGCTCAGCGGCATCTCGCGCAGCCAGCTGGAGCGGCAGTTCGCCACCAATCTGTTCGGCACCCACCAGTTGACCCAGTTGCTGCTGCCGGCGATGTTGCCGCACGGCGAAGGGCGCATTATCCAGACCAGCTCGGTGATGGGCCTGGTCTCCAGCGCCGGGCGCGGCGCCTACGCCGCCAGCAAATTCGCGCTGGAAGCCTGGTCGGACGCGCTGCGCATGGAGCTGCACGGCAGCGGCATTCAGGTCAGCCTGATCGAACCGGGGCCGATTTCCACCCACTTTAGCCAGAACGTCAATCAGACGCAGAGCGACAAACCGGTGCATAACCCCGGCATCGCCAAGCGCCTGACGCTGCCGCCGGAGGCCATTCTGCCCAAGCTGCGCCACGCGCTGGAAAGCCCGCGCGCCAAACTGCGCTACCCGGTGACCCTGCTGGCGCACGCGATGAGCGTGCTGCGCCGCATTCTGCCGGGCCGCTGTCTGGATTGGCTGCTGCGCAGCAACGCTTAATTCGCCCGCCGGGGTTGAAGAATGGCGGCGCGCCCCCATCTACACCCCATGGCTCCGCACGATCAGAGAGAAAAAAGATGCTAGCTCAAGCTGTTGTTGATATTAACGAAACTAACCTGCACCAGACGCTGGAACAGTCGATGTCCATTCCGGTGCTGTTCTACTTCTGGTCCGAGCGCAGCCAACACTGCCTGCAGCTCACGCCGGTGCTCGACAAACTGGCGGCGGAATACGCCGGCCAGTTCATTCTGGCCAAGGTGGACTGCGACGCCGAACAGATGATCGCCTCCCAATTCGGGCTGCGCTCCATTCCGACCGTCTATCTGTTCAAAGACGGTCAGCCGGTCGACGGCTTCCAGGGCCCGCAGCCGGAAGAAGCGATCCGCGACTTGCTGCAGCGTTTCCTGCCGAAGGAAGAAGATCTGAAACTGGCGCAGGCGCAGGAACTGCTGGCCGCCGGCAACGCTGCCGAAGCGCTGCCGCTGCTGAAAGACGCCTGGCAGAGCAGCCAACAGCGCAGCGACATCGGCCTGACCCTGGCCGAAACTCAGATCGCGCTCAGCCGCAGCGAAGACGCCGAAGCGGTGCTGGCGACCATCCCGCTGCAGGATCGCGATACCCGCTATCAGGGCCTGGTGGCGCAGATTGAACTGTTGAAGCAGGCGGCGGACACGCCGGAAATCCAACAGCTGCAACAGCAGGTACAGCAGCAGCCGGGCAACGTCGAGCTGGCGGTGCAGCTGGCGCTGCAGCTGCATCAGGTCGGGCGTAACGAAGAAGCGCTGGAACTGCTGATGGGGCATCTGAAGAAAGATCTGGCCGCCGCCAACGGCAACGCGCGCAAGACCCTGATGGACATTCTGGCCGCGCTCGGCACCGGCGACGCGCTGGCCGCTAAGTATCGCCGCCAGCTGTACTCCCTGCTGTACTGATACCCGTCATACCTGAAGCTGCATCCAGGCGGCAAACGTGAGGAGCCCTGGGAGCTTAGATAACTAAGTGACCAGGGGTTCGAACGTGCAGCCAACAACGGTGCAGCGGGAAAGACGAAGGGATATCAGCGATAGACCCGCACCCCGCCTTCCACGCCCGCCGGGCTGAACAACACCTGCCACAGCTGAATGTTGCGCGAACGGAACGCGCCGGCGCAGGCGTTCAGGTAATAAGTGAACATGCGTTCGAAGCGCTCGGAATAGCCGCCGGCCAACTCTGGCCACGCCCGTTTGAAGTTCTCCAGCCAGGCCATCAGCGTGCGATCGTAATCGGCGCCAAAGTTGTGCCAATCCTCCATCACGAAACGCCCTTCGCTGGCCTCGGCGATATGCCGCACCGAAGGCAGGCAGCCGTTGGGGAAGATGTATTTGTCTATCCAGGCGTCGACGTTGAGATCGGTCTGATTGGAACCGATGGTGTGCAGCAGGAACAGGCCGTCGGGCTTCAGGTTGCGCGCCGCGACGCTGAAATAGGTCTCGTAGTTTTTCGGCCCGACGTGCTCGAACATGCCGACCGACACGATGCGATCGAACTGGCGATCCAGATCGCGGTAATCCTGCAGCAAGATCTCGACATCCAGCCCGGCGCAGCGTGCCTGCGCCAGCTTCTGCTGCTCGGCGGAAATGGTCACGCCGTGCACCGAGACGCCGTAGTTTTGCGCCGCAAACTGCGCCAGCCCGCCCCAGCCGCAGCCGATATCCAGCAGCGTCATGCCCGGTTTCAGCTGCAGTTTCTCGCAGATCATCCGCAGCTTGGCCTGCTGCGCCTGCTCCAGCGTCTGCGCCTCTTTCCAGTAACCGCAGGAGTATTGCATGTAGGGATCGAGCATCGCCCGGAACAGGTCGTTGCCGATGTCGTAGTGCTCTTTGCCCACCTGCCAGGCGCGCTTGCGCGATTGGCGGTTGAACAGCCGGGCATAGGCGATGCGCGCGATGTCGCTCAGGCTTTTCGGCAGCCGCTCATCGACGCCGGCCTGCAGAATGCGGGTGAACAGCATATCCAGCCGTTCGCACTCCCACCAGCCGTCCATATAGCCTTCGCCGAAACCGAGCGAGCCTTCCTGCAAAATGCGTTTGAACAGCGCCGGGTTGTGCACCCGAATATCCCAGGCGCGCGGGCCGTTGATGGCGACGCCGGCTTCCGCCAACATCTCCTCCACAATGCGATACCAGCGATCCTTCTTCTGGGCGAGTTCATCAACACTGAGCGAATCCATAACAATCCTTGGCCGAAATGTCATTTCAAAAAGCATAGTCGCAAATAAAAATGACAAATTTTTGACGGTAAATACCGGGGTGTATTTACTCTAGCCAAGGCGAGCAACATCATGAAATGAATAAAAATTATTGAAATCATGCCATTTAGGCATACTTATCCGCGCCAGCGCGGGCGCGGATAAACCGACGGCGGCTAAGGCAAAATAGAGGTGCCGGCCTGGCCCGCCAGCACCGCGTCGATATCCTGCAGGCCACCGATATGGGCCGTGCGCCCGGTGCGATCGACGAAGCGGCTGACCGCCATGATCTTCGGCCCCATGGCGCCGTCCGCCACCGCCATCGGCGCCAGCTCCTGCGTGGTGGCGCGCCGAATGGCGCGCTGGCGCGGCGTGCCCCACTCCTGATACACCGCGTCGGCGTCGGTGAGGATCACCAGATGATCGGCTCCCACCTGCTCCGCCAACAGCGCCGCCGCCAGATCTTTGTCGATCACCGCTTCGCTGCCCGTCAGCCCACGCTCGCCGGCGATCATCGGGATGCCGCCACCGCCGTTGCAGATCACGATGTGCCGCTGCGCCAGCAGCAGCGTGATCGCCTCGATGTCGAGGATCTTTTGCGGCGCCGGCGAAGGCACCACCCGGCGGATGTAGTTGCCGTCCGCCTTCAGCGTCCAGCCGTATTTGGCCTCCAGCGCCTGCCGCTGTTCCGGCGCATACACCGGCCCGATGAACTTGCTCGGCGCCAGATAATCCGCATCCTGCGCATCCACCAGCACCCGCGTCAGCAACGTGGACACCGGTTGCTGCGGATGGCTGGCGCTCAACTGCTGCGCCAGCATATAGCCGATCATGCCCTGGCTTTCGGCCACCAGAATATCCAGCGGATAGGGCGGCACGTCGCGGTACGCCAGGTTCTGCAACGCCAGCAGCCCCACCTGCGGCCCGTTGCCGTGTACGATGGCAATGCGGTATTTCTGCGCCAGCTTGCCGATGGCGTCGGCGATGAGGGCGATGCTCTTATACTGATTTTCCGCAGAGAGCACGGCTCCGCGCTGCAACAGGGCGTTGCCGCCCAACGCAATGACCAAAGTTTTCATGGTTTGCACCCGTAGTTGAAATCATACCGTTCCGGCCGGATCCGCGATCCGGCCCTCGTGTTCACACCGCGCGCCGCACAGTGCGTTAATCGTCGTCACCCCCAGCCACACGCCCAGCAGCGTGTCCGCTCCCGAAAAGTGCCCCAGGCTCAGCACCGCCGCCACCGCCGCCGATACCTCTTCAGGCGCCCGCAGCCCCCGCGCCAGCGCATGCAGCGGCGTGGCGAACACGCCCTGTTCGGCGTAACGCAGGTAGTGCGCACTCACCAGCGTGGTCAGCGCGTCCAGCGGTGGCGTCTGGGCGAAAAACGGCGCCAGCCCGGTAACCGGGATGCGGCTGTCGAGGTAGGCGCTCAGCAGCAGGCCGAGCAAGGTGTCGTCGTTGCTCGGCGTCAGCCCCGGCCCCTTGCCCAGCGCCTGGCGCCAGTCGACCGTGTCGCCCCGCAGCCAACGGGAAAAATCCCGCGCCAGCGCGGCCGGCTCCGGCGTTAACGGCCGCTTCACCAATCGGCCCAGCTCGCCGTGTAACCCGCACTGCGCCGTGCAGCGCTGCAATACCGCCGTCAGCGGCCGATCGGCAATGGCCGCGCGCGATGTCAGCGCCAGATCCCGCGCCGCGGCGGCGGGCCGCACCAGGAGCGCATCCAACGTGATGCCTGCGGCGGAGAAGGCGCAGCGTCGTACAGACGGCACCGCACGCCGCACGCGATCGAAATCCCGCGCGCTGAGCTGCCACCCCATCGGGCTCAGGCCGCTGCCGGCGCGGTGCAGCGTCAGCAGCCGCGCGCGTTCCGTCAGGAAATTGATCGCGTTGTTGAAGCTGCCGACGCAGCGCAGCGCGCCGTAGTCTTGCGTCGCATGGCGGCTGCCGGCCAACGCGATAATGTCCATACGCCCCTCCGTTCGCTTACGCCGTGATGCCGAGCTTATCGGCCAGCGCTTCGATCGCTTTCTCGAAGCAGCCGAGCGGCGCGCGCACCGTGCCGGCGCCAATTTGCCCGACCCCGGCTTCGCGGTGGGCGATGCCGGTGTTGATCAGTGGCGTGATGCCGGTTTCCACCACCCGGCGCGCATCCAGCCCCAGGCAGGCGCCCTGGAAGTCCCAGGTCGGGATCTGCAGCATCATGTTGCGCTCGAGGTAGATCTCCGCCATTTCCTCGGAGATGTCGGTGGCGGCGCTCATGCCGCCGGAAGCCCCGACGAAGCGCGTCACGCCCGGTGCCGCGACCATCGCCGCGCCGCCAATGCCGAAGGTTTCGGTGATCGCGCTGTCGCCGATGTCCGGGTTGGCGTCCGCCTGGCTGAAGCCGGAGAAGAACAGCCCTTCCGGCGTATTGACGGGGGCGGTGAACCAACGATCGCCCATCCCGCTGATCTTGATACCGAAGTTCTTGCCGTTGCGGGTCATTACCGTGACGATGGTGCCCTGCTCAATCTCGGCCCCGGCGTCCATCGCCGCCTTGCAGTAGGCCATCGCCAGATTGAGGAAGAACTGATCGGTGATGCTGAGGAACTGCATCACCTGCGCCAGCTCCGCCTTATCGCGCGGCAGCAGGCTAATCTCCGGCGCCAGCCTGCGCATCAGCAGCGCCGAGGCCGCGATATTGCGCTGGTGGAATTCGTCCCCCATGCTGATCGCCTGCGCCATCAGCGCGGTCAGATCGATCCCCTCCTCCAGCGTCGCCAGTACCGCTTTCAACACCGGGGCCAGCGAGTCGCGCATCCAGCGCAGGCGATGCTGCACGTCCTCGCCGTAGGCGCCGAAGCGCATCACCTTGCCGATGCCTTCGTTCATGTTGCAGTAGGCGTAGTTGCCGTGAACGGTGTTCCTGACCACTACCATCGGCATGTGGGCCGAGGTGATGCCGCCCATCGGCCCCACCGCGCTCACGCTGTGGCACGGGATGAACTCGATCTCCCCCTGCTCCAGCAGCGCCAGCGCCTGCTGCTCATCCTGCGCCCAGCCTTCGAACAGGCAGGCGCCGATGCAGGCGCCGCGCACCGGGCCGCTCATCTCTTGCCAGGTGACCGGCGGGCCGGCGTGCAGCAGCTTGCGTCCTTCGGCCAGCTGCGGGATCAAACGGTGCGCCAGATCCACATCCTGCCAGTGCGGGCGCGCCTCGCGGATACGGGCGATAACGGCGGCGTTTGCTTGCTCAATCGTTGCGTACATAGCGGTTCCTTACTTTAATTTTTTCAAGATGTTGGCTAATCGTTGATCGCCACCGGCCACCGGCGCCCACTGGTAGTGCACCACCGGGATGTCGCTGGTTTGCAGGTCATCGGCGAAGCTGCGCAGCCCGGCGTTGATCACCGCGACGCCGTCCAGCAAGGCCGGCCGTTCGCGTTCAGGTGCGGGTAAGACGGGGGTAATCAGCTGGTGCGCCAGCGCGACCGCCGCCGGCAGCGACGGCATCACTGCGATGCCGGCTTCCTGCAGGGTGGCGATTTGCCGCGAGCGCTGCTGCGGATCCTGTTCGGTGCCGGTGACGGTGGCGATCGCCGCCAGCGGGTGGGCCGCGCCGCGCGCCGCGCGCACGTTGGCCACCTCGGCCGCCAGCGACGCCGCCGGATCGTCCTGAGCGCCGAAGCCGATCACCACATCCAGCAGCAACACGCCGGTCTGCGGCTGCTGTGCCAGGCGGGCGATTTCTTGATTGCGGGCGGTCGGGTCAATCATCGGGTGCGGGCGCCCCTGGGTATAAAAGTCATCGCCCATGTCGATGATGCGATGGCCGTCGGCCACCAGCATGGCGCCGCGCGGGTGCTCGCTATCCACCGGCAGGGACAGTTTTTCCGCCAGCAGCATCGCGCATTCGGCCGCCAGCGTGCCGCCGGCGTACAGCCCGGCGATTTTGCCGCCGGGCACCGCGGGCTGTTGTGCCGCCTGTTGCTGCACGTAGCCCAGCACCGCCGCCAGCCGCGCCGCTTCATCCAGCGTGGCGGCGAACGTGATGTTGCCCTCCTGACGCACGGCGGACTGCGCGCCGAGGAACAGCGCCACTACCGGCTTACCGAGCGCTTTCATCTCGTCGATCACCCGCTGGCGCACCTCGGGCGCCGGCGGTTTGGACACGAACGCCAGCACCAGACTCTGCGGATCCGCCGCCAGCATGCGCAGCGCGCTGATGGCGCTGATGCCGCCGATCTCCGCCGTCAAATCCCGCCCGCCGAGGCCAATGGCGTGCGAGATGCCCTGGCCTGCCAGGGTAATTTGCGAAATCAGTTCCTGAATGCCGGTGCCGGAGGCGCCCACCACGCCGATAGATCCGGCGGGCGCCACGTTGGCGAACGCCAGCGGCGCGCCGGCGATGCAGGCGGTGCCGCAGTCCGGCCCCATCACGATCAGCCCGCGTTCGCGCGCCTTGGTTTTCAGCGCCACTTCCTGCGCCACGCTGACGTTGTCGGAGAACATCATCACGTTGCAGCCGTCTTCCAGCGCGCTATCCGCCAGCTCCGCCGCGTATTCGCCGGCGATCGAGATCAGCGCCAGATTGGCGGCGGGCAGCTTCTGCCTGGCGGTGCGCCAGCTGCGTGCCCGCAGCAGTTTTTTGCCGCCCTGGCTGCCCTGCGCAATCGCCTTGAGCGCCGTCTCCAACGCCGCGCCGATCTCCTCGGCGATCGTCTCGTCGGCGGACTCCGCCTTGATCGCCACGCAAATATCGTTCGGCGTCGCTTCGCTAAACTGCGGGTGCCAGAAACCGGTCACCTCCAATAAGGATTTATTGGCCGGTGTCCCCATCATGACGGATATTTCCTCGACCTTGGGAGATTCACTGAGTTTGCGGGAGATCAACATCAGGCTGACGGAATCCTGAAAGCTCCCCTTTTTAATAAAAGCATGGATCATGGTGATATCCTTAAGACAGCATTTAATAATATCGGCAATATTTCCCGCACCGGCGGCACGGCGACGCATTGAATTCAGCGAAAAGGTTAATTATCAAGCTACAAATTAAAATCGTGCCCCGAGGTGAGTACGGTCACACTTTATCCATTGTTAGAAAAAATAACTTAATCACCTGAATATTAGTTAATCCAGAAGGGAAAAAGTATTTATAAAAAAACTTCTAACAATGGCGATTTAATTCAACGAATTTTTAATCCAATCGGATAAAACGCATCTGGATCACATTATTCCCCCCCGGTATTTATACATTACAACGCAGAGGCGAATTAAATAAACCGTAGTGATAAAAGGACTATATATGAAGGTCTCTAAACAACAATTACATCAGCTTATCCAGCAAAAAATTCACGCCGCCGGCCTGAGCCAGGAACACGCCGGCATCGTCGCCGACGTGCTGGTTCATGCCGATGCGCGCGGCATTCATTCTCACGGTGCGGTCAGGGTCGAATACTATTCCGAACGCATCAGCAAAGGCGGCACCAATAATCACCCGCATTTCACCTTTGAGAAAACCGGCCCCTGCAGCGCCATTTTCGACGGCGACAACGGCGCCGGGCACGTGGCGGCCAAGCTGAGCATGGATCGCGCCATTGAAATGGCGAAAGAGAACGGCGTGGCGGTGGTGGGCGTGCGCCGCATCGGCCACAGTGGAGCGCTGTCCTACTTCGTGCAGCAGGCGGCGCGCGCCGGCATGGTCGGCATTTCGCTGTGCCAGTCCGATCCGATGGTGGTGCCGTACGGCGGCGCCGAGGTCTACTACGGCACCAACCCCATCGCCTTCTCCGCGCCGGGCGAAGGCGACGAGCTGATCACCTTCGATATGGCCACCACCGTGCAGGCCTGGGGCAAAGTGCTGGACGCCCGCTCGCGCAACGCCGCCATCCCCGACACCTGGGCGGTGGACGCCGAGGGCAAGCACACCACCGATCCGTTCGCCGTCAGCGGGCTGCTGCCGATCGCCGGGCCGAAAGGCTACGGCCTGATGATGATGGTCGACGTGCTGTCGGGCATTTTGCTCGGCCTGCCGTTCGGCAAACACGTCAGCTCGATGTATCACGATCTCAGCGCCGGCCGGGAATTGGGGCAATTGCATATCGTCCTGAATCCGGGTTATTTCACCAACGAATCGGCGTTCCGTAAAAATATCAGCCAGGTCATGAAAGAGTTGAATGCCGTTAAGCCGGCGCCGGGCGTCAGCAAAGTGCTTTATCCAGGGCAGAACAGCCATGCGCGTGAAATGGAAAGCGAGAAAAACGGCATCGAAATCGTCGATGATATTTATCAATACTTAATTTCAAATGCTATTTACCAGCGTTCTTACGACCATAAAGATCCCTTCGCCAGTTAACGCTCTCTTATTATCGTGGGTTTTTTACGCCGCGGCTCGCGGTTGATATTTCTGAGCCGGGGAGAAAAAAGAAAACCTTCATCAGCGCGCTCAGCGCAATAGGTCGGCCGGCGGCGAATAGCCTCCGCCCTGGCCGCATCGCCGCTGAGACACAACATGCGGGCAGGTAAACATGAAAGACTTCCAACAAGAAATCCGTGATATTTCCGGCTGGTTATCGAAAATCGGCGCCGACCCCAGCGGCGGCATGACGCGTCTGCTTTATACCCCGGAATGGATCGAAGCGCAGCACGCGCTGAAAACCACCTTCGAGGCCGCCGGGCTGAGCACCCATTTTGATGCGGTCGGCAACCTGTTCGGCCGACTGGAGGGCAGCAAATACCCCGACCAGGTGATTCTCTCCGGTTCGCACATCGACACGGTGGTCAACGGCGGCAACCTCGACGGCCAGTTCGGTATCGAAGCCGCCTTCATGGCGATCAAACACCTCAAAGACACCTACGGTCCGCCGCTGCGCAGCCTGGAAGTCATCGCGCTGGCGGAAGAAGAAGGCAGCCGCTTCCCTTATGTGTTCTGGGGCAGCAAGAACATCGTCGGCCTGGCCCGGCGGGAAGACGTGCAGCACATTACGGACGCCAAGGGCGTCGGCTTCGTCAACGCCATGCACGACGCCGGTTTCGATTTCCCCCCGCCGCATCAGCCGCTGCGCAGCGACATCGCGGCCTTCGTCGAGATCCATATCGAACAGGGCAAGGTGCTGGAAACCGAAGGCAAAACCATCGGCGTGGTGACCAGCATCGTCGGCCAACGGCGTTATGACGTGCGGCTGCAGGGCGAAGCCAACCACGCCGGCACCACCCCGATGAGCTACCGCCGGGATACCGTGCACGCCTTCAGCCGCATCTGCTGCGAATCGATCGCCAAGGCGCGCGCCGAGGGCGATCCGCTGGTGCTGACCTTCGGCAAGGTGGAGCCGAAGCCGAACACCGTCAACGTGGTGCCGGGCTTCACCCACTTCACCCTCGACTGCCGCCACACCGATCAGGCCGCGCTGCTGCGCTTCACGCAGGAGATCGAGCAGGATATCCAGCGCATCTGCGCCGAGATGGGCATCGAGGCCGAGATCGATCTGTGGATGGACGAAGCGCCGATCCCGATGAACGAACAGCTGGTGGCCTGCGTCAGCCGCCTGTGCGAAACGCAGCGGCTGAATTACCGCATGATGCACAGCGGCGCCGGACACGACTCGCAAATCTTCGCCCCGCGCGTGCCGACGGTGATGATGTTCGTGCCGAGCATCGCCGGCATCAGCCATAACCCGGCGGAAAAAACCGCCGTCGCCGATTTGAACGAAGGGGTGAAAATCCTGGCGCAGACGCTGTATCAGCTGGCCTACACCGAACAGGGGGCCGAGGCATGAGCAACGACATCGACCCGCGCTACTGGAAAAAGATCGTCGTCGTGCTCTGTCTGGGCTGGGCGGTGATCTGGATCTATCGCACCGTCCTGACGCCGATCTTCCCCGAGATCCAACAAACCATCGGCGCGCACTCCAATGCGGAAATGGGGCTGATCGCCAGCTTCTACTTCTTCGCCTACACCGGGATGCAGATCCCGGCGGGCATCCTGGTGGACAAATTCGGCAAGAAGGTGGTGCTGATCCCGGGCTTCTGCCTGTTCATCATCGCCACGCTGCTGATCGGCAACGCCACCAGCCTGACCATGGTCTATGCCGGCAGCCTGCTGGCGGGCATGGGCTGCGGCTCTTATTACGGCTCGGCCTACTCTCTGTCGTCGGAGAATATCCCGCTGGAACGCCGTGGCCTGGCGACCGCGGTGATCAACAGCGGCTCGGCGCTCGGCATGGCCATCGGCCTGATCGCCTCCAGCCTGCTGGTGAAAAGCTTCAACATGAACTGGCAGATCATGCTGTTCATCATCACCGGCCTGCTGGTAGTGATGACGCTGGTGTTCGCCGTGGTCATCAAAGGCTCGCAGCCTCACGCCGCGGCGGCCGTCAGCCAGACCGTTGCGCCGACGGCTGCCGAGCCCGAGGAGGACGGCCAGCCCAGCGGCCTGTTCAGCCTGCGCATGATCTCCGCCTACGCGATGTACTTCGCCACCTGCTACGGCTACTACATGATAGTCACCTGGCTGCCCTCGTTCCTGCAGCAAGAGCGCGGCTTTGAAGGGGTGGCCATCGGCTTCTCCTCCGCCCTGGTGGCGTTCGCCTCGGTGCCGGGCGCGCTGTTCTTCAGCCGCATGTCCGACCGTTTCCGCAACAAGAAGGTGCAGCTGATCATTTTCCTCGAGCTGTGCGCGGCGGTGATGCTGGTTTGCACCGTCATTTCGCCGGACTCCACCATGCTGCTGATCAGCCTGATCCTGTACGGGTTGCTGGGCAAGCTGGCGGTCGATCCGATCATGATCTCCTTCGTCGCCGACAACGCGCCGAAGAAAGGCTATGGCACCAGCTTCGGCGTGTTCAACTTCTTCGGCATGTCCTCGTCGGTGATCGCCCCCTTCCTCACCGGCGTGATCTCCGACAGCACCGGCTCCAAGGTGATGGGGTTTTACATCTCCGCCGCCATCCTGCTGGTGGGCACCGCCATTTTCTTCACCGTCAACGTCTTGATGAAACGCACTACGCCAACCCGAACGGCCACCGAGGCCTGACGGCGCTTTTTTACCGGGCGCCGCCGCGGCGCCCTTTCAACGATCAGGAGAATCAACGTGGGTTACTTCAACAATCAAACCGGATATCCAACCGACATTCTGTCAACGCGCGCCATCATCAAACGCGGCAACTATGCGCTGATCCCGCCGAACGGCCTGGTGCGCAACGTCATTCCCGGTTTTGAAAACTGCGACGTCACCATCTTGTCGACGCCGAAACTGGGCGCCACCTTCGTCGATTATCTGGTGACGCTGCACGACTGCGGCCGCAACACTAAAGGCTTTGGCGGCGAAGAGATCGAAACCTTCGTGTACGTCATCGACGGCGCCATCACCGCTTCCGCCGACGCCACCGACTACCCGCTGACCGCCGGCGGCTATCTTTACTGCCCGGCGGGCGTCACCCTGCGGCTGGAAAACGCCAACGGCGGCCAATCCAGCCGCCTGTTCCTCTACAAGCGCCGCTACCAGCGCATCAAGGGTTACGAGGCGCACGTGGTCAGCAACAACGTCGCCAACCTGGAAAAGATCCACTACGAAGGCATGAGCGAGGTGATCCTGCAGGATCTGCTGCCGAAAGATCTGGGCTTCGACATGAATATGCACATCCTCTCCTTCGCCCCCGGCGCCAGCCACGGCTACATCGAGACCCACGTGCAGGAGCATGGCGCCTACATTCTCAGCGGCGCCGGTGTGTACAACCTGGACAATGAATGGATGCCGGTGAAGCAAGGCGACTATATCTTCATGGGTGCCTATGTGCAGCAGGCAGGCTATGCGGTGGGCCAGGAAACCTTCAGCTACATCTACTCCAAGGACTGCAACCGCGACGTCGAGCCGTAAGCGCTTCGCCGCCAAAACCAAGGCCACCTGCTCGCGCAGCGTGGCCTTCTTTTTTATCCCAATCGCCGGCCGATGCGCATCGCGCGGGCGACGTTGGCGGCGCTGCGCTGCAGGTTGAGCTCCCCTTGCGACAGCGCGGCCTCCAGCGCACTCAGGCGCGGCAGAATGCTGAACATCGCGTCGATTCCCTGCGCGTGCAGCGCCTCCGCCCCTTCCTCCACCACGCCGGCCAGCGCGATGACCGGCAAACCGCGCGCCCGCGCCAGACGGGCGACGCCGGACAGCGCCTTGCCGCCCAGCGTTTGGCTGTCGATGCGCCCTTCGCCGGTGATCAGCAGATCGGCCTCCGCCAGCGCCTGCTCCAGGCCCAGCGCCGCCATCACGATCTCGATGCCCGGCTTCAGCGTTGCGCCGAGAAACACCTGGCAGGCGATCCCCATGCCACCCGCCGCCCCGCCGCCGGCGACGTGCCGCACGTCGTGACCGGTACTCTGGCGGATCACCTCGGCATACTGCGTCAGGCCCTGTTCCAACTGCGCCACCATCGCCGCTGTCGCGCCCTTCTGCGGCCCGAACACCGCCGCCGCGCCGCGCGGCCCCACCAGCGGATTGTCTACGTCGCAGGCGACCTCTATTCGGCACTGCCGCAGGCGTGCGTCCAGCGTGCCGAGATCGACGCCGCTCAGCGTCGCCAGCTCGCCGCCGCCCCACGGCAGCGCCTTGCCGTCCGGGCGGTAGAAGCGCCCGCCCAGCGCCTGCACCATGCCGACGCCGCCATCCACCGTGGCGCTGCCGCCGATGCCGAGGATCAGGTGGCGAATGCCCTGATCCAGCGCATGCCGGATCAGTTCGCCGGTGCCGTAGCTGGTCGCCAGCAGCGGGTTACGGCGCGCCGCCGGCGTCAGCATCAATCCACTGGCCGCCGCCATTTCGATCACCGCCGTCTTGCCGTCGCCGCTGACGCCGTAAAACGCCGCCACCCGTTCCCCCAGCGGCCCCGTTGCGGCCACGCTCACTTTGCGCCCGCCGGTGGCGGCCACCAGCGCGTCCACCGTGCCTTCGCCGCCGTCGGCGATCGGCAGGCAGACGCACTCGGCATCGGGATAAACCTCGTGAAAGCCGCGCGCGATCGCCCGCGCCGCCCGCTCCGCGCTGACGCTTTCTTTAAATGAATCCGGTGCAATAACAATTTTCATGCTGCCTCCTTTATTCGAGACGAAATAAAAAATGGCCATGCCTTCCCCCGCTGAAATAATCAGATGAGAAATGCATGGCGAAATAAAATAGAACTGTTGCCGACTATTTAATTAAGATGAAGGAAATTGTTATTTATTGACCCATTTCGCCGGCACGCTGTAGGTTAATATCGCCCCCAGTATCATCATTGTCGACAAGACGCACATCGCCGCCAAATTGCTGTGAGTCAGCTGTTTGAAATAGCCGATGATATAAGGTGAAATAAAACCGCCGATATTGGCGATGGAATTGATGAGCGCAATGCCCGCCGCAGCGCAGGTGCCGGTAAAAATGGCGTTTGGCAGGCTCCAGAACAGCGGCGACGGCACCAGGCTCGACGCCACCGCCACGCACAGCGCCGCCATCACCACGTGCTTGTTGTCCGGGAACAGGCCGATGAAGATCAGCGACACCGCGGCGATGCAGAACGGCACGATGATGTGCCAGCGCCGCTCGCGATGCTTGTCCGAACTGCGCGCGGCCACCAGCATCGCCACCACCGCCAGCATGTACGGCAGCATGGTCAGCAGGCCGATATCCATCACCGAGGTCACGCCGGTGTCGCGAATGATGGTCGGCACCCAAAACGCCAGCCCGCCCTGGCCCATCACGGTGCAGAAGCAAATCAGCCACATTTTGGTGAACGCGGACGATCTCAGCATGCTTTTCATCGTCCACTCCTGCCCGCCGGCGGCGCCCTGGCGCGGCGCGCTCTGCGCCATATCCTCTTTGATCAGCGCCTTCTCCTGCGGGCTGAGCCACTTGGCGCTCTGATAGGTGTTATCCAGGAAACAGAAGATAACGATGGCGATCAGCAGCGCGCGCGGGCCGCTGATAAAGAACAGCCACTGCCAGCCGGAGAGATTCATCAGGCCGTTCATGTGCTCGATGATCCACCCGCACAGCGGGCCGCCGATGATGTTGCTGACCGGGATGCCGCACACGAACAGCGCGGTCATCTTGGCGCGCTGGCTGGACGGGAACCACAGCGTCAGATAGAGGATCACGCCGGGGTAGAAGCCGGCCTCCGCCAGCCCCAGCAGGAAACGCGCCAGGTAGAATTGCCAGGGGTTGGTGATAAAGATGCTCAGCATCGAAATCGCCCCCCACACCACCATCAGCAGCGCGATGATCTTTCTGGCGCCGTAGCGGCTCAGCAGAATATTACTGGGTACCCCGGCGATGATATAGCCGATGAAAAACACCCCGGCGCCCAGCCCGTAAACGGCTTCGGCCATCGAGACATTGCCGTTCAGAATGTCGGGCATCATTTGAAATTTCGAAAACGAAATGCCAACCCGATCGAGATAACCGACGATATAGCTCACTAATAAAATGGGCATAATGCGCCAGGCGATTTTTCGATATAAACGGTTTTTGTCAGGGGCGGTAAGAATATCTTTATCAATAACAGCATTATCGGTTGCCATATTCAGTGTCTCCTCGGTTGGCATCCTGCTTTTTACTTTTTATTGTGCTGAATCATTTTTTATTGGATTGGCGGGGACCCTCTTTATTTATCATAAAGAGGGCGTTATTAATGTCGAACATCTCTGATTCTAACGATAAGCCGGCGAATTAAATGCCAGGGGTACTCTTAGCCGGCCACCCGGTGGTTGCCCATGATCTCCAGCGCCCGCACCAGCGCGGAGTGATCCAGTTCGCCGTCGCCATTGGCGGCGCAGACGTTGAACAACTCCTGGCAAGTGGCGGTATTCGGCAGGCTGAGCGCCAGCGCCTTCGCGCCCTGCAGCGCCAGATTAAGATCCTTCTGGTGCAGCGAGATGCGGAACCCCGGCG
This sequence comes from Serratia sp. LACPHL-BACT-2024-00286, assembly GCF_043109535.1. Classification (NCBI taxonomy): domain Bacteria; kingdom Pseudomonadati; phylum Pseudomonadota; class Gammaproteobacteria; order Enterobacterales; family Yersiniaceae; genus Serratia; species Serratia sp. LACPHL-BACT-2024-00286. The sequence continues at coordinate 354,088 of NZ_JBICNA010000002.1, forward strand.
CGAACGCCCGCTTAATCATCCGCTCGCCGTGCACCTCCAGAATGCGCGACGAGGCGAAACCGCCCATCAGGGCTTCGCGCACCCGGGCCGGATCGGCGCCGGCGCGCGAGGCGAAGACCAGCGCCTCGGAGACCGCTTCGATGGTCAGCGCCACGATGATCTGGTTGGCGACCTTGCAGGTTTGCCCGTCGCCGTTGCCGCCGATCAGCGTGATGTTCTTGCCCATCAGCGCCAGCAGCGGCTGCACCCGTTCGAAGGTCGCTTCCTCGCCGCCCACCATGATGGTCAGCGTGCCCTGTTTGGCGCCCACTTCGCCGCCGGAAACCGGCGCGTCCAGGTACTGGGCGCCCAGCTGGTTGATGCGCTGCGCGAACCGCTTGGTCTCCAGCGGTGAAATGGAGCTCATATCCACCACCACTTTGCCGTTCAGCTTGCCGGCGGCGCAGCCGCGTTCACCGAACAGCACCTCCTCCACCTGCGGCGTGTCCGGCACCATGATGAAGATCACGTCCGCCTCATCCGCCACCTGCTGCGGATCGCCGCAGGCAATGGCCCCTTGCTGCAACAGCGCCGCCGGCACCTGATGCCGGGTATGGGCGTAAAGCGTGTGCCCGCCCGCCATCAGCTTTTCCGCCATCGGCGCGCCCATGATGCCCAGACCGATAAATCCCACTTTCATTTTCATCTCCTCAAGACAGGTATTTTTTAATCCATGACAGGCCGCTTTCCGTGGTGGTGAGCGGTTTGTATTCACAGCCGATCCAGCCGCGGTAACCCATGCGATCCAGCTGCGCGAAAATAAACTCGCAGTTGATTTCGCCGGTGCCCGGCTCGTGCCGCCCCGGGTTGTCGGCGACCTGAACGTGGTCGATCTTCGCCAGCAGGCGCTCAAGGGTCTGCGTCAGCTCTCCCTCCATGCGCTGCATGTGGTAAAGGTCGTACTGCAGATACAGGTTGGGGCTGCCGATCGCTTCGATCAGTTCGATCGCCTGCCGGGAGGTTTGCAGGTAGAACTGCGGCATGTCGTAGCGGTTGATCGGTTCGATCAGCAGGCGGATATTCTGCCGCGCCAGGGTGTCGGCGGCGTAGCTCAGGTTCTCCTTCACCCGTTCGTCGGTGGTATGGCGGCCGACGGCGGGATCCGGATTGCCGATCAGGCAGTTGATGCGATCGCAGCCCAGCGCCTGCGCATACTCGATCGCGCGCCCGACGCCGTCGCGGAACTCCGCTTCGCGCCCCGGCAAGCAGGCGATGCCCCGTTCGCCCGCCGCCCAGTCGCCGGCCGGCAGGTTGAACAGCACCTGGCTCAGGCGATGCGCCTCCAGTTCGCTGCGCAGCGCGGCGATCGGGTAGTCATAGGGGAACATGTATTCCACCGCGCTGAAGCCCTGCTCCTTCGCCCGGCGGAAGCGCTGCATAAAATCGACTTCGGTGAACAGCATGGACAGGTTGGCTGAAAATTTCGGCATGGTAAGGCTCCTCAACGGTAATCAAAGAAGTTGACCGAGGTCGGCGCGTCTTCCGGCGTTGCCGCCACCGGTTCGAACTCGTTGACGTTATCCAGCTCGGTGCCCATGGAAATATTGGTGACGCGCTCCAGGATGATTTCCACCACCACCGGCACCCGGTGCTGCTGCATCAGTTCCTGGGCCTGACGGAACGCCGGCGCGATCTCTTCCGGTTTGAACACCCGCAGCGCCTTGCAGCCCAGCCCTTCCGCCACCTTGACGTGATCGACGCCGTACTCGCCAATCTCCGCATTGTTGATGTTTTCAAACGACAGCTGCACGCAGTAATCCATATCGAACCCGCGCTGCGCCTGGCGGATCAGCCCCAGGTAGGCGTTGTTCACCAGCACGTGGATATAGGGCAGCTTGAACTGTGCGCCGACCGCCAGCTCTTCAATCATAAATTGGAAATCATAGTCGCCCGACAGCGCGACCACCTTGCGCTGCGGATCGGCGGCGCACACGCCCAGCGCCGCAGGCAACGTCCAGCCCAGCGGGCCGGCCTGGCCGGCGTTGATCCAGTGACGCGGCTCGAAAACGTGCAGCATTTGCGCGGCGGCGATCTGCGACAGCCCGATGGTGGTGACGTAGCAGGCGTCGCGGCCGAAGGCACGGTTCATCTCTTCATACACCCGCTGCGGCTTGACCGGCACGTTGTCGAAGTGGGTCTTGCGCAGCAGCGTTTGCTTGCGCTGCAGACAGGCGGCGCACCAGGCGTCGCGATTCGGCAACTCGCCGCGCTCGAAGCGGCGCTTTGCCGTGTCCACCAGCATTTGCAGCGCGATGCGCGCGTCGGAAACGATGCCCAGATCCGGGCAGATCACCCGGCCAATCTGCGTCGGCTCGATATCGATGTGCACCACCTTGCGCCCGGCGGTGTACTTGTCCACCGAGCCGGTGTGGCGGTTGGCCCAGCGGTTGCCGATGCCGAACACCAGATCCGAATCCAGCAGGTTGGCGTTGCCGTAGCGATGCGAGGTTTGCAGGCCCGCCATGCCCGCCATCAGCGGGTGATCGTCCGGAATGGCGCCCCAGCCCATCAGCGTCGGGATCACCGGCACGTTGCAGATCTCCGCCAGCTGCTGCAGCAGATCCGCCGCGTCGGCGTTGTGAATGCCGCCGCCGGCGATGATCAGCGGCTTTTTCGCCGCGCACAGCAGATCCAGCGCTTTGTCGATCTGCGCCTGGGTGGCCGCCGGCTTATAGGCGGGCAGCGAAGAGTAGGTGTCCGGATCGAACTCGATCTCCGCCATCTGCACGTCGAAAGGCAGGTCGATCAGCACCGGGCCCGGCCGGCCGGATCGCATCAAGTGGAACGCCTGCTGCAGCACGCGCGGCACCAGCGCGGGTTCCTGCACGGTGACCGCCATCTTGGTCACCGGCTTGGCGATCGATTCGATGTCTACCGCCTGAAAATCTTCTTTGTGCAAACGCGCACGCGGCGCCTGGCCGGTGATGCACAGGATCGGGATCGAGTCGGCGGAGGCGGAGTAAAGGCCGGTGATCATGTCGGTGCCCGCCGGGCCGGAGGTGCCGATGCACACGCCGATGTTGCCGGCGGCGGCGCGGGTGTAGCCTTCCGCCATGTGCGAGGCTCCTTCCACGTGCCGCGCCAGGTAGTGTTTGATGCCGCCGTGCCGCCGCATCGCATCGTAGAACGGGTTGATCGCCGCGCCGGGCACGCCGAACGCGGTGGTGATCCCTTCTTTTTCCAGCACGTGCATTGCCGCGTCTACCGCTCGCATAATTGCCATGTGATGCTCTCCTCAATTTATTGGAAAATTTTTCCAACTTAAAATTACGCTCAAAAAAACCCGTTTGCTCATCAAACGGGGAGTCTTGCTCCGCGCCGGTTCAGCCCGGCGCGCGACGTTTACGCCTTGCTGCGCGATTCGCCCAGCGCGGCGCTGATGTCTCTGGCCACTTCACCCACCAGTTCGCCCAGCTCCTTGAACCGCTCCTTGCCGACCCGCGAACTGGGCCCGGAGATGGAGATGGCGGCGATCACGTTGTTGTTGCGATCGAAAATCGCCGAAGCCAGGCAGTTCAGGCCGAGCGCGTGCTCTTCATCGTCGATGGTGTAGCCCTGTTCCAGCGACTGATGCAGATCCTTGCGCAGCAGGTTCACGCTGGTCAGCGTCTTCGGCGTATAGGATTGCAGCCCCGAACGCACGATCAAATCCAGCATCTCCTCTTCCGCCAGCGGGTACAGCAGCGCCTTGCCGGCGCCCGAGGCGTGCAGCGGCAAACGGCTGCCCAGCGGCGCGCACATGCGCACCATCGCCTGGCACTCGCATTGGCGAATCAGCACCGCGTCGAAATTGTTGCGGATCGCCAGGTTGGCGGTCTCGCCGGACAGCAGCATCAGCCGGCGCATGAACGGCCCGGCCACCGATACCACGTCGCGATCGTTCATGTAAGCGGAACCGACGGTGAACGACTGAATGCCGATATGCCACCAGCCCAGCTGTGGATCCTGAAAGACGAATTCCGATTTCTCCAGCACTTTCAACAATCTGAAGGTGGTGGAAAGCGGCAGCTCCAGCTTTTCGGACAGCACGGAAACCGACGAACTCCCCCCGGCGTTGGCCAGGTACTGGAGGATCTCCAGCCCGCGATCCAACGCCTGCGCTCCTTTGGTGGTGCCGGCTTCGGTGGCGGGTCGTCCTTTCCTGCGTAATTCGGTCATTCAAGCTTCCTTTGTCAGTGACGGCATGGGTGACGCTATGATAAACGCCCAGCGCGGCGTGCGGCCAGCGCTATGCCAAAACTATGCGATACGGCTCCGGCAAGCGGCTGACCACGCAGTTGTCGGCGCCCGCGCGGTCGATGGTGAAAAAGTCGGTGACCTTCGCATAGGCGAACAGCGGGTGGTGCCAGACATTGCGATGATAGTTGATCCCCTGTTTGCCGTTGGTGATAAAGGCGCGCAGGGTGCCGACGGGGATGGTTTCGCCTGGTTCGGCGACGATCACCACGAAGCGTTCGCCGTTCATCGGCACAAAGGCCTGCGACGAGAGCGGATGCTTTTCCAACAGGGAAAAGGTCATCGGCAGATCGCAGGGTTCCGCCCGGTTGATGCTGGCCAGCACCCGGTTGCCGTCGGACACCTCTATCCTGGCGAGATCGTGATAACGCTCGGTTTTTCCGTCATTGATATGAAAGAAACGCGAGCCCTCTATCTGCAATACATCGCCATAAGGCGCAAAGGCCGCCGGCGTTAATTCTTCGATGACTAAATCCATGTGATTCTCCCAAGCGCATGACCCAGACGACGATTGAACGGCGATATTTCACCCAACGCCTTCACTCTAGACAGCGCGTGGTGAATTTGACAGTATTTTTTTGGAAAATTTTTCCACAACAAGATCGCCAGCACACTTTATGATCGAAGAGTAATATTAGTTGCCTTAAATCAATGAATTAAAAAACCACCTGATTCATCATCGGGCAAAATGGAGCGGCGCATATCCATCGCTATCGGGTGATTCTGTGACCGGGATCGTGGGGTTGCGCTTTGCCGCTGCCTATCGCGCCGCAACATCAGTAGATTCTTCTCACCGATAACCGAAAAGGCGGTGTCAGCCAAGGACCCCTCATGCTGGATCACGAAACCATTCGTTCGTTTATCAAGGTTGCCGAGTGCCAAAGTTTCTCCCGCGCGGCGGAGCTGCTGCACAAAACCACCGCCACCATCAGCTACCGCATCAAAACGCTGGAAGAGAGCATCGGCACGCAGCTGTTTATCCGCACCACCCGCACCGTCAACCTGACGCCGGCCGGAGAGTATTTGCTGGAACGCTGCCGCCAGTGGCACACCTGGCTGGACGCCATGCCGGGCGAGCTGCGGCAAATCAACGACGGCGTAGAGCATCAGGTGAACATCGTGATCAACAACCTGCTGTACGACGCCGCCGCCGTAGCCGGGCTGTTAACTCACCTGCACGACAAATACCCGTTCACCCAATTCCACATTTCCCGCCAGGTGTACATGGGCGTGTGGGACGCGTTGCTGAATGAGGATTGCCATCTGGCGATCGGCGCGGCGGGCAACGAATCGCTGGAAAACAGCATCAAGGTGCTGCCGCTGGGCAAAATAGAGTGGGTGTTCGCTATCGCGCCGACGCACCCGCTGGCCGCCGCCGCCGATCCGCTGAACGAAACGCAGCTGCGCCCTTACGCCGCGATCAACGTCGAAGATACCGCACGCCATTTGGCCAAGCGCACCGCCTGGCTGCTGTCGGGCCAGCAGGAAATCAAGGTGCCGGATCTGCGCACCAAGCTGGAGTGCCATCTGCGCGGTCTCGGGATCGGTTTCCTTCCGCGCCGGCTGTGCCAAACTTATCTGGAGAGCGGCGAGTTGGTGGCCAAACAGCTCAAATACCCGCGCCAGTCTTCTCCCCTGTCGCTGGCCTGGTCCGATGCTCGCGGCGGCGAAGCAGTGCGCACCCTTATCAACCTGTTCCAGACGCGGGATCCGCTGATCGCGGGTTTGATCGGCGCTCTGGATTAAGTCGCGGTATCGGTAGGCATTTTTCCGGCGCTGACGTAATATCTGTTTACATATGTCTGACAGGAGGTTTGCATGCTTACTTTTATCCCCATCGTGATCGTCGTCGCGCTGATTGTGGTGTTCGCCGGCGTCAAAATTGTGCCGCAGGGGTTCCAATGGACGGTAGAACGCTTCGGCCGCTACACCAAAACGCTGATGCCGGGCCTGAACCTGGTGGTGCCGTTCATGGACCGCATCGGCCGTAAAATCAACATGATGGAACAGGTACTGGACATTCCCTCGCAGGAGGTGATTTCCCGCGATAACGCCAACGTCGCCATCGACGCGGTGTGCTTTATCCAGGTGGTCGATCCGGCCCGCGCCGCCTACGAGGTCAGCAACCTCGAACAGGCGATCGTCAACCTGACCATGACCAACTTCCGCACCGTGCTCGGCTCGATGGAGCTGGACGAAATGCTGTCGCAGCGCGACAGCATCAACAGCCGCCTGCTGCACATCGTCGATGAAGCGACCAATCCGTGGGGGGTGAAAATCACCCGTATCGAGATCCGCGACGTGCGGCCGCCGGCGGAACTGATCGCCTCGATGAACGCCCAGATGAAGGCCGAACGGACCAAACGCGCCGACATCCTGGAGGCGGAAGGGGTGCGTCAGGCGGCCATTCTGCGCGCCGAAGGGGAGAAACAGTCGCAGATCCTGAAGGCCGAGGGCGAACGCCAGTCGGCATTCCTGCAGGCGGAAGCGCGTGAACGCGCCGCTGAGGCCGAGGCGCGCGCTACCCAGCTGGTGTCCGACGCCATCGCCAGCGGCAACATTCAGGCGGTGAACTACTTCGTGGCGCAGAAATACACCGACGCGCTGCAGAAGATCGGTTCCTCCAACAACAGCAAAGTGGTGATGATGCCGCTGGACGCCAGCAGCCTGCTCGGCTCGATCGGCGGCATTACCGAACTGCTGAAAGAAAGCAAAGGCAAATAATCATGCTCGAACTGATCGCGGCGAATCCGCTGTGGTTTTGGCTTTCCCTCGGGGGCGTGTTGCTGGCGGCGGAAATGCTCGGCGCCGGCGGCTACCTGCTGTGGAGCGGCGTGGCGGCGCTGTTGGTCGGCGTGCTGATCTGGCTGCTGCCGCCGCTTTCCTGGGCGTGGCAGGGCATGATCTTCGCCGTCCTGACCGTCGTCGTCGCCTATCTGTGGTGGTACTGGCTGCGCCGGCGCCCGGCGGCCGCATCCGGCGGTTCGCCGGTGCTCAACCAGCGCAACCGCCAGTTGATCGGCACCCGCGCCACGCTGACGGAGCCGATGCACAACGGTATGGGGCGCATCAATATCGGCGACAGCAGCTGGCGCGCGCAGGCGGCAGAAGATCTGCCCGCCGGCACCGAAGTGGAAGTGGTGGCGGTGGAAGGCGTCACGCTGGTGATCCGCGCCATCGGCCGCTAATTTGAACGACAGCATCCTGCCAGGTTGTTGATGATGGGGCACTCCGCCCCCTCGTCGCCCGGGCATTGGTCGGCCAGCGTCACCAGGCGCTGGCGCATTTCGCCCAGTTCGCTGATGTGCCTGTCGATCTCCGCCACCTTCTGCAGCGTGCGCGCCTTCACGTCGGCGCTGTGGCGGGCCGGATCGTTGAACAACGCCACCAGCTCGCGGCACTCGTCCAGGTTGAAGCCTACCTGCCGCGCCTGGCGCAGCAGCGTCAGCTCTTCAACGTGCCTGGCGGAATAATGGCGGTAACCGTTATCGCTGCGGATCGGGGCGGTAATCAGCGCTTTCTCTTCGTAAAAACGAATCGTTTTGCTGGTTAACCCGGTTTTTTTCGCGACGTCGCTAATATTCATTTTCCCTCCTTGACCTTACCCTTGCTGGAAGGTTTAAGCTCCATTCTTAGTGAAAACAGGTCCGGCGGTCAACCTTTAAACACCGCCTTTTAAGCAAGGAGTTCAATCATGTCACACACCACTATGCTGGCATTGCAGGGGCTGTCCTGCATGAACTGCGCGCAGCGGGTGAAAAAAGCCCTGGAAAGCCGCAGCGATGTCGAACAGGCGGACGTTAACGTGCATTACGCCAAAGTGACCGGCGACGCACCGGACAGCGCGCTGATCGACAGCGTGATCGCCGCCGGTTATCAGGCCGAAGTCGCGCCGCGCGCCGATACCGAACTGCAGCTGAGCGGCCTGAGCTGCATGCACTGCGTCGGCACTACCCGCAAAGCGCTGGAAGCGGTGCCGGGCGTGTTCGCCGCCGACGTCGCTATCAACAGCGCGAAAGTGTACGGCGATGCCGATCCGCAGGCGCTGATCGCCGCGGTGGAAGATGCCGGTTATCACGCCGGCGTAGCGGGCGCCGCCGCCCCAAAAACTGAGCCGTTGACTGACGCAACACCTTCGTTGCCGGACGTTCAGCCAGCGGCGCAATCTCCCCTTCCGGCAACCGACGGCGCGGACGACAGCGTACAGCTGCTGCTCAGCGGCATGACCTGCGCCAGCTGCGTCAATAAAGTGCAGCAGGCGCTGCAAAGCGTTCCCGGCGTAGAACACGCGCGCGTCAACCTGGCGGAGCGCAGCGCGCTGGTGACCGGCGCCGCCGATGCGCAGGCGCTGGTGGCGGCGGTGGAAAAAGCCGGCTACGGCGCCGAAATGATTCAGGACGAGACCGAACGCCGCGAGCGCCAACAGCAGACCGCACGCGCCAACATGAAGCGCTTTAGCTGGCAGGCGGCGCTGGGTCTGGCGTTGGGTATCCCGCTGATGGCCTGGGGGCTGTTCGGCGGCAGCATGACGCTGACGCCGGAAACCCAGCGCCCCTGGCTGCTGGTCGGCGTCATCACCCTGGCGGTGATGGTGTTCGCCGGCGGGCACTTCTACCGCAACGCCTGGCGCGCGCTGATGAACGGCAGCGCCACCATGGATACCCTGGTGGCGCTCGGCACCGGCGCCGCCTGGCTCTATTCGATCGCCGTCAACATCTGGCCCGATTTCTTCCCGATGGAGGCGCGCCACCTCTATTACGAGGCCAGCGCGATGATCATCGGTTTGATCAACCTCGGCCATGCGCTGGAGCAGCGTGCTCGCCAGCGTTCTTCGCAGGCGCTGGAGCGGCTGCTGGATCTGACGCCGCCTACCGCACGGCTGGTGACCGACGACGGCGAGCGCGATATCCCGCTGGCGGAGGTGCAGCTCGGCATGACGCTGCGGCTGACCACCGGCGATCGCGTGCCGGTCGACGGTGAAATCGTGCAGGGCGAAGTCTGGCTCGATGAAGCGATGCTGACCGGCGAAGCGGTGCCGCAGCAGAAAGGCCCCGGCGATACGGTGCATGCCGGGACGGTGGTCGACGACGGCAGCGTGCTGTTCCGCGCCGCCGCCATCGGCAGCCAAACTACGCTGGCGCGCATCATCAAACTGGTGCGCCAGGCGCAGAGCAGTAAACCGGCGATTGGCTAACTGGCCGATCGCGTCTCGGCGGTGTTCGTGCCGGCGGTGGTGGCGATCGCCCTGTTCAGCGCGGCGATATGGTACTTCTTCGGCCCGCAGCCGCAGCTGGTCTACACGCTGGTGATCGCCACCACGGTGCTGATCATCGCCTGCCCGTGCGCATTGGGATTGGCGACGCCGATGTCGATCATCTCCGGCGTGGGCCGCGCGGCGGAGTTTGGCGTGCTGGTACGCGACGCCGACGCCCTGCAGCAGGCCAGCCAGCTGGACACCCTGGTGTTCGACAAAACCGGCACCCTGACCGAAGGGAAGCCGCAGGTGGTGGAGATCCTGACCTTCAATCAGGTCAGCGAACGGCAGGCGATCGGCTGGGCCGCCGCGCTGGAGCAAGGCTCCAATCACCCGCTGGCGCGCGCCATCATGGAACGCGCCGCCGGGCAAACGCTGCCGCAGGTAGCGCAGTTCCGCACCCTGCGAGGCGCCGGCGTCAGCGGGGAGATCGACGGCGTGCAGTTGCTGCTGGGCAACGCCGCGCTGCTGGAGCAGCATCAGGTCGCGACCGCCGAACTGGAAGCGCCGATGCGCGACCAGGCCGAACGCGGCGTGACGCCGGTGCTGCTGGCCGTTGACGGTAAACCGGCCGCGCTGTTCGCCATTCGCGATCCGCTGCGCGAGGACAGCGTCGCGGCGCTGCAGCGCCTGCACCAGCAGGGGTATCAGCTGGTGATGCTGACCGGCGACAATCCGGTGACCGCCAACGCCATCGCCAAAGAGGCCGGTATCGATCGGGTGATTGCCGGGGTGCTGCCGGACGGCAAAGCGGCGGCGATCAAGCAGCTGCAGGCGCAGGGCCAACGTGTGGCGATGGTCGGCGACGGCATCAACGACGCCCCGGCGCTGGCGCAGGCCGACGTGGGCATCGCGATGGGCGGCGGCAGCGACATCGCCATCGAGACCGCCGCCATCACCCTGATGCGCCACAGCCTGCACGGCGTGGCGGATGCGGTGGAACTGTCGAAGGCCACGCTGCGCAACATGAAGCAGAACCTGTTCGGCGCCTTTATCTACAATACGCTGGGCATCCCGATCGCCGCCGGCGTGCTCTACCCGCTGACCGGCGCGCTGCTCAGCCCGGTGGTGGCGGGCGCGGCGATGGCGCTGTCGTCGATTACCGTGGTCAGCAACGCCAACCGGCTGCTGCGTTTTAAACCCAGGAAGTGATCTCAGGGGCGCCGTCATGGCGCCCCGCCGTTTTCCGGGCTTTCCTGCGCGGCGGATAGCGTTTAGCATGAATGACGATTTTTCCTCGCCTTTCATGCTGAAACGCGCACCCGTTATTCAGGAGCCACGCCGTATGGGTCAACTGTTACGCCGCCTCGCCGCCTTCCTCGGCCTGATCTCGCCCAAACGATACGCTTATCCGGCGCTGGACATCACTCTGCCGGGCGATCGTCGGCTGCATCTGGTGGGCAGCATCCATATGGGCACCGTCGATATGTCGCCGCTGCCGGCGCGGCTGGCCGCCCGGCTGCAGCAGGCCGACGCGCTGATCGTCGAGGCCGATATCACCGATTCCGCCTCCCCTTTTGACCACGCAGAACAGCAGCCGGCGCTGGAACAGCGCCTGTCCGCCGAAGAATATCAACGGCTGCTGGCGCTTTGCCACGAGCTGGGCGCCGATCCGCACGCCTTCGCCACCCTGCCCGGCTGGCAGGTGGCGCTGATGATGCAGGCGCGCCAGGCTCAGCGTCTGGGGCTACGGGCGGAGTACGGCGTGGACTATCAGCTGCTGCAGGCCGCCCGCGCGCATGACAAACCGGTGATCGAGCTGGAAGGGGCACAGCAGCAGTTGGCGATGCTGGAACAGCTGCCGGAAGGCGGCATCGCGCTGCTGCGCGATACGCTGGAGCACTGGCACACCAACGCGCGGCTGCTGCAAACCATGGTGAGCTGGTGGCTGGACGCCAAGCCGCGCGGCACGCTGGACACCCTGCCCGCCACCTTCAGCGCCGGGCTGTACGATGTGCTGATGCATCAGCGCAATCGCGACTGGCGGCATCAGTTGGAGGCGCTGCCGGCGGGTGACTATGTGGTGGCGGTTGGCGCATTGCACCTGTACGGCGAGGATAACCTGCCGGCGATGCTGCAGCCACAGGGCTAAAAAAGAGGCCAATATCGCTATTGGCCAGTCAAAGAGGAATTTCTTGTATTCTAGTTATACGCATAGCAACCGTGTTAACGGTTACAGCAAACAGGGTAGCAACCCGGTGAATATCTTGGCAACCCGCTTTATGTAACAGCCGCTCAGGTTGCCGTACAGGTTGGATTTTTGTATTTTTAAGACTGGTTATCACCCTTCCCCTACAGGGACATTCTGGACAACACATCATGACGCCCGCAGTCGTTCTGCTTGAGAAACAAAAGGTCGCCTTTACCCTTCATCCGTATCACCACGACAGCGACGAAACCAACTTCGGCCACGAAGCGGTGAGAAAGCTGGGGCTGGATGCCGATCGGGTTTACAAAACGCTGCTGGTGGCGCTGAACGGCGACGCCAAACATCTGGCGGTGGCGGTCACGCCGGTCGCCACCCAGTTGGATCTGAAAAAGGTCGCCCGCGCGCTCGGCGCCAAAAAGGCCGAGATGGCCGATCCGCAGCTGGCCCAGCGCGTCACCGGGTATCTGGTGGGCGGCATCAGCCCGCTGGGGCAGAAAAAACGGCTGCCGACGGTGATCGACAGCCCGGCGCAAGCGTTCGCCACCATCTACGTTTCCGGCGGCAAACGCGGGCTGGACATCGAACTGGCCGCCGCCGATCTGTGCCGCCTGCTGGCCGGCAGCTTCGCCGACATCGCCAAGCGCGACTGACGCCGCCTTCTCAGCGGCACACCACCGTGGCGTCACAGGCCGCCAGCGTCTCGACCAGGCGATCCTCCAGCGCTTTCACCTCTGCGCCGGGCACCAGGTAGTTGTTGCTGATGATAGCGAACGCCAGCGGCCGCCCGGTCGCCGAGTCGACATAGCCGCTGAGCGACGATACCCCGGTCATGGAACCGCTCTTGGCGTGGGCGCGGCCGGCAGCCGCGCTTTTCACCATGCGGCTCCGCAGCGTGCCGCCCACCAGCAGCCCCGGCTGGCCCGCGATGGGCAAGGCGTTATACCAGTCGGCGAACCACGGCTGTTTTCTGGCCGCCAGCAGCAGCGTCGTCAGCTGCTGCGGCGTGATCTGGTTCATGCGCGACAGCCCGGAACCGTCCACCTGGCGGTACGCGCCGGCCTCGATGCCCTGGCTTTGCACAAACCGGCCGATCGCCTGCAGGCCGGCGGCCCAGTCCCCCTTGCCCTGCGTCTTGCGGCCCATCGCTTTGGTCAATACCTCGCCGTAACCATTGTTGGACACTTTCAGGAAGGTGACGGCCAATCGGGAGAGCGGCGGCGAGGTTTTTTCCGCCAGCAGCCGGGCACCCGCAGGGGTCACGCCTTCTTCAGCATTGCCGCGCAGCGTGATGCCGTGCGCGCGCAGGGCATTTTGCAATAAGGCGCCAACCACACGGGCGGGCTGATCGACGGTAATCAAGCGTGAGCTGGCCTCCGCCTGCGCGGCGACGGTGCCGCTGACCACGATTCGGTTGCTGCCCGGCTGGCGATCGAACGTCAGTGCGGTGTCACCGCCGGTGGTGGTGCGGTTGACCAGCGTCACCGCGTCATTGGCGGGATAGAAACTCACCCGCCCTGGCGCACCGGCGCGGGCGCCCGGCTGCACGTCCACCTGCACCACGTTGATATCGCCGCCGGGGGTAAAGGCGTAGTTCAGCGCCGAGATCGGCGCGGCGAAGGCGAAGGGTTCATCGTCCCAGCTCCAGCCGGAGCCGAATGGCGTTTGATCGAACGCGCTGGCGTCCAGGATCAGCCGCCCATGGATATGGCGAATGCCGCGCTGCGCCAGCGTGGCGGCAAAGGTGTCGAGATCGTCCGGGTGCAGCGTCGGATCGCCGCTGCCCTGCAGATAGAGATCCCCCCGCAAGGTGTCGCCGCGCTGCTCGCCGGTGGTCAGCAGCCGGGTTTCAAACCGGTAATCCGCCCCCAGCACGCCGAACGCCGCCAGAGACGTGAACATCTTCATGTTGGAAGCCGGCGCCAAACGCTGCTCCGCCTGCGCCTGATACAGCACGGTGCCGCTCTCGGCGTCGCGCACCATCACGCCGCTCGACGCCCCAATCAGCGCCTTGTCCTGGCCGAGGGCCGTCAGCGCCTGGCTAAGCGTTTGCTCATGACGTTGGCCGGATGACGAACACCCCGCCAGCGCCAGGATGGCGGGCAGCAGCCAGCCTGCGGTTTTCAACATGTCATCTTCCTGCTTGCGTTATCAAAACCAAATTGCCGCTCAGGCTATCATTAGAAGGCGGCGACGTCCTGTTTTCCATTCGCTGAACAAAGATTTTTGCCTGTTGATATTATAAAACAAACAATAATAAGAATTGCTAAACAATCCAGGCAATAAAGTTTGAATATGAACTATATTATGTGAAACAACCTTTAATATAATGTTAATGTTTTTAATGTGTCGTGTTGACAATATACAAAGCCAAAGCTATCGTTACTCCCCATTAAAACCCACAACCTATTATTAATAACAATTTACTTATATGAATTTTAAAATGTGATCTCACTCACTGACTTCCATAGGGAATAACACGCCATGTCTGCAAAAACAGGGCCCGATGGTCATCATGTTATTTTTGATGGCGCGGGCATCGGTGACTTTTGTCCTGAAACGTCGCTGCTTGAAAACTTTGAAAGATTAAATATCGACATCCCCAACCTATGCCGAAAGGGGAGGTGCGGCTGTTGCAAATTACTTCTAATCAGCGGAAATATACGCCATGAAAAACAGAGTGCCTTATGCGAAGAGGAGTTAGAAGAGAATATTATTCTAGCCTGCTGTGCCTATTCACAATCGGATATTGAAATAGAACTCTATTAATAAGGATTAACCGATGAGCCTCATTGAAACCACGTTGAAAAAATGGGATCGCGCCGCGATTGTCCGCTCCCGTCCTCGTCGCCTTCTCAACGAACAGGACAGCCAATCAACCCTTTTCTTCCCCTTGGAACGTCTGCCGCTGTGCCTCCATCCGCGCGTTGCCGCGCTCGGTGAACAAGCATTGCGCTATATTCAGGTGCAAACCCTCTACCACTACCTGAATGGCATCGCCAACATCGAGTTGGATATCATCAATGATTCCAGTTACAAGCTCTACAAAAACGCGGTCGGCGTAGACTTTCCGCTTGAAATGCGCTTAGACGCGCTGACCGTGGTCGTGGATGAGTCCTATCACGCCCTGGTGGCGCTGGATCTGATCAATCAGGTAGAGCAGATGACGTCCATTGCGCCGCTGCCGATGCCAAAAGACACCGAGGCTTCCTATGCCCTGGCGCAATCGTTGGCAATGGGGGACGAACGGCTGCGCGAACTGCTGCGACTGGTGTGCGTGTCTCTGTCGGAGCAGGCGCTGACGACCGATCTTATCGATGTGATCAACAACGAAGATATTTTCCCGACCTTCTATCTGGTGATGAAAGATCACGTTGCGGATGAAGGCCGCCATGCCCGCTTCTCACAGCAGGTGCTAAGCCATATCTGGCGCCACAGCGACGCGGCGACCAAGCAAGCGTTGCAACAACCGATTTTGGCTTTCCTGGAAGGCTACGCAACCGACGCTATCGCCAAAGATTTCAGCGCCTGCATGTTGCGCCAACTCGGTCTGGCCGAAGCGGAAATTATCGACATCATCGCAGATACTTATCCAGCAACGCATGTTAAACCGTGGGAAACCAATAATATCGTCACGGAACAAATGCTGGTGGCACTGAATAAATCAGGCATTCTGGCCGATTTGCCTATCGCCGATGCGCTGCATGCAAAAATCTAATTAACCGGCATAAAAAGTCAGCACCCTTTGATATTCCGCAAGGGAAATCATTATTCTCAGGAAGCAAAAATGGAATTACTTCATATTGGCTATTTCGGCGACAGTGCCTGCGGTAAATTATTAACAGACGAAATCCAGGAATACGGCCATCAGGTTAGTTTTATCAGTCTCGAACGCCGTCCAATCGAAAAATTCGATCTTATTATCACCACTGAAAATAACGCTGAAACAATACGACGGCTGCAACAGCAGGGAAAAAATCTGCTGACGATCGTAACCAATAAAAAAAATATTAGCGACATTGATACCCTGCAAAACCAAGAACACTTTTCTCTGTACTTTAGCTCCGCCGGCCAAACCGCTTATCTGTGCGACGCGCTGTCCGATATGGCCGCAGGCGCCCAACTTCCCCTGCTGCAGGAAAAGCTTGTCGACATTGTGGTCGAGCTTTCGCGTGGCGGCTTACCGCACGCGCAAGACACTCCCTACCGTTTGGCGCGTAAATACTATGCCGAATCACCGACGCGCATGCGCGAGTTGACCGCATTGCTGATGGAACGCCTTGGCGATCAGATGCAGGGGCGTTGCGGCAGCGATCTCTGCCATCTCACCTGGCAACCCGGCGCCGACTTCCATACGCTGCCGGTGGCGGACATCACGTCCCCCGCACAGCTGCAACATTTCTTCTTTAATGAAACCGGCGCGCTCAAACAGGGGCGCTATGCCCAGCCACGAGCGATGGTCGACGTAGCGGCTTGCGGTGACGGCACTCAGCTTACCCTGTATGGCGACGACATGCGTTTCAACGCGTTCACCGACTATCTTGACGCGCTATTGGCAGATCCGGCCGATCCCGTCGCCGCGCCCATTGTTACTCAACCTCAAACGTTGCATCGCCTGAGCCAATTCAACGCAACCGACGATGCCAAGCTGCTGGCGCACGACGTCATCGCTTTGTTCCGCCACGCCGCCGCCGCTCATCCGCAACAGGCCGCGCTGCATGCCGATGGCCAGATATACAGCTATGGCGAGATCGATCGCGCCTCGGATCAGTTTGCCTGTTGGCTGCTTGAACACAGCGGGGCCGCCAGCTCGGTCGTCGCCGTCTCGATGGACAAGTCAGCGACGCTGCTGATCGTGCTGTTGGGGATACTGAAAAGCAATAAAACCTATGTACTGCTCGATCCGCAGGCGCCAGCGGCGCGCAATCAAAGCATTCTTGACGACGTGCAGCCTGCGCTGATTTTGGCCGACTCGCCGTTGCACTCCGGCGACGCGCCGTGCATTGCGCCATCAAGCATTGACTACCGTTCGCTGAACATCCATGCGGAGCAACTCCCTCAATCGCGAGACGCACTGGCCTACGTCTGCTATACCTCCGGGACGACCGGCAAGCCCAAAGGCGTCATGATAGGGCGTGAGGGCCTGAGCAACGTGGCGCAAAACCACCGCGATTTCATTGGCCTGGCGCAAGGCAGTCGCGTGCTGGCCATCGCCTCGCTGGGTTTCGACGCCTTCGGCTGGGACGTCTATGGCGCGTTGGTCAGCGGTGCGACGCTTTATCTGGCGCCCTCGGAGCTGCATACCGATGTCGGCGCGCTGCACGATTATCTGACTCGACACGATATCGGCCATATCACTATTACACCGGCAATTCTGGAATTGTTGCCCCGCAAGATGTGGCCGGGACTGCGGACAATGATCGTCATGGGAGACGCACCGCCAGCGGACGTCGTCACCTGGTGGGCCGAGCGCACCCGATTGTGCAACGGTTACGGGCCGACCGAGGCTTCCATTGCCACTTCGCTGTGCGAGTATCGTCCAGGCGTTCCCTGGAACTGCATTGGCAAACCGCTGAAAAACTACCGTTGTCACATCCTTGATCCCCACCACAATCCACTGCCGGTCGGTTTTGAGGGCGAACTGTGCATCGCCGGCAGCGGCCTGGCGCACGGTTACCTGCATCAAGAGGCGCTGAGCGCAGAGAAGTTCATTACCTGTCGGCTACCGTATATGGCGGCCGAAGAGCGCCTTTATCAAACCGGTGACATCGCCAAATGGGACGAACAGGGCAACATTATTTTCGTCGGCCGCCGTGATCACCAGGTGAAGATACGCGGTGTACGCATCGAAATGGGTGAAGTGGAAAGCGCCGTCCGCAGTCACCCCCTGGTTGAAAGCGCCTGCGTGGTGGCTCGCAGCCAGCCCTCGGGCAAAATTCTCGCCGCCTTCGTACAACCCGCTTCGCCTGAGCTGACGATCGACGCGCTGCGTCACGCGTTGGTCACACAGCTCCACCCCGCCGCGATCCCCAGCGTCTTTATTTTCTTGCCGGCGCTGCCGCTGACCATCAATGGCAAGATCGCCCGTCAACAGTTGGAAAACTGGCCGCTGGATGAACGAAATGAGCGCCTGACGCCACCGGAAACAGAAACTGAGGCCATTCTCGAGCGCATCGTGGCCAACGCCATCGGCTGTCCGCAAGCCGACGTCACACAGGAGTTCATCAACCTGGGCGCACACTCGCTGACAATGAGCAAAATCGTCGCGCTCGTCGCACGCGATCTTTGCTGCCACCTGAGCATCGCCGATCTGTTCCGCCATAATACGGTACGCAAACTGGCCGAATATATCGAGAATAAGGCCGTTGCCGCGGAGCGCGCCATCGCGATCTGCGACGAACGCCGCGCGCCGCTCAGCCCTCAGCAGAACCTGCTCTGGTACCTGAGCGCATTGAATCCTGACGACTGCAGTTACAACCTGCCGCTGGCGATAGACATCCAGGGCTCGCTCGATCTGGCGCGCTTTGAACAGGCGATCAATTTTATCTATGAAAAACATGAAAGCCTGCGCACTCGCTTCGCCGAAACCGACGGTGTCGCCTATCAGTTGGCAGAACCGCATACCCCGATTCGTCTTGCCGACCACTGGGTGGAAGGCCAAACGCTGTCGGCAGAGAAGTGGGTGCGCCAACTGTGTGCCACGCCTTTCGACATCACCGCTCGGCCGCCGCTGGTGCTTCGGCTGGTACAGTATCATCAGCAGCACCATGTTTTGATTTGGGTAAAACACAACATAATTACCGACGCCTGGAGCGAACAGCTGATCCTTAACGATCTGTGGCAGCGCTATAACGAGCTCGACGATCACAATGGGTTTGACGCGCCGCAACCGCAGATCCAAACCATTGACATCGTCAACAGCGGCATCGCACCACCTGCGCCGGCGGATGTCGCTTACTGGCAACAGCAACTGCAAGGCTGCCGCGAACTGGACTTCCCGCTGGATAAACCACGCCCGCTAATGCCGACACATGCCGGAGAACGCATCCATTATCAGCTGCAGCCCGACGTGGCCGGTCTGCTGGCGTCACGGGGCAAAGCGCTGGGCGCCACGCCTTTCGCCTTGCTCTGCGCGGCATTAAGTTTACTGCTCAGCCGTTATACCCAGCAGCAGGATATCGTCATCGGCACCGCCATTGCAGCGCGGGACAACCTGGATCAGGCGCAGGTCAGCGGCTTCCATGTCAATACCGTACCGCTGCGTATCCAACTGAGCGAACAGGACACCCTGGCCGAGCTGATCGGTAACATGATGGAAACCTGTATCGGCGCCTATCAGCATCAGCAGCTCTCGTTCGACCGGATCTTGCACCAGATCGAATACGAGCGGATGTCGAACAAAAATCCGTTATTCCAAATCATGGCGATCCTGCAGAACGCCGGCGACGTATGCCAACAAAACCTGCACGATTGCACGCTGCATCGCTTGCCGCTTTCGTCCGGCTTCTCGATGTTCGATATGACCTGGAACTTTAGTGTGGAACAGGACGCCGTCGCCATCGAACTCGATTACGCCAGCGAACTGTTTTATCCCGCCAGCATGCAGATGCTGTTGGACAACTATCAGCAAACGCTGCGGCAACTGCTCACCCTGCCGGCCAACACGGCGCAGCGTGCCCTCAACCCGCTATGCGAACGGGAACAACATTGGCTGCAACAGTTGGCCGTCAGCTCGGACGCAGGTTCAGGTGACTCGCTGCTGGTGCAAATTGATCGCTTGGCACAAACCCAGCCTGACAGCCTCGCCGTCAGCTGCGAACGGCAACAGTACAGCTACCGTCAGCTGTGGGCACAGTCTGAACGCATCGCGCATGCATTGCAGCGCATCGACAGCAAGCCTTTTTCGGTCGGCGTCATGATGGAGAAAAGTTGCCACGTCGCCGTACTCCTGCTCGGCGTGCTGAGAGCCGGCAAACACTACGTGCCGATTGACGTACACTACCCGGCCGACCGCGTGAGCTACATGATCGAGAACGCGCAAGCCCGGTTGCTGGTGACCGATGGTGAGCCAGAACAACGTTGGGCCAGTCCCGCCGTCGGTTTCGACTCGCTGGTTTCTCAACCTGCAGCGGCCGACACATTGCCGATCCCAGCCGACGATACGCTGGCCTACATCATGTACACCTCAGGCTCAACCGGTAACCCCAAAGGCGTGATGATCACCCACGGCAACCTGAACAATTTCACCCACGACTTCGTCGGGCGGCTGGCGCTGAGCGCGAGCGATAAGGTGCTCAGCCTGACCAGCATCAGTTTCGATATTTTTGGGTTGGAACTGTTCTGCTCGCTGGCCGGCGGCGCGCACGTCACGCTGTGTCCACGAGAAACCGCCATGGATCCGGTCAAGTTGTATCACTTTATCGAGCGACAGCAGCCCAGCGTGATTCAAGCGACACCTACCGTCTGGAGCACCATCGTCCACCATCTGCCGGCGGCGGGCCAGCGCCCCCTGACCGTGCTGTGCGGCGGCGAGAAGATGCCGGCGGCCTTGTTGACGCAATTGCGACGCATCGCGACACGGGTGCTGCAGGTGTATGGCCCGACGGAAACCACCATCTGGTCGACCTGCGCCGATCTGACTCACGAAGGCGCGAGCGACTGTATCGGCACGCCGATACAGTCGACTGACGTTCTGGTCATGGATCAGGCCGGCAACCCGATGCCAAGCGGCGCATTTGGTGAGCTATGGCTGGGCGGCGCAGGGGTATCACCGGGGTATTGGCGCAACCCGACGCTGAGCGATAAGGTCTTTCTACGGCGCCAGGCGTTCGGCACCGAGCGCTATATGTACCGCACCGGCGACATTGTGCGGTTTAATCGTCAGGGGCAGCTGGAATACCTCGGCCGGAACGATCACCAGGTCAAAATTCGCGGCCACCGCATCGAATTGAGCGAAATCGATCTCAGTTTATCCTCTCTCGACAATATCGAGCGGTCGCTCAGCTTAATTGTCGATGAAGGCCAGCAGGCCCGCATCGTCAGCTACCTGCAGTTAACGCCGGGAGAGGAGCTGAATGAAAAAGCGGTGCGCACGGCGCTGAAAGCTCGCTTGCCGAATATCATGATCCCGTCCGGTTTTGTGGTGCTGTCGGCCTTCCCGCTCACCAACAACAATAAAATCGACATTCGTCGGCTACCGGCGCCGGAAACCCGCTACTCGGCTTCCGAAGCGGACTACACGCCTGCGGCCAACGAGGCGGAAAGCGCCATGCAGCATATCTGGCAACAAGTCTTGTCGCAGACGCAGATCAGCGTCTGCGACAGCTTCTTCAGCCTGGGTGGAAATTCACTGCAGATCCCGCAACTGCTGCACGCCATTCGTCAACAGATGGGCGTCTCGCTGACTATCCGCGAATTCATCATGCACAGCCAGATCCGCGAACTCACCGCGCTGGCCTTGAGCAAAACTGCCGGGGTCGCCGATGAAACGCATTGAGGTGTACCACCATGGACGTTGTCATCACCTTGACTACCGAGAGCCGCTGCGGCTCTCGGCCAGGCTGGACTTCACCGATAACCCGACCAACCTTTATGGCGTGGCCCCCGCCGATTCGGCGCCGCTGAGTTACGGCGATACCGTCGCCAGCGTGCGTCATGGCGGGGTCTGCAACGCCGAGCGTATCAGCCTGGTGCCACACTGCCACGGCACGCACACCGAATGCATCGGCCATATTCTTGCTGAAACGCACAACGTGGCGGATTTGCCGCTTGAACCGTTCATCGCCGCCACCCTGATTCGCGTCAGGCCGCAACGCGCGGACGGGACCACGGAGAGCTATAACGCCAGCGCTGCCTCTGAAGATTGGCTGATTACCCAGGCGGCGCTCGATGACGCGCTGGCGCCGTTGTCGGGCGACTACCTGCAGGCTTTGGTGATAGCGGTCGAGACGCCGAGCGATTTCCGCGCCGCAGCCTATGCGCCCTACTTCAGCCATCAAGCTCTGGCGCGCATCGTCGAACTCGGCGTCCAGCATCTGTTGGTGGATATTCCGTCGATCGACCGGCTATACGACGGCGGACGCATGGACAACCATCGCCGTTTTTGGGGGCTTGATGCCCCCGACAGGCCGCACTCCGGGCGCAAATACGCCTCCGTGACCGAGCTGATTCAGGTTCCCGCGCACGCCGCGGCGGGACACTATTTTCTGACCATTCAACTGCCGGATCTGAGCGGGGATGCCCTTCCCAGTCGGCCCGTCCTATTTTCGTTTTCTACAGGGAAAGTGACATCATGAATTACGCCAGCTATCTGCAGCTAAACCAGCTGCTGTCACTGCAACAGCCAGCCTCGCCGTCTGCGGAACACCGCAATGAAAACTTGTTTATCATCACTCATCAAACCTACGAGCTCTGGTTCAAGCAGTTGATCGATGAGCTTCATCTGGCGATTGCGCTGATCGAAGAAGGAGATATACCGGCGGCGATCGAAACGATGACGCGCGTCAATGCCATTACCCAAACCGTGGTGAATCAGATCGCCGTGATTTGCACGCTGAAGTTTCATGAATTCCAGCGTTTTCGCAGCTATCTCGGCACCGCCAGCGGTTTCCAATCCTACCAGTTTGCCGGCATAGAAGCGCTGCTCGGCAAGGAAAACCCAAAGAAACTACAACAGTATCAAGGTGATGAAGAGGCACAGCGCCGATTGGCGGCTATTATCCAACCGGTTTCCCTATGGCAGGCGATACGCGGCCACCTGATGCGTCTCAATGACCAGCCCAATCAGGCGGCGCAAGGCTTCGACGACATCATCAGGCAATCGCTGACGCGTTCAGGCTGCGAATCGCTGCTGCTCAACCAACTGCTTGATTTGGATTCACTGCTGCAAGAGTGGCGTTACCGCCATGTGAAACTGGTGGAGCGTACGATCGGGCAGCGGAAAGGTACCGGCGGTTCATCGGGTTCGGACTATCTTAAATCTACGCTGTTCACGCCGATCTTCGATGAATTGTGGAACGCCATCAACTGAGTGCATTCCCTTAACGCCAAGGAAGCTCAGGCTTCCTTGGCACCCCTGAAAATACGGATTTTCGCCATGCATTGCACCCACTTCCCCAACGCCCCCCTCGGCCTGAAACCGCTGACGCCGGGTCGCCAGGGCAGCCTGCGGCTGATCGCTTTTCCCCACGCCGGCGCCGGAGCCACTGCCTTTCAGCGATGGAGCCCCACGTTGCATCAGGACATCGAACTCTATGCCGTGCAATACCCCGGTCGAGAGGAGCGGGCGCACGAAGCGCCGCTCTGCCAACCCCAATCGCTCATCAATCAACTGATACCGGCACTGCAGCCACTGCAGGATAAACCGCTGATCTTTTTCGGCCACAGTCTTGGCGGACGGGTTGCGCTGGCGTTAGCGATGGCGCTGCCCCAACCGCCGCTGCAGTTGATCATTTCCGCCAGTTCATCGCCCTTTCTTGCGCGCCACAGCCAGTTGCTGAGGATGCCTCGTGCCGCTTTGCTGAATGCGCTTTGTGCCGGCGAGGGCCTGGATGAGTCTCTCATCGGCGACAGCGCGCTGGTCGATTACTATCTGCCGCTGATCCGTGCCGATCTGTTGCTGTCCAGCCAATTGCTTTTCCCTGCGCAACCGGGTTACCACGCCCCGCTGGCGATGTTCTATGGTGAAAACGACGAGTTGATCGATCGGCAGGATTTGCTCGACTGGCGCCGGATCGCGCAAGGCGATTTTCAGCAGCGCACTTTTGCCGGCGGACATATGTATATCACCACGCAGCGCGAGGCGGTGATAGCCGGCGTTCACCAGTTGCTGGCGGGCCGCCTGAGCGAACCGGCCAGCCGGTAACACTCAGGCGTTTTCACTCTCAGGCAACGCCAAACGGCGCTCGTTGTGCACCACCCGCCACGCCAACAGCAGCACGCACAGGCTGCAGAGCGACAGCACGGCGCCCAGGTGCTGCGACAGCCCGGCCAGCACCAAGCCACCGCCTAGCATCAGGTAATACATCAGGCCAAGGATCGCGCCGGCGGTGCCCATGCAGTCTTTATAATGCCGCAGCGCGCGCGCCAGAATATTGGGAATGGCGATGCCGTACGCCATCACCACCAGCATCATCGGCAGAACGAACCACAAGCTCCCTTCCAGCAGCAGTACCAGCAGGCCGCCGGCCAGTGACAAAACGCAGGCCAGCATCAGCAACGCGGGGAACAGCCAGTGTTTGCCGATCAAAAACTTGTTGATCGCCGCGCCGATACCGACCCCGGCCGCCAACACCAAACCGGTATAACCGAACCACTGCGCCGGCAGTTCCAACGCCGCGAAGTGGAATGGCGCCAGCTGGTAATAGCTGAACATGCAAATATTGAACAACGCCACCAGCAGCGCACTGAGCCAAATATCCCCGTCCTTGATCATCCGCCCCAGCGTGCCGAAAAATGAATGCCTCACCACCTGTTGCGGACGCGTCTCCGGCAGTTGCCAACCGGCATAGCCCAGCAACAGCGCCGCCAGCAGCGCCAAACCGCCAAACACCCCCTGATAGCCCCAATAGTGAGTCAGCACTGCGCCGCTCAATACGCCAACCGCCGGGCTGATCGCCATGGCGATCCCCATCACCGAGAACACCCGCGCCAACTCATAACCGTCGAAGCGATCGCGAATCGCCGTTTGCGTCCCGACCGAACCGACCGCCGCGCCAAAGGCGGCCAGCACCCGCGCCGCCAGCAGCACGCTGAAGCTGCCGCTGAACAGCGCGACGATAGAAGCCAGCAGATAGAGCGTCAGCCCGGCCAAAATGGTGGGACGGCGTCCGATGACGTCGCACATCCGCCCCCAAACCACCACGCCCAGCGCAAAGGCGAAAAAGTAGCAAGAGAGCGTTTGCGCCGCCATTTCCGCACTTACCCGGAAACCATGCGCAATGTGCGTCAATGCCGGGCTGTAGATGGTCTCCACCACCTGGGGAAACATCATCATCGACGTCGCCAATGTCAGAGTCAGCTTACGTTGCATAACAGATCCTGTAGCCAAGAATAAGCTGCACAAGGTAGCATCTGCTCACGGCGCCGATTACAATATAAAAGACAATAAATTTACAAAATCGGACATACTATGGCGTGGCTTCAGGCGCAGGACAGTTTTAATCCGGATACGCTCGACAACGGCGTGCTCGGGATCGCCGCCGAACTGGCGCAGCACGACTCTGGCACGCATTGGCATGACAGAGGCCAGTTGCTGTTCTGTCAGCAAGGCAGCATGCGTATCACGCTCAACCAAAGCATCTGTATGCTACCGCCGGGCAGAGTTGCCTGGATCCCGCCGCAAGTGGCTCACCGCGTTCAGGTCAACGGCGTAGTCGGTTACCGTTCGCTTTATCTCGACGCCGATCGCTATGCCTGTCTGCCTACGCAGCTTGCCGTACTGACAGCCTCGCCGCTGCTGCGCGAGGTGTTGGAACGCATCGCGTTCGCCGCATTCGACACCGACTGGCAGCATGGGCCTCACGCCAATATTCTGGCGGTCTGCCTGGACGAGATCGCCGCCGCGCCGCGCGAACTGACGTTGCTGCCGCTGCCCAGCGACCGGCGCCTGCGCCATCTGGCCAATCTGGACATGCTTCCGCCGCTGCACGAGCTATCGCGCTACAGCGGCGCTTCCGAGAAAACCATCAGCCGGATTTTCCGCCGTGAAACCGGCCTCAGTTATCAACAGTGGCGTCAGCAATGGCGCCTGATCAAAGCAATAGAGATGCTGGCCGCAGGGCTGAGCCAATCCGACGTCGCCGGTCGGCTGGCGTTTTCCAGCGACAGCGCCTTCGCCACTTTTTTCAAGAATATGGTGGGCTGCCCGCCGAGGGCGTATATGGAGAGAAGAAAGTAAGAGGCCGTCTAAAACGGCAACGCCGACAGAATGCGTTGATGGGGAGGAAAAAAGCGACGGCGGGAACGGCGCCCCCGCGACAAGCGAGAAACGCCGTTCCGCTACGCCCTTATCGATAGACGATCTCGCCCTTCGGCTCGTAGGCCGCCGCATCCAGCGGTGAATGTTTCTCGATGTACTGCTTCAACACCTCGGCGTCGATAAAGCCGGTGTTGACGTAGCTCGGCAGCCCGTCCAGCTTCGGATAGCCGTCGCCGCCCAGCGCGTTGAAGTTCAGCGTCGCCATGCGGTAGGTTTTATCCGCCTGCAGCGGCTGGCCGTTGATCTTCACCTCGCTGACGCCCTTGCCGTCCGCCACCAGGCTGACGTTGGCGAACTGGGCGTAGGCGCCGGAATCCGGCTTCATGTTGGCCACCACCGCCAGGTACTGCTCAACCTCGCTGCCTTTCATATCGACATGCACCAGGGTGTTGCCGAACGGCTGTACCTTGAGCACGTTCTTATAGGTGATATCGCCGCTTTCAATCGAATCGCGCACCCCGCCGCCGCTCATCACCGCGAAGTCGGCATCGGCGCGCTCCCTCTGCGCCGCCAGCATCACCCGCGCCAGGTTGGTCTGCACGAAGCGCACCTTGCTGCGATCGCCCTCCAGCTTGCCGTTAACGCTGCCGATCTTCACGCCCAACTGCGCCTTGCCCTTCTCCTGGAACGGCGTCAGCAGTTTCATCATGGTCGGGTCTTCCGCGATCTGCTTGGTGTAGAACACCCGCTCGCTGGTGCCGTCCGCCTTCTCCACCTTCTTCTTCAGGTTTACCGGGATCAGCTGATAATGCACCAGTTTCAGCTCGCCGTTGCGGAATTCGAAGTCGGCGCGGCCCACGTATTTGCCCCACTCGTGCGCCTGCACGATCCAGGTGCCGTTCTGGCGATCCGGCGAGCACGGCGTGCCCGGCACGTAATCTGCCTGTTTGCGGTTGTCGCCGGCCATGCACACCGGATCCTGCGAGTGGCCGCCGACAATCATGTCGAGATACCCGGCCGGCAGGCTGCGCGCCATTTCCACGTCGCCCGGCGCGTTCGAGCCGTGTTCGCCGTTGTCGTAGTGCCCCATATGGGTGGCGGCGATAATCACGTCCGGCTTCTCGTCCTTACGCAGTTGCTCCACCACCTGCTTCGCCTCCTGCGCCGGCACGCGGAACTCCATGTCGGTGAAGTACTCCGGGTTGCCTATCTTGGCGGTGTCGTCGGTCGTCAGGCCGATCACGGCAATCTTGATGCCCTGCTTGTCGAACAAGGCGTAAGGCTTGAACAGGCGCTGGCCGGTGCTTTTCTGATAGATATTGGCGGACAGCAGCGGGAAGGTCGCCCATTTTTCCTGCTGCCGCAGCACGCTCAGCGGGTTGTCGAATTCGTGGTTGCCGATCGCCATCGCGTCGTAACCCACCAGGTTCATGCCGCGGAAGTCCGGCTCGGCGTCCTGCAAATCCGATTCCGGCACGCCGGTGTTGATATCGCCGCCGGACAGCAACAGCAGGCTGCCGCCCTGCGCCGCCACTTCCTGACGAATGCCGTCCACCAACGTTTTCTGCGCGCCCAGGCCGTATTCGCCATGATCGTTCTGCCAGAAGTGACCGTGATGGTCGTTGGTATGCAGAATGGTGATGGCGTAGGTCTTATCCTTTTCCCAGGCACTGGCGGCCCCCGACAGCAACGTCAGGGAAACGGCCAACGCACATGCGGTGGTTTTCAGCGAAAAACGCATGGCGGATCTCCGTGTATTAAATGGCTTTTATGATGAGGGCGAAATTGTAGCGCGAATCAATGACAGCTGATTTCAAATTTTTGCGATGTGAGTCTGATTATTTCAGATATGGTAAAAATTGCGCACCCTGCCTAAGATGTCTTCTCTGTGCTCAACAACTTATCAGGCTAATAATAATATGACCGACAGTAGCCAAAGCGCGATGCCGCCCGCCAAGGGCAGTGCGGTGAAAGGCACCGCCTTCTCGATCCTCGGCGCCATCAGCGTGTCCCACCTGCTCAACGATATGATCCAATCGCTGATCCTGGCGATTTACCCGATCCTGCAAGCCGATTTTCACCTCAGCTTCGTGCAGATCGGTATGATCACCCTGACCTATCAGCTGACGGCCTCGCTGCTGCAGCCGCTGATTGGTTATTACACCGATAAACACCCGCAGCCTTATTCGTTGCCGATCGGCATGGGCTTTACCCTGTCCGGCCTGCTGCTGCTGTCGGTGGCGAGCACCTTCCCGCTGGTGCTGCTGGCGGCGGCGCTGGTGGGCACCGGCTCATCGGTGTTCCACCCGGAATCCTCGCGCGTGGCGCGCATGGCCTCCGGCGGGCGGCACGGCCTGGCGCAGTCGCTGTTCCAGGTCGGCGGCAACTTCGGCAGCTCGCTCGGCCCGCTGCTGGCGGCGCTGATCATCGCGCCTTACGGCAAGGGTAACGTCGCCTGGTTCACGCTGGCGGCGCTGCTGGCGATCGTGGTGTTGCTGCAGGTCAGCAAGTGGTATCAACATCAGCACCGGGCAACTAAAGGGCAGCCGAAAAGCCCATCAACGCTGAAAGCGCTGCCAAAACGTACCGTAGTCTACTCGCTGGGCATCCTGCTGGTGCTGATTTTCTCTAAATACTTCTATCTGGCCAGCATCAGCAGCTATTACACCTTTTATCTGATACATAAATTCGGCGTTTCGGTGCAGAATGCGCAAATTCACCTGTTCGCCTTCCTGTTCGCGGTGGCGGCAGGCACTATTATCGGCGGGCCTCTCGGCGACAAGATAGGGCGAAAATACGTTATTTGGGGCTCTATTCTCGGCGCTGCGCCGTTTACCCTTGTTTTACCTTATGCATCGCTCTATTGGACCGGCATTTTAACGGTGATTATCGGGGTTATTCTCGCCTCGGCGTTCTCCGCCATTTTGGTCTACGCCCAGGAGCTGATCCCCGGCAAGGTGGGCATGGTTTCCGGCTTATTCTTCGGTTTTGCTTTCGGTATGGGCGGATTAGGCGCGGCAGTTCTTGGTTATGTCGCGGATTTGACCAGTATCGAACTGGTCTACCAAATCTGTGCTTTCCTGCCGCTGATCGGCATTATCACCGCACTGCTGCCCAATATGGAGCATAAACCGCAATAACCCCGCGACTAGCCCGGATGAAATTACTTATTCGTCCGGGTTATCTTACGGATAAATCAATGTTATTTTCCATATCTGGCACAAAACCCCCTCATTGCCGCGCCTCAAGTGAAATCCTCTGCCTTTTTACAAAAAAGGCCAAATTAGCCAAGCAAGTCGCGCACAAATGCAATAAACTAAATGTATCTTTTCGTAACTTTGTTGCGTTTCTCCCGTGCCGCGATGCATAGCCAGAAGGAGTATGGATGCATAATTCAACACCGCTCATTACCACCATCGTCGGAGGGTTAGTACTCGCCTTCCTCCTCGGCATGCTGGCGAACCGCCTGCGCATCTCCCCTCTGGTGGGGTATCTGGCCGCAGGCGTGCTCGCCGGCCCGTTCACCCCCGGTTTCGTCGCCGATACCTCATTGGCGCCGGAACTGGCGGAAATCGGCGTTATCCTGTTGATGTTCGGTGTTGGCCTGCACTTCTCTTTGAAAGACCTCCTCGCAGTAAAATCTATCGCCATTCCCGGCGCCGTAGCGCAAATAGCCGTCGCCACCCTGCTCGGCATGGGGCTGTCCAAGCTGCTCGGCTGGGATCTGATCTCCGGCCTGGTGTTCGGCCTCTGCCTCTCCACCGCCAGCACCGTGGTGCTGCTGCGCGCGCTGGAGGAGCGGCAGCTGATCGACAGCCAGCGCGGGCAAATCGCCATCGGCTGGCTGATCGTCGAAGATTTGGCGATGGTGCTGACGCTGGTATTGCTGCCGGCCTTCGGCAACATGCTGGGCAACGACAACGCCAGCAGCAGCCAGCTGCTGATGGAGCTGGCGCTAACCATCGGTAAGGTCATCGCCTTTATCGCGCTGATGATCGTGGTCGGCCGCCGGCTGGTGCCGTGGATCCTGTCAAAAACCGCCAGCACCGGCTCGCGCGAGCTGTTCACCCTGGCGGTATTGGCGCTGGCGCTCGGCATCGCCTACGGCGCGGTGAAGCTGTTCGACGTCTCCTTCGCGCTGGGCGCTTTCTTCGCCGGCATGGTGCTGAACGAGTCCGAACTGAGCCACCGCGCGGCGCACGACACCCTGCCGCTGCGCGACGCATTCGCAGTGCTGTTCTTCGTCTCGGTCGGCATGCTGTTCGATCCGATGATCGTGATTAACGAACCGCTGGCGGTGCTGGCGACGCTGGCTATCATCGTGTTCGGCAAATCCGCCGCCGCGTTCCTGCTGGTGAAAATGTTCGGTCACTCCAAGCGCACCGCGCTGACCATTTCCGCCAGCCTGGCGCAAATCGGCGAGTTCGCCTTTATTCTGGCGGGCCTCGGCATTGCGCTCGGCATGATGTCGGAACACGGCCGCAATCTGGTGCTGGCCGGCGCCATTCTGTCCATCATGCTCAATCCGCTGTTGTTCACCCTGCTGGAACGCTATCTGGCCAAGACCGAAACCATCGAAGACCAAATCCTCGAAGAGGCGGTGGAAGAAGAGAAGCAAATCCCGGTGGATATGTGCAATCACGCGCTGGTGGTCGGCTATGGCCGCGTCGGCAGCCTGCTGGGCGGCAAACTGGCCGAAGCGGGCATCCCGCTGGTGGTGATCGAGAACTCCCGCCCGCGGGTGGAAGCGCTGCGCGAACAGGGCATCAAGACGGTGCTGGGCAACGCCGCCAATCCGGAAGTGATGGATCTGGCGCGGCTCGACTGCGCGCGCTGGCTGCTGCTGACCATCCCCAACGGCTATGAGGCCGGCGAGATCGTCGCCTCGGCGCGCGCCAAGCGGCCGAATATCGAGATCATTGCCCGCGCCCACTACGACGACGAGGTGGCCTACATCACCGATCGCGGCGCCAACCAGGTGGTGATGGGCGAACGGGAGATCGCCAACAGCATGCTGAACATCCTGCAGCTGGACACCCTGAGCGAAGAAGAAAAAATGGGCGGCTGCCCGATCTGAAGCGCCACGCGCGCAAAAAAAGGTCCGGCATGCCGGACCTTTTCTTTTTCAGCGGGTTAACGCTCCCAGTAAGACTCTTCCAGGCTGTCTTCCCGCTCCGGCAGGCCGCGAGTGAGGCGCGGCGAATGCTGGTTCAACACCTGGTAGCTGACGCGGTTGGCGTATTTGCACACCTGCGCCAGGGAGGAGTAAGTCAGGTAGCTGCGCACGTGCTTGCTGGAGTTCGGCACGTTGTGGCGGTGATAGCCGTTGGCGGCGATATCGTGCAGCAACGCCGACAGCGCGCCGTCGCCGGCGCCGTTGGTGTTCATGATCTTCTCCGGCCCGCCCATATACGGCGCGATGTGCGAATAAACGCGCAGCGGATTTTCACAGTGTTCGCGGCGCATGGCGCGGCTGAATTCGTAGCGGTTGAACTCGGCGATATGCCCCGGCAGCAGCGGGTGCTGGGTCTGGCGCTTGTTGGCCTCTTCGGTGTAGCCCGCCATATACAGGCCGTTCGGCCCGGCGGTGCACAGCACCAGATCCACCCACTCCAGCGCCATGTCCGAGGCGGTCAGCGGATCGCTCAGCCCGGTCAGCTCCAGCGCTTCGTCTTCGTTCATCGCCAGAATCGTCACGTTTTCCTTCAGGAAGTCGCGCCACCACTGTGGGTTGTCGGCAATGACGTACTTGGTGCCCAGCGTCAACACCACCGGCACGTCGTGCTTTTTGGCGTATTCGATCGCCTGCAGGGTGGCGGCCTTCATCGGCTCCCCTTCCTTGCAGCGCACCAGATAAGAGCTCAGCACCAGCGCCGACGCGCCGGCGATCACCTCTTCAGGAATGCTTTCCGGGCGCAGCTGGTTCATTTGGCCCGGGTTGATGGCGAAGGTGCGCTCGCCGCTTTCGCCAATCAGCGTGAAACAGCGGCCGATGGCGCCGTCTACGCCCTGCAGATAGTTGAGATCGGTACGGCTGGAGGTATTGCATAGGTAACGGTAGGCGTAGCTGCCGATTTTCACGTTGCTGCACATCACGCCGAGCAGCACCGAGCGATCGTCCGCCAGCACCGAATAGTTGTGCATGGTATTGCCGATGGTGCCGCCGGCGAACTGATGGGTAACCAGGTTGTTTTCATTCAGTTCCTGATACAGCGCCTCGGCGACGTCGTCTTCGATCACCAGAGAGTGGCCCAGGCTCAGGCCGTAGCGCTGGACAAAAGCGTCGTCCACCTTCGCCTCGATATCCACCAGCGTCTGGTCGATGCCGACGATATACGAGGTGCTGATTTCACTTTCGGGCTGGGCCTGCTGCAGAAGCGGATCGCGGGCGCTCACCGGGAAATAGTGTTTGGACTTGCGTTTACCAGGAAATTTCATGTGATTGGCGGTGGTGGCGGTTTAACAAGCGGAGAATGTTAACACATTCCCGCCCGATCACGATGATTCTAATATACAGATTATTGATGATTAGAGGCGCTGCGCCACCAGCTGCTGCATCATATCGATATGCGCCGGCTCGTCGTTCAACGCAGAGATATACTCAAACTTCTCGCCGCCGGCCTCGAGGAAGATCTCGCGGTTCTGCTCCTTGATCTCTTCCAGCGTTTCCAGGCAGTCCGCCGAGAAACCCGGGCAAATCAGCTGAATGTGCTTCACGCCCTGCGCCGGCAGCCCCTTCAGGGTCTCATCGGTGTACGGCGTCAGCCACGGCTCGCGGCCGAAGCGCGATTGGTACGTCATCATCACTCGCTCCGGCGCCAGCGGCAGCGTGGCGCTCAGCGCTCGCAGCGTATCCTCGCAGCGCTGCGGGTAGTCGTCGCCCAGGCGCGCATAGCGTTTGGGGATGCCGTGGAACGACAGCACCAACCGATCCGGCTGGCCATGCTCGGCGAACGAGCGTTCCACGCTTTGCTGCAGCGCGGCGATGTAGGCCGGGTGTTCGGCGTAATCGCGGATGAAGGCCACAGAAGGCAAGCGGCGATAGCCTTTAAGCACCCGCGCTACGCCATCCCATACCGCCGCGCTGGTGGAACAGGAATATTGCGGATAGAGCGGCAGCACCACCAGGTTGGTCACGCCCTGCGCCAGCAGCTTGTCGATGGCTTCCGCCAGGCTCGGCGAGCCGTAGCTCATGCCCAGCTCCACCGGCGTATTCGGCATGCGCGCCGCCAGCGCCCGCTGTTGGCGGCGGCTGTACACCAGCAGCGGCGAGCCTTCTTCCATCCACACCGACTGATAGAGCTTCGCCACGCGCGGCGAACGGATCGGCAAGATCGCACCGTTGAGGATCGGCCACCAGATCAGCGGCGCCGTGTCGACCACGCGATCGTCACTGAGGAATTCCTTCAGATAGCGTTTGACCGCCGACGAGGTCGGCGCATCTGGCGTGCCCAGGTTCACCAGCAATACGCCGTGTTTCTCTTGCTTCATCTCAGTTCCCCTCATTTCCTTTCCGGCCGGCATTCCGTTCTGGGTCGGGATGTCAGCAGCCATTAATGCCGGCTATTGTAACGGAAAAGTCGTGCATCGAAACCGATAACAGCAACAGGCTATGCCTGCGGGCCTCCACCTTGCGCCAGTCGCCACACCGCCGCCACGTTGCGCGCCGTCACCTGCAGATTGCGATCGGCCCCCGCCAGCGCTTCTTCCAGCGTCACGATGCCATCGAGCACCGAAAACGCCGCGTCGATGCCGTGTTGATGCACCACCTGGTAATCCGACGTCAGGCTGCCGGCGATGGCGATCACCGGCACGCCGTGGCGCTTGGCCACCCGCGCCACGCCGATCGGCGTTTTGCCGTGGATCGACTGGCTGTCCAGCCGGCCTTCCCCGGTGATCACCAGATCGGCATCGCGCACCGCCTCATCCAGGCGCAGGGTTTCGGTGACGATCTCGATGCCCGGCCGCAAGCGCGCGTTGAGCATGCCGAGCAGCGCCGCCCCCATGCCGCCCGCCGCGCCCGCCCCTGGCTGGGTGAGCACCGCGCGGCCGGTTTCCCGTTCCAGCAGCTCGCCATAGTGATGCAGCGCCGCATCGAGCTGCGCCACCATCTCCGGCGTCGCTCCCTTCTGCGGCCCGAACACCGCCGAGGCGCCCTTTTCGCCGCACAGCGGGTTATCGACGTCGCAGGCGGCGGTCACGCTCACCCATTGCCAACGCGCATCCAGCCCGGCGAGATCGAGATGCGCCAGCTGCGCCAGCGCCGCTCCGCCCGCCGGCAGCGGCCGGCGTGCCTTATCCAGCAACTTCACGCCCAGCGCCTGCATCATCCCGGCGCCGCCGTCGTTGGTGGCGCTGCCGCCGATGCCGAGAATGATCGCCTTCACGCCGCGTTCCAGCGCCGCCAGCATCAGTTCGCCGGTGCCGTAACTGGTGGTGATGCGCGGATCGCGCCGGCCGGGCGGCGCCAGGTGCAGCCCTGAGGCGGCGGCCATTTCAATCACCGCGGTTTCGCCGTCGCCCAGCAGGCCATAGAACCCCTGCACCGGCTCCCCCAGCGGCCCGGTGACCGTCACCTGGACGATTTCACCGCCGGTGGCCGCCACCATCGACTCCACCGTGCCTTCGCCGCCGTCCGCCATCGGCAGCTTCACGTAGTGCGCCTGCGGGTAAATTTGGCGGAACCCCCGCTCGATGGCGTCGGCGACGCCGAGCGCGCTCAGGCTCTCTTTGAAAGAATCCGGGGCAATAACCACTTTTTTCAGCGTTTTCATCACTGTTCCTTATCCCGCCAGGTTAAATACGCCAAACATCAGCGCCGAGATTGCCGCAATGGTGAACCCCACCAGCGTTTCGTACGGCAGCAGCTTCAGCCGCTCGTGCACCGCCATATTGACGCTGCCGCCGGTGGCGTGGAAGAAGCTGCCGTGCGGCAGATGATCCAGCACCGTGGCGCCCGCATGGATCATCGCTGCGCCGGCCAGCCCGCTCACGCCCAGCTCAAGCAGCGTGGAGCTGAACACCCCGGAAGCCACGGCGGTGCCAGCGGTGGTCGACGCGGTCGCCATCGACATCAGCGCGCCGGACAGCGGCGCCAGCAGCCAGGCCGGCAGCCCGGTGTGCGTTAAGCCGTTAATCAAGACATCCTTCAGCGCCGAGTTGGCGATAATGCCCGCCAGCGTGCCGGTGCCGAGCAGCATGATCGCCACCGGCGCCATGCGCGACAGGCCGGAGACCATAAACTGATTGCACTGGCGGATGCGCCCCATCAGCAGCGCGCCCGCCAAGCCGCCGGCCGGCAGCGCGATCAGCGGATCGACGGCGATGCCGGCGATCGGCCGCAGCGACAGCAGCAGGATCGCCACCAGCGGCGCGCTGATCGCCGCAGCGAAGCCCGGCCGCGCCCCTTCGGCATGCTGAGTCAGCTCTTCGGCCATCACTTTGCTGCCTTTATCGCTCAGGCGACGCGCCAGCAGATAGGCCACCACCAGGCCGCACAGCCCCGGCACGATGCCGGCCATCATTACCGAGGTGAGCGGCACGTGGAAATTGTCCGCCGCCGCGATGGTGTTCGGGTTGGGCGACATCACGTTGCCGGCCTTGCCGCCGCCGATCATCGCCAGCAGGATCGCCGCGCGCGAAATGCCGGCCTTTTGGGCTATCGACAGCGCGATCGGTGCGACGGTGATCACCGCCACGTCGATAAATACCCCCACCGCCGTCAGGATCAGTGTAGCCACCGCCAGCGCCAGCAGCGCGCGGGTTTCGCCCACCTTGCGCACGATAGTTTCGGCGATGGTATGCGCCGCGCCGGATTCGATCAGCACCCCGGCCAGCACCCCCGCCGCCAGGATGCGCATCACGGCGTTGGTGATGCCCTGCGCCCCGCCGATCATCAGCGTTACGGTCTGCACCAGGTCGCCGCCGCCGCACAGCCCGCCCGCCAGCGCGCCGGCGATCATGCCGTAAGCCGGCGGCACCTTGCGTAGAATCAGGACGATGGCGACGGCTAACGCCACCAGCGCCCCCAGAGTGGATACGGTTGTCATTGTTGTTTTCTCCGTGGTTGATGTGCAGGCCAACATATCCCGCGCGCCCGGCGTTGGCCTGAGGGGAAACAACAAAAAATCGCCGGGGGAACGGCGTGGAATTTGTGGGTTGGCACAACTCAGTCGTGCATCAGCATGCCGATATATAACCGCAGAGCGTCGGTTAATTGGTTGATTTTCATGCCAGTTATCGCTTCGATACGCTGCAGGCGATAGCGCAGGGTATTGACGTGGATATGCAGCTGTGCGGCGGTCTGCGTCTGATCACAATTCTGCGAAAAATAGTGGCGCAGCGTGCCGCGCAGCACGCCTTTTTCGTCCTGTTCGCCCAGCGTCCGCCAGGGGCGACCCAGCTCCTGCGCGCGCCAATCCTCCCCCAGATCGCACAACAGCGACGGCAGCGGGTAGTCGTGGTAGAACAGCGTGGCGTGACGCAGTTTCAGGCGCTGCGCCATCGCCTGAGTGGCGCGCGCCGTCAGGCTGGAACGGTAGGCGCTTTGCGGATCGTCATAAAAACCGCCGACGATCAAGCGCACCCGAAAGCGGTGTTTGAGTTGGTTTTGCACACGCTGGGCCTGTTGGCGCTCCAGCTTCAGGCTCCATTCGCCCTGCACCATGCAGGCCGGTCGCAGCAGGGTCATTTCATTGAAGCCGGTAATGGCGATCAACGCGTCGCGCTGGGTGGCCTCCAGCTCCGCCAGCAGCTCGCGCAGCAGGTGCGGCTGCGCCTCTTGCAGCTCGACGATCCACACGATGCGCGCCTGGCGCAGATCCAATCCCAAATACGCCGCCATCGCCGCCAGCGACGCGGTGTTCGGCTGGGGCTGCAGCAGCTGGTTCGCCAGCTCTTCCCGGTAGCGTTTTTCCCACTGGTGCTGATCCAGCAGCGCCGCCTGCTCCACCATCATCTCCGCCGCCATCTTCACCAGCTCGGCGTAGGCGCGCACCTCGGCCGGTTCGCCGGAGATGCCGATCACCCCCACCCGCTGGTTGCGAAAGCTGAACGGCAGGTTGATGCCGGGCCGCACGCCCTTCAGATGTTCGGCGGTGGCGCGGTCGATTTCCACCACCCGATTTTCCGCCAGCGCCAGCACGGCGCCTTCATGGCGCTGGAACAGGCGCTGCGGGTTGCCGGAGGCGATGATCACGCCGTTGCTGTCCATCACGTTGACGGAATGGCTGATGATGCCCATCGCCCGCTGGACGATCTGGCGCGCGGTGGCTTCCGCCAGAAGATTGGTTTGTCTGAGCATGCCCGCTCCCTGCTGAGGGTGAAAACGCAGGCTTGTTATACGCTATTTGGCGCGGGCGATTAACGGGCACGGCCGCAACAAGCCGCCGCGATCACAATTTGGCGGGAAAACGGCAAAAAAAAACGCCGGGCCACAGGCCCGGCGTCATGCACAACGTGCTTGCGATCAACCGAGGATGGTCGCCAGCTCTGCGCTCACTTCGGCCACCTTGCGGGTGCCGTCGATTTTGCGGTATTGGGTGTTGCCCGCCGCCGCTTCTTTGCTGTAGTAAGAGATCAGCGGCGCGGTCATCTGATGATATTCCACCAGGCGCTTGCGCACGGTCTCTTCCTGATCGTCCTTGCGCGTGGTCAGCTCTTCGCCGGTCACGTCGTCTTTACCTTCCACCTGCGGCGGGTTGAACTTCACGTGGTATACGCGGCCGGACGGCGCGTGCACGCGGCGGCCAACGATGCGGTCAACGATCAGCTCGTCCGGCACGTCGAACTCCAGCACGAAGTCCACGTTGATGCCGGCTTCTTTCATCGCGTCAGCCTGCGGAATGGTGCGTGGGAAACCGTCCAGCAGGAAGCCCTTGCGGCAATCTTCCTGAGCGATGCGCTCTTTGACCAGCGCGATCACCAGCTCATCGGTCACCAGCTTGCCGGCGTCCATGATCTCTTTCGCCTGCTTGCCCAGTTCACTGCCGGCCTTCACGGCTGCGCGCAACATATCACCGGTGGAGATTTGCGGAATGCCGTATTTCTCCATGATGAATTGAGCCTGAGTACCTTTACCAGCGCCCGGAGCGCCCAGCAGAATGATACGCATTGCGTAAATCCCCTTGCTATGTAGTTTTTATAAAATTGCGAAAACGCTCAACGATACCATTTCAGGGGGGGCAGGCTCAAGGCGCGCGAAGGAAATCGATTGCGGAATGTGCAAAAAAGCGGGCAAGCAAAAGGCGAGAAAAAGCGGGGAAAAATCGGCAATGCGCCCCTAACGGTGCCGTTAAGGGCGCATATTTTCAGTTTCAGGCGGACAGCAACTTGTTCATGCGACGGATGAACAGGTTCGGATCTTCCAGCGTGCCGCGTTCAGCCAGCAGCGCCTGATCCAATAACAGGTCGATCCATTCGGCGAAATGTTCGTTATCGCCCACATCGGATGCGCGTTTGACCAGAGCATGCTCCGGATTAAGCTCGAAAATGTACTTCACTTCCGGCGCCTGCTGGCCGGCGGCGGCGAACAGCTTGGCCATCTGGGTGCTCATTTCGTCGGCGTCGGTCACCACGATCGCCGGCGTATCGGTCAGGCGGTGCGTCAGGCGCACATCCTTCACCCGCTCGCCCAGCAGGGTTTTCACGCGTTCGATGAACGGCTCCAGCTGCTTCTCGGCGGCCTTCTGCTCTTCGGTTTCATCCGCCAGTTTATCCAGCGTTTCATCCGCTTTGCTAACCGACTGGAACGGCTTGCCGTCGAATTCGGTCAGATAGCTCATCATCCACTCGTCGATGCGATCGGACAGCAACAGCACTTCGATGCCTTTCTTGCGGAACAGCTCCAGGTGCGGGCTGCTCTTGGCGGCGGCGTAGCTGTCGGCGGTGATGTAGTAAATCTTCTCCTGCCCTTCCGCCATGCGGCCGACGTACTCTTCCAGCGACACGGTCTGCGCCGAGCTGTCGCCGTGGGTGGAGGCAAAGCGCAGCAGCTTGGCGATCGCTTCCTGGTTGCCGTGGTCTTCCGCCGGGCCCTCTTTCAGCACCAGACCGAACTGCTGCCAGAATTTCTGGTAGCCTTCGGCGTCATCTTTGGCCAGCTTATCCAGCATCTGCAGCACGCGCTTGGTCAACGCGCCGCGCAGGTTTTGCGTCACGCGGCTGTCTTGCAGGATCTCGCGCGACACGTTCAGCGGCAGATCGTTGGAGTCGATCAGGCCGCGCACGAAGCGCAGGTAGTTCGGCATGAACTGCTCGGCGTCGTCCATGATGAACACGCGCTGCACGTACAGCTTCAGACCATGCTTGTGATCGCGGTTCCACATGTCCCACGGCGCCTGCGCCGGGATATACAGCAGGCTGGTGTACTCCTGCTTGCCTTCTACCCGGTTGTGGCTCCAGCTCAGCGGATCGGTGAAGTCGTGGGCGATGTGCTTGTAGAATTCTTTGTACTCTTCGTCGGTCACGTCAGCCTTGCTGCGGGTCCACAGGGCCTGCGCCTTGTTGATCTTCTCCCAGGTGACGGTGTCGTCTTCTTCATTTTTGCTTTCGATCTCAACCGGCAAGGCGATGTGATCGGAATATTTGCCGATCACCGAGCGCAGGCGCCAGGCGTCGAGGTACTCATCTTCGCCTTCGCGCAGATGCAGGGTGATTTCGGTGCCGCGCGTCTCTTTGGTGATGTCGGCGATGGTGTAGTCGCCTTCGCCGGCAGACTCCCAGAACACGCCTTCGTCATCGGCGGCGCCGGCGGCGCGGGTGCGCACGGTCACTTTGTCCGCCACGATGAACGCCGAGTAGAAACCGACGCCGAACTGGCCGATCAGCTGGCTGTCTTTCGCCTGGTCGGAACCGATGGATTCCAGGAACGCTTTGGTGCCGGACTTGGCGATGGTGCCGAGGTTTTCGATCACTTCTTCGCGGCGCATGCCGATGCCGTTGTCGGCGATGGTCAGGGTGCGCTGCTCTTTATCGAAGGACAAGCGGACGCGCAGCTCGCCGTCGCCGGCGTACAGCTCTGGCGCGGACAGGGCGCGGAAACGCAGCTTGTCGGCGGCGTCAGAGGCGTTGGAAATCAGCTCGCGCAGGAAAATTTCTTTGTTGGAGTACAGCGAATGGATCATCAAATGAAGCAGCTGTTTTACTTCAGACTGGAACCCGCGGGTTTCTTGACCTTTCATACTCATTGATTACCTCAAAAGACAATGGCTACCAAAATCGAACAATGAGGATCAGATGAGGGTCAGGGTCTTGTTTTTCAAGCGGACGGCGGGAGATTTTTGGCAAAAAAATGACGGGGCCGAACGGCCCCATCCGGGAAAACATCAGAACTTGATGGCGTGACGCCCGGCCAGCGAATGCGACAGCGTAGTGCCGTCGACCATCTCCAGCTCGCCGCCCACCGGCACGCCGTGGGCGATGCGGCTGGCGAGCACGCCATACTGGCCGCACATCTCGGCGATGTAGTTGGCGGTCGCTTCCCCTTCCACCGTCGGGTTGGTGGCGAGGATCACTTCGGTGATGCTCTCCTTTTCCAGCCGTTGCTCCAGGCGATCCAGACCGATATCGCCCGGCCCGATGCCGTCCAGCGGCGACAGATGCCCCATTAGCACAAAGTAGCGCCCGGCGAACTGGCCGGTCTGCTCGATGGCATGGATATCCGCCGGGCTTTCCACCACGCAAATCTGGCCGTTTTGCTGACGGCGCGGATTGGCGCAGATGGTGCAGACGTCCTGCTCGGTGAAGGTGCGGCAGTCGGCGCAGTGGCCGATTTCCGACATCGCGCGCGTCAACGCCTGCGCCAGGCGCATGCCGCCGCTGCGATCGCGCTGCAGCAGCTGAAACGCCATGCGCTGCGCCGATTTCGGGCCGACGCCCGGCAGGCAGCGCAGCGCCTCCATCAGGGATTCAAGGAGCGGGCTGGTTTGCATCAGAACGGCATCTTGAAGCCAGGCGGCAACTGCATGCCGCTGGAGACGGAGGCCATCTTCTCTTTCTGGGTCTCTTCGATGCGGCGCGCGGCGTCGTTGAACGCGGCGGCGATCAGATCTTCCAGCATCTCTTTGTCGTCTTCCATCAGGCTAGGATCGATCTCCACGCGGCGGCAGTTGTGCGCGCCGTTGATGGTGACCTTCACCAGGCCCGCGCCAGACTCGCCGGTCACTTCCAATTTGGCGACTTCTTCCTGCATCTGCTGCATTTTTTCTTGCATTTGCTGGGCTTGCTTCATCAGGTTGCCCAGACCGCCTTTACCAAACATAGTCGTCTCTCGTCGCTAGGGCCGCGCACCTCGCGCGGCGTTTAAAGGGGGCGGATACTCTCTTCATCCAGATCCGCGTCGAAGAACCGGCACAGCGTCTGAATATGGGTATCCGCAACGATGGACTGGCGCGCCTGCGCCAGCTTTTCTTCATAGATGGCTTGTCGCCATTCCAGCGGGGTGCGCTCCGCCGGATTATCGTCCTCTATCACGGTCAGCTCGATCGGGCTGCCGTACAGCTCGCCGAGCGCTTCGGCCAGCGTCTTCTGCGCCGAAGGCGAATTCAGATGACGCTGCGAAGACCGCAGATGGAGGCAAATCTTGCCCGCTTCCGGCTGCTGCTTGAAGGCGTTCAACGCCAGCTGCTGCACCAGTTTCGGGATCTTCAGCCTGTCGATTTCCGCCGCCCAGGCGTCGCGCTCCAGCGACTCCACCACCAGCTTGGCGGCCAGCTCCAGCGTTTTCTCGTGCTCCAACGCCGTGCGCAACGCTTTCGGCGTCGCCAGCGGTTCCGGCGCCGCTTCCGGCTCGGTCTGCGCGCGCCAGCGATAGGCTTCCGGCTTGGCCGGTTTTTCCGGCACCTTCTTCTCCGCCAGACGCTGCTGGCTACGCTCGGTCACGGAAGCCAAACGCCCCAGCGCCGAGTTTGCCGGCCGCGCTATTCCTGGCGCCGCCGGCTCATTCTTTTTTGGTGTGGATGCTCCCTGCTGCCGCTGCAGCTGGGACCGCGCTTTCAACAGCTGGGCGGTGGCATCCGGTAATGGGGTCGATGATTGCCGCGACGGCGCGGCCGGCTGCCCTAGCGGCGGCGGCGCGTCCTGAAACTGCGGCGGCTGTTGCGATGCGGCGGCCTGCGGCTGCGCCATCGGCGCCGGCGCGGTCTGCACCAACGCCACCGGCTCCGGGATCACCGCTTTCGGGTGAAACGCCAGCGCGCGCAGCAGGGTCATCTCAACCCCCATGCGGCGATCCGGCGCATAGGCCAGCTCTTTGCGGCCGACCAACAGCGTCTGGTAGTAAAGTTGCACATCGGCCGGCGGCAGGGTGCGCGCCAGCTCGCGCAGCCGTTGTTCCACGGCGGCGTACTGATTGTCGAGCATCGAAGGCAGCAGCTGCACCATCGCAATGCGGTGCAGCAGCGCCAGCGTCTCCACCAGCAGGTTTTCCCAGTCCACGCCGCGCGAAGCGGCCTGTGCGACCTGCGCCATCACCTTTTCGCCGTCGGCGCTGACCAGCGCTTCGAGGATCGCCAGCGGCTGTTCGTCATCGAGCGTGCCGAGCATCTGGCTGACGGTGGCGGCGGTCACCTGCCCCTGCCCCATGGCGATCGCCTGATCGGTCAGGCTCAGCGCATCGCGCATGCTGCCGTCGGCGGCGCGCGCCAGCAGCTGCAGCGCGCGGGCGTCGCTGGTGATCTGCTCCGCCGTCAGCACCGTTTCCAGCTGCTGGCGGATCTGATCGACGTCCAGCGCCTTGAGGTGGAATTGCAGACAGCGCGAGAGAATGGTCACCGGCAGCTTTTGCGGATCGGTGGTGGCCAACAGGAATTTGACGTGCGGCGGCGGCTCTTCCAGCGTCTTGAGCAACGCGTTGAAGCTGTGGCGCGAGAGCATGTGCACTT
This sequence comes from Serratia sp. LACPHL-BACT-2024-00286, assembly GCF_043109535.1. Classification (NCBI taxonomy): domain Bacteria; kingdom Pseudomonadati; phylum Pseudomonadota; class Gammaproteobacteria; order Enterobacterales; family Yersiniaceae; genus Serratia; species Serratia sp. LACPHL-BACT-2024-00286. The sequence continues at coordinate 396,561 of NZ_JBICNA010000002.1, forward strand.
CATCGATCAGGTAGACCTTGAAGCGGCCGCGCGCCGGCGCGTACTGAACGTTGTCCAGCAGATCGCGGGTATCTTCCACCTTGGTTCGGGAAGCGGCGTCGATCTCGATCAGATCGACGAAGCGCCCCTGCTCGATCTCGCGGCAGTTGTCGCATTGGCCGCACGGCGTGGCGGTGATGCCGGTTTCACAGTTCAGGCCTTTGGCCAGCAGGCGCGCGATGGTGGTTTTCCCCACGCCGCGCGTGCCCGAGAACAGATAGGCGTGATGGATCCGCCCCAGCGAGAGGCCGTTGGCCAGCGCGGTCAGGACATGTTCCTGGCCGACCACGTCTGCGAACGTTTGAGGGCGCCACTTACGGGCGAGAACCTGATAGCTCATTAATACCGGAGAAGTCGAGGAATCTGGAGGGTCATGCTAACACAGCCCCGCGGCGATCCGCGAGGCCGTTGTGCCCAAGGGGCGATGCCGCATCAATGGCCGGCGAAGTCCACCAGGCAGTAGCAGTCGATGCCCAGCTTGTTCAGACGCGCTTCCCCGCCCAGATCCGGCAGGTTGATGATGAATGCGGCGTCGTTCACTTCACCGCCCAGGCGGCGGATCAGTTTGGTGGTCGCTTCGATGGTGCCGCCGGTCGCCAGCAGATCGTCCACCACCAGCACTTTGTCACCCGCGGTGATGGCGTCGGTGTGGATCTCCAGCTTGTCGGTGCCGTACTCCAGCTCATAGCTTTCGCTGAGCGTGGCGCGCGGCAGTTTGCCCGGTTTGCGCACCGGCACGAAACCGACGCCCAACGCCAGCGCGACGGGCGCGCCGAACAGGAAACCACGCGCTTCGGTACCCACCACCTTGGTCACGCCCGCTTCGCGATAGCGCTCAACCAACAGCTCGATGCTGGCGGCGTAGGCCAACGGGTTTTCCAGCAGGCTGGTCACGTCGCGGAACAGGATGCCCGGCTTCGGATAATCCGGGATGGTTTTGATACTGTCTTTAATAAACTGAAGCTGCTGCGCAGTAGCGGTCATAATTGTTGCCTGATAAAACTGCCTGAAAACCGGCGCGCCGCTCACCCGCCGCCACCGGGTGAAACACACCGGAGATGAAATGGCAGGCGATCCGCGCACGAAAACGCCCAAATCTATGCAAACTGGCGGACAAATGCAACTCTCCCCTGCATCTTTCAACCCGCAGCGTTGTTGACTGCACGCATTCCCCCCGGTCACTTACCTAAGTAAGCTCCCGGGGATGCCTGCGTTTGTCGTCTAGCTGCGGCTTGAAAGCTATTGGGGAGTTTAAGGGACAATCAGCGCTGTTTTTGTTGCGGCAGGTCAATAACCGGCAGGCGCAGCATAAAGGTCAGCAAAATGGCCAGCATCAGCAGCAACAGCCCGCGCACCCACCAGATTTTCACCAGCCACAGCGAACAGGCGAAGGTGAGCACGATCACCAGCACCGCCTTCCACTTCGCTCCCGGCGGCAGCGCGCGATGCTGTTGCCAGTGGCGCAGGTAGGGGCCGAACCAGGAGCGGTGCAGCAGCCAGTGATGAAAGCGCGGCGAAGAGCGGGCGAAACACCAGGCGGCCAACAGCAGAAACGGCGTGGTCGGCAACAGCGGCAGCACCACGCCCAACGTCGCCAGCACCACCGCCAGCCAGCCCAAAATGATCAATAACCCACGCGTCATGCGGCTCTTCGCTCCTCAATCGGTTGCCGCCTACTGTAGCATCGGCGCCGCGCCGGCGGAATATGCGTGCGGCGCTTGTTTCACGGCAGGATCGCGGGCAAGCTTACGCCTGTTGAAATCAAGAGGGAGCTTATGTGAGCACTCAGCGTCTATTACAGGTGTTGGCACAGCAGATTGCGGCGCTGGCGGCCGAAGTGACCCCGCGCGGCGACGCCCCGATCCCGCAGGCGCGCTTCGACGCCGCCCTGTTCGCCAACCGCGGCACGCGGCTGCGCGACTACCTGGCCGAGGTGGAGAAGAATTTCGCCCAGTTGCAAAGCGCCGCCAACGACAGCCGCACCAGCCAGGTGGCCTTTCTGGCCGAAAAACTGGTGGCTCAGATCGCCGCCCTGCAGCGCGAGCTGGCCACCCAGGCGCTGCGGCGCAAGAACCAGCCGAAAGAAGCCCCTGAGGCCGATCTGTACCACAAGCTGGCCGAGCATCAGGACTACGAACGCCGGCTGATCGCCATGATTCAGGATCGGGAAAGCCTGCTTGGCCGCCAGACCACGCTGGCGGCGCAGCAAAAGCTGCAGCACGAGCTGGCGGCGCTGGAGGGGCGCCTGATGCGCTGCCGCCAGGCGCTGGCGCGCATCGAGCGCAATATCGAGCGCAAAGAAAACGGTTTTTGAAGATTTATCACAATATTTTAATGATTATTCCCGGTTGCGCGCCGGGTTCACTATACTCTGCCGGTACGCGAGTTATTCATTCCATTAATTAAGCGCAGGTGCTATGTCTCTGGAAAACGCCTCACCCGAACTGCAGCTGGCGGTAGACTTGATTTACCTGCTGGAATGCAACGAGATCGATCCGGCCACCGCGCTGGCGGCGCTGGATATCGTCAAACGGGATTATCAGGAAAAACTGCAGCGCGCCGGCGTCACCTCTCCCTATCTGCCTGCCGGACAGTAATCAGGGACAGCGCCGCTGTCCCTTTCGTCTTTCAACGCTCATCAGCCCGCCGTCTGGCCGCCTTCGTCCGGCGAGCTGAGCGCGCAAATAAACAAGGAAAAAAAGCGTATCGCGGCGGCGATGCGCCGACAAACGTGAGCGGCGCCAGAGAAGGCAGAATCAATCAGCGCTGCATGATTTAGCTTCGGATCGGTTAAGAAGCCTGAAGAGTGTCACGGCTGCCGGCGGGCAACGAACAACGAACAACAAAAGCGTTGCAGCTGATGGCCCGTTGCAGCGGAATCAGAAAGTCAGCACTTTTTCCGCCGCCAGCGTCCACTGCGCCAGCTCGACCAACGTACCGATCGCCACGCCGTCCGCCAGCGGCAAGCGGCTGACGCCGCGCGCGTCGGCACAGGTCTTGCACAGCTTGACCGGCACCTGCTGCGCGGTGAGGATCTCCAGCATCTGCTGCAGGTGGTATCCCTCGTGCGGCTGCTGCCCGGCCAGCCCGGCCACCACCGCATCGGACATCAGAAACAGCCGCAGGTCGAGACTGCTCTGCTGCTCTTTCATGGCGATGGCCAGCCGCAGCGCATTGAACAAGGATTCATGGCCATAGGCGGCGCCATTGGCGATGAGAACGATGGATGACATGAAATCTCTCCTTATAAAGGAAGGCGGTCGGCGTCAGGCGTCGCCGCGTCGGGTTTGAGGCGCAAGGTGGGGCAAAACTGCAGCATTTCCAAAAACGCGTCCACCAGCGCTTCGGCTTCGGCCCGCAGATCGAAACTTTCCGGCATAAACAGCCAGTTTTCCATCAGGCCGGTGATATAACCGCGCAGGATGATCGCCGCGCGGCGGGTATGTAAATCGGCGGGTAATTGCCCGTGGTGAATGCAGTTATACAGCACCGCTTCGATGCGTTCGTAGCCGGCGAGATACAGCACCTTGCGCGAATCCAGCAGCGGCATCATTTCACCGACAAACTCGCATTTGTGGAATATAATTTCCATCAACGCCCGCCTACGGCCGTCTTCAACCGTAGACGTCAGAATGTAAATCAGAATTTCTCGGATAACCCGCAGTGGATTATCGGGAAACTTTGCCTGATACTCTGTTTCGAGCTGGTCAATTTTCGGCTCGGTAGATTCCCAAACTTCATTAAACAGGTCTACCTTATTCTTGAAGTGCCAGTAAATGGCTCCACGCGTAACCCCGGCAGCGGTGGCAATATCTGTCAGTGACGTTGCAGCAACGCCACGTTCAGAGAACTCTCTCACCGCAGCATCAAGGATTTGCTGTCGGGTTTCTTGCGCCTGCTGTTTGGTTTTTCGTGCCATGGCATTGTTATTTAGGGGGAGTGTGATTTACATACATTCGCGAATGTATGTACCATAGCACGCACATATAATTAACGCAGCAATGGGTTTTAAAGCTTGTGATCCATTGATCATTTTGAAATCGGACACTTGAGGTTTTTCTATGAACAAAAACAGAGGGTTAACGCCTCTGGCGGCCGTTCTGATGCTTTCAGGCAGCTTAGTGCTAACAGGATGTAACGATAAAGAAACCCAACAGCAAGGCGCCCAACAACAGGCGCCTGAAGTGGGCGTAGTCACCTTGAAGGCCGAGCCTCTCAACATCACTACCGATCTTCCTGGCCGCACCGCTGCGTATCGTATCGCCGAAGTTCGCCCTCAGGTCAGCGGCATCATCCTGAAGCGCAACTTCGTTGAAGGCAGCGATATCAAGGCCGGGACGTCTCTGTACCAAATCGATCCCGCCACCTATCAAGCCAGCTACGACAGCGCGAAAGGCGATTTGGCCAAAGCACAGGCCAGCGCTTCCATCGCACGCGTGACGGTAAACCGCTACAAGCCATTGCTGGGTACCAGCTACATCAGCAAGCAGGACTACGACAACGCCGTCTCCACCCTGCAGCAGGCGGATGCCGCCGTGGTGGCCGCCAAGGCCGCCGTGGAAACCGCGCGCATCAACCTGGCGTACACCAAGGTGACCTCCCCGATCTCCGGCCGCATCGGCAAGTCCGCCGTGACCGAAGGCGCGCTGGTCAGCAACGGCCAGGCGACCGCCCTGTCCACCGTGCAGCAGCTGGATCCGATGTATGTCGACGTCACCCAGTCGAGCACCGACTTCCTGCGCCTGAAGCAAGAGTTGGCCAGCGGCGCGCTGAAGCAGGAAAACGGCAAGGCTAAAGTGAAACTGCTGTTGGAAAACGGCACCGAATACGCGCAGGAAGGCACGCTGGAATTCTCCGACGTCACCGTCGACGAGACCACCGGCTCCATCACCATTCGCGCCCTGTTCCCTAACCCGAACGATACGCTGCTGCCGGGCATGTTCGTGCGCGCCCGTCTGGACGAAGGCGTGCGCAGCGATGCGCTGCTGGTGCCTCAGCAAGGCGTCACCCGCAACCCGCGCGGCGAAGCGACGGCGTTGGTGGTAGGGGCAGACGACAAAGTTGAGCTGCGCACGCTGAAGGCGGATCAGGCGATTGGCGACAAATGGCTGGTTACCGATGGCCTGAAAGCCGGCGATCGCGTGATCGTCTCCGGCCTGATGAAAGTGCATCCGGGCGCGCAGGTAAAAGTGCAGGAAGTTGACACTCAGGCGCAAAAACAGCCGCAGTCTGAAGCGCAGAAGTCATAAAAAGGAGCCTGTAATACATGGCTAAGTTCTTTATAGACCGCCCAATTTTCGCCTGGGTAATCGCCATCATCGTCATGTTGGCGGGGGTGCTTGCAATAATGAAACTGCCGATCGCGCAGTATCCCACTATTGCACCGCCGGCGGTGAGTATTTCCGCCAACTACCCGGGCGCAGATGCCAAAACGGTGCAGGATACCGTCACGCAGATTATCGAACAGAACATGAACGGTATCGATAACCTGATGTACATGTCCTCCACCAGTGATTCCTCTGGTAGCGTCACCATTACCCTGACGTTTGAATCCGGCACCGATCCTGACATCGCGCAGGTTCAGGTCCAGAACAAACTGTCGTTGGCCACCCCGTTGCTGCCGCAAGAAGTTCAGCAACAGGGCCTGAAAGTAGAAAAATCCAGCAGCAGCTTCCTGATGGTGGCCGGCTTCGTTTCCGACGATCCGAACATGACTCAGGACGATATTGCGGACTACGTGGCGTCCAACATCAAGGATCCGATCAGCCGTTCGTCCGGCGTGGGTGAAGTGCAGCTGTTCGGTGCCCAGTACGCGATGCGTATCTGGCTGGATCCGAACAAGCTGAACAACTACCAGCTGACGACCACGGACGTGACCTCCGCCATCACCGAGCAGAACAACCAGATCGCCGCAGGCCAGCTGGGCGGCCTGCCGCCGGTGCCGGGGCAGCAGTTGAACGCCTCGATCATCGCGCAGACCCGTCTGACTTCGCCGGAAGAGTTCGGCAAGATCCTGCTGAAGGTGAATACCGACGGTTCCCAGGTACGCCTGCGCGACGTCGCTCACATCGAGCGCGGCGCGGAAAGCTATGCCGTTACCGCTCGCTATAACGGTAAGCCTGCCGCCGGTCTGGGTATCAAACTGGCAACCGGCGCCAACGCCTTGAACACCGCCAAAGGTGTGAAAGACGAGCTGGCCAAGATGACGCCATTCTTCCCGCAAGGGATGAAAGTGGTTTATCCGTACGACACCACCCCGTTCGTTAAGATCTCCATCAACGAAGTGGTGAAAACGCTGATCGAAGCCATCATCCTGGTATTCCTGGTGATGTATTTGTTCCTGCAGAACTTCCGCGCGACGCTGATCCCAACCATCGCGGTGCCGGTGGTGCTGCTGGGGACCTTTGCGATACTCGCGGCGTTCGGCTTCTCGATAAACACCCTGACGATGTTCGGCATGGTGTTGGCGATCGGCCTGCTGGTGGATGACGCCATCGTGGTGGTGGAAAACGTCGAGCGCGTCATGGCCGAAGAGGGGCTGCCGCCGAAAGAAGCTACCCGTAAATCGATGGGCCAGATTCAGGGCGCGCTGGTGGGTATCGCCATGGTGCTGTCGGCGGTATTCGTGCCGATGGCGTTCTTCGGCGGTTCAACCGGCGCCATCTATCGCCAGTTCTCGATCACCATCGTGTCCGCGATGGCGCTGTCGGTGCTGGTGGCCTTGATCCTGACGCCGGCGCTGTGCGCCACCATGCTCAAACCGATCCCGAAAGGCGATCACGGGGTTAAAACAGGCTTCTTCGGCTGGTTTAACCGCATGTTCGAGAAAAGCACGCATCACTATACCGACAGCGTGGGCAACATCCTGCGCAGCACCGGCCGCTATCTGATCATCTACCTGCTGATCGTGGTTGGCATGGGCCTGCTGTTCCTGCGCCTGCCTTCCTCGTTCCTGCCGGACGAAGATCAGGGCATCCTGTTGACCATGGTGCAGCTGCCTGCCGGCGCCACCGAGTCCCGCACCAACAAAGTGCTGGAAGAAGTCTCCGACTACTTCCTGAACAAGGAAAAGGACAACGTGGTTTCGGTGTTTACCGTCGCGGGCTTCGGCTTCAACGGTAACGGCCAGAACAACGGCCTGGCATTCGTCAGCCTGAAAGACTGGGGCGAGCGTCCAGGGAGCGAGAACAAGGTCGAAGCGATCGCGGGTCGCGCCATGGGCGCATTCTCGCAGATTAAAGAAGGCCTGGTATTCCCGTTCAACCTGCCGGCGATCATCGAACTCGGTACCGCAACCGGCTTCGACTTCGAGCTGATTGACCAGGGCGGCCTGGGGCACGAGAAATTGACCGAAGCGCGTAACCAGCTGTTGGGCATGGTTGCTCAACATCCGGACGTGCTGGTGGGCGTGCGCCCGAACGGCCTGGAAGATACGCCGCAGTTCAAACTGATCGTCGATCAGGAGAAAGCCAAGGCGCTGGGCGTCAGCATCACCACCATCAACAGCACGCTGAGCACCGCGCTGGGCGGCTCGTACGTCAACGACTTCATCGACCGCGGTCGTGTGAAGAAGGTATACGTACAGGCCGACGCGCCGTTCCGTATGCTGCCGGAAGACATCAACAAGTGGTACGTGCGCGGCACGAGCGGCCAGATGGTGCCATTCTCCGCCTTCTCTTCGGCGAAATGGGAATACGGCTCACCGCGCCTGGAACGCTATAACGGCTTGCCGTCGATGGAAATTCTGGGCCAGGCCGCACCGGGCAAGAGTACCGGTGAAGCGATGAACCTGATGGAACAGTTGGCGTCCAAACTGCCAAGCGGCATCGGTTACGACTGGACCGGCATGTCCTATCAGGAACGTCTGTCGGGCAACCAGGCGCCGGCGCTGTACGCCATCTCGATTCTGGTGGTGTTCCTGTGTCTGGCGGCGCTGTATGAAAGCTGGTCCGTGCCGTTCTCGGTCATGCTGGTATTGCCGCTGGGGGTTATCGGTGCGTTGCTGGCCGCGACGATGCGCGGCATGAACAACGACGTGTACTTCCAGGTGGGGCTGCTGACCACCATCGGTCTATCGGCGAAGAACGCCATCCTGATCGTGGAATTCGCCAAGGATCTGATGGAAAAAGAAGGCAAAGGCCTGATCGAAGCGACGTTGGAAGCGGTGCGTATGCGTCTGCGTCCAATCCTGATGACGTCTCTGGCCTTCATCCTCGGGGTTCTGCCGCTGGTTATCAGCAGCGGTGCGGGCTCCGGCGCACAGAACGCGGTAGGTACCGGCGTAATGGGCGGGATGATCACCGCCACCGTCTTGGCGATCTTCTTCGTACCGGTGTTCTTCGTGGTGGTTCGCCGCCGCTTCAGCAAGAAGAACGAGGACCTGGAACACAGCCATCCGGTAGAGCACCACTGATCGCTCAGTGATATGAGCTCCACCCGATAATCGAAAAGGCCGCGCATGCGGCCTTTTTCTTTTGCTTCAGTTGCTTAATGCAAACCGTTCTCATTAATTCACTCGTGGGCGCAATTTACGCTTGATCGCGACGCCGGGTCGGCGCATAATTATTGTTATAGTATAACATTACACGAGAGAGCCATTATGAAACCCGGCATCCATCCCGATTACCGCACCGTGGTCTTCCACGACGTCAGCGCCAACGCCTACTTTAAAGTGGGATCGACCATCAAAACCGATCGCACCATCGAGCTGGACGGCGAAAGCTGGCCGTATGTCACCCTCGACGTCTCTTCCGCTTCGCATCCGTACTACACCGGCAAGCAGAAAGACTATTCCAAAGAAGGCAGCACGGCGCGCTTCCAGCAGCGCTTTGGCCGCTTTATCGGCAATAAGTAACAAGGAAATCCCATGCAGGTATTGAGTTCATTGCGTTCGGCGAAAAATCGCCACCCGGATTGCAAAGTCGTGCGTCGTCGTGGCCGCATCTATGTGATCTGTAAAAGCAATCCGCGATTCAAAGCGGTACAGGGACGTAAGAAAAAGCGTTAACTCCCCAGTGTCATCTGTCGCAAAGCCCCGTTGCTGCTCAACGGGGCTTTTTTTATGGCGAGAAAGTGCCTGCAAGCTGTCCCCCGCCGGCAGGCGGGGGCAGAGGTTACTTCATGCTGCTCAGCAGCGCGTCGACATTGTGTTTGAACGCCTGTTCATAGGTGGCCGCCGGGCCGCCCGCACGGGAGAGCGCTTCAGGGTACAGCTCGCCGCCCGCCTTGGCGCCGGTGGCGGCGGCAATCTGTTTCACCAACCGCGGATCGGTCTGATTCTCGATAAAGTAAGCGTTGACCTTTTCCTGTTTGATCTGCTTGATCAGGCCGGCCACGTCGCTGGCACTGGCTTCGGCCTCGGTGGAAAATCCGACCGGGGCAAGGAAAGTGACGCCATACTCTTGCCCAAAGTAACCAAAAGCATCATGGCTGGTCAGCACTTTACGTTTCTGTGGCGGCACTGCGGCGAACTGGGTTTTGGCCCACAGGTCCAGCTTTTGCAGTTGCTGAATGTATTCGGCCCCGCGCTGGCGAAAATAGTTGGCATCCTCGGGATCGGCGGCAATCAGGGCGTTCATCACGTTGGTGGCGTACTGCACGCCGTTTTTCATGCTGTTCCAGGCGTGAGGATCGGTAATCGCTTTGCCGTCCTCCTCCATCTGGCGGGTGCTGATGCCCTGTGAAGCGGTGATCACCTGCCCTTTATAACCCGAAGCGCTGACCAGGCGATCGATCCACCCTTCCAGCCCCAGTCCGCTGACGAATACCACATCAGCCTGAGCCAACTTTTTGCCGTCCTGCGGCGAAGGCTCGAAACTGTGCGGATCGCCATCCGGCCCCACCAGCGTGCTGACCTTGACGTGATCGCCCCCCACCTGTTTGACGATATCGCCCAGAATGGAAAAGCTGGCGACGGCGTCGACGGTCTTCGCCATCGCCAATGGGCTGGCCAGCAGCGCAGCGACCGCCAGCGATATAGGTAAACGTTTCATACTTTCTCCTTGCAAATGGCACTTCTCAACGGCGCGCGAAGGCGTAAATGCCTCCGCGCGTTCCAAACAGGATCGAGACGAAAAAGATGACGCTGGCGCTGAGCACGATCGCCGGGCCGGCGGGCAGCGAAGCGTAATAGGACCACACCAACCCAATCAGGCTGGAAAGCGCGCCGATGCCCATCGCCGTCGCCAGCGTCTGCGGCAGATTGCGCGCCCAGAAGCGCGCGCTGGCGGCGGGCAGCATCATCAGCCCCACCGACATCAGAGTGCCGAGGATCTGGAATCCCGCCACCAGATTGACCACCACCAGCGCCAGAAACAGGCCGTGGATCAGCGCCAACCGGCGCGGCGCGTTGACGCGCAGGAACGTGACGTCGAAGGACTCGATCACCAATGCACGGTACAGCGCCGCCAGCGCCAGCAGCGAAACCGAGGCGATCGCTCCGACCATCAGCATCGCCTGCGCATCCACCGCCAGGATCGAACCGAACAGCACGTGCAGCAGATCCACGCTGGAACCGCGCAGCGAGACCAGCGTGACCCCCAGCGCCAGTGAGCCCAGATAGAACCCGGCGAAGCTGGCATCCTCTTTCAGCGGCGTGCGGCGGCTCACCAGGCCGGACAGCATCGCCACCGCCAGCCCGGCGATAAAGCCGCCCACCCCCATCGCCACCAGCGACATGCCGGAGATCAGATAGCCGATCGCCGCGCCCGGCAACACTGCGTGGGACAAGGCATCCCCCACCAGGCTCATGCGGCGCAGTAGCAAAAACACGCCCAGCGGGGCGGCGCTGAGCGACAACGCCAGGCACGCCATGAGCGCGCGGCGCATAAAACCGAAAGAGAGGAAAGGATCGATAAGCCCATGCCACAGCATCATGGCGCCACCGCCCGCAGATCCGGCTGCCGTTCGGCGGCGTGATACCTCGGCACCTGTTCCAGTACCCGCTCGGCCGCGCCCCAGTGGCAAGCCTGCGGCGTCAGCAACAGCACCTGTGGAAAATGCTCGGCGACCATCGACATATCGTGCAACACGGCGATCACCGTTTTCCCCTGCCGATGCAGTTGCGCGATCGCCTGCAGCAGGATCTGCGTGGTGGCGCTGTCGATGCCGGTAAAAGGTTCATCCAGCAAAATCAGCGGCGCCGGTTGAACCAGCAGGCGCGCAAACAGCACCCGCTGCAGCTGGCCGCCGGACAGTTCGCCCACCGGGCTGCGCGCCAGCGCGCTCATGCCAACGTTCGCCAGCGCCTCATTGACCTGGCTTGCCGCACGCCTGTTCATACCGCCGAACATGCCGCTTTGCGGCCAACAGCCCATCGCCACCAGATCGCTTACCGCGATCGGGAATTGCCGATCCAGCTCGGCCTGCTGCGGTAGATAAGCCCTGCGCGGTGGCTTGCCGCCGCTAAAACTCAGACTGCCGCCCAGCGGCGGCAACAATCCGGCGAGCGTTTTCAGCAACGTCGATTTCCCGGCCCCGTTGACGCCCACCACCGCGGTTAACGAACCGGCGCTGAACTGCCCGCTCAGCGGCGGGAAAAGCGGCGTGACGCCATAGCCTATCGCCAGTTGGCGCAAGGAGATCATGGCAGCGATACCGCCCAGAAGATGCCGAGCCACAGCAGGGCCAGCAGCGCAACGGCCCCCGCACAGCGCGCGGCGGCGGAGGTGGTAAACAACGAATTCAGTGACGGCGCGGCGTCATGTTGTGAAGAGGGAGTCAATGTGGTGACCAAAATGATGGGTTAGTAGTTATAATATAACATCACACCCACTACCACATCTCAAGCTATGGCGCGACAATAATGCAACGGAACGTAACAGTCCTTCGCGCAGCGGCGCTTCCCCCGCAGCCTCCTTATCAAATTCAGGGATATTCCCATTCGGTTGAAATGTTGGCATAAGGTAAAGAACAGCGGTAAATCGAAAAATTTACCGGCGTGAGTGAAAAAGGAGTAAGATAAGCAGATAACATTGCTGTTGGCCGAGATTAATGCTTGTTACCCTTGCCTGTAACCTGGACGTCAACGCACTTTCTGTTAAAAAATTAAAGAAAGTGATTAATGACAATATAGCGGAGTTAGTGCCGGCGCTGACCAGCGGACTGAGTTTTTATTCTGAAAGCGCACGCTATGCCGAAGATTCATTAGAAATACTTGATATAGTACGACAAGGTGACGGCGATTATTCAATGAGTTATCGCTATAAGTGGGGCATTTTTAATGCCTGTCAGGATATCAACAGCGAAGATATCATCAACGACAGCGTACGGTTCCGAGTGACGGAGCGGGGTTTAATCTTCGACATCATTGATAACTCACGGCCATCAACTGCGGATGAATTGTAAGTTTACGTAATAACTGCAGGCCAAACGCGAAAAAATGATTTATATTCATTTTACGGGAAGTTTATTTAACCACCGTTAAGCTGCCTCCGTCCATGATGTAAATCAGCTTACTCACATAGTGTTATCACACCGCAATTAAGACTTACGGAGGGGATGATATGGATGAGTATTCGCCTAAGCGACACGACATTGCTCAGCTCAAATTCTTGTGCGAAAATTTGTATGATGAAGGTATCGCTACCCTGGGAGACAGTCACCATGGGTGGGTCAACGATCCGACGTCCTCCGTCAACCTGCAGCTTAATGAGTTGATCGAACATATCGCTTCGTTTGTGATGAGTTATAAAATTAAATACATGGACGAATCAGACCTGTCGGAGTTAGTCGAAGAATATCTCGACGATACCTATACGCTGTTCAGCAGCTACGGTATCAATGATTCCGACCTGCGCCGCTGGCAAAAAACCAAGGCGAGATTATTCAGAATGTTCTCAGGAGAGGACATCTGTACGACAATGAAAACTTAGGGGATAATTATTCCCGAGCTATTTTACGGTTATTAAACTAAAGGCCACCATGACTAAAACCGACTATCTGATGCGTTTACGTAAATGCACCACGATTGATACTCTCGAACGTGTTATTGAGAAAAATAAGTACGAGCTTTCCGATGATGAACTGGAGCTGTTTTACTCAGCGGCCGATCACCGTCTGGCTGAGCTCACCATGAACAAACTGTATGACAAAATCCCCACCTCCGTTTGGAAATATGTCAGATAATCATCCCCCAACGCGTTGAGCCGATGCTTTTATCGGCTTCAATGTTCAAACTGAATACGTATTTTTCCTATTGACAATGAAATGTTAATTACGTTCATTTTTATCGTTAATAATAAATAGAAACAATTCTCTGTTCCTGTCCGGGGTATTACGCCTTAACGCGATTAACGCGTGCTGTCTCTCGCACTCCCTGCTTATCGGCCACACGCGTCACGGTCATGCCGTCGCTCTTCCCTATTACCTTCGCGGCCACGCCGCCGCACTGCCTCGCCGGGCGGCGCGATCGCCCCGTAAAATCAGAGCATGCGGCGCAAAATCGCCTGCCCGGCGAAGCAGTGGTGTTTAATCACCGCCGCTATGTGCAGCACGATCATGGCCGACAGCGCGATGCACGAATAACGGTGCACGGCGAAAAAGAAGCGGTTAACGTCGAGATTTGCTATCGGGCGAGGGAAGTCGATCGCGCCGAAAACGGCAAAGCCGTGCTCCAGCATAAGGAATCCACTGAGCAGCACCACGAAAATCAGCAGGTAGAATATTTCGTGCAGCAAATGCACCAATCCCTTCTCGTGCCCTTGCAGCATATCGCCATAGGGCACCTTAGGCCGGAAAAAACGCCAGATAAAGCGCGCCGCCATCAGCGGTGTCAGCACCAAGGCCAGCGACATATTGGTCACGGAGAAAAAGGCGAAGATGCGTGCATCCGTCATAAAATGCAGTGAATAACCAACGATCATTACGTAGATCATCACGGCGGCAATGCCCCAATGCAGTAACCGACTGAAAAGATCGTAACGGGCAGGTTCGTGTGACATAAAACTCCTTTAAAAGCGGCCATCGCTGGCCGCTTGGCTATCCGATTTACGCTTACTTTTTCACGACCCAGGCATCCTGCCAGTTGGAACCCACGCCCGGCTCAAAGTGAGTCGCGCCGCTGTTCCACTGCATGCAGTAACCGCTGTAAGGGAAAGGTTTGCACTGATATACCTTGCCGTCTTTCGGTTGCAGCACCGTGGTGCCGGCAGTGTATTTACTCAGCGCGTTCGGGAAGACGAAGTTATAGTCGCCGTTGCCGCCACCGCCGGTGGATTCCGCTTCCAGGTTGAAGTTTTCGATATCTGGCTGAATGCTCTGCCCGTTGTCGTTGCTGGCGATCACTTTCAGCATGTGGTGGCCTTCGCTGACGTTGCTCAGCGCCATAGTCAGCGGCTGGCTGGCGTCTTCCAGCGTCGCTTTCACATAGCCTTTTTCCGTCTGGCCGTGGTCGTAAACGCGCGCTTCAACCGTCAGTTTGCCTTTGACCTCGGCATTGAAAGTCAGCTGAGCTTTGCCGTCCTTGATTTTGGTGCTGGACAGGTTGCCGATGCGGATCTCTTCGGTGATAGCCGGGGTTTCTTCCTCATAGGAAATCACCACGCTCTTCATCGTGCTGCCCTGCTTGGCGTAGACCGCGTTGTTGCCAAACACCGGATTGACGTTGCCTTTGCCGTCTTTCACCCCGGCACGCACCGCTTTCTGTTCGGCGTTGATCTTGCTGGCCAGCGCGTGACCCCAGCGGTTTTTGTCGGTCAGCGTCTCACTGTCGATCGCCAGTTCGGTTTTCATCGTCAGCACTTCACCGTCCGCATCGAAGAAGCGGGCGATCACCTTGTCGCCAACCTGCAGGTTTTTACCGGTGAGGGAACCTTGCAGCTGCTTGCGCCATTCCGACACGACGCCGTCGTCTTCGAAGTTAACGTCAACCACCTGATAGAAACTGTTTACCGTGTCATTGATTTCCCACACGCCGTAAATCACCTGATAGCCGGTTCTCTCCGGCACCACGCACTGGTGCACTTCGCGATCTTTTGGCGGCTTGGCATGGCCATCAATCTCGCAGAACGGCTCTTTTTCGAAGGCCTCGCGCGACAGCGGCTTGTTCACATCCCAGTCCTGTTTGGTGATGTAGTAACGCCAGTTATTGGTTTTGTGCTTGGCGGTGTGGTACCAGGTGAACGTCTGTGGCCCCGGCTTCATGGTGTTCAACGCCCAGACGTTGACGCCCTGGCGATCCAACGACTCGAAGCCGTTCACCCCGCCGCTGGCCAGCTGGCCGTCGAGCGGCGTCGCGCCGCCAGGGAAGCCGGAAACCTGCTCGACGCTCTGCGGTTCCCACTGCGCCCGGCCGCAGTCGGTGTTGCTGCCCAGCTTGCACTTGTAGGCGCGGCTCTCGGGCACTTCGATATAACCGTGCGACCAGGCGGCCGAAGAGGCCGCGAGCGTTGCCATCATCAGGGCGATTTTGGATAATTTCATTACGACTCCAGTTAAATTTATTGGATTCCAACTGAGTGAGAAGAAACTCAAAGAGATGCGGCGATACCGCGAGAGGAATAATAAGTAGAAGCCCTGAATGCCCGGCACTTAGAATGCATTAAAATAATAAAACCTAATATCGTCATGATATTAAATGGCATGACAAACGTTTAAAATAATCCGGAAAGCGTGAAATACCGTAGCACCGAGCAAGAAAATAAATACACCGTACCAACACCGCAGAGAAAATAACGTGACATTGAAAAATATTGCCGCAGCGATCGTGGCATCCCTGCTGTTATCCGGCTGCCAGCACGCCGCCAAATCGGCTCCTGACGCCGCCACCCAACGCGACCAGCTGTCGTCGCTGGTCGGCGCCGGTCAATTTCTAAGAGACAGGTGCAACCGCGCCGATATTCCGGCCGGCGATAAGCTCGCGGCGGCGGCGCTGCAGGAAGCGAAGGAAAAAGATTGGACGCCGGCGCTCAATCGCGCCCAACTGCTTGCGGCGGGTAAACACGTCGCCGCGCAGCTGGAGGCCGACGCCACGCCGCTGCAGGAAAAGTGCCGTGGACTCAACCGCTCGCTGGCGCCTTTTTTAGCCCAGCTGCGTTAGCCCCCTATCGGCAGCGCAAGCCACTGACAGGCCACCGCGCCGGCGCCCGCCGTCGCCAGCCCCGGCCCGAAAGGCAGGGGTTGGGCCGCATCGCCGCCGCGCCACGCGCACAGCAACAGCCACAGCAGGCTGCCGGCGGAGGCGAACAGCAGGATCGACGGCAAAGCGGCATAGCCGCCCCAGGCGCCAAGCGCCGCCAACAGTTTGAAATCGCCGTATCCCAGCCCCTCGCGGCCGGTCGCCAAACGAAATCCCCAATACAATAGCCAGAGCGCCAGATAGCCCGCCATCGCGCCAATGACCGCCGCCGGCAAAAAGGCCGGGTGCGCCAGGCAATGCCACAGTAAGCCGATCCACAGCAGCGACAGCGTCAGGCAATCCGGCAGCAGCTGACATTGGCTGTCGATCGCCGCCAACGCCAGCAACAGCGCAACCAACGCCAGCATGAAAAACCAATCCACCCCGATGCCGAGCCGCCAGGCCAGCGTTATCCCCATCAGCATCAGAAATAATTCCAGCAGTGGATAACGCACGGCAATAGGACGGCGGCAATAACGACAGCGGCCACGCAACAGCAGCCAACTTAATAAAGGAATATTGTCGAACACCGATAATTTTTTTGTGCATGACGGACAGAATGAACGCGGCCAAAAGAGATCGAACCGCTCGGCCTGCGCCGTTTCCATTTCGCGCTCAAGCATAATGGGCAGCCGATAAACAACTACGTTAATAAAACTGCCGACGCACAGACTCAACACGGCGCTAAATAACAGCCAGTGTTCATCTGCCGCCGCATTTATAGCAAATAGCATGATTTTTTCTGATCCCTGATGATTCTTTCGCGTTGGTTACATCGACGGCTGCGTCGTTACCCGCAGCAGGCTGACCTGCACTACGCCCGGCGCCTGCTCCGCGCGTTCCACGGCGAGCGCCAGCACGCGGATGCCATGCTCACGCTGCAGGGCGGCCAGCCACGACAGCAGGCTTTCAAACGGCACGGGCGGCAGCCCCACCTGCATCTGCGCATCACTTTCCGTCAGGGCGACGATGGGGATGCGGAACGCCTGCGCGCTCTGCCGCAGCCGCTCCGGCAGTTGCTCGCGCGCAGCGGCATCCGGCGGCAAGCGCGCCTGCAGTTGCTGGATGACGCGTGCCTGCCCCTGCAGCGCGGCCAGGCGCTGTGCGCTTTTCTGCGCCTGTGAAAACTGATACAGGCAGTAGCCGCAGGCTGCCAGCAGCAACAGGCTTAACAGCACCGCCCGCCGCAACGCCTTATCGCGCCACCCGATATTCATCGCTCACCTCTCACCGTCAGGATCGCCTGGTTGGACGCACCGCCTTCGCTGAACGCCATGCTGACCTCGCCGTCGTTAACCGGCGCCGGCAGCGGCACGTCGTTTCTGTTCACCGTCACCACCAGACGATCGTCGGCAGCGTCGAAAGCCAGCGCCTGCAGCTGCGGGGGCGCCCATAACGCGAGCGCCCCGGCCGCGTAGGGCAACAGCCTGAACAGCTGCGGCGCATTCAGGGCATCCTGCATACGCCGCACCCGCGCTTTCGCCGCCTGCTCGGCAAACGCCGACGCGGCCTGGCCCGGCAGCAGGTGCCGTGAGAGCACCGCAATCTGGCTCTCGTTCTGCCGGGCCATCTGTTGGTGATGCAAACCGCCCACCAGCAGCGAACCGCTGAGCAACAGCAGCGCGCAGGCGGTCTTGTCGGGCAGGCGGCGCGGCCAGCGTACGCTCGGTTTGAAACGTCCCTGCAGCAGCGTGAATGTACTGTTCCAGGCCTCTTCCGCCAGTCGCCAGAGCGGATCCTCGTCAATGCGCGCCGCTTCCCAGCCCGCCGGAACCTCCCCGCCGCGGTGCAGGCACCAGTCCGGCGTCGGCAGTGAAGCGCAGCCCAGCCAGGCGTCGGGCAGCTGCATTCCCTGCCCGTTTCCCGTTCGGATCAACCAGTGGTTGCGCCAATGCAGCGCGCTGCATTGGCCCGGCAGCGGCAATGCCAGCACGTCGGGCAGCATTTTATCGGCGCGAATGCCGCTGGCGCTCAGGCGCTCGACCCATTCCTGCATCTGCGTCAGCGCGACGCCGGCGAGGGTGAAATCGCGCTGCGCCTTGTCCAGCACCGCCCAGTGCATCTGCTCGGCATCGGCCAACAACCCGGCCTCATGGGCGTAGGCCAGCGCCAACGGCGTCGCCTGCCGGGCCTTGCCCTGGAATGTCGTTTGCCTCAGCGCCACATGACGGGCAGGCACCAACACCACGACGCGGCTGCCCTGCGCCATAGCCGCCAACTCGCCGCCGCCTTCGGTCAGATCGAGGTGGGCGGCGAAACGGCAACTCGTCTCGCCGACGCGGCCCCAGCGCACATCGGCCATCAAGTCCTCGCTCAGCGCGATAAGCAGGATTGTATTCGCCACCCTTTACCCCTCCCCTCTGTCGAACAGGCGTCCGCTGACCGTGACGCCTGACTGGCCCGGTTGCAACGCGCTGACGAGCCGATAGCGCCCGTCGTTCAGCGTCAGCTGCAGCTGCGCAATCCAGCGGCTATCGTCGAACGTCAATCGCTCGCCGAGATCGTCGTCACCCAAGTCTTGCAGCGCTTTTTCCTGCGACAAAAACGCCAGCGTCTGCCAGCCCTGCGGCGGACGGGCCGCCAGCAGCGCCCGCAGCCGTTCATCGCTCAGGGCGTTCATCAGCATCGCCCGCAGCAGCGGTAATTGCGCCTCGCTCACGGCATCCGGGTTGATGCGCAGTTCGGCATCCGGCGCCGCACAAAGCTGCGGTGCCAGGCGCAGGTAAAGCTCACGATCGATGCCGGCCAGCTCCCGCAGTTCGCTGACATTCCCCATCAGATACCCCTCGTCATCGCCCCTGGCGACGATGGCCTCGGCAATCGCGCCCGCCTGCGCGTCGGCGATCCCCAGGTTGTTCAGTAACAGCATGAATATCCGCCTCTCCTTATTGGGGGGAACCCCCTCGCTATCCCCGGCCTCCGTTGGGCCGGCGGCGCGGATCAGGGCATTTAGGTTGAAACAGGCATCGACGCGGCGCAGGCGTATCGCCACCTCCCCCTCTTCGGTACGCATACTGAACGCCGCTCCTGATGCTCCCCAGGCCTTGCGCTTCTCTCCCGCCTGACGCAATCGCTGTTGGGCGTAGATCTCCCCGCCCAGCAGCAGCCATTTGGCCTTCAGCCGATCCTGTTGAGACTGGGTGCGCGCCAGCGAACGCTGCCAGTTGTCGTTGATATTGATCGCCACGATCGCCATCAGCGACATCAGCAGCAGCACCATCAACAGCGCCATACCGCGTTGTTTTTTCATGATGGCCTCGCGGCGGGCACCGTGACGATGCGGCGCACCTCCCCCAGCGCGGGGGTTTCGACGACGATCTCCACCGCCTGCGGCAGCAGCCCGCCGGCGCGCCAGGCCGTCAACCATTCGCCCTGCAGGTAAAAACGCAGGCGGAACCGCGTCACCTCCGGCAGCAGCAGCACGCTGCGCGCCGCCGCCTGCGGGCTGTCCAAACTCGGATAGCTGAGACGCTCGAGCCGCCCCTGCCGGTAGCGATACACCACCCGCTCCAGCGTGGCGCGCGGCAGCCGAGCGTGTGGATTCGGCCAGCCGTTTCGGATCAGCAGCAGCTGTATATCCGCGTCCTCGCCCACCGTCTGCCGCACCGCGAACTCCGGCACCGCCGGCAAGCGCTTATCGCCAATCGGCGCCCGCGCCTGCGCATGAGTGAAATCGCGTTCGACGATCGCCAGCGCCCGTTGCAGCTGGGTCAGCTGCGTCGATTTGCGCCGGGTGATTTCATCGCTTTTCAGCACGCCCCTAAAGACCGCCAGCGCGGTGAGCGACAGCATGGCGAACAGGGCGATGGCCAGCAGCATTTCCACCAGCGTAAAACCGCATTGCGAACCGCGTTTCATGGCAGTGCCCTGTAGGCCAGCATCTCCACCAGCGCGTTGCGATCCTGCGGATCGCGCCGGACTTCAATCGCGATCGCCCGCATTCCGGCGTCGCTGGTCTCCTGCCCGCGATAGCGCCAGTGCCAGGTTTCACCGGCCATCGCCGCAGTGCCCGAATGCCAGGCCAGCGTCGGCGGATGCGGGTCGAGCTGCAGCAGCGTCAACTGGTTGTCCGCCACCCACAGCGCGACGGTCTTGGCTTCGATCGCGCTCAGGCTGCGCACCTGGCCGCCGGTGCTGTTGATCAACGCCAGGCAGCCGATGGCGAAGATCATCAAGGCCACCATTACCTCCAGCAGCGTCATACCCCGCTGGCGTTTAATTTTCCGCGTCATCGCAACGAATATCCGTCGTTTCAAATACGAAGTAACCGGGTGCCTGCAATCGCCACTGGCACTTGCCCTGCGACAACACCACGCTGAACGCGGTGGTTTCGCCCCCCGGATACAGCCAAACCTGCGGCATCTGTGCCGCCGCGTCGTCAAGCGTGACGGTTTGCCCTTCAACGCTCAGCCGCAGCGCGATGCCCTCCGGCAAAACGTATTCATCCCGCCCCTCTTCGGCGGCGACGCTGCGCCAACCGCCGCTGCCGAACGCCACGCCATAACTCCCCCCTTCACGTTCGGCCCGCTCGGCGAGGGCATACAGCCAATGGCTCAGCCGCTCCCCCTGCCGCGCCAGCGGCTTCTCATCCGCAGGAAAGCTCAGCATCACCAGGCCGCTGGTCACCCCCAGCAGCAGCAATACCAGCATGATCTCCAGCAGCGTAAAGCCGCGTATACGCCTCATGGCGCCTTGGCGTCGGCCACCCAGTTGCCGATGTCGTCATCGGTGTCGGCAACGCCGTCCTGGCCCAGAGAAAACACGTCCAGCTTGCCGTGGCGACCCGGGTTGCGCAGACGGTACTCCTGCCCCCAGGGATCTTGCGGCAACCGGCGAATATAGCCGTCTTCGGGATAATTACTCGGGATCGGCGCCAGCACCGGCCGGGTCACCAGCGCCGCCAGCCCCTGCTCCGCGCTGGGATAACGCCCGTTATCCAGCTTGTACATATCCAGCGCGTTCTCCAGCGCCACGATATCGCTGGCGGCCTTTTGCCGATCGGCCTTCTCCTTGTTTCCCATTAGGCTTGGAATGGTCAGGCTGGCCAACAGCCCCAGAATGACGATCACCACCATGATTTCCAGCAGCGTAAACCCTCGCTGCCGCGATCTGCGTATCTTGCTGATATGACTCACTTTACTCTCCATTAACGGCATGATTAGCCGACCATATTATTGAGCTGCAATATCGGCTGCAGGATGGCCAAAATGATGAACAGCACCGAACCGGCCATCGCGATCACCAATAAAGGCTCGAACAGCCCCAGCGCCAGCGTGATTTGCCGGCTGAAGGCCTCCTGCTGCATAGCCGCCGCCCGCTCGAGCATCATGTCCAGCTCACCGCTGCGCTCGCCGGACATGATCATGTGCCGCATCATCGGCGAGAACAGCGCGGTGCCCTCGAGCGACGGCGATAACCCTTCGCCCTCCCGCACCCGCTCCATCGCCGCCAGCAGCCGTTCGCGGGCGGCGTCGTTGCCCAACACGCCGGCGCTGATGCGCATCGCCTCCAGCAACGGCACCGCGCTGGCGTTCAAAATGCTCAGCGTTTTGGCGTAGCGCGCCGTATTCACCGCCAGCGACAGTTTGCCGACCACCGGCAACCGCAGGATGAACGCATGCCAGCGCACGCGCCGCGCCGGATCCCGCAGGCGATAGCGGAAAGCGCCGAGACTCACCAGCGCCAACATCAGCGCCAACACCCCCCATTGGCGCAGCCCGTCGCTGGCGCCGAGCAGCATCCGGGTCGACAGCGGCAAGGTCTGCTTCATATGCACAAACTGTTCGATCACCTTCGGCACCACCGCCGTCAACAGGATCGCCACCACGCCGATCGCCACCGCCGTCAGCACCATCGGGTACACCAGCGCCTGCACGATCTTGTTCTTCATTTGCTGGCGCTGTTCGACGTAGTCGGCCAGCCGCTCCAGCACCGGCGCCAGATGGCCGGAAATCTCACCGGCCGCCACCATGGCACAGTAGAGACGGTCAAAAATCCGCGGATGCTGCCCTAGAGCCTGCGCCAGCGGGAAGCCCTCCAGAATGCGCTGCCGCACCTGAGCCAACGCCGCCTGCAGGCCTTTTTTCTCCGTTTGCCGCGCCACCGCCATCAACGCTTCCTCGAGCGGCAGCGCAGCGGAGAGCAGCGTCGCCAGCTGCCGGGTCAACAGCGCCACATCGCCGCTGCTCACGCCGCTCATCCAGCGGCCGGCCAACATGCCGGCGAAAACGGGCCGCCCGCGCGCTTGCACCGCCAGCACCTGCCACCCCTTTTCACGCAGGCGATCGCGGGCGTGGCGCAGAGAATCCGCCTCCAACACGCCGCGCTGGGCGCGCCCCTCACGATCGCAGGCGCGATAATCAAACTTCATCGCCGTCCCCTTCGCGCGTCACCCGCAGCACTTCCTCCAGGCTGGTCTCCCCGGCGCGCATTTTGGCGATCCCATCCTGGCGCAGCGGCAGGTAGCGTTCGGCGGCCAGTTTCGCGATGTCCAGCTCGCCGTCACCGCGATGGATCGCCATGCGCATCGGTTCATCCAGCACCAACAGTTCGTGCAAGCCGATTCGACCGTGATATCCCTGCCCGCCGCAGGCCTCGCACCCCAACGGACGCCAGCAGGTCACCGCCTGCGTCGGTGGCAGCCCCAGCAGGCGCCGCTGCGCGTCAGACAGCGCATAGGGCTCGCGGCACTGCGGACAAAGCCGACGCACCAGGCGCTGCGCCAACACGCCGCTGAGCGAACTCGAAAGCAGAAACGGTTCGACCCCCATGTCCCGCAGCCGGGTCACGGCGCCGATCGCCGTGTTGGTATGCAGGGTCGACAGCACCAAATGCCCGGTCAATGAGGCCTGCACCGCGATCTGCGCCGTTTCGCCGTCGCGGATCTCGCCGATCAGCACCACGTCGGGATCCTGCCGCAGCAGCGCGCGCAGGCCGCGCGCGAAGGTCATGTCCACCTTGGGATTCACCTGCGTCTGCGCGATGCCGGCCAACTCATACTCGACGGGATCTTCGATCGTCATGATGTTGCGCTGTTCATCGTTGATCTGGCTCAGCAGGGTATAGAGCGTGGTGCTCTTGCCGGAGCCGGTCGGCCCGGTGACCAAAATGATGCCGTGCGGCTGGCGGATCAGGCGCAGCAACGCCTGCTGGTGCGCCGGCGCCATACCCAGGCTGGGCAGTTCGAGCCGCACGCCCTGTTTGTCCAACAGGCGCATGACCACGCGCTCGCCGTGGCTGGCCGGCATCACCGACACCCGCACGTCGATCGCCCGCCCGCCGACCTTCAGCGCCATGCGCCCGTCCTGCGGCACGCGCTTCTCGGCGATATCCAGCTTCGACATCACCTTGATGCGCGACACCAGCAGCGCCGCCAGCTTGCGCTGCGGCGCCAGAATCCGCCGCAGCGCGCCGTCGATGCGAAAGCGGATCACCAGCTCGCTCTCGTAGGTTTCGATGTGGATATCGGAGGCGCGCTCTTTGATCGCCTCGCTCAGCAAGGCGTTGATCAGGCGGATAATCGGCGCATCGTCCTGTTCGTCCAACAGGTCTTGCTGCTGCGGCAGCTCCTCGGCCAGCGCGTAAAAATCCAGTTCGCCGCCCAGGTCGTCGATCATTTTCTGCGCCTGGCCGCTCTCCTGCTGGTAGTGCGCCACCAGCCGTTGATCAAAAGCCGCCACCTCCAGCCGGGCCAGCGCCGGCTCGCCGGGCAGGCAGCGGTAGGCCTCCATCAACCCGGCGTGGCTCGTTTCAGGATGGCAATACATTTGGATTCCGCTCTGCCCATCGACGGCCAGCACGCCATGCTGGCGCGCCCAGGCGAAAGGCAGCAGCGGCCCCGCGGAACGGCGCTTCACGGGCGGGCTCCCCGCGGATAAAACGCGTCGATACTGGCAACGGTGGCGAGAAACGCCCGATTGTCGAGCGCCTTCTTATCGCCGGCGATCTCGCCGCGCAGCGCGTCATTCAGCTCAGGATCGTCCTGCTGCTCGGCGTCGAACTTGCCTAACTTGCGTTGGCTCTGCCGGGCATACCCCTCGGTGCTGCGAATGATGGTCGGGCGGATAAACAGCATCAAATTGCGCTTGCTCGCTTTGGTGGCGGTCGAGCGAAACAACGCCCCCACCAGCGGGATCTTGCCGAGGATCGGCACGCTGCTCTCCAGCTCCGAGTTGGACTTGTCCAACAGGCCGCCCACCACCACAGTTTCGCCGCTGTCCACCAGCACCGTGTTGTTGACCGTGCGGATATTGAAGGTCGCCCCCAGCGAATCCGGCGTGGCGCCGGCGCTGTCGGCAACGCTGGAGACCTCCTGTTCGATCTGCAGCAGCACGGACTGGCCCTGGTTGATCTGCGGTTTGACCTTGAGTTTGATCCCCACCGTCTTGCGCGACACGGTATTGAAGACGTTATCGCTGTTGGTGGTTTGCGAACCGGTCAGGATCGGCACATCCTGCCCGACGCTGAACTCCGCCTCGGCGTTATCCAGCGTGACGATGCTCGGCGTGGCCAGGATATTGTTTTGGTTGTTGCTGGCGATGGCGGACAGCAATACGCCCCAGTTACCGCTGTAGAAACCGGTCATCAGGCCGTTGGCCTTGCCGAACACGTCGCTCATGCCGTTTTCGAACCCCGCCGACACCCCGGGCGCCGAGCCGGCAAACTGCGTGCCGCCGCCGTATTTGTTGGCCCACTGCACGCCGATGTTCAGCCCCTGCCCATCCTGCACTTCGACGATCACCGCTTCGACCAGCACCTGCGCGCGGCGCACGTCGAGCTTGGCGACCACCGCCTCCAGATCGCGCATCACGTCCGGCGCGGCGGTGATGATCAGCGCATTGGTCTGCTCATCGGCCTTGATCACCACGTTTTTCAGCAGCGCCACGTTGGCGGCGGCGCTCTCTTTCTCGTTTTGCAGGCCCGCACTCACGCCGGTCAATACCTCGACCAGGCTCTGCGCCTTGGCGTATTTGAGCGGAATAACCTGGGTATTGCCCTGGGTGACGCTCTTGTTATCCAGCTGATCAATCAGTTCTTTGGCGTGTTCGCGGGCCCGATCGTCCCCGGCGATCATCACGCTGTTGGTTCGCTCATCCGCCACCAGCCGCAGCGAGCTCGCGCCGGCCGTACGCCGCTTGCCCTCTTCGCGAAACAGTTCATTCACCATGCGCGCGATCTCCGGCGCCGCCGCATGCTTCAGCGCGAGGGTCTCGACCCGATTGCCGTCGTCCTGATCCATCTCCCTGACCAGCTCTAGCAGGCCGTTGACCACGCTGGCCCGCCCGGTGATCAACAGCGCGTTGCCCTGCTCGTAATGCGCCACGCTGCCCACGCCGATGCTGTCGTTAAGCTGGCGCAATATCGGCGAAACGTCCTTGGCCGCGATATTGCGCAGCGGCACCACGCGCATCACCACCTCATCCCCTTCGGCGATCGCCTCTGCGCCGTTTTGCGCCAGCGCGGCTCTTTTCCCCTCTTTGGCGGCGATCACCTTCAGGACGTTGTTGGGCATGCCGATGACCGTATAGCCATAGACGTCCAGCACGTTGAGAAAGAACTGGTAATACTGTTTCTCGTCGAGCTGTTCGTAGCTGCGCACCGTGACCTTACCTTTCACCGCCGGATCGATAATGATGGTTTTGCCCAGGTTTTTACTGACCGTATTGATAAATTCCTGAATGTCCGTGCCTTTGAAATTGGCAGAGAATTGCTCCGCGCGCGCCGCGCCGCCCAGCGCGATCATGACGGCCGCCGCCGCTAATGCGCGCCATAAGCCGGCGCTCCAGCCTGGGCCAGAACGATAAATGAAATGCGTAATCACAATGTCGCCTTATGCTATGAAACACCCCGCGCCGAAACGACGCGCCGGCTACTCTTTAAACGTCAGCGTGGCGTAATAGCCGTTTTCATCGAGCAGTATTTTATTTTTCACTATCCGCACGATAACGGCATTGCTGCCGGCCAGACGGTCGCCAACGCCATAACCGGTTTGCTTGCCGCCATGCTCGACGATGACCAGGCTTTTTTTGGCGTTGTCGCTGAACAGCAAGCCGGCTATCTTGCCGAGCGCTGCGGCTTCCGGCGCGTTAGCCAGCAGCTCGGCACCGATCGCCCATTCGCCGACTTTATACCCGTGCGCCTTTTCGCCGTTTTTCGCCGCTTGATAGCGGCCAAACCAGTGCGCGTCATTAATTTTTCCGATGCCATCTTCCTGAGGAAAGACACTATGACGCACCGGCCCGCGCGCGTTTTCACGGCTCGGCTCAACGGGCGCGCCATCCCCGGCCACCATTCGCCATCCCAGCTGGAGCATGAATGCCAGATTTATCAGGCAGAAAAGTAGAATAAGAAGGTCTGTCAACCGCTTGCTCACGTGCCCCCCGGTTATTCAACGGTGTCAACGCTAAGCGGAAATACCGACCACCATCGCGACAGAAAACAGCAGCGTGATGATCAGGGCCACTTTATAATTCACGGCGTCCAACCACGTTCGCCGGCGCTTATTAGCCGATGGCGACGGGCAGTCCCCCTGCAAATTAGCGGCCGCGCGCTCGCAGGCCTGAAAGCTCAGCATCACGCCAAATCGGGGAATGGTCTTGATCACCTCGCCGGGAATACCGTGGCGTGAGAGCAAAGAACGGCATTGGAATATCATCTGATAATAATTGTTGTCGCTGATGGTCTCATGATTGCAAAACCAGACCGCGCGAATAATGTCGTTCTTCTTATAAATACCGCTCAACAGGCACAGCATGAAGCGCCGCTGTAATTCGGTCATTTCAATGAGCACATTCTCTTTTTTAAACAACAGCGTTTTTTCATTGTTGTTTAATATCACCAACTCATTTTCCAACAGAGTCTCGTTCAGGGCAATGTTATGTATGTCCATCTCTCGCCTATCAGTTTAATGAAGTCCAAAGGCTCTTGTGCCATCACCTTTGCACGCATGCGGCGAGATGCATTTTCAATGAAAATTAATAGTTCGCCGTTTCAAGAGCGGCCTCAATTAATCATGCGAAAAACATTCATGCAACTTATTTCTTTAATATAAACAATATAAAATTAATATGGCTACACCGCATCGCCTTAGATTCATTAAATCATTTAAAAACATGATGATAGCCGTTTTTGTAAAATAGCTAAATCACCATTAAATTTGATTAACAATGAAAAAATAGGCATTCACGCATAATAACCCATGTTATTAGCTGCGTGCGAAAAAGGCAGGACATGAGGATATAAAAGGTAACCAGAATACACCTTAACCCATATAAAATAACATGCACATCAGGATTCAATATTGCATAAAAACATCGGCGAGTAGGCATCGCTAAACATCAACGTATTCTTATCCACGCTGCGAATATGATAAAACGTCGATTCAGTGCTGAAAAAGTAAGTATACACCTCGTCCGGCAAGGTATCACGCGGCGAATAATTCACCTCGCCATAGTGGAAGCGATAAAAACTGCCTTGCGAGACGTAGCTGAAGTTAACCCGTCGGTTGACGAAATACTTCTCTTCGCCATCGTTGGCCAGGCCCGACAGCATCATCACGCCCTTATCGCCGGACAAAAAGATGTAGTTTATTTTTAGCGACAGCTGGATATCATCGTGCGCCGCCTGCGCGTCCAGCGAATTG
Organism: Serratia sp. LACPHL-BACT-2024-00286; assembly: GCF_043109535.1. Lineage (NCBI taxonomy): Bacteria > Pseudomonadati > Pseudomonadota > Gammaproteobacteria > Enterobacterales > Yersiniaceae > Serratia > Serratia sp. LACPHL-BACT-2024-00286. The sequence goes on from NZ_JBICNA010000002.1 coordinate 424,355, forward strand.
AAATAATTAAACGTGGCGTTCGCTTCGCAGGACAAATCGCCGAAGCCATGATGGCTGCGCACCAGGGAATACACCACGCTGCCGGTCAACACGCACAGGCCGACCAGCGTGGCTGACAAGATATTTAACTTTTTTTCCATGCCCGGATGTACTCGCTCTCACAATTATGCAAAACGGCCGCACTGTCCTTCGTGCATTTGGCGATAAACTGGCGTCCGCTGTCTTCACTGGCATTATGAGAACGGTTAACCTTGGTGATGATAATCTCACCGGGGCGGCAACGCTGGCCATAAAGATCCTTACGGATCAAGAACTGCAAATAGTCGTCCTGATGATTCTCCAAAAAATGGCCGGCATAGTAGATCGGGCAGCCGTTCACCGTACCGACGTAAGACAATACCTGCTTCTTTTCACTGTCGCGATGATGTTTGTAATAGATGAAGCACAGCGCCAGAAAAGATAATGGCACGACGATCGATAAGCTGCGCAGCAGAATAAAAAAATAATGGTGGGTATTTTTTGACGCCGCGGCGGATGCGGGCGATGTAGCGGGAACGTCCGCGGCGTGGGGAGGCTCAGGCAAATCAATCCGCAGCCGCTCTATCGATATTATTCTATTGAGTCTATACCCCTTTTTAGAGAGGGTAACGATCAGGCGCTCGTTGAAACCGACAGACGTCAAGGCCCGCCGCGTCAGGCTGATATATTGATTTAACGTCGCGGAAGAAGCGCTCAAGCCGTGATCGCTCCAAACCTGTTGCAACAGCGTTTCCCGGCTTACCGCCTCGTGGCCATGCTCGAGCAAGCATTTGAATACTCTCGAATTGACGCTGGATAAGAAAACTTCCCGTCCCTTCTTTATACTCTTCAATGAACCGTTTTCAGTGTTAAATGTAATATCTTTATCAATGATATAAATCATGTTCAGCCTGACAGCGCACACGGGTTATTATTTAAACTTATTCAGCCAGTTCGTCGACCGCCGCGAAGCGCGGATAGTTTTTTCGCAACGAGAATAAACCATACTAACGCCATCCCAACAGGCGTGCAACTTTAAGAATTTTCCCTATCCCTGCGTCATTATTTGTCCCACAAATAACGATATAAACGCTATTTTTTCACCGTCATCGGATCTGTTGGCAACAATACATTTGGTCACGGGAGGAGAAGGGCAAAAACGGCGCAGAGGAAAAGATTCACGCTCGCGGCGTGCGAAATGACGCTTGCGCAGCTTGTCGACATGAGGAATAACGGGGATAAACATTTTGCGGGCCGCAAAATGGGTGGGGACCCTGCCAGCTACATCCCGGCACACACGTCACCTGCTGCGGCTGCTTCCTTCCGGACCTGACCGAGTTCACAAGTTAGTGTTGCGGGAGAACCAACAGGGCCCCCATTGACGGCTTCTGTACTCCGAAGCGGTGGGCATTATCGGCGATGCCCCATCAAATAGCAAGCCAACCGGGGTTAACCGCTGTTTTCTTACCCACCTGCGCTGTGGCACACTCTTCGCCTGGGTTTTGAGTCACGCAGGAACAGCAATATGCAACCAGAAGACGCCTCTTTCAGCCAGCGGGTTTTCCATATCGTGGCCGCCATCCCGTTCGGCAAAGTCACCACCTACGGCGAAGTCGCCCGGCTGGCCGGCTCGCCGCGCGCCGCGCGTCAGGTCGGGGGCGTGCTGCGGCGTTTGCCGGAAGGCAGCACGCTGCCCTGGCACCGGGTGATCAACCGGCACGGACAGATCTCGCAGCAGGGGGAGGATTTTCAACGGCAACGGCAGGCATTGCTGGCGGAGGGGATTATTTTCGGCCCGCACAGCACGGTCGATTTCGATCGCTACGGCTGGCGCTGGTAAAACAAAACAGCCTTTGGCCGAAGCGCAAAGGCTGCTGATTTCATCTTGCTGTACCGCAGTAAGCTTACTGCATGGCGGTTGGCGCAGCCTGAATCGGCACACCCTGAACCGGAACCAGCAGCAGATCGGCACGGGTGCCGTTGCGGTTAACCACTTCCTGGATGGTGTCGGTAATAAACATCAGTCGCCCGTTGACCGTCACCGCCGCGCTCAGAATGATACGCGCATTCGGTTGGATGTCGGACGGGTTGTACGGCAGCGTAAAGCTGAATGGCGCCTGCTGCCCTTCAGTACGTACCGCGCGCTGTGCAATCACTTTGGACGGCGCATCTGCCAGCGAGGCATCAGAGAGGGTGACCGTCAGTACGGCGTCCGGCGGCAGCGCAATGCGCTGACGTATATTAACCGAACCTGTCACCGCCGGGCCCTGAATCTGCGTTTGCGCAGCCGCCGGATTACCGGCCGCCTGGGTAGGCACATCAGCACTCTTTTGCGCGCATCCCGCCAGCGTGATCGTCAGTGCCGCGGCACCGCCTACGATTTGCCAGAGTTTCATGGATCGGTCTCCTTTTTTATTATCAACATGTTGGTGGCTTTCACCACCTCACCTATTAAACCTAGCACAAAACACTGATAAATCCACTTTACCCTGCCTATTAATCACTTAAACAACCCAAGGCGTCCACGATTAAGAGCATTCTCATCGGCCCTTTAACGCAAAATGTTGACGCCGCGCCGTGATATTCCGCACACTGCGCAAAATGATTATTAGAAAGGTAATAACTTTATGAGCCAGGCATTGCAAAACCTCCTCGATCTGCTGGATCTGGAGAAAATCGAAGAAGGGCTGTTCCGCGGCCAGAGTGAAGATCTGGGGCTGCGCCAGGTGTTCGGTGGGCAAGTGGTCGGCCAGGCGCTGTACGCCGCCAAACAGACGGTGCCGGACGAACGCAGCGTGCATTCGTTCCACAGCTACTTCCTGCGCCCAGGCGACAGCAGCAAGCCTATCGTTTACGACGTGGAAACCCTGCGCGACGGCAACAGTTTCAGTGCGCGCCGCGTCAGCGCCATCCAGCACGGCAAACCTATCTTCTATATGACCGCCTCCTTCCAGAGCCCGGAAGCGGGTTTCGAGCATCAGAACCTGATGCCGGACGTGCCGCCGCCGGAAGGGCTGCTGTCCGAGTCAGAGATCGCCCAGAAACTGGCGCATATGCTGCCGGAAAAAGTGCGCGAAAAATTTATCGGCCAGAAGCCGATCGAAATGCGCCCGGTGAAATTCCACAACCCGCTGAAAGGCAGCGTGGAAGAACCGCATCGCTACGTGTGGTTCCGCGCCAACGGCAGCATGCCGGACGATCAGCGCATCCACCAATATCTGCTGGGCTACGCGTCGGACTTTAACTTCCTGCCGACGGCGCTGCAGCCGCACGGCGTCGGCTTCCTCGAGCCGGGCATGCAGGTGGCCACCATTGACCACTCGATGTGGTTCCACCGTCCGTTCCGCATGGATGACTGGCTGCTGTACGCGGTGGAGAGCTCCTCCGCCTCCGGCGCACGGGGCTTTGTGCGCGGCCAGATCTACACCCGCGACGGCGTACTGGTCGCCACCACCGTGCAGGAAGGGGTGATTCGCCAGCGCGACGCCTGATCCGCAATATAAAGAAAGGGGCGATGTTTCCATCGCCCCTTTTGGCTTCATCATTATTTTAGTCTTTAGCGCACTGCCCTGCTTCGAGTCTTATTGGTTGTAGGCGCTCTCGCCGTGGCTGTTGACATCCAGCCCCTCGCGTTCCTGCTCTTCCGGCACTCTCAGCCCCACCATGGCGCCCGCGATCTTGAAGGCGATAAAGGCGGCGACGCTCGACCACACCAGCGTGATCAGCACGCTCACCAGCTGGATCCAGACCTGGTGGCCCATCGTCACGCCTTCGGCGTAGCCGGTGCCGCCCAGTGAAGAGGCGGTGAACACGCCCGTCAGCAGGCAGCCGACGATGCCGCACACCCCGTGCACGCCGAATACGTCGCAGGTGTCGTCCACTTTCAGCCATTTTTTCAGCGTTACGACGCCCCACAGACCGGCGACGCCGCCCACCAGGCCGATGATCAACGCCCCGCCCACGCCCACGGTGCCCGCCGCCGGCGTCACCGCAACCAACCCGGCGATCATGCCGGAGCAGGCGCCCAGCAGCGAAGGCTTGCCACGCAGCACCCATTCGGCGAAGGTCCAGGAGAGAATGGCGCCCGCGGTGGCAACCACGGTGTTGAGGAATGCCAGGGCCGCAATGCCGTTGGCCGCGCTGGCGGAGCCGGCGTTAAAGCCGAACCAGCCGATATACAGGATCGACGCCCCGGTAAACACCATCGGCAGGTTGTGCGGTTTGAAGGCCTCTTTACCGAAGCCGGCGCGCTTGCCGATCAGGTAGGCGCCGATCAACCCGGCGCTGGCGGCGTTGATGTGCACCACGGTGCCGCCGGCGAAGTCCAATGCGCCGTCGGCGGCCAGGTAGCCGCCGCCCCACACCATGTGCGCGATCGGCAGGTAAGACAACGTGAACCACAGGATCGCGAAGATCAGCACCGCCGAGAAGCGAATGCGTTCGGCGAAGCCGCCCACCACCAGCGCCACGGTGATACAGGCGAAGGAGGCCTGGAAGGCGACGTGGATCATCTGGCTGATGCTGCCGGTGACGCTGTCGATGCCGATGCCTTTCAGCATCGCCGTTTCGAACCCGCCGAACACCGCATTGCCCTCGCTGAACGCCAGGCTGTAGCCATACAGCACCCACAGCACGCAAACCAGCGCGAAGGTGACGGTGACCTGCGTCAGCATCGACAGCACGTTTTTGCCGCGCAGCAGGCCGCCGTAAAACAGCGCGATGCCGGGCAGCGTCATGAACAGCACCAACGCGGTGCAGATCATCATAAAGGCGTTGTCGGCCTTATCAGCGACCGCCGGAGCGGCCAGGGCCAAAGAAGGAACCAGGGTTACCGAACTCAGGCCCAACATGGATAACAGTCTTTTCATTATCAATCATCCCCATCACTTAACTGAGTTCGCGGTTACAGTGCCGATTCGTCGGTTTCGCCGGTGCGAATGCGGATCACGCGTTGCAACTCGGCAACGAAAATTTTGCCGTCGCCGATTTTGCCGGTGTAGGCGGCTTTGCTAATCACATCAACCACTTCATCCAACTGATCGTCGGCAATGGCGATATCGATTTTGACCTTGGGCAGGAAGTTGACGTTATACTCGGCGCCGCGATACAGCTCGGCGTGCCCCTTCTGGCGGCCAAAGCCCTTCACTTCGGTTACGGTCAACCCCTGAATGCCCACGGAGGACAGGGCCTCGCGCACGTCCTCCAGCTTGAACGGTTTGATTACCACGGTCACCAGCTTCATATTGCCCCTCCACGAATTAAGCCCAAACTCACCCCTGGTACGCCTCTTATGTAGCAAGGGCTGTGCCAAATTTAATTTTTCATGGCGATTCAGCGGATTAGCGGGCGCGCGGGCGCCCCCGCGACGCAGCGCAGCACCGATACCTTGAATGGGTTAAATAATGCGCACTGATTTGGTGCGCATCGCGTCGAAAAAGTGCAGAAAGGGGGCGTGACGCAGGCGGGTTGCCTGCTTGTGGTGCGAGGGAAAGAAACAAGGGCCGCGATCGCGGCCCATGCTCAGGCGGGTTGGCTCTCTTCGCGCACCGCTTCCGCCAGCTGCTCGCCCGCCAGCTGCAGCTGATACATCTGGTAGTAGCGCCCCTGCTGCGCCAGCAGCTGCTGATGGTTGCCCTGCTCCACCGCCTGGCCGCGATGCAGCACCAGAATGGAGTCGGCATCGACGATGGTCGACAGCCGGTGGGCGATCACCACCAGCGTGGTGTGCTCGCGGATCGCACGCAGCGCGCGCTGGATCGCCTGTTCGGTGCCCGAGTCGATATTGGCGGTCGCCTCGTCGAGGATCAGGATCTGCGGCGCCTGCACCAACACCCGCGCCATCGCCAGCAGCTGTTTCTGCCCGACCGACAGGTTATTGCCCTGCTCTCCCAGCCGGGTGTGAATGCCCTGCGGGAAGCCGCGCACCAGATCCGCCAGCTGCACCGTTTCCAGCGCCCGCCACACGGCGTCTTCCTCGATGTTGCGCCCCAGCGTGACGTTGGCCAGCACCGAATCGGCGATCACCACCGGATCCTGCTGCACCATCGCCACGCCCTGGCGCAGCGTGCGGTGCGACAGGCTGGAGATCGGGCGGCCATCGAGGCGCACTTCCCCTTCGCTGACCGGGTAATAGCCCATCAGCAGGTTGGCCAAGGTGCTCTTGCCGCTGCCGGTATGCCCGACCAGCGCCACGAAGCCGCGCGACGGCACCGCCAGCGAAATATGCTGCAGCACCTTTTTGTCCGCGCGGTAGGCGAAGCTCAGATCGGTGATGTCGATGCGGCCACCGGCCAACGGACGATCGTCGGCGCCGTAACTCTGCTGGCTGCGATCCATCAGCTCGAAGATGCGTTCGCCGGCCACCACCGCCTGCTGCAGGATCGACTGCTGTGACGTCAGCTCGATCAGCGGTTCGTTCAGGCGCCCCAGGTAATTGATGAAGGCGTAGAGCACGCCGACGCCAATCACGCCTTCGCCGCTGAAGCCGAACAGCATCAGCAGGCCGCACAGCACCAGCGCCGAAAACAGGCTGAGCAGCGGCCGCAGCAGAAAACCGTCGAGCCGCAGGGTCTGCATACGCGCCAGATAGTGCGACTGGCTGGCGGCGCTCATGCGCTCGCCGAAGCGCACCTGCTGGCGGAACTGCTGAATCACGCCCATGCCGTTGATCACTTCGTTGAAGCCGTCGTTGATGTCCGCCAGATAGCTACGCACCCGGCGCACGATCGGCGTGCTGTAGTATTGATAGATGCCCATCACCACGAACACCGCCGGGAAGATGCAGACCGCCACCAGCGCCATGCGCCAGTCGAGGCTGAACATCGCCACCAGCATGGCGCCGATCAGCGCGGCGCTTTTCAGCACCGTGGAAACCACCATCACGTACAGATCCTTGATCACCTCGGTGTCGTTGGTGACGCGCGAGATCAATTGCCCGACCGGCTGGGTGTCGAAGGCGCTGAGCGGCTGGCGCAGCGCGGCGTCCATCACGTCGGTGCGCAGCCGCTGGACCACGCCCACCGCAGCCTGGTTGAACAGCAGCGCCTGGAAGTAGTGCAGCGCTGCCGCCAGCAGCTCCAGCAGAATGTAAGCCGCCGCCAGCCCGCCGACGATCATCAGCGGCAGCTGCCCTTTGGCGACGTAGTTATCGATGAAATAGCTCACCAGGATCGGCCCGGCGACTTCCGCCGCCGCCGCGATCCACAGCATCAGCACCGCCAGTCCCAGCGGTTTGCGGTACGGCGAACCGTAGGCCAGCAGCCGCTTCAGCGTCGGCCACAGCTTTTGCACTTTATTCATCGGCCAACGCCTCCTCGCCGTTTTCCGGCGCTTCGTCCAGCGCCGCTTCCAGCTGCTGATAACGGTACATATCGCGATACCAGCCCGGCTGCGCCGCCAGCGCCGCATGATCGCCGCGCTGCGCCACGCCACCGTGCTGCATCACCAGGATCTCGCCGGCTTCGGTCAACGCCGACAGCCGGTGCGCGCTGATGATCACCGTGCGATCTTGCCCCCAGCTGCGCAGGTTGTGCAGGATCTGGTGTTCGGTGCGGCCGTCCACCGCCGACAGCGCGTCGTCGAGGATCAGGATCTCCGCATCCAGCAGCAGCGCGCGCGCAATGGAGATTCGCTGTTTCTGCCCGCCCGACAGCATCACGCCGCGTTCGCCCACCTCGGTGTCATAGCCCTGCGGCAACCGCAGAATGTCCTCATGGACGCTGGCCAACCGCGCCGCTTGTTCGATCTGCGCCTGCGTCGCGCCCGGATGACCCAGCGCGATGTTGTTCGCCACGGTATCGGAGAACAGGAACGGCGTTTGGCTCACCACCGACAGCCGCGAACGCCAGTCGTCGAGTTTGACCTGCGGCAGCGGTAGGCCATGATAGCGGATCTGCCCTTGATCGACGTCGAACTGGCGCTGGATCAGCGACAGCAGCGTCGATTTGCCGGCGCCGGTCGGCCCGCACAGCCCCAGCATCTGCCCCGGTTTCAGCGTCAGCGCCACATCATGCAGCGCCGGGTGCGGGTTTTCCGGGTAGTGGAACGCGCGGATATCCACGTCCAGCACGCCGCGCCCGGCCGGCAGCGCCTGCGGGCCGTCCTGCACCGCCGGCGCCTCGTCGAGCAGGCTGCGGATGCGGCTGTAGGCCGCGCTGCCGCGCTCGACGATGTTGAACATCCAGGCCAGCGCCAGCATTGGCCAGATCATCAGGCCGAGGTACATCACAAAGCTGGTCAGCTGCCCGAGCGTCAGCGACCCGTTCACCACCATCCAGCTGCCGCCGCCGATGGCCAGCAGGTTGGAGGCGCCGATGGCGATATAAATGGTCGGATCGAAGCGCGCATCCACCCGCGCCACGTGCATGTTCTTGGCGCCGGTCTGCGCCGCGACTTCGGCAAAGCGGTTGGATTGGTGATCTTCCAGCCCAAAGGCCTTGATCATACGGATGCTGGTCATGCTTTCCTGCGCCTGATCGTTCAGGCTGGAAAACGCCGCCTGCGCCGATTTAAAGCGCTGGTGCAGCTGGTCGCCGTAATATTTGATGGCGATCGCCATCAGCGGCATCGGGATCAACGCCAGCACCGTCAGTTGCCAGCTGATTTGGGTGCTCATCACCACCAGCACCACCAGCCCCATCACCAGCGAATCTACCAGCGTCAGCACGCCTTCGCCGGCGGCGAACACCACACGGTCCACGTCGTTGGTGGCGCGCGCCATCAGATCGCCGGTGCGGTGGCGCAGGTAGAACGCCGGGTTTTGCCGGCTGAGCTGGCGGTAAAAGTTTTCGCGCAGCTCGACCGCCAGCTGATAGGAGGCGCCGAACAGCAGCACCCGCCACACATAGCGCAGCAGGTAAACGACGATCGCGGTGCCGATCATCAGCCCGAGCCAGGCCATCAGCACGCCGGTAGACATTTGTTTTTCGGTGACGCCGTCCACGATGATGCCGACCAGCTTAGGCGGCAGCAGTTGCAGGATGGCGATGACGATCAGCAGCACCACCGCCCCGAGGTAGCGGCGCCACTCCCGGCGGAAGTACCAGCCGATTTGAGCAAATAATCTCACGCAGTTTGATTCCAGGGTTTTATGGGATTTGTCTCTTTTTCTGCTTCAACAGAGCAGGATACCACCGTTGAGCCGCCCGTCCGGTGAACTTTTCACTCCGGCACCGGCAGCGCAGTGGTGTATTTGATTTTTTCCATGGCAAAGCTCGAGGTGACGTCGATGAGGCCCGGTACGCCGTTCACCAGGCGCTTATAGAAGCCGTCGTAGCTTTTCATGTCCGCCACTTCGACCTGCATCAGATAGTCGTACTCCCCCGCCATGCGGTAGAACGCCAGCACCTCGGGCATCTGGCTGGTCAGTTGCACAAACGCCTGATACCACTCGCTGCTGTGCTGCTGGGTCTTGATCAGCACGAACGCCGTCAGCCCCAGGCCGAGCTTTTCGTTATCCAGCAAGGCCACCCGGCCGCGGATATAGCCCTCGTCTTCCAGGCGCTTCAGCCGTTTCCAGCACGGCGTCGAGGTCAAATTGACCGCATCGGCCAGCGCCTGCAGCGACTGGGTGCAATCTTGCTGCAGCATGCACAGCAGCTTACGGTCTGTTTTATCTAACATAGCGGCTACCAGGAGAAAAATTTTCTCCCATTAGGCGATTAAACAGGGAAAATGGCAATCCTTTTTTCCTGCCGACAGGCTATGCTACGCCATAAACCAGCCCCCTATTCTGAGGCCAAATCATGACAAACTCTTGGGTAAAATATGCTATCGGTGAAATAGAAGCGGATTTTCAGCGCTCCGCCGATACGCACCTGATTCGCCTGAACATGCCGGCGTTTCCCGGCATCTGCCTGTATCTGAAAGATGAGAGCACCCACCCGACCGGTAGCCTGAAACACCGTCTGGCGCGCTCGCTGTTCCTTTATGGCCTGTGCAACGGCTGGATCACCGAAAACACCACCATCATCGAGGCCTCTTCGGGCAGCACCGCGGTGTCCGAAGCCTACTTCGCCCGTCTGATCGGCCTGCCGTTCATCGCGGTGATGCCGTCCTGCACCGCGCGCCGCAAGGTGGAACAGATCGCCTTTTACGGCGGCCGCTGTCACTTCGTCGATCACGCTGCCCAGATCTATGCCGCCTCCGAACAGCTGGCCAAAGAGCTGAACGGCCACTATATGGATCAGTTCACCTACGCCGAGCGCGCCACCGACTGGCGCGGCAACAACAACATCGCCGACAGCATCTTCCGCCAGATGGCGCGCGAACCCTTCCCGGTGCCGAAACACATCGTGATGAGCGCCGGCACCGGCGGCACCTCCGCCACGCTGGGGCGCTACATCCGCTATCAGGGGCACGACACCCAATTGACGGTGGTCGATCCGGAAAACTCAGTGTTCTATGACTGCTTCCACCACGGCGATCGCACCCTGATCGGCAGCTGCGGCAGCCGTATCGAAGGCATTGGCCGCCCGCGCGCCGAGCCGTCGTTCATCCCGTCGGTGGTCGACAACATGCTGCGGGTGCCGGATGCCGCCAGCGTCGCCACCATTCACTGGCTGGAAGGCGTGCTCGGCCGCAAGGTTGGCGCCTCCACCGGCACCAACGTCTGGGGTGCGCTGCAGTTGGCGAAACAGATGCGGGAAAACGGCGAGCAAGGGTCGATCGTCACTCTGCTGTGCGACAGCGGCGAGCGTTATCTGGATACCTATTACAACCCGGAATGGGTCAGCAATAACATCGGCGATTTACAGCCGTATCTGGCGCAGCTGGCAGATTTGTAACGCCAGGCTCCGGATAAAAAAAAGCCGGGTAGTCATACCCGGCCGGCTGTAAGGAGAACCTCATTCTTCGGGGGAATAGGTGAGGCAAGGTGAACGCAGCCAATGTTGTAAATAGTGGGCCACCGCCTGCTGTTGGCAATGGCCGATAACCGGTAGCTGCGGCAGCAGGGATTTCAGCTGCGGCAAGGCGTTGCCCATCACCACGCCGTGCCCCACCGCCCCCAGCATCTCTTTGTCGTTCATCGCGTCGCCGAACGCCATGCAGTCGGCCATCGTCAACCCCAGATGGCGGCTCAGCCGGTCCAGCGCCGTGCCCTTATTGCAACCGAGCGGCAGCACCTCCAGGCAATCGTAGGCGGAAAAGCACAGGTCTGCCTCGTCACCCAGCTGCGCCCGCAGCTGCACCTGCAACGCCAGCAGCTCCTCGTGCGGCGCGACAAAGCACACCTTGCTGTTGCCGAACGCCGGCAGGCGGCGCACGTCGGCCAGCTGAAAACGAAAGCCGCTCAGGTGGTGCGCCCGCAGCATCTCTTCCGGCACGGGAAACTCGGTCAGCCAGCCTTCGTCGCGGAACACATGCATGCTGGCGCGGGTGCGCCAATGATGATGCAGCACCTCTTCGGCGACCGCCGCCGGCAGATCGGTAGCGTGCAGCTGTTGGCCGCGGTTGTCATACACCCGCGTGCCGTTGCCGGTGATCAGGTAGCCCTGCAGCCCCAGCTGCGCCATGATCGGCTGCGCGTCGAGGTAGTGCCGCCCGGTGGCGAACGTCACCACCATCTCCCGTTCCACCAGCTGGTTCAGCACCGCCAGCGTTTCCGGGCCAACCCGGTGATCCGGCATCAACAGCGTGCCGTCCATATCGAAAGCTGCCAGGCGATACATAAAGACCTCTTGAATGTGAACGCGATTACAATCCGTGCAGTATGGAATGGTATTTGCGGAAGTAATAGTGAACAATTTGAAAAAACCGTTCCGGATTTCTGCCCATGCGCCTGGTTCACCGCCTCAGCCAATATCAACGCCTGTACCATCAGCTCGGCAGCGCGCCGGTCGCCGTGACCATCGGCGAACTGGCGGCGATGTTCTACTGCAGCGAGCGGCACGCCCGCACGCTGGTGCAACAGCTGCAGGATCAGGGCTGGCTGAGCTGGCATTCGCAGCCCGGCCGGGGCAAACGCGCTCGCCTGCACTGCCTGAAAACCCCGGATGAGCTACGCGCGCAGCTGTTGCAACAGCTGCTGCAACAGGGCAACCATCAGGGGGCGCTGGAGATGGCGCAGCTCGATCCGCAGCACCTGCAGGATCTGCTCAGCCCGCACCTCGGCGGGCAATGGCAGGCCGGCAGCCCGACGCTGCGCATTCCCTATTACCGCACGCTGGAAACGCTCGACCCGCTCACGCTGACCGGCCGCGCCGAGCAACACCTGGTGTCGACCCTGCACGCCGGGCTAACGCGCCTGATGACCGGTAACCCGGAACCGCAGCCCGATCTGGCGCACCATTGGCAGATTAGCGATCGCGGCCTGCGCTGGCGCTTCTTTCTGCGCAGCCAGCTGCGCTGGCACAACGGCGAACCGTTGACCGGCCACCAGCTGCTGCAAACGCTGGAAAAACTGCAACACCACCCGCGCAGCCAACCGAGCCTGGCCAACGTCGCGCGCATCAGCCTGCCGCATCCGCTGTGCGTTCAGTTCGATCTGCATCTGCCGGATTACTGGCTGGCCCACCGGCTGGCGGAACTGCCTTGCCTGATGACCCACCCGGAGCTGCCGGCCATCGGTGCCGGCCCGTTCAAGCTGACGCTGAATGAACCGCAGCTGGTGCGGCTGGAACAGCACGCCGGTTACCACCTGCAGCATCCGTATCTGGACACCATCGAATACTGGATCACTCCCGATCTGCCCACCGCCGCCCCCTACACCAGCTGCCAGCATCCGGTGCGCATCACCATCGGTCAACAAGACGATTTGGCGCAGGCCCGGCCGGTGCAGCGCAGCATGAGCCTGGGCTGGTGTTATCTGGCGCTGAACCTGCGCCACGGCGTGCTGAGCGAAGCCCAGGGGCAAAAGCTGCTGATGCTGATCCAGCAGTCCGGCCTGCTGAGCCATCTGCCGATCCCCAACAGCGTGATCACCCCCAGCCATGAAATGCTGCCCGGCTGGCGCATCCCCCGCCAACAGGTCGAAGAGGACGTCGCCCTGCCCGCCCGGCTGACGCTGCTGTATCGGCCGCCGGTCGAGCTGGAAACGGTGACGGCCGCGCTACAGCGGCTGCTCGCGCAGCACGGCTGCGAGCTGGAAGTGCGCTACTACGCCGGCAAGCGCTGGCAAAGCGAGGAACAGATCGCCCAGGCCGACCTGCTGCTGGCGGACAACCTGATCGGCGAAGCGCCGGAGGCGACGCTGGAGAGCTGGCTGCGGCAGGATACGCTGTGGCGCGGCATCCTGACGGAAAGCCGCTGGCAACAGCAACAGGACACGCTGCGGCAGATCCAGCAGCTGCAAGCGCAGCAACCGCGCTTCGCACAACTGCAGGCTTATTATCAACGGCTGATGGCCGCCGCCATCATCACGCCGCTGTTTCACTACCAGTATCAGATCAGCGCGCCGCCGCGCATGCATGGCGTCACGCTGACCGCTCACGGCTGGTTCGATTTTTGCCAGGCGTGGCTGCCGCCGCCGGTGGACGACGCCCCGGCCTGAGCCGAACCGCCCTGCGCCTGGCGGCCCTTTCTGCTACTATTGTCGCCGCAACGCAATTTTATCCTGCCGCCCGAATGTGTATCGGGAGAGGCCAAAGCCCAAAAAGGTGATTTTATGAAGCGCGCGGTTGTCGTTTTCAGCGGTGGACAAGACTCCACGACCTGCTTGATCCAGGCATTGCAACAGTATGACGAAGTTCACTGCGTCACGTTCGATTACGGCCAGCGCCATCGCGCCGAGATTGAAGTGGCTCAGGAGCTGTCGGTGGCCCTCGGCGCCAAGGCGCACAAGGTGCTGGACGTAACGCTGCTCAACGAGCTGGCCGTCAGCAGCCTGACGCGCGACAATATCCCCGTTCCCGCCTACGATCCCAATCAGAAAAATGCGCTGCCGAGCACCTTCGTGCCGGGCCGCAACATCCTGTTCCTGACGCTGGCGGCGATCTACGCCTACCAGGTGGAAGCGGAAGCGGTGATCACCGGCGTGTGTGAAACCGATTTCTCCGGCTACCCCGATTGCCGCGACGAGTTCGTTAAAGCGTTGAACAAGGCGGTGACGCTGGGCATCGCCCGCGATATCCGCTTCGAAACGCCGCTGATGTGGCTGAACAAGGCCGAGACCTGGGCGCTGGCGGACTATTACCACCAGCTGGATCGCGTGCGCCAGGATACGCTGACCTGCTACAACGGCATCAAGGGTGACGGCTGCGGCGAGTGCGCCGCCTGCAACCTGCGCGCCAATGGCCTGACGCAGTATCGCGCCAATCAGGCGGAAGTGATGGCCGCGTTGAAACAAAAGGCCGGTCTGGCCTGAGGCAGTGACGGCGGCAGCTTCTGCCGCCCGTTCTCCCCCTGTTTACCGTGAGTTTTCCTGCGGCACAAGCGCCTCCAGATGCGCACGCAGTTCCCCCTCGAGCGGCAGCGCACGCTGCGTTTTCAGATCGACGCACACGAAAGTCAGCAGCGCGTCGGCCACCGGCGTCCCCGCCGGATCCTGCGTCACCTTTTGGCTCAGCACGCCGCTCTTGCCGTTGAGCTGCACCATCTGGCTGTCGATACGCAGCTTATCCCCCAATACCGCCGGGCTGCGGTAATTGATATTGATGTTCACCACGATGAAAGCGATGTTGTTTTCCGTCATCCAGCGGAACCCGGCCTCGTTCTCCAGCCACTCCCAACGCGCCTCTTCCAGAAACTCCAGATAGCGAGCATTGTTAACGTGCTGGTAAACATCAAGATGATAACCGCGAACTTTGATAAAGGTTTGCATAGGGAACGATCGCTCCTGCCTGGTGATTACAGAAAGAGGGAGCCGCGCTGGCTCCCTCGCCCGTTTGGTCAACGCGCCAAACTGGTAAGACCTGTAAAATGTAGCAGAGGAGTTTCGGCCTCAGCGGCATTTTGCCACGCAGCCGCGACCGGGATCACATTTTCAGCCGGGCGCGGTTCTTCTCAAACAGCGCCGGCCCGATGCCCGGCACCTCCTGCAACTGCTCAACCTGGGTGAATGGCCCATTCTGCTCGCGGTAGCGCACGATGCCTTCCGCCTTCTTCAGGCCGACGCCGCTCAAGGCGGCGGCCAGCTGTTCGGCGGTAGCCTGATTGATGCTGACCGCCGTTTCTTCGGCCACCCTGGTCATCGTCTGTTGCCCGCCATTGCTCGCCGGTGCTGAGAGCATGGGGGCCGGCGCCTCGGCTTTATTCACCGCGGCGGCCGGCCCCGCCAGGCATAACAACAGCGCGGTCAGCGCGGCGTTAACGTGACGACGGTAACCGAAAAACGCTTTTTTCTCTGAATGTTGCATGCTGTATCCTCCTTGTGTGTGACAGCACGGCTACCTTGCCGCGGCGGCGGATATTCAGCAATCGGCGGATATCAGATGTGGAAAAGGCCGCGAAAGCGGCCTTTGTTTGTTGCACTGCGTTGCAGAAAAATGCGGCGATTACTGAGGCTGTTGCTCAGCGGCGCCCATTTTGATCTCGGCTTCTTTACGCAGGCTCGCCAGCAGCGAATCGAAGGAGACGCCGGTCGCGCCCTCTTCCATCTTGCCAACGAAGGTTTTCATTTCGTCTTCCGGCAACGTGCCTGGCTTCACCGCATCGAGCGCGATCAGCACCACGTTGTCCTGACGATCCTGCGACATGCCGTATACCGGTTTACCGTCCTGCGGGTGCGGCAGCGCGAACACGCTCTCTACCAGCTGGCTGTCTTCCGGCGCGCGCGCCATCTTCTGCACGGCGCCAAAGCTCAGGCCGGCGGCTTTCATCGCCTCGTCGCCCTTGCCCTGCTTCAGCTCAACCAGCAGCTTCTCGCCCTGCAGTTTCGCTGCCTGCAGCGCCTTGTTGCGCTTCACCAGTTCCGCCACGCGGTCTTTCACCTGGTCGAACGGTTCGATGCCTTCCGGCTTGTGGCCGCTCACGCGCACCACGAAGGCGCGGTCGCCGTCTACGGTGATCACGTCGGAGTTGCTGCCCGGCGCGCCGTTCTCGCCGATCAGCGAGCCGTCGAAGATCGCCTGCACGACCGGCTTGAAGTTCAGCGCGGCAGGAATGTTGTCACGGGTGAACCAGTCGCTTTGCGCCGCTTTCACGCCGGCCGCTTCTTCAGCCGAGGCCAGAGATTCGTTGTCGCTGGTCGCCGCTTCGCTCACCTTCTGCTGCAGCGCGTAATACGCGTCTACCGCTTTCTCCTGCTGCACCTGCTTGGCGATGGCGTCATGCACTTCGCTCAGCGGCTTCACTTTCTCAGGCTCAATATCGTTCAAACGCACGATCAGGTAGCCGACGGAAGACTTCACCACGCCGGACAGCTGCCCTTTCTCGGTCAGGTTAGCCTGCTTCAGCTCGTCGGCGGTGGTTTCCGGCTCCAGCCAACCCAGCTCGCCGCCGGTGCGGCGTGAGATGATATCGGTGGATTTCTCTTTCGCCAGCGTGGCGAAATCGGCGCCCTTCTTCAGCTCGTCCAGCGCCGCGTTGGCTTCCGCCTCGGTTTTCAGCTGGATCACGCTGTAGTTTTTACGCTCCGGCTGGCCGTAGCTGCTCTTGTGCTGGTCGTAGTAAGCGCCGATGTCTTCTTCGCTCACTTTCACCTTGTCCTGCATGGACGCAGCGTCCAGCGGGATATAGCTCACCTTCACCTGCTCAGGTGCGATGAAGCTGTTCTTGTTCTGATCGTAATACGCCTTCAGTTCGTCGTCGCCGGCGCTCTGTTTCGCCTGCAGCGCTTTCAAATCGATGGTCGCCAGGCGCACGTCGCGCTCCTGCAGCACCAACGCCGCCATGGCTTGCGATTCAGACGGCAGCACGAAGCCGGAATCGCCGAAGGCCTGGATCACCTGCTGATTGACCAACTGCTGGCGCATCGACTGCGCGAAGTTGTCGGCGGTGTAGCCCATGCGGCCGATCAGGTCGAGGTATTTGGCGTTATCGAACTGGCCGTTGGTCTGGAAGTAAGGCGCCTTGCGGATGGCGTCCTTGATCTGATCGTCGCTGACCGCCAGGCCCAGCTTCTTGGCGTACTGGTCGAGCAGCATGTTGTCGATCAACTGGGACAACACCTGACGGCGCATCTGCTGCATATAGCCTTCGTTGCCGGCCAGCGCGGAGAACTGGTCACCCAGCTGCTGCTGCATGCGGCTACGCTCGCTTTGGAAAGCCTGTTCCAGCTGAGCGCGCTCGATCGTCTGACCATTTACTTTCGCAGCATAATCGCCGGAGCCGCCGATCAGGTAGTTACCCACCCCGGTCAGAACGAATGACAGGATGATCAGGGCCAGGATGATTTTGAGCACGACGTGATTAGCAGCCGCGCGTAAATTGTCCATCATAGTGTGACAACACTCCGCTGTGATGTGGATTAACAACCCTTGTGCAGGCGCGTTCCCTGCGACAAAAATAAAAAAAGCGCATCAGTCCGATGCGCCTTGTATCTTACCTTACCAGCACCGCTGCGTCAGGTGATTGTTTATTACAAAACCCTGTTACGCTAAACGGTTAGACGCTAAATCAGTTTACAGCGTCTTTCAGCGCTTTCCCTGCACGGAAGGCCGGTACTTTGGCTGCCGCGATTTTGATCTCTTTACCGGTCTGCGGGTTGCGGCCGGTACGAGCCGAACGTTCACGCACGGTGAAGGAACCGAAACCTACCAGAGCCACGTCATCCCCTGCTTTCAGAGAGTCGGTAACGGAAGCGATTACTGCGTCTAAAGCACGTCCCGCTGCCGCTTTGGAAATATCAGCACCTGCGGCAATCTTGTCGATCAGTTGTGACTTATTCACTCTATCATCCCCTCTAGAATTCTATCGTCGCACCGAAAAATCCCTACGGTTGCGACAGCGCAGCTGTTATATCAATCCCATCGAACCTTGGCAAGCCACCGACTGGGTGGCAAAACGCGGGCCGACAGAGATCTAACTTAGCGGTACAAAAAAATACTGGCAAGTCCGAAATGGCTTGCCAGTATAAGTTTTATCAATGGTTTTTGCGATTCGTCACTATTTTGCCGCTACCGGCAGTGCGCCGAAGGCCGGGTTTTGCAACGCAATGTTCAAAACTTCATCGATTCGCTGAACCGGATGAATCTCCAGATCGGCGATAACATTGTCCGGAATCTCTTCCAGATCGCGCTTGTTCTCGTAAGGGATCAGCACGGTTTTGATGCCGCCGCGATGCGCCGCCAACAGCTTCTCTTTCAGGCCGCCGATCGGCAACACCTGGCCGCGCAGCGTGATCTCCCCGGTCATCGCCACATCGGCGCGTACCGGGTTGCCGGTCAGGCAGGAGACCAGCGCGGTGCACATCGCGATACCGGCGCTCGGGCCGTCTTTCGGCGTCGCCCCTTCCGGCACGTGCACGTGGATGTCGCGTTTCTCGTAGAAATCGGCGTTGATGCCCAATTTCTCCGCGCGCGCGCGCACCACGGTCAGCGCCGCCTGAATCGATTCCTGCATCACTTCGCCCAGGGAACCGGTGTAGGTCAGCTTGCCTTTGCCCGGCACGCAGGCGGTTTCGATGGTCAGCAGATCGCCGCCCACTTCCGTCCACGCCAGCCCGGTGACTTCGCCCACGCGGTTTTCGGTATCCGCACGGCCGTAATCGACGCGCTGCACGCCCAGATAATCCTTCAGGTTGTCGCCGTTGATCTCGAGATGCTTGAGCTTCTTGTCCATCAGCAGCGTTTTCACCGCTTTACGGCACAGCTTGGAGATTTCACGCTCCAGGCTGCGCACCCCGGCTTCGCGGGTGTAGAAGCGAATGATGCCGATGATGGCGCTGTCGTCGACCGTCAGCTCGCCTTTTTTCAGCGCGTTGCGCTCAAGCTGCTTCGGCAGCAGGTGCTGCTTGGCGATGTTGAGCTTCTCGTCCTCGGTGTAACCCGACAGGCGGATCACTTCCATACGGTCCAGCAGCGGCGCAGGAATGTTCATCGAGTTCGAGGTGGCGACGAACATCACGTCGGACAGATCGTAATCCACTTCCAGGTAGTGGTCGTTGAACGCCACGTTCTGTTCCGGATCCAGCACCTCCAGCAGAGCGGAGGCCGGATCGCCGCGCATGTCGGAAGACATCTTGTCGATCTCATCCAATAGGAACAGCGGGTTCTTCACCCCGACCTTGGCCATCTTCTGGATCAGTTTGCCCGGCATCGAACCGATGTAGGTACGACGGTGGCCGCGGATTTCCGCTTCGTCACGCACGCCGCCCAGCGCCATGCGCACGTACTGGCGGCCGGTCGCTTTGGCGATCGACTGCCCCAGCGAGGTTTTACCCACGCCCGGCGGCCCCACCAGACACAGGATCGGCCCCTTGATTTTGCTGACGCGGCTCTGCACCGCGAGGTACTCGAGAATGCGATCCTTGACGCGCTCCAGGCCGTAGTGATCGGTATCGAGCACTTCCTGCGCCTTGTTCAGGTCTTTTTTCACCTTGCTGCGCGCATTCCACGGCACCTGCAGCATCCAGTCGATGTAGCCGCGCACCACGGTCGCTTCCGCCGACATCGGCGACATCATCTTCAGCTTTTGCAGTTCCGCTTCGGTTTTCTCGCGCGCCTCTTTCGGCATTTTCGCCGCATCGATCTTGCGCTTCAGCGCTTCGTGCTCGTCCGGCGCGTCGTCCATCTCGCCCAGTTCTTTCTGAATCGCCTTCATCTGCTCATTCAGATAGTACTCGCGCTGGCTCTTCTCCATCTGCTTCTTGACGCGGTTGCGGATGCGTTTCTCGACCTGCAGCAGGTCGATCTCCGATTCCATCATCGCCATCAGGTATTCCAGGCGCTCGGTGATGTCGGACATCTCGAGCACCGACTGCTTGTCGCTGAGTTTCAGCGGCATGTGGGCGGCGATGGTGTCCGCCAGGCGCGCGGCGTCGTCGATGCTGTTCAGTGAAGTCAGCACCTCCGGCGGGATTTTTTTGTTCAGCTTGATATAGCCTTCAAACTGATTGATCGCGGTGCGCACCAGCACTTCCTGCTCGCGCTCGTCGATCGACGGCGACTCAAGGTATTCCGCCTGCGCGGCGAAATGCTCACCGCTGTCGGACAGCGTGGTGATGCGCGCGCGCTGCAGCCCCTCGACCAGCACTTTTACCGTGCCGTCCGGCAGCTTCAGCATCTGCAGGATCGACGCTACGGTGCCAACCGAGAACAAGTCGTTAATGCCAGGTTCATCCGTTGAGGCCTCTTTCTGTGCCACCAGCATGATCTTCTTATCGTGATCCATTGCGGCTTCGAGGCACCGAATCGATTTTTCCCGGCCAACAAATAACGGGATCACCATGTGCGGATAAACCACCACGTCGCGCAATGGCAGAACGGGGATTTCAATGCGTTCGGAACGCTCAGGGTTCATAGAGCTCTCTCTTAGTTTAATTTCCGCCAGGTTGAGGGGGAATCTCATGAGACGCAAGCATCTAACGTTTCATAAAATCTGGTTAACGAGTATATGGGGATGAATCTCTTACATTCAACGGCAAGAATGCAGGAAAAAGAAATGGGGGATAAAATCCCCCATTTTGCTGATAACGCCCTGGTTTGACTGGCTAATTATTCGCCAGACGCCTGAGCTTCCGGCTTGCCGTAAATCAGCAGCGGTTTGGATTGGCCGGCGATGACCGACTCGTCGATCACCACTTTGTCTACGCTGTCCATCGACGGCAGATCGTACATGGTGTCGAGCAGCGCGCCTTCCACGATGGAACGCAGGCCGCGGGCGCCGGTTTTGCGCGCCATGGCTTTCTTGGCGATGGCGTTCAACGCTTCGTCGCGGAACTCCAGCTCGACGCCTTCCAGGTTGAACAGCGCCTGATACTGCTTGGTCAGGGCGTTCTTCGGCTCTTTCAGGATCTGAATCAGCGCGTCTTCGCTCAGCTCGCTCAGGGTCGCCACCACCGGCAGACGGCCGATGAACTCAGGGATCAGGCCGAACTTGATCAAGTCTTCCGGTTCGGCCTGCAGCAGCAGTTCGCCTTCGGTCGCCTTCTCGGACTCGCCCTTGACGGTCGCGCCGAAGCCGATGCCGGAGCCGGTGTTGACGCGCTGGCCGATCACCTTATCCAGGCCGGCGAATGCGCCGCCGCAGATAAACAGGATCTTGGAGGTATCGACCTGCAGGAACTCCTGTTGCGGATGCTTGCGCCCACCCTGCGGCGGAACCGCGGCGATGGTGCCTTCAATCAGCTTCAGCAGCGCCTGCTGCACGCCCTCACCCGAGACGTCACGCGTGATCGACGGGTTGTCGGACTTGCGGGAAATCTTATCGATTTCATCGATATAAACGATGCCGCGCTGCGCTTTCTGCACGTCATAGTCACATTTTTGCAACAGCTTCTGGATAATATTTTCCACGTCCTCGCCCACGTAACCGGCTTCGGTCAGCGTGGTGGCGTCGGCCATGGTGAACGGCACGTCCAGGAAGCGCGCCAGCGTTTCCGCCAGCAGGGTTTTGCCGCTGCCGGTCGGGCCGATCAGCAAGATGTTGCTCTTGCCCAACTCGATACCGTTGCTGGTATCGCCGTTGCGCAGGCGTTTGTAGTGGTTGTACACCGCAACCGCCAGCACTTTCTTCGCCTGCTCCTGGCCGATGACGTAGTCATCCAGGTGGTGGCGGATCTCGTGCGGCGTCGGCAGCGCACTGCGCTCACGATGCGGGGCAACTTCTTTAATCTCTTCGCGAATAATGTCGTTACACAGATCGACACATTCATCGCAGATATACACTGACGGCCCGGCAATCAGCTTACGCACTTCATGCTGGCTTTTGCCGCAAAAAGAGCAGTACAGCAGCTTTCCTGAACCGTCTTTGCGCTTATCTGTCATCAGTCAAACCTCTTCTTTAGTCTTGTCCCGCAGGAAAATCACGGCGGCAGTGCGCCCAAACTCATATCGGGAACGCCGAGTGGCCACAGCAGAGCGAGCCCCTGCCCACTCTGATTACTATAGTCCATCGGCGCCGCGTGGTTCTAGCTGCGGTGTGTCAGAATGCCGTCAACCAGGCCGTATTCCACGGCTTCTTCCGCGGTCATAAAGCGATCGCGCTCGGTGTCGCGCTCGATCTGCTCCAGCGGCTGGCCGGTATGCTCGGCCATCAGTTCGTTCATGCGCGCTTTCACCTTGAGGATTTCGCGCGCATGGATTTCGATGTCCGTCGCCTGGCCCTGGTAGCCGCCCAGCGGCTGGTGAATCATCACGCGCGAGTTCGGCAGGCAGAAACGTTTGCCTTTGGCGCCCGCGGTCAGCAGGAAGGAGCCCATCGAGCACGCCTGCCCCATACAGATGGTGCTGACGTCCGGCTTGATGAACTTCATGGTGTCGTAAATCGACATGCCCGCGGTGATCACCCCGCCCGGCGAGTTGATGTAGAGGAAAATGTCTTTTTCCGGGCTTTCCGCTTCGAGGAACAGCATTTGCGCCACGATCAGGTTGGCCATGTGATCTTCCACCTGGCCGGTCAGGAAAATGATGCGCTCTTTCAGCAGGCGGGAATAGATGTCGTAAGAACGCTCCCCGCGTGAAGTCTGCTCTACCACCATCGGCACCAGCGCCATGTTCGGTGCAAATTGATCTCGTTCGCCACTGTATGACATTACCGTCTCCTAATAGAAATTGCCTTGGCGGCCAGGGTGTCACCCTAATACGCCGATTCTACTTGAGAACGGCCATGATGACTATGCTCAAGCATTCGACCCGCGCCGCACGTACCCGACGGTTATTTCATCCCGCGCACTTTGGCAAACAGCCCCAGAATTATTCTTTACAGATTGGGGGATCCCGGCGCGATTTCAAGCCCAGAGACCGATTTTCTCCGCGCGCCGAAAACGATGCCGTTAATCTGACCGTTATCATGCCAGCCAGTTCCCCAGGCAACAGGGTAAATATAGTGCATATTGCCCCGCTTAACCTGAGATTAATCAGCAACGTGGCAAAAAGAAAAGCCCGCAACCTGAGGTTGCGGGCTTTTTCATCGTGCGCCGGTTCGCCAGGCGAAACCGGGGGCGCCGTTCATGGCGCCCGGCACGCCGGCATTACGCCTGTTGAGTCTGGTTCATCAGCTCGCTGAAGGTAGTGGCTTTTTCAGTCACTTTCGCTTTTGCCAGCAGGGCTTCAACCGCTTGCTCTTCCAGAGCCACGTTGCGCATGTTGTTCATCAGCTCTTTGTTTTTGCTGTAGAACTCGATGACTTCGCTCGGATCTTCGTAGGCAGAAGCCATTTCTTCGATCAGCGTCTTCACGCGGTCTTCGTCAGCTTTCAGGTCGTTGGTGCTGATCACTTCGCCCAGCAGCAGGCCAACCACTACGCGGCGTTTCGCTTGCTCTTCGAACAGCTCGCGTGGCAGTTCCAGCGCTTGCTTCTCGTTGCCGCCGAAACGCTGTGCAGCCTGACGACGCAGTACGTCGATTTCGCCGTCGATCAGGGCAGCTGGCACGTCGATTTCGTTCGCGCTCACCAGGCCGTCGATCGCCTGAGACTTGATGCGGTTACGCACGGCGCCTTTCAGCTCGCGCTCCATGTTCTTGCGAACTTCGGTGCGCAGGCCGGCAACGGAACCGTCCGCCACGCCGAAACGCTTGATGAACTCTTCGGTCAGCTCCGGCAGTTCGCGCTCTTCAACTTTCTTCAGCACGATAGCGAATTTGGCCGCTTTGCCCTTCAGATTTTCCGCGTGGTAATCTTCCGGGAAGTTCACGTCGATGGAGAACTCTTCGCCCGCTTTGTGACCGACCAGGCCTTCTTCGAAGCCTGGGATCATGCGGCCCTGGCCCATTGCCAGTACGAAGTCGGACGCTTTGCCGCCTTCGAACTCTTCACCGTCGATAGAACCGGTGAAGTCAACGGTCACGCGATCTTCAGCTTCCGCTGCGCGATCGGTTTCTTTCCAAGTCGCCTGCTGCTTGCGCAGGGTATCCAGCATCGCGTCGACGTCTTCGTCGTTCACTTCAACCACAGGTTTTTCAACTTCGATGTTTTCCAGGCCTTTCAGCTCAACTTCTGGATACACTTCGAATTCAACGGCGAAAGTGAAGTCTTCACCTTCTTTGTACTCGCCCGGCACGTAGTTTGGTGCGCCGGCCGGATTAATCTTTTCTTTGATGATCGCGTCAACGAAGCTGCGCTGCATCGCTTCGCCCAGCACGTCCTGACGAACAGAGGCGCCGTAACGCTGTTCCACGATGTTCATCGGCACTTTGCCTTTGCGGAAGCCGTCGATACGCACGCTTTTCGCTGCGTTGATCAGCTCTTTCTTCACCGCCTGCTTGATAGTATCAGCCGGTACAGTAATAGAGAGACGGCGCCCAAGGCCTTGAGTGGTTTCTACTGAAACTTGCATCTTGTTACCTCAAAAAAATCACAGTGCTCGGTCAACTCCGTTCCAAGAACCAGGACGGCTACAAATAAGAACCGAGTTCCCTGATGACAGAAGCGTCCCGAAACCATTCCGGAAAAATAAGACGCGACATTATAGCGGCGCATGCATGGCGAGTCGAGGAAAGCTAGGCGGCGCAGGCGCGCTAAAACTCACACTTTTGCCGATTCGATCGCCAAAAGGCCGCCAAAACAGCCCGAACGTTGGCCACATTGCGCATCGGCCGTGTCGTCGTCAAAAACAGAAACGGCCCGCAGGCCGTTTCAAAATTCGTCAGTAGTAATACCCTAATTCAAGGGCAAAGTTCCACTGATACCTGAAAATTTCCCCCTCAGGCCAGCGTCCCGGCGCCGCGACACGGCGGCGAGGCCGGTACGGTATCCTGCAACCCTTCCCACTCTTTGAGCGTGTAGGTGTGCAGCGCCAGCGCGTGTACGCCGTCCGCCAGCTCCTCCGACAGCACGCCGTAGATGGAGCGGTGGCGCGTCAAAAAACGTTCGCCGACGAAGCGATCGCTGACCAATACCACTTTGAAATGGCTTTCTGAACCCGCCGGAACGTTATGACGATAGCTTTCATCAACGACTTCCAGATACGCGGGCTCAAACGCCGCCCTTAACTTTGCTTCTATTTGCTCGCGAATCATAGGATCTCCTTACAACACCGGCAGAGGACCGTGCCCATCTAGTTCAATATTAGCCGGTTTCCCCCCGTTTAGACCATCGCCGGGACAAATTTCTCTTTTCTGCGGTCAAATGATGAGCGTCATCCCCGCCGCTTGGGGGATTATCCGATTGAGCGGGCCAAAAAAGCGTGTTTTTATCAACGGCAGGTAAAAATTTGTCACTCAGGCGCCTTCCGCGCTTCCACCGCACGGCGGCGATGCTATGATGTCGGCAATTTGTTGTCGGCTATCCCGCTCTGATTATTGCTAAATCCATCGAGAATGAGACAGAAAACATGTTAAAGAAACTTTGTCTTCCTTTGCTGGCCGCCCTGCTGCTGGCCGGCTGCGCGACCAGCAGCAACACCCTGAACGTCACGCCGAAAATCGTTCTGCCGCAGCAGGATCCTACCCTGCAGGGCATCACCGTCAGCATCAACGGCGCGGATCAGCGCACCGATCAGGCGTTGGCCAAAGTGAACCGCGACGGCCAGCTGGTCACGCTGACGCCATCGCGCGATCTGCGTTTCCTGCTGCAGGAAGTGCTGGAGAAACAGATGGGCGCTCGCGGCTACATGATCGGCGCCGACGGCCCGGTGGCGCTGCAAATCGTCGTCAATAATCTGTACGCGGACGTCTCCGAAGGCAACCTGCGCTACAACATCACCACCAAAGCCGACATCTCGATCATCGCCCAGGCGAAGAACGGCAACAAGCAGGTGAAGAATTACCGCTCGACCTATAACGTGCAGGGCGCCTTCACGGCCACCAACGAGAAGATCACCGACGCCGTCAACTCCGTGCTGGGCGACGTGATCGCCGATATGGCCCAGGACACCAGCGTCAACGACTTTATCAAGCAAAACGCGCGTTAATCGCCGCGCCTTGTGCCGCCCGGCGGATCGGGCGGCGCAGACAGGGAACTCATGTCGAAACACTATCTGAACATTTTCACCCAGCGTAACTCCGCCATTCTGCTGCTGCTGGGCTTCGCGTCGGGTCTGCCGCTGGCATTGACCTCCGGCACGCTGCAAGCCTGGATGACCGTCGAAAATATCGATCTGAAAACCATCGGCATCTTCTCGCTGGTGGGCCAGGCCTACGTCTTCAAATTCCTCTGGTCGCCGTTCATGGACCGCTATACCCCGCCGTTCCTCGGGCGGCGGCGCGGTTGGCTGCTGGTCAGCCAGCTGCTGCTGGTGGCGGCGATCGTGGCGATGGGCTTTATGCAGCCCGCGCAGCACCTGTGGTGGCTGGCGGCGTTGGCGGTGCTGGTGGCGTTCTGCTCCGCCTCGCAAGATATCGTGTTCGACGCCTACAAGACCGATCTGCTGAAAGCCGAAGAGCGCGGGGCGGGCGCGGCGATCTCGGTGCTGGGTTACCGGCTGGCGATGCTGGTTTCCGGCGGCCTGGCGCTGTGGCTGGCGGATCGCTATTTCGGCTGGCAAGCCACCTACTGGCTGATGGCCGGATTGATGCTGATCGGCGTGGCCGCCACGCTGCTGGCGCCGGAGCCGGACGAAAGCATCCCGGCGCCGCGCACCATGGAACAGGCGGTCGTCGCGCCGCTGCGCGATTTCTTCGGCCGCAACAACGCCTGGCTGATCCTGCTGCTGATCGTGATGTACAAAATGGGCGACGCCTTCGCCGGCAGTCTGAGCACCACGTTCCTGATCCGCGGCGTGGGGTTCGACGCCGGTGAAGTCGGGCTGGTCAACAAAACCCTCGGCCTGTTCGCCACCATCGTCGGCGCCCTGTTCGGCGGTGTGCTGATGCAGCGTCTCAGCCTGTTCCGCGCGCTGATGCTGTTCGGCGTCCTGCAGGCGGTCTCCAACCTCGGGTATTGGATCCTGGCGGTGACCGACAAGAGCCTGCTCACCATGGGCAGCGCCATCTTCCTTGAAAACCTGTGTGGCGGCATGGGCACCGCGGCCTTCGTGGCGCTGCTGATGACGCTGTGCAACCGTTCGTTCTCCGCCACCCAGTTCGCGCTGCTGTCGGCGCTGTCCGCCGTGGGGCGCGTCTATGTCGGCCCGATCGCCGGCTGGTTCGTCGAAGCCCACGGCTGGCCGTTGTTCTACCTGTTCTCTATCGCCGCCGCCCTGCCCGGCTTGCTGCTGCTCGGCATCTGCCGTCAGACGCTGGAGCACACCCAGCAGCATGGCGACTTCATGCCGCGCACCGAGTTTTCAGAATATTACCGTTGGGCGCTGCGCCTGCTGACGCTAGGCTGTTCGCTGTTGGGCCTGTGGTTGCTGTTGCTGATCGCCAATGCGCTGGACTGGACGCAGGCACCGCTGCTGGCCGATCGGCTGCTGCAGATCGGCGCCGCGCTGAGCCTGCTCGGCGTCGCGATGGGCAGCGCGCTGGATTACCTCGCCCTTCGCCGCACCCGTTTGGCATAATCTGACCGGCCGGCGATTTCGCCGGCCGAAAAAAAAGCGATCCGGGGGTATATTTATTTCGGTAAAAAAAGATAATCGGCGCGAAAATTATTTTTTTATCCGACTGCCGCACTCGGAAATAAAATTAAATTCACCTTTAAGACACAATTATTTTACATTAAATAAACCTTTTCTGCGTATTTTCCTGCCGCGCATTTCTTCGCCAAATTCATCATACCTTTAGTTTTCCTTAACATACGGGCTGCTCGTCACGATTCAGCGTGCCAACGCGTTGTTGTCATTAGTAAATTGTCACGCAGGGTTACATCTGTGACCCCCTTAACAGAAAGTGTCAACAAGCCGCTGACACTCCCTTAAGCATGTTTACAGTACTGCAACCTTCCCGTAAAATGCCCGCACACATGAAACGACAATTGAGCCTTTGTTATTGAGGTCGTTAGATGAGACTTAAGAAATACAATAAAAGTATTGGGATGCTGTCATTAATCGCAGCCACTGTATTGCTCAGTGGTTGCGATATGGTTTTGATGAATCCCAAAGGAGCAATTGGTGTTGAGCAACGGACACTGATTATCACTGCAATCGCGTTGATGTTGATCGTGGTGGTGCCAGTTATCTTCATGGCGTTCGCCTTTGCCTGGAAGTATCGCGCTTCCAACAAAGACGCCAAGTACAGTCCGAACTGGGCCCACTCCAACAAGATCGAAGCGGTCGTCTGGACCATTCCTATCATTATCATCGCCATCCTTGGCACCATTACCTGGAAGACCACCCACGAACTCGACCCGTTCAAGCCGATTGTCACCGACAAGAAGCCGATGACGATCGAAGTGGTGTCGCTCGACTGGAAATGGCTGTTCATCTACCCGGAACAAGGCATTGCGACCGTTAATGAGCTGGCTTTCCCGAAAGATGTTCCAGTCGAATTCAAGATCACCTCTAACTCGGTAATGAACTCGTTCTTTATCCCGCAGTTGGGTGGACAGATTTATGCGATGGCCGGCATGCAGACCAAACTGCACCTGATCGGCAACGAAGCCGGTGCCTACAAAGGCATCTCCAGCAGCTACAGCGGCGCAGGCTTCTCCGGTATGAAATTCACCGCGATCGTTACCCCGACCGAAGGCGACTTCGATCAGTGGGTGGCCAAGGTGAAGGCATCGTCTAAAAACCTGAACACCACCGACGACTTTAACAAACTGGCAGAGCCGAGTGAAAACAACCCGGTTGAGTACTTTGCCGCTGTCAAACCGAATTTGTTCAAAGAAACAATTGCCAAATTCATGGGCGACATGGATATGCACAAGGGCGCTGGCGCGCACGAAGGCATGGACATGAGCCAAGGTATGGACATGGGTGAACATGCTGCTCACGCCGGAGCCGAGGAATAACTGATGTTGGGAAAATTAACACTTGATGCGGTTCCCTACCACGAACCGATCATCATGGTCACCGTAGCCGCAATTATTGTCGGGGGCCTGGCAGTGCTGGCGCTGCTGACATATTTCGGCAAATGGAAGTGGTTGTGGAGCGAATGGCTGACTTCGGTCGACCATAAAAAAATTGGTATCATGTACATCATCGTGGCGATGGTCATGCTGCTGCGCGGCTTCGCCGACGCCATCATGATGCGTAGCCAGCAGGCGTTGGCGTCCGCCGGCGAAGCCGGGTTCCTGCCGCCGCACCACTACGACCAGATCTTCACCGCGCACGGCGTTATCATGATCTTCTTCATGGCGATGCCTTTCGTGGTCGGCCTGATGAACGTCGTGGTGCCGCTGCAAATCGGTGCGCGCGACGTCGCCTTCCCGTTCCTGAACTCCCTGAGCTTCTGGTTCTTCGTGGTGGGCGTTGTGCTGATCAACATCTCCCTGGGGGTCGGTGAGTTCGCTCAGACCGGTTGGCTGGCGTATCCGCCGCTGTCGGGTAAAGAGTACAGTCCTGGCGTCGGGGTCGATTACTGGATCTGGAGTCTGCAGATTTCCGGTCTGGGTACCCTGCTGACCGGCGTGAACTTCTTCGCCACCATTCTGAAGATGCGTGCCCCAGGCATGCCTATGATGAAGATGCCGGTGTTCACCTGGGCGGCGCTGTGTACCAACGTCCTGATCATCGTTTCTTTCCCAATTCTGACCGTCACCATCGCGCTGCTGACCCTGGATCGCTATCTGGGCACCCATTTCTTCACCAATGATATGGGCGGCAACATGATGATGTACATCAACCTGATTTGGGCCTGGGGTCACCCAGAGGTGTATATCCTGGTTCTGCCGGTGTTCGGCGTGTTCTCCGAAGTCACCGCGACCTTCTCCAGAAAACGCCTGTTCGGCTATACCTCACTGGTATGGGCAACCATCGCGATCACCGTTCTGTCGTTCATCGTCTGGCTGCACCACTTCTTTACCATGGGGTCCGGCGCGAACGTTAACGCCTTCTTCGGTATCGCCACCATGATCATTTCCATCCCGACCGGGGTGAAAATCTTCAACTGGCTGTTCACCATGTATCAGGGCCGTATCAAGCTCAACTCCGCGATGCTGTGGACCGTTGGCTTCATCATCACCTTCTCCGTAGGTGGTATGACCGGCGTTCTGCTGGCGGTGCCGGGCGCGAACTTCGTGCTGCACAACAGCCTGTTCCTGATCGCTCACTTCCACAACGTCATCATCGGCGGCGTAGTGTTCGGTTGCTTCGCGGGCCTGACTTACTGGTTCCCGAAATCCTTCGGCTTCACGCTGAACGAAAAATGGGGCATCCGCGCGTTCTGGTTCTGGATCATCGGCTTCTTCACCGCCTTCATGCCGCTGTACGCATTGGGCTTTATGGGCATGACCCGTCGTATCAGCCAGAACATCAACCCTGAGTTCCACCCTCTGCTGCTGGTTGCAGCCGGCGGTGCGGCGCTGATCGCCTGCGGCATCCTGTGCCAGCTGATCCAGATCTTCGTCAGTATCCGTGACCGCGAACAGAACCGCGATCTGACCGGTGACCCATGGGGTGCTCGTACTCTGGAGTGGTCAACTTCGTCTCCACCGCCGTTCTATAACTTTGCCGTAGTGCCGCAGATTCATGACCGTGATGAATTCTGGGACATGAAAGAAAAAGGCGAAGCGTATAAGAAACCGGCTAAATACGAACCGATTCATATGCCTAAGAACACCGGCGCCGGCGTGATCATCGCCTTCTTCAGCCTGGTATTCGGTTTCGCAATGATTTGGGAAATCTGGTGGATGGCTCTGGCCGGCTTCATCGGTATGATCGTTGTCTGGATCGGCAAGAGCTTCGATCACGATGTTGACTACTATGTGCAGGTTGATGAAATCGAGCGCATTGAGAACCAACACTACGAACAAATCCGTAAAGCAGGCGTGAACCATGTCAACTGAAACTCTGACCAATCATAACGCAGCCCATGCAGAGCATGGGCACCACGACGCGGGAGAGACCAAAGTCTTCGGATTCTGGATCTACCTGATGAGCGACTGTATTTTGTTTGCGAGCTTGTTCGCGACTTATGCAGTCCTGGTGAACGGGACCGCTGGCGGTCCCTCAGGTAAAGACATCTTCGACCTGAAGTTTGTCCTGGTCGAAACTTTCCTGCTGTTGTTCAGCTCCATCACCTACGGCATGGCGATGATCGCCATGAACAAGGGTAAAGTTGGCGGTGTAAACACCTGGCTGTTCCTGACCTTCCTGTTTGGTCTGGGCTTCGTGGCGATGGAAATCTATGAATTCCATCATCTGATCGCCGAAGGCTTCGGTCCGGATCGCAGCGCGTTCCTGTCCAGCTTCTTCGCACTGGTCGGCACCCACGGTCTGCACGTAACTTCCGGCCTGATTTGGATCATCGTGCTGATGATTCAGGTGAGCAAG
Source organism: Serratia sp. LACPHL-BACT-2024-00286 (assembly GCF_043109535.1). Taxonomy (NCBI): domain Bacteria; kingdom Pseudomonadati; phylum Pseudomonadota; class Gammaproteobacteria; order Enterobacterales; family Yersiniaceae; genus Serratia; species Serratia sp. LACPHL-BACT-2024-00286. The sequence goes on from NZ_JBICNA010000002.1 coordinate 455,664, forward strand.
TTCGGCCTGACCGCGACCAACAAAACCCGCCTGATGTGCCTGAGCTTGTTCTGGCACTTCCTGGACGTGGTCTGGATCTGCGTATTTACCGTTGTCTACCTGTTGGGGGTTATGTAATGAGCCATTCATCCCATGAAACCTCTCACGGCGGCGCAAGCCACGGCAGCGTGAAGTCATACCTGATCGGCTTTATCCTGTCGATCATCCTGACGGTAATTCCATTTGCGATGGTAATGAACGGCACTGCCTCTCATTCCACCATCCTGGCGGTTGTTGTCGGCATGGCGGTTATCCAGGTGATTGTTCACCTGGTTTACTTCCTGCACATGAACACCTCATCGGAAGAGCGCTGGAACCTGGTGGCATTGCTGTTCACCGCTATGATCATCGGTATCGTTGTTGTAGGTTCACTCTGGATTATGTACAACCTCAACATCAATATGATGGTCGATTAAGAGCTGAGCTGCACGTGATGATTAAGCAATACCTGCAAGTCACTAAACCAGGAATTATTTTCGGCAATTTAATTTCTGTCGTTGGGGGATTCCTGCTCGCTTCCAAAGGGAGCATCGACTATCCCCTGTTTCTCGCCACCCTGGTGGGTGTCTCGTTGGTGGTCGCGTCGGGCTGTGTGTTTAATAACTACATCGACCGCGACATCGACAAGAAAATGGAGAGAACGAAGAATCGGGTGCTGGTAAAAGGCCTGATCGCGCCGAGTGTCACCCTGGTTTATGCGACCGCTTTGGGTATTGTGGGCTTCGCGTTGCTGTATATCGCGGCCAACCCGCTGGCCATGTGGCTGGCGGTGATGGGCTTCGTGGTTTATGTCGGCGTTTACAGCCTGTACATGAAACGCCACTCGGTCTACGGCACGCTGATCGGCAGCCTGTCGGGCGCCGCGCCGCCGGTTATCGGCTACTGCGCGGTAACCAACGAGTTCGACGCCGGGGCGTTGATCCTGCTGGCTATCTTTAGCCTGTGGCAGATGCCGCATTCTTATGCGATCGCTATCTTCCGCTTTAAAGATTACCAGGCGGCCAACATTCCGGTGCTGCCGGTGGTGAAAGGCATTTCCGTCGCCAAGAACCACATCACGGTCTACATCCTGGCGTTTATGATTGCCACGCTGATGCTGACCCTGGTGGGCTACGCCGGCTACAAATACCTGATCGTCGCTGCGGCGGTGAGCGTATGGTGGCTGGGCATGGCGCTACGCGGTTACAAAACCGAAAACGACAGCGTCTGGGCGCGTAAACTGTTCGTGTTCTCCATCGTCGCCATCACCTCGCTGAGCGTGATGATGTCGATCGACTTCAGCGCCACGGCGGCGCCTGAAGCGCTGGTGACCTACGTTTGGTAAGCCAAATCATCTGTGAATGGGCCGCTTTTGCGGCCCATTTTATTTGTCACGCCGAAAAGCGGCCGAACTGTAATATCTGTTAAACAACATTCGATTTACCCCCCCTGCCCTGCACACTAAAATGACGCAGCTTTACAGAAATCATGCCATCAGGCGCTGTCTCAACGTCTGATGGCATGGTTTTTACCGAGGTTTGATGTGAACGATAATTCAATGACCCCGCAGGAGCGCCGCGCCACCTGGGGATTGGGCACCGTATTCTCCCTGCGCATGCTCGGCATGTTTATGGTACTGCCGGTGCTGACCACCTACGGCATGGCGCTCAACGGCGCCAGCGAAGCGCTGATCGGCATCGCCATCGGCATCTACGGCCTGGCGCAGGCGGTGTTTCAAATCCCGTTCGGCCTGGTGTCCGATCGCATCGGCCGCAAACCGCTGATCGTCGGCGGCCTGCTGATCTTTGCCCTCGGCAGCGTGATCGCCGCCGCTACCGACTCGATCTGGGGCGTGATCCTCGGCCGCGCGCTGCAAGGCTCCGGCGCCATCGCCGCCGCGGTCATGGCGCTGCTCTCCGATCTGACCCGCGAGCAGAACCGCACCAAGGCGATGGCGTTTATCGGCGTCAGCTTCGGCATCACCTTTGCGATCGCCATGGTATTGGGCCCTATCATCACCCACGCCTTAGGCCTGCATGCGCTGTTCTGGATGATCGCCGTACTGGCACTGGCCGGCATCGTCATCACCCTGGCAGTAGTGCCTTCCGCCGACACTCACCTGCTGAACCGCGAGTCCAGCATCGTGCGCGGCAGCTTCCGCAAGGTGCTGAGCAACTCGCGCCTGCTGAAGCTCAACTTCGGCATCATGTGCCTGCATATCCTGCTGATGTCGAGCTTCGTGGCGCTGCCGCTGGCGATGGAAAAAGCCGGGCTGGCGGCCAGCGAGCACTGGATCGTCTACCTAGTCACCATGCTGGTATCGTTCGCCGCCGTGGTGCCTTTCATCATCTATGCCGAAAAATATCGCCGCATGAAGCAGGTGTTTATGGGCTGCGTGGCGGTGCTGTTCTGCGCCGAAGTGCTGCTGTGGCTCTCCGGCGCGCACCTGTGGGGCATCATCGCCGGCGTGCAGCTGTTCTTCATGGCCTTCAACGTGATGGAAGCCATTCTGCCTTCGCTGATCAGCAAAGAGTCACCGGCCGGCTACAAGGGCACCGCGATGGGAGTCTACTCCACCAGCCAGTTTATCGGCGTGGCGATCGGCGGCAGCCTCGGCGGCTGGCTATACGGATTGCAGGGCGCAGGGCTGGTGTTTATCGCCGGCGCCGTGTTGGCCGCGATCTGGTTCCTGGTCAGCAGCACCATGAAAGAGCCGCCGTATGTCAGCAGCCTGCGCATTACGCTGTCGGAACTGGCGGTAAAGGATTCGGCGCTGGAAAGCCGCCTGAAGGCGCAGCCCGGCGTGGCCGAAGCGATCGTGGTGCCGGAAGAGCGCAGCGCCTACGTCAAGGTGGATACCAAGCAGACCAATCGCGGTCAGTTGGAAGCGCTGGTCAATTCGCTGTAAAGAAACGGGGCCGGCAATGCCGGCCCCGTAGAGATTAATCGCGGAAGTTCTTGAACTGGAACGGCTGCCCCAGATCGCCGCCGCGCACCAGCGCCATCACGCTCTGCAAATCGTCGCGTGACTTGCCGGTCACCCGCACTTCTTCGCCCTGGATCTGCGCCTGCACCTTCAGCTTGCTGTCTTTGATCAGCTTGACGATTTTCTTCGCCACAGAGGTTTCAATCCCCTGCTTCAGCTTGGCTTCCACGCTGTAGGTTTTACCGCTGTGGGTAAACTCTTCCGGGATCTCCAGCGCAGCGCCGTCGATGCTGCGCTTGCTCAGCTTTTCGCGCAGAATGTCGAGCAGCTGCTGTACCTGGAAATCAGACTCGCTGGCAACCTTGATGCTTTGGTCTTTCTCGTTTAACTCAAAGCTGGCCGGCACGTTGCGAAAATCCCAGCGGGTGCCGAGATCGCGGGTGGCGTTCTCAACGGCGTTACGCACTTCCTGCATATCAATTTCGGAAACGATGTCGAAAGATGGCATACTTCTTCCTCCTGAATGAGTGCCTAATAGCTTAGGCGATTTTGATGCCGAGCATGATAACCGCTTTGCCGCCTCAGACAAAATCTGCTGAACGCACGCAGGGATAGCGCTTCGGGCTGCCATAAAGCCTATAGTTAATTCACGGTAATTGAGCGGTATTCCCGTGTTTCCAAGGAGACTGAATGAAAATAACCATTCTTGGTTGCGGCGCGCTCGGACAACTGTGGCTCTCCCGGCTGTATCAGCAGGGCCACGATGTGCAGGGATGGCTAAGAGTGCCTCAGCCTTTTTGCGCCGTGAACGTGATAGAGCCGGAAGGCGTCTCGTTCAATCGCAATTTGCCCACCAACGATCCGCAGCACCTCGCGCAGAGCGAGCTGCTGCTGGTGACGCTGAAAGCCTGGCAGGTATCCAGCGCGGTCAGCGCGCTGCTGCCGAAGCTGAACCCCCAGTGCGCCATTTTGCTGCTGCACAACGGCATGGGCACCCAGGAGGAGCTGCCGCCGAACGGCCAGCCGATCCTGCAGGGCACCACCACCCACGCCGCGCGCCACGAAGGCAGCACCATTATTCACGTCGCCACCGGCATCACCCACATTGGCCCCACCTCGCCGGCCGCCCAACACCTCAGCCACCTGGCGGAAGTGCTGCATCAGGCGCTGCCCGACGTCGCCTGGCACAACAACATCGCCTCGGCCAACTGGCGCAAGCTGGCGGTCAACTGCGTGATCAACCCGCTGACGGCGCTGTACGGCTGCCGCAACGGCGATCTGCAGCGCTACCCGGAGCAGATCGAAACGCTGTGCCGTGAAGTCGCCAGCGTGATGGCGATGGAGGGCTACCACACCTCCTGCGAAGGCCTGATGCAATACGTGATGGACGTGATCCACAGCACCGCCGACAACGTTTCGTCGATGCTGCAGGATATCCGCAGCCAGCGGCACACCGAGATCGACTACATCACCGGTTACCTGCTGCGCCGCGCGCGCAGCCACGGCCTCACGCTGCCGGAGAATGCGCGGCTGTTTGAACTGATTAAACGAAAGGAAAATGAATATGAGCGTATCGGCGCTGGTCTGCCTGGCACCTGGTAGCGAAGAAATCGAAGCCGTCACCACCCTCGATCTGCTGGTGCGGGCGGGCGTAAAAGTCACTACCGCCAGCGTTGCCGGCGACGGCGAGCTGACTATCGTCTGTTCGCGCGGCGTCAAGCTGCTGGCCGACGCGCCGCTGGTGGCGATCGTCGATGAGCCGTTCGACGCCATCGTGCTGCCCGGCGGCCTGAAAGGCGCAGAATGCTTCCGCGACAGCCCGCTGCTGGTGGAAAAGGTGCGGCAGATGCATCTGCAGGGCAATATCGTCGCCGCCATCTGCGCGGCACCGGCGCTGGTGCTGCAGCATCACGATCTGTTCCCGGTCGGCAACATGACCGGCTTCCCGGGCCTGAAAGACCAGATACCGGCGGATAAATGGATGGAGCGCCGCGTGGTGTACGACGCGCGCGTCAACCTGCTCACCAGCCAGGGGCCGGGCACCGCGATGGAGTTCGCGCTGAAGCTGATAGACCTGCTGCTCGGCAAGGCCAAGGCGGCGGAGATCGCCGCGCAGCTGGTGCTGATCCCCGGGATGTACGATTATCGCGACAGTGAAGAAAACTGAATCAGCGATCGTAAACACGGGGCGCAGATCCGCGCCCCGTATCGCGTCAAAAACTGAGCTGGCTGGAGAAGCCCAAAACCAGACGCTCACTCGGCAGCGCGCCGGGTTTGATCACCGGCGTGCCGGCGAAAATGTCCGCAGCAAAACGCCCCTGATTCACCTGTAGGCCAATGACGCTCCCCGCCAACTGGCCGCCTTCCCCCTGTTGTTTGGCCAACTGCCCGTAGTCGAATCCAATATAGGGTTGCAGCATGTCACGTTCCAACGTCAGCGTATTGCGCAGATACCCTCCGCTGCTGCCGATCGATTTGCTGTCGCCGCTAAACCCGCGCACCGTAGAACGGTCGCCGATAAACGACTTATCCTGGATCGGCTGTGCGGCGCTCGCCCATTGCCCCGATAACTCCCCGAGATAACGCAGACGATGACCAAATGCATTGAAGGGTTTCAGCATACTGCCGCCCGCTCGCAGCTGCTGTTCGGCATGTGAACTCCCCTTCCCGACGCCGGCAAGGGCGTCGGCGGTCAGCGCGATTTGCGCACGGGTGCCATAATAAAGATGGCTGACGCCCAGCTTCAGGCTGGTTAGCCGTGCGCTCTGCAAGGCAATCTCCGTGTCATTGAGGTAATAGCGGTAATGGCGTTGCAGCAGTTGCGCATTCAACGACGTTTTCTCATTCATCCCGCGCGCCAACGTATAGTCAGCCTGCAGCCCCCAATACTGCGAACGGCCGTTATAGCGATAATCGGTGAAGTTGCCGGCGAAAGTCTGGTGATAGCGGCTGTCTCCGCCCAACGCGCTGAAGCGCCAGTATCCCCAAGGCAAGCTATAGTACAGGGCGCGGCTTTCATTGCCTTTGCCCGGCGGCGCCAGAATGCTGCGCGCCATCGACAGGTAAAAAACGTCGCCCAAGGCGGTCAGATTATCGAGATACAGCGCGCCGCCGGTCTGATAACGCCCCGTAGAACGAACGCCGGCGTCATCCGCCCAGGCGGTAAAACGCCAATATTTATCCTGTTGGCGCAGGATCTCGATATCGCTTTCGCCAGCTCGTTCGCCCGGAGCAATGCGGATATCGCTGATGACGCCCGGTATCCCCCCCATGTTCTCCAGCCCTTGCTCGATGCTACGCAAATTCAGCACATCGCCGGCCGCAATGGGAAAAAGCGCATCGGGGCGGAAATAGGCGCTGCTGCCCGCCTGCATTTTCAGCTGACCAATGCGGCCATAATGCACACGAACCTTCAGTATCCCTGCCGGTACCTCTTGAACGTCGAGCTGCACCCGCGAAGTGATATAGCCTTGCGCTATCAGCGCGTTTTGCAGCTTTTTGCGCAACCTCGCCAACCCTTTCTCCCCCATACAGCGGCCACGGGCCGTATGCGCCAACTGTTTGAAAGCCGTGAGGCGTAGCGGCGCCGTCGCCGTTTCGACTTTATCGATCATCCAACACGGAGATTCGCTGATAAATATGTCCGCTTGCGCGTTTTGCTCCGGCTGCGGCGACAAAACAGGAGGGGTGGACGGTAACAGTTTGCGTTGCGTATCGCCGATGAGGCTTTCCTGGCTAACGCGTTGTTTGACCGGCGCCGGCGTGGCTTCAGCGCGGCTGCAACAGCTGAACAGCACGCCCAGACAAAGAATAAGACATTCCCTTTTCATGCTCTCTCATCCATTCCCCCACCCTTGGGTGGGGGAAACGTTTGTCACATCCAATAAGACCAACCGTAAGGCCAGCCGAAACCGCCGTATCCCCAACCCCAGCTATTCGCGGGCTTGTTGATGTCGCGGCCGTTGTTGGTGACCGCGCCGGACGTGGAGCGCATCGTGCCTGAGTTGTTGAAAGAGACGCCGCGATGGCTGATATCGCCATAGGCTTCAATCCTGCCGTAGTTGCTGAAACTGGTGTCCGACAAGCTGATGGAAGAAGCGCGAGAAACGATGCTCCCGCGGTTGGTGATGGACGTTCCCTGGATCGCCGCGCCGTTTTGGGCTTCGATCACGCCATTGCCGGCGTTGAACAAGCTGGTGGCGTTGAGTTGTAAAGCCTGCGCGGATTGAATGCCGCCGGTATTGTCGACGCGGGTCGCCCGCAGTGTCAGCGCGCCGTTTTGCGTTTTGACGCTGCCGCGATTGTTCAGTTGGGTCGCATTCAGCCGCATTGCCCCGCCCTCGATGCGGCCGATATTGTCCAGCTGCGTTGCCGTCAGGGAGGCCGAACGCGCACTCACGTTCTTTTCATTTTGCAGCCGGGTAGCGCGGATGTTCAATTGCCCCTGTGAAGCGATATTTCCTTGATTGACCAGCGAGTCGGTACTGATGTCGGCGCCACCGTTTTTCGCCTGAATCTGACCGCGGTTGGCGATACCGACGGAAGCGCGAGATACGTTTTGAGCGCCGTTGCCGATTTGCACGCGTTCATCACTTCCCGCATCGGTTTGGATACTGACGATGCTGACATTGTTCAACGCGGCGCCGGCGTTGGAGCCCGCCCCATTGGCATTGCCGCTATTGACGCCTACGCCGTTTTCATTGGCGACCAGCCTAATCTTGTTGGCATACATTCCCCCCAACTCGGCGACGTCGATCAATACTTCAGGCTTATCTTTAGACGCTTCAACGCTATTGAAGCGGGATAGATCTGCCGAAACCGTTTTTTTCCCCGCCGAGACTAACAGGGCGTCCGCATGAACCGCCGCGCTGATTTCCGCCGTGCGCGCAATAACAGCCGTATAATCGACATCGCCCTTCGTCAAGCCCTCCCCCTCGACTCGAATATTGCCTTGATTAACGTGGTAGCCGTTAAAAGCGCCGTCCTTGAACTGCAAATCGGCGGTAGTTAATACGCCGTTGCGGGCATTAATAAAACCGCAACCGTTGCAGGTAATGCCGGATTTATTGGCAATGACAACATCGGCACGTTGCCCGGCGACTTCTACCATCCCCTTCAAAATACTTTTATTTACCGAATTCACTTCATTCAGAATTACCTTAGCTGCACGGCCCTCTAACTGAGCGTTCCCCGCAACGGTTCCGGCCAATGACGTATTCACGCCCGCAAGGCTGTTATTTAAAATAGCGCCCTGAGCGCCAACGTCGAACTGCGTGTAAACGTTATGCGAGACACCGTCCGCACCCGCACGATTGATATTCACCACCGGCACCTGATTGATATGGTCAACCGATGCGCCCCCCGCCTGAGGTGCTATTTGCGCCAACAGCGGCGCGCTGGGCAACAGCAACGCCGCTGCCGACAACAGCAATGTCGTCTTATTCATTTTCATTAATCGCTCTCCTTAAATAACGTTGTCCATCCCTGCCAACCATTAACTGACGTTCAGACTAATGGCGAAAAACATTAATGGCCATAGGGATATCCTCCTTTGCAATGTGCATTACCCTGATAACCATAAAATACGAATGGCTTATGCTCAGCAAAAATATAATTTGCACAGTAAGAAAAAACATGTGCAATCAAATGCCAAAACACAATTTCAATAGGGAGTCAGCAGATAAACGCCGACAGGGCTGCCAGCGTTCGATAACAATAATATCCATACCATCAAATAAAAAAATCAATAGATTTTTAATATATTGACTGAAGTGATTTTAATAAAAGGAAAAACAAGTTAAGTGTATTATTTAAAAAAAGGCGTAATAAGCAGGGTTATTTGGCGGGAAAATGCGCTTTGAAAGAAAACGGCCGGCGTCTGGCGGCGCCGGCGGATAAATTACGGACGATAAACCTTCACGTTTCTGAAGCCTTGCTCCAGCAGGTACAGCGCCTGCAGGCGGCTCATCACGCCGCGCTCGCAGTACAGCAGGTAGGTTTTGCTCTGATCCAGATCGCCAAACTGGGTGCTCAGCTTGTAGAACGGCAGCGCTTTCACTTCAACCTGTTCCAGCTGCAGCGGTTTTTCTTCCTGCTCGTCGTTGGAGCGGATATCCAGGATCACCTCGTCGGCACCGAAGGCCGCGACGGTTTCCACCTCGGTCACCTGCTCCTGCGCCTGCTCGGCGATAGAGCGGATATCGACGTTCTTCGCCTCGCTCACCACCCGGTCGAGAATGCTGAAATCGAAGTGGCTCTCTTCCTCTTCGATCTTGGCCTTGATCGCTTTCACCGTTGGGCTCTTCGAAATCACGCCGCAGTATTCCGGCATGGTTTTGGCGAAGTCTTCGGTGCCGATTTCGCGCGCCAGCTTGATGATGTGCTCTTTATCGTGCGAGATCAGCGGACGCAGGATCAGGGTATCGGACGCATTGTCGATCAAACGCAGGTTGGTCAGCGTCTGGCTGGAGACCTGCCCCAGCGCCTCGCCGGTCACCAGCGCCTGCACGCCGTAGCGTTCGGCCACTTGCGAAGCGGCGCGCACCATCATGCGCTTGAGCACCACGCCCATCTGGCCGTCGTCGACCTTCTCCAGGATCTCGCCCACCACCGGTTCGAAGTCGATAGCGACGAAGCGCACCTTGTGCGAGCTGGCAAAACGGTTCCACAGGTAGTGCGCCACCTGCTTCACGCCAATCTCGTGCGCAGCGCCGCCCAGATTAAAGAAGCAGAAGTGCACACGGCAGCCGCGGCGCATCAGCATGTAGCTGGACACGCCCGAGTCGAAACCGCCGGAAATCAGCGACAGCACGTCTTCCTGGGTGCCGACCGGATAACCGCCGATGCCTTCGAGGCGGCGTTTGACCAGCATCAGCTTGTCGTCTTCAATCTCCAGGTTTACCGTGACCTGCGGGCGGGTCAGGTTAACGCGCGCACTCTCGATATGCTGGTTCAGGCCGCCGCCGACGTAGCGCTCCACGTCCTGCGAGTTGAACGCCTGCTTGCCGCGGCGCTTGACGCGCACGCAGAAGGTTTTGCCTTCCAGCTGGGCGCGGTAGGCTTCCAGCGTCTGCTCGAAGATGTGGTGGATGTCGGTATAAGCGCGATCTTCCACTTCCAGAATATGGTGGATGCCGGGAATGCGCGTCAGGGCGTCGGCGATGGCCGGCCGCTGGTTTTCATCTTTGGCGCGAACTTCGATATGATCCCAGTGACGGACGACCGCCAGCGTTTCATCATACTGCTTCAGGACGTTGCGAATATTGGTCGAGAGAATCTTGATAAAGCGCAAGCGCACAGATTGGCTCTTGATGGTGATTTCCGGGAACAATTTAATGATAAACTTCATGGCGGTCTTTGTTGTCAGATAAGAATTACGGCGCGGAGTATATCACCATATCGCCGTGCTCTGCGCACAAAACCACACATGAGCGCCATGATTTGCTAATCAAGATCCGCTAGGATAGGCTCTGGCGCCACGGTTCACATGATGACGTAAAAAGAAAATTATGCCGAAAAAACCAGCACAATCAGCCAGTACAGAGCAAACAGCCAGCTTTGAAAGCGCCCTCGGCGAGCTGGAAAGCATCGTGACGCGTCTGGAATCAGGCGAACTGCCGCTGGAAGACGCGCTGAACGAATTCGAACGCGGCGTGCAGCTGGCGCGTCAAGGCCAGCAGAAACTGCAACAGGCGGAACAGCGTGTGCAGATACTCCTTAACGACAGCGCCGACGATGCCGCGCTGGCGCCTTTCACACCGGATACCGAGTAACCGACATGTCTGAGATCGCCCCATCGGCCGCTTTTGCCGATCAAATGCAGATTTTCCGCCAGCGCGCCGATCGCGCGCTGCTGGACTTCATCGCCCCGCTGCCGTTCAACGACGGCAACATGGTGGCGGCGATGCGTCATGGCGCCTTGCTGGGCGGCAAGCGCCTGCGCCCGTTCCTGGTCTATACCACCGGCCAGATGTTCGGCGTGTCGCTGAGCAACCTGGACGCGCCGGCGGCGGCGGTAGAATGCATTCATGCCTATTCGCTGATCCACGACGATCTGCCGGCGATGGACGACGACGATCTGCGCCGCGGCCAGCCGACCTGCCACATTAAATTCGGCGAAGCCAACGCGATCCTGGCCGGCGATGCGCTGCAAACGCTGGCGTTTTCGATCCTGGCCGATGCCGAAATGCCCGACGTGGCGCTGCGCGATCGGCTGGCGATGGTCTCCGAACTGGCGGCCGCCAGCGGCGTCGCCGGCATGTGCGGCGGCCAATCGCTGGATCTGGAAGCCGAAGGCAAGCGCGTCGATCTGCAGGCACTGGAGCAGATCCACCGCCACAAAACCGGTGCGCTGATCCGCGCGGCGGTGCGCCTGGGCGCGCTGAGCGCCGGCGAAGCCGGGCGTGCGGCGCTGCCGCAACTGGATCGTTACGCCGCTGCGGTCGGCCTGGCGTTCCAGGTGCAGGATGACATTTTGGACGTTGTCGGCGAGACTGAAAAAATCGGCAAGCGCCAGGGAGCGGACCAACAACACGGAAAGAGTACCTACCCGGCGTTACTCGGGCTTGACAGCGCGAAAGCAAAAGCGTGGGATCTCTATCAGGAAGCATTAGCTGCATTAGACACTTTGGCAGCGCAATCTTATAACACAGCGCCATTGCGAGCGTTAGCCAGCTTCATTATTGAACGCGACAATTAACGTGTGACGTTAACTCCTCTGATATGAGTATCGAATGAGTCTTGATATAGCCAAATACCCAACCCTGGCGCTAGCGGAAAACCCCGAGGAACTCCGCTCACTGCCCAAAGAGAGCTTGCCGAAGCTGTGCGATGAGCTGCGGCAATACCTGCTGAACAGCGTCAGTCGCTCCAGCGGCCACTTTGCCTCCGGGCTGGGTACCGTCGAACTGACGGTGGCGTTGCATTTCGTCTACAACACGCCGTTCGATCACCTGGTGTGGGACGTCGGCCACCAGGCCTACCCGCACAAAATTCTGACCGGCCGCCGCGACCGCATCGCCACCATTCGGCAAAAAAACGGCCTGCATCCGTTCCCGTGGCGCGCCGAAAGCGAATACGACGTGCTATCGGTCGGCCATTCGTCAACCTCGATCAGCGCCGGCCTCGGCATGGCGGTGGCGGCAGAGCGTGAAGGCAAAGGCCGCCGCACGGTGTGCGTGATCGGCGATGGCGCCATCACCGCCGGCATGGCGTTCGAAGCGATGAACCACGCGGGCGACATCAACCCGGACATGCTGGTGGTGCTGAACGATAACGAGATGTCGATATCGGAAAACGTCGGCGCGCTGAACAACCACCTGGCGCAGCTGCTGTCCGGCAAGCTTTACTCCACCCTGCGCGAAGGCGGCAAGAAAGTGCTGGCCGGCGTGCCGCCGATCAAGGAGCTGGTGAAACGCACCGAAGAGCACCTGAAAGGCATGGTGGTGCCGGGCACGCTGTTCGAAGAGCTGGGCTTCAACTATATCGGCCCGGTAGACGGGCACGACGTGCAGGGGCTGGTCGCCACGTTGAAAAACATGCGCGATCTGAAAGGCCCGCAGCTGTTGCACATCATGACCAAGAAAGGCCGCGGTTACGCGCCGGCGGAGAAGGATCCGATCAGCTTCCACGCGGTGCCGAAGTTCGATCCCGCCAGCGGCACGCTGCCGAAAAGCGCCGGTGGTCTGCCGACCTATTCGAAAATCTTCGGCGACTGGCTGTGTGAAACCGCCGCCAAAGACAGCTCGCTGATGGCGATCACGCCGGCGATGCGCGAAGGCTCCGGCATGGTGCAGTTCTCTCGTGACTACCCGCAGCAATATTTCGACGTGGCGATCGCCGAGCAGCACGCGGTCACCTTCGCCGCCGGGCTGGCGATCGGCGGCTACAAGCCGGTGGTGGCGATCTATTCCACCTTCCTGCAACGCGCCTACGATCAGCTGATCCACGATGTGGCGATCCAAAACCTGCCGGTGATGTTCGCCATCGATCGCGGCGGCATCGTCGGCGCCGACGGCCAGACTCACCAGGGAGCGTTCGATCTGTCGTTCATGCGCTGCATTCCGACCATGGTGATCATGACGCCGAGCGACGAGAACGAATGCCGCCAGATGCTGTACACCGGCTATCACTACAACGACGGCCCGAGCGCCGTGCGCTATCCGCGCGGCACCGGCACCGGCGCGGCGCTGGAGCCGCTCAACCTGCTGCCGATCGGCAAAGGCGTGGTGCGCCGCCAGGGGGAAAAGATCGCCATTCTCAACTTCGGCACCCTGCTGCCGGAGGCCGCGCAAGCGGCGGAGGCGCTCAACGCCACGCTGGTCGACATGCGCTTCGTCAAACCGCTGGACGAGCAGTTGGTGCTCGAACTGGCCGCCAGCCATGAAACGCTGGTCACGCTGGAAGAGAACGCCATCATGGGCGGCGCCGGCAGCGGCGTCAACGAACTGCTGATGGCCAAACGCCGTCCGGTGCCGGTGCTGAACCTCGGCCTGCCGGACAGCTTCGTCTCGCAGGGCAGCCAGGAAGAACTGCGCGCCGATCTGGGGCTGGACGCCGCCGGCATTCAGCGCCAAATCGAAACCTGGCTGGCGCAGTAATCGCCACTCGCGCCTGACAAAACGCCTCCGCTCTCGGGGGCGTTTTCGTTTCCGCCCTCCGGGATCCGCGCTACAGTTACTGTCTGAGCTTTCGAATGGGAGGCAAGCATGAAGTACCTTAAACTGGGCAACACCGATCTGAACGTCTCGCGCATCTGCCTGGGTTGCATGACCTACGGCGAACCGAACCGCGGCAATCACGCCTGGACGCTGCCGGAAGAGAGCAGCCGTCCGCTGCTGAAACAGGCGCTGGAAGCCGGCATCAACTTTTTCGATACCGCCAACAGCTATTCCGACGGCAGCAGCGAGGAGATCCTCGGCCGGGCGCTGCGCGACTATGCGCGCCGCGAAGACGTGGTGGTCGCCACCAAGGTGTATTTCCCGCTGAGCAACCTGGAACGCGGTTTGTCGCGCGCCAACATCATGCAATCCATCGACGACAGCCTGCGGCGCCTGGGCACCGACTATGTCGATTTGCTGCAGATCCACCGCTGGGATTACGAAACGCCGCTGGAAGAGACGCTGGAAGCGCTGCACGACGTGGTGAAAGCCGGCAAGGCGCGTTACATCGGCGCCTCCTCGATGTACGCCTGGCAGTTCGCCAAGGCGCTGTATACCGCCGATCTGCACGGCTGGACGCGCTTTGTTAGCATGCAGGATCAATACAACCTGATTCAGCGCGAAGAAGAGCGCGAAATGCATCCGTTGTGTACCGCCGAAGGCATCGCCGTGCTGCCGTGGAGCCCGCTGGCGCGCGGCCGCCTGACCCGCCCCTGGGGCGAAACCACCGCGCGGCTGGTTTCCGACCAGTTCGGCAAGAGCCTGTACGAGGAAACTGAAGGCATCGACGCCATTATCGCCGAGCGCGTCGCCAGCCTCGCCGACGAACGCGGCGTTTCACGCGCGCAGATCGCGCTGGCCTGGCTGCTGAATAAGCCGGCGGTCAGCGCGCCGATCGTCGGCGCTTCACGCAGCGATCAGTTGGATGACGCCATCGCCGCGGTCGATTTGAGTTTGTCGCCGCAAGAGGTCGCAGAACTGGAGACGGCTTACGTGCCGCATCGGGTGACGGGATTTGAATAAGAGAAGCGGGCGCAAAACGGCGCGCCCGTCTGTCAGAACAGCCCGATCGGCCAGTGGTGCCCAATCAGGTAGATGATGCCGGCGGACAGCACGCCGGCGATGATATCGTCGACCATGATGCCCATGCCGCCATGCACGTTGCGGTCGAACCAGCGGATCGGCCACGGCTTCCACATGTCGAGAATGCGGAAGATAACGAAACCGGCGGCGACCCAGCGCCAGTCGTTGACCGGCAGCGCCATCAGCGTGATCCACATGCCGACGAACTCGTCCCAGACGATGCTGCCGTGATCGTGCACCTTCATGTCTTTTGCCGTGCGGTGGCAAATATAGACGCCGATGCAGATGCTGAACATCACCGTCAGCGAGTAGAGCTGCCACGGCAGCTGGAGCAGCAGCAGCCAAAACGGGATCGCCGCCAGCGATCCCATGGTGCCCGGCATCACCGGCGACAAACCGCTGCCAAACCCGGTGGCCAGCAGGTGCCACGGATTGCTCATCCGCAGCCGGCGCTTGGCTTCATCCATGGGTGCCCGGCTCCGCGTTGAAATGATCGAACCCAGCCCAGTCCAGCTCTACCGCCTCATCGTCGCGATAATAGCGGATGCCTTCAGACAGCGGGCCAATTTGGCCGATACAGGTGTAGTCGGCCCCGAGGTGGCTCAACGCCACTTCCAGCGCGCCGCGGTTGATCTCCGGCACGGTGAAGCACAGTTCGTAATCTTCACCGCCCGCCAGCGCCCAGCGCAGCGCCTGTTCGGCATCGGCGTGGCTGCTCAGCGCCTGCGACATCGGCAGCTCGTCCAGCACGATGCGTGCGCCACAGTCGCTGGCCTTAAGGATATGCTTCAGATCGGAAATCAGGCCGTCGGAGATGTCGATCGCCGAGCTGGCCAGATCGCGCAGCGCCTGCCCCTGCAACACCCGCGGCTGCGGCCGCAGATGGCGAGCGACCAAATAATCGCGCGCCGTCGTTTCCGTCACCGCCAAACGATCCTGCAGGATCGCCAACCCGGCGGCGCTGTCGCCCAACGTGCCGGTCACATAGATCCAGTCGCCGATGCGCGCGCCGCTGCGGGTCAGCGCCCGGCCGGCCGGGATCAGCCCCTGGATGGTCAGCGTCATGCTCAGCGGCCCGCGCGTGGTATCGCCGCCGATCAGCTGCATGCCGTAATAGTTGAGCTGATCGAACAGGCTGTCGCTGAAGGCCTTCAGCCAGGATTCGTTCACTTCAGGCAGGGTCAGCGCCAGCGAAAGCCAGGCCGGATCGGCGCCCATCGCCGCCAGATCGCTCAGATTGACCGCCAACGCCTTATAGCCGAGATCGGCCGGATCGATGTCCGGCAGAAAGTGCACGCCCGCCACCAGCGTATCGGTACTGACGGCCACCAGCTGTTTTTCCGGCACTGCCAGCAGTGCGCAGTCATCTCCAATACCCAACTGTACATCCCGGCGCACACGCTTGAACCGGTCAAAATAGCGGGCAATGAGGTCAAATTCGCCGCATGCCATATCGATATTCCACTAGAAGAAATTAAGGCCGGGAATACCGGCCTTAATGTTTTACTTTTTCTTGCGAAGGGTTGGCGCCACTTTATCCAGCACCCCGTTCACAAACTTGTGGCTGTCTTCCGCGCCGAAGGTTTTCGCCAGTTCGATCGCTTCGTTGATCGCCACCTTGTAAGGGACATCCTCGCGCATTTTCAGTTCAAACAGCGCGACGCGCAGCACCGCGCGCTCCACCTGGCCCAGCTCTTCGAGCTGACGCGACAGGTAAGGCGCCATCAGTTCATCCAGCATACCTGCATTCACTGCCGCGCCGGACAGCAACTCGCGAAAATAGGCGACGTCAACATCTTTGACATCCTGCTCCGTCAGGAACTGGTGTTCAACATCGGCAAGGTCGTTTTTAGACAACTGCCAAGAGTAAAGCGCTTGAACAGCGCACTCACGAGCGCGGCGACGAGCAGCAGGTTTCACGGAATTCCCCTTAACTAAATTCAGGCTTTAATAGCTTTGATAACATTAATCATTTCAAGTGCGGTCAGCGCGGCTTCAGCGCCCTTGTTGCCCGCTTTGGTGCCGGCGCGTTCGATCGCCTGCTCGATGCTTTCGGTGGTCAGCACGCCAAAAGCAACCGGGATTTCGGCATTCATCGCAACGTTGCCGATGCCGGAGCTGGCTTCGCCCGCCACATATTCGAAGTGCGCGGTGCCCCCACGGATAACGGTGCCCAACGCGATAACCGCGTCGTATTTGCCGGTTTTGGCCAATACGCTCGCCGTCAGCGGCAGCTCGTAAGCGCCCGGGACCCAGACAACGGTGATGTTGTCGTCAGCAACCTGACCAATGCGTTTCAACGCGTCGATCGCGCCTTCCAGCAGGCTGTCGTTGATGAAATTGTTAAAACGTGCAATTGCGATCGCCACGCGGGCCTTTGGAGTAGCAACAACACCTTCGATAACTTTCATGGGCTTTCCTTAAAAATGGGTTCAATACCCCGCAGGGGGGCGGATTCTATCATATTCTTTCATCGCCTGCGCGGCGCTTTTGTAAAACCGGCGCACGGGCGCGAGATTCAGTGTTTCGCCCGCAGGCGCAAACGCAGGTCGGGGCCAACCTGGCGCACGTCGCTGAAGACGAACTCCGGCACGTCGGCCAATCGCTCCAGGCCCGGCAGGTGGCACAGGCCACGGCCATTATCGCCCAACAGTTTCGGCGCGATGTACAAAATGAGCTCATCCACCAGGCCGGCCTGCAGCAGTGCGCCGGCCAGCGATGCGCCCGCCTCCACCCAGATTGAATTCACCTGGCGCTTGGCCAACAGCATCATCATCACCACCAGATCGACGCCGCCGCCGTGCGCCGGGCAGATAAACTGCTCGACGTCTTGCGGCCAGGCCTGTTCATCCGCCTCCAGGCGCGCCAGCCAGGTGGCGCCCGGCTGCTGCACCACGCGGTGCTGCGGAGTAATGCGATTTTGGCTGTCGAGCAGGATGCGCAGCGGCTGGCGCAGATTGTCGCGCGGATAGAGGCGCTGCGTCTCGGCGTCCAATTCATCCCAACGCACCGTCAGCGACGGATCGTCCGCCAGCACGGTGGCGCTGGTGCTGAGAATGGCGGCACTCTGCGCGCGCAGGCGCTGCACGTCCTGACGCGCTTCGGGTGAGGTGATCCACTGGCTCTCGCCGGAGGCCATCGCCGTGCGGCCGTCCAGCGACGCGCCCAGCTTCAGCTGCACGTAAGGGAAACCGGTGCGCATGCGCTTGAGGAAGCCCAGGTTGACCGCTTCGGCCTCGGCCAGCATCAGGCCGTGCCGCACCTCGACGCCGGCCTGCTGCAGCTTGTACAGCCCGCGCCCCGCCACCTGCGGATTGGGATCTTGCATCGCCGCGACCACCCGGGTTACGCCGGCGGCCACCAGCGCATCGGCGCAGGGCGGCGTGCGGCCGTGATGGCTGCACGGCTCGAGCGTGACATAGGCGGTGGCGCCGCGCGCCTTGTCGCCCGCCATGCGCAGCGCGTGCACTTCCGCGTGCGGCTCGCCGGCGCGCAGATGATAGCCTTCACCGACAATTTCGCCGTCGCGCACGATAACGCAGCCGACGTTCGGATTGGGTGCGGTGGTAAAACGCCCCAGCCGCGCCAGTTCGAAGGCGCGCGCCATATAAAGTTCGTCGTGATGCATGAAAGATCCTTTAGTCTTGCAGGCGGGCGATCTCTTCGCCGAACTCGCGCACGTCTTCGAAGCTGCGGTACACCGACGCGAAGCGAATATAGGCGACCTTATCCAGCTTTTTCAGCGCGTCCATCACCAGATTGCCCACCAGTTTGGTCGGCACTTCTCGTTCGCCGGTGGCGCGCAGTTGGGATTTTATATGATTAAGGGCGTTTTCCACGTCGTCCGAGCTGACCGGGCGCTTTTCCAGCGCTTTCAGCATGCCGCGGCGCAGTTTGTCTTCGTTGAACGGCTCGCGCACCTCATCGCTTTTAATCACTCGCGGCATCACCAGCTCAGCCACCTCGAAGGTGGTGAAGCGTTCATTGCACACCAGACACTGGCGGCGACGGCGCACTTGCGAACCGTCCCCCACCAGGCGGGAATCAATGACTTTGGTATCAACGGCGGCGCAGAAAGGGCAATGCATAACACGTCCTGATAAACGTTTTTTATAGATAAATGCAGTTTACCCCGAAGTGCAGCCACAACAAAGGGCGGCGGCCATTTGTTGCGACACGCGGCCGGGAAGCGGCGCCGATATGACTTTCCCCTCCGGGCGGACTAAGCTGATAACAGGAGATTCAGCATAGGAAATCGCCGTCATGACAACCTGTTACCCCAAAATCGCCCTGCTCGCCGCCGCCGTGTTGCTGGCGGGCTGCGCGCATAACGCCGCCGTGCCCCAGCTGCGCCATCAGGTCGCCGCGCTGAACCAGAAAGTGAGCGTGCTGACCGATCAAACCACCGCGCTGGAGCGGCAGAATCAGCTCAATCAGCACTCCGACAACGGCGTCTATCTGCTGCCGGCGGCCCGAAGCGCCGCCCGTTTGCAGAGCGGTATCGGCGAACTGAGCGTTTCGCTGAGCCACATCAAGAACGAAGCCAACGGCACGCAGGCGCAGCTGCATGTGCGCGTCCTCTCACAGGCCACGCTGCCGCCGTTCAAAGCCGTGGTGGAATGGGGCCAGTTGGACGACGCCACCGGCCGGCCGTTGACCGCCGAGGCGCTGTCGCAACCGATCGCCAGCGCCGATTCGCTGCTGCCGAAGCCCGGCCAGGACTTCGAACTGCGCTTCAGCGGCCTGACGCCGGAACAATTGGGCTATATCCGTCTGCACAGTCTGGTTTCGACCGTCCAACCGGCGGTAGTGAAGCAGCACTGACCCCCGAGGCAAAAAAAAAAGGAGCGCCATCGGCGCTCCTTCTCATATCGCTGAATACTGCGGTTGTTAAGGCAGAATCGAAGGCTGATCTGCGCCCTCTTTTTCCACTTTTTGCTGCAGCATGTGTTCGCGTTTCATCCCCAGCTTCAACGCCAGCGCGGACGCGACGTAGATCGAGGAGACGGTACCGATCGACACGCCGATCAGCATCGCCAGCGAGAAGCCTTGCAGCATCGCGCCACCGAAGATGTACAGCATCAGCACCACCATCAGGGTGGTCCCGGAAGTCATCAGCGTACGGCTCAGCGTCTGGGTCAACGACACGTTCATGATCTCGTAAGGCGTACCGCGGCGGATCTTGCGGAAGTTCTCACGAATACGGTCGGAAACCACGATGCTGTCGTTCAGCGAGTAGCCGATAACCGACATCAGGGACGCGACGATGGTCAGGTCAATCTCGATATGGAACAGCGACAGCACGCCCAGCGTGATGATCACGTCGTGCGCCAGCGCGATAACCGCCCCCAGCGCCAGGCGCCATTCGAAGCGGAAACCGACGTAGATCAGGATACAGATCAACGCCACCAGCAGCGCCATGCCGCCGGTTTGCGCCAGTTCGCTGCCCACGCTCGGGCCGACGAACTCGATGCGCTTCACGGTGGCATTTTTATCCACCGAGTCGTTGATCACGCCGATCACCTTGTTGCCCAGTTCCTGGCCTGCGGTGCCGGTCGCCGGTGGCATGCGCACCATCACGTCGCGGCTGCTGCCGAAGTTCTGGATGATCGGATCCTGGAACCCGGCCTTCTCCAGCGTATCGCGCATCAGGTCGAGATTAGCCGGTTTCTCCAGGTTGATTTCAATCACCGTACCGCCGGTGAAATCCAGACCCCAGTTAAACCCGCGCACCGACATGGTGGCGATCGACGCGACCAACAGCACCAACGAGATGCCGAAGGCCACGTAGTCCCAGCGCATAAAGTCGTAGACTTTACGGCCGTAGTTGAGTTGCTCAACAGTATAATCCTGTGCCACAACGCACTCCTCAGATAGACAGCTTGTTAATGCGTTTGCCGCCGTAAAGCAGGTTGACGATGGCACGGGTACCGACAATCGCGGTGAACATGGACGTCGCCACACCGATAGCGGTGGTGATCGCAAAGCCTTTGATCGAACCGGTGCCGACTGCGTACAGGATGATCGCGGTGATCAGCGTGGTGATGTTGGCGTCAACGATACTGGAGAACGCGCCTTTATAGCCCTCATGGATCGCCTGCTGAACGGACCTGCCGTTCTTCAGCTCTTCCTTGATACGTTCGTTAATCAGTACGTTGGCGTCGACCGCCACCGCCAGCGTCAACACGATCCCGGCGATGCCCGGCATGGTCAGCGTCGCCCCCGGCAACAGGGACATCACGCCGACGATCAGCACCAGGTTGGCGACCAGCGCCGTGGTGGCGATCACGCCGAACTTACGATACCAGACCACCATGAAGACGATGGACGCCACCAGGCCCCACAGACAGGCTTCCAGACCCTGGGTGATGTTCTGCTGACCCAGGGTCGGGCCGATGGTGCGCTCTTCGACGATCTGAATCGGCGCGATCAGCGCGCCCGCACGCAGCAGCAGCGAAAGCTGACGCGCTTCGTTCGGGTTGCCGATACCGGTGATGCGGAAGCTGTTGCCCAGACGCGACTGAATGTTCGCCACGTTGATCACTTCTTCCTGTTTCACCAGCACTGCACGGCCGTTGGCGTCTTTCTTGCCGCTGTCCTTATACTCCACGAACAGGGTCGCCATCGGCTTGCCGATGTTGTCCTTGGTGAAGTTGGACATGGACGTGCCGCCGGCGCTGTCCAGCGAGATGTTAACCTGCGGCTGGTTGTATTCGTCGGTGCTCGAGGTGGAGTCGGTGATGTGATCACCGGTCAGGATCACGCGCTTGTACAGCACGATCGGCTGGCCGTCACGGGTGTATTTCACCTCGGAGTCGCCCGGCACGCGGCCGTTGGCCGCCGCAGTGGCGTCCGCATTGGTGTTCACCAGACGGAATTCGAGGGTCGCGGTGGCGCCCAGAATTTCTTTGGCGCGCGCGGTGTCCTGAATGCCCGGCAGCTCGACCACGATGCGGTCGGCGCCCTGGCGCTGCACCAGCGGTTCGGCGACGCCGAGCTGGTTGACGCGGTTACGCAGGATAGTGATGTTCTGCTGGACGGCGTATTCGCGCGCTTCGCTCAGACGGGCGTCCGTCAGGCTGGCTTTCATGGTGTTGGCGCCGTTGGCGGACAGCACCAGATCGCGCTGACGCGGGCCGATGTAGCTGATGGCCTGGTCACGAGCCGCATTGTCGCGGAAGCGAACTTCCACGCCGTTGTTGTCCAGCTTGCGGATAGACGCGTAAGGAATGCCCTTCTCGCGCAGCTCGCTGCGCAGGGTATCCATGGTCTGTTCCTGCAGCTTGCTCAACGCGGTGTCCATGTCCACTTCCATCAGGAAGTGCACGCCGCCGCGCAGGTCCAGGCCGAGTTTCATCGGCTCTGCGCCCAGCATGGCCAGCCAGGTCGGCGTGGCCGGCGCCAGGTTCAGTGCCACGACGAATTTGTCACCCAGCTCGGTCACCAGCGCTTCGCGGGCGCGCAGCTGAACGTCAGGATCTTTAAAGCGAGCCAGGATGGCGCCATTTTCCAGCGCAATCGACTTGCTCGCGATGTTGTCTTTTTCTAATACGGTACGGACCTGGTCCAGCGTAGTTTCACTGGCGGCGACGCCGCGCGCGCCAGTGATTTGTACGGCCGGATCCTCACCGTAGATGTTGGGAAGCGCATAAAGCAGACCGACGAGGATCACGACGATCAACATCAGATACTTCCACAAAGGATAACGGTTTAGCACGGCAATTCCCTTCGGGAAAAAAGATTACAGGGCCTTCATGGTACCTTTCGGCAGAACGGCCGCCACGAAGTCACGCTTGATCATCACTTCCGTGGTGTCGTTCAGCGCGATGGCGATGATGCCGGTGTCGGCCACTTTGGTCACGCGACCGATCAGGCCGCCGGTGGTCAGCACTTCGTCGCCTTTACCGATGGAGTCCATCAGCTTCTTGTGATCTTTAGCGCGTTTCTGCTGTGGGCGCAGGATCATGAAGTAGAAGATCAGGCCGAACACCACCAGCATAATGATCAGAGAGTACGGGCTTCCCTGAGCCGGAGCCCCTGCGGATGCGACGGCGTCAGAAATGAAAAAGCTCATTGAAATTCCCTCATTAAGTTATCAATTATTAGATCAAGCGTTTAAAGGCGGAATCGGCTTGCCGATCCGACCATAGAAATCCGCAACAAACTGCTCTAATTTACCCTCTTCGATAGCCTGGCGTAAACCCGCCATCAGGCGTTGGTAGTGACGCAGGTTATGAATCGTGTTCAGTCGAGCACCCAATATTTCGTTGCAACGGTCGAGATGGTGCAAGTAGGCGCGGCTGTAATGGCGACAGGTGTAGCAATCACAGTCCTTATCCAGCGGAGAAGTATCATCCTTGTGCTTGGCATTACGGATTTTTACCACACCGTCAGTCACGAACAAATGGCCGTTGCGGGCGTTGCGGGTCGGCATGACGCAGTCGAACATGTCGATGCCGCGACGCACGCCTTCCACCAAATCTTCCGGCTTGCCGACGCCCATCAAATAGCGTGGCTTATCTTCCGGAATTTGCGGGCAAACGTGTTCAAGAATGCGATGCATATCCTCTTTCGGCTCGCCTACAGCCAAGCCGCCCACAGCGTACCCGTCAAAGCCGATATCCACCAGCCCTTTGACTGAAACATCACGTAAATCTTCGTAAACGCCGCCCTGAATGATGCCGAACAGCGCATTTTTATTTTCCAGCTCGTCGAATCGCTTGCGGCTGCGCTCCGCCCAGCGCAGCGACATTTCCATCGAACGCTTGGCGTAGTCCCAGTCGGCCGGGTACGGCGTACATTCATCGAAGATCATCACGATGTCGGAACCCAGGTCATACTGGATTTCCATCGATTTTTCCGGGCTCAGGAACACCTTGTCGCCGTTGATCGGGTTGCGGAAGTACACGCCTTCCTCTTTGATCTTGCGCATCGCCCCCAGGCTGAACACCTGGAAACCGCCGGAATCGGTGAGGATTGGCCCATGCCACTGCATGAAATCGTGCAGGTCGCCGTGCAGCTTCATGATCTCCTGGCCCGGGCGCAGCCACAGGTGGAAGGTGTTGCCCAGCAGGATCTGCGCGCCGGTTTCTTTCACTTCTTCCGGCGTCATGCCCTTGACCGTGCCGTAGGTGCCGACCGGCATAAAGGCCGGGGTCTCCACCACGCCGCGGTCGAAGATCAGGCGGCCGCGACGCGCGCGGCCATCGGTAGTTTGTAGTTCGTACTTCACAAAACCTCCAGCATCAGAGAAACAGTCTGATGTCGTTGAAACGGGGCCGCGCCGTGCGCGCAGCCCGGGAAATTAACCGCCGACGGACTCGTTTTCCGCCTGCGGGTTACGGCTGATGAACATCGCATCGCCGTAGCTGAAAAAGCGATACTGCTCGGCCACCGCCTGCTGATAGGCGTTCATGGTATTTTTATAGCCGGCGAAGGCCGACACCAGCATGATCAGGGTCGATTCCGGCAGGTGGAAATTGGTCACCAGCGCGTCGATCACCTGATAGTGATAGCCCGGATAGATAAAGATACTGGTGTCGCCGAAGAACGGCGCAATCAGCGCTTCTTTGCTGGCCGCCGCGGCGCTTTCCAGCGAGCGCACCGAGGTGGTGCCCACCGCCACCACGCGCTTGCCGCGCGCCTTGCAGGCCAGCACCGCATCGACCACCTCCTGCGGCACTTCGGCGTATTCGGCATGCATCACGTGATCTTCGATGGTTTCCACGCGCACCGGCTGGAAGGTGCCGGCGCCGACGTGCAGCGTCACGAACGCCATTTCCACGCCCTTGGCGCGCAGCGCCGCCAGCAGCGGCTCGTCGAAGTGCAGGCCGGCGGTCGGCGCGGCAACCGCGCCGGGCTTCTCGCTGTAGACCGTCTGATACAGCTCGCGGTCGGCGTCTTCATCCGGGCGGGCGATATAAGGCGGCAGCGGCATGTGGCCGGCGGCGTTGAGGATAGTGAACACGTCGCGCTCGTCGTTGAAGCGCAGCTCGAACAGCGTCTCGTGGCGCGCCACCATGGTGGCGGCGATGCTCTCGTCATCCCCCAACAGCAGCTCGGCGCCCGGCTTCGGCGCTTTCGACGCGCGCACGTGCGCCAGCACGCGATGGTCGTCCAGCACGCGCTCCACCAGCACCTCAATCTTGCCGCCGCTGACCTTGCGGCCGAACATGCGCGCCGGGATCACGCGGGTATTGTTGAACACCAGCAGGTCGCCGGCTTCCAGCTTATCCAGCAGATCGGTGAATACGCCGTGCGTCAGCGCCCCGCTCGGCCCGTCCAGCTGCAGCAGGCGGCATGCGCTGCGTTCGGCCTGGGGATAGTGGGCAATCAGGGATTCGGGAAGTTCAAACGAAAAATCAGCGACGCGCATGGGTATTCACTTCTTCATTTAGGGCTGGTTGGTAAAAAACAGGCGGCCTAGTCTAAAGCCGGGGGCGGTCAGCGGCAAGAAATAAGGAGGATTTGCCTGACTTCGGGTATAGTTGAGGGATGAATTTTCTCGCTCATCTTCACCTGGCCACGCTGGCGGACAGCTCGCTGCTGGGCAACCTGCTGGCCGATTTCGTGCGCGGCAACCCCGCCGCCGACTACCAGCCCGAGGTGGTGGCCGGCATCATGATGCACCGCCGCGTCGACGTGCTGACCGACAGCCTGCCGCAGGTCAAAGCCAGCCGCGACTATTTCAGCGCCCCCTACCGCCGCGTGGCGCCGATCACCCTCGACGTGGTGTGGGACCATTTTCTGGCGCGCCACTGGCAGCAGCTGGAGCCTTCGCGCGACCTGCACCAGTTTACCCAGGAAGCCCGCAGCCAGATCGAACCTTTTCTGCCGCTCACGCCGCCGCGCTTTCAGAACCTGAACGGCTACCTGTGGCAGGAACGCTGGCTGGAGCGCTACGCCGAATTGCCGTTCATCGCCCGGGTGCTGCAGGGCATGGCCAGCCGCCGCCCGCGCCTCGAGGCGCTGGCCGGTTCGTTCGCCGACGTCGAGCAACATTATCATCAGCTTGAAACACAGTTCTGGCAGTTTTACCCGCAAATGATGCGGCAGGCGAAGGACAAAGCGCTCTGAGGTCAAGCTCAAGCCCTTGAAATTGCAACGCCTTGCAAGAATTTACGTTTTGCCGCTTGCCCTTTTGTGGGAAAAGGTTATTTTTAAAGCTCGCTAAATTATATCAACGACTTTGATAGGTGAAAGCTATCTCATCGATTGGTCTTTTACCCTTTATTCACCAAGTCGCGGCCCCTATACTGGCCCTTGTTTTTACATCCACCCTTTAACACCTATT
Source organism: Serratia sp. LACPHL-BACT-2024-00286 (assembly GCF_043109535.1). Lineage (NCBI taxonomy): Bacteria > Pseudomonadati > Pseudomonadota > Gammaproteobacteria > Enterobacterales > Yersiniaceae > Serratia > Serratia sp. LACPHL-BACT-2024-00286. Next base: position 481,642 of record NZ_JBICNA010000002.1, read on the forward strand.
ACAGGAGTAATTATGGTCCTGGTAACTCGTCAAGCCCCTGACTTCACTGCAGCTGCCGTACTGGGTAGCGGCGAAATCGTTGAAAACTTCAACCTGAAGAAGCACCTGAACGGCAAACCGGCCGTCCTGTTCTTCTGGCCAATGGACTTCACCTTCGTATGCCCTTCCGAGCTGATCGCTTTCGATCACCGCTATGAAGAGTTCCAGAAGCGTGGCGTTGAAGTGGTTGGCGTTTCCTTCGACTCAGAGTTCGTTCACAACGCATGGCGTAAAACCCCTGTCGACAAAGGCGGCATCGGTGAAGTGAAATACGCAATGGTTGCTGACATCAAGCGTGAAATTCAGAAAGCTTACGGCATCGAACACCCGGAAGCCGGCGTTGCGCTGCGCGGCTCCTTCCTGATCGACAAAGACGGCATCGTGCGTGCTCAGGTTGTTAACGACCTGCCAATCGGCCGTAACATCGACGAAATGATCCGTACCGTTGACGCGCTGCAATTCCACGAAGAGCACGGTGAAGTGTGCCCGGCTCAGTGGGAAAAAGGCAAAGCAGGTATGGGCGCTTCCCCAGACGGCGTTGCAAAATACCTGTCTGAAAACGCTGCCAAGCTGTAATTTCAGCCTGATAGTGAATCAACCGGCCCACGCGGCCGGTTTTTTTATGCCCCTTTATGGGGCAGGCCGCCCACCTTCAGTGCTTTATTTCCCTGTTTCCGCTCACATTTCCCACCCTGCTCGCCGCGCGTGCGCCCATCAGCGGCTACTATCAATAACGCTGGCTCGCGCTTTGCAAGCGAACAGCGGCAAGCAAACACAACACAATAAAAAACTGACAGGGTAGGAATAACTATGTTTTTACAGAAATGGAGCAAACCCCTGACCATGGCGGCGCTGCTGGTCAGCGGCAGCCTGTATGCGGCATCCAACCCCGCGGTGGAAGCCAAAAACGGCATGGTGGTCACCTCGCAGCACCTGGCCTCGCAGGTCGGCGTGGATATCCTGAAGATGGGCGGCAACGCCATCGACGCCGCCGTGGCGGTCGGTTACGCGCAGGCGGTGGTTAACCCCTGCTGCGGCAACATCGGCGGCGGCGGCTTTATGACCGTTCACCTGGCGGACGGCACCGACACCTTCATCAACTTCCGTGAAACCGCGCCGGCGGCGGCCAGCGCCAACATGTATCTGGATGCCAACGGCAAGGTGAAGAAAGACGCCAGCCTGTACGGCTATCTGGCGGCGGGCGTGCCGGGCACCGTGCTGGGGATGGAAACCGCGCGTGAGAAGTACGGCAAGCTGAGCCGTGAACAGGTGCTGGCGCCGGCGATCAGGCTGGCGCGCGAAGGCTTTGTGCTGACCCGCGCCGATACCGATATCCTCGACACCACCGTCGCACGCTTCAAACAGGATCCCGAGTCGGCCAAAATCTTCCTGCGCCCGGACGGCAGCCCGCTGCAGCCGGGGGACAAACTGGTGCAAACCGATCTGGCCAATACGCTGGAAGCCATCGCCAAAGGGGGAACCGACGCCTTCTATAAAGGCAAGATCCCGCAGGCAGTGGAGGCGGCGGCCAAACAGGGCGGCGGCATCTTGACCGCCGCCGACTTCGCCAATTACAAGGTCACCGAAACCCCGCCGATTACCTGCAGCTATCGCGGCTACAAGTTCGTGTCGGCGCCGCCTCCCAGCTCCGGCGGCGTGACGCTGTGCGAAATCCTCAACGTGGTGGAAGGCTACGACCTGAAAAGCATGGGCTTCAACTCGGCGGCGGCCATTCACACCATGACCGAAGCGATGCGCCATGCCTACATGGACCGCAACACCTACCTCGGCGACCCGGAGTTCATCAAAAACCCGATCGACCGGCTGGTGAGCAAGAGCTACGCCGAGCAGATCCGCAAGAAAATCGTCGCGGACAAGGCCACGCCGTCGGAAAACGTGCAGCCCGGCATGGAACCGCATGAGAAACCGGAAACCACCCACTATTCGATCGTCGATCACGACGGCAACGCGGTCTCCACCACCTATACCGTCAACGGCCGCTTCGGCGCCGTGGTGATCGCACCGGGTACCGGCTTCTTCCTCAACGACGAGATGGACGACTTTACGGTCAAAGTGGGCGAGAAAAACCTGTACGGGCTGGTGCAGGGCACCGCCAACAGCATTGCCCCCGGTAAGCGCCCACTATCGTCGATGAGCCCGACGCTGGTGACCAAGGACAACAAGATCTTTATGGTGCTGGGCTCGCCGGGCGGTTCGCGCATCATCACCATCACCCTGCAGACCGCGTTGAACGTGATCGACCACGGCATGGCGCCGCAGGAAGCGGTGGACGCGCCGCGCATCCATCACCAATGGTTGCCGGATGAGGTGTACTACGAACAGCGCGGCGTTTCCGCCGATACGCTGAAGCTGCTGAGCGGCATGGGCTATAAGATGGTCGAGCAAACGCCGTGGGGCGCCGCCGAACTGATTCTGGTCGGTTTGCCGGGCGCGGCGGGCGTCAGCCCGGCCAACTCCGGCAACGACTCGGCGGTTTCCGGCAAGGTGCGCGAAGGTTATCTGTACGGCGCCAACGACGTGCGTCGCCCGGCAGGTTCTGCGGTCGGTTACTGATGTAAACGCCTACTCACCTTTATCGCGGGGGCCCTTCGGCCCCCGCAGTGTCTTTAGCCTTCACAGCGCCACACGGTGGCCGTCTCTTCCGCCAGCTGCAGGCGCAGCCCGCCTGCCGTTTCGCTCAACTCTCCCCGCCCTTCCACACGCCGCCACGGGCCGCGCGCCAACAGCGGGTTGTACGGCAGCTGCGCCTGGCCGCTGCCGTCGCGCTGCAGCGCCACCAGCACCTGCTCCTGCTGATACAGGCGCACGAACACCAGCGTTTCCCCGCTGGCATACAGCACCTGACAGCCGCCGCGACGCAATGCCACGCTCTGTTTACGCAGCGCCGCCATGCGCTGGAACAGCGCCAGCAGCGGCCGGTCCCAGTCGCCGACGTCCCACGGGAACGGCTTGCGGCAGAACGGATCGTTGCCGCCGTCCAGACCAATCTCATCGCCGTAATAAAGGCAAGGCACGCCTATCCAGCTCAGCAACCACACCGCCGCCATCTGCATGCGCGCCGCGTTCCCCTGCAACAGCGTGAGAAAACGCGCGGTATCGTGGCTGTCCAGTTGGTTGAACTGGATCAGCTGGCGGCCGTGCGGCAACCCGGCGCGGTAGCCGTCCATCCACTGCGCGCACCCGGCGGCGTCCAGCCGCACCGGGTGATAGGCTACGTCCAGCCCCGCCAAGAACGCCCGCACCGGCAGCGCGAAGCCCATGTAGTTCATCGCCGCATCCTCCACGCCGGCGTGCAGCCAGCGGCGCGCGTCGCCGAAGTGCTCGCCCAATACGTAGGCCTGCGGATTCTCCTGCTTCACCGCCTGATAGATGCCAGCCAGGTGGTGCAGGTTGCCGGTGGCGCCGCCGTTCTCCCCCAGCATGTGCACCACGTCCAACCGCCAACCGTCGATGCTGTACGGCGGGCGCAGCCAGTGGCGCACCACGCTGCCTTCCCCGCGATAGATCGCTTCCGCCACCTGCGGCTCGGCAAAGTTGAGCTTCGGCAGGCTGGCGTTGCCCTTCCAGTCGAGCGCGCGGCCGTCCGGGTAAAAGTTGAACCAGCCGCGATACGGCGAATCGGGGTGGTGACAGGCGCCGTTTTCGCCCTGACGATGGCGGTCGAACCACGGATGCGAGTCGCCGGTGTGGTTGAATACCCCGTCCAGCACCAGTTTCATGCCCACCTTGTGAGTGCTCACTCGCAAACGCTGCAGCGCCGCGTTGCCGCCGAAGTGTGGGTCGACCTGGTAATAGTCCTCGGTATCGTACTTATGCACGCTCGGTGCGGTAAAAATCGGGTTCAGGTACAGCGCCGTCACCCCCAGCTGCTGCAAATACGGCAGTTTGGCGCCGATGCCGTCCAGATCGCCGCCGTAAAAGGTCGAGGCGGCGTGGCGATCCTCCAGCGGGTGCTGCCAGTCGCGCCGAATCACCTCGGCGCCGGCCGCGTGATGGCGGTAGCTGCCGCTCTGGATGCCGTGCTCGCCGCCGCTGCTGGCGAAGCGATCGGGGAAAATCTGGTAGAACAGCTGATCCGCCACCCACTCGGGGCCGTTGTCAGGTTCGTTGACGGCGAACTGCGCCAGCTGCCCCGGCGGCGTTGGCGACCAGCCCTGCGGCCCGAACCACTGCTGGCGATCGGCCCACAGCAGCTTGAAGCAGTAACGCCGCGTCGGCTCGCCCTCATTCAGCGTCAGGCTGGCCTGGTAGCGCCGCATCCCCTCGTGGCGCTGCGCTTTCATCGCCAGCAGCCACTCTTCGTTGTCCGGTTCGGCGCGCAAAAACACCCGTTCCGGCAGTTCATCCCCCTGTAACCACAGCGTGATATCCAAACGTTGCCCTTGCTTCACCACAAAAGGCGGGACCGGTTGATGCCAGGCGTTAAGCATACTGTTTCTCCTGCTGTACCAAACGAAATCGACGGCGTTCTTCAAGAAGCGAACAATGCCACGTTAAGTGCAACTCCCCCTCCTCTCTGGCCGCAAAACCCGGGGATGAGCCGGGGGGCGGAGACCGAAAAATAACGCTAACCCGATGTAAAAAAAGGTAAACAGGTACAAATCCTGCACGTTACCCCTTAGGCTAACGCGTTTTAAGTTTACAGGATATTTTTTGCGCATTTTTTAAGGAGCGGTAATGCAACAACAGATAACGCGCTGGCTGGAACAGTTTGGTTTGGAATTCGGCGGAGTGATGTCGCTGTTGATGGTATTGGGGTTGATTGTCCTGATCTCGGTCGCGATCCACCTGGTGCTGCACCGGGTGGTGCTGGCCGCCCTTCAGCGCCGCGGCCAGCAATCGCAGCGCGTCTGGCAACAGGCCATCACCCAATACAAACTGTTCCAGCGCGTGGCGCTGCTGCTGCAAGGGGTGATTATCAGCATCCAGGCGACGCTGTGGCTGCAGAGCGGCAGCCAGACCCAGGCGGTGATCGTCACCGCCGCACAGGTGTGGATCCTCGCCTTCACCCTGCTGTCGCTGTTCTCGCTGCTGGATACGTTGCTGGCGCTGCTGCGCCAAAGCCCGATCTCCAATCAGCTGCCGCTGCGCGGCATTTTCCAGGGCCTGAAACTGGTGGCGGCGATCCTGATCGGCATCATGATCGTCTCGCTGCTGATGGGCAAATCGCCGCTGCTGCTGCTCAGCGGCCTGGGCGCCATGACCGCGGTCCTGATGTTGGTGTTCAAGGATCCGATCCTCGGCCTGGTGGCCGGCATTCAGCTCTCCGCCAACGATATGCTGAAGATCGGCGACTGGCTGGAAATGCCGAAATACGGCGCAGACGGCGCGGTCACCGACATCGGCCTGACCACGGTCAAAGTGCGTAACTGGGACAATACCGTCACCACCATTCCCACCTACGCGCTGATCTCCGACTCGTTCAAAAACTGGCGTTCGATGTCGGAATCCGGCGGGCGCCGCATCAAGCGCAGCCTGAATATCGACACCGGCAGCGTGCACTTCCTGTCGCAAGAGGAACAGCGTCGCCTGCAGCGCAACCCGCTGCTGCACAGCTACCTGAACGATAAAACCCAGGAGCTGAGCCGGCACAATCAGGAGATTGCCATCGATCTGGCCTCGCCGCTCAACGGCCGCCGCCTGACCAACCTCGGCACGCTGCGCGCCTATCTGGAAGCCTACCTGCGCGCTCACCCGCGCATTCACCAGAACATGACGCTGATGGTGCGCCAGCTGGCGCCGACGCCGGAAGGCCTGCCGCTGGAAATCTACGCCTTCACCAACACCACGGTCTGGGCGGAGTATGAAAGCATTCAGGCGGATATTTTCGACCATATCCTGGCGGTGATCGACGAGTTCGGCCTGCGCGTGCATCAAACGCCAACCGGCAATGACCTGCGCGGCATGCTGCTACAAAACGCCAACGCTTCCTGACGTCGGCTGACGTAACTGTGTCTGCTGGTAATGATGTTCTTTCAATTGCCAGCAGATATCTCCATCCCCTTCTTTTCCCCGGTGAAAACGGCGTTAATGCGCCATCATCTTCACCACCGAGAGGGAAAGCCCTTGCTGAAACGCTTACGTCACCGGCTGTTTACCCTGATGGCCACCCTGCTGTTTATCGGCTGCCTGCACAGCGCTTCGCTGGACGAAAGCCGCATGCCCCGCAACCTGCAACCTTCGCTGAGCGCCCTGAGCAGCAATATGCAAGACATTCGCGAGGTGCTGGCGCGCTGCGCCGGCGAGGAAGAGGAGGAACGCCTTAACGGCGGCGACATGCGTATCGAAGCGCGCGCCGCCGGGGAGGATGAAGCGGAAGACAAACGCCCGGCATAATAGGTTGAAAAACGCCCCATCTTGTTGCGCCATACGCAACACCTGGCTATGATGCGTATAGCGCAACACTCATGGAGCCGTCAGGATGATAAGAAGCTTCAAGCATAAGGGACTCAAAAAGTTTTTCGAAACCGGTTCAACGGCGGGTATCGACGCCAATCAGGCGAAGAAAATCGCGCTGCGGCTGAGCGTGCTGGATCTGGCGAAAGTGATTGATGACGTAGATCTGCCCGGCTTCTTCTTGCACCCGCTAACGGGCGCTCGCAGCGGGCAATGGTCCGTCACCGTAACCGGCAACTGGCGTATCACGTTTGAACTGGTCGAGGGTGATGTTTATATCGTGAATTATGAGGACTATCACTAATGAACCGCATGCATAATCCCCCTCATCCTGGCGAGTTGATCAAAGAAACCATGGAAACGCTGAATCTCAGCGCGCGTGCGCTGGCTAAAGCGCTGGACGTCGCGCCCTCCACGGTTCAACGCCTGATCAGCGGAAAGTCCGATATCTCGCCGGAAATGGCCATCCGCCTGTCCATCGTGATAGGCAGTTCCGAACAGGTTTGGATGGGCATGCAGGATGCTTACGATCTGTGGCAGGCCAGGCAGTCCATCGACGTTTCCAAACTGCGCAAGCTGGACTTCGCTTGACGCCTGCTCCTAAAAAAACACCGGCCTTAGCCGGTGTTTTTCCATTCAGTCTTGCTGCGTCGCCAACGGTGCGCGTTTTTTCTGATGGTTGACCTTGAACCAGTACCCCGCCAGCAGCAATACCACCCAGACCAGGCCGGCGTACAGCGAGACGCGCGTGGTCGGGAAGTAGCCGATCAGGCCGATGATGAACACCAGGAACACGATCGCCACCACCGAGGTGAACACCCCGCCGCGCAGCGGGAACGCCAGTTGCTTCACCTGTTCTTTGCTCAGGCTGCGGCGGAAGGCGATTTGGGAGAACAGGATCATGATCCACACCCACACGGTGGCGAAGGTCGCCAGGGACGCGATCACCAGGAACACGCTCTCCGGCATGATGTAGTTGAGGTATACCGCCAGCAGCAGCGCCAGCATCATCACCACCACCGTCACCCAGGGAATGCCCCGCTTCGACACCTTGCTGAACATCTTCGGCGCATGGCCCTGCTCGGCCATGCCGTGCAGCATTCGGCCGACGCCGAACACGTCGCTGTTGATCGCCGACAGCGAAGCGGTAATCACCACGAAGTTGAGGATACCTGCCGCCACGGTGATGCCCATATGCTGGAAGGTCAGCACGAATGGGCTGCCGTTGGTGCCCACCTGGTTCCACGGGTAGATAGACATGATGACGAACAGCGTGCCGACGTAGAACACCAGAATGCGCCACGGCACCGAGTTGATGGCCTTCGGAATCGATTTTTTCGGATCTTTGGCTTCGCCGGCGGTGATGCCGATGATTTCAATGCCGCCGTAAGCGAACATCACCAGCTGCAGCGACAGGATCATGCCGATAAAGCCGTTGCTGAAGAAGCCGCCGTTCGACCACAGGTTATGAATGCCGGTCGGCTGCCCGCCGTTACCGATGCCCCAGATGATGATGCCGATGCCGGCCACGATCATGATGATGATGGTGGCGACTTTGAAGAACGAGAACCAGAATTCCAGCTCGCCGAACACCTTGACGCTCATCAAGTTGATGGCGCCGATGATCAGCACCACGCTCAGCACCCAGATCCAGTGCGGCACTTCCGGGAACCAGACCCCCATATAGATGCCGAAGGCGGTCACGTCGGCGATGGCGACGATCAGGATTTCAAAGCAGTAAGTCCAGCCGGTGATGTAACCCGCCATCGGGCCGAGGTAGTCCTGCGCATAGCGGGAAAACGAGCTGGCCTGCGGGTTGTTGACCGACATCTCCCCCAGGGCGCGCATGATGATAAAGGCCACGATGCCGCCGATCAGGTAAGCCAGCAGCACGCTCGGGCCGGCCATTTTGATGGCGTCCGCCGAGCCGTAGAACAACCCGGTGCCGATGGCCGATCCCAGCGCCATAAAGCGGATATGACGCGTACTGAGGCCGCGTTTCAGCTTATTGTCGGGGGCAGTGGTGGGTGACTGTTGTTGCATGAAAATGACCCATAGTTTTAAACGTAAAAAAGCCACGGACATGTCCGTGGCCCTGGATTAAGCCGGGGGATTATCAGTGCGCGGTCACTTGGGAACGCGTGCACACCCGATCATAAATCGCGACCAGCACCAGCATCAGCAGCGAAGGCGGCAACCATGCCAACCCCTGCTCCGCCAGCGGCAGGTGAGTGGTCCAGGCCGGCAGCAGCTGCTGGAAACTGGAGGCTTTCACCGCGTCAAGGATACCAAACAACAGGCTGACAAGCATCACCGGCGCGATGATGCGCGGCGCGCTGTGCCACCAACGCAGGGTGAAGCTCAGCACCACCAGCACGATGCACGGCGGGTAAATCGCGGTCAGCACCGGAATGGAGATCTGGATCAGGTGGCTCAGGCCGAGGTTGGACACCACCATCGAGAACAGACCCAAGATAAACACCAGCGTCTTGTACGAGAACGGCAGGTATTGCGCGAAGAACTCGGCGCAGGCGCAGGTCAGGCCTACCGCGGTCACCATACAGGCGATGAAGATCAGCGCCGCCAGGAAGAAGCTGCCCAGGCCGCCGAAGGTGTTCTGAACGTAAGCGTGCAGGATCACCGCGCCGTTGGTGGCGTCCGGCACCAGCGCGCCGCTGCCGGAGCCCAGCTTGAACAGGCTCAGGTAAACCAGCGTCAGGCCCACGCCGGCGATCAAACCGGCCAGAATGGTGTAGCGGGTCAACAGACCGGCGTCTTTCACGCCGCGCGAGCGCGCCGCGTTGACGATAACGATGCCGAATACCAGCGCGCCCAGCGTATCCATGGTCAGGTAGCCGTTAACGAAGCCGGAAGAGAAAGGCACGCTCTGGTAAGCCGCCGTCGCCGGAATCGGCGCGCCGGCAGGCCACAGCAGCGCGGCGATGCCCAGTACGCCTAACGCCACGATCTTCAGCGGCGCCAGCACATGGCCGACGGTGTCGAGCAGGCGGCCCGGATACAGGGAGATGCCGATCACCAGCGCGAAGTACACCAGGCTGTAGATGAACAGCGGCATGGCGCCGTCGCCGGTCAGCGGGGCGATGCCCACTTCAAAGGACACGGTGGCGGTGCGCGGCGTGGCGAACAGCGGGCCGACGGCCAGGTAGCAGACGGTCGCCAGCAGCAGGCCGGCGCCGCGGCCGATCGGCGAACTGAGGGCGTCGATGCCGCCGCCGACGCGCGCCAGCGCGATGACGGTGATGACCGGCAGACCGACGGCGGTGATCAGGAAGCCCAGCGCCGCGATCCAGACGTGTTCACCGGACTGCAAGCCGACCATCGGCGGGAAGATGATGTTCCCGGCCCCAACGAATAAGGCAAAGGTCATGAAGCCCAGTGCCAGGATATCTTTTGACGTTAAACGATGACTCATACGATGTCGTGTTGCCTGTTCAAATGAAAAAAATTGTCCGATAGCGTGGTGGCGTGACGCCCCACCGGTTGCCGGCATGCCCGATCGTCGCAGCGCCAAATAAGCATCCTAAACGCAGTCGATCCGGCGTTTATGTCCCTATTCGAAAGTGGCCGCTCATGAAGATGGGCAAAATTTTAGGAGTTATAAAAATGGAGGTTTAATCCGACAACGAGGGCTAAGGTAAACGTTTATAGCGCTTCAAGGCAAGGCGCACGGCGAAAAGCAGAGCTATCGACCATATAAACTTTAGCCACCAGTCGATCATATTGGCTATCAATAAATATACACTACATGATTTGTATCATTTTTGAACAATGGATTCACGAAACGTGAAACATATACCGCTTTACCGCGCGAAAACGCCAATAAATGCCCGGTTTTCGCGTGGTATAAGCTCCGTTTGGCCGTTAAAAAAGGCGAAAAATACGCCGTTTTTTGTCGCTTATTGCACCGTGGCCGCCGCGAGCGGCTGCAGCCCGAGCGCCTGGCGGGTCCTCTGCAGGGCGCCCGGCGGCAGCGGCAGATAGCCGTCGTGATTGACAAGGTTCTGCCCTGCGTTCGACAGCACGCGATCGAGGAACGCGGCGGTCAGCGGCTCCAGCGGTTGATTGGGGGCTTTGTTGATGTAGATATAGAGATAGCGCGACAGCGGGTAGCGATCGTTGCGCACGTTGGCGGCGGTAGGCGCGACATAGTCCTCTCCCGATTCCGCCAACGGCAGCAGCCGCACGCCGCTGGCGCGAAAACCGATGCTGGCGTAGCCGATGCCGTTGAGCGAACCGGCCACCGCCTGCACCACCGAGGCCGAGCCGGGCAGCTCATTGACGCGCGGCATAAAATCGCCGCCGCACAGCGCGCGCAGTTTGAAATAGCCGTAGGTGCCGGACGCCGAGTTGCGGCCGAAGCGCTGCAGCGAGCGCGTCGCCCAGTCGCCGCTCAGCCCCAGCTCGCCCCAGCGCGTCAGCGGCTTGCTTTCACCGCAGCGCCGGGTGGCGGAGAAAATGCGATCGAGCTGCTGCAGATTGAGGCCGCGCAGCGGGTTGTCCTGATGCACCAACACCACCAGCGCGTCCACCGCCACCGGCACCGCCAGCGGCGCATAGCCGTAACGGTGTTCGAACGCCGAAACCTCGGCCGCCTTCATCGGCCGGCTCATCGGGCCCAGCTGCGCGGCGCCCGCAGCCAACGCGGTCGGCGCGGTCGACGAGCCGGCGGCCTGGATCTGCAGGTTAACGTTGGGGTAATGCCGGCTGAAATCCTGCGCCCACAGCGCCATCAGATTCGCCAAAGTATCGGAACCGACGCTGGACAGGTTGCCCGCCAGCATGCCGTCGGGCTGCGCCAGCGCGCCGCGTCCGACCAGCAGCGCCAGGCAAAGCAACAGCCCTCGGGTTATTCGGGTCATACCGGTGTCTCGCGTTAATTTTTCACCGCATTCTCTGATAAAGCGGCGGGAACAATCAACCGGTTGGGTAAGGTAAAGATAAAGCGGGTGCCGATCCCCGGCTCGCTGAGGATCTCCAGCCGCGCGTCGTGATGGCTGAGCGCATGCTTGACGATCGCCAGCCCCAGCCCGCTGCCGCCGGTCTGGCGCGAACGGGCCTTGTCGACGCGGTAAAAACGCTCGGTCAGGCGCGGCAGGTGTTCGGCGGCGATGCCCGGCCCGTTGTCGCTGACCTGGAACTGCGCGCCGTGCGCCGTCTGCTGCCAGCTCACTTCGATATGGGTGCCCTTCGGCGTGTGGTTGACCGCGTTGTACACCAGGTTAGACACCGCGCTGCGCAACTGGTCTTCATTGCCGAACACGTTGAGCTGTTCGTTCACCCGGAAAGTGATCTCGTGATTGCCGCCGCTCAGCGATTGCGCCTCGCGCTGCAACACCCGCAGCATCAGCGGGATATCCACCCGCTCGTTCATGTCGACATTGGGCGCCGCCTCGATGCGCGACAGCGTCAGCAGCTGCTTGACCAGCCCGTCCATCCGGCGGGTCTGTTCCTGCATGGTGCCGAGCGCCTTGCTGCGCAGCGAACCGTCCTGCTCTTCGTCGCCCATCATCTCCAGATAGCCCTGCAGCACCGTCAGCGGCGTGCGCAGCTCATGGCTGACGTTGGCGAAGAAGTTGCGCCGCGCCCCCTCCAGCTGGCGCATTTGGGTGACGTCGCGCGCCACCATCAGCAACTGCCCTTCGGAATAGGGCATCACGCGGAATTCGACGTAGTGTTCGTTGTTCAGCTGCAGCGTCAGCGGGCGCGAGAACTCCTGCTGTTGCAGGTAATGGCTGAATTCCGGATAACGCAGCAGGTTGAGGATGTGCTGGCCGTTGTCTTCCGGCCAGCGGAAGCCGAGCAGATGCTGCGCCAGCCCGTTGCACCAGAAGATGTTGCCTTCAACGGTGGTCATCACCACCGCGTCAGGCAGCGATTCGGCCCCGCTGCGAAAGCGCTTGATCAACAGCGCCAGCTCGCGCCGGCGGCGGCGGTTGCGCTGCTGCATCTGATACAGGCCATAGAACAACGGCTCCCAACTCCAGCGGCCGGGCGGCGGCGTCATGCTGCGGTCGATCCACAGCCAATGGGAGAGTTTGAGCTGGTTGTAGAAATTCCACACCAGCGCGGCCAGCGCGGAGGCCAGCAGGAACCAGGGCAGATAACCGAAAATCAGCCCCAGCAGTAAGGCGGGCAAACAGAAAAGAGCCAGCTCCAGAGCCAGCCTCTTCCACGACAGACGTTCTAACACGGCATATTCTCCAGCGCAGTGCGATCAGTAGCGCGTTGAGAACCGGTAGCCGGTGCCCCGAACGGTTTGAACCATTTTATCATGCCCACTGGTTTCTAATGCCTTGCGGAGCCGACGGATATGCACGTCAACGGTACGGTCTTCCACATAAACGTTAGTGCCCCAGACGTGATTAAGCAACTGCTCACGGCTATAAACCCGCTCCGGGTGGGTCATAAAGAAGTGCAGCAGCTTGAACTCGGTCGGCCCCATGTCCAGCGCCTGATCGTTAGCCATCACGCGGTGGGAGGACGGATCCAGGCTCAGCCCTTGCATTTCAATCACCTCTTCCACCGCCATCGGTGAAATGCGGCGCATGACCGCTTTGATGCGTGCCACCAGCTCCTTGGGCGAGAACGGCTTGGTGATGTAATCATCCGCCCCCACTTCCAGGCCGCGCACCCGGTCTTCTTCTTCGCCGCGCGCGGTCAGCATCATCACCGGAATATCGCGCGTCAGCGCTTCGCGCTTCATATGTTTGATAAACTGAATGCCGGAACCGCCGGGCAACATCCAGTCGAGCAACACCAAATCAGGGAACGGCTCAGACAGGCGCGTCACGGCGCTGTCATAATCCTCGGCTTCCAACGGTTGGTAACCATTCTGTTCCAACACAAAGCACACCATCTCACGGATCGGCGCTTCGTCTTCCACCACCAGTATGCGTCTTGCCATCGTCAATCCTGCCAATGTGTTAGCGACTTTGCGGGCGCCATTATGCGTCAGTTTTGTGACACTTTTATGAAAAAAAGCGGCTGTTATAGGCAGTAAGCATAGCGATTATTTCCCGGCGCAAAGAAAAATCATCCGGTTGTCATCATCATTGCGCCGGGACAGCCGCCGCCGCGGCCTTTATAATCATCGCCATTACCTTTGCATCCGGGAGTGTCATGCGCCTGATCCACACCTCTGACTGGCACCTTGGCCAGTACTTTTTCACCAAAAGCCGTGCCGCCGAGCACCAGGCTTTTCTGAACTGGCTGATCGAGCAGATCGAGCAGCAGCAGGTGGATGCGCTGATCGTCGCCGGGGATCTGTTCGATACCGGCTCGCCGCCCAGCTACGCCCGCGAGCTGTACAACCGCTTCGTGGTGGAGCTGCAGCGCACCGGCTGTCAGCTGGTGGTGCTGGGCGGCAACCACGACTCGGTGGCGACGCTGAACGAATCGCGTGAGCTGCTCTCCTGCCTGAACACCACGGTGATCGCGAGCGCACAAAGCGCCCCCGAACAGCAGATTGTGGTGCTGAACCGGCGCGACGGCCAGCCGGGCGCGGTGCTGTGCGCCATTCCTTTTCTGCGGCCGCGCGATCTGCTCACCAGCCGCGCCGGCGAATCCGGCGCGCAAAAACAGCAGGCGCTGCAGGAAGCCATCGCCGAACATTACCAGGCGCTGTATCAGGCGGCCTGCGAACGCCGCGATCGGCTGGGCCTGCCGCTGCCGATCGTCGCCACCGGCCACCTGACCACCGTCGGCGTCACCACCTCCGACTCGGTGCGCGACATCTATATCGGCACCCTCGACGCCTTCCCGGCGCAAGCCTTCCCACCTGCCGATTACATCGCGCTGGGCCACATTCACCGCGCGCAGAACGTCGCCAAGTCGGAACATATTCGCTATAGCGGCTCACCGATTCCGCTCAGCTTCGATGAACTGGGCAAAGCCAAAAGCGTCTTCCTGGTCGATTTCGCCGGCGGCGCCCTGCAGCAGGTAGAAGCGTTAACGATCCCGCAGTTCCAGCCCATGCAGCTGATCAAAGGCGATCTGGCCGAGATCGAACGGCAGCTGCAGCAATTTGCCGACTATGCCGGCGAGCTGCCGGTGTGGCTGGATATCGAAGTGGCGACGCAGGACTACCTCAGCGATATCCAGCGCCGCATCCAACTGCTGGCGGATGAGCTGCCGGTGGAAGTGGTGCTGCTGCGGCGCAGCAAAGAGCAGCGCCGCCAGGCGATCGCGCAGCAGGATAAGGAAACGCTCAACGAGCTGAGCGTCAACGAGGTGTTCGAACGCAGGTTGGCGCAGGAGGCCGACATGCCAGAAGCGCGCCAACGGCGAATGCACCAACTGTTCCGCCAGGTGGTCGAGGCGGTGCAGCACAATCCTGAGGAGACCAATCCATGAAGATCCTCAGCCTGCGGTTAAAAAACCTCAACTCGCTGCAGGGCGAGTGGAAAATTGACTTCACCGCCGAGCCGTTCGCCAGCAACGGCCTGTTCGCCATTACCGGCCCGACCGGCGCGGGCAAAACCACCCTGCTGGACGCCATCTGCCTGGCGCTGTACCACCAGACGCCGCGTCTCAACGTCACGCCGAGCCAGAATGAACTGATGACCCGCCACACCGCCGAATCGCTGGCGGAGGTCGAATTCGAGGTCAAGGGCGTCGGCTATCGCGCCTTCTGGAGCCAGCGCCGCGCCAAAAACGCGCCGGACGGCAATCTGCAGGCACCGAAGGTGGAACTGGCGCGCCGCGAGGACGGCAAGATCCTGGCGGACAAGGTGCGCGACAAGCTGGAGATCACCGCCGCCATCACCGGGCTGGACTTCGGCCGCTTCACCAAATCGATGATGCTGTCTCAGGGGCAGTTCGCCGCATTCCTCAACGCCGACGCCAACGATCGCGCTGAGCTGTTGGAAGAGCTGACCGGCACCGAAATCTACGGGCGGTTGTCCGAACAGGTGTTCGAATCGCACAAGCAGGCCAAAACCGACCTGGATGGGTTGCACCAGCGCGCCAGCGGCATCGAGCTGCTGAACGATGAACAGCGCCACTCCCTGACTGAACAGCTGACGGCGCTGAGCGCGCAGGAAAGCGCCCTCGGTAAGCAAACTCAGCAACAGCAACAGGCGCTGAGCTGGCTGCAGCAATGGCAACGCCTCCAGCAACAGCAAAACGAGGGTCAACGGCGGCTGGAAACCGCCCAGCGCGAGCAGACGGAGGCCGCCCCGCAGCTGCAGCGGCTGGCGCTCAGCGAACCGGCCGAGAAATTGCGGCCGCTGCGCGGTGAACGCGATCGCTGCCGCGCCGAGCTGCAGACGATACAACAGCAGGCAGCCCAGCTGACGCAGCAACAGGAACAGCACTCGGCGCAGCTGGCGCCACTGCAGCAGGCGGTGGAAAAGGCCCGTCTGGCGCAGCAAGCCCATGCCGAGCATATGCGGCAGCAGCAACAGCTGATCGATGACCAGGTCGCCCCGCTCGACCATCAGATCGCCCAACTGCAGTCGACGCAGGCCGAGCGGCGACAGGCCGGCGATGCCGCCGCGCAGCAGTGTGCCAAACAGAAAACCACGCTGGAGCAGCTCACCGCCGAGCGCAGCCAGCTGACGGCGCAGGCCGCACAGCATCAGCAGCGGTTGAACGCGCTGACCGAAGCGCTGGCCGTTCAGCAGCAACAGCAGCAGGCGCTGGCGGCGCAAACGCCGCTGGCCCCGCTGCGCCAGCGCCTGAGCGCTCTGGCGGATCTGCGCCCGACGCGCCAGCAGTTATTTACGCTCGCCTCTTTATCGCAACAAGTTGTTAAACGGCTGGAACAGCAGCGGCAAGAGCTAAACATCGGTCAAAATGAACTGACCCAGTTGGAGCCACAGTTAGAGCTCATCCGTCAGCAATTTAAGCAGCAGAAAGCCCACCAGGCCGATGTTGAAAAAACCTATGCGCTGGAACAACGGATCGTGGGTCTGGAAGCCGAGCGCGCCCGTTTGCAACCCGGCGCCCCCTGCCCGCTGTGCGGCTCATGCGAGCACCCGGCGGTAGAACAATACCAAGAGGTAAAACTGTCAGAAACTGCGCAACGTCTGGAGCAAATGAAAGTCCAGACCGAAGCATTGCAAAAACAAGGCGTCGAGCTGCGAGCCCGTTACGACAACCTGCAACAGCAATTGCAACGCCAACAGCAGGCTATCGCGCAGGATGAGCAGCAGTTGGCTGCCCAACAGCAGCAGTGGCAGCAGCTCAGCGCGCCGCTGGCATTCGACTTTACGTTGGCCGAGGGCGAGCGCCTCAGCGCCTGGCTGAGCGGCTGCGACGACGAAGAGCGGCGCGGGCAGCACGCGCTGCAGCAGCATGAACAGGCGGCGCAGGCGGTACAGCAGGCAAAAGACGCGCTCGCCGCTCTGCAAACGCAGCAGCAGCAGGCGCAGCAACGGCTGGCGCTGCTCGAAGAGCGCTTTACGCTGCTGCAGAAAACCCATGCTGACAGCCTGCAACAGCAGCAAGACCTGCAACAACGCTGGCAAGAAGGCGAGAAGACCCTCGCCGAACGGCGCGCGCAGCGGCTGGCGCTGTTCGGCGAACAGCAGGTCGCCGAGGTGCGCGAACAGCTGCGCGCCAAACAAACCGCCTGTGAGCAGGCCAGCTTGCAGGCCGCCGAGCAGTGGCAAAAAGCGCAGGAACTGCGCGAGCGCCTGGCCGGCCAGCAGGCCGGATTGCAACAACAGCACACCCAAATGCAGGAACGGCTGCAGCAGGCGCAGCAGCTGTGGCAGCAGGCGCTGGCCGACAGCGAATTCGCCGATGAAACCGCCTTCGCCGCTGCGCTGCTGGACGACGCCCTGCGCCGCGAATTGCAGCAGCGCAAAGAGCAACTGCAACAGCGGCAGGTGGAGGCCGCCGCCCTGCTGACGCAGGCGACGCAAACGCTGGAGCAGCATCGGCAAAGCCGCCCTGAAGGGGTGGATGAAGCCAACGCGGATCTCGACGCACTCACCCAATCGCTGGCCGAGCTGGCGCAGCAGTTGAAAACGTTGCAGCTGCGCCAGGGTGAACTGCGCAACCAGCTGGAAAGCGATGCCGCCCGCCGCCTCAATCAACAGGCGCTGTTCGAGCAAATCGCCCGCAGCCAGCAAGACTACGACGACTGGAGCTACCTCAACCAGCTGATCGGCTCGAAAGAAGGCGACAAGTTCCGCCGCTTCGCTCAGGGGCTGACGCTCGATCATCTGGTTTATCTGGCCAACCAGCAACTCGGCCGGCTGCACGGACGCTACCTGCTGCAGCGCAAAACCAGCGACGCGCTGGAGCTGCAGGTGGTGGACACCTGGCAGGCCGACGCGCTGCGCGATACCCGCACCCTGTCCGGCGGCGAGAGCTTCCTGGTCAGCCTGGCGCTGGCACTGGCGTTGTCCGATCTGGTCAGCCACAAAACCAGCATCGATTCGCTGTTCCTCGACGAAGGCTTCGGCACGCTGGACGCCGAAACCCTCGATACCGCGCTGGACGCGCTGGACAGCCTGAATGCTTCCGGTAAAACCATTGGCGTGATCAGCCACGTCGAGGCGATGAAAGAGCGCATTCCGGTGCAGATCAAAGTGAAAAAGGTCAACGGGCTCGGCGTCAGCCGGCTGGAGGCGCACTTCAGGCTGGAATGATCCCGCCGTGCGCGGCGCAGAAGTGTGACCGCGGCGGCACTCCGCGGTGAAAAGCGTTGAGCCGCGGCGAGCACGGGTTATTATGCAGGCATAACAGGATTGTTACTGTATCCCCTCCGCCGCTCAGGCCGCAGGACAGAAACATAAAATACAGGCAAAACCTGACGCCCGGGATCGCTTCCGGGCGTCAGGTTTTTTCGTTTTCAGGATGCTGAAACACCGGGAAAGACCATGAAAATCGCTAAAATACTCAATAATAACGTGGTGATTACGCTGGACGACCGTCAGGAAGAGACGGTGGTAATGGGAAAAGGAATTGGCTTTAAAAAGAAGCCCGGCGACACGCTGGACGAAAGCCTGATCGAAAAGGTGTTCACCCATAACGGCGGCGAAATCGCCGAGCGTTATAAAGAGCTGCTCTCCGAGATCCCGCTGGCCTGCGTCACCACCGCCGACAGGATTATTACCCTCGCCCGCGAACGGCTGCCGGGCAAGTTGCATAACATCGTCTACATCACGCTGACCGATCACATCCATTTCGCTCTGCAGCGCCACGCGGAAGGATTGGATATCAAAAATGCGTTGCTGTGGGAGATTAAAAAGCTCTATCAGGCCGAGTTCGCCGTCGGGCTGGAGGCGCTGGCCTTGATCGCCGAGCGGCTGAATACCGCGCTGCCGGAAGACGAGGCCGGATTTATCGCCTTGCACCTGGTCAACGCCCAGCTTAACGACGAGATGCACAATACGCTGCACATCACCCGCGTGATGCAAGAGATCCTCAACCTGGTCAAATACCACTTCCGCTTTGATTACAACGAGGAAGCCCTGAGCTACCACCGTTTCGTCACCCATTTGAAATTCTTTGCCCAGCGCCTGCTGGGGAAAAACTACGTCGACAGCGACGACGACTCGCTGTATCAGGTGGTGAAAGAGAAATACCGTGAGTCATTCGCCTGCGCCGGCAAAATCAACCGCCACATCGAAAAGCACTATCAGCATCAGCTCACCACGGAAGAGATGATGTTCCTGACCATTCATATCGAACGGGTGCGCAGCGAAAGCGAGGAGAAACCGACTTAACGGCGGGCGTCCGCCACCCGCACGCCGTACTGCGGAAACACCGCGTCGGCGGAGATCAGCGTCAGCCCCTCGGCCTGCGCCTGTGCGATCAGCATGCGATCGAAAGGATCCTGATGATAGGGCGGCAGTTGCCCGGCCTGTTGGCAATGAAAGGCGTCCATCGGCAGCGCCAGAAAATCTTCGGCCTCGATGATCGCAAAGATGTCTTCCGGCAGCGCCAGCTTGCCCAGCGCCTGCTTGATCGAGATCTCCCAAATGCTGGCCGCGCTGACGTACACCGCATTGCCCGGATCGGCGATCTGCCTTTTGGCGTTCGCGCCCAGGCAGGCGTCATCAATCAGCCACCACAGCAACGCGTGGGTATCCAGCAGCAGGCGCTTCATGCATCGCCCTCAAACAGCGCCGCAATGGCCGCATCCCCCGCGTTGAAATCCGCCGGCACGGTAAACTTGCCCTTGGCGGCGCCGGGCCGGCGCGCTTCGCCCTGGATGGCGACCAGCTGTACGTACGGCTTCCCTGCTTTTGCAATAATCACGGTTTCTCCCTCCGCGGCTCTGTCCGCCAGCTGGCTCAGATTGGATTTGGCTTCGTGCATATTGGCCTGAATCGGCATACGCGTCCTCCTTAGCTAAGTTAGCTAAAGCATAAAGCGCCGTCCAGTTTTTGTACAGGGAAGGGTTTAAAGCGCGAGCAGCCTCGCGCTTTGCTGCAACGCTTAGCGCTGCTGTTGCGGCCATAACCAGGCCGCGCCGCGTACGCCGCTGGAGTCGCCGTGCACCGCCTTGCGGATCGGCGTTTCACACTCGCCGCCGAACACCCAATCTTTCACCCGCTGCGGCACCGTGCGGTACAGGCGATCCACGTTGCTCATGCCGCCGCCGAGCACCACCACGTCCGGATCCAGAATGTTGATCACGTGCGCCAACGCTTTCGCCAGCCGCATTTCGTAGCGCACGATCGCCTGCTCCGCCAGCGCATCGCCCCGCTCGCTCAGCGCCATGATTTCGTGCCCTTGCAGCGCGTTGCCGCCCAGGCGCGCATAGTCGGTGGCGAAACCGGTGCCGGAAATAAAGGTTTCGATGCAGCCCGGTTTGCCGCAGTAGCACGGCACTTCGCGGGCGTAGCGCAGCTCATCGTCATCCTGCCACGGCAGCGGATTGTGGCCCCACTCGCCGGCGATGCCGTTGCCGCCGGAATGCGCCTGCCCATTCAGCGCCACGCCGGCGCCGCAGCCGGTGCCGACAATGACCGCAAACACGGTTTGCGCGCCGGCGCCTGCGCCGTCGGTGGCTTCCGACACCGCCAGGCAGTTGGCGTCGTTGGCGATACGCACCTCGCGCGCCAACAGCGCCGAGAGATCCTTGTCCAGCGGTTGGCCGTTGAGCCATACCGAGTTGGCGTTTTTCACCCGCCCGGTAAACGGCGACAGCGTGCCGGGAATGCCGATCCCGACCGATCCCCGCTCGCCGGTATAATCTTCCGCCAGTTTCACCAGCCCGGCGATCGCCGCCAGGGTTTGCCCATAGTCATGGCGCGGCGTGGCGATGCGATGGCGAAACAGCTCCCGGCCGTCGTCCGCCAACGCAATCACTTCAATTTTTGTCCCGCCCAAATCGATGCCAATGCGCATGTATTTTTCTCCTCGATGCCGCGCAGCGTTGCCACAGCCTAATGTAAGTACGCGGATGAATCACCTGTTTCCCTCTCCCCCGCCCGGCCTTTTCCGCTGCGGTCGGCGACGCAATTCGGAGAGAATGGGGCGATTTTTCAGCGTCAATTCGTTATCATGCCGCCCTGCTTTTGACGAATCAGCGTGCCGAGCGCACGCCCAGCCAGGGATAACATTATGCTGTGGTTTAAGAATTTGATGGTTTACCGTTTGAGCCGCGAAGTGGCGTTAAACGCGGATGAAATGGAAAAACAACTCAGCGCGTTCGCCTTCACGCCGTGCGGCAGCCAGGACATGGCCAAGACCGGCTGGGTCTCCCCGATGGGCTCGCACAGCGATGCGCTGACGCACGCGGTCAACGGCCAAATCGTCATCTGCGCGCGCAAGGAAGAGAAAATCCTGCCGTCGCCGGTCATCAAGCAAGAGCTGCAGGCCAAAATTGAGCGCCTGGAGGCGGAACAACATCGCAAACTGAAGAAAACCGAGAAAGACGCGCTGAAGGACGAAGTGCTGCACAGCCTGCTGCCGCGTGCCTTCAGCCGCTTCAACCAAACCTTCATGTGGATCGACACCGTCAACGATCTGATCATGGTCGATGCCGCCAGCGCCAAACGCGCCGAAGATACGCTGGCGCTGCTGCGCAAAAGCCTCGGCTCGCTGCCGGTGGTGCCGCTGACCATGGAAAGCCCGATCGAACTGACGCTGACCGAATGGGTGCGTTCCGGCGAGATGCCGGCTGGTTTCGCCATTCAGGATGAAGCGGAACTGAAAGCGATTCTGGAAGAAGGCGGCGTGATCCGCTGCAAGAAACAGAATCTGATCAGCGACGAAATCGCGGTGCATATCGAAGCCGGCAAGCTGGTGACCAAGCTGGCGGTGGATTGGCAGGAGCGCATTCAGCTGATGCTGTCGGACGACGGCTCGCTCAAGCGCCTGAAGTTCGCCGACACGCTGCGCGAGCAGAACGACGATATCGATCGCGACGACTTCGCCCAGCGCTTTGACGCCGACTTTATCCTGATGACCAGCGAGCTGGCGGCGTTGATCAAAAACACCATCGAAGCGCTCGGCGGCGAAGCCCAGCGTTAATCCCGCCGCAGAAATGACCAGGGCCCAGCATCCGCTGAGCCCTGCGTTTCCCTAACGAACAAAATTTATTTGCTCAGGTAACGGCACAGATAGGCGGTCGCGTCGGCCACCTGCAGGTTGAACTCGCTGTGCCCCGGCACGAAGAACTTCTCGCCCGGCGTAAACACCTGCCAGTCCGGCGCCCCCGGCAGCAGCACTTTCAGCGCCCCGGTGATCACCGTCATTTCTTCCGGCTGCGCGGTGGAGAAGGTGTATTCCCCCTCTTCCATCACGCCCACGCTGGTAAGACCGATGCTGCTACTGTCAAAACCGATAGACTTCACTTTTCCGGCAAAATACTCATTCACTTTCAGCATAGACTGGCACCCGCGTAATCATCTTGATGGAAAATCCATATTGGGGGATTGCGGTTGATCTGTCACTGGTTTTTCGCGCGAAATGCGATCGCGGCGCAGAGGAAAACGCCACCGGGCCTCTCTCCGGCAGTCAGGGCTGCTGAAACCCGGGGATACCCGCGAGCGCAAAGCGCCCGAGGCCGCGCCGGGCGGTGATTTATGGCTATTTGTATCAGCCGATTAACTCTGCGGCCAGCTTGGCGACCAGAACGTTCGACAGCAGCACCGGCACCGACAGACGCGCCTGCAAAAAAGCGCGGTGGCGCTGGTGATAACCGATGCAATCGAGCACCACCACCTCCGCCCCCTGCCGCAGCAGTGCGCAAGCCGCCTGCTCCAGCGCGGCGTCATCCGCCAGATAAGGACTGGCGACGGCATAGCTCGGCGGCGTCGCCAGCTGCCGCCATTTGCGCGCCTGCTGCCCAACCTGTTCCGCCACCGGCACCACGATGCCGACGCGGTGTTCGCCGACGATCGCGGAGATCAACGGCGGGATGATGCGATCCGGCTCCAGCAACAGCGCCTGCTCCGCCTGCAATCGGCCAAATTCGCCGGTGCACAGCAGCAGGATCACCTGGCATCCCGCCGCCTCCAGCTCGCGGATCTTCTGCTGCAACCCGCTTTCGACGCGAGCGGCACAGAGCGTCACCTGCGTGCCGTCCAACAGGCGCGACACCAGCAGCTTATCGCCCCATTGCGGCGCATAACGCTCGGCGATCTGCCCAGCATCCAGGCCGTCCAGCAAACCGACGTGCCTCACCCGCTCCGCCGGCAGATAAGCAGACAGCAGCGGCATGATATCGCTGCGCGGCGCCTGACCGATGGTCAGCGTGGCGAATGAAGCCGTCATGGGGCTATCTCCTTTTTTGCAGGTGACTCAGACTGCCGTACAGCGCCAGCAGCTGGCCATATTCGGCGGCATCGTAGAACCGGCAGGTGCCGCGGCCGAATTCTTTGGCGACTTCCACCGCGAATTTGACCGCCAGCGCGATATCCGTTTCGTGGCTGGCGCCGGTGCCGCAGCCCGGCACCACCGATTCGCTGCAGATCGCCACGCCGACCACCGGCGCCGCAGTAGCGGTCGAGGGCTGCAGGATGCTGTTGAGGTGATGCACGCCGTTGCCGTAAGGGGTGATGTCCTGCGTGGTGATCGGGAAGGTCACCGCCGGGCGGCCGCTGGTCATCTCCATGATGCGCAGCAGATCTTCCGCCACCCGCAGGATGTAGCCCTCTTTCACCGTCGGCGATAGCGCATAGCCTTTGTGGTTGATGATGCGGTTGCCTTTGGTGGTGTCGATCGACAGGATGGCGTCAGCCTCCGGCACCACTTCATTATCGTTCATCGTCACGTCATCGATCGGCGAATCCATAAAATCGACCGGATCGTGCGGCCGGGTCGGTGCGTTCGGGCAAATATGGGTGGTGACGATCACATCCCCCGGCAGCGTGTCGCCCTTGCGCTGCATCTCCGCCAGCTTCAGCGCGGCGGCAATGGCGGCGATCGCGCCGTCGCCGTCGGACACCAGCCCGATACGCGTCGGCCGCGCGCCGATGCCGCCCAGGCGGCCGATAATGCCCAGCGTCGGCGCCGCACCGCCAGCGAATTTGCCTGCGCTGCCGGGGATCTCGATGCGCACGAAATCGGTGCCGCCCTTCGGCCCCTCGGCGCGCAGGGTGCTGGCGCGGATCGCCGGGTAAGGCGCAAACAGATCGACGACGTCCTGGCCGCTGACGAATGCGCTATCAATCAATTCAAAAACCTGCAGCGTTTGTTGCAAACTCATGGTCGTTTTACCTCACCAATGTCATCGGTAGGGGCTATTTGCCCTTGCTGGAAAAAATCGAGCTGAAGAAGTTGTAGAGCGCGTCGCCGGCGATAAACCCGGCCGCCATGATCTCCATCGGCGTGCGGCCGCGATCGCCCCAACGGCGCAGGATCGCCACGCGCAACGCGATGCCCACCAGCACCGCCCACCCAGCCAAGGCGTTGTTGATCAGCAGGCCGGTTGCCAGCAGCACGCCGAGCTGGCGCTTGGGGCCGCCGATCAGCTGCACCACGGCGCCGGGGATCGCCCAGATCAAAAGGCTCCAGGCGATGCCCGGCTGCGCACCGGCCTCGATGGTCTTGGCGTAAACGCGCGCGACCGGCGGGATCAGGTCCTGCAGGAAATAGCTGTGGTAAGAGAGGTAAACCACCGGAATGGCGATGAGGAAGGCGATCAGCGCCGCAAACAGCTGAATGCGGCGCCCCAGCAGTTCCTGCCGCAGATCCTCGCCGTAGCCGCGCAGGATGAAGCCGGCTTTCAAGTCAAAGCCCATGTCGGCGAAGGCCGGCCCGGTAGCGGCGGTAAAGCCGGTCAGGATGCACAGCGCCAGCGGTGGGAAACCGATCAGGATACCGACGATCAGGGTGATCAACGCCACCGCGAACGCCGGAAACCAGCCGGAGTGCATGGCGGCGATACCGACGATCAGCTCATGAACGAAAGCGGCGAACGCCGCGTAAATCACGAACAGCGCCAGCATCGGCAGCGACATCTCGCTAAACAGCCCGCCGACCAGAGCCAAAAACGCGGCGATGGCGATGTAGCCGACCGCCCCCAGGCCGAGCGCTTTGCTTACCGCGCTGTCCGGTTGGGTATAACCGGCGCTATCGGCGCGGCGGCTGCGGATCACCTGCGCGACCTGGATCAGCGCCACCAGGCCGGCGCCGACCATCACGCCGTGCGGAATAAAATGGGCATTGATATCGAAACCGGCCACCGGCTCGGCGTAGGCCCGCAGCAATAGCCCGACGCCGAACATGCTCAGCGCCCAGATATTGCCGATAAAGGCGGTGCCGAAGGCCGCCATGGGGATCTTGAGCATTGATCCGGCGATGCCCACCCCTACGCCCACCACCAAAAGCCAGGCCTGCTTGCCGCCGCGATCGCCGGCTTTAATCGCCTCCGCGGCGGCGACGCCCGGCGGCCAGGCATTGGCGGCGGGGAACACTTTGGTATCGAACAGGCGATAAAGCAGATAGGCGTCGAGCAGCATCGCCGCCGCCACGCCGCAGAACATCGGCAGAATAAGCTGCGGTTGTCCCATCACGTAAGGCACCGCAATCGGCATCAGCAGGCAGTTGGCCGCGCCGAAGGTGGCTGAGGAGATCACCGTCTGCGCCAGGTTCTGGGTGTGCACCGAGCGGTAGCGTTGAAACATTTGCAGCGGAATGCGTGCCAGCAGCATGGCGATCAGCGCACCGATGATCGAGGTGTTGGGCGTCACGCCCAGCGTGGTGATCAGCTGAACGCCGATGATCGCCCCCACCACCGAAAGCAGCGCCATGACCAACAGCGTGCCGGCCTCTTTTAGCGGATTATTTGATTTCATGCTTGGTATCCCTGAATATTTCCTGCCGCATGCCGGAAATAACGCCCGACGATAGTTCGCCGCGACAGTTCCATTATTTGGAACTGCCGGCGTCATAACGTGATTATTTTCTTATTTAGCCCGTCTGTTTCTCACCAATAAAATACGGTGAAATATAATTAATGAGTTCCCTGGTGTCGGCGCTCGTTAATGATGATGAAACGTTATAGCTCCGGCGCGTTAGTTGATCTGCTGCCAATAATCATCGCCATATTTTTCCGCCAGTTGGCGGCTGACTGCGGTTAATTCGGCCAGAACTTCCGGTACAAACGGCTGTTCCTCGCCCTGCGAAGGGAAGGACAGACACAGCCCCACCGTCTCGCTGCCGTGCTTGTTCACCAGCGCGGTCGCCAGCGAACTGATGCCGTTCAAGGTTTCATTGCGCGCCAGCGACCAGCCCTGGCGCCTCACCTGCTGCAACTTCTGCAGCAGCGCATCCAGCGTTTGCGGCGCATTGGGCGAAGCCGCCCGGTAACCGCCGGCGTAACGCGCCCGAACCTGCTCGTCGCTTTCACGCGCCAGTATCGCCCGACCAACCGAGGTTTCCGCCGCCGGTGAACGGTAGCCCGCCGGGGTGACCACCTGCAAAAAGTGGCGGCCGGGGAACATGCGCATCACCATGATCTCCTGCCCCTCCAGCACCGAGAGGTAGCCGGTACACGCCGTCTGGCGGCACAGCTGCGCCATGCTGGCCGCCAGGTTGTCCACCAGCGGCATCGACAGGTAGTGGCTGGATGCCGCCAGCAACAGCGCGCCGATGCGGTAACGCCGGCTATCGGGATCGCGCTCCAGCATGCCCTGATTTTCCATGCTCTGCAGCAGGCGCGATACCGTGCTTTTCGGCAGCGCCAATTGATCTACCACGTCGCTGAATGCAATGCCCGGTTGGCCATGCATCACGCGTTGTTGAGAAAAGAGTTTTAATACCGCAGCGGCATTTTCCAGCGTTGTCATGATCCGCCTTGTTCCACTATATGGAACTCAGTTCCTATTTTATAATTAAAAACTAAAACCCGAACTACGCAGCGTCAAGCTGTTTATTTTTTGTCAGCCGTAAAATAAAAGGCATTCGTGCTTTTTAAATGAAAATATCGCGCAGAACGCCAACTCCGCCGCGCCAAATAAAATAACGATACGCTTTGAAAATAATGAATGGCAGGACAAGCTGCTGAAAAATGATTTTATCAGGGAGAGATATTGTCGCGGCTCAAAAACTTGCGCCGCGCAAACTGAAATCGATCGGCAACGTCAATTCCACCGTGCCGTTGACGTAGGCGTCCGCCGGCGGCGTAGGCAACGGCGAAGCGCGCTTGACCAGCGCCTGGATTTCGCGATCCAGCGACGGCAACCCGGCGCTGCTGACCAGCGTCACCGCCAACACATGGCCCTGCCTGTCCAGGGTGAAACGCACCTGCCCGACGCCCTGGCGCTTCAGCCGCAAGGCGTCTTTGGGATAACGCTTAAAGCGATTAAGGCGGCCGTTGATGCGGCTGCGCCAGCTATCTTCCCCCGCCTGTGCATAGGGCGTCAGGCGGGTTTGCGGCGCGGCCGCTTTATCCGCCCGGCCCGGCGGCGGCGCGCCGACGCTTTGCTCCTGAATTCTCGGCGGCGCGATCGTTTTCTCCTGCGGCGGCGTGCGCGGCAGGGGGATTTTCTTCACCGGCTTGGGCGATTTTTTCTGCTTCGGCGGTACGGCGATGTTCGGCCGTACGGCTTCAGGCACCTTCACCGTCGGCAAGGGTTCCGGCGGCGCCGGCGGTTCAACCTGAGGCGGCGGCGTCCTTTGCCCCGGCGGTTGTTTTACCTCGGCCGGAGCCTGCGGTGCGGCGGCCATCACCACCATGACCGCCGGCGGCGGCACCCACGGCGGCTCGGCCTTGTCTCGCCAGGGCCAGAGCAGCGCCGCGGCCAGCAGGTGCAGCGCCAGCACCAGCACCAGGCAACGGCGCCAGGGCATGGCATCACCGGGCGCGGCGAAAGGCAGCGGCGAAACCGACATGCTCACTCTTCCGTCAGCGCCAGATGAAGGCGATCGGTCAGCGGTTTGAACAGGTAGTTCATCATCGAACGCTCGCCGGTGCGGATGAACCCTTCGACCGGCATCCCCGGGCGGATTTCCAACCCGTTCAACCGCTGCAGACCCGCTTCGCTGACCTTGGCGCGCACGCTGTAATAGGGCGCACCGCTTTTCTCGTCGGTCAGGCGATCGGCCCCGACCAGCGTCACTTCGCCCTCGACGCGCGGCGTGGTGCTTTGGTTAAACGCCGAGAACAACAGCTCGACCGGCAAGCCCACCTGCACCTTGTCGATCAGCTCGACCGGGATACGCGCCTCCACCTGCAGCCCCCGATCGCTGGGCACGATCTCCATCAGCTGCTGACCGGCGCCGATCACGCCGCCTTCGGTGAATACGCTCAGCCCCACCACCGTGCCCGCCACCGGCGCTTTCACCTGCGTATGGCCCAGATCGGCCTCCGCCTTGGCCAGGCGGTTATCCAGCTCGTCCAGCTTCATCCGCACCTCGGCCAATTGGCTGCTGACCTCTTTTTGATACTCTTCCCGCCGCTGGATCGCCCGCAGCTTCAGTTCCAGGATCTGGCGCCCCAGGCGGCCGATATTGCCGGTGTCTTCGGACGCCTGGCCGTCGATCTGCGCATACTGCCCTTCCAGATCCAGCAGCCGGTTGCGCGCCACATACCCTTGCGCCGCCAGCTTGCGCATGCCGCTCAGTTGCTCCTGCAACATGGCCTTTTGCCGCTGCTTGCTGGCGTAAGACTGCCGGATCCCTTCCAGCATCGCCTGCGATCCGGCAATGCTCTCCGCGATCGCCGCCAGTTCGCTCTGCAACGCCGCGCGGCGGCTGGTGAACAGCTGCTGTTGCAACAGCATCAACGACATCACCTCCGGCTCCTCCCGCCGCGCCTGCAGCAATGCCGGGAAAGCGATCGCCTGCAGGCCGTCGCGCTCGGCCTGCAGCCGCGCCCGCTGCGCGGCGTTGCTCAACTGCTGGCTGCGCAGCGCATCGCGCTGGGTGCGGCTGTCGACGGTATCCATCAGCAGCAGCACCTGCCCGGCGCTGACCCGGTCGCCCTCATGCACCTGAATTTGCGACACCACGCCGCCGCTCGGGTGCTGCACCGCCTTGCGGTTGCCGGCCACCACCACGCTGCCGGAGACCGGCACGCCCTTATCCAACGGCGCCAACAGCCCCCACAGCAGGAAACCGCCAAACCCCAACAGCACCAGCCAACCACCGAGCCGCAGGTGGCGCCCTTCGTCGAACTGCCGGGAAAGCGCGTCGATATCGCCGGGGATCACACTCTGATTGCTCATACTTTTCGTTCACCGCTGGCCGTTTTGGCAAAATTGGCGTAGTTGACGTTGAAACCGCCGCCGCTGCTGCGGCCGGCGTTGGCCGGTACGGCCGCGGGCGTAAAACCAGGCAGTTTTTTCAGGATGGCGTCGCTGGGGCCGAAGTGCTGCACCTGGCCGGCGGCCAGCACCAGCAATCTGTCGGTCGTCGCCAGGATCGCCGGTTTGTGGGTCACCAACACGATGGTGGTGCCGCGCTTTTTCAGCGCTTCGATCGCCCGCTGCAGCGCCTCTTCCCCTTCGCGATCGAGGTTGGCGTTCGGTTCGTCCAATACCACCAACGCCGGAGAACCATACAGCGCGCGCGCCAGCGCCACCCGCTGACGCTGGCCGCCGGACAGGCCGCTGCCGCCCTCGCCCAGCTCGGTTTCATACCCTTTGGGCAAATGCAGGATCAGTTGGTGCACGCCGGCCAGCGCGGCGGCGGCCACCACCTTCTCGGCGTCAACCTGGCCAAAGCGGGCGATATTTTCCGTCAGGGTGCCGGCGAACAGCTGGATATCCTGCGGCAAGTAGCCGATATGCGGCCCCAGTTGCTGTTTGTCCCACTGCCGAAGATCCGCACCATCCAGCCGCACGTCGCCGCTGAGCGGCGTCAGCGCGCCGACCAGTTGGCGCATCAGCAGCGTTTTGCCGGAGCCGGACGCGCCAATGACGCCCAGCACCTCCCCGGCCTCCAGACGAAAACTAACGCCGTGCAACACCGGCGCGCTCCCGCCCGGCGCGCTGGCGGTCAACTGATTCACGGCCAATGTGCCGCTGGGCGCAGGCAGCGGCAGGCTCGCCGCCTGCGGCGGGTTGGCGGCCAGCATCACCTCCAGCCGCTGCAGGGACTGGCGCGCCGACGACCACTGCTTCCAGGCGCCGATCAGCTGATCGATCGGCCCCAGCACCCTGCCGATCAGGATCGATCCGGCGATCATCATGCCCGGCGTAATGTCGCCGTTGACCGCCAGCAGCGCGCCGCAGCCCAACATCAGCGACTGCAGCGCCAGCCGCACGGTTTTCGACCAGGCGGTGACGGCGGCGATTTTCTCGCTGGCGCGGTTCTGCAACAGCAGGAACTGCTGATGCTGCCGCAGCCAGCGCAGGCGCAAGTCGGTCAGCATCCCCATGGCGGCGATGGCCTCCGCATTGCGCAGGTTGCCGTTGGCCTGCTGCGTGGCGCTCAGCGCGACCCGGCCGGCCTCCGCGAGCGGCGCCTGCGACACCCGTTGGTTGAGCCAGGCCAGCAGCACCAGCACGATCACCCCGGCGCTGGCCAACGCGCCAAGCCAGGGGTGGAGCAGAAAAACCACCAGCAGATAAACCGGGAACCAGGGCGCATCGAAAAAGGCGAACAGCGCATTGCCGGTGGCGAACTGGCGCAGGTTGGTCAGATCGTTCAGCGCCTGCCCCGCCAGCGGGTTGCCGGTTTTCAGGTTGGTTTCGAAGGCGGCGTCGTAGACCCGCTGATTCAGGCGCATATCCATCTGGGCGCCGAGGCGGATCACCACCTGGCTGCGCACCCACTCCAGCAGCCCCATAAACAGGTAAAGGCCGACCACCATCAGGGTCAGCATCGCCAGCGTCATGCGGTTGCCCGACGGCAACACGCGATCGTAGACCTGCAGCATGTACAGCGCCGGTGCCAGCATCAGCAGGTTGATCACCGCGGTAAACAGCGCGATGCCCCAAAATCCGCGCCGGTATGCGGCCAGCACGCTCATCACTTCTCCGCGCCTGACGGCGTTTTTCATGGCGTTTTCCATCGGCTAAAAACGAGAAAATGCCCGCCGGGGCGCGCGGCGCCGGCGGGCAAACGGCCGCGATCAGGCCGCCAACAGTTCCGGGCTGTCGGCGTGCTGCACGCCCACCGCCGTCGCCGCCGCCACCTGATCGAAGGTGGAGTTGACGCTCAGACCGTAGTCGTCGAGGATGCCGTTCAGCGCAGTTTCCAGCGCGCCGGTATCGCCGGACATCAGGCCGTACACCACCTGGTGCACCACGCCATCGTGGCCCTGCGCCTGCAGGCTGCTGAGGTTCAGGCCGCCAAAGCTGACGTCAGGCACCTGAATGCTGTACGGTGATGTATCGCCACCGCTCAAACCGTCGCCGAACGACAGGGAATCCAGCTGGCCGTACAGGGTATGCGCCGGTTCATTGAACAGCGTGTAGGTCAGGTTGCCACCCGCCACGACCGACGTGACATGGTTGTCCGTACTGGTCACGGCGTATTGGCTACCGGACAACCGGCCGCCGTAGAAGCCACCGCTGTTTGAGCCTTCGACGACATTGCCGTTGGTATGGTTGATATCACCGAATGTCGAAGCCCATTGGCCCAGATAGTCATGAATGCTGTAACCGCCAAAGCTGCTGTCATAGTTAACTGAAAATGCCATTTCTCTATCTCCATTGATGAACGGCGCCCCTTGCGAGGCAGCCCTTGTGCTCAAGGATGAGCAACGCCCTTTTACTGCTTAAAAACGGTATTCCACCCCGCCCTGCACGGTGCGGCCGCGCCCCAGGGTATTGGCCAGCGTCTCCCCATAGCTGACGACGTAGGCGCGGTTGGTCAGGTTCTCCACCGAGCCGCGCAGCGTCAGGCTGTCGGTCAGCTTGTAGCTGGCGTACAGATCGAACAGGGTGTACTTCGGCCAGTCGGCCAGGTACGGATAGTTGGATGGCACCGAGCTGTCCTGATAGCCCGGCGCAAAGCGCACGGTCACCCCGGCGTCCAGCTTGCGATCGAAGGCGCGGCCGCCCAGCGTCACCGAGCCGCGATCGCCCGGCAGGTAGGCGGCGGAGCCGAACTGCGTCCCCCCGTCACACGTGACGAAGTCATTGGAAGCGGCATCCGGCTCAACATAGAAGTTGCCGCGGCGCGATCCGTCGCCGTAGCGCAGACGCCCTCCCAACCAGGCCTTGTTCGAGCAGAACTCGTTTTTGCCGATCATGTGGGTGTAGGTCAGGTCGGCGTAGAACACCCCGGCGTCATAGTTGAGCTGGTACTCCAGCCCGCGGAAGCGGGTTTTAGACAGGTTGTTGACGTAAGCGGCATTGCCGATGCTCGGCTGCACCAGCCCCGGTTTATTGCGGTCTATCGCCAAGTTGATGTAGTTATCCACTTTGGTGTCGAAGTAGGCCACCTTGGCCACCAACCGATCGCCCTCAAACCACAGATCCGGCTGCTGCACGTTGAACCCGACTTCCCAGGCGCGCGAGCGCTCGGGCTGCAGGAACGGGTTGGGGTATTGCGTGGAAGAACTGTGTGCGCTGCCGTTAGTCAGCGTTTCGGTGATCGCCGGCGGCCGCCAGGATTTGCCGTAGGTGGTATACAGCTCAAGCCACTCCACGCCGGGGCGCACCGCCACCGCCAGCGTCGGCGACAGCTTGCCCTGATCGCGATCCACGTCCCAATCTTCGCGGGTAGTGGTTGAACAGCCGGTCAGACGCAACGCTTTGCAAGGATTGTCAATCGTGTAGCGTTGCCCATCCTTGGCCAAATCCGGATAGCTCAGGCCGGTCTGGCCGCGCAGGCGATAGCGGTCGTAACGCAGCCCGCCCTCCAGCGTCAGCCAGCCGTCGTAGTCGTAGGTCAGGTTGGCGAACAGGCTGCCGACCGAACGGTTGCCGGCCGGCGTCACCCCTTCCATACCCTCACGGGAAGAGTCGCTGGTCGCTTTGTCGTAATAGAACTCCAGCCCGTAGTTGGCGCGGAAGTCATGCCCCGGCGCCAGGCTGAAACGCGAGGTGTTTTGCGCCTGCGCGCCATAGGTGCGCAGGCGGGTGCGCGTCGCGTAGCCGTTGTCCAGCAGCGAGCTGGTGCTGTAGGTGTCGCTGTCGTCCTGAGTATCGACGTAATACAGCTTGGCCTGAAAATCGAGCCAGTCGACGCCTTCCGGTGCCAGGCTGTAGTCGAACGCCGCGTTGCGCGCCATCACGTCGCTGTAACCGGTGCGCTTCCAGCCCAGCTCATAGGGCGGCCGGGTGCCCAGGTTGGTCAAGGTGCCGGCGATCGGCGACGCGGTCTGGGTCTGCAGATAGCTCAGCTGCAGGCGTTGGTTGGCGGGCAGATTCCAGCCCACCTTGGCCAGCCGCGAGTGCATGCGGTAATTAGTGTCGGGGATTTTGTTGTTCTTGATGCTCTCGGCGTAGCGATCGTAATTGCCGGTGTCGTTATTGATGCGAATGTTGCCGATGTCGCCCTTGTTGCCGGGCCAATAGTCGCCGAGGTGGCGTTCGCTGGCGGCCAGCAGGATATCGCCGGTTTCGTTGCCCAATGCCAGTATGCCGCTGCCGATGAAGTGGGTGCCGTTATCGCCGGTGCTGGCGTGCAGCTTGCCGCCCAGCTCTTTGCCCGGCGCCAGGAAATCGCTCGCGCTGACGGTATTGAAGGTGGCGATGCCGCCGAGCGTGCCGGCGCTGCCCATACCGCCGGTGGTGCCCTTGTCGATGGTTACGCCGGACAGCAGTTCGGAATCGATGTACATGGTGCCGTTACGCTGGCCATGGCCGCTCTTTTGAAAATTCTGCCGCATGCCGTCGATGTTCATGTTCACCCGGCCGTAGTCTTGTATGCCGCGGATGTTGACCGATAGCGCCGGATCTTGCTGGCTGACGCTGGAATAGGCCCCCGTCGTCTGCTCCAGAATATCGGCCGCATGTCGCGCCGGGCGGTTGTCCATCTGTTCGCGGCTGATGACGCTGACCGAGCGCGGTTCGTCGTAAACCCAATCGTTAGCGTTGATGCCGCCGGCGCCCAGCACCGTCAGGCTGTCCAGCGCCAGCGCGCCGCCGTCGCCGTTCGCCGCCGGCAGCCGGCTCAATACGATCTGCCCCTGCGGCTGCAGGCGGAAAGCCACCGGATTGCCGCCGATCAAGCGCCGCAGGCCCTGTTCAACGCTCATGCTGCCGTTCAGCGCCGCCGCCTGCATGCCGTCGAGCTTCACCTCGTCGAAAAATACCTGCATGCCGGCCTGCTCGGCGAAGCGCAACATGGCGCTCTGCAGCGGCTGTGCCGCAACGTTGAAATGCTTTTGCTGTGCAGCCTGCGCGCCGTTCGCCTCAGCCTGGGCAGCGAGCGCCACAGCCGGCTGAGTCAGCATCATCGCCGCCAGCGCGGCGCGTACCGCCGTGGCCAATCGGCCGGCCGGCGTGGTTCCCTTGTGAATAAACATGCGTGTGTGTTCCACCCGAAAGAATGCCAAACCAAGTGATAATGGAAATCAATCTCGTTTAAACATAAGGACGTTCCGGGAGGCAAAAACCCGTAAAGATTTTTTACAGAAAGTGAAAATAGCGGCGAAACGGGCATCCCGGCCCGCCTGCGCCGCTCAGTAAAGCAGCGTGATGCCAGGGAGATTCAGTTGGCGGGCGGAGAGTTCCTGACGAATGGCGCCGACGCCGTCGTCGAGTTTATTGAGCGCAAACACGCCGCTCACCGTGCGCGCTCTTAGCGCGGGATTGACCGCCACGATGCGGGCCGCGCGATAGCGGTTGAGCTGCGCGAGCGCCTGCGGCAGCGGTTGGCGGTCGATCACCAGCCAGCCGCGCCGCCAGGCGTCATCGCCGGCCGTTTGCCGCGTCAGCTGCAGCTGCCCGTTGCGGTAATGCGCCGCCTGGCGTTGCGCGACCACCAGCGAGCGCTCGCCGCGCTCAAGCGTCACCCGCACGCTGTGCTGATGCACGCTGACGTCCACGCCCCGTTCGGTGCGCGCCACGCTGAACTCGGTGCCCAGCGCCTGCGTGACGCCGTTTTCCGCCTCCACCCTGAATGGGCGGCTTTCCGCCCCACCTAACGGCGCGACGATAAAATAGGCGGCGCCGCTCAGCAGCCGCACCTTGCGTTCGCCTGCGGAATACGCCAGTGCGATCGCGCTGCCGCTGTCCAGCGCCACCCGGCTGCCGTCCGGCAATGCCACTTCGCGCACCTCGCCGCGAACGGTTTGATAATCCGCCTGCATGCCGATCCACAGATCCGGCCCGCGATAAACGCCGAAGGAAACGGCGATCGCCACCGCCGCCGCCACCGCCCAGCGGGGCCATCGATGGTGAGATGGCGTTTTCAGCGCCGCCACCTGCGGTTGTAACGCCTGCCGCTGCTCTGGCGGCAGTTGCCCCAGCGTCGTCCACAGCAGTCGAGCCTGACGCAGCGCCGCCGGATGCTGCGGATCGGCGGCCAGCCAGGCGTCCAGCGCTCGCCGCCGATCGGCCGGCAACGCCCCTTCGGCCAGGCTCACGGCCCAGGCGGCCGCCTGCTGTCGCGCCTGTGCGGTTAGCGGTTTCATAATGGCATAGACCTCTGTTTTTTCTGGTTATAGGTTAAGACGTCTGAGCGCGGATAAACCCGTAAAAAAATTGCCATTATTGTTCTTCCATCCGCGCCATCAGCCGCTCGAGCGCGCTGGCCAGGTGTTTTTCCACCGTGCTGAGCGACACGCCCAGCTGCGCCGCCACCTGCGCCTGGGTCAGGCCATCGAGCCGGTTAAGGCGGAAAATCTGCTGCGTGCGCGGCGGCATCCCCGCCAGCGCCTGTTGCAACAGCTGCAGCAATTGACTATCGATCGCCAGTTGTTCAAGCGCCGGTTCACCGGAGGGATACTGCGCCAGAACGTCGTCTTCGACCGCTTCGGTCTGCCGCCGCTGCTGCTGGCGCAGATGGTCGAGCATCAGGTTTTTGGCGGTTTTGTACAGGTAGGCCTCGATATCGAGAATATTACCCTGCGGATACTGCTCGGTCAGGCGGGTAAAACTTTCCTGCGCCAAGTCCGCAGCCAGCTGAGGGTCGCGCAGTTTGGCGTTCAAATAGGCTTGCAGCGGCCGCATATGGCGCAGAAACAGCGCCTGCAACTCGGAATTGGACATCTCTTTTCCCAGAAGTGAAACACCCAATAGGGGCGATAAAAATCACATAAATGATTATCATTATCAATATTGTTCTGGGAAATATGTGCTAAGGCGGGGATAAACGGGAAACCGGCCTGGCGCCGGTTTCCGCTGGGCTGCAGGTCAGAGCTCTAACGCCTCGTCCTCATAGCGATGCTTGGCGTCGAGCGCTTCCTGCTCGGTTTCATGTTCACTGAGCAGCGTATTCGGCTCAATGTCGTCGGTGCGCACTTCAAAACGGCGCAGATGCAGGTTCGGATCGCCCCGAAACACCTCTACGACGCGGGCGCTCCGTGGATAAGCAGGTTGATCATTTTCGCGCATGCCGTTCTCCCGTGTGTTTCACACAGTAGCAAGTATAGCAGCCGCCCTCATTCCGACACGCGCGAGCCAAGATCGCGATCGCCGGGCGAGCCCGCCAGCAGCTCGGTCAGTTCGTCGCAGGCGCAAATGCGGCCTTCACGCACGGTGAAGTGCGCCAGCACCCGCACGCGGCTGCAGGAGCCGTCGCGCTTTTCCACCTCGACCAGATGGTGGGTCAGCACCGCCTCGCCCCGCTCCGCCGCCGCGATCACGCTCAGCGTCATGCGCCGGGTTTGCCGCTTCAGCAGCGCCATGTGTTGCTCAAACTGCTCGAAGTTCAGCACCTTGCCATCCACCTGCTGGCGGTAGTCTGCGCTGAAACGGGCGGCGAGCTGCGTTGGCCGGTGCTCCGGGCTGGCGACGACCTGCTGCAGCGTATCAAGCACCAGGTTCAGTGGGGTAAGTTGAGTCATCAGGTTTCTCCGAAATAGGGTGAACGGCGATCCTATCCCGGCCAGGCGATGGCATAATAACCACATCAAGACTTTCAATAACGTTAAACGGCCAATATGACGCAGATCCGCAGCCAACGCCTTCAGCATGAAAAAAAGCACCTGACGCCCTGGCACCGGCACGAAGGCGGCCAGATCTATCTCTTGACGCGCGGCATGCTGGCAATGGAGCTCCCGGGCCGGCAATGGGCGATCACCGGCGGTACGCTGGGCTGGCTGCCGCCGGGATGCGCCCATCAGGCGCTGGCCTGCGGCGACGTGGCGGGCTGGAGTCTGTATCTGCCGGTGGAAAGCGTGCCGGAGATGCCGCCGCTGCCGCAGCTGTTCACGGCCTCTGCGCTTTTGCAGGCCCTGGTGGAGCGCATCGCGCAGTTCCCCGCCGGCCCGCTGAGTGCGCCGCAACGGCGGCTGCTGCAGGTGCTGCTGGACGAAATGCACGCGGCAAGCCGCGCGCCGTTACAATTGCCGCTGCCGCAGGACGCCCGGTTGCTGAACATCGCCCGGGCGCTGCTGAACGATCCCGCCAGCCCGCGCAGCCAGCGCGACTGGGCCATTTGGGCCGGGCTCAGCCCGCGCACCCTGAGCCGCCGCTTTCTGCAGGAAACCGGCATCAGCTTCGCGTTGTGGCGCCAGCAGGCGCGGGTATTGCGTTCACTGGAGGGATTATCACGCGGCAAAGCGGTCGGCGAGGTGGCCGACGCCTGTGGCTATGACAACGTCAGCGCCTATATCGCCGCCTTTCGTCGCCGCTTCGGCGTCACGCCCGGGACGTACTTTGCGCCGGCTCGGCAAACGGAATAGGAAAACGGGCGCCCGGCGCCCGAAGAGAAGAAAGGGTTACTTCACCGTCTCACGCGGCAGCACCGCGAGGATTTGTTCCACCACCCGCTGCGGATCGGCGGCGCCGTCTATCACGTAATGCGCGGCGTCCTGATACAGCGCTTCGCGCGCCGCCAGCACCTCGAGCATCTCCTCGGCGATCGGCCTGCCGGTGAGCGTCGGGCGCTGCGCATCTTCCGGGT
The DNA here is from genome assembly GCF_043109535.1 of Serratia sp. LACPHL-BACT-2024-00286. Classification (NCBI taxonomy): domain Bacteria; kingdom Pseudomonadati; phylum Pseudomonadota; class Gammaproteobacteria; order Enterobacterales; family Yersiniaceae; genus Serratia; species Serratia sp. LACPHL-BACT-2024-00286. The sequence continues at coordinate 519,442 of NZ_JBICNA010000002.1, forward strand.
ACTCTTCCAACCGCTGCGCCAACACGCTGGCCGGCGCGCGCAGGTAGATAACGGTGCCATGCTGGCGCATAAACTGACGGTTCTCCTCCGCCAGGATCGCCCCACCGCCGGTGGCAACTATAGTTGACGGCTTGGTCACGGTTTGCAACGCGATGGTCTCGCGGCGGCGGAACCCCAGCCAGCCCTCGCGCTCGACCATTTCCGCCACGCTCATCTGCGCCGCCTGCTGCATAAACAGATCGGTATCGACGAACTGATAGCCCAACGCCAACGCCAATGCGCTGCCTACCGTGGTCTTGCCGGCTCCGCGAGCGCCTATCATGAACAGGGTTTGTGTCATTACGGGTTGTCCCTTATGCGGTGACTTGAGTGCATTGCATACCAAAATACCGAGCGGGTGCGATGGCGTGGTGGCAGCATCATACCCTGCCCGCTCTGTATTTCAATATTTACGATAGTGTAAATTCCATGGCACAGCGACTGCCTGCGGCAAAGCCGTGCGCCAGATCCTCATCCAGGTGCCGCCGCAGAGCAGCCGTGAGCCGCGCGTCGTCGAGCGGCCGGAATCCCAGCCGCCGGTAGTAAGGCGCATTCCACGGCACCTCAATGAAAGTGGTGAGCGTCAGGCGGCCCGCACCGTGCCGTTTGGCCTCTTGCGCCACCGCGCCGATCAGGCGACGGCCGACGCCCTGCCGCTGCCAGGTGCCGGCGACCGACAATTCGGCGATGTGCCAATCTTCCCCCTGAGCCTGCACGGCAATAAAACCGGCGCACTCGCCGTTGTCGCTTTCCGCCAGCCATTCACGGCGCTCGGCGATAAATGCGGCATGCTGCTGCGGGGCCATCACCTCGCCTTCGGCGATAAAGCGCCATTCCGGCTGCTGGCGAAACAGCTGCGCCGCCGAACGTTCAACCGCCATCAAGTGCACGATATCCCGCTGCTGCGCCAAACGAATCTGCAGGCTCATGGGTTCTCCTTAACGTTGGGGCGGTTATTTAAGCAAATTTCACCGCCCGTGGCTTAGAAATCGACACTGCCGCGCAGCACCACCTCACGCGGTTCCCCCACCGCCACGCGCAGGTTGCCACCGCTGGACGGGTAGTAGGTTTTATCGAACAGGTTCTTCACGTTCAGCTGCCATTTCACCCGATAGCCGTTGATCGGCATGGTATAAGCGGCGAACGCATCGGCAACGGCGTAATTATCTAGGTAGAAGCTGTTGGCGGCGTCACCCGGGCGGCGGCCCACGTAACGCGCGCCGGCGCCGATGCGCACCTCATCGCCGCTGTACAGGCCCGGGCTGCCCAGATTCTGGGTCAGGAACAGCGAGGCGGTGTGGCGCGCCACGTTGGTCATCTCTTTCCCCTTGTTGTCCGGATCGTCCACCACCCGCGCGTCGGTATACGCATAGGAACCGATCAGGCTCAGCGAGTCGGTGAGATTACCGGCCACGTCCAGCTCCACGCCCTGCGAACGCACGCGCCCGGCGGTGCGCGTCACGGTTTCGCCCTCCACCAGCTCACTGACCATCACGTTGCGCTTGGTGATGTCAAACAGCGCCAGCGTGCCGGTAACGCCGTTCGGCAGCGCCAGCTTGCCGCCGACTTCCCACGACTTGCCCTGCTCCGGCGGCAGCGAACCAATTTGGGTGGCGATGGAAGAGTTCGGCTTGAACGACTCGGTATAGCTGCTGTACAGCGACACATAAGGCGTCAGCTTGTAGACCACCCCGGCGCGCGGCACCAGCTTGCTGTCCGAGCTGTCGGTATTGGTCTGGAACGGCCGCCCCTTGCCGGCATAGACGTCGAAAGCGTCGTAACGCAGCCCGCCCATCACCAGCCATTTATCGGTCAGCTGGATGGAATCCTGCATAAACCAGCCGTAGCTGGTGAGGTTTTCCCGCTGGTCGCTGTCTTTGGCGCTGACCGCGGTCGACGGCGGCATCAGGCCGTATACCGGATGATAGATATTGAAATCGCTGTTCTTTTTACCGCGGATCATGTCGCCGCGGTAGGTACGGTTATCTTCAAAATCGAAGCCGAACAGCATCTGGTGGTTGATGCTGCCCCAGTCCACGTCGCCATTGAGCGTCAACTGCACCGCGTTGGCGTGGCTGACGGCGTTGGCGGTCGCGTCGGCCTGGCGGCTCAACACGCCGCTCTCCGGGTTCAGCGCCGTGGCGCGCGCCTGGTTGTCGCTGTAGCTGTTGCGGCTGTAGGCGTAGGTCAGTGAGCTTTTCCAGCGCTCGTTGAGCGTTTGATCGATCTGCAGGGTAACGCTGTCCTGATCGCCGCGGGTAGCGTTATAGGCTTCGTCGAAACGGCGATCGCGCGGCGTATTCACCGGTTTGCCGGTGCGCGAATCGATAATGGTGCCGCGATCGAACGGCACCAGATATTCCATATGTTCATAGGCCAAGCGTACGGTGGTGTTCTCGCCGTACCACATCAACGACGGCGCGATCACCGTCTGGCGATTGCGGCCAAAGTTGCGCCAGTAATCGGTTTCATCGTGATCGACGATCATGCGATAGGCGAACCCCGACGTGCCGAGCGGCCCGGTAACGTCAAGCTGGCCGCCGCCGCCGTTGAAGCTGCTGCCCCAGCCTTCCACGTGGGTATGCTGCTGCAGCTGGGGCTTTTTGGTGATCATGTTGATCATCCCGCCCGGCTCGCCCATGCCGTACAGCATCGAGGCCGGCCCCTTGAGCACCTCCACCCGCTCGGTGGTCGGCGTGAAATTGCGCGCCTGCACCGAGCGCACGCCGTCGCGCAGAATCGAGCCGTCGCGGTTGTCGCCGAAGCCGCGTTTCATGACCGCGTCCTGGGTGCCGCCCAGCGTATTGGCCTGGGTAATGCCGCTGACGTTGTACAGCGCTTCGTCCAGGCTGCTGACCGCCTGATCGGTAATCACCTGCTGCGGCACCACGTCGATCGCCTGCGGCACGTTCAGCAGGCTGGTTTCGCTGCGGGTGCCGGTGACGCTGGTCAACGGCTGATAGCTCTGCACGCCGTCGGCGTCTTTGCGGCCAATCACCACCAGGCTTTCTTCTTTCGATGCGGCTTTTTCCGCCGCCCACGTCGGCGATGTCGCGCAGGCCGCCAAAGGCAACGCGCACCACCAGCCGCGCTTGTTGTTATTCATTATCTAACTGACTCCAATAGGTCCCTGAAAAAGGTAACGGCAAAAACTGCTGATACAGCTGTTGGAAGGTCTGCTGCGGGTTAATGTCGGCGAACAGATCCGGGTAAAACGCTTTGGCGAACATCTCGACCAGCACCACGTGGTACGGGCTGAGGTAAAAATTGTGCCAGACGCTCCAGGCGCGATGGTTTTTCACCGCCTGCAGGCTGGCCAGCATTGGCTGTTTGGCGATCAGCCGGCGGAAGCTGTCGGCGGCGTCCTGTTGGCTGACCTGCGGCCCGAGGCGCAGATCGGACAGCCGTTTGCCCTGCGGGCCGGCCATGCCGGTGGCGAGGTAAACGTCGGGATTGGCGCTCAGAATGGTTTCCGGGTTCAGCTCGCCATACACCCCTTTGACGCTGGCGTTGGCGATGTTGTCGCCGCCGGCGAAGGTCAGCAGATCGCCGAGATTGCCGTGCGCGGCGGTAGTGCAGCAGGTGTCGCGCCGCCCCAGATGCAGGTGCAGCACCACTTTGGGCTTCGGCCCCTGATAGCCCGCCAGCCGTTGCCGGATCACCACCATATGCTGCTGATAAAACGCGATGAACTGCTCGGCGCGCTGCCGGCGATTGAGCACTTCGCCCAGCAGCCGCACGCTCGGCACGGTGTTATTCAGCAAATCGATGCGCAGATCGACGTAGATCACCGCCACGCCGGCCTTGTTCAGCGCGGAAACCAGCAGATCGTTGTCGCCGTCTTCACGCGCGTAGCGCGCCAGGATCACCAGATCCGGCTTCAGCTGCAGCAGGCTTTCGATGTTGACCTGGCGGAAATTATTGCCGCTGATAATGGGGATCGCGGCGATCTGCGGGAACTTCTGCGTATAGAGCTGCCAGCTTTGCGCGTCGAACCGCGCCAGATCCGCCGGCCAGCCGACGATGCGCTGCGCCGGGTTGCCCGGCTCCAGCAGCGCCAGCGTATACAGCATGCGGCTCTCCCCCACCACGATGCGCTGCGGGTTGTCCGGCACCACGACCTGGCGGCCTGTGATATCGGTCACCGTCTTCGCCTGAGCGGAAAACACGCCAAAGCACAGGGAAAGCAGCAGTAAAATGAGGGAATTGCGCATGATTGAACCGACACGGGGAATAGTGTGCGCATGATAATCACTCTCATTAGCACTTGCAATCCTGCGCCGCAATTGCCAAAAGAAATCCGGGAAACGGCGCCGGGCGCGCGCCGAAACACCGCGAAACCGCTGAAAGAGCGGCTTTAAAAAGTTAAAAAAATGGCGGAAAAGTCGGTTAAATAGAACGGAGAAACAGCAAAAAACCGGGAGATCACCATGACTCAACGCATCATTCCGCTGTCGGAGTGCCCGCAGTTTGCCGATGTGTGCGCCGCCTGGGCCTTCGGCCAGTGGGGCTCACAGCGCGGCGGAACGCTGGAGCGCACCCAGCTGCGCTTCGCCCAATGCAGCCGGCCGAGCGACGATCACCTGACATTGATGATGATCGACGGCGATCGCCCGGTGGGCATGGCCAGCCTGTGGCCCAGCGACGATCATCAGCGCCAGGATCTCACCCCGTGGCTGGCCGGCGTTTTCGTGCATCCCGATCACCGCCGCAAGGGCATCGCCCACCGTCTGGAAATGGCCATCGTCGAGGCGGCGCGGCAGCGCCATCACTCGGTCTTGCATCTCATCACCGATAAATCGGAAGCGCTGTACGCCGGCTGGGGTTGGCAGCCTCTGGAACGCCGGCGGCAGTATGACGAAGACGTGGTGGTGATGGAGAAAACGCTGTAGCTAACGCGGCGTACAGACATACACCAGCGCCGGCGGGAAGTTGCGCACCACCCGCAGGCGCTTCCAGTGAAAATAGCGCGACAGCAATTTTTCCGACAGGTGACTGTACTGGAACAGCACCAGCGTGCCGTTGCGCGCCAGCAGCCGCTGCCGGGCCTGCTGAAGAATGCGCACGCTGATCCTGACCGGGATCGACAGCAACGGCAGGCAGGAAAACACCACGTCGTAATCCGTGGCCATCCGGGTTGCCGAATGGGCCATCACCTGCAGCCGCCGATCGTCTATTCCGCGCAGCCGATGCACGAAATGGGGTTGGATCTCGAAAGCCTCCAGCGCCGCATCGGCGCGCATCCGCCCCAGAATGCGTTTGGTCAGTACGCCGTCCGCCGCGCCCAGCTCCGCGATCGACAACGCCCGGATCCATTCAATCTGATTCAACATCGCCTGGCACAGCCACGGAGAAGAAGGCGCCAGCGTGCCGACGGTGCGCGGCGAAGCCATAAATTGCTGCAGGTAAGCGAAGTGATTCATCAGTTGCAGCCGGGTCGCATTTAACATTGAGGCCTCCTTGGGTTAAGCCCTCAATGTGAGCCGAATTTCTTAAGTAATCATTAACATGATTCCGAAAGCGGCGGACACAGTTGTAAAAAAGTGCAACCTCAGCCGCGGTGGAAAAAGAAAAACGGTCGTAATAATGACCTGAAAATAAGCCGCTATGCCCCGGCTGTTCAGATAATTATTACGACCGTTTATTTTATTGACCGCACTGCCGCGGCCAGAGGGTGAAAAAAACCAACGCTTAGCGATAAATTTCCGCATTGCCGCGCCAGTTGCTGGAATCCCCGGGGGTATCCAGACCGATAATGCGGTAATGGCTGGCGCCACCCGCCGCGGCTTTTTCTTTCAGGGCGGTGATGGCGTCATGCGGTGAGCCGCTAATGCCGGAAACCGACACTACGCCGACGCTTTGCAGATTGGCGGCCTGCTCGCTGTTGACCTGTTTCACCGACGACAGCGGCGCGGCGAAAGTGGAGAAGGAAGCGGCGGCGATCAATACGGCTGCGATGCTTGGGATAAGTTTCATGATTGACTCCAGGTGTTCTTGTTTATTAGCTCGTTGTCAGTGATGTTAATTATCCGCTAGCCAATGAAAACGGACGTCACGCAACGTAAAGAACATCAATCATTGTGAGGAGAATAAGGAGGAAGTGAGAGCGAGTATGTATTTTCAGGCAGGAATGACTTTACAGGCTTCACCTTACCCCTATTTGATGAACAATTAAAGACAGGACGAAAGAAAGAACGCGCGCCGCCGCTATTTAAGATTTTTTCCCCGCCGAGGCGCGCTGAGCTACGCTGATTTTGGCGATGTGGGAGAGCATCTCGCGCGGCAGAACGCCGCAGCGGCACGCGAAAGCCTGAAGCAAAAGGGGGCGCTATCGCCCCCGATATCGGTCACTTCAAGGGGTGCGGCAAGGTGAGCACCCAGAGCTCGCTCAGCGACTCCGGCTGCTCCAGCGGGCGCAATTCGATGCGGGCGTCGGTCTTGTCGCCGTCGAGGCTCAGCCGCCCTTCTTTCTCCAACTGGTAGTCGCCGATTTTCTTGCTCTTTGGCGACGCATCCACCAGCTTGGCCTGCAAGCCGAAATCGTTGTCGTTGATCACCGCCAGCGTGCGATCGTCGATCAGCGCCAACCCTTCGGCTTTCTCCTGGCGCCAGCCCAACTGGCGCAGATCCGCCACTTCCCGTTTCTGCGCCAGCTTCACGCCGCGTTTGGCGAGCTCTTTCGCATCGTCGAACTCCAGCGCTTTCCCCTGGTCGTCAAACGCGCTCAGATCGCTGGCCTGCGCGAGATCCACCAGATAGATCTTGTTGATCATCGTCTTATCTTTATCGCTTCCCTGTTCAATCAACAGGACGCGCTGGTTGTCCAACGCCACCACATCGCCAATCTTGGCGTCTTTGGCTTTTTTATAGCTGTCGATATCGATGGGATAGCCGTACATGGCGGTTTTGCCACTGCGCGGATCGAAGCTCACCAGCCGGATAAACTGCGCCTTGTTTTTGCTTTTACCCTCGACATCCAGCGTGCTCTGCACCGCCGCCAGAATGCGCCCATCCGGCATTCGGGTCAGCCCCTCAAAACCGCGGTTGGGCTGGCGCCACTTCAGGATGTTCGGCAACCCACTCGCCACCGCCTGCTCGCCGGCCTGCGGCGTTGGGCCATATTTGGCGAGAATTTTGCCTTTGCCGTCGATATGGATCAGAAACGGGCCGTACTCGTCACACAGCCAATAGCCGCCGTTGCCGTCACCGATGATGCCTTCGGTATCCAACCCGCGGCGATCGCCGGACAGCGGTTGCAGCGCGTCATTCAACGCCACTTCGTTCGTGGAACCAATCAGCTCGCCCGGCAGCGGCAGCCCGCTGATCGGCCCTTTTTCGTCATGCAAGGGCCGCGCATTCTCGGCCACGGCCTTGCCGCCGCCAATACGAATGTCCATCAACAGGGGCACGAATTGCGGATTGGCGAAAATCTTGGCTTCTTGCTTGCCCACCGCAGGGGCATCGGCATTCGGGCCGCGATCGGTCAGCGTCGTCAGCACCAGATCGTCGCCCTGCTTGCTGTTGAACGTCAGCCCTGAGCCGATCCCCACCGGCAGCCCCTGCGGGAAATTCTTGGCGAACGCCCCCTGATACGCGACGCGTTCCCCGCCGGGAAAGCCGACCACATAACGCGCCACCTCAATGTCGGCAGCGTAGGTGAATACAGGAAACAGTGAAGCCAACAGCAGGGAGAGCGATTTTATTTTCATGGTTTTTACCCGAGGTTGAATGAAGCGTTATCAGGCAGAAGAAGATATTAATTTAGCATGACACTTAGATGACAACAGGCCATTCGTCAAATGCACAATCGGTAATAAGGTTGGCTGGCAAATAGAAATTAGCAATTAACCTGAGCGTATTGAATGGGGAAAACCGCTGGAAAAAATCGCCCGAAAATAGCGTGCCATTTCGCTTAGGGTAAATTCTTATGGCAAAGATAAAAAAATCGGCAAACGCGCGCCGGCACGGGAAAAAACGGCGTTTTTCTCATAGACAAAATAAAATGCCGAGGATTTAATACCGCCGTTATTCAAGGTGCATTAAGAAAATTCTATAGAATATCTGCATGAACTGAAAAAGCTGTTCTATAGTTTTTAGTGCTAACGCCCGTTAGTCAATTCCGCAGGATGGAATCTATGTCAAAGCGACTTTTTGCCGAATTTTTTGGCACATTTTGGTTGGTGTTTGGTGGTTGTGGTAGCGCAGTATTAGCAGCGGCATTCCCACAGCTGGGTATTGGTTTCCTCGGCGTCGCGCTCGCTTTCGGTCTGACCGTGGTGACGATGGCCTATGCCGTCGGCCATATTTCCGGCGGGCACTTTAACCCGGCGATCACCGTCGGCTTATTCGCCGGCGGCCGTTTCGCGGCGAAAGACGTGATCCCTTACGTGATCGCACAGGTGATCGGCGGTATCGCCGCAGCGGCGGTACTGTATTTGATCGCCAGCGGCAAAGCCGGTTTCGACGCCACCGCAGGCGGTTTCGCCTCCAACGGTTACGGCGAACACTCTCCGGGCGGTTATTCTCTGCAATCAGCTATCGTGATTGAGCTGGTGCTGACCGCCTTCTTCCTGATCGTTATTCATGGCGTGACCGACAAACGCGCGCCGGCAGGCTTCGCCCCGCTGGCGATCGGCCTGACGCTGACCCTGATCCACCTGATCAGCATCCCGGTGACCAACACCTCCGTCAACCCGGCGCGCAGCACCGGCGTAGCGATCTTCCAGGGCACCTGGGCGCTGCAGCAGCTGTGGGTATTCTGGCTGGTGCCGCTGGTCGGCGGCATTATCGGCGGCCTTATCTACCGCTGCCTGCTGGAAGATAAAAAATAAGCGCATCGCAGCCGATAGCGTTTCGCGGGGCAGCCTTCATCGGCTGCCCCGTTGCTTTCAGCCCTTCGTCACTTCAAACATCATGATATCGCTGGTAAAGGTGCCGTCCGGCTGAATGGCGAAATGCGCCGCCACCTCCTGCGACACGCTTTGCTGCAGCGCGCGGATCGCGGTAACGAAATGCGCCGGCGTGCGCATACGCGCCACCCAACTGCCAAACTCCAGCATCAACCGATCCGACGTCACCTCGCGCACCACCAGCCCGGCTTCGGTCAGCAACGTCAGCCACTCGCCCGGCGCATAGTTGCGCACGTGTGAGGTGTCGCGCAGCACTTCCACGGTTTGCAGATAGATATCCAACAGCGGATGCCCCGGCGAGACCACGTCCATAAAGATCGCTCTGCCGCCCGGCTTGAGTACCCGCCTGACCTCACGCAGCGCCTGGCCGACGTCGTGCCAGTGGTGCGCCGAATAGCGGCTGATGACCAGATCGAAGCCGGCGTCCTCAAACGGCAAAGACTCCGCCACGCCCTGCTGCAGCTGAATGTTGTTCAGGCCTTTTTCCGCCGCCGCCTGCTCCACCACCGCCAGCATCTGCGCCGACAGATCGTAGGCCACCACCTGTGCCACCCTGGCCGCCGCCGTGAAGCTGGCATGCCCGGCGCCGCAGCCCAGATCGAGCAAGCGCGCGCCGGCATGCGGTTCCAGTAACTGTGCAAGGCGCTGCAAATCCTTGCCCTGCGCGTGTACCGCGCTGGTTAAGTAGGCGTTGGCCTGCTCGCCGAACTGCCGGTCTACCGCGTTTTTATGGCTGTTGCTGATGCTCATGTTTGCTCCCGTTATTATCCGGCTTGCGCCTGTGCCTGAAGACTTTCGGCTACTATAATCAGGCTACTATACGGGTACAATATGAGCAGTTATCCTGGTATAAATAGGTACCACGCTATGTCATCAGAAGCCTTATCCGGGCCAAAGGCCCTCGGCGCGTTTCTGCGCGCACACCGCGAACGCATCACGCCGGAAATGCTCGGCCTGCCCAGTTCCTCACGCCGCCGCACCAGCGGCCTGCGGCGCGAAGAGCTGGCGCAAATCAGCGGCATCAGCGCCACCTGGTATACCTGGATCGAACAGGGGCGCGAGGTGTCCATTTCCCCCTTCACGCTGGCGCGCATCGCCAAGGCGCTGCGGCTCGGCCCCGCCGAACGCCACTACCTGTTTACCCTGGCGCGCGTCGCCGACCCCGAGCAGGAAACTCACCGCGAAACCGCCAACGACGCGGTGCTGCAAAGCGTGCACCAGATGACGGTGCCCTGTTACCTGCTGGACGTGACCTGGAACGTCGTCGCCTGGAACCCGCAGGCGGCGGCGCTGTTCAGCGGCTGGCTGGATGTGGCCAACAGCCCCAACCTGCTGCACTTCATGTTCTTCCACCCGCTGGCGAAAACGCTGGTCAGCGATTGGGAAGAACGTGCCCGCCGCGTGGTGGCCGAATTCCGTGCCGAAACCAGCCACCATCAAAACACCGAAGAGATGCGCGCCTTCGTGCGCAGCATGACGCACAACAGCGCGGACTTTAATCACTGGTGGAAACAGCATGACGTGATGGCGCGCGAAGGCGGCGAGCGCGCGTTCGAGCACCCTCAGCAAGGCGCGCTGCGCTATCGCCAGCTCACCTTCCACCCGGCGGAGCACGGCGGCCTGAAGCTGGTGATGCTGATCCCGCTGCCGTAATTGGTAACAAATTCATAGACAGGTTTACCCGTCATTTATTTATTGGTTCATGTAAACGCGCTAGGGTGATTGTTACCGATGACAACGATCATCCAGCACCGTTATTTATCTCCCGAGGTACGCCTATGCAATCCGAAGAACAACGCCTTATCGATGGTCTGTTTGGCCGCCTGAAAGAAGCCGAGACCAAGACGGGCCCACGGGATCTCCAGGCAGAACAGCAAATCAATCAGCATATTCGCGAGCAGCCTTCCGCCCCTTATTACATGGCGCAGGCGATGATCATTCAGGAAGCGGCGCTCAAGCAGATGGACCAGCGGGTCAAAGAGCTGGAAACCCAGGTTGCGCAGCTGCAGCAAACCGCCAACGGCCAACAGAGCAGCGGCGGTTTCCTGGCCGGCCTGTTCGGCGGCGGCAGCCGCAATACGCCTAGCCCGCGTGAACAGTATCAGGCGCAGCAGCAAAATACGGCGGCCTGGAACAACGCGCAGCAGGGGGGCTACGCGCAGCCACAGCAGCCAGCCTACGCCCAACCGCAGCAGGCGGCGCCTTCACGCGCCGGCGGCTTCCTGGGAGGCGCCTTGCAAACGGCGGCGGGCGTCGCCGGCGGCGTGGTATTGGCCGACATGCTGACCGGCATGTTCCGCCATTCGCAGCCGCAGGAAATCGTGAACATTATCGAAGAAACCCCGGCGCCGCTGGACGACAGCGCGATGCGCAATTTCGACGCCTCCAACAACCTTGATACCTTCAACAGCGGCGACGGCGGCAGCTTCCTGAATCAGGACAACGGCTTCCAGAACGCCAACTACCAGGACGACCAGGACTACGCCGACGACGATTACAACGACGACGACGATTCCTTCCTGTAATGCCTCTCTCCCCCTCTCACCCGCAGAGGGGGGATTTCCCGTTTCGCCGATCTGGACTACAGTGAACGCTGTTTATTTATCCGGCCGGGAGAAACGATGCCGAGCTTTAATCCTTCAGCCCCGTACTTCAGCGAACGCCTGCAGATGCGGCCGCCGGTGATGGCGGACCTCGAACGTTTCTACGCCATCTTTGGCGATCCGCAAACCCAGCTTTTCAACCCCGCCGGCCCGCTCACCAGCGAAGCGCAGGCCGCTTCGGCGCTGCAGGAGCGGCTCACCGGCTGGCGGCAACACGGCTACGGCTCCTGGGCGCTCGCCCTGCGCGAACGGCCGGATTGGGTTATCGGGTTTGGCGGGTTGTCTTGGAAACCGCTCGGCGCGCAGCGCACCGTGAACCTCGGCTATCGCTTCGACACCCGCGTCTGGGGCATGGGGCTGGCCACCGAGATGGCGCGGGCTTCACTGCAATACGGGTTTGTCGGGCTGGGTCTGGGTGAGATTTCCGCCATTGTGCGCGCGGAGAATCAGGCTTCGTGGCGGGTGCTGGAAAAGATCGGCATGCAGCGTGTGGATACGCTGGATGACGTGCCCGGCGCGGCGCCGAGCCTGGTGTATACGCTAAAGCGCGGCGACTATCAGGGCTGATCGTCGCTGATTTTAGCCAACGCCATGCGGTAAGATTTGACCTTCTGACGCTTTTTCAGCCAGGTGGTGGTAGAGACGATGAACACCGCGCCCGACATCGCCAACACGCCGATCGGGTGGCCGTAAAACACCATCAAGGCAAAGTACACGGCGGAAACGATCGCCACCCACTTCGCCGTATTGCCCATGTCGCTCTTCTCCTGGGTCAAACGGCGGATGTGTTCTTCTTCACTGATTCCCATACGCGCTCCTTGTTGGCTGAACGTTCCATTATATGGGGCTGGAATGTTGATATTTCAAGCAGTTGGATGGTAAAGAAGCGTAAAGCTCAGGCCGGCGGTTCCCGCCGCCGGGGCAGATAGCGCCCGGGCTGATCGGCGCCCGGCAGGCCGGTGCCGTCGTTGCGGCCAAACAGCCGGTAGCGATTGCCGGCGACCGCGTCGTAGACCTTGTCCGCCAGCCGCGGCGGCAGGTAACGCGCCAGCGCCAGCACGCGGTACGGCCCCCCCAATTGGCGCAGCGCCTGGAACAGCGCAGCCGAACGCAGCCAATAGCACCCCTGCTCAACATAGGCCACGGAATCGAAACGATCGGTCGGCAGCCCCAACGCCTGCAGGATCGCCTGCCCTTCGACGGATTGCACCGTCGCCAACAGAATGCACCGCTGCCGATCGGCGCGAATAAGATACCTCACCAGCCCGTGACACAGATTGCATTCGCCGTCGAACAACAGCGCGCGATCGCCGGGCTGGAGATAGGGCAATGGTGATAAAGGGGTCATTCCGCCTCCCGTTAAACGCACGCCTTAGCCTAACGCGCCTTGAGCGTGCGAACCAGAGCGGGATGACGGCCCGTTAACGCGCAGGCGGGGCGTCCGGCACGGCGACCACCGCGACGCGCACCTCGTAATGTTTGGCGCTGCCCGCCGGGATCACCGCCGTCAGTTTATTGATGGTTTCCACCGGATTGTCGCTGACCGAGGTGGCGCAGAACAGTTCGCCGCCGTGGCAGAACCCCGGCTTGGGCGGGTGGCCGCCCGGGAAAGGCGGCATGCGCATCGGCTCATCCGCCGCGGGCGGCACCGCTTTGGCCGCAGGCGCCTCGGGGGCAGATATCGCGCTCGCGCTGAACAACAGCGCCATGCCCATGCAGGGCAGCGCCAGGATCTTGATTGCTTGTTTCATTGAATTAGCCTCATTTGCCGGGTTCGGGATTACGCTACCCCGCTCCCGGCTAATGAGAAAGCCGCTTTTCGCTACCTTTTCGCCCCGCTACGTTTTGCTTACATCCCGCGTCTAACTTAATGAAAATAGAAGATTTGGAAGCACTCCGATTTTTCCATCCTTCCACACGGCGCATACAACCCTGTGTGGAAGGCTTTAATTTTCCAATCAACCACTTAATGGGGATACAGGCTAGCTTTCCTGCTTATCTTTTCTCTTCTGCCTAAAGTTTTCGTCATTAATACAATATTGGTAAGAATCAACGATCAACCCCGTTAGCCGCAAAATATTTTCCGGGCGGTCGATAATGATATGCCCCCCTGCTGCCAACTCCAGGCCGGCGCGAGTTATCTCAGCCTGCCTGGCATCGTCTATCTCAAGCGGAAGCAAAATGGTTGGGCGTTGCTTATTGTCGAAATAACGCAGAATCCAACGCGTCGTCTTCCCTTGAAAGAGGATGCTGTAATAGCTTTCGGTATCTTTCGCAACCAGCTCTGCCTCAGTGCCCAAGATCATCGCCACATTGTCAAACAGGCACCTTTCTGCAAAGGTCGTCACTATTTTACTATTCTCGGGGTCAACGATCGGGGCGAGCGGGTCGGGTCTGTTTTGCGTTTCACCTTCATCTGGTGACTCAGACGTTACAACACTTTCCGACGTCACTGACAGACCAGAAACGACCATCGCACTCACTGCTTTTTCAACAGCCAAACGAACCAATGGCGTTATTGTGTCCAAAAAACGTTGGTTTAGCTGACGCTGAACGTTAGAGCGACTTGCCACATAACGAACAAAATCTGAATCAACGTCTCGAAGGCTGGCGCTGATAGTTTTTGTAAATGAAGTCAGATAGATACTTTCTTCAGCTAACGTTCGCAGCGCTTCAGGCTGAAATTGGTCGTGTCTAAATCTATAAAGCTGATCAATATCAGAATCGTTTAGATTATTAAAATCTATTTTCAGGAATGGCGAATCATCCATGATGTTCTTATCTTTCAGATCGGTGAAAAATCGCCATTCTTTTCCATTAGTTATTGCAGAAACCGTGACCTCTGGTGTCGCATTAAAATAGCGAGATAGCTGGGGACTATGGTTTGACAGATTTTGATTGAAAGACTTCGCCTCGATGAACATGACGGGAACCGCATGGCAAAAAAGGGCGTAATCAACGCGCTCACCCACTTTAACACCTGGAAAATCAGCACCATACTCTGCCTTCACCTTAGTGGGGTCATACGGATGAAAGCCTAAGGTTTCTAATAACGGCAAAATTAATGCCTGCTTAGTCGTTTCCTCAGTATTGCAATGCTGGCCAACAGAGGCCACATGAAGAACATGGGCCTTAAGCTTATCTCTGAATGCATTCATCAACCATCCCTCTGCTGTGTTAAATCGCTGTAGTCTTAAATCACACGTTCAAAAGTGCTTTTCTTGCAACAAAGCGGTGTTCTTAAATAGAACCCCGTCAATATTTAATAGAATTAGCATTAATTATTAGTTATATAGCAGAACAAATAGCCTTAATCAAAATAGGAACACGAAGACCTACAGCCGATCACAATAAAAAAGAGATAAGTATTAACAGATGGGAATTTATAGCGAGTGAACCATTATTGGTACTTATACAGAATCCAGCGACAAATGATGGGCAGGGAATACTGCCCATCTATCGCGCGCGTTACTTACCGTTCGTCAGCGTGTTATAGCTGGTCATCAGATTGCGGTAGTCCGGGATATGGTTGGAGAACAGCGTGCCCAGGCCTTCGATGTCGTTGCGCCAGTCGCGGTGCAGTTCGCAGGCGACGCCGAACCAGGTCATCAACTGCGCGCCGGCGGCTTCCATGCGGCTCCAGGCCGACTGACGCGTCAGCTCATTGAAGGTGCCGGAGGCGTCGGTCACCACAAAGACCTCAAAGCCTTCATTGAGCGCAGACAGCGCCGGGAATGCCACGCACACTTCGGTCACCACGCCGGCGATGATCTGGCTTTTACCGCCTTGACGAAGTCGTCGTTGTCCCAAGCGTTGATTTGGCCGGGGCGGGGAATGAACGGAGCATCGGGGAATTGGGCCTTCAATTCCGGTACCAGCGGGCCGTTGGGGCCGTTTTCGAAACTGGTGGTCAGAATGGTCGGCAGATTGAAGTACTTCGCTAAATCACCCAGCGCCAGCACGTTGTTTTTAAACCGATCGGGATCGATATCGCGCACCAGCGAAAGCAGCCCTGCCTGATGATCCACCAGCAATACGGCGGCCTGGTCCTTGTCGAGGCGCTTGTAATTTGCAGTCATGGTTTTACTCCTGTGGGGTTGATGTTGCGGATGAAGCGCCCCGCCGCTGGGACGGGGCGCAGAGGTCTAAGTGTAGCGCCTGAGCCGGGGAACGCTTCCCGGCTCGGGCGCCTGCGGTCAGCCGGCGCTCGCTTCGGCGTTCATGCTGCCGAACTTGCCGCTGTTGAAGTCGCGGAACGCCTGCTGGATTTCCGCGTCGCTGTTCATGACGAACGGGCCGTAGCCGACGATAGGCTCATCGATCGGTTCGCCGCTCAGCACCAGCAGCGCGACGTCGTTGTTGGCTTCGATAGTGATCGAATCCCCCGCACGGTCGAAACGCACCATTTGGGTTTCGCGCACCACCTCTTCGCCGTTGACCAGGATCGCGCCGTGCAGCATCACCAACGCCAGCGTATGGCCTTCTTTCACCGTCAGCGTGGTGGTGTGGCCGGCATTCAGCTTCATATCCCACACGTTGAGCGGGCTAAAGGTGCGTGCCGGGCCGGCGTGGCCGCCGAAGTCCCCGGCGATCACCCGCACCTGCCCTGCGCCGTCCGCCAGCGGAACCACCGGAATATCGGCGTTCAGCAGCGTCTGGTAACCCGGCTCGGCCATTTTGTCCTTGGCCGGCAGGTTGACCCACAGCTGCACCATTTCCATGGTGCCGCCCTTGCGCGAGAACTCCCGCGAATGGAACTCTTCGTGCAGAATGCCGGAGGCGGCGGTCATCCACTGGACGTCGCCGGGGCCAATCACCCCGCCGCTGCCGGTCGAGTCGCGGTGTTCCACTTCGCCCTGATAGACGATGGTCACCGTTTCAAACCCGCGATGCGGATGCTGACCCACGCCGCGGGTGCCGGAGGCAGAGCGGAATTTGGTTGGCGCCGCGTGATCCAGCAGCAGGAACGGGCTCATTTCCGCCCCCAAATCGTTATAAGAGAACAGCGAATTCACCAGGAAACCGTTACCGACCCAATGTGCTTCCGGGCTGTTGTGAATACCGAGGATTTTTTTCATCTTGAACTCCCGTTTCAGGCCTCACGGCCTTAAGTTGATGGCAGAAGTTTAATCCGTCGGGGTTTGCTGCAGTAGTAGGCAAGATGTACACTCAGCGTTCTACTGGTAGAACGATAAGGGATAGGATGCTGACCGATCTGAACGATCTGTTTTTCTTCGCCAGCGTGGTCGATCACCAAGGATTCGCCCCCGCCGGCCGGGCGTTGGGCATTCCCAAATCCAAGCTCAGCCGCCGCGTGGCGCTGCTGGAAGAGCGCCTGGGCGTGCGCCTGATCCAGCGCTCGACGCGGCGTTTCTCGGTGACCGAGGTCGGCCAAAACTATTACGCGCACTGCAAGGCGATGCTGGTGGAAGCGGAAGCGGCGCAGCAGGCGATCGAACAGACGCGCGCCGAGCCCTGCGGCACGGTGCGCATGTCCTGCCCGGTGGCGATCCTGCACACCCGCGTCGGCAGCATGGTGGCGGCCTTTATGGCCGACTATCCGAAGGTGACGGTGCATCTGGAGGCCACCAACCGCCGGGTGGACGTGGTGGGGGAAGGGTTGGATCTGGCGATCCGCGTGCGGCCGCCGCCGCTGGAAGACAGCGATCTGGTGCTGAAGATCCTGGCGCAGCGCACCTGGTGCGTCGCCGCCAGCCCGGCGCTGGTGCGCACCCTCGGACCGGCGCACGCGCCGGAAGACCTGCGTAAATACCCGACGCTCGATCTCGGCCCCGCGCGCGCTCAGCACCAATGGCGGCTGACCGGCCCGCAGGGTGAACGGGTGGAGTGGGAACACACGCCGCGGCTGGTCACCGACGACATGCTGATGCTGCGCACCGCCGCCATCGCCGGCGCCGGCATCGTTCAGCTGCCGGCGATGATGATGCGCGACGACATGCTGCGCGGCGAACTGGTCCAGCTGCTGCCCGGCTGGCAGCCGCAGGGCGGCGTGGTGCATGCGGTTTACCCGTCGCGCCGCGGGCTGCTGCCGGCGGTAAGGCTGCTGCTCGATTATCTGGGCGAGCAGTTCACCAGCATCGAAGAGGAGTGATCAGGCGGTGATTTCAATCGCGTTGCCGTCCGGATCGCGGATGACGGCCTCGTAGAAGCCGTCGCCGGTCCAGCGCGGCGCGGACTGCAGGATGCCCTCCTGCTGCGCGCGCTGCGCCAACCGATCGACCTGCCGCTCATCCCCCAGCGACAGCGCGATGTGCGCCCAGCCCACCCGCTCTTCCTGGGCCTGCGCCGGCAACAGCGTCGGCACGCGCATGATCTCCAGCGTCGGCCCGGCCGCCAGGCTGACGAAGCGGGAAACAAACCCCGGCCGGTTGCGGCTGACGTACTCCTCGCCCGCCTCAGCGTTGAAATAGCGCTGCCAGAACGCCAGCTGCGCGTCGATGTCGCGGGTCCACAGGGCTACATGGGCTATTTTCATCATCATTCTCCGGTCGGTAAATCGCTGTGCCAAACCTGGCCGCCGCCCTGCGCCACCTGCAGCTCGAGCTGCGGGTGCGCGCCGCGCGCCGTCACCAGATGATCCACCCGCCCGGCGGGCAGGAAGGGGTAAGGGGCGTAGGTATTGAGTTTGTCGCGGGTACACAGCACCGCTACGCTGCCGGCACGCGTCAGCAGCCGCTTTTTGAACGTGGCGTCCTGGTAGCTCAGCGCGGAAAAGCCGCCGTCCGGGTCGTAGGCGCAGATGCCGGTGAACACCAGATCGAAATGGAAACCGTCTATCTCTTCCGCGGCTTTGGCGTCCACGCAGCCGCCAACCTGCGCATCCAGCTCGCCGCCGATCAGAATGGTGCGGAGCCCCGGCCGTTCCAGCATTTTGCCGGCGATGCTCAACGCATTGGTCACCACCGTCAAACGCCGATCGCGTGGCAACAGATCCGCCAGATACAGATGGGTGCTGCCGGCGTCGAGGAAGATCAGTTGTTCTTCACCGATCAACCCCAGCGCGGTCTGCGCCAGCGCCAGCTTCTCATCGCCGCTGAGCGCCATGCGCGCCGCAACGGGCCCCTCGGCCGGCGTCGGCGCCAGCGCGCCGCCATAGATGCGTTTGCACAGATTCTGCGCCGCCAGCTGGCGCAGATCGCGGCGGATGGTGGCTTCGGTGGTATTCAGCCGCTGCGCCATCTCCAGCGCCAGCACCCGCCCCTGTTGGCGAAGCGTGTCGAGAATGGCCTGGTGGCGCTCATTCGGTAGCAGTTTGGACATCGTGTCAATCCGGTGACGCTAAAGTGATCACAAATGTACACAAACAAACATAAACGTACAACCGTGAGCGAAAGAAAAATCGCCGGGCAGGATTTTCGCCTGCGGGATGTTGGCTATACTGAGGCAAGCGAAGTTACCGCAGACGTAACGGCTTGGACGCTAAGGGAAAACGATGTTATTGACGATCGCAAGGTGGCTGTTTCAACTCCCCGGGAAGCTGTTCGGGCTGATTTTCAAAAATCGCCTGAGGATATTTTTATTCTTCATGCTGGTCGCCGTTGGGGTGCTCGGCGCCAAGCGCTATCTGCGCGCCCACCAATATGACGACGAGTTCAGCCTCGCCGCCCCCGCCGATTACAACCGCGCAATAAAGCGCGAAATGCCGCTGCGCGAGGCGCGTGAACAGTGCGGCGGGCCGCTGCATGACAATGCCGGGCAGCCGTGGCCCGCCTCAGCGGGTTATCTGCATCAGCCGACGCGGCTGCCCACGGCCGGTCTGCATCGGCTGACGCTGGATAATCAGGGCAACGATTTTGCGGTGCTGGTCAAGCTGGAAACGCCGACGGCGCCGCAGCAGCTGGCGGAAGTCTTTATTCCGCCCGCCGGCAGCTTCGAGGTGAAAATCAATGCGGACGCGGAACACGTGATGAAAATCAAGAACATCAAGACCGGCTGCATGTTCCGCTCCCGGCCATTCAACCTGGATAAACAGCGCGATTGGCGCATGCCGCTGACGCTACAAAAAGACGGCAGCCTGCAACTGCAGTCGATAGGCGATCGCCAATTCTGATCGGGCGCCGGAACCGGCGCCGCATAGGGTTACTTTTTCACCGGATGATCGCGGCGGAACAGCTCCCAGCTTTCAATTTCCTGCCCACTCGGCAAGGTGCAGGTGGAATACTGTCCCGCCGCGTTCTCTTTGGCGTTCAGCTTGCCGCCGATTTGGGTGCAGTACACGTCGGCCGGGTTCGCCATGCCGATCGGTTTCACCTGCGGCGGCGGTGGCACATTGTTGGATTTCACGGAACACCCCTGCAACATCGTCATCCCTGCCAACAGGGAAAGCATCAACGTTTTTTTCATTTTTCCAGCTTATGCAAAAAAGAACGGCGGAGCGCTCCGCCGTTCACTTATCATGAAATAAAGGATTTGCCCTGTTTCAGCACCAGATCGCAGGCTTTTTGCTTCACCTTCTCGGTGATCTGCGAGGTGCCCAGGCTGTTCAGATCCAGGCTCTTGCCTTCGCCGGTCTGCAGCAAGCCGCCCAGGCCCTGCTGATAATCCTGGCTCTTGGCGTTTTCGGTGCTGGTGATGCCCAGCTTGCTGAGCAGCTGATCTTTCACCCCTTCGGCGCCGTTAGCCGACAGCACGTTGTTTTTCACGCAGTACTGCAGGATGCCGGCGGCATTGGTCATGCTGCTGGAGCTCAACGCCTTGTCGCCACCGTTCAGCAGGCCGGTCAACGAGGAGAGCGACATGCCGCCACTGCTGTCGCCGCCCGACTTGCTCAGTTCGCCCGCCGCGCTGCTGAGGGAATCCATCAGCCCGGCGGCCTGGGTGGCGCCGCTGGCCAGGGTAGCGGACAGCGCCAAAGCCAGCAGTAAACGATGTTTGGTGATCATAGTGGTGAAACTCCTGTAATAACGGCATGCAATCGGCGCAGCGCGCCGGGATACCCTTCCGACGCCGCTGGCGGCGACAAGTTCCTTTAATCTCGCCGCCGCGCCGTTTTTCGGAATTCAGGAAGTTTAGAACTGCCAGCGCAGCCAAGCGAAGAACACGTTGCCGTTGTTATAGGTGCCGGGAATGTAGGTCGCCTGGAACGTCAGCCGCTGATAGCCGATAGAGGCCAGCGGCAGCGGCGCCGGGATGGGAATGTATTTCCAGTTGTCGCGCGCGGTGACGCTGGCGGTGAAACCCAGCCCCAGGCGGAAATCCTTGTCATCCAGCGGGCGCCAGATCTTCTCGTAGGCGTAGCCGCCGATCGGCTCCCACTTGTTGAAGGAGTCCTTGAACGCCATGATGTAGATGCCGTGCCAGTCGCCGTCGCTGTCGTAGCGGGAGATGCCGTAACCGGCGCCCCACGGGCGTTCGTTGTACTTATCGATATGTTCATCATCGTAAGTCCAACGGTTGTGCCAGGTAATGGCCGGGATATAGAGATCGTGGTTAGGCGAGTTGTTCCAGGTCTCCGCCACGTTATCGGTAAAACGCTGCCATAGACCCGGTTTTTCAGCCTGCGCGGTATTGCCACTTTCTGTACCAACCTCAGCGTAAGAAGGCAGTGCAGGAAATATCAACGCCAGAGAACATGCCAAAAGAGTCCGTTTGAGAAACATCGTAAAGCTCCTGTAAAAATACGGCCGCAGATTTTTACCGATAGCCCAGGCAAGATCAAGCTGTATCTAATTTATCCAACGCCCGTTGTGCTTTGGTTAAGTTTAGCATCGGAAAATGCCCAATAATTCATAACAAATTGTACCAATATCCGCATGCTATCGCCTTTAAGGCGGCAAAGCCGTGGGAAAAGTCCGCTTTGTCGCACGCTACTCGCGGGCAAGATGCTTGACCAACACATCGACATCGAGACGGTTCACAAATTCCAGAGAATATGAGGAATAGAGGCCGAACAGGCGGTTTTGGTGCCCGACCACCACCAGATCGATGCCGGCCTGATGAATGAAATCGTTGACGTCCTTAAAGCGCCGGATGGTGACGATTTCCTTGACCGCAACCGGCGCATCGACGGCGCTCACCAACCGGCTCAGCATCGCCTTGGCGGCGATCACCTCCTGCGCCTGGCGATCTTTGACCAGCGCATCGCTGCCGTACTCCAGCTCCGCATAGTCGGCGTTAAGGTGGCCGACGGTGATGGCGATCGGCAGCCCGCGCACCATCGCCACCGTTTGACGCAGCAACGGCAGCCCATCGCGCTCATCGTGAATCAGTACCAGAATATGTCGATAGCTTTTCATCGCTCTTTCCCCCGTCAGTCAGTGCCACTGGGGCACCGCCCTCTTTGGTAGGTATACGCCATCTGCGCGCACGTGGAGAAAAGTTTACGTATCACTTCCCACGGAATGTGATGGCCACCACGTTATCTTAGCGCCCGCAACGGCGTATTTTAACGCCGGCCCGACGTGGCGCGCACCGCCGCCCCCGTAAAGCAAAGCTGACGGAAACCGACGAATAAAAAACGATTGTTGTTAATTTTTTGTTTTTAATTGGTTGCGTGATGGTTTCATGAAATAAGCGTGCGGCGGATCACCAAAATCCCCCTTCACGTCAGCTTCGGTTTTTCTTTCCCAGGCAAAAAGCGTTGTGTCGCTCAATGGGATTTAACGCGGCGTCAAAAGTACCGGATGATTCGCCCTGCATCATGATAAATGCCAATGCGCCGCCGCTTTTCTGTCGATATACCGCCAATGAAAAATACCGCCTCCTCCCAATACACGATAACCCTACTTTTTATGTATTTCCCAATCGCGTAAAGCGCCGAATACAAACCGCCTATTTACCGCCTGCCCACAGTCTCTTGAACAAGCCGACGCTTTAAATAACTGTTAATGCTAACGACACAACATCGCCAGCAATTTATTTTTGCTGATTTTCGCCTGACAAAATAAAGATAAATAATCCGGAGCAATCAATGAAAATAACTATCGGGTCATTCATTCTGCAACAGCTTCACGCCCTGAACGTCGATCGTATTTACGGCGTGCCCGGCGACTATAACCTCAGCCTGCTGGAGCTGCTGGAAAGCGATGACCGGCTGGCGTTTATCGGCAACTGCAATGAATTGAACGCCGCCTACGCCGCCGACGGCTATGCCCGAATGAAGGGCGCCGGCGCGCTGATCGTCACCTACGGCGTCGGCGATCTGGCCGCGCTGTCCGGCATCGCCGGTGCCTATGCCGAATCCTCGCCGGTGGTCTGCATCGCCGGCACGCCGCCGCTGCACGCGATGAAGAATCATCAGCTATTGCACCATACTCTGGGCGACGGCAATTTCGACAACGTCATGAACTGTTTTAAACAATTCACCGTTGCTCAAGCCTTGATTACGCCGGAAAATGCCGCGCAGGAAATTCCGCGCGTTATTTCCCGCGCCTGGATAGAGAAGAAACCGGTGTATTTACAGCTGCCTTCCGATATTTGCGACGTCGAAATTGAAATCACCGCAGCCGCAGCGGCGCCGCAGTTGCCGGCCAGCGATAAATATAATGTGCAATTAGCGGCGATGGCGCTGTTAACCAAAATAAAACGCGCGCAGCGCCCGATCATGTTGGTCGACCAAATGGTGGATCGCTATCAGCTGCAGCGGTTGGTGATCGAGGTCGCTCACCGCTTTGCCATTCCGCTGACCAATATGCCGACCGCCAAATGCATCATTCCGGAAGATACCGCCGGTTGGATGGGTGGCTACAGCGGCAACCTGTCGCGCCCCGAACTGTATGAACGCATGGCCCACTCGGACTGCGTGCTGAGCTTCGGCGTGCGTCTGGTGGACTCCACTACCGGCTATTTCTCGCAGCAAATTCCCGCCGCCGCTCAGGTAGATATCCAGCCGTTCTCGCTGAAGCTGGACAACACCTCCTACCCGGCGGTGGCGACGGCGGATCTGCTGCAGGCGCTGCTGGATCTGAGTGAAGACGCGCCGGTACAGCCCCTGGCGCCGCTGCCCGATCCGCGTGAAAAGCTGGCGACGCCGAGCGACGCCCCCATCGACCAGGCCTATCTGTGGCAACGGATCCAGCGATTTATCCGGGCAGATGACGTGGTGGTGGTGGAAAACGGCACCTCGGGCGCCGCCATCGGCGGCATGCGCATGCCGGGCGGCGTCAAGGTGGTCAACCAACCGATCTGGGGCTCGATCGGCTATACCCTGCCGGCGCTGCTCGGCACCCTGATGGCGGCGCCTGAGCGCCGTCACCTGCTGTTCATCGGCGACGGCTCCTTCCAGCTCACCGCGCAGGAAGTGTCTACCCTGCTGCGCTGCGAGCAAAAGCCGATCATCTTCCTGATCAACAACGACGGTTACACCATCGAGCGGTATATCCTCGGCGAAAACTCGTCCTACAACGACATCGGCCCGTGGGACTACGCCAAACTGCCGGCGGTATTGAATACCCAGGCGCAGCCGTTCAGCGTGGCGGTGGAAACCACGCAACAGCTGGAAATGGCCCTGGAACGCGCCTCGCGGCAGGATCGGCTGGCGTTTATCGAGGTGAAAGTGCCGATGATGGACACGCCGCCGGTGATGAAAGAGTTCTGCAACCGCTGCAACAGCTTTAACTTCGGCCTGACCAACCCGCGCCGCAGCGCCTGATGCGCGATCGCGCCGCCGGTGGTTTCAGGCCACCGGCGGCGTTTTCTTTTGGGTTACCCGCCGGCGCGCGCCATGCAGCGCTGGCGGCGTTCATCCACCCGCTTGGCGAACCAGGCGGTGGTCAGCTTGCGGGTGATTTTCGGGCTTTCCAACTGGATACCCGGCAGCATCTCGCGCGGCAGCTTGCCGCCCGCCAGCGCAAAGACCTTCGTATACAGATCGGTGTCGGCAAAGTCGGCCGTCTCGCCTTTCTCCAGCGCCCGGCGAATGGCGCTGTCGCTCATGTTCAGGCGCTTGCCGAGCGTGCGCACCGCCAGCTCGGTCGAGCCGGGCTTGTCGCTGCCGAAGTCGATAAGATCGCCGTCCAGCGCCAGCGGAATGGCGCTCGCCCGGCTGACCGCGTTTTGGAACGCCGCGTTGCGGCTGGCGTACCAGCCGGCGTTGAAGTCGGCAAAGCGATAAATCGGCCGGCTGTAATCGGCCGGATATCCCAGCAAATGCATAATGCCGAAGTACATGCCGCCGCGCCGGCTGAAAACTTCGCGGCGAATCGAGCCGTCGACCGGATAAGGGTACCCTTTGGCGTGCGCCTCGGCGAAGGCGATGCTCACCTGCATCGGGCCACCGGTATGTACCGGGTTTAAATGGCCGAACAGCTTCTGCCCCATCGGCACGCGGTCGATCATGTCATCGAAGATATCACTCAGATCCTTCTCGGTGCGCACCTTATCCAGCCGCTCGCTGTAGCTCTGCCCGTTCGACGACGAGATCTTCAACGCGGTGTGTACCAAAAAGTTCGGGATGTGCATCTGATCGGCGCGGCGGTCGATCTCCTTCCAGGCGATCTTCGGCAGCCCCGGCACCTGCGGGTTAGCCCGGAACGTCGACTCCTGTTCGGTCACCGCCAGCACCGAACACAGGTTCTCATCGCTCGGCTCGATGCCCTGCGCGGCGAAGGCGGCGGTAATATCGGTGGCCCAGCCCTGACGATCGCCGGCGTTGGCCGGGATCAGCGTCAGCAGCCGGGCTTTGACGTCGGCGGGGCGCGCCGTCGGCGCCGTGGTGGTGGTTTTGCTGGTACAGCCCGCCAACGCCAGCAGCGCGGCCAGGCTCAGCAAACGGAAGGATATCGGGTGGAATAAACGAGGTATCGGCATCTTTTCCCTGAACGTGATGACATGAACAGCACTGAAATTAGCCCAGCCGCCGTGCACAATCCAGTATAAAGATATGCCACGCCTTTCCGTCAGGCCGCTATGTTCAAACGCTCGATAAAGATGTATTTTACATACATCATATAAATCACTTTGCTTGCCCAGCCAGAGGAGCCCCTTATGGAGCAGCAGCTGCTTTGCTATAAAACCCTGCCGGAATGGAACAGCGACACGCTGCCGGAGGCCTTCCGCCAGCGCCACAACACCCAGAGCGGCACCTGGGCGAAGCTCACCGTACTGAGCGGCAGCCTGACGTTCGCCATGATGACCGAGGACGGCGCCACCACCGAGACCTGGCAGTTCAGCCCCGAAAGCCAGCCGCCGTTTATCGCACCGCAGCAGTGGCATCGCATCGTTTCCTTCTCGGACGACATGACCTGCCGGCTGGCGTTTTACTGCACGGCGGAAGATTACTACCACAAGAAATACGAACTGACGCGCACCCACTCCGAAGTGATCGAGGCGGCGGCGCGCATCGCGCCGGGCAAGGCGCTGGATCTGGGCTGCGGCGGCGGCCGCAATTCGCTCTATCTCAATCTGAAAGGTTTCGACGTCACCGCCTGGGACAAGCACGCGCCGTCGATAGACCGCCTCAATCAGATCATCGACGCCGAGCAGCTGACCCGCCTGAGCGCCGGAGTGCAGGATCTCAATACCCACCGCTTCAGCGGCGAATACGACTTCATCCTGTCCACCGTGGTGATGATGTTTCTCGAACGCCAGCAAATTCCGCATATCGTGCAAAACATGCAGGACAGCACCGTGCGCGGCGGCCATAACCTGATCGTGGCGGCGATGGATACCGAGGATTATCCCTGCCCGCTGCCGTTCCCGTTCACTTTTAGCCCGGGTGAACTGCAGCATTATTATCGCGACTGGGAGATCCTCAAATACAACGAGGACGTCGGCCAGTTGCATAAGACCGATGCCGCCGGCAACCGTATCTCGCTGCGCTTCGCCACCCTGCTGGCGCGCAAGCTATAGCGCGTCGTGAAAGATCACCCCCAGCGTGTGGCGTTGGCCGGAACGTACCCGGCTGACGCCGTGGCGCAGATTGACCCGATAATAGCCTTTAGCCCCCGCCATCGGGCGATGATGCACGGCGAACACCACCGCGTCGCCCTGCTGTAGCGGCACCACCTCCGGCCGGCTCTGCATCCGCGGCCGCTGTTCGGTCAACACGAATTCGCCGCCGGTGAAGTCCCGTTCGGGTGCGGAGAGCAAAAACGCCACTTGCAGCGGAAACACCCGCTCGCCGTACAGATCCTGATGCAGGCAGTTGTAATCCCCCGCTTCGTAACGCAACAGCAGCGGCGTCGGCCGCCGTTGGCCGGCCCGGTGGCATTCGGCCAGGTAGGCTTCGTGTTCGGCGGGATAGCGCGCCGCCAGGCACAATAAGGTATTCCAGCGGTTGGCTACCGGCGCCAGCCGCGCATACATCAGGCTGCGCGCCTCGGCCACCGGAAGCGGCAGCGGATAGGCGAAATAGCGGTACTCGCCGCGGCCAAAACCGTGCTTCGCCATCACGATGCGGCTGCGAAAATGCGCATCCTGCGGGTAAAGCGCCGCCAGCTCGCGGCACAGGTTTTGGCTGAGCACGCCAGGCAACCGCGCACAGCCCTGCGCATCGAGTTCGCGTTCGATTGCCGCCCAGTCCAATTCGGCCAGCCGCGCCGCCAGCGAGCGGCTCATCGCTGCGCCTCTTTTTCCAGCAAGGCTTTCTTGCGCTCGACGCCCCAGCGATAGCCGGACAAAGCGCCGTCGTTGCGCACCACCCGGTGACAGGGGATCGCCACCGCCAGCACGTTGGCGGCGCAGGCGCCGGCCACCGCGCGCACCGCTTTGGGCGCGCCGATGCGCCGGGCGATGTCGGCATAGCTGACAGTTTCGCCGACCGGTATCGTCTGCAGCGCTTGCCAGACCCGCTGTTGAAACGCGGTGCCGCGAATATCCAGCGGCAGCGCCAACCCGTTCTCCGGCGCTTCAATCAACCCCACCACCTGCGCCATCAGCGCTTCATACTGCGCATCGCCGCCGATCAGCTCGGCATTAGGGAACTTGTCCTGCAGATCCTGCACCAACCGCTGCGCATCGTCCCCCAGCAGAATGGCGCAGATGCCCACCTCGCTCTGCGCCGCCAGGATCTCACCCAGCGAACAGCGCCCGACGGCGAAATGGATGCGCATGCCTTTGCCGCCCGCCCGGTAGGCCTTCGGCGTCATGCCGAGCGCGGCGTTGGCTTGCCGGTAGAAGCGGCCGTTGGCGCCATAGCCGGCGTCGAAAATCGCGTCGGTCACCGTCTCCTGCTGCGTAAGACCGGTGCGCAGCCGTTGGCTGCGCTGCGCGTCGGCATAGCCTTTCGGCGTCAGGCCGGTGATCGCTTTGAACAGCCGGTGGAAATGGTATTGGCTCAACCCGACGTGACGCGCCAGCGCCTGCAGCGACGGCGCTTTCTCCGCCCGTTCGATATAGCGGCAGGCCTCGGCTATCTGCCGCGCATGCTGCTCTGTCAACGGCGTCAGCCCCTGGCGGCAGCGTTTGCAGGGCCGATAACCCGCCGCCTCCGCCTGCTCGGCATCGTCGAACAGTTCCACGTTTTGCCGGTTCGGCTGGCGTGACGGGCAAGAAGGCGAGCAATACACGCCGGTGGTTTTCACCGCATAGATAAAGCGGCCGTCGGCGTGTTTATCGCGGCTGACGATCGCCAGCCAGCGCGGGTCGGCGCTGTCGATTACGTTTTTCATCATCCGTTCCTCACTGCGGTTTCGATGTTAACCAGCATAGTGACGGGCCGTTGGCGAAACACGTCGGCTCTTGCTTTTTAATTCGGCGCCGACGTTTTCAACAATGTTTCGACAATTTTTAACCAACAACATGAAGTTTATTACGTTGCCAACCCGGTTGCACAGCGTTAGGATCGCGGCCGGTCACGGGCGTGGCCAGTGTTTTTGCCTGTTAGTTGCGCGCATGGAGAGGTTATTGTGTTAGAGAGTTTTGGCGTCCTGAATTTATGGACCTATTTGGCCGGAGTGGTCTTCATCATCATTCTGCCGGGGCCGAATACGCTGTACGTACTGAAAACCGGCGTATCGCGCGGCGTGCGCGCCGGCTACACCGCGGCGCTCGGCGTGTTCATCGGCGATGCGATCCTGATCTTCTGCGCCTATATCGGCGTGGCTTCGCTGATCCGCACCACGCCGTTCCTGTTTACCCTGGTGCGTTTTCTCGGCGCGATTTACCTGCTGTTCCTCGGCGCAAAAATCCTCTACGCCACCTTCGTGCAGAAGGCGCAGGCGCAACAGCAGCAGATTGAAGGCGGCCACAGCATTCTGCGCAAATCGCTGACGCTGAGCCTGACCAACCCGAAAGCTATCTTGTTTTACGTGTCGTTCTTCGTGCAGTTCATCGACTTCAACTACGCGCACACCGGACTGTCGTTCACCATTTTGGCGCTGATCCTCGAAGCCGTCAGCTTTATCTACATGAGCACGCTGATCTTCTCCGGCGCGATGCTGGCGCATTTCTTCAACCACAAGAAAGGCCTGGCGAAGCTCGGCAACGGCCTCATCGGCCTGCTGTTCCTCGGCTTCGCTACCCGTCTGGCGACCCTGAGCTCGTGATCCCTCCCGGCCGGCGCCCGCCGGCCGCGGTTTACCCTTCCGTCACGGCAAAATGACACGCAGGGCAAACCGAATGTCAGGCAGACCAAAGCCGCCGCTTTCCCGCTGATCTAGACTTGCAGGGTTAACGATAACCTGATGAGCCTGATCGGAGGATGTATGTCTGACAATACCGTAGCCGTGCTGGATAGCGTGTCGCGTTTTCTCGATCGTCAGCATGGGCTGTATATCGACGGCCAGTGGCGCGCGTCCGCCGCGGAAGGCCGCCTGGCGGTGTATAACCCCGCCAATGGGCAGCAGATCGCCACCACCGCCGACGCCAACGAACACGACGTCGCGCTGGCGGTGCAGTCCGCCCACAAAGCCTTCAGCGAAGGCGTCTGGGCGCAGCGTCTGCCGGTAGAACGAGAACGCATCCTGCTGCGCTTCGCCGATCTGGTGGAACAGCACGCCGAGGAGCTGGCGCAGCTGGAAACCCTGGAACAGGGCAAGTCCATCAACATCGCCCGCGCTTTCGAAGTCGGCAGCACCCTGAACTGGATGCGCTACACCGCCGGGCTGGCGACCAAAATCACCGGCCAGACGCTGGACGTCTCCATTCCGATGCCGCCGGGCGCTAAATATCAGGTTTATACCCGTAAAGAGCCGATCGGCGTGGTCGCCGGCATCGTGCCCTGGAACTTCCCGCTGATGATCGGCATGTGGAAAGTGATGCCGGCGCTGGCGGCGGGCTGCTCCATCGTCATCAAGCCGTCGGAAACCACCCCGCTCACCCTGCTGCGCATCGCCGAACTGGCGAGCGAAGCCGGCGTGCCGCCGGGCGTGTTCAACGTGGTCACCGGCCGCGGCACCGTGTGCGGCAAGGCGCTGACCGAACATCCGCTGATCGCCAAAGTCAGCTTTACCGGCTCCACGCCGGTGGGCAAAAGCATCGCGCGCGCGGCGGCGGATCGCCTGACCCGCGTGACGCTGGAGCTGGGCGGCAAAAACCCGGCCATCGTGCTGAAAGATGCCGATCCGCAGCAGGTGATCGAAGGCCTGATGCTCGGCAGCTTCCTCAATCAGGGGCAGGTGTGCGCCGCCAGCTCGCGGATTTATATCGAAGCGCCGATTTATGACCAGCTGGTGGCCGGTTTCGAACAGGCGGTGAAATCGCTGTCGGTCGGGCCGGGCATGGATACCGGCGCGCAAATCAACCCGCTGGTGTCGCTCGCGCACCGCGACAAGGTGGCGGCCTACCTGGACGACGCCCGGGCGAAAAACGCCGAGCTTATCGGCGGCGCGGCCGGGCCGGATGCCAACGGCTTCTACATTCCGCCGACGCTGGTGATCAACCCGGACGACAGGCTGAACCTGACGCGCGAGGAAGTGTTCGGTCCGGTGGTCAACCTGATTCGGGTGGCGAGCGCCGAAGAGGCGCTGAGCAAGGCCAACGACACCGACTTCGGGCTGACTGCCAGCCTGTGGACCACCAGCCTGCAGCAGGCGATGGCGCTGACGCCGCGCATTCAGGCCGGCACCGTGTGGGTCAACACCCATACGCTGATCGACCCTAACATGCCGTTCGGCGGGTTCAAACAGTCGGGCAGCGGCCGTGATTTCGGCCCGGATTGGCTGGACGCTTACACCGAGTCGAAATCGGTCTGCATCCGCTATTGAGTGAAGCGGCGCGGGCCTGGCCCGCGCCCTGACTTACTGATACTGCCGACGGTACTCGCTCGGCGACATGCCGAAACGCTGCTTGAAAGCGGTCGAGAAATGGCTGTGATCGGCAAAACCCCAGTCGAGGCCGATTCCGGCCAGCTTCTCCTGCCCGGCGGCGCTGCGCAGCGCCTGCGCGCACAGATCCAGCCGGCGGTTCCTGATGTACTGCGCCACCACCAGCCCCTGACGGGCGAACAGCCGATACAGGCTGCGCAGCGACACCCCCAACTCGGCCGCCACCCATTCCGGGCGCAGCTGCGGCGACTGAATATGCCTGTCGATCAACGCCAGCGCCTTGTCGAAAACCGGCTGTTGCCCCTCCGGGCGCGCCTGTTCGAGCGCCAGCGCCGGGCGCAGCAGCGCCGCCAGCGCATTCAGCACCGCCTCGCTTTCCGCCGCGGCGAGTTGAGGATCCTGCATGCTGCTCAGCACCAGCTGGCGGCTGAGGCGCACCGCGCTGAGCTCTGCCCCGAGACGCTGGGCGCAAGGCGGCGGCACCGGCAGGCAGCCGCGCGGCAACAACAGGGAGATTTGGCGCGAATCGCGCTGGAAGGTAAAGCTGCTGGGCCGTGAGGCGTCGATCAGCGTGATGTCGCCGGGAGAGAGCACCGTCTGGCTCTCGCCCTGCTCCATCAACGCGCTGCCGCGCAGCTGGAAGACGGTAAAAAAGTGCGCGCCGTCGCTGCGGGCGATCTCGCGCGGCGTGCGGTACAGCCGGGCTTGAGACACGTCGACCACGCTCAGGCGCAGCGCATGGGCGCGGAATTCCTGCATCGCCCCGCTGAAGCCCGGCCCCAGCGTTTTTGCGCAGAATCTGCCGCAGGCGGTGTTGATTTTGCCCAGCCACTCTTCGAAGCCGACGTCCCGGAGCGTTGCCAATGCCGTCATGATCTCTCCCTTCAAACAGCAGCGGTGCTGCGCCGTTGAACAGAAAACCACCATAACAATCCGTTAACACACAATCAATGGCGAGCCGGGGATTTGGCGCCGCGATCACAGATCATCGGGCGCCGGAGGAGGAATCGCCTTAAGGCTGCGTATCCAACAGATGCCGCACCACCGCCGCGTACTCTTTGGCGTAGCCTTCAACGCTGGTGCTGGCCATGCCGGCATTGTCTATCTTGTATTTACCGGCTACGTAGAACGACGGGGTGCCGCGCACCTCGAACGCCTTCACCGCTTCGTTCTGCTTGGCGATCAACCCTTTGACCAGCAGGCTGTGGCGCGCGTTTTCATAGGTGGCGGCATCGATGCCGGCCGCCGTGAACACCCGCTGAATATCTTCGGCGCTATTGACGGCGCGCTGTTTCTGCACCGCGTCGAACATCGCCCCTTCAATCTTGTCTTCCACGCCCAGCACCGTCGCCACCGCCCAGGCTTCGGTCAGCTCATTGCCCAATTTGCCCATCAGGCTGACGTGATACTTGGTGACTTTCTCACCGGCGGGCAGCGCCTGCGCCACGGTGCTGCCTACCCGGTAGGTCTCGGCGAACTGATAGCAAGGGCCGCAGTAGAAGGAGAAGAACTCCACCACCGCAGGCGCGGCGGCTACCGGCTTATCCAGCCGGGTGTATTGCTCGCCCGCACGGTAATCCGCGGCCTGAACCGCGGGCAGCGCCAACATCAATACGACGGCGGCGGCGAACGAACGCTTAACGTTTGCCAACATAAACACTCCTGGTTTCGATTATGAACATCGTCCTTAGCGGCGGTTTTTATAATCAAATAACCGGCAGAAGGCCAGTTTTTATTACCTTCTGTTTATGTGGGATTCAGTCAGCGGCCTTCGTAACCGTCCCAGTAGGCGCCCACCGCTTCCTGCGACAGCACCTGACGGCGTTTAGGATTGTCGGAGCCGCTGTAGGCGCGATTGATGAAAATGGTTTTGTGTTCCATGTTCTGCAGGAATTCCGGGCTGGCCAGATAATCGGCCTTTTTCTGCGCCTCGCTGCGCGCCACGCCCGCCGCGCGATCCTTTTTCCCCTGCTGGTAGAACTGTTCGAACATCGGCACGGCGTTTTTAATGCTGCCGTTCACATCGGTGCGGAATTGCGGGTCGAAGTCGTCGCGCGTTTGATAAACGTAGTGCTTGGCATGCCGCTCCGCGCTGCTGAGGTGGTGGGTGCAGGCGCTGAGCGCCAACAGCGGCAACAACAGCGCCGCGCTTTTCAGTCTTTTCATGTCGTCTGTCCCTGTCAGTGAGGAAGGTTCCTTTAGCGCCAAGAGCATAGCGCCGGCCCCCGGTAAACGTCAAACGACAAAATACGCATCACATTGTTTTATATTAATATTATATACATTGATTGGTATTCATTGCCTGAAACACTATGCTTTAACCGAACAGGGTAAACACTCACCGACAGCGAGGCGGCCAATGAAACCGATCGACAAAAACGTGGGGGAGTACGACCTCACGGCGGAAAAAAAAGCGGGCATGATCACCGGCACTATCCGCGGCGAACTGCCGGACAGCGACGCCAATCTGCCGCTGCTGCCCTTCTCCGGCACCTTTGCCGGCCCGAGCGTGGCCGAAGCCATCGCCGATATTCAGCAGCAGTTCCCCGACATCGAACCGGCGATTATCGACGACTTGCGCGAGGAACTGCTGAAGGCCGGTTTCTAAACCGGATCGCGGTGGCGCACGAACGGGCTATAGACCGGCGCACCGGGCTTCAGCGCCAGATCGGCGTCAAAATCGTCATTGCGGTTGAACCGCACCGCCGGCCAGGCGGCAAGATCGCCTAAGCCAGCCCGATACGCCTGCGTCACCTGCGCCAAAGCGGCGTTCTGCGCCTGCAGCGCCTCGCCCGTCAGCCCGCCGCGCACGCCATAAACCAGGAACGGCTCCAGCACGCTAAAGCCGATATAGTGCAACGCATGCATGATCGGCCACAGCATCAGCCGCATATCGCCGTCGCGCCCGTTCGGCGCGCAGGCCTGA
The DNA here is from genome assembly GCF_043109535.1 of Serratia sp. LACPHL-BACT-2024-00286. Classification (NCBI taxonomy): domain Bacteria; kingdom Pseudomonadati; phylum Pseudomonadota; class Gammaproteobacteria; order Enterobacterales; family Yersiniaceae; genus Serratia; species Serratia sp. LACPHL-BACT-2024-00286. The sequence continues at coordinate 553,082 of NZ_JBICNA010000002.1, forward strand.
GCGGAGGCGCCGGCGGTGACGGTCAGCAGCGCCCGTTTGCCGCGCATCACGCCGTTTTCATGGCGGTGGCGGCTGTCGTAGATCCCACCGTAAACGAACACCCGATCCATCCAGCCCTTGAGGATGGCCGGCGCACCGAACCACCAGAAAGGGAACTGCAGCACCAGCGTGTCCGCCCAGCGCAGCAGCTCGATATGCCGCCGGATCTCCGCCGGCAGCGCCTGAGTCGTCCAGTGATGGCGCTGCTCCTGCATCGCATCAAATCTGTCCGCCTGCTTTCTGCTGGGGTAATGGTCTGCGCCTTCACGCGGATCAAACCCCTCCTGATACAGATCGACCGTCTTCACCTGGTGCCCCTGCGCCAGCCAGGCCTGCCGCGCCTGTTCGGCCAAATGGGCATTGAAAGAATGCGGCTCGGGGTGAGCCAGCACAATCAGCACGTTCATCCTGTGTCTCCCGCTGTAAGGTGGTGCTGCTATGCTGTGGCTTTATCGCACCCTTGGCAATTACGCACCTGAAGGTAACCCCCCATGGCCTATCCCGGCGACGTCTATTCGAGTAAATGCTCCGCGCGCGATGCGCTGGCGCTGATTTCCGGCAAGTGGGTGATGCTGATCCTGCCCGCGCTGGCGCAGCGGCCGATGCGCAACGGCGAACTGCTGCGCCGCATCGACGGCATTTCACAGAAGGTGCTGACGCAAACGCTGCGCCAGTTGGAACGCAACGGGCTGCTCGAACGCTTGGATTTAAGTGAAAGGAATCAGGCGCATGTGGAATACCGGCTCAGCGCCGTCGCCTGCTCGCTGGTCGAGACGCTGACGGCACTCGACAGGTGGGCGGAATACCATTTCCCCGAGTTGGACGCCGCCCGCGAGCGCTATGATGCAGACCGCAAGCGCGCGGCCGATTAAAGCGGTTTGCCTGGCAACGCGGGGCGCACAGAATGCGCAGCTGAGGTGCTTGTTACCCGTCGCGCCATCCGTTATCTATAGTTAAATCAATTCGCCGCTAACGGCCCCCCCCACCTGAGGATCTTGCCTTGACGTTTTTAAAACACCCTATCGCCGGATTGGTGCTGGCTGGCTGCGGCCTGTTGTCGGCGGGCGGCGCGCTGGCCGCTTCCGATGCGCTGGTGTACTGCACCGTCGCCTCGCCGGAATCGTTCAACCCGCAGCTCGCCAGCTCCGGGCCGACCTTTATCGCCACCTCGCAGGTGCTGTACAACCGCTTGGTGACGCTGCGCGAAAGCGATAAAACCCCCGCCCCTTCGCTGGCCACCGAGTGGAGCGTCAGCCCGGACGGCAAGACCTACACCTTTACCCTGCGCCAGGGCGTGAAATTCAACAGCAACAAATACTTCACCCCAACGCGCGATTTCAACGCCGAAGACGTGGTGTTCACCGTGATGCGGCAGAAGGATCCCGCTAACCCGTATCACAAGGTCTCCGGCGGCAACTATGAATACTTCACCGACATGGGCCTGGACAAGCTGATCGCCAAGGTGGAGGCGGTGGACGAGCATCACGTGCGCTTCACGCTGAGCCAGCCCAACGCCGCCTTCGTCGCCGACTGGGCGATGGATTTCGCCTCGATCCTGTCCGCCGAATACGCCGACGCGATGCTGAAAAAAGGCACGCTGGAATACGTCGACAACTGGCCGATCGGCACCGGGCCGTTCGCGCTGCAGCAGTACAAACAGGATTCGCTGATCCGCTACATCGCCAACCCGCACTACTGGCAGGGCGAAGTGGCCAGCAAGCATCTGATCTTCTCGATTACGCCGGATCCGCAAACCCGGCTGGCCAAACTGAAAACCAACGAATGCCAGATCATCCCCGCGCCGCTGCCGGAACAGTTCGCCGCCATCAAGGCCGACGGCAACCTGCAGCTGCACGACATCACCGGGCTGAACGTCGGCTATCTGGCGTTCAACACCCAGAAAAAACCGTTCGACAACCTGCTGGTGCGCCAGGCGCTGAGCTACGCGGTGGACAAGAAAGCGATCGTCGCCGCGGTGTTCAAAGACAGCGGCACGCCGGCCAACTCACTGCTGCCGCCGGGCATGCTGGGCTACAACGATCAACTGCCGGAATACGCCTACGATCCGCAGAAGGCGCGCGAGCTGCTGAAGCAGGCCGGGCTGGAGCAGGGCTTTGAGACCGACATCTGGTCGATGCCGGTGCAGCGCCCCTACAACCCGAACTCGAAGCGCATCGCCGAGATGATCCAGAGCGACTGGGCGAAGGTGGGCGTGAAAGCCAAGATCGTCACCTGGGAGTGGGGCCAGTATCTGGCCGGGTTGCGCAAAGGCGAACAGCAGAGCGCGCTGTACGGCTGGGTGTCGGACAACGGCGATCCGGACAACTTCGCCACCCTGCTCGGCTGCGCCGGGGTGCAGAGCGGCGCCAACGTGGCGCGCTGGTGCGATAAGGATTACGACCGGCTGATCCAGCAGGCGATTCTGGAGAACCAGCCACAGGCGCGCGCCAAGCTGTATCAACAGGCGCAGGTGATCTTCGCCAAACAGGCGCCGTGGCTGCCGCTGGCCACCGGCAAAGTGTTCTACGCCACCCGCAGCAACCTGAGCGGCTATGTGGTGGACGTGAACGGCAGCGATTTCGCCAAGGCCAAATTGAACTGATCCCGGGCGCCGCCGCGAGGGCTGCGGCGCTATTTGCTTCGCCACTTATTAAGCTGCCAGCCTCTGAATCTATCGTCCATTAGCTTCACAACTTACGATGCCAACTGCCTCCTCTGCCGCCAGGCACTTAACCCACTAAATTCATAGCTTAATAAGTGGTTTAACCCCTGGCATTTTGCTTAAACTGCACACGGGCGCTTTCCTCACCTGTAACATTTCGTTACCATCGGCGCACAGACCCTTTAACATCAAAAGGCAACCCGGTGCAGAACACCTACATGCCGTGGCAAATTCGCCTGCACTGGCTGGTGGCTATCCTGCTGGTCATCACCTGCGTCACCATCGAGCTGCGCGGCTTTGCCGAACCGGGCAGCGCCCCCTGGTACGTGCTGGTTGTCACCCACTTCAGCTGCGGCGTAACGGTGTTCGCGCTGATGATCGCCCGCCTGTTCCTGCGTTGGCGCCACCCTTCGCCCGCCATCGCGCCCAAACCGCCGAAGTGGCAAACCGGCCTGGCGCACCTGACGCACACCCTGATTTACCTGCTGCTGTTGACGCTGCCGGTGCTGGGGGTGTATTCGCGCTATCTGGGCGGCAAGGAGTGGTATCTGTTCGGCCTGCCGATGCCGTTCGCCGACGTGGCCGATCGGCCGCAGGCGCGGATGATTATCGGCTGGCACAAAACGCTGGCGTCATTCGGCTACTGGCTGATCGGCCTGCATGCCGCCGCCGCGCTGTTTCACCACTACATCGTCAAGGACAATGCGCTGGTGCGCATGCTGCCGTTGATGAAAAAGCGCTGAATAATTTGGCGCCAGGGATGAATTTTCGGGCCACGCCCGCCGACAGGGAATGACATGCAAACCCAATTTTTTAATGTGACCGTCGAACAATGTGCCTGCCAACAGACGGCGCCGGACAATCTGGTGAGGATCATCGCCGCCGGCCAAACGTTCTTTTTTTACCGTGACGACTTCAGCGACAGCGAAAATCTGCTGGCCACGCTCGCCGCCGGCGATCGGGTGAAGATCGGCGCCCATCGCCTGCAGGACGGCAGCTACTGGCTGCACTGGCTGCTGCACGAGACAAAAGGCCGGCTGGAGCCCGACAGAACGCTGAAATACAAGCTGAAATACTTCGCCCTGCTGGTGCTGGGCGCGGCGCTGGCCGGCGGTTTTCCGGCAGCCTTTTTCATCATGGACGGGGAAGATTCCTGGCTGACCATCGTTCTGTTCTTTATCGCCGTAATCGCCGGCCTTGTCGGCATCGGCATGGTGCTGTTCGTCGGTTCGGAGCTGCTGCTGATCGGGCATCGCGGCCGCAGGCGCCTGCTCAAGGCGCTGGATCGCGTGCTGCAGGGGCAAGACGTCACGCCGCCCGGATCGCTCAGCCTGAAAATCCCCGGCATCAAATACCGGGCCGTCAGTGCAGACGCCACGTCAGTGCCCGCAGCGCAGCAAACCGACGTCCCCCTCCCCGACGGCGTCGAGACCTCCGGCATCGAGACGGTCAACGCCCTGAGCTACGAACTCCGCCACTATGAGATCCCGCGGCAGGTGCAGTATTTGGACACCTATGCGTGGCGCCAGAAGGAGACGCACTTCGCGTTGACGACCCGTGCGCTCAACGTCCCCAATACCAAACTGCATCCGGTATTTCGTCGGCAACATCCGCTTTTCATCGCCAAAGGCGATCCGCTGCAGGTGCTGTATTGCGAGAACGACACCGTCCCCGAGTTGCCTACGGTGCGTGGGATCATCAACCACCGCGATCGCCAGACCTACCTCATCGGCGGCCGCCGCTACTTCACCGAATCCGGCCTTAACCTGTGCGCGCGCGTTGTCTTCATTCTCGGCGCGATCGTGACGTGCTTTGTGCTCGGCCTGGCGGTGGCGGATAACGCCGATACCCCGGCGGGCTTTTACCTGGATGCCTGGACCCTGCAGCGTCTCGGCAGCGAATTGCCACCGATTCTTCTCTTAATGATGCTGATGGTCAGCGGCCTGGCGCTGTTGATCGAGGGCTTCGCCCAGATCTGCCGCCTTTACTCTTTTGACCAGCACCGCACGTTTAAAACGTTCAAATACCTGCGCAATCTGCGCCGCAGGCTATGGCGGCAGGAACAGGTGACGGAGCTGAAATGATGACGTTAGCGCTTTATAAAAGACCCCTTATTATCCTGACGCTGTTTTTGGCCAGCGCGCTGGGTGTCTATTTCCTCGCCCCTGAACAACGCTATGCGCAGTGGCAATGGATCCAGAGCGACGAAGCATTGCCGACGATAGCCCATTACGATCTCATCCACAGCTACCCGGCGCAGGACGGCGCCCTGCTGCTCATCAGCAAAAGGAGTGAGCGCGGGGCCTACAATAGCTTTTACGGCTGGGCGGCCGACTATCTCAGCCAGGTGTTGTTCAGCGGCCCGCAGGGATTGCAGATGCTGGGGGAACTCGACGAGTCTATCCACGATGCGGTTTGCGGCGGGCAGGAGTGCGTGCTTTTTCTGTCCAAGGGGCGCCGGCTGGTCGATGTGAAACAGGGCACCATCGGGGCGCTGATCCCCTGGCCGGAGGGCGACGACAACCGGCCTTCCTTTATCGGCGGCAAACTGGTGGCGCTGCCGGGTAAACGCGCGCTGTATCTCATCAGCACCGAAGGCGTATTCTACAGCCCGGACTTTGGCGCCCATTGGCGGCAAACGCTGGATCTGCCGGCGCTGTTGGAAGCGCGACAGCTGCTGGGTTTTGAGCGCGGCGAGGAGGACTCACCGACGGCTTACGCCTCCGGCAAGCGCAAATCCATACCCGAGATCTTTACCGCCGTTGACGGCGATCGCGTGCTGTTCTGGATGAATCCGGTGCTCGGCTCCGGCGCCTTGCACATCGCCGTTAACGGCAAAACCGGCGAGGTGGCCGAACCGCATTGGCTCACGGTGCGCGTGACGGAAAGCGCGCAGGCCCCGGATGGCGGCATCTACCTGATCGCACAGACGCTGGAAAGAGGGCTGTATCAGCTCCTGCGTTATCAATCCGACGGGCAGTTGAAGGTGCTGCTGGAGACCGGCGATAAATCGCTGTATCAGCTGTGGGCAGGCAACGACAAGCTGGTCACCCAAACGGATAACGGCGATGCGCGCCTTTCGCTGATTTTCGATCTGCGCTCATCCGACGTGCGCTACCGCCAGCCGTTGGAGTACCGCTACAACGGGCGCGACGACGCACGCCAAACCGTGATCGAACCGGAAAGCCACTATGGCGATGACGGGGAGCCCCCGGCGCTGCCCTACTTCGTTCGCTACCGTTCCACCACGCCGTGAACATGAGGAACTTGCCATGCTGTTAGGTTATGGCGCCGGCGTTGCAGGGCTGGTGGCGCTGTTGTTGGCGCTGCTGCTCGCCGGCATCCTGCTCGCCTGGTGGGGCTGGCGCTACGCTTCTGCCCGCTGCGGCCGCCCACGTCCGCCGCTTTCCTGGGGCGGCTATCTGCTGGCCTCGGCGCTGGCGATCTACCCGGTGGCGTTCGTGCTGATGCTGATCGACATCGCCATCCAGGATCTCAAGAGCCAGCGGGCGGAAGAACGCTGGAATCGGCGCAGCTACCTGACGCTCGACGAAGCCAAACCGTTCGGTGAAATCACGCTGACGAAAGGCAGCTGGGTAAACCGGCAGGAGCCGCGCCTGCCCGGCACCGAAGACAGCCCCATCACGATGGACGGCGTGACCGCCGTGCGTTTTCCTCGGCCGCAGAGCGTGGCCGGCGTGCCGATCATTGCCTTCGAGGTTTTACCGCCGGTAATGGAGCTGGCGAGCGCGCACACCTTCACCCGCCCGAGCGGCCAAAGGGTGCGCTGCGAAGCGGGTTGGCTGGTCTCTTTCTCTTTACCGCCGGATAAGCCGGCCCCGCAGTGGGAAGAGTGGCAGGCCGGGCTGCCTGCGGCGGCGTTTCGGCCCAGCGACTGGATCTTTAGGGTGTGCTTCCCCGGCAGCCCGATCGCCGTGCTGACCTTGCACAACGGCGAAGTCAGGGTGCTGCCTTAAGCCTTACGCCATGGCGTTGGGCAAGCGCACGGTCACGCGGTTATTGGCCGTGGGCAGCCGCAGCGGCGCGTCCTGCCAGCTTACCGCGATAACCAATACCGGCGGCGCCGCTACGCGCGGCGCACGCCCGTCGGGCCCCACGCTGTAGGCATCCCATTCAATCACGAATACGCCGCCGTCTTGCGGCTCGACCCGCTCGACAAAAAAGGTGGTGTCCGAACCGCGCCCGCCCGCCGGTTTGTGCGCGTAGGAGAGCAGGCTGAACCACTCGCCGGCGAAGTACAGATGGTACAGACCGTCGACGATATGCTCGCCGCGGAACTGGCAGCCGCCGACGCTCAAGCCGTCGCCCGTCGGCGATTCCGCCACGCGTTCGAGATCGCACACCAAGCGATCGGTCGGCCGGTTATCCAGCAACAGCTCATAAGGCGGCGCGTGCAGCAGCGCGGCAGGATCGTCCGCATGGCGCAAATCCGCCGGTAACGTCGAGCGCGCCGCCAGCGCGCGGCCACTGGGCAAGGCGATCTCCAGACGATCCGCCGGATCCTCTGCCCACTGCGGCACCCACAGACCGCGCACCTGACGCAGCGGCGTGGCCGCCGCCTGCCGACAGCTCGCCCGCAGCCGCGCCAGCGCCTCGGCGGAACCGCCGGCCACTGCTTCCAGCTCACGATCGGTCAGCGCAGGCAGCGCGTACATCGCCCGGGCGGCAGGCTCGTACACCGTCAGCCCTTCGCCCTCGCGGCTGCGGGTCGGGATCAGGCGCAACCTGCCGCCGTCCACGTCCTGCGGCGCCGCACAGGCGCCATGCACAATCGCTCCGTCGCGCAGCAGCAGCGTCCAAAAACTGGGGCCGCCCATGCCCAGCTCCCCCACGCCGCCAATCTGCCGGTCACTGTCGCCGGCGTGCGTCATTTCAATCGGCTGCGAACGCCAGTCGGTCTTGCGCCACTCTGCGGCCTCTTCGGGGTCTTGCGCGCCTTTTGCGGCGTATTTCGCCCATTGCAGCACGGCGAACAGCGCGATGCACAACGCGCCGAAAATCGGGTAATCCCGCCAAATCAACAGCCAACCGACGATCAAAAAGGCCCAGGCGGCCATGGCGATATCCTTTTTCAAGAGCAAACCGCCTGATTCTAGCGCAGGCGGTTAGCAGGGTTGAAGCCTATGCCATGAATAATTAGCCGTTAAATAGAAAGGCAATAATTTCAGCGTTATTTCTGTGACCATGAAGATCACATAAATAACGCTTCACTGAGTGATTTTAACGTAGAAAAGATAACTCTCTGTATCTCAATACAATATTTAAACCCGTATTAAAAGGCAAAGGATTAAAACGGGAAAAAACCGCAATAATTTGTGCATATTCTAAACATTGACTATGTTTAGACATACTCTTTATATGCAGGTAAACATACTGAAAGACAGAAGAGCAAGGCCCTCAAGATAATTAAACCAACCTCGCGCACCGCGTGGGTGAAACACTATTTACTATAAAAATTCCGAGGATATTTGATCTTCACGGAACGAGTAACTTTGCGTTTTATCAGGCCAATAGGCTACACACCGCAATTAATATCATTATTAGCATTCCGGAGAGCGACAATGAAAATCGTTACAGGCATTATCCTTACCTCTGTGGCCGCCTTCAGCGGCGCGGCTTACGCGGCCGATGCGCAGCCTACCACCGGCAACGCGGAAGTGACGCTGGAACACGTGCACGCCGTGATGGAAAACGGCAGCCCGGCGCCGCAGCACGACGCAGCCTGCAAAAAAGAACTTTCCATGCCGGAATCGAAATATATGGGCATGAAGGTCAAAACCGATTACACCATCAACAGCAGCACCATGATGATGTCGGCTAAATCGATGTTCCCATCGCCAAACGACAAACAGCCGATGGAACTGACGGTCGATCTCTCCGCGCTGGGCCTGGCGGATGTGTATGCCTTCGGCGCCTTTAAACCGGCCGCATTGCCGCAGGCTTATATTTATTTCACCATCGACAAGGATTTTAAAAATCCGGTCAGCACCTTTATGGTCATTAACCAAGGCAAGCAATATAACTGCGTGATCTCCAGCTCGAATAAAATGATGAGCGAAGAGATGCGCGGCAAGATGATGAAGAAACAATAACAGAATGAAAAACGGCGCTTCCCTTAACAGGAAGCGCCGTCAGCAAAGCATTAAATCAGACCAGGATTATATTTCTGGTTGAACTTCTCTTCCGATTGGAACAGATAAATAATGCCTTCGATAAAGCCGACAATCGCCGGGATCCCCGTCCAGCAGAACAGCAGGTAGAACAGCCCCCACCACTTCATCCCTAAGTAAAACTTGTGAATGCCCAGCCCACCCAGGAAGATGGCCAGCAGGGCCCCCGCGAGCTTGTCTTTTCTGCTCATAGTACACTTCTCCTTACTTCTCACCGAACCACCGGCATGTCCAAAAAACGGATGCCGCTCCAGAGAGCGCCGCATCGCAATGCTTACGGAGAAAAACATTCACTCCTGCAAGGCTCAACGGGAGTAATTATAACAGTAATTAATTAAACGGTTGTTTAACCGGCGAAACGGTAGACAAATGGGAGATCGCATTGATTTGACTATGCGCTATCCCTCCGTACTATCCCTGAGGCATAAGTTATTAACAGCGCCATATTTAATCCGCTGCAAAAAAGAGTGACAGGAAAATTGCACTCTCTGTTGGCAATCGGAATTTAGTATTTAATTCAATTAATTATCCGATTAACAGCCATCACCCTACCGTACACCAGGGTTCGCCTATTTGAACCAATGGCGTCAAAGCCGGTGTGGCAAGTGAGCATCTAATAGGCCAGGCCGCTCAGCCATTACATATTGATCGCCCCTATCGCCCGACGCATCGTCCTTCATACGGCGTTGTATTTCGCCAATCGGTTTACCTCATTTCCATCATTCATTTTGATGTCAACTAAGTCTGCTTTATACAAGCGGCTTTGCCGTCCATCCTGCACAGTGCAGGAGCGGCCATCGCAACTCTCAAATTTTCAATGTCTCAATGACCATTCTTAGGGCGGGGGATACATTGCGATGGGGATAATAAAGAAATAACCCTTCCATTCGCAGGCTGTAACGCTGTAATACCCTGATTAGCACCCCACGCTCTAAATCATCGGCAACCAACTCGACAGGAACATAGGCCAGCCCCAGGCCCAGCCGAGCGGCTTCTGCCTCCATATAGCTGTCAGATAAGGCCCATTGCCCTTCCGGCCGATGAGTGATTTTTTTATCATCCTGATGGAGTTCCCACTGGTATAGGCTGCCGTCGGCAAGCTGATAGGCGATACAGGGATGTGTCTTTAAATCTGCAGGATTTTGTGGAAAACCGTAACGACGAAAATGTTCAGGAGTCCCCACAATCGCCATCTCCATATCGGGCGTAATGCGCACCGCGACCATACCCTGGCCTACTTCAGGCCCAAGACGGACGCCTGCATCGAATCTTTCCTCGATAATATCGACAAACCGGCTCTCATTCATGAGTTCGAGCCTGATATCAGGATAGCGCTGTTTAAATACCGCAAGCTTTGGCAGCAGGCATTTATCAATCGCGTGCTGGCTGGCATTGATGCGGACCGTGCCGGAAGGGGTCTCACGATAATGCGCCAGTGTCGCAAGCCCAAGATCTAAGGTATCAAATCCGGACTCCGTTTTCTGATAGAGCTGCTCACCCGCTTGCGTCAGCGATAGCTTACGCGTGGTGCGCACCAGTAGCTGGACACCTAACCTTTCTTCAAGCTCGCGAACAGAACGGCTTATCCCCGATTGAGCCAGGCCAAGCCTGTGAGCCGCAGCGGTAAAACTGCCTTCCCGTACCACCTGCATAAACAGGTAGAGCTCGTTGTAGTTCTCCCTTTTTGCCATTGATTTACTCCCCCAAGAATGACGCCAGTCTCAACATTAATTTATAACAATATGGTATTAATCTTAGCAATTATCTCCCTCTAATCAGCATTAATTCTGCTCACTATAATGAGCCCATCAAAACAAAGCACAGCAGCGTTGTCCGTAGGAAACCTGTCTCTCTATCTTGTTTTTCATGGGGATTTTTATGAAAGCCTTCACCCGCACGCTAAAAACCGCAATGCCTGCCATGCTGTTATTCGCATCATTAAGTGGAGTCACGACAATGAGTTATGCTGATTCAGTCAATCCGAATGCTCCTGTTTCGATGATCGATAAATGGGACAAGACGTTCGCCGAGAGCCAGAAAGTCGATCATCGTAAGGTCTCGTTTCAGAATCGATATGGGATCACCTTAGTGGGCGACCTTTATCTCCCCAAAGATCGTGGCGATCGCAAGCTGGCGGCGATTGCCGTCAGCGGGCCTTTTGGCGCGGTGAAGGAGCAATCCAGCGGCCTGTATGCGCAAACGCTGGCGGAACAGGGATTTGTTACCCTGGCGTTCGACCCTTCTTATACGGGGGAAAGCGGCGGCTATCCGCGTAACGTCGCCTCGCCGGATATCAACACGGAAGATTTCAGCGCGGCGGTAGATTTCTTGGGGCTGCAAAAAGAGGTGGATCGCAACCGTATTGGGCTGCTCGGCATTTGCGGCTGGGGCGGCATGGCGTTAAACGACGCCGCGATGGATACCCGCGTCAAAGCGGTGGCCACCAGCGTGATGTACGACATGAGCCGGGCGATGGGCCATGGCGTAGGTGATGGCAAAGACCGTTATTCGACCGCCGACCGTCGTGCCGTTCTGCAGTATCTGAATGAACAACGCTGGAAGGATGCGGAAAGCGGAACGTTCGCACGAGGTGGCCATGATATTAACGTCGACAGCAATGGCAAGGTCAGCGCGGGTGAGCGCATTCTGCCAGAAACCCTGCCGGCCGATCCGCATCCGGTGCTGAAGGAGTTCTTTGATTACTACCGCATGCCGCGCGGTTTCCACGAACGCTCCGTTAACTCGACCGGGGCGTGGACGGCAACGATGCCCCTGTCGTTTATGAATATGCCGCTGCTGAGCTACGCCAGCGAAATTACTATCCCGACGCTTATCGTGACCGGTGAAAAAGCCCATTCACGCTATTTTGCCGAAGATGCTTATAAGGCGGTCGGCAGTAAAGAAAAAGAGCTGGTGATTGTCCCCGGTGCAAATCATGTGGACCTGTACGACAATGCGGCCGGTAAAATACCTTTCGCTAAGTTCGAACAATTTTTCAAAGCCAATCTGAAATAGCCCCTCTACTGACAACATTAAAAGCCGCCTGTCTACGCGGGTGGCTTTTATTCTGACTTCCGTGAAATCTGACTATGTCTGCACTTAGCCAAACACCATCACCGAATAATCAGCCCGCTTACTGGAGCGGCATTTTTGCCATGACCCTGTGCGTCTTTGTGCTGATTGCATCGGAATTTATGCCCGTCAGCCTGCTTACGCCGATTGCCCGTGATTTAGACGTGACGGAGGGGCTGGCGGGACAGGGAATTGCCATCTCCGGCGCGCTGGCCGTCCTGACCAGCCTGACGCTTTCGACGTTGGCTGGAAATGTGAATCGCAAGTACTTACTGCTGGGGATGACGATTCTGATGGCCGTGTCGGGGCTCGTTATCGCACTGGCTTCCAACTATCTGATGTATATGGCAGGCCGCGCGATGATAGGTATTGCGATCGGTGGATTCTGGTCGATGTCTGCGGCAACGGCAATTCGTCTGGTGCCACAGCATCAGGTTACGCGTGCGCTGGCTATTTTCAACGCCGGCAATGCGCTGGCGACGGTAGTGGCAGCGCCGCTGGGTAGCTATCTTGGAGCGACCATCGGATGGCGAGGCGCTTTCTTGTGCCTGGTCCCCGTCGCGGCCGCTGCCTTTATCTGGCAGTGCGTGAGTCTGCCGGGTATGAACGGCAATAATAACCCTGCGTCACGCGGATCCGTATTGCGCCTGCTCAGTCGCCCTGTTGTCTCCATTGGCATGCTGGCTTGTGGCCTGTTCTTTATGGGGCAGTTTGCGTTATTTACCTATGTGCGTCCGTTTCTGGAATTGGTGACGCGGGTTGATTTCTCTGGCTTGTCGTTAATTTTACTGGTTATCGGTGTAGCCGGTTTTATTGGCACGCTGGTTGTCCCGGCATTCCTCAATAGGAAATTCTATCTAACGCTGATGGCCATTCCTGGGCTGATGGCTGTCATTGCCATCGCCCTGATTCTTGCCGGGCATCACGTTTGGGCTGTCTCGTTGCTGTTAGGCCTCTGGGGCATGCTGGCAACCGCCGCGCCAACGGGATGGTGGACATGGATTACACGCACGCTGCCCGAGGATGCGGAAGCCGGAGGCGGCCTGATGGTTGCGGTGATTCAGCTCTCGATTGCCCTTGGTTCAACGGCAGGTGGCATGATGTTTGACAGCCTGGGATGGCGAAGTACTTTTGGCTTGAGTGGCTTATTACTTCTTGGTGCGGTAGCGATGGCGTTTCTTACGTCCCGTCAAAATAGCAATACGTACTAGCGTAATCAGTTTGTTCAAACGAACTCTCAGCCATGGCAGTGAAAGCTAGCCGAAAATTCAAGACCGAACAGAAGTACGCGCGCGCCGGTTTTTACCGGACAACAAACCAATCGATTCATTGTAATTCAAAGCGTTTAGGGATAATCAAGGATGTGGTAGGAAGAGAGTATGGTGCCGATAATAGGAACTAAATTAACTAACTACAACTATGATTTTAAAAGAATTTAATGAAACACATGTAACCTCTACACCTATAAATATACACAGCAAGCACAGGATGAAACCGCTGTTTAGATTGCAAACGGCGGAGCGCGCCAGCCATCGTCGCAAAAAAGATTTCCGGGAAAACTGTACACCTGTTCACACCTCTTAATTTACATTTTAATTTCAATGCATTGTCACGTTAATAGCTATCCTATCACTGCACTTCGCTGTTCACATTAGGGTGCACAGCCCAGATCCGAGCCGGTTTGGGGGCAGATGTCGTTATAATTTTTACCTGACGCTATAAGCGCTTCAACATCGATTTTTAACGCTGAAAAACACCGCCGACGAACGTCGCACACATCCACCAATGAGAAACGCTCCAGTCCCCCACGCTAAGACTTAAGTTTACCCTCCTGTTTCGCGAGTAAAATACGGCTAAATACCCCCTCCATTTCGCGCACTTCTTGTATAAACACGTCCGGTGAATACACCACTCCGGCATGAACAATATAGTGCAATACCAAGTCGTGCGTTTTTGTGCCACCCATTGATGTCTTAACATAATAGTAACCTCTCTCATATTAAAATGACGCGAGATTCCTCGTATGCAGCCATTGCTCACAATTAAATTATCAGTAAAATAAATTAAACAGATTAAACAGTGAGTGAGGCGTATTCTCTAATCCCATTTTTCTCAAACCACTGATCTTTTGACTGCTGATTGTTTTGATACTTTTTCGGGTTCTGAAAGCGATTGCCGTTAAACTCATTCCTGATGCTGCGAACCGCAGCACGGTATATTCAGCTTGTGATAACAGCTCGCCTTTTTCTATATCAGCCCCCCCCCCACTCCCCTCGACAACTTCTCGTTCAAATGCCTGAACGCTTGCGCGCTCATCAATAAATCGCAGTGTTTTTATTGATAAATAATTCATGAGTGTCGCCAGGCGCTTCTGCGTAATGAATATAGCTTTTCTTAACCAGAAAAATTGCCGACTTCTCATTAACACCAACCACTCGGAATAATTCTCATCTGTTACATGAATCAAAATTGTTGTATTGGCACATTCTTTATCAATTTCATAACCAGAGCTGAGATACTCAATTGTATAGCCTATCTTATTCTCAAAAACAGTCTTTAACGCCAGGCACGTAAACTGACATTGACTGATCAAAATAATCTTTTTCATATCGATTAATACACTAATCAGTAAAATACAATGCTGAAATGTGGAATGATGTTTATTCCCCCACCGGTTAGAAACCACGCCGCTCAAAACGCCTGTCAAAGGGAAATAATAGCGCCGCCTCGCGTCTCAATTCGTCCGCACGCACGAATTGTTGCTGCCGGTACAAGATAACCAGCAGATTCGCATAAACGTTCTGTCTATACGATGATTCAAATACGTTTGAGTCCACTTCACATAGCTCTCTAACAACTGCTCTTCCTGTGAAAGATTGAAGGTCATCAGCGTGGCCAGTTGCCGATCAAACTTCCCCCTTTCAGCCCGTGTCCAGCTTAACCACGCCGGCATCGCCTCTACGTGTCACATCTCCTGCAACTCAGTACGCTCCGCTTGGGTGAGTATCTGACCGCAGTACAATCCCGCAGCCGCAACGGCCATGCCCGACTGCGACATCAACAGCATTAGGTACTTCCATCGTTTCAGCGTTCCACCTTTGCCTAAACGTGGGCTGACCATACGATCGAGCATCTCCAGCAGCATCAAAAACACCAACCAATGCAGCGTAGAAAGGTAGAAAGGGTATTACGTCTGGCAGTGCAACACTATCGGCAACAGAGCTATACACAGCCCCAACGCTTCTCCGGAAGTGGCTTTGCCGCAGGCGAAAGCCCGTTTGTCGCGCCAGTAGGCGCGCGCAACTAATTTCAGCCCCGCCCACACCAGTAACAACATACCCAGCAGAGCAACAATCCCGCCCTCCCCCCCCACCACAGCAACAGCTCGTTATGCGGATGTCGGGTAATCCCCACGCCGTGAGTAGATAAACCTTGCGCCAGGCGAAAATGCTGAAAGCTTTATTCGAAGCCACCGTTCCCCCAACCAAGCAGCGGTTTCTCGGCTATCATCGCCAACGTAGAACTCAGCATCGAGTAGCGTGCCTGATTGGAGCCGCCGTGGCTGGCGTAGCACATATCGCTACCCAACCACAGCAACATGACAGCGGCGATGACACCGCCTACAATCAGTACTGAAGCAATCGTTACATCCCGCGGATGACGACGGGTAAAGTACAGAAGAACTACGCCTAACACCAAAACGCCAGCCAGCCAACCGGTGCGTAATTGTAACCACACCAACACCATCGGCAGCAGCATCAGTACCACCGCCGAAGCACGACGTCGCCAGCGTTCCCCCCTCAGCGCAGAGAGATGGAAGCACGGCAGCACAAACGCCGCCAACGCAAACGTCAAGCAGAAATAAACCCTCGAAATTTCATAATTCAGCCCTCAAAATACCAATGTAGCCCCTCCTCTTCCTTTTCCCCATTACCTCTGAAATAAGAACACCTACTTAAATTATATATAATTTACATTCAAAACTATTGACGTACTAACACGACCAAGTTTGAATTTATCTTTCACCGAGATATCACCCTTGAAAACAACAGTTTTTTGCCTCCCACTCTGGATGTTATCCCAAAATGAAATTGGCTCGTTAAATTTCACTTTACGACCGCCTTCACTTAAACCAAAATAAACCTCCCCCCCTAAACCCAAAGTAGTATCATTATCAAATAAGTCACCCGACACTGGTGAAAGAACCAACTTAACCCCCAGTTTATCATTTGCAGTACATGCCGAATTTTTAGTCGCTGTCACACTAAAGTCCCGGCTCGCAACCACACCAGTATTCAAAGGGGAAATACTGCCAAAATCCAGCTCCATAGGAGCAACAATCGATACTGAACAATGGGTTACCTTGATATTATTAAGCCCTGTCAAGATATACCGATAATTACTCCCCTCACCTCCATTCAGCCCTTGCTTGCCATCAAGCTGAAATACAGCAATTTCACTAGCACTACTCCCTGAAATATTTCCTGTTTTTTTTAAATACACTTGAAATTTATACGTCGCACGCTTTGGTTGTCTTGGAGCCACCCACACATCCGTCGCTATCTTATGTCCAGACGAAACAACCCCCAAGTCCCTTCCATTATAAATAATCCCCATACCAACGCCGTTCATTATGTTCTTATCTCGGGGGTTACCATAAAAATGAACAAACTCTCCAACCGGACTGAGCTCAGGATCACATGTTACCGATCGGGTTCGGGTACTAGAAGTCCACAGGACCGTGCCTACCGGCAAATCTGCTGGGATAGCTAACACCCCGATATCTTCCGCTTCCCAGTTGCTCCCCCCTCCATCTTTGATACACATCATAGCGTGTGACGGAGTCGTAACTCCCAGAATAATTAAAAATGCACATGGTAATAAGCAGCGACAAGCAAAAAGCCGAAACGCTGTGGACATGGTATGAATCATAGTATTATCTCTGTATCGAGGGAATTTCGCATATACGATGGAAACACATTGAGGGTTGTTTAAAACCCTCACGAAAAATGGTGCACATTTGGTGCAGCCGCCACACTTCACGGTTCTTACTGTTGACTCAGCTTCCCTATACGTTACGCCGGAGTACTAGCACCACAACATAAAGGAAATGTTTCACATGAGTCATGTCTCAGTATTTTATCTATCCGGTAGATGCCTCTGAGCGGGGTATAAAACTCACCGCCCTCCTCGGCGCAGTAATGCACGTATTGCTGCATCATATCGAACAGCACCGGGTCGGCCACCTGCCATTTCAGTTGATTAATCACCTGCTGTTTACGGATGTGTCGGTAATAGCCGCGAATATCCGTTCGGTAGACAAAGGTGTATACTCCACCGGCCAGAGCTTCCCGGACTTCCGCTACCGCCATGCCCGCGCAAATGCAGGCAACGAGCCGGTTTTGGCAGCAGCGCGGTCCACTTCAATATCAGTGCATCCTGCGCGCACCACTGCACCCAACTGCGGCCACCACCCCCGCAATACCTGCATCGGCGCCAGTCGGTAACGCCCGTTTTGCAGTTGCTGCCAGAGTTGCTTCTCTTGCTGCGCCCAGTGAAAGCGCAGATGCCAGATATCCGCATTGGGCGGCGCATGGCGACGACATTGGCACAGCCAGCGCCAGGCGGCTTGCCATGCCGTCCCGCGGTTATTCATACTCCAGGCTAAACGTTGCCACCGCACTGAACGGCCCGCGCTCGATGGATTTGTGCTTCAGCGCTTCCGGCTCACCCTGCACATAGGCCCGCGCCGTCAGTGTGTTGGCACCGCTCACCAGCGTCTGTGCCTTACCCTGCTGGTTAATCGGCAACGGCTCGCCCTGCGGGGTTTCCATCCCGATGGCGATGCCACTCGCCTGGCTGGCGCCGTTCAGTGCCAGCAGTCCCGGCAGTCCCGCACTTTCCGCGCCGCTGAAGGTCACCCTCACCGTTTTGCCCAGGCTCAGGTCGCACTGCGCCAGGCGCAGCTCAAACGTCTGCCCGGGAGTACGGGTGTTCAGGTACAGGTACTTGTCAATCACCGTGTCAAAATCCAGCACCACCGTCTCGTCTCCCGGCGGTATCACACAGGGTTCCGCGACCAGCGCACCGTGCAGCCGCATATTCTCCGCCGCGCCGGCCGGCACACTGCACAGCAGTAACAGCGCCGCTGCACACCAGCCCTTCTTGTTCATCATGGCCGTTCTCCGCCTCATTGGTACACCGCCAGCAGGGTCGCCGTCGCTTCAAACGCCCCTTCCTTCAGCGTGGCACCCGGCCGTTTCACCGGCACCGCCTTAAGCGTCGGCGGCGCGTTCAGCCTGACAGGAATTGGCTGATTGAGGATGAACCGCTTGCCGTTTTGCAGCAGGCGAACCGCCAGGTCATCCATGTTGCTCGCCACGGCCGCCGTATCGTAATCCGCCGCCGTACCGACCACTTCCAGCGTCATGTTCCAGGCCCCGGCTCCCGGGGTGCAGCTAATCCGGTAGTTCACCGGTTGCTGGTAGTTAACGCCGTCCACCTTGCTGACCCCCACACGGTTGCCGAAGTCGACATCCACCTCACCGCCGTCGTTGATGGTGCACGGCGGCGGTTCGATAAGGACGCCGGAGAACCGCATGTTGTCCGCCGCCGTCGCCGGGCCACCGAGGGCCATCAGCAGCAAAATGCAGCCATAGCGCGCCATTGCCTCCCCTCCTTTCACTGGTATTCCACCTTCATGGTTGCCCCGGCAGAAAACTTGCCGCCGCGCAGGGTCGCCCCGGCCCGTTTCACCGGCACCGCTTCCAGCGTCGGCTTCGTCGGGTAGGTAAAGTTAATCCAACTGTTGATGGGCTGCCGATTGCCATTGCGCAGCAGGGCCACCCCCAGGCCGTCCTTGTTGGTTTTCAGCACCTCACTGTCAAAGCCGGCGCTGTTGCCCTGGATTTGCAGTTTCATCGCGTTGTTCGGCGCATTTTTGCACTCCACCGAATACACCACCGGCTGTTTCTTGTAGCTGCCGTCGATACGGGTGGTCATGACGTCATTGCCGAAATTCACTTCAATCAGGTTGTTGTTGTTAATCACGCAGGGCGGTTGGGCGACGATGGTCACCGTCACTTTGATGGTCGTCGCCGCCTGCACCAGCAGGCCAGGCAACAGTAACGCCGCCACTCCGCAGCCGAGCCAGTACCGTCTGAACGTTGCCGTCATGCTGCTTCCCCTAGTCATAGCTGAGCTGAAAATCCACCACCGCCGCATAGGCGCCAGGCAGCAAGGGCGCACGGGTGCGTTCCGGCGTCACGGTATAGTTCAGCGCCTGTTGCCCCACCGCCAGCGCTAGCGGCGCACCGCGGCTGCCGAGGCGAACGTCTTTGCCGCGTTCGTCAGCGATGCGCAGCCCCAGCCCGGCAGCGCCGCGCACCTTCACCAGTGCCGGGTTGTCAGCATCCGCCGGGGCGATAAAACTGACCGACACCGCCGGCTGCTGGGCACTCCACACCCGGTTGCCGGTACGCACATCGCGGTTGTTCGACGCGGTGCGCAGGCAGTCGCGCAGGTGCAGTTGCACGTTCACCGGCACGCCGCGGTCACCGGCCTGCGCCAGCTGCGCCGTGGCGGTATTCCCCAGTGAGACCGCCTGGTACGCGGAGGCCATCTCCAGCCGGCAAGCGCTTTCGGTCAGCTCACCGCGCACATGCAGTACGCCATGGGCGCCGTCCACCTGCCAGTTGTCCGCCGCCCGCGTCGAGGGCAGCAGCCACAGCATCACCGTCAGGCACAGCGGCACCATCAGCGCCGCCAGCGTAATCACCAGGGCATACAACCACTCATGACGGTAATAACCGCCGTTCCATCGCCGGGTTCTTGTTCGCATCGCTTCCCCACCTGTGAGTTTCGTGAACCTTATTTGCTGCCTGCCACCGCCTGGCAGCTCGCGCCGTTACAGCTAAACGTCAGTTGCGGGCGACCGCCGTAGTCGTTGACATAGGTCAGCACCGGTGCGTTGCCCAGCGCAGACGCGGCTACCTTCAGCGACGCACTGCCCTTGGGGGGCACCATCAGCGGCTCGAAGCCCGGCGCGCTGGCGCCGCCTTTTTTGCTGCTGGCGTCAACCAGCGTCACGTAATACGGCGTCGGGTTATTCACCTGATAGCCATCGCCCTGCTTGGTCAGCGTCAGCTTTTCCTGCCAAGGTGCGACCGATTCCGGGTTGGTTACCGCAATCGCCTTCGGCCGGTAGAACAGCTTGATGCGCGTTTGCAGCGCCAGCTGCAGCGTGTTGGGCTTGTCACTCTTCGGCGGAATTTCACGCAGGTTGAAGTAGAACAGGGTTTCCCGGTCCTGCGGCAACGTATTGGCCGCCGGCAACCCCTGCACCTTCACCTGGCTTTTGGCACCCGGCTCCAGCCGCTGCACCGGCGGCAGCACCGTCAACGGACTGCTGATTTTTTTACCGTCGGCATCTTCAATCCAGCCCTGCGCCAGGTAAGGCAGTTGCTTGTTCTCGTTGCTGATGCTCATGCTCACCGACTTGTCGTCGCCATTGAAAATCACACGGGTACGATCCAGCGCGATGGCCGCGCTCGTCTGCTGGGCAACCAGCAGGCCCGCCAGGCCGCCGGCAATTAATGTCACTGCATGTTTGGTTTTCATTGCTTCTCTACTCTTCACTCGTGTTTAACGCCTTGCCGTCGGCCACCGGGCCACAAGGCAGTAACAGATTGGCCAACTGGCCCGGCGCCAGTGTCTGCGGCAGGGTAATGCCGCACTGCTCGGTACCGCCCCAGCTCACGCGCATCCCTTCACCGGCATTGATGCCGCTCAGGTACACCTCGCCGTTGTCGTTGACGATGCCCACTTCTTGTCCCTTGCCGTTGCGCACCGTGGCGCCGAACGGCGGCGCACTGCCGTCCGCCAGGCGTATCACCGCCATCGCCTTCTCACCGGCAATCACCTCAAAGCGGCGGTAGCCGATGGCACCTTCGGTCAGCGTGGCCTGCGCCACGCTCTGGCTGACCTCGGCGTTCTCCGGCAGCGTGTTCAGGTCGATGCTGAACTGGTTGCGGTAATAGCTGCCCACATCCACCACCACCGCCTTGCCGAACGCGTTGCTCAGGGTCGGCGTGCTGTAGCCGCGCACAGGAATGCCCGGCACGCCGTCGGTATCCAGCAGCATGCGAGTACCGCCACTGATGCTGCTGCGGTGCAGGGCCGCCCCTTTCAGGGTGGCGGTCGCACCGCCCTGCAGCGATAACCCGAACGAACTGTATTGGCCGGCCTGATAGCTGGCGCTGGCATTCATCTGGCTGATGTCACCACTGTGGCTGTAGTAGCCGCTGGCGGTGGCGCCGCTGCGCGCGCTGCCGGCACTCACCTGATAGGTGTCGCGTTCATTGAGCCGGTCGTAGTACCCCACCTGCTGGGTGGTATCGTTGCGGTTGTAGCTGCCGCTGTAGCTCAGCGAGCCGTTGCGGCCCCACGGCAGCGACAGCGACAGGTACATGCCATCGTCGTTGGTGCCGTTGTACTTGTTGCGGTAACCGGTCAGCGACAGGCTGATATTCCGAAAACGCCCCAGGTCGAAATAGCGCGACAGCGTCAGGTTGTAACGGTCGTTCGCCGGCCGGTCCCAGTAGGTCTGGTGGTTGTAGTTGAGATAGGCACTCAACCCCAGGTCCCGGAACTGCTGGTTAAAGGTGATGGTGTACATCTCCTTGCTGCTGTTGTGGCGCGTACCGTACGTACGTGCATCCAGGTACTCGCTCATCGACATGTAATTACGCTCCGAGAAGCGGTAGCCGGCGAAGGTCACCTGACTGTCGTAATCGTCAAAGCGCTTGGAATAACTCAACCGGTATGAACCGCCGCGCAACGTGCCGTCCTGCGGCAGGCTGGCACGCGACTGAGTGACGTCGAAGGAGAGCGCGCCGAACATCATCAGGTCGCGCCCCACCCCCAGCGCCAGCGCGTTGTAATCACCGCCCGCTACGCCGCCGCCATACAGCGACCAGCCGTTGCTCACGCCCCAGGAAAACTCGCCGGTGCCGAACATCGGCCCGTTGCTGTGGTGCTCCCAGTCTGCGGGGCGGCCGGCCGCCAGCTTGTAACGCACCGACCCGGGACGGGTCAGGTACGGGATGCTGGCGGTGTCCATCTTGAACTCCTGCACGCTGCCGTCCTGCTCCTCCACCCGCACGTCCAGCTGGCCGCTGACCGCGTCGTTGATGTCCTGGATACGAAATGGCCCCGCCGCCACCTGGGTCTCATACAACACGCGCCCCTGCTGGCGGATAACCACCTTGGCGTTGGTACGCGCCACACCGGTCACCTCCGGCGCATAGCCGCGCAGGTTGGGCGGCAGCATGTTGTCGTCGGTCACCAGGCTGGCGCCGGCGAAGCGGAAACTGTCAAAGATATCGGAGTTTAAATAGTCCT
Organism: Serratia sp. LACPHL-BACT-2024-00286; assembly: GCF_043109535.1. Taxonomy (NCBI): domain Bacteria; kingdom Pseudomonadati; phylum Pseudomonadota; class Gammaproteobacteria; order Enterobacterales; family Yersiniaceae; genus Serratia; species Serratia sp. LACPHL-BACT-2024-00286. The sequence goes on from NZ_JBICNA010000002.1 coordinate 575,447, forward strand.
CCCCCATCGTCAGCCGGGCGCCCAGTTTCGGCAGTGCGCGGTAGGCGTAGTAACGGCTCCAGTCCCAGCTGGAGCGGGTCGATTTTACGGCGCCACTCTGGCGGTCCAGTCGCGACTGCCAGTCGGCCCGCAGCCGCCAGGCCCCCAGGTTGCCGCCCAGCGTGCCGTTGCCGCTGAGGTTATAACTCTGCGTGCCCTGCTTTTGCTGACGCTGAGCCTGCCCGTTCAGGTTGTAGTCAAACAGGAGGCCGGGGATGCCTTCGTCCCAGCGCGACGGCGGGTCCCAGTTCTCGGCGGTGTACTCCAGGTACGCCTGCGGAATACTCAGGTATAAGGCCGCCGCGCCCAAATCGCCCCGCACCTCCATGCCCTCCAGGCTCTCAGGGTTCATGCACTGGTTTTGGTGCCACCAGGTGACTTTTTGCAGAGCACTCTCTTTCAGCCCCAGCTGTTCAACCAGCTGCGGGGTAATGCAGGCTTCACTGCCTTTGGCATCGTCATCCGGCGGGTAATACACCACCGGCTGGTCGGGCAGGGTTTGTTTATTGATATGCACGGTAAACAAATAATCACCGGGCATAATAAAGTTGCCGCGGGAAAACTGCTCCAGGTCAATATTGGCGCGATCCGTCACATCCAATACGTCGGTATTGAATTCAATATCAGCCGCTACAGCGCAAACAGCGTTCCCCGCCAGAATAAAGGCGATCAACAGCCCCAAGATCCGCGGTCGTATTTTCCCTATACAGCCATATGACGGAGTAATTGACATCCGTAGACCCTTATCAATAATTATTTAATTCGCCGTGGCAGCGTCAGGCAGATTCAGTAGTAATCCATTTTAAAGCGCACGGTGGAGTAATAACTCCCGGCTTTCACTACCTGGTTATTGCCCATCAGCCGCAGACCATAATTAAATTCCATCGTACCGGGTTGAATGTCATTTTTTGCCATGGGTACTCCCGGCATGGCGACATTCCCCTTCTTATCGGTAATTTGCAGGGCAATACCTTTTGCATTACCGTCTATGCCAAATAATCCGGCATCGTCTTTGCCGTCAAACGTCACGGCAAAATAGCGCCAGTCATCCAGCGCAGGATTAAATCTTTCTAATGTGCAGTTCACCAGCTTAATATTGAACTCATGCCGTTTGCTCTGACCATCGCGAATAATCTGGCTGACAGGCAATGTCGCCAGGGTGATGGTCTGGTCAAGACTTTCGGTATCAATGGCGCAGGCCGAGGCGATAATCCTGCCATTCACGGTCACTTCGCCACGCCCCTGATTGGCGGCTTGCGCCAGGGAGGAACACAGCAACAGATTAACGAGCACCGCGCTGTGCAATATCCTTTTGCCACGCTGTGAGTGCATACCCACGTCTCCACATAACGCGTTAATAAGCAGCATGCGGGTTGCCCCGCATGCAATTAAATTAACCGTGCGAATTTATCGCCGTGGGCTTACTGGTACGCCAGGGTAAAGTCGGCGACAGAGTTGAACTCACCCGGGACGATGGCAGCAGAGGCACCGTCGCCCTGCAGGTGGGCGCTGAAACGCAGGGTGGCCTGACCGTCTTCAATTTTTTGTGCCTTGCTGGCGGTGGTCAGCGGCAGCAGTTTACCGTCGATGTCGTTGATGGCGATGCTGGCGCCGCGTGCGGAGCCTTTCATCGCCAGCAGGCCAGGAGCCGCTTCAGACTCAGTGCCGCTGAAGGTGGTGGTTACGGTTTTAGCCGTTTGCACATCACAACCGACCAGCTTGATCAGGATATCCTGCGGGGTAGACTTGCCGCCGTTTTTCAGCTGTGCGGAAGCGATATCACCCAGTTTAACGGTTTGATCCAGAGAGCCTGGCTCGATAGAGCATGGCGCATCAATGATGGAACCTTTGAAGGTCACAGAACCGCCACCCTGGTTAGCCGCGTTAGCCATAGAAATAGTACCCAGAGTCATTACTGCAGCCAGCATGATTTTGTTCAGTTTCATTGTGTTAATTCCATATGTACAAAAAATTGATAAGGAAAGAGTCCTACTCTTCTTTTTTCGCCGACAAGGAGAGCATCGAGTGCACACCCTCCCTGATTTGGCGATGTGAAGATGATACTCCAGCAATAACAAAATCAGCAAAATAAACTAAATAATGATATTTATTCAAAATAAAAAACCATTAATAATGCATTTATTATTTTTTTATTCCAAAAATGATTAAAAAAAGCATTCATTGCAGACTCTTAATTCATGATAATAAACATAAATTTTCAATCGAAATTGCGAGCCTCATAAATAATGAGATTTTTCTTGAAAATTCGAACCCAATAGATAGGATAGCGACAGACACACTCACCTGAAATCAAATATAAAACTTATAAAAATGAAATACATAGTCAACAAAACCGTTGTTTTTGATTCAAATGAAATGACACTTTACCTGTATGAAAATACGCAGATAGTGACCAGGCTGACTAAACCTGCCACTCGTTTACTGCTGACACTAATACAAAACAGTGGAGTAAACGTTAACCGAGATACGTTATTGGAAAATGTATGGCTTACCTATGGATTTACAGCATCAAATGCGGGATTAAATAATTACATCAGTGAATTACGCAAGGCATTTTCATCGTTAGGTTACAAACATGAATTGATCATAACCATTCCAAAACTGGGCTTCAGATTTGAATCTAAGATTGACATTATGGATCCGGCTGTTATTTCATCAGAATCAGTAGAAGAGGAAAAGGTATCAGAAATTAGTGAAGATGCAGCCCCGAAAACGGTTCTGGTAAAGCTGGGCGATCGAGAAATAACATCATTTCCTCATCGCAAAGTGTATTCCGTTTTGACAGGAATTACTTTAGTTATCCTATGCATATTTTTTTTAAAAAATATCAGCAATGATAGCCATGCCTATCATAAAATAGCAAAAATTGATAACTGTAACGTTTATATCATAGGCCAGGTGTTTCAGAAAAATGATGTTCTATCTGAAGTGAATGCCGTGTTAAAGAGGGAAGAGGTGGATTGTACAAGCTTTCCGAGTGATGTTTTCTACCTTGAGGATAGGATAGGTAAACGCACCGTCCGAGCCGATCTAATTTCTGTTTGTAGCAAATCAGATAACGACCGTTACAATACTTGCTTCAACATCAAAAGCCAGAGAAATACATCAAAATGAAAAGATTTCTTTTAGCACTCAACTCGCTACTTTTCTTGTTATTTTTTTCATTCAGCATGAGTGCGGCGGAGCCATTCAAATGCACATCGCATTACAAAACCCATATTGAAAAAGACAATAATTTCACACTGTTCGATGGGCGAATCACCCTATTTTTGAAAAATGAACACGAAGGATTTTTTTCCCTACTGGGAAAAGTAAAAACTGATAACAACAGTTATTTACTTTCCAGAACCGCCTATTTCACATTGGTTCCACAAAAGATCAACCACGTCAATCAAGCCAATATTGTTAAAGTGACTAAGCACCCTAGCGACCTCACCCCCGACGATATTTGGTTGGCGGATATTTTGCCGGAACTACCAGGTATCGATTTTCAAATTGAAATATGGCGATTGAAAGACAACCTGATACTGGTGAAATCCCTTAATACCGGCTATCTCATCTGCGCCGCTGAGCACTAGTTGCCCGCCATATAGCTTAACTAACGTCGGTTATCACCTGAATGACCGACGCTTATCGGCAGTTCATCTGTTCGGTGTTTCCTCTACGGGCCTCATTCCGATGAGGTCTCTTCATCATCGTCTTTAAGTGGATACCCATAGACTAAGAATGAAAGCTTCGTTTTTTCATCTGCACTCAGCTGCCGATAGGGCTGTTAGTATCGTCACGTTCGCTACACTATCGCCATACTGCAGCAACCACGTCAAGACGTGGCGTTATCTAAAAAATATAATTTATTTTCTTGATAAGGATATAAAAGTTGGAGTTGCGCAGAGAACAAAACGTCAAATAAATCTCATCACCAGTAACCAAACCACCGCCAAAATCAAACGAAAACCTTAAACACCAAAAATTAAATTATAAAAATTATATAACTTAAAATAAAAAACACACACTTACATTGACTTTATGAAAAACAAAAAACATGATTAATTCATGGAGTATATTTAAAAGTCATGCCCCGTAAAAGGTTTTGTTATTAAGCGTCATTTCATTAACGACGATGCCTTTACAGCAACTATTTCAGCATAGGGTATACGCAAAACACCTCGGTTCCATTGTTTATGCCTTACGTAAATGTCCCCCCTTAACCAAGGAGTTGTTATGTCAGACAATCAAGTCACCTGTATAAGAAAATCCGATCGTCAAAACGCACATGAGCGCATTCAGGCTATCGGCGGCGTCAATGCCGATGGCACCCGCTGGTCACTGCCCCAGGCAGATGCCATTGCCGGTATCGAGGCGGGCACCTGGCGTTTTTGGGTCACCGCAAATGGCCATTCCGTCTGGGTGATTGTCTCAACCAGCGCGGCAGGGAATAAATACCTCAAGACGCAAAATGACGGCGAACAGCCCAATAACCTGCTCAGCCTGCCGGAATGCCCCTGAGGTAACCCAAGCTTCATAATTAACGGCAGTGGCCTTGGCCCTCCGCGACTTATCGCTTCGCCTCTTTTTATTATTGGCCGCTGTGGCGTTCTCACGCCCGCAGTACACCGGCCCTCATAGCATAAGGAAATACTATGTACAGTTCCGCTACCGCCAGAAGCCTGCCTTCAGGAAAAAAACAGCGTATCGCCGATTTATTATCGCAAATGATTGAAACGCTGGATCTCACCAAAACCCAGTATGCCAACATCGAAAGCGCCTATAACGGGGTCGGCACCTTCCTTTCTGAAGGCGACGATCCGCTATTGCAAGACGCCGTTATTTACCCGCAGGGCAGCGTGCGGCTCAACACCACCGTTAAGCCCAAAAATGAAGAGCAATACGATATTGACCTGATTTGTTATCTGCCCCATGCCACCCAGGCAGATTATACCGGCGTGATATCAGCCATTCGCCAGCGACTGGAGTCACATAACACTTATAAAGACCTATTAAGCGATTTACTCCGTGGATTCCGTATCAACTATGCCGGGGATTATCATCTGGATATCACGCCGGGCCGCGATCACACCGGTGTAGCAGAACGTCCGGGCCAGCCGCTGTGGGTCGTTGATGCGAAAACCGCCTGGAAGGAGTCCAACCCCAGCGGTTACGCCGAGTGGTTCGAGAGCAGCGCCAGCGTGCAACCGCTGCGCATTGCCCTGCTCACGGACTCCGCCAGCCGCGTGGGCACCGAGGCGTTACTCCCACTGCCGGACAGTACCGACAAAAAACTGCTTAATCGCATCGTACAAATTCTCAAACGCCACCGTGACGAATGGGCCGTCGATCAGGATGATATCCATCAGCGCTGCCGCCCGATTTCAGTCATCATCACCACGCTGGCTTGCCATGCCTACAACCATATCATTGCTGACAGGCGCGCCTACGACAACGACCTGGATATTCTGTTAGACGTCCTGGAACTGATGCCGGATTTCATCGTGTCGACACAGGGAGAGATACAGGTCAACAACCCGCACATGCCGGAGGAAAACTTCGCCGAGAAGTGGAACCGCTCAGAGCAGGATGAGGGGCCTCAGCGTAGCGAAGCCTTTTACCACTGGCATGCCGCGGCCCTGGCGACGTTTAACACCATCGCCGCCAGCGTGGGGGAAGATAACCTGTTCCTCAGTCTCGAAGACAGCTTTGGTAAAGATCCGGTCGATAGCGTCAGACAACGCCTGATGGAGCATATGCAGTCAGCCAGAGAGCAAGGCAGCCTGCATCTTGATAAGAACACCGGCGGGTTGATCGCCACCGGCCTCGCCAGCACGGCGGCCAATGCCGGCGTGCCTAAAAATACCTTCTACGGTGAATAACGTGGTTATCCGGCATCATTGCAAACCGCTGAGCATTGCCCAGCAATATCGCGCGTTGAAAGCGAGCGGCCCTTATGAACTGCTGCGCATTACCAATCACGACCGCACGCTGCTTTGGGAAGGGTGGCTGCAGCCCTCGCTATTCAGCCGCCGCTACAAGGTCACTGTCAGATACAGCCTGCGTACCCCGCCGATTTGCGTGGTGACAGAACCGGATCTCTTTGCGCTGGCCGGTACGCGAACCATCCCGCACCTGTATCCCGCCGATAAACATATCCCCGGCGCCAGGCTGTGCCTGTTTTTGCCTGGCTCACAGGCCGACAACGGGCTCAGCGAATGGCGCGCCCAGTTAAAAATCAGCGACACGATCATTCCCTGGGCGTCGCTCTGGCTGTTTTACTTTGAACAGTGGCTGTACACCCGCGACTGGGAAGGCGGCGGCAAGCACCCACGAGTCAGTGAGGTTAAAAATGAACGTTGAACATGAAGGCTTTATCTCGGTCGATATTGAAACCGCCGGGCCCATACCCGGCGTGTGCAGCCTGCTCTCTATTGGCGCCTGCGTCATCGACCGCCCGGCGGAACGCTTTTACATTGAAGTGCAGCCGCTAAATCTGCATTACGATCCCGAAGCGTTGGCCGTCACCGGTTTCAATCTGCACACCCAAATAACGCGTGGTATCGACCCGAAAGAGGCCATGCAGCAATTTGCCCATTGGTTAACGTCCGTCACCGACGCAACGAGTAAACCGATTTTCGTCGGTTTCAATGCGGCGTTCGACTGGTCATTCATCAATTACTACTTTCACGTTTATCTCGGCCATAACCCCTTTGGTTTTACCGCTCTCGATATCAAGGCCCTGTACATGGGCGCCACCGGCTGCGACTGGCAGGACACTCGCTCCAGCCGTATCGACGCCCGATTTAATCTCAAAAATCACGGCAGTCACAACGCACTGGATGATGCGCTGTATCAGGCCGAGATGTTTTTGAAGATAAACGAATACATGAGGGAGAAGCACTGACATGGAAACGATAAAGTATGCTCTGATCAAGCTGATCGACTGGAAAACCCGCCAGCGGAAAATTCAATACCTCATCATGCTGCTGGGCGCCGGGATCCTGGGTGCGAACAACTCGCTGGGGAAGGCGTTAACGCTGGAGAAAGGCGACGCCCGCTTCTCACTGACCGTCTCGGAAGGGAATGTCATCACGGACTCTGTCGTCAATTTTGTGGCGGCGTTCATCGTCCTGGGGGGATTTGTCTGGCTGCTGGTCGACGCCTACCGGGAAGCTAAAATCACGGTGCGCAAAAAGGTGGTGGTCATAGAAGGCAGAGCACTGCGAAAAGTCGCGACAACGCCGCTGCATAAAACGGTATCCCGTTATTTCAACAGAAAGATAGACGCATTAACCCTCGATATGACACAGCGGGTGCGAGATGGCGCAATCAGTCACCCGGAAGAGGCCTTTGACGACAATATCAGCACGCTGGCCAGCAATATCGCCTCCCGGATTGACGGTATCGACCATCAGGACTTGACGCTGGTGTATGGCGGGCAATTGCCGGTTCCGTTCACCTTCTACATTGGCGCCGTTCTCGATGACAATGGCCCGGTCTGCGTCTTTGACTGGGACAGAGCGCAAGAAGCCTGGCGGCTGATTGATAACAATGCCGATGACGACCGCGCCGATTTTACCCTGATGGAAAGCCTCGTCACCACAGCAGCCAAAGATGTCGTGTTGGCCGTCTCGGTGTCCTACCAGGCCGACATTACGGCCATACGTCAAACCTTCCCCGCTTACCCGCTGTCACATATCTCGCTGAACGCGACAACGCTCGGTAATCACTGGTCGTTGTCCAAACAAACCCGGCTGGCGCTGCAATTTATCGAACAGGTAAAAATGCTGACGGCGTGTGGCGCCGAACGCATCCACGTGATTTTGGCCGCCCCCAGCAGCATTGCGCTCAATTTCGGCCGCCGTTATGACCACCGCAATCTGGCGCAGCTCATTGTTTATCAGTATGAGAAAGCCCAGCAGCCGGCCTATCCCTGGGGGGTTATGATGCCGACGCAGGGGCAGCGCCGGGGCGTGGTCGTTACGCCTCCCGCTGCGCCCCCACTCAACTGACTGGAGAACAACCCTATGGTGCAGCGCGTGCCTCAAGAAACTCTCCAGGCGAGGGGAAGGCAGCGTCGCTATATTGGATCGTGTTTACACAGGCGACGATGATATCGCAGCAATAAACAGACCGCCCGGCAGCGACTCAATGGGGAGGCGTAAAAAAACCGGCCTGAGCCGGTTTGGGGAGCGCTTGTCGTTATGATACCGGCCGCGCTGCGGCCGGGGTTATACCCTGGTGTTGCTGCATATTTTTCACTGCCACTATAGGCGGCGCGACGAGTGAGCGTCCAATGGGTTCGGCAGATCAATAATGGTCTATTGATCGGCCCGGCCGATCGTCCTGCTCATCATCACACCGCCCCGCACTTCGGCAGCCAGTCCGCTTCGCACTCTTCACTCAACACCACGTTGGTTTGCATGCCCAGTCGGGTTTTACGCTTGAGCAGTGTTTTCTCATACTCTCTCAGCGTTTGCGGCACCGCCAGGCCAAAGGCCGTCAGGTTCATCACGTGCTGGTAGCCCCTGGCCGCCATAAACGACAGATAGGCGTGGTACAGGTAACGGCGCGGGTTCGGCGGGGTAATGTTGGCGTTGCCTATCATCATCCCTTCCGGGGTGCCCAGTACGGTCAGGTAGCCACAAAAATCAACCAGCGGGTCGGCCTGGCGCTTGATAGTCAGCGCCTCGTCCGAACTTTGCTGCGCCTGGAGCAAGGTGCGGGCCTCGTTCGGGTTGGCGAAGCGCTGCATCAGGTGACGCACAATCACCGCCAGCTCGCCGGTGATTTTGTCCAGCAGCTGTGGGTCACGCTCGGCCGGCGGTATCGTCTCCGGGAAGGTAATAATCACCCGCCTGCGGGAGACACCGCCACTGCGGTCGCTGAACTGCATCGGGTTGTTGTTCACCGCCAGTATCACCGCCGGAATGTGGGCGGCGTAGGCATCGCGGTATTTGGGGTCGATGGCGACCGCATCGCCGCCGGTGATGGCCTTGATGCCCGCCCCGTCACCGCTCCATTTCTCCTGGTCAGGCAGGATAATCAGCGAGTAACCCACCACGCTGGCCCGCTCGCGCGCCGACTCCAGGTTGTCGATGGTGGCGGAGGTGGTGTTGTCACTACCTGCCAGCAGCCGGGCGATGGCTGCCATTACGCTCTTGCCGCTGCCGCCGGGCCCGGTCACTTCGAGGAACAGCTGCCAGTCGTAGCGGTTGGCCAGCACCATAAAGAGCGCCGCGAGGATACGCTCCTGTTTGTCGTGATTGCCCCCGGCGGCCCGCGTCAGCCACTGCCAGAAGTGCGGTGCATGGTCGGCCAGGTTCTCCCCGGCGCGCGGCGGCGTGTAGTCTACGCTGTTGACGGTGCGCAGCCAGTGCTCTTGCCGGTGGGCGCTAAACTGCCCGCTGACGGTATCAAACACCCCGTTACGAAAACCAATCAACCGGCGGGCCGGGTCACCCATCTGCGGCACCATCAGTTTGAGGGTGTCCAGAATGCTGTTGATACCGGCGGCGGAGAACGGCGCGCGCACCTTCTGGAACAGTGCGGCAATCTCCCGGCTCAGCTGTCGCTGTGGCAGCACCTGCCAGGCGCCGCGCGTATAGCGGCACAGCTCTTCCCCCACCGGCGGCACCGCCAGGGTGTTGCCGTAGTGCTCGGCCAGCAGCTCAGCTTTCTCGCTGGCACTCATGGCTTTTAAATCGGCATCGCTCAGCGTGTCGAACGGGCTGGGTTGCAGCGGCTGGCTGAACGCCCGGAGCTGCGCGCGCGTGGCCTCAATTCCCTGATTACAGTAGACGTCGTTCCAGTCGCCCTCTGTGGGTGGCAGTGCCGGAGTGCCGCCGGTGAGTGTGGCCGCCTCGGCGGCGCGGGTCTGCCCGGTGCCGCTGCGGTCATTATCGGCCGCCAGCAGCAACCGTGCATCCGGGTAATGGCTGCGCAGCTGCTCTGCCACCGCCGCCAGGTTGTTGGCGCTCAGCGCCACGCACACCGTCTCACCGCTCAGGCGGTGCACAGTGAGACCGGTGGCGTAGCCTTCGGTGAGCCAGATAACCGCGTTGTCCGGGCCGCAGAGGGTGTGGCAGGCGGCTTTCACCTGCCCACCTGCCAGCATGCGCTTGTCACCATTGGCGTTAATCAGCTGCACGTTGACCACCTCACCCCCGGCATTATGCAGCGGAAGCAACAGGTCACCGGGCTGGAAGGTGATACCGCCGACGCGCAGCGGCTTGCCGTGCAAGGTCAGGGTTTCTGCCTCCGGCCAGCCTTTGGCGCTCAGGTAGGCGTTGCCGGTCTGGGACTGCGCGGCAGCCACCAGAGCCTGTGCCTGTCGCGCGGCCTTGCGCTGGGCCTCAGCCTTGTCTTGTGGTGAATGACCGCTCTCAGCGGCCGGTGGCAGAGCGTTGGTGTTTTCTCCCATCACGGCAGCCACCTGTTCGGCGGCAGCCCGGGCAGACAGTGACAGGGCCTTTTCCACCAGGTTGAGGCCGTCACCGGCCCCGCACTGATTGCAGAACCAGGTGCCGCGCCCGTCCTGGTTGTCGAAACGGAAGCGGTCTTTGCCGCCGCAGGTTGGACACGGCTGCGGCTTGCCGTTCGGCTGCAAGGCGATGCCGAGGGCCGGGAGTATCACCGGCCAGTGGCCGGTGGCGGTGCGTACGGTCTGGGAAACGAACTGGGCGCTCATGCTCTTCTCCTCAGTGTACGGTCGCGTTCTGTGCCGCCGACAGGCGCTCGCAGCACAGTTCGTCCATCATCTTTTGCCCCAGCTCGGTCAGGCGCGGCGCGGCCACCAGAACGTCCGGCTGCACCATGTCGCTCAGCATGGTGCACGCCATATCCATGCCGTCCTCTGCGCCGTACTGACGCACAAAGTGCCCTTCCAGACGCAGGGCAATCGTCATCTGCAGCTCGTCCAGCGTGTACCCCAGGCTCACCCGGTAAAAGTCGCAGGTGTCCAGATAGGCCTGCGCCACGGCGCGGCGGAAAACGGCGGTACGGACTTCAATCGGTAAACAGGATGCAGTGTTCATGCGGCGGTAGCCTCCATGCGGGCAAGGATTAGGGTTTCACAGGTGTTGACGACATGGCCGAGCTGGTCGGTCAGCAAGGCAATGACCGAGGCAAACGATGCCTGTTGCACGGCATCGGGGCGCTGCCCGCCGAGGTCGAGAGTGTCCAGCAGGTCGAGGAACAGCACGCCGGTGGCGTGCGCATGCTGAAGACGCAGAAAATCGGCATGCGGGATAGGGTAATGGGTATCGCGGTAGTAGTGGTCGGCCAGGGTGTTCATGCTGCCGCCTTAACCGGCAGACGACCGGCAAAGGACAACACGTAATCACGGGCCAGCAGGCGGCGGGCGTTGCGTTCGCTATCCGCCACGGTGCGCACGATACGGGGCGAAGCCGTCAGCGCAGAACGGCGTACGGCCGCAAACAAAAAGCAGAATGTCGGGTGAGTCGGGGTGAGGGTCGTAGCCATAGCGGTAGCCTCCATAGTTAGCTGATAACAGCTACCACCGAAGTTTCCACGCTTATGGGTGGTAGCCCAGACGGGGGTGGAAATACCGGTAACTATGTAAACCGGCCTGACCGAAGTCAGCCCCGCCTGAGCCACCATTGATTGACTGCTGCGGTAGCATAACATGCACCGCGCAAAAAATGAGCGCACTAAGGCTGCGACATAAAAAAACACGCGTGGCGCGTGTTGTGTCGCCATAGTTAAACACGGGTTTCCACGCCCGGCTGCCGATTTTGCGGCAGCGGGAGGACTATAGCGCAGGGCCGGACGTAGGGGCAAGCCGTAAGACGCCCCCGGACGTTCAATCGATCGCATAGTGATCAACAGTCGGTCAGTTGGTCGTTGCGGGTATCGGCAGCCGCGCAGGTCAGCGGCACCGGCCCGGCACGGAACAGGCGCGGTTCAGCCTGGCGACTCGCCAGACGAATAACGCCGTGTTTTTCGCTGCGGTGCTCCGGCAAAACGACGCCAGGCTCTTTGCGTTGTAACAGGATAGCTTCCGCCACAAACAGCGCGTCACGCTCATCAAGGGTGAAATGTTGGCGACCCAAGGTTAGCTTCATCATACGGCGGCCCCCTGGTGACGGTTGGCGATACGCTCGTCCATCCACTGCTCGACCTCGGAGGCCAGCCAGGCGACGTTTTTACCGCCGAGGGAAACTTGTATCGGAAACTGCCGGCGGCTCATCATCTCGTACACGGTGGAGCGGGACAGACCGGTGGTGTAGAGCACTTCCGGCAGGCGGATAAAGCGCTCGCGCGGGGTGTAACCGCCAGAAAGCACCGGTGACGGGGTAGATGGAGTGGGGGTGGAAACGGTCAACATAAAAACGCTACCTTTTTGTGTCCGGCCAACGCTGGCCGGGACTGTGTGAACTTCGGTAGCGCCCTATTATGTGAATATTTACCGGGGTAGCAACAAGGCGTTGTTGTGTGGTGGAACAGATTTTATGCTTACTTTTCAATCAAGTGTACATATTGGCCTATATTGGCCTTTATTGACCTTTGTTGGCAAACCGGCCGAAAAGACTGAGCGATGAATGGGCGGTTGATTAATAGGGAAAAACCGCCAAACACCGCTAGCCAAGGAAAAGGCTTCGCGAGCGCCGGTGAACAGGCGTGGACACTGGGTGAACGGATACAGCCGACACTCTTCACCCCACTAACTACTGATTTATGTTTCTTTTTTATTTTTGTGAACAGTATGAAGAGTTAGGGATAAAACTAAAAACACTCTGATACGATTATCGTCAACGCTCGGCACATCTCCCCCGTTTTAGAAACGGCCTTCGGCAACCGGTTTGCAGTGACGCACGACAACGCCAGTCGCTACACCCTCTCACCTCGTCATCAAAAAAGGATTTTTTCCTGGCTAGCTGGTGTCAAATTGCTCGTGCATGCATAAGGTGCATGATTTCGCATGTAAGAGCATGCATTTTATATCCCCTGCCGCGCCAGCAAGGGCGCGGCCGGCGGCCTCCCATGCAGGTGCATAAAAAGCGACACATAAAGCGCGCAGGCGTGGCGGGGGTAGCATTGCGCGCCAGGGGGTTTTAACGATTTATTGGCGGTGAGACTGGCGAGCAAGGCCCGCGATAAAATCGGCGTACCACTGCAACATGTCACGACGCTTCTCAAGGTACTGGGCATGGTTGTAAGTGCCGCGAATGGCATTCTTGTCCACGTGCGCGAGCTGTATCTCTATCCAGGCGGTATTGAAGTCCTGCTCATGTAAAATGGTGGACATCATGTGCCTGAAGCCGTGGCCCGTGAGCCGACCGTGATAACCGATACGTTTGAGAAGCTGGTTGATACTCGCTTCGCTCATCGGTTTGTTCACATCATTCCGTCCCGAGAAAATATAGCGATAGTTACCTGTAAGCGTCTTCAGCTCATTCAAGATAGCCACCGCCTGCATCGATAATGGTACGAGATGGGCTCGACGCATTTTCATGCGCTCTTGCGGGATTTCCCAAAGCGCGTTATCCAGATCAACCTCATGCCATTTTGCCATGCGCAGCTCAATACCCCGGACCCCGGTCAACATCAGCAACTTCGTCGCCAGTTGTACTAACCGACTGCCGGAGTAGGCCTCCAGCTCCGCAAGAAATCCGGGGATTTCATCAACGGATAAAAAAGGATAATGAGTAGATTTTGGGCTAATCAAAACGCTGGAGAGATCGGCGGCCGGGTTGAACTCCGCCCGCCCGGTTGCCGTGGCATATCGGAAGACCTCACCACAGCGTTGTCTGACCTTACGCATTTTCTCAAGCGCCCCACGCGCCTCAATTTTGCGAAGCACTGTGAGTAGCTCAAGCGGCTTTATCGCTGATATGGGGCGCTGCCCCAGATAGGGGAAAATATCAATGTTGAACGCGTCCATGATATCGGTCGCATAGCCTTCTGACCACGTCGCCAATTTGGACTTATGCCACTCCTTCGCTATCGCTTCAAAGGTGTTCGCATTCCCGTATAGCTGCGCCAACTTTTTCTCTTTACGCACTGTGCTGGGGTTCTGCCCCTCAGCAACTAATTTTCTGGATTCATCGCGCTTTGACCGAGCATCGCCCAACGAAACGGCAGGATAGACGCCGAATGAAATCATCTTAGGCTTACCGGCAAAGCGATAACGAAAGCGCCAGCTCTTGCTGCCATTGGGTTCAACCAAAAGGGATAAGCCCAACCCATCACTCAACGTGTAAGGTTTAGAGGTAGGTTTAGCATTCCGGATTTGTAAGTTATTAAGTCGCATGTGTATAGAAATTCAAGACCGAACAGAAGTACACGCAATTCTACACACACCTGATATTGGATTCCACAGGACAGCGCCGGACAGTCACGGACATAAAACCCAATCAATGCATTGTTATTTAATAAATTTCAGGATGACTACGGACGTTACAGGAAGAGGGAGTGGTGCCGATAATAGGAGTCGAACCTACGACCTTCGCATTACGAATGCGCTGCTCTACCAACTGAGCTATATCGGCATCGAACCGGGCCTGCGGGGCAAGTCGGAAGTGCGTTGAACAAGGTAGACCTGCGCGCGAAATGAGTCAATAGCCGCCGGGGCGTTTGGTTGTTTTGCAAGCAGTGATACTGCCGTGCCCCCCAAAAACACTCAGGGCGCAGCACGCTGCGCCCTGACGTCTTTACTGCTTCAATCCGGCCTTAGCTGCGCACCAGATCGTCGCCGTAGCCAATCCACTTGTAGGTGGTCAGCGCGTCCAGGCCCATCGGGCCGCGGGCGTGCAGTTTCTGGGTGCTCACCGCCACTTCCGCGCCCAGGCCGAACTGGCCGCCGTCGGTGAAGCGGGTGCTGGCGTTGACGTACACCGCCGAAGAGTCCACCGCGCGCACGAAGTGCTCTGCGCTGCTCAGCGAACGGGTGAGGATCGCGTCGGAGTGGTTGGTGCCGTGGGTGCGGATGTGGTCGATGGCCTGATCGATATCGTCCACCAGCAATACGTTCAGATCCAGCGACAGCCATTCGTCGTCGTAATCCTCCGCGTTCACCGGCACCACCGTCGCCGGGCCGCCCTGCAGCAGCGGCAGCGCGTTTTCCGCCGCGTGCAGCGTCACGCCCGCCGCCGCCATTTTGGCGCTCAGCGCCGGCAGGAACTCGGCGGCGATGCTGCGGTTCACCAGCAGCGTTTCCAGCGAGTTACAGGCGCTCGGGCGCTGGATCTTGGCGTTTTCAATCACCGTCAGCGCCTTGTCGAAATCGACGTCGGCATCCACGTAGGTGTGGCACACGCCGATGCCGCCGGTGATCACCGGGATGGTCGATTGCTCGCGGCACAGCTTGTGCAGGCCGGCGCCGCCGCGCGGGATCAGCATGTCGACATAGCGATCCAGGCGTAGCAGCTCGTTCACCAGCGCGCGATCCGGGCTGTCGATCGCCTGTACCGCCGCCGCCGGCAGGCCGCACTGTTCCAGCGCCTGCTGGATCACTTTCACCGTCGCCTGGTTGGTGTTATGCGTCTCTTTACCGCCGCGCAGGATCACCGCGTTGCCGGTTTTCAGGCACAGGCTGGCGACGTCGATGGTGACGTTGGGCCGCGCCTCGTAAATCACGCCGATCACGCCGAGCGGCACCCGGCGGCGCTCCAGCTTCAGCCCGCTGTCCAGCAGGTTGCCGTCCAGCACGTGGCCGACCGGGTCGTTCAGGCGGCACACCTGGCGCACGTCGTTGGCGATCGCCGCCAGCCGCGCCGGGGTCAGCAGCAGGCGATCGAGCAGCGCTTCGCTCATGCCGGTGGCGCGCGCCTGCGCCATATCTTGTTCGTTCGCCAGCAGGATCGCTTCGCTGTTGGCCTCCAGCCTGTCGGCCATCACCGACAGCACCTGATTCTTCTTCGCCGTGCTCAGCACCGCCAGCTGCCAGGAGGCCTGCTTGGCGGCCTTCCCCATCTGCTCCAGCATGCTCACTCCTTAACTAACTGACAATCATATCGTCGCGGTGCACTGCCACCGGACCGTATTCATAACCGAGGATTTCGCTGATTTCCTGCGAGTGGTGCCCGGCGATCATGCGCATCGCGTCGCTGTTGTAGCGGCTGACGCCGTGCGCCAGATCGCGCCCCGCCAGGTTGCGGATGCGGATCACTTCGCCGCGCGAGAAGTCGCCCTTCACGTCGCGGATGCCCTTCGGCAGCAGCGAGCTGCCGCGCGCCATCATCGCTTCCACCGCGCCATCGTCGACGGTGATCTCGCCGGCCGGCGGCGCGCCGAAGATCCAGCGTTTGCGGTTTTCCAGCGGGGTTTCCAGCGCGTGGAAACGGGTGCCCACCGGTTTGCCTTCGATCACGTCCGCCACCACGCCCGGTTTGCTGCCCGCGGCGATCACCACGTCGATGCCGGCGCGGCAGGCCACGTCGGCCGCCTGCAGCTTGGTGCCCATGCCGCCTGTGCCCAGGCCGGAGACGCTGTCGCCGGCGATGGCGCGCAGCGCGTCATCGATGCCGTGCACTTCACGGATCAGTTCGGCCTGCGGGTTGTTGCGCGGATCGGCGGTGTAGAGGCCCTGCTGATCGGTCAGCAGCAGCAGTTTGTCGGCCCCGGCCAGAATGGCCGCCAGCGCCGACAGGTTATCGTTGTCGCCCACCTTGATTTCGGCGGTGGCGACGGCGTCGTTCTCATTGATTACCGGCACGATGCGGTTGTCCAGCAGCGCCGTCATGGTGTCGCGCGCGTTGAGAAAGCGCTCGCGGTCTTCCAGATCGGCGCGCGTCAGCAGCATCTGCCCGACGTGGATGCCGTAAATGGAAAACAGCTGTTCCCATAGCTGGATCAGGCGGCTCTGCCCCACCGCCGCCAGCAGCTGCTTGGAAGCGATGGTGGCGGGCAGCTCGGGGTAGCCCAGGTGTTCGCGCCCGGCGGCGATGGCGCCGGAGGTGACGATGACGATGCGGTGGCCCGCGGCGTGTTGCTGCGCGCACTGGCGCACCAATTCGACGATGTGGGCGCGGTTCAGACGCAGCGATCCGCCGGTCAACACGCTGGTGCCCAATTTCACAACCAATGTCTGGCTGCCGTTCATAGTATTTCTGCCGTGTGTAATGATGAGAAGAAGAGTGCAAAGGTCTTTGTAACAGGAGAGACGCGTTATGCCAACAGGCACAACGCGAAATCAGCACAATACGTGGTCAAACGGGGTCAGGCGGAGAGTTTGATCAGTTTTTCTTTGAAATCGTCGGCGGGTTCCAGCCCCAGTTCCATGGTCGCCAGCAGCTCGCCCAAGCGGCGATGGAAGTCGCGCAGGGTGTCTTCCAGCTTGGCGTTCACTTCATCATCCTTAATGTTTTGCGCCGTCCAGTCGCCTTCTTTGTCGAACAGGCCGAATTGGTACGAATAGGTGAAGCGCGCCTCTTCCGCCTGCAGCTCCATCCACCAGCCCCAGAACTCGCGCTTCTCCGGAGCTGGCTTTACATTGACGCAGACGGCCAAACAATCAAAGAAAAAACGGTCGTTTTCACATTGCCCTTCACGCAGGTACGGCCCCAAGCTGGCAAAACGTTTCATTAGTCGGCTTTTAGGGTGACCACTCGGTAACGTCATTCTCTAACCTCCTCAATGTAGACCACTCTTTTTAACAAACTGTTAAAATTTAGCAACTAATTAACGCATTTTGTCCTTCAGCCAGCCGGACATTTGCAGCAACGCCCGGTGGAAACTGTCGTAAACCGGGGTGCGCGGGATGGCGACCAGCTTGCCGCTCACCGAGGAGGTGACGATCAGCTGCGACTCCTCTTTCGGGCTGAGCGTATCGCGCTCCCAGTAGCCGGAGATCATCGGCGTCGGGCAACGGCGCCCCAGCAGCCCCTGCATTTTCAGCGAGTAGCTGTTCAGCTCCACCTTCAGCACGTTGTCGGAGGCGTTGGCCATGCCCATGCGACTGGCCAGCACGTCCATATACATGTCCGGTACGTTCAGCTGGGTGCTGCTGTCGCACAGCAGGCGATGCACTACCGGCCCCAGGCAGGCTACGCCGCGCAGCCGCTGCGGCTCCAGGTAGGCCAGCCGCACCGCCACGTTGGCGCCGAAGCGGAAGCCGAAGGCGCTCACCCGCTGATGATCCACCCACGGCACCGAGGCCAGCTGGATCAGCACCTGCTGGTGCAGGTAGCTGGAATCCTGCGTCAGCTTCCATTTGCAGGAGGAGCCGATCGACGGCATGTCGAGCGTCAGCATGGCGATGCCGTGCGGCGCCAGGTAGTCGCGGAACAGGCGATGATAGTCGGTCTGCAGCGTATCGAGGCTGCCGCACATCAGCACCGTCGGGAACGGCGCTTCGCCCTTCTCCGGCATGTGCAGGAAGCCGGTGACGCTGGCGCCGCCTTCGATGCGGAACTCCAGCTCTTTCAACTGATACGGCAGCAGCAGCGCCGCCTCTTCGTACGCGCGGTTGGCGAGCATCTCCGCCTGTTCGGCCAGCTCGTCGCCCTTCAGGTGCGGGTAACCGGCGATGCTGTACAGGCTCGCGGCCTTCAGCCAGTATTGGCCGCCGAGCAGCGGATCCTGCTGCTCCGTCGCCCGCTGCTGCCACTGCATGCCCTGATGGATCCACTCGTAGATCCAGTTGCCGTTGCGGTAGCCCACCACGGTATCCAGCCGCTGCGGATTGCTGCGTTCGGCGTCCGAGGCGGCGATGCGCGCCAGCACTTCGTGGATTTCGATCGGGCTGACGCCACGCCAGGCCCACAGCAGCGGATTCAGCATGCGGTACCAGCTGCCGGTGGTGTCGCCTTCCAATGCGGAATGCATGGCGGCGCTCACTTTGTTGCGCGCGCGCAGCACCAGCGTCGAGGTTTCAGGGTGTTTGAATTTGGGCTTGAAAAGAATTTCAGAAAGGTTGGCCTGTGCCATGGTAACAACAGCCTCCGTAAATCTGGCGATAGGCCGCAAAAGGCCTACTTAACTGGAGGTAGTGTACCTAACTCTGGCGGGAGAAACCAAAATAACGCAAACGCCCGGCATAACCGGGCGTTTGCTTGGAACTGGCTGGGCTTAGCGGCCGCCGATCGGTGGAACGAAGCTGACGCCCATATCCCACGGCTGTTCGATCCAGGTGTCCTGCGGGATGTCGACCACGTAGTCGTCCACCAGCGGACGGCCCGCCGGTTTGGCGAAGATGGTGACGAAATGCGCTTTCGGGTACATATCGCGGATCGCTTTCGCGGTGCCGCCGGTATCCACCAAATCATCCACCACGATGAAGCCTTCACCGTCGCCTTCGGCGCGCTTGAGCACTTTCATTTCGCGCTGGTTGTCATGGTCGTAGCTGGAAATGCAGACGGTATCCACATGGCGGATGCCCAGTTCGCGCGCCAGCAGAGCCGCCGGCACCAGGCCGCCGCGGCTTACGGCAATGATGCCCGTCCATTTGTCGGCAGGCAGCAGGCGGTGCGCCAGCTTGCGTGCGTGCATTTGCAGCATATCCCAGGTAACAACGTATTTTTCGCTCATAGAATCGTGTCCCAGCCGGCTGGTGAAGCGGCTTACTTTATAGTTCAGGGGAAAAAAGGTTGCGCGAGATTATAGAGACTGGCCGCGTTGAATTCCAGTTGTACCGAGGAAAACCTCGCGATTTCCGCCGCGCGGCTTTTCGGTGATTGATGCTGAAAAAGCGAACGTTCTCGCAGCGAAGCCGTGTGATCAAGCGCTTAAACCGCACAATACGGTGCGCGCACCGCCGGAAATAAAGTGATATTCTCTGGTGATCGTGCCACGACGCACAGATACCCGCTCACCTTAACCGCGCGGCACGCCCGTCCTGTCGGAGCCTGCCGTCACAGGAGACTTATAGTGTCTGAATTGTCTCAGCTTTCGCCACAGCCGCTGTGGGATATTTTCGCCAAGATCTGTTCTATCCCCCACCCTTCTTATCATGAAGAAGCGCTGGCGCAGCACATCCTCACCTGGGCCAAAGAAAAGAACCTGCACGCCGAGCGCGATCGGGTCGGCAATATCCTGCTGCGCAAGCCGGCCACCAAAGGCATGGAAAATCGCAAGCCGGTCGCGCTGCAGGCGCACCTGGACATGGTGCCGCAAAAGAATAACGACACCGTGCACGACTTTGCCAAGGATCCGATCCAGCCTTATATCGCCGGCGAGTGGGTGAAAGCGCGCGGCACCACGCTGGGCGCCGACAATGGCATCGGCATGGCCTCCGCCCTGGCGGTGCTGGCCGACGACAGCGTTGAGCACGGCCCGCTGGAAGTGCTGCTGACCATGACCGAAGAGGCCGGCATGGACGGCGCCTTCGGGCTGCAGCCGAACTGGCTGCAGGCGGATATCCTGATCAATACCGACTCCGAAGAAGAAGGCGAAATCTACATGGGTTGCGCCGGCGGTATCGACTTCATCACTACCCTGCCGCTGCAGCGCGAAGCGGTGCCGGCCGGTTATCAAACCCTGAAGCTGACCCTCAAGGGCCTGAAAGGCGGCCACTCCGGCGCCGAGATCCACGTCGGTCTGGGCAACGCCAACAAGCTGCTGGCGCGCTTCCTGTTCGCCCATGCGGCGGCGCTGAACCTGCGCGTGCTGGATCTGAACGGCGGCACCCTGCGCAACGCCATCCCGCGTGAAGCCTCTGCGGTGGTTGCGGTGCCGGCGGACAAGGCCGACGCGCTGAAAGCGCTGAGCCAGGAGTTCCTGGCGGTGCTGCAGAACGAACTCTCCGCCAAAGAGAAGAACATCACCGTGCTGCTGGAGCCGACCACCAGCGCTTCGCAGGCGCTGAGCGCCGACAGCCAGCAGCGCTTCCTGGCGCTGCTGAACGGTACGCCGAACGGCGTGATCCGCATGAGCGACGCGGTAAAAGGCGTGGTGGAAACCTCGCTGAACGTCGGCGTGGTCACCACCAGCGAAAACGAAGCGGAAATCATCTGCCTGATCCGTTCCCTTATCGACAGCGGCAAAGACTACGTGGTCGAGATGCTGACCGCGCTGGGCCAGCTGGCCGGCGCTAAGGTGGCGCCGAAGGGCGGCTACCCGGGCTGGCAGCCGGACGCCGACTCGCCGGTGATGCACCTGGTGCGCGAGCTGTATCAGGAGCTGTTCGACAAGACGCCGAACATCATGGTGATCCACGCCGGCCTGGAATGCGGTCTGTTCAAAAAACCGTATCCAAACATGGACATGGTATCGATCGGGCCAACCATCACCGGCCCGCACTCGCCGGATGAGCAAGTGCATATCGAAAGCGTCGGTCTGTACTGGAAGCTGTTGACCTCGCTGCTGAAAGCGATCCCTGAGCGCGCATAAGCCGCGCGCTTAACGCAAAAAGCCGGCGACTTGCCGGCTTTTTTATTCCCAAGGCAGCGCCAGCTGCCGCTCCAGCTGCGGATCGAGCAGCGTCACATGCAGCCCCACCAGCCGCACGCCGCGCCCTTCGCGCCGCTCGCGCCACGCCTGCCGCGCCACCTCCAGCAAATCCTGCCGGTTCAGCACCGGGAACACGTGCTCCTGGGTGGTTTGCTGAAAATCCTGAAACTTCAGCTTCACGCCCTGCCGGGCGATGTGCAGATCCGGCTTCACCTTGCGCAGCCGCATCTCCAGCTCGGGATAGAGTTTGTCGATAATCAGCGTTTCGCAGTCTTCCCAGTCGTGAATGTCTTCCGCCAGCGTGCGCTCCACCCCCACCGATTTGCGCAGCCGCTCAGGAGAGATTTCGCGCCGATCGATGCCCTGACACCGCTCCCACAGCACCCGGCCGAACTTGCCGAAGCGCTTGAGCAGCTGCGCCAAATCGTATTGCTGCACGTCGGCGCAGGTGATAAGCCCCACCTCTTCCAGGCGCTTGGCGGTCACCTTGCCGACGCCGGGGATCTTGCTGAGCGGCAGCTGCTGCAAAAACGCCGGCACCTGCGCCGGCGTGATCACGTACTGCCCGTTCGGCTTGTTCATCTCGGAGGCGATTTTGGCGAGAAACTTGATAGGCGCGACGCCGGCCGACGCGGTGAGGTTCAGCTCGTCGGCGATCGCCTGGCGGATCTTCTGGGCGATCAGCGTCGCCGAACCGTTGCATTGCGGGCTGTCGGTCACGTCGAGGTAGGCTTCATCGAGCGACAGCGGCTCGATCAGCGGGGTATAGCGGGCGAAGATTTCACGGATATGCAGCGAGGCCTCTTTGTAAGCCGCTATGCGCCCCGGCAGCAGGGTGAGGTGCGGGCACAGCTTGAGCGCCATCGCCGTGGACATGGCGCTGTGCACGCCGTAGCGCCGCGCCGGGTAGTTGGCGGTGCTGATCACCCCGCGCCGATCGGCGCTGCCGCCAATCGCCAGCGGGATATCGCGCAGGCTGGGATCGTCGCGCATTTCCACCGCCGCGAAGAAACAGTCCATATCGACATGAATGATTTTACGCATCGCACCCTCCATTAACACTGTATAAGTATACAGTCAGATACCGAAAGCTCAAGGCCGCAGGGTTCGACGAAAGCGCCGTTTCCGCCAGATATTTCCGCGTTGTTAAAAAAGCTTAATTTTTCAATAGTATGATTTCCGCCATCCCGTGCGGCTCACCACAACGACAACGAAAAGGTACCCTACATGATCAGATTTTCTCATTTGCTGCTGGCTTCCGCGCTGTCGCTGAGCGCGCTGGCGGCCAGCGCCGCCGCCGGTCACGCGCCGGCGATCGTCGCCCACCGCGGCGGCACCGCCGATGCGCCGGAAAACACCCGCATCGCCATCGAAACCGCGTTGAAAAACGGCGCCGACGCCATCTGGATCACCCTGCAAGAATCCAAAGACGGCGTCATCGTGCTGTATCGCCCTTCGGATCTGAAAACGTTGACCAACCGACAGGGCCCGGTCTCTGCCTATACCGCCGCGCAGCTGGCCGAGATCGACGCCGGCTGGGCTTTCGCCAAGGGGGATGCGCACCCGTTCCGCGGCCAGGGCATCGGCATTCCGCGGCTGGATGAGGTGTTGAAGGCCTTCCCGCGCGTGACTTTCTATCTGGACATCAAATCCCCGGACGCCGATCCGGCGCAGTTTGGCCGGGCGCTGCTGGCGACGCTGGAAAGCACCGACAGCCTGAACCGCATCCGCGTCTACTCCACCGACGCCAAATACCTGCAGGCGCTGCCGCCGGCCATCCCGCGCTTCGAAAGCCGCGACGAGACCCGCACGCTGCTGGCCAACGTCACCATGGCGCACCAGTGCGATGTCAAACCGGACAACCGCCAGCCGCGCTGGTACGGGCTGGAGCTGAAGCGCGAGGTGGAAGTGGTGGAGAAATATACCCTCGGCGAAGGGCGTTCGAAGGCGTTTCTGACCTGGGATAAAGAGTCGATGGACTGTTTCCGCTCGCAGGGCCCGGCGCACATCATCCTGTTCGGCGTCAACTCGCCGCAGGATTATCAGCAGGCGCTGGCGCTGGGCGCCGACGGCGTGATGGTCAACTCACCGGCCGAGGCAAAAAGCTTCCGCAAGGCGAAGTAACAATAGAACACCGGAGAAAATCTGAGGAAATAAGGATACTCACGCTCCCCAATGAAGGGAATTTCTCCGGGATTTCACGATCAATCAATATTAATATTTTATTTATTATCAATTAAATATATTAAAAATAAAACGTATAGCCACATAATATTCGGTGCATAAATATCCTCTTCTCATAATGCGATCAACGTCTATTTTTCGAACAAAACATCACCATTAGTGACGACAATACTCTAGGATCTGGCCATCTTTGGAAACACGCCAACGATCTGTCTTTCTTAGACTTTTCTAAATAGCACCTCCAGTCATCTAAATAGCTCTACGGGTATCAACATATGCTATGGCATCAGAGGGCTAGAGAATAATGGAATGATTTAAAAGGAATTATATGTCGATAACTTTTAACAAACTTTGGGAAAAGCATCCTCAAATCAATGGGGATGAGTATCCATGCCGCACTGTCCATGGTGATAAAGCCTTTGATGATCAGTGTGCTATACGCATCGGTGCAGCTTTGGTTCATTGTGGGTATGATGTCAGTAAGTTGTCAGGCGTGAACTTTTGTTGGCTACACAAGAAAAGTGAGGGCCATATTTTGCGTGCTGAAGAACTGGCAAATGCCTTAGCACGAACACCGATACCGGGGCTAGGACGCATGGTAAAAGTCACACCCAACCAGTTTGAACGGGTGCTGAAAGGCAAAACCGGCATTATCTTTTTTAAAGATTACTGGCAGCGAGGGAATGAAAACTTTCGCAATCGCTCGGGAGATCATATAGATCTGTGGAACGGTTCTCGTTTAACCACACTATCGAGCTATTTTCGTATTCAATGGGGGCTTTCTTGGGATGAGCGTTTTAGCGATTTCTTTAAATCAAAAGAAGTCTGGTTCTGGCAGGTGATATGAAACGGATAGCAGCAATTATTGCCGGTGCGATAATAGGTATCGGCCTTATGCTCCTGGCTTTTCCCTTTCTCTCAGACTGGATTATTGGCCACGTTGAGGGCGAGGATCAGATGTCGGCTAACTTCGAGTTGCTGGCGATTGGCCTAGTGTTGTGCTGTTTCGTGGGTGGTATACTCGGCAACCTGGCCTATTCAAAATCAAATACCTCCCCCAAATAAAAAACCCGGCCAAGGCCGGGTTTTCGCTACAGCTACAGAATGCGGTGCTTGTCCAGCTGCTCGCGCCGCTGCGCCGCTTTGGCTTCGCGCTTTTTGCGCGCATCGCAAGGCTCCGGGCAGTCGCAGACTTTCTCCATCCCCAATGCGGTGATGCCGCCGCAGCTGCCCTGCAGGCTTTTGCGTTTGAACACGTAACCCAACGACATCCCGCCGACGATCAGCAGGAACAACACGAAGGTGGCGGCGAATACCGTCAACATAGCAACCTCACGAACGCTTTTTCAGGTAGGGTTTGAACGCGTCGGAATAGCGCTCCTCAAACCCGTCGGCGGTTTTCACGATCATAAACACCGGAATGCCGAGCAGATTGGCCAACGCCATGCCGCGCTCCGGCCCCATCACGTTCAGGCCGGTGGACAGGCCGTCAGCGGTCATGCAGGCCGGGCTCAGCACGGTGATCGACACCAAACGGTGGTTGATCGGCCGGCCGGTGATCGGATCGATGGTATGCGAATAGCGCACCCCGTCCTGCTCGAAGTAGTTGCGATAGTCACCCGAGGTGGCGATCGACATCTCCCCCGGCTGGATCACCAGCTGCGCCTGCTGCTGCGTACCGGCGGTCGGGCGCTCGATGGCGATGCGCCACGGCTTTTGCTCGCCATTGCGCCCGCGGGTGCGGACTTCGCCGCCGATATCCACCATGTAGTCTTTCACGTGTTGCGATTGCAGATACTCCGCCACCACGTCCACGCCGTACCCTTTGGCGATCGACGACAGGTCGACATACAGCTCGGGGATGCTTTTCACCAGGGCGCTGCCCTGCACCGACAGTTTTTCGGCGCCGGTCCAGGCGCGGCGATGCGCCAGCTCCGCCTCGCTCGGCACTTTATCCGGCCGCCCTTCCGGGCCAAAGCCCCACAGGTTGACCAGCGGCCCGACGGTCACGTCCAGCGCGCCATCGGTCACGCGGTTGATGCGCAGCGCTTCACGCACCACCTTGGCGGTCGCCGGCGAAACCGGGAACGGCCGGTCAATATCGCGGCTGGCGTTGAAGCGGCTCAGCTCGGAGTCCGGCCGGTAGGTGGACATCTGGTCGTTCACCTGTTCCAGCCGTTTGTCGATCTCCGCCTGCATCTCGCGCGCCGACGGCGTATCGTCGCCGGCCACGTAACGGATCGAATACGAGGTGCCCATGGTTTTACCCGTCAGATCCACCTGTTCCGGCCCGCAGCCGGTCAGCAGCAGGGTGGCGCTCAGCGCCACACCCGTCAGCCAGTTCTTCATCGCCAATGCGCGCATTTAGCCACCAAAGTCATCCAGCATGATGTTCTCGTCTTCGACGCCCAGATCTTTGAGCATCTTGATCACCGCGGCGTTCATCATCGGCGGCCCGCACATGTAAAACTCGCAGTCCTCCGGCGCCGGGTGATTCCTCAGATAGTTCTCCAGCAGAACATTATGGATAAAGCCGGTGTAGCCGGTCCAGTTATCTTCCGGCTGCGGATCCGACAGCGCCACGTGCCAGGTGAAGTTGTCGTTCTCCGCCTGCAGCTGGTTGAAGTCGTCTTCATAGAACATCTCGCGCAGCGAACGCGCGCCGTACCAGAAAGTGATCTTGCGCTTCGAGTTCAGGCGTTTGAGCTGATCGAAGATGTGCGAACGCATCGGCGCCATGCCCGCGCCGCCGCCGATGAAGATCATTTCGGCGTCGGTCTCCTTGGCGAAGAATTCACCGAACGGCCCGGAGATGGTCACCTTGTCACCCGCCTTCAGCGACCAGATATAGGAAGACATGATGCCCGGCGGCACGTCCGGGTTGTTCGGCGGCGGCGTGGCGATACGCACGTTGAGCATGATGATGCCCTTCTCTTCCGGGTAGTTGGCCATCGAGTAGGCGCGCACCGTGGTGTCGTTCACCGTCGAGCGGTAGCGGAACAGATTGAACTTGTCCCAGTCGCCGCGATACTCCTGCGGCACGTCGAAGTCGGCGTAGCTGATGTCGTGCGCCGGCGCTTCGATCTGGATGAAGCCGCCCGCGCGGAACGGCACGTCTTCGCCATCCGGGATCTTCAGCTTCAGCTCTTTGATAAAGGTGGCTTTGTTATCGTTGGAGATAACCTCGCACTCCCATTTCTTCACGCCGAAGATCTCTTCCGGCAGCTCGATCTTCAGGTTCTGCTTCACGTTCACCTGGCACGCCAGGCGGCAACCCTCTTTCGCTTCGCGCTTGTTGATGTGCGAGAGCTCGGTCGGCAGGATATCGCCGCCGCCCTCTTTGATCACCACCCGGCACTGGCCGCAGGAACCACCGCCGCCGCAGGCCGAGGAGACGAAGATCCCCTGGCTGGAGAGCACGTTGAGCAGCTTGTCGCCCGCCGGCGCATGGAAGCTCTTATCCAGATCGCCGTTGATCTCCACCGCGATGTCGCCGGTGTTCACCAGCTTCGATTTGGCGAACAGGATCAGCAACACCAGCACCATCACGATGGTGGTGAACATTGCTACGCCTAAAATAATTTCCATAAATTCTTCCCGCCTTTACAACTGAACACCGGAGAAGGACATGAAGCCCAGCGCCATCAGTCCGGTGGTGATAAAGGTAATGCCCAGGCCGCGCAGCCCCGCCGGCACGTTGGCATACTTGAGTTTCTCGCGGATCCCCGCCATGGCGACGATCGCCAGCATCCAGCCGGTGCCGGAGCCGAAGCCGTACACCACCGATTCGGCGAAGTTATAGTCGCGCTGCACCATGAAGGACACGCCGCCGAAGATGGCGCAGTTCACGGTGATGAGCGGCAGGAAGATGCCGAGCGCGTTATACAGCGACGGGAAGAAGCGATCGAGGATCATCTCCAAAATCTGCACCAGCGCCGCGATCACGCCGATGAAGGTGATGAAGTTGAGGAAGCTCAGATCGACGCCTTCCACCAGCGCGCCGTCGCGCAGGATCAGGTTGTAGACCAGGTTGTTCACCGGCACCGAAATGCCGAGCACGATGGTCACCGCGATGCCCAGGCCAAAGGCGGTCGAGACCTTCTTCGAGACCGCCAGGAAGGTACACATCCCGAGGAAGAACGCCAGCGCCATGTTCTCGACGAACACCGCGCGCACAAACAGGCTGATATAGTGTTCCATCGGCCTTTACTCCTTTTCGATCTGCGCCGGCTTCAGGGTGCGCAGCACCCAGATCAGCAGGCCGATGATGAAGAACGCGCTCGGCGCCAGCAGGAACAGGCCGTTCGGCTGGAACCAGCCGCCGTTCTGCACCGTTTCCAGCACCGGGACGCCGAACAGCTTGCCGGAGCCAATCAGCTCGCGCAGGAAACCGACCAGCACCAGGATCACCCCGTAGCCCAGCCCGTTGCCGATGCCGTCCATAAAGCTCTCGATCGGCGGCGACTTCATGGCGTAAGCCTCGGCGCGCCCCATCACGATACAGTTGGTGATAATGAGTCCAACGAACACCGACAGCTGCTTGGAGATCTCGAACGCGTAGGCGCGCAGCAGCTGATCGACCACGATCACCAGCGAGGCGATGATCGCCATCTGCACGATGATGCGCACGCTGTTGGGAATATGGTGACGGATCAGCGAGATGAAGAAGCTGGAGAACGCCGTGACCAGCGTCACCGCAATGGTCATCACTACCGCCGTCTCCAGCTTGGTGGTCACCGCCAACGCAGAACAGACGCCCAACACCTGCAGGGCGATCGGGTTATTGTCGAACAGCGGCCCCAGCAGGACCCGCTTTATCTCTTTGGAATCAGCCATTTTTCAGCGCTCCTTCACGAACTTTTTTCAGGAACGGGCCGAAGCCGTGCTCGCCCAACCAGAAATCAAACGTATGCTGCACGCCGTTGGAGGTCAGCGTGGCGCCGGACAGGCCGTCCACCCCATGCACATCCCCCTGACGCGCGCCGCCTTTCACCACGCGGATCGCCGGCTGGCCGTTGTCGTCGAACAGCTGTTTGCCGACCCACTGCTGGCGCCAGGACGGGTTCTCGACCTCGCCGCCCAGCCCCGGGGTTTCCCCCTGGTCGTAGTAGGTGATGCCCTTGACCGTGTTGCCGTCGTTATCCAACGCCACGAAGGCGTACATCATCGACCACAGACCGGTGCCGTATACCGGCAGCACAATCTTGTTCACCTGGCCGCTTTCGTCGCGCACCAGGTAGATTTCCGCCTGGTTGCTGCGGCGCTTGATGCCGGCCGGATCGTCGCCCGCCGCCAGCGCCACGCTTTTGGCGTCGTCGCGCAGCGCGGCGCCCAGATCGAACGCCGCCTTGCCGGCGACAAACTCGCCGCTGTTGAGATCCACCAGGCGCGGTTCGATGCGCTCGCTGTACAGGCGCTTGACCTGCTCGCTCTCCATTTTCGGCTGCAACAGGCCGGCTACATCGAGAATATTGCGCTGCTTGTCGAGCAGCTTTTGCTCCTGCTGTTTGGACTTCAGGCCGACGGCGGAGCCCGCCACCACCACTGAACACACCAGACACAGCAGCAGCACTACCAGCAGCGTTTTACCGATGCCGTCGTTTTTCGCTTCATTCGCCACGGGCTTTTCTCCGCTTGATGTTGGCCTGCACCACCAGATAATCGAACAGCGGTGCGAACAGGTTGGCGAACAGGATCGCCAGCATCATGCCTTCCGGATAGGCGGGGTTGACCACCCGGATCAGCACGCACATCACGCCGATCAGAATGCCGTACCACCATTTCCCCTTGTTGGTGAAGGAGGCGGAAACCGGGTCGGTCGCCATAAAGATCATGCCGAAGGCAAAACCGCCCAGCACCAGATGCCAGTACCACGGCATGGCGAACATCGGGTTGGTATCGGAACCGATGGCGTTGAACAACAGGGCGGAAGCCACCATGCCGAGCATCACGCCGGCGACGATGCGCCAGGAGGCCACGCGGCCGAACAGGATAATCGCTCCGCCGATCAGGATCATCAGCGTGGAGACTTCACCGACGGAGCCGGGAATGTTGCCGAGGAAGGCGTCCATCCAACTGATGGACTGGCCGGTGGCCACGTTGCTCAGGCTGTGCGCCCCGCCTGCGCTCCACTGCGCCAGCGGCGTCGCGCCGGAGAAACCGTCCGCGGAAGTCCACACCAGATCGCCGGAGATCTGCGCCGGGTAGGCGAAGAACAGGAAGGCGCGGCCGGCCAACGCCGGGTTGAGGAAGTTGCGCCCGGTGCCGCCGAAGATCTCTTTGGCCACCACCACGCCGAAGGTGATACCCAGCGCGGCCTGCCACAGCGGCAGGGTCGGCGGCACGATCAGCGCGAACAGGATAGAGGTGACGAAGAAGCCTTCGTTGACCTCATGCTTGCGGATAATGGCGAACAGCACTTCCCAGAAGCCGCCGACGACAAACACCACGGCGTAGATCGGCAGGAAGTAACAGGCGCCCAGCACCATCTTGCTGACCCAGCCGGCGTCGGCCGCCAGCGAGGCGCCGAGCCACTGCGCCAGGCGATAATGCCAGTCGCCCGCCAGCACCTGTTGCAGCTCGTCGCCGCTGTACAGATGGTGCAGCGCCGGGATCGCCTGTTGGCCGACGTTGTACATGCCCCAGAACATCGCCGGGAACACCGCCAGCCACACCAGGATCATCATGCGTTTCAAATCGATGGCGTCGCGCACGTGCGAAGCGCCGCGCGTCACCGTGCCGGGGGTGTAAAACACCGTGGTAGTCGCTTCATACAGCGGGTACCACTTTTCCAGTTTGCCGCCCGGCGTGAAGTGATGCTCTATCTTCTCAAAATAATTCTTCAGGCCCATCGGTTATCCTTCCTGCTCAATCTTGGTCAGCACCTCGCGCAGCACCGGCGCGTACTCATACTTGCCGGGGCAAACGAAGGTGCACAGCGCCAGATCTTCCTCGTCCAGCTCCAGACAGCCCAGCGCCTGCGCGCTGTCGCTGTCGCCCGCCAGCAGATCGCGCAGCAGCAGCGTCGGCAAAATATCCAGCGGCATCACCCGCTCGTAGTTGCCGATCGGCACCATGGCGCGTTCGCCGCCATTAGTGGTGGTCGAGAAGGCGAACAGTTTGTTCTTCAGGAAGTGGCCCAGCGTGGTGCGGGTAATGGAGAACTTGTTCGGCGAAGGCACGATCCAACCGAACAGCTCTTTGTCGCGCCCTTCTTCCAGCACCGACACCTGCGAGTGGAAGCGGCCGAGCCAGGCGTTCGGCCCAGTGGCGTGCATGCCGTTCAGCACCGAACCTGAGATCACCCGATTCTCGCCGTTTTTCAGGCGGCCGGCGGTCAGCTCATCGAGGCTGGCCCCCAGGCGGGTGCGCAGCAGCGCCGGCTGCGCCACCTGCGGCCCGGCCAGCGCCACGACCCGGCGGGTATCGAGCTGACCGGTGGTAAACAGCGTGCCGATGGCGATGACGTCCTGATAGCCGATGTGCCAAACGGTTTTCTTCAGGCTGACCGGTTCGAGGAAGTGAATGTGGGTGCCCACCAGCCCGGCGGGATGCGGGCCGGCAAATTCGCTGTAGGCGATCTGCGGGCCGCTCTGCTGGCCAACGGAGGCGCCGGCGGCGTGGCATACGTGCACCTTGCCCGCCGTCAGGCGCGCCAACACCACCAGCCCGGCGTTGAACGCCGCCTGCTGTTCGGCGATGATCACCTGCGGATCGGCGGCCAACGGCCGGGTATCCATCGCGGTGACGAAAATGGCGCGCGGTTCGCTGCCGGGGCTCGGCGTTTTGCTGAACGGGCGGGTGCGCAGCGCGGTCCACAGGCCGCTGGCGATCAGTTCGCTCTCGACCTGTTCGCGCGGCAACTGGGCCAGTTCACCCAGCGGGTAATGCGCAAACTCGAGCTGGTCATCGCCGCCGTTTTCCAGCGCAATCACCACCGATTGCAATACGCGCCGCTCGCCGCGGTTAATCGCGGCGATGCGGCCGCTGGCGGGAGCCGTGAAGAAAACCCCGGGGTTTTTCTTATCTTCGAACAACGCCTGGCCTTTCTTAACGGTATCGCCTTCCTGCACCAGCATGGAGGGACGCATTCCGACATACTCTTCCCCAAGCAGGGCAACATGCTGAATGTTCGGGCCGTCTTGGATCGCCTGAACCGGGGCTCCGGCTATCGGCAGATCTAACCCTTTTCTGATCTTAATCATAGGATTTATACGATGTAGTTTGGTTTACACGTCTGCCCGGCCCCAGAGGCGGGTGCTGACGATGCCAGGATTGCCGGGCAGTGCGCATGACGGCACGCCCAACATGAACTTTCTCGCAGTGAAAAACTGGGGTAACGCGCATTCCCTTGATTCCCCCTTTCCGTTGTTAGCGCGACGGTCGATATGTTAACGGCCTGTAGCCAAATAACCATCAAAATGGCCGGGTTATATGCCATAACTCCTGCCGCTTCAATCGCCACAGCGCGTTAAATTGAAGGGGGAATATTAACATTGTTCGCAACATTGTTCTGCGTTCCGTCGTGACTTGGGTCAAGCAAACGCAATTAAATTTCGCCTGTTTTTCACTACTTATCGTTAAAATCTGCAGGTCATTTCACTTTTATCGAGCTTTGTCGTTTTTTTATACATATCACGTATTGCTAAAAATAAACGCGCTGGTAATCTGGCGGTGTTTTGCAGCAGTAAAAACAATATCAGTGGCATGCCGACCAACGTCATTGCGCCGGCAAATAAATATAAGCAGGAATAATAATGAGCAAAATCGCGCTGTTGTTTGCGATGCTTGTTTCTATGCCGATGATCACGGCCTGCAGCGCCAGCGAGCAGGTACCCGAAGCGCCGGTAGTTAAACAGCAATTATTGGGTTCGCCGGTCTATATTCAGATCTTCAAAGAGGAACGCAAGCTGGAATTGTATGCCAAAATGGGCAATGAATTCCGCCTGGTCAACACGTTCCCGATCTGTAATTTCTCCGGCGGGCTGGGTCCTAAACGCCGTGAAGGCGACTTTAAAAGTCCGGAAGGCTTTTATAGCGTTGACGCGCGCCATCTGAAACCCGACAGCAAGTATTATCGGGCGATCAATATCGGTTTCCCTAATGATTACGATAAGTCGCAGGGCTATTCCGGCGCTTATCTGATGATCCACGGCGAATGTAAATCGATTGGCTGTTACGCGATGACCAACACCTATATGGACGAGATCTATCGCTACGTCGAAGCCGCCTTCGCCTATGGCCAAAGCCGCGTCAACATCAGCATTTACCCGTTCCGCATGACCGAGCAAAACCTCAAGCGCCATGCGTCATCCAGCTATATCGCCTTCTGGCGCCAGCTGAAGCCGGGCTACGATTACTTCGCGAAGAACCACCAGCCGCCGACAATGGGCGTGGTCAATGGCCAGTACGTCTTGGGTCAACCGTTGATGAGCAGCGGCGGCATGATGACGCAGTACGCGTCAGCCAGCCCGACGCCCAACACCAATCCCTTCGCTCAGAACAAGCCGCTCACCGAAGTGAAATAACGCGAACTCGCCTGGCTCAATCTTGTGCCAGGTTTCGTTGGCGGTCAGCGGTTGGGTGGCGATCACCGTGACCACATCGTTCGGTGTGGTCTGCTGCTGAAAATCGATTTCCACGTCCTGATCGAGCAGCGTCGCCTTGCCGAACGGCGCGCGGCGCGTGATCCAATACAGGTTGGTGGAACAATAGGCCATCACGAAGCGCCCGTCCGACAACAGCATGTTGAACACCCCCTTCTTGCGCAGCTGGCTCGCCAACAGGCCGATATAGCGGAAAACCGCCGGCCATTGGCTCGGGGTGCGCGGGTATTTCAGCGCCAGCTGATGCAGCAGCCAGCAGAACGCGTATTCGCTGTCGGTCTGGCCGACCGGGCGAAACGTGCCGGTATCCAGCTGACGATAG
The DNA here is from genome assembly GCF_043109535.1 of Serratia sp. LACPHL-BACT-2024-00286. Taxonomy (NCBI): domain Bacteria; kingdom Pseudomonadati; phylum Pseudomonadota; class Gammaproteobacteria; order Enterobacterales; family Yersiniaceae; genus Serratia; species Serratia sp. LACPHL-BACT-2024-00286. Next base: position 608,957 of record NZ_JBICNA010000002.1, read on the forward strand.
CCTTTCAATTGGCCGTTGTGCGCGTAGGTCCAGTTGCGGCCCCACAGTTCGCGGGTGAACGGGTGGGTGTTTTCCAGCGCCACCTCGCCGCGATTGGCCTGGCGAATATGGGACACCACCGCGCAGGACTTGATCGGATAGTCCTGCACCAGGCGGGCGATCGGCGAGTTGAAGCTCGGCTGCGGATCCTTGAATGTGCGGCAACCGTTCCCTTCATAGAAGGTAATGCCCCAGCCATCCTTATGCGGCCCGGTGCGGCCGCCGCGCTGTACCAGGCCGGTAAAGCTGAAGCAGATATCGGTCGGTACGTTTGCGCTCATCCCGAGCAGTTCACACATCGCCAGCACTCCTTAACCACACTGACACAGGCAGTACGGGCGCAGCATGCGGCGCCCGCCGTCTTATTCATGGGGAGCCGCAGCTCCCCGCAGGCTATCAAGCCTTAACCATCTCTTTTTCGATCAGCTGAATCAAGATGTGAATCGCTTTAATGTGGATTTCCTGAATGCGGTCGGCGTAGCCGAAGTGCGGCACGCGAATTTCCACATCGGCGGAACCCGCCATCTTGCCGCCGTCCTTGCCGGTCAGGGTGATCACTTTCATCCCCTTGGCGCGCGCCGCGTCGATGGCCTTGATGATGTTGCCGGAATTGCCGGAGGTGGAAATGCCCAGCAGCACGTCGCCTTCGCGGCCTACCGCTTCCACATAGCGAGAGAACACGTACTCATAGCCGAAGTCGTTGCTGACGCAGGACAGGTGGCTCACGTCCGAGATGGCAATCGCCGGGTAGCCCGGGCGGTTTTCACGGTAGCGGCCGGTCAGCTCTTCGGCGAAGTGCATCGCGTCGCAATGGGAACCGCCGTTGCCGCAGGAAATCACTTTACCGCCGGCTTTGAAGGAATCCGCCAGCAGCACCGCGGCGCGTTGGATGGCGTCGATGTTGGCGTCGTCATTGATAAATTTCGCCAGGGTATCAGCCGCTTCGTTCAGTTCACTGCGAATAAGGTCGTGGTACATGAGGAACCTCTTGTTATCGTCAAATCTTCCGCTCCGCAGTGTACCGGATCGCGGAAACAGCGAGAAGCATTCTCAGCCAAACAGCGCGCCGGTTAAGGAAGCGGAGAGGTTTTTGATGATTGGTGCTGTCAGTTTGTGACCTGAGTTGTAATTAAACTGTAAACGCATTGATAAAAATTCTGCCTTGTACTAAAACCTATTACATACACACAACAGGTCAGACCTCTTACTACTTCGGAGCTTCTTATGATGGTTCTTAGTATCGTCGTTTTCCTGGCTCTCCTCGGCGTGGTGTTCTACCACCGAGTGAACCTTACCCTCAGCAGCCTGATCCTGGTGGCGTACACCGCCGCCATGGGCGCTATCGGCCTGTGGAGCTTCTGGCTGTTGCTGCCGCTGGCTATCGTGCTGCTGCCGCTGAACCTTTCCTCTGTGCGCCGTTCCCTGCTCTCCGCGCCGGCGCTGCGCGCCTTCCGCAAAGTGATGCCGCCGATGTCCACCACCGAGAAGGAAGCGATCGACGCCGGCACCACCTGGTGGGAAGGCGATCTGTTCCGCGGCGCGCCGGACTGGAACAAGCTGCACAGCTACCCGAAACCGCGCCTGACGGAAGAAGAGCAGGCGTTTATCGACGGCCCGGTGGAAGAAGCCTGCCGCATGGCCAACGACTTCCAGATCACCCACGAACTGGCCGATCTGCCGCCTGAACTCTGGGCATACCTGAAAGAACACCGTTTCTTCGCGATGATCATCAAGAAAGAGTACGGCGGTCTGGAATTCTCTCCTTACGCTCAGGCGATGGTGCTGCAAAAACTGGCCGGCGTTTCCGGCATCCTGGCGATCACCGTCGGCGTGCCGAACTCCCTCGGCCCGGGCGAACTGCTGCAGCACTACGGTACCGAAGAACAGAAAAACCACTATCTGCCGGGCCTGGCGCGCGGCGACGAGATCCCTTGCTTCGCGCTGACCAGCCCGGAAGCGGGTTCCGATGCCGGCGCCATTCCGGACGTGGGCACCGTGTGCATGGGCGACTGGCAAGGCAAGCAGGTGCTGGGCATGCGCCTGACCTGGAACAAGCGCTACATCACGCTGGCGCCGGTCGCCACCGTACTGGGCCTGGCGTTCAAACTGCATGACCCGAACCGCCTGCTGAGCGACAACGAATCCCCGGGCATCACCTGCGCGCTGATCCCGACCAGCACGCCGGGCGTGGAAATCGGCAACCGCCACTTCCCGCTGAACGTGCCGTTCCAGAACGGCCCGACCCGCGGCACCGACGTGTTCGTCCCGATCGATTACATTATCGGCGGCCCGAAAATGGCCGGCCAGGGCTGGCGGATGCTGGTTGAGTGTCTGTCGGTAGGTCGCGGCATCACCCTGCCGTCCAACTCTACCGGCAGCCTGAAATCCATCGCCCTGGCGACCGGCGCCTACGCGCACATTCGCCGTCAGTTCAAGATCTCCATCGGCAAGATGGAAGGCATCGAAGAGCCGTTGGCGCGCATCGCCGGCAACACCTATGTGATGGACGCCGCCGCTTCGCTGATCACCTATGCGCTGGTGCAGGGCGAGAAGCCGGCCGTGCTGTCGGCCATCGTCAAATACCACTGTACGCACCGCGGCCAGCAGTCGATCGTTGACGCCATGGACATCGCCGGCGGTAAAGGCATCATGCTGGGCGAATCCAACTTCCTGGCTCGCGCCTATCAGGGCGCACCGATCGCCATCACGGTGGAAGGCGCGAACATCCTGACCCGCACCATGATGATCTTCGGCCAGGGCGCGATCCGCTGCCATCCTTATGTGCTGGATGAAATGGCGGCGGCGCAGAACAACGATCTGAACGCCTTCGATAAATCGCTGTTCGGCCATCTGGGCCACGTCGGCAGCAACAAGGTACGCAGCTTCTGGCTGGGCCTGACCAACGGCCGCACCAGCGCCACGCCGACCAAGGACGCGACCCGTCGTTACTATCAGCAGTTGAACCGCCTGAGCGCCAACCTGGCGTTGCTGTCGGACGTTTCCATGGGCGTGCTGGGCGGCAGCCTGAAGCGCCGCGAGCGCATCTCCGCTCGCCTGGGGGACATCCTCAGCCAGATGTATTTGGCTTCCGCCGTGCTGAAACGCTTTGACGACGAAGGCCGTCAGAAAGAAGATCTGCCGCTGGTGCATTGGGGCGTGCAAGACAGCCTGCATAAAGCCGAACAGGCGCTGGATGATCTGCTGCGCAACTTCCCGAACAGCTTTATCGCCGGCGCGCTGCGCTTCGTGGTCTTCCCGTTTGGCCGCGTGCATACCGCACCGTCCGACCGTCTGGATCACCAGTTGGCCAAGATCCTGCAGGTGCCTTCCGCCACCCGCAGCCGTCTGGGGCGCGGTCAGTACCTGACGCCGAGCGAGCATAACCCAATCGGCCTGCTGGAAGCGGCGCTGGCCGACGTGATGGCCGCCGAGCCGATTCACGAGCGTCTGTGCAAGGCGGCCGGCAAAAACCTGCCGTTCACCCGTCTGGATCGTTTGGCGGAGCGCGCGCTGGAAGAAGGCAAGATCAGCGCCGACGAGGCGAAGATCCTGGTGAAAGCCGAAGAGAGCCGCCTGCGCTCCATCAACGTGGACGACTTTGCGCCGGATGCGCTGGCGGCCGCCAAGCCGGAAAAGCCGGCGGCGCAGTCTAAGCGCCAACAGCAAACCGAAGCGGCTTAACGTTCACTTCACGCATCCAAGGGGCGATCATCATCGCCCCTTTTTCTTTTGCTTTCATGACAAACTGCGCACCGCGCCGCAGGTTGGCGCAACGGCGGATTTCACGGGAAGGAAGTTCGAGTAGACTGCGCGACGGGTGCTCTGGATCTTTCTGTCCGGAGCCTTGGCAAAGGAGAGAAAGAGAAAGGCCCCGAGTCGATATTATCAACCCGAGGCCACTCTGATGCCCAACAACATCAGGTTAGCCTCTTACCCGCCGCAAGGCAAGGATAGGGAGGTCAAAAATGCAGCAAAAACGGGTCGTACTTAAACTGGTGATCGTCTGTATGACGCTGATCGCGTTCATCTGGCTAACCCGCGGTTCGCTGTGCGAACTGCGCATCAGGCTGGGAGACTCGGAGGTTGCGGCCACTTTGGCTTACGAATCCGAACGGTAAGGCAACCCAACGGCGGGGTTCGCCCCGCCCGTTGGCTGATGGTGTCAGGCAAGATCCACGAGCATCCGCCTTTTTAGCCCTGCTGACGAATGCGCGCCAACAGGGCGTCAATATGCTCGATCTGCGGCGCATTGACGATCAGCGTGCGCCCCAATCCCAGCGCATGGCGCTGACAGTCGAGGCGCATATCAGCGTTGGCGATGCTGTCCAGATCGGCGACGTGCGCCAGGCCGATGGTGCGCCGAATCAGTTCGGTGCCGCAGTACCCGACCGCATCGGTCCAGACCTGTTGCAGGAACAGCTCGGCGTAACCCGGCGTCGCCAGCGCCGCATCCCGGCTTTGCTGATGGCACAAAGCCAAAAAGCGATCGGCGAAGATCAGCCACAGCTCGCGCACATCCTGCAGGCGCTGCTCGCGCCCGGCGGCGGCGTCGCGCGGCCCGAACAGCCCCGGCAGCCCGCAATAGTTGAGCAGCAGGTTGCCTAACGCAGTACCGATATCGAAACCGATCGGGCCGTAGAAGCCGAATTCGGCGTCGATCGCTTTCAACCGGCCTTCCGCCACGAAGATCGAACCGCTGTGAATATCGCCGTGCAACAGCGCCTCCGCCTTGCTGAGAAAGCGATGTTTCAGGCCGGCGACCGCCAGCTTCAGCGGCGCATCCTCGCGCAGCGCCTGCACCTGCGGCAACAGCGCCACCTCGAACTGATTGCGCTCATGGTCGATATAGGGATCGGTAAAGAACAGGTCTTCGGTGATCTGGCACAGTTCGGGGTTAGTGAAACGTCTGACCTCCGCCTTCTTCTGCTGCGCCGACTGATAAAAATCGGAGGTGTGGAACAGCGTCTGCGCCAGGTATTCCGCCAACTGCCCGGCCGCCAGCGGGTGATAGTTGCCCTGCACCAGCTCACTGCGCCAGATGCGATGATCGGAGAGATCTTCCTGCACCATTACCGCCAATTCGGGATCGTGATGCAAGACTTTTACCGTATGCCGCGGGCAGAAACCGCCGTGAACCCGCAGCGTTTCCGCTTCGATGCGCGCCCGATCCAGCGTCAGCGGCCAGGATTCGCCCACGCAGCGCACGTAGGGCAGCGCCTGTTTGACGATCACCCGGCTCACGCCTTCGCGATCGCGGATCTTGAACACCAGGTTCAGGTTGCCGTCACCGATCTCGTCGGCGCTCACCAGCGCCTGCGGATCGGCCACCTGCCCGTATTGGCGGGCATATTCAACGGCATCGGCAGCCGTAAACGTACGATAAAGCGACATTCCCCAACCCCTCTGTTCTCTCTCACTGACCCCAGCGATTCTGTTTATTTAGACGTAAAAGCATTTGGACGTCTATACATCTGGAAGTCATGTTGGCAGAATAGCGTTTCAGATGCAATAACCACGCAACAAGGAATTAACCGCCGATGCAAGCGCTTAACACCACCAGCTTGACCCTGCAGGACAACCGCCTTTGGATCCTCGATCAGCAAGCCCTGCCGCAGGAAAAGCGGTGGCGCGCCTGCGACAGCGTGGAGGAATTGGTCGGGCACATTCACAGCCTGCGGGTGCGCGGCGCGCCGCTGATCGGGCTGTCCGCCAGCCTGCTGTTGGCGCTGCTGGCGGAACGCGGTCTGCCGCGCGCCGAGCTGGAACAGGCGCTGCACACGCTGCGTGCCGCTCGCCCGACGGCGGTCAACCTGATGAATAATCTGGATCGCATGAAGCTGGCGCTGGCGGAGCCTGACTGGGCGCCGGCGATGGTGAACGAAGCGCTGCGGTTGGTGGAAGAGGATCGCCGATTGTGCGATCGCATCGCCGATCACGGCGCTGGGCTGGTCAAGCCCGGCAGCCGCCTGCTGACCCACTGCAATACCGGCGGATTGGCCACCGCCGGCGTCGGCACCGCCATCGGCGTGCTGCTGCGCGCCCACCGGCAGGGCAAAGTGCAACAGGTATGGGTCGATGAAACCCGGCCGCTGCTGCAGGGCGGCCGTCTGACCGCCTGGGAATTGGGCGAGCTGGGCATTCCCTATCGCCTGATCTGCGATTCGATGGCCGCCAGCCTGATGGCGCAGAGCCAGGTCGATGCAGTATGGGTCGGCGCGGATCGCATCGCCGCCAACGGCGACGTTGCCAACAAGATTGGCACCTACAGCCTGGCGGTGCTGGCGCACTATCACGGCATCCCGTTCTACGTGGCCGCCCCGCACACCACTCACGATCCGCACTGCCCGGACGGCGCAGCCATCCCGATCGAGCAGCGCGCGGCGGCCGAAGTCACCGGCGTTTCAGGTAGCTTCGGCGCCTGCCAGTGGGCGCCGAACGATGCGCCGGTCTACAATCCGGCGTTCGACGTCACGCCGGCGAAGCTCATCAGCGGATGGATATTCGACAGCGGCGTGATTACGCCGCAGCAGGTTGAAGCGGGGATTTTCCAGCGGGCGTTGGGTTAACGCCCGCCCATCGGCACTCAGTCCAAACGCGGATAAGCATCGGCGATCTTGTCGCCGGTGAAATGCGCCACCCAGCCTTCCGGGTTGTCGAACACCCGGATCGCGGTGAAATGCGGGGCCGAGCCCATATCGAACCAGTGCCGGGTGTTGGCCGGCACCGAGATCAGATCGTTCTTTTCACACAGGATCTGGAAGATCTTGCCGTCCAGATGCAGGCAAAACAGCCCTGCGCCCTCGACGAAAAAGCGCACTTCATCTTCGCCGTGCGTATGTTCGGACAGGAATTTTTCACGCAGCGCCTGGCGCTGCTCATGGTCCGGCCGCATGCTGATCACGTCCCAGCTCTGGTAACCCTTTTCCGCCACCAGCCGGTCGATCTCATGCTGGTAGGCCGCGATCACCGCCTCCGGCTGCGGATTGTCGCCCAGCTCGCGATCCGCCTGCCAGCGCTCAAAGCGCACGCCGATCTGCGCCAACTGCCGCTGGATCTCCTGCGCATCACGGCTCTGCCACAGCGGTTGCTGCGGTGCTGTATCGCTGAAAATGGTCAATCCACTCATGAGACGAACTCCCCTAAATCGATACGATCAAAACGGTTAACCTGCGGATGTCGGCTCTGCACGTCCGCCTCATCGCGGATCAGCTGGCAGGTATGCCAGCCGGCGGCCTGCGCCGCATCCAGCTCCTGGCGGATGTCGGACAAAAACAGCAGCTCGTCGGGCGCGATGCCGATAGCCTGCGCGATGTTGCGGTACGACGCGGTTTCACGCTTGGCGCCGACGTGCGTATCGAAATAGCCGCTGAACAGCGGCTGCAGATCGCCCGCGTCGCTGTAGCCGAACAGCAGCTTCTGCGCCTCCACCGAACCGGAGGAATAGACGTAGAGCTTCACCCCTTGCCGCTGCCAGGCGGCCAACTGCCCGGCGACTTCCGGATACAGATGCCCGCGGAAATCACCCTCGCGGTAGCCGCTGCGCCAGATGATGCCCTGCAGCGCCTTGAGTGCGGTGGATTTGCGGTCTTCATCCATAAAGCGGTACAGCGCGGCGATCAGCACGTCGAGATCGGCCTGCGGTTGGCCAATTTCAGCGCGCAGCGCCGCCAGCGGTGCGGCGACTTCGCTCTCAGCGGCATGGCGGCGCACAAAATCCGCCAGCCGTTCGCGGGCGTAAGGAAACAGTACCTGATGCACGAAGCGAATATCGCTGGTGGTGCCTTCAATATCAGTCACGATAGCGCGGATCATTTCGCCTCCAGTAAGCGGCGTTGCAGTTCACACTGGAACAAGAATTCCAGCCCTTCAAGATGGCGGCGAGCTTCCGCCACCTGGCTTCCCCAGCAATACAGACCGTGGCCGCGCACCAGAAAGCCGTATTGCAGCGGCGTGGCCTCGGCATAGGCCGCCACGCGCGCCGCCAGCCGAGGGATATCCTGATCGTTGTCGAATATGGGGATCGCCACGCGGTCCAGGTGGCTGCGCTGGCCGGCCAGCGACTTCTGCATTTCGTACCCCTGCAGCACCAGCGCATCGCCGCGTTCCACCCGCGACAGGACGGTAGCGTTGACGGAATGGGTATGCAGCACCGCGCCGATATGCGCAGACAGGCGATAGAGCAGCGTATGCAGCCCGGTCTCCGCCGACGGCGTGCGGCCGCTCGGCACATGATTGTCGGCAATATCCACCCGCAGAAAATCGGCGGCGCTCAGGCTGCCCTTGTCTTTGCCGGACTCGGTGACCAGGCACTGACGTTCGTCCAGGCGCAGCGACATGTTGCCGCCGGTCGCCGGGCACCAGCCTTTGTCGCCAATCCAGTGGCAGGCCGCCAGCAATGCGGTAAGTTGCGGATTCTCCGTCATTATTATCGTTTCCCGTTCGGTAAGGCGGCCGGCAGATGAGGCTTGGCCTGCCGCGTGGCGGGCTAAGCACTTTTTCGCATTTAGCCATCTAAGCGTCTTGATTGCCAAATACTAGCATCGTGTTATATTGACGGCAATATAAGCGCCAGGAGTATTCACCCGCTATGAGCACTTCCGCATTGATTCCCGAAAGCAAACTGCCCTCGCTGGGCACCACCATCTTTACCCAGATGAGCGCGCTGGCGCAGCAGCACCAGGCGATCAACCTGTCGCAGGGCTTCCCCGATTTCGACGGCCCGGACTACCTGAAAGAACGCTTGGCCTGGCACGTCGCCCAGGGCGCCAACCAATATGCGCCGATGACCGGCGTGGCGCCGCTGCGCGAAGCCATCGCCGACAAAACCGCCGAGCTGTATGGCTGGCAGCCGGACGCCGGCAGCGAAGTGACTGTCACCGCCGGCGCCACCGAAGCGCTGTTCGCCGCCATCAGCGCGCTGGTGCGCCCCGGCGACGAGGTGGTCTGTTTCGATCCCAGCTACGACAGCTATGCGCCGGCGGTGACGTTGGCCGGCGGCATACTCAAACGCATCGCCCTGCAGCCGCCCGCGTTTGCCGTGGATTGGCCAGCGTTCGCCGCCGCGCTGTCGCCGCGCACCCGCCTGGTGATCGTCAACACGCCGCACAACCCGTCCGCCACCGCTTGGCAGGCGGAAGACATGCAGCAGCTGTGGCACGCTATCGCCGAACGCGAAATCTACGTGCTCAGCGACGAGGTTTACGAACACATCTGCTTCGCCAAAGGCGGCCACGCCAGCGTGCTGGCCCACCCGCAGCTGCGCCAGCGCGCAATCGCGGTGTCCTCTTTCGGTAAAACCTTCCACATGACCGGTTGGAAAGTGGGCTATTGCGTGGCACCCGCCGCGCTGAGCGCCGAGGTGCGCAAAGTGCATCAATACCTGACCTTTTCGGTCAATACCCCGGCCCAGCTGGCGCTGGCGGATAGTCTGCGCGCCGAGCCGGAGCACTGGCGACAGCTGCCGGCGTTCTATCGCGCCAAACGCGACCGCTTTGTGCAGGCGCTGGCGAGCAGCCGACTGGAAATTTTACCCTGCGCGGGTACATACTTCTTGCTGGCGGACTACGGCGCCATCTCCGATCTGGACGATGTGGCGTTCTGCCATTGGTTAACCGAGCACGTGGGCGTGGCGGCCATTCCGCTGTCGGTCTTCTGTGCCGATCCTTTCCCCCATAAATTGATCCGGCTGTGCTTCGCTAAACAGGACGCCACGCTGGATGCAGCTGCGGAGCGGTTATGTCGACTTTAAAAATTACCCTGTTGCAGCAACCTTTGGTCTGGCGCGACGGCCTCGCCAATCTGGCCGCCTTCGACGCGTTGCTGGCGCCGATCGTCGGCCGCGATCTCATCGTCTTGCCGGAGATGTTCACCACCGGCTTCGCCATGGATGCCGGCGAGAGCGCCCTGCCCGAACAGCAGGTGATCGACTGGCTGCACGGTTGGGCGGTGAAAAGCCACGCGTTAATCGGCGGCAGCGTGGCGCTGAAAACCGACGAGGGCGCGGTCAACCGTTTCCTGCTGGTCGAGCCGGGCGGCCAGGTGCACGCCTATGACAAACGCCACCTGTTCCGCATGGCCGGCGAACACCTGCACTACCAAGCCGGCAACCGGCGTGAAATCTTCGAATGGCGCGGCTGGCGCATCCTGCCGCAGATCTGCTACGACCTGCGTTTCCCGGTTTGGGCGCGCTATCAGCAGGATTACGATCTGGCGTTGTACGTCGCCAACTGGCCGGCGCCGCGCAGTCACCATTGGCAAACGCTGCTGGCGGCGCGGGCGATAGAAAACCAGGTGTATGTGGCGGGTTGCAACCGGGTGGGCGACGATCCCAACGGCCTGAACTACAGCGGCGACAGCCTGATCATCAGCCCTCAGGGCGAGATCCTGGCGGATGCGGAGCCAGGCGCGGCCACGCGGCTGGACGCCGAGCTGTCGCTGGAAACCCTGCAGAGTTACCGCAGCGCCTTCCCGGCCTGGCGCGACGCCGACAGCTTTCTGCGTTTAGACTGACTCCCCCTTCTCCCAGCCGGCGATCGTCAGGCAATAGGCCTGGATCGCCAGCGCCACGTCCGCCTGCCGCACCGCTTCGGCCGGATGATGGCTGACGCCGCCGGCGCAACGCACGAACAGCATGCCGACCGGCCAGTGCGCCGCCACGGCGATGGCGTCGTGCCCGGCGCCGCTCGGCAGCGCCAGGCTGCGCCCCTGTACCTGCTCGACGGCCGCCTGCCAGCATTGCTGCAGCTCGCTATCGCAGGCAGTGGCGTCAATGCGGTAAAACTCTTCACTGGCGAAGCGCACGCCGCGGCGTACGCAGATCGCCTGCGCCAGCGCCAGCAACGCCGTCAACAGCGCCGCCAGTTGCGCATCCTGCGGGCCGCGGACGTCGAGCGTCAATCGCACTTCGCCGGGGATCACGTTGACCGCGCCCGGCAGACATTCAATACACCCCACGGTGGCCACCAAATGCGGATCGGCGGCGCGGGTCAGCGTTTCGACCGCCGTTATCCATTCCGCCGCGGCCGCCAACGCGTCTTTGCGCTGCACCATAGGCACCGTGCCGGCGTGGCCCGCTTCACCGCTGAAAGTGCAGGTAAGCCGGCGCGCGCCATTGATCGCCGTCACCACGCCCAGCGCCAAATCGGCCGCCTCCAGACACGGCCCCTGTTCGATATGCAATTCGAGATAGGCGCGAATTTCGTTTGGCGCGCGACGCGCCTGTGCGATCGCCGTCGGATCCAGCCCAAAGTCGCGCATGGCCTGCGCGATGCTCACCCCGTCGGCATCCGTCTGCGCCAGCCATTCCTGCGGCCATTGACCGGTCAGCCCGCGGCTGCCGAGCAGCGTGACGCCAAAGCGCGCGCCCTCTTCGTCGGCAAAACCGATCACCTCCAGCGCCAGCGGCAAACGGCGCCCCTGGCGGTAATAGTGCGTCACCGTTTCCAGCGCCGTGAGCACGCCGAGCATGCCGTCATAGCGCCCGGCATTGCGCACCGTGTCCAGATGCGAACCGAGCAGCAGCGCAGGGGCAGCGGGCGTGAGCCCTTCATAACGGCCGCAGATATTACCGACGCTGTCCTGCCAAACCTGCATGCCACTCTCGCGCATCCATTCACCCACCAGAGCGTTGGCGCGCCGATGTTCCGCAGACAGATAAAGACGCGTCAATTTACCGGGCTCCGCGCTGATCGCCGCCAGCTCGTCACAGCGCGCCATCACCCGTGCGGCAGCCTGCTGCGCCTCCAGCGGCGTCATCCACGCTTGCCTGCGTCATAAACGTTCCAGGCGGCCTGCAACGCCTCGCCCTGCTTGCTGGCGAAGCCGAGACGGTTCAACACCGCCTCCAGCGCCGCCAGCGTTTGCAGCACGCAATCCTTGCGCGCGTTGTAGCCCATGGTGCCGATGCGCCAGATCTTGCCCTGCAGCGGGCCGAACGAAGTGCCGATTTCGATGCCAAAGTCGTTCAGCATCATCTGCCGCACCTGTTCGCCGTGCACCTGCGGCGGGATCATCACGCCGAGCACGTTATTCATGCGGTGTTCGAGATCGCCGAACACCGCCAGCCCCATGCCCCGGATGCCCGCCAGCATCGCCGCGCCATGCAGCCGGTGGCGGGCGATGGCCTGATCCAGCCCTTCTTCAAGGATCACCCGCGCACATTCGCGCGCTGCGAACAGCATGCTGGTGGCTTCGGTATGGTGATTCAGGCGTTCCGGTCCCCAATAATCCATGATCATGCCGATGTCGAAATAGTTGGAGTAAATCATCTCGTCGTCGCCGTCGGCATGCTCGGCGGTGCGGATCCCCGCCTCCACGCATTTACGGCGGCGCACTGCCTCTTCAAACTGCGGGCTGAGGGTGACCGGCGAACTGCCGGAGGGGCCGCCCAGGCACTTCTGCAGCCCGGCGGAGACCGCATCCAGCCCCCAGGCATCGGTCTCCAGCGGATTGCCGCCGAAGGAAGCCGTCGCGTCGGTATAGAACAACACGCCGTGGCGGTGGCAGATATCGCCCAGTTCATGCAGCGGCTGCAGCATGGTGGTGGAAGTGTCGCCCTGCACCGTCAGCAGCAGGCGCGGGCGCACTCGCTTAATCGCGTCTTCGATGCGATCGGCGCTGAACACCTCACCCCACGGTACCTCGATCGTGTGCACCTCGGCACGGCAGCGGCGGGCAATCTCGCACAGCAGATGCCCGAAACGGCCGAAGACCGGCACCAGCACCTTATCGCCCGGCCGAATGGCAGAAACCAGCAGCGCCTCGATACCGGCGCGCGAGGTGCCGTCCACCAGCATCGTCCAGCGGTTTTCGGTGCGGAACAGCGCGCGATACAGCGCCATGACCTGATTCATGTAACCGGTCATCGCCGGATCGTACTGGCCGATCAGCTGACTCGACATGGCGCGCAGCACGCGCGGATCGGCGTTGATCGGCCCCGGCCCCATCAGCAGGCGTGCCGGCGGGTTAATCTGATCGAATTGCGAGATATCCAACATGTTCATTCCCTGTCAGCTTAGTAAGTTATTGAGTTATGCCGTCAGCGTCGACATGACGTTTGTTTGCTGCCCAACAGCCTACTCCCGATAGGGATTCAGTTGAAACAAAAGATTCTTATGATCAATTAATGAAACCAAAGTAACACAATGAGGTGACCGATCCGCCTTAAACGGCGGAGGGTGAAGGAAGGGAAATGACCTGCCGCGCTTAACGCAGCTCCAGTTCGTCCAGCGCCTGGAACAGTTCGGCGACGTGATGAATACGCTGCCGCCCCTGCGCCAGCCGCTCATGCAGCAACGCATTGCTGAGCAGGCTGGCCAGGCTCATGGCGGCGGCATAGCTGTCGAACGCCGACACGCTGTCGAGCGGCACGGTCAAGTGCCAGTTGGCCAGTAGGAACAACGCCTGCGCCTGCGGTTCGCAGATCAGCAGCGTCGGCACCCCGCGGCTTTGCAACAGCGCCAGCAGCGCCTTTATCTGGCGCGGCCGGCGACGGAACGCCACCACCACCGCCATGTCCTGCGGCGTCAGCCCCGCCAGATCTTCCGCCAGCGTCTGCCCCGGCTGCGGCGCCAGCAGCACCTGCTCCCGCACCTGCATCAGCTGCTGGCGCAGGTGCATCGCCACCGGATAGCTGTTGCGCAGCCCCAGCAGCATCACGCTTCGCGCCTGCGCCAGTGCGGCGATCGCCGCGCTGAACTGCACCGCATCGATCTGCTTTACCCAGCGGGTGAGATTGGCCATTTCCTGCTTACAGTGCCGCGCCAATAGCGTATCGCCCTGCACCGCATCGCGGCTGTCGGTCAACGGCATACCGCTTTGGCGCAGGGTGCGCAGCTCATCGCGCATGGCGCGGTAGTTGGGGTAGCCCAGCCGTTTGAACAAGCGGCTGACCGTGGCTTTGGAAACGCCACTCAGGCGCGCCAGCTCGGCGCTGTTGTAACCGATCAAATCGTCATAGTGATCGAAGATGAAGTCGGCCACCCGCTGCTCCTGCGGCGTCAGCTGTGGGTAGTCGCGGCGCAGGCGTTCGTCGAACCGTTGCATTATCGTTCTCGCTGTAACCTTCGTTTCAGCGGAACATAACACGGTCGAACTACCCGCTGGCAAGCGATTATTCGTTGAGGGGGAATAGCAGCGGCATGCCCTGCTCCAGCGTTAATGCCGAAAAAGGGCCGCGCGTTCAGCACCAATAGGCCATGAAGTTGACGGTAGCGCGATCCAGATCGCGTTCGCCGATCAGATAACGCCGCAGCGTTTTCACCGTGGAAGACTCGGCCGCCACCCAGGCATAAAAAGCGTTACCGCCGGCCGCCCGCTCCCAAAGCACCTCATCGCTCAGGCTGCTTTCCGCCAGGGACTGCGCCTGCGCACACGCCGACGCGGGGATATCGACCCGCTGGCGCACCGCTTCCACCAGCAGCGTACCGTGCGCCAACTGGCGGCCCACGTCGCGCGGCAGCCAGTAAACCTCGGCGAACGGGAAACGGGCCAAATCCAGGCAATCCCCCGCCACCGGCACTTCGAAGAACGCCTGCACCCGCGGCGGATTGGCCTGCTGCGCCAACTGCTCCAGAATGCCCATCGCCGCCGGCACCGCCGTCTCATCGGCGATCAATAGCGCCTGCTGCAACTGCGCCGGCGGCGCCCATTCGTAGCCGCCGCTGTCGCCGCCGAACTCGCCGTTGGGCGCGACCGTCTGAATGGCGTCACCCGGCTCGGCGTGGGTCGCCCAGGCGGAAGCCGGGCCGTTCACACCATGCAGCACGAATTCGACGTCCATCTGATTCTGCTCACGGCGCAGCGCACGCAGCGTATAGGTGCGCATCACCGGCCGTTGTTCTTTGGGGATCTCCATGTAATCGCCGTACCAGTCCGGGCCGTTGGCCAACTGCGGGCTCTGGCCGTCCGCCGCCGGGAACAACAGTTTGATGCGCTGATCCGGCGCTTCAAGCTTCATCCGATGAATATCCGCACCTTCAAACACGCAGCGCACCAGCGAAGGTGAAATCAGCGTTTTGCTTTTCAGGGTGATATCAAAAATTCTGTAGCTGGCGGACATGTTCTCGATTCTCCGGCAACGCTGTCGCTTGCGCATATGGCCGATCGGCTGCCGTGTTGACGGCGTGGAGTGCTCGATCGCGCAGTGGGTAAAATGTTAATAAAACTAATTAATTACGTTAATGTATCGCAAAAAATCATATCATGATTTTATTGATAACAAGAAACGTTATTGATAAAAGAAGCATTCTCAAAAATAGAGTAATAACAAAATCACCTGGGAAATAACGATGAAACGCAAACACCTTTGGGTATTGAACCCTTGTCTGCTGGCAATGCTTGCGCCGGCGGCTTGGGCAGAAGATCAGAAAACCGGCAACGAAGAGCAGTTGGTAGTCTCCGCCAGCCGTTCGCACCGCAGCGTGGCGGAAATGGCACAGACCACTTGGGTCATCGAAAGCCAGGAGATCGAACAGCAGGTCCAGGGCGGCAAAGAGATCAAGGACATGTTGGCGCAGCTGATCCCCGGCATGGACGTCAGCGGCCAGGGCCGCACCAACTATGGCATGAATATGCGCGGCCGTTCGATGATGGTGATGATCGACGGCGTACGCCTGAACTCATCGCGCAGCGACAGCCGCCAATTGGATTCTATCGATCCGTTCAATATCGATCATATTGAGGTGATTTCCGGCGCGACCTCGCTGTACGGCGGCGGCAGCACCGGCGGCCTGATCAACATCGTCACCAAAAAGGGGCAACCGGAACCGCAGGTCGAGTTGCAGCTCGGCGGTAAAACCGGCTTTGGCGGCCATAACGATCACGACGAGAACGTGGCGGCGGCGGTCAGCGGCGGCAACGACAACGCCTCGGGGCGCCTGTCCGTTTCTTACCAGCGCTACGGCGGCTGGTATGACGGCAAAGGCAACGAGGTGCTGATCGACAACACCCAAACCGGCCTGCAGTATTCCGATCGCCTCGACGTGATGGGCACCGGCACCCTCAACATCGACGATCATCAACAGCTGCAGCTGACCACCCAATACTACAAAAGCCAGTCCGACGGCGACCACGGCCTGTTCTTGGGAGAAAACTTCGCGGCGGTGACCGGCAACGCCAAGGCCTACAACAGCGGTAGCTTAGATTCCGACCGCATCCCCGGCACCGAACGCCATCTGATCAACCTGCAATATTCCAACACCGATTTCCTCGGCCAGGATTTGGTGGCGCAGGTCTACTACCGCGACGAAACCCTGACCTTCTACCCGTTCCCGACGTTGGCGGGCAAAGCGCCGAACTATTACGTCAGCAGCATTGGCGCCTCGCAGCAAAAAACCGACTTCTACGGCGGCAAACTGACGTTAAACAGCAAACCTGTCGACGCGCTGACGCTGACTTACGGCATCGACGCCGAGCATGAGAGCTTCAACGCCAACCAACAGTTCTTTAACCTGGCGAAGGCGCAACAGTCCGGCGGCATGACGCTGGAGAACGCCTACAGCACCGGCCGCTACCCGAGCTATACCACCAGCAATCTGGCGTCGTTCCTGCAGGCCAGTTACGACATCAACCCGATCTTCACCCTGAGCGGCGGCGTGCGTTACCAGTACACCGAAAACAAAATCGACGACTTCGTCGGCTATAACCAGCAGCAGGCGATCGCTACCGGCGCCGCCGCCTCCGCCGACGCCATTCCGGGAGGGAAAACCGACTACAACAATGCGCTGTTCAACGCCGGCCTGTTGGCGCACCTGACCGAGCGCCAGCAAACCTGGTTCAACTTCTCTCAGGGCTTCGAGATCCCGGATCCGGGCAAGTATTACGGCAACGGCACCTACGCGCTGAACGGCGGCCACTACCAGCTGCTGAAAAGCGTTAACGTCGGCGATTCCAGGCTGGAAGGCATCAAGGTCAATGCTTACGAGCTGGGCTGGCGCTATACCGGCGATAACCTGCGCACGCAAATCGCCGCCTACTACTCGCTGTCCGACAAGAGCATCGCCATCAACAAAACCGACATGACCATCAACGTCAATGCGGATAAGCGCCGCATCTACGGGGTAGAAGGCGCGGTGGATTATTTCTTTGAAGACAGCGACTGGAGCGCCGGCACCAACTTCAACGTTATCCGTTCCGAAACCAAGGTCAACGGCGAATGGAAGAAGCTGGTGGTGGATACCGCCAGCCCATCGAAAGTCACCGCCTATGTCGGCTGGGCGCCGGGCGACTGGAATCTGCGCTTACAGTCGCAGCAGACCTTCGACGTGTCGGACGACGGTGATTACACCAAGGCCAATTCCACTCAGGGCCGCAAGATCGATGGCTACAACACCCTCGATTTCCTCGGCAGCTATGCCCTGCCGGTGGGGAAAATCAGCTTCAGCGTGGAAAACCTGCTGGACAAGGAGTACACCACCGTTTGGGGCCAACGCGCGCCGATACTGTACAGCCCAACCTACGGTTCGCCTGAGCTGTACAGCTATAAAGGCCGTGGACGCACCTTCGGCTTGAACTACTCGGTGTTATTCTGAGGATCAGGGGCCGGTCTGCCGGCCCCCGTTCATTGAGCCGCACCGTTTTTCAGAGAGCAGAAACGACGAAGCCCTGAGTTATCGCTAACTCAGGGCTTCTGAATAGTGGCGGAACGGACGGGGCTCGAACCCGCGACCCCCTGCGTGACAGGCAGGTATTCTAACCAACTGAACTACCGCTCCGCGCCATTCCCTCTTGCGGGGGAACGAGGCGCATATTACGGACGCCTTTCGGTTCCGTCAACGCCTTTTTCTCACCAAATGAACCGTTTGCACAGTTTTTCAACGAAGGTTCATCCGCTGAGGTTTTTTCACGCAAAAACGCCGTTATTCGGCCGACGCTCCGCGCCACAGGCAGCTGCCACCCTTCTTCGCCACCAGATCCAGACGCGCCTCGTGCGCCTTCACTTCTTCGTCGCTGGCGTAGACCACTTTCATCGCGGTCGCCGGGCGGACAATGCGCTGAATCTCTTGCGCGGCGTCGTTTTGCTGGGTATCCCCCTCCATCTGGAAGGCTATCGAGGTCTGACCGCCGGTCATCGCCAGATAGACTTCCGCCAGGATCTCGGCATCGAGCAATGCGCCGTGCAGCGTACGCTTGCTGTTGTCTATCTCATAACGGCTGCACAAGGCATCGAGGTTGTTGCGCTTGCCCGGGAACAGGCGGCGCGCCATCAGCAGGCTGTCGGTGATGGTGCAGAAGGTCTCTGTCTTCGGGATGCCCTGCTGCAGCATGCGGAATTCGTGATCCATAAAGCCGATATCGAACGCCGCGTTATGGATCACCAGTTCGCCGCCGCGGATAAAGTCGAGGAATTCCTCGGCAACCTGATCGAAGGTCGGCTTATCGGCCAGGAAGTCGTCGCTGATGCCGTGTACGCCGTAGGCTTCCGGATCCACCAGCCTGTCCGGCTTGATGTAAACGTGGAAATTGCGCCCGGTCAGGCGGCGGTTAATCACCTCCACCGCACCGATTTCGATGATGCGGTGCCCTTCGTAGTGCACCCCGAGCTTGTTCATACCGGTGGTTTCGGTATCGAGGACAATCTGTCTGGTGGTTGTAGAGATCATATTGCAGTGCTCACAGCGCTCGTTTATGTCAGACTTGGCTTTTATAAAACTGATAGGAAGAGTCTACCAGAGATGCTCAAACAGGTAGAAATTTTCACCGACGGCTCCTGCCTTGGCAACCCCGGCCCCGGTGGCTACGGCGCGATATTACGCTATAAGCAGACGGAAAAAACCTTCAGCGAGGGTTTTCGTCTGACCACCAATAACCGCATGGAAATGATGGCGGCGATCGTGGCGCTGGAAGCGCTGACCGTGCCCTGCGCCGTGACGCTCAGCACCGACAGCCAGTATGTGCGCCAGGGCATCATCAGCTGGATCCATAACTGGAAGAAGCGCGGCTGGAAAACCGCCGACAAAAAGCCGGTCAAAAATGTCGATCTGTGGCAGCGGTTGGATCAGGCCATTCAGCGCCACGAGGTGAAATGGGAATGGGTCAAGGGCCACGCCGGCCACCCGGAGAACGAACGTTGTGACGTGCTGGCGCGCGAAGCGGCCGGTAAGCCGACGCAGGAAGACGTCGGTTACCAACCGGAAGCCTAAGGCAGTTTGCGATAGCTCTTGGTCGCGCCTACCGCGCGGCTGAGAGAAGGTTTTCTCGCCCCCAGTTTCATCGGCGTGGGCGTCAGCGGCAAGGTGCGTTTGCGCGCCACAATCACGCTCATGCAGCCCAGCGCCGGCAAATGAGTGCATAAAAACTTGCCGCCCTTGCGGTGCCATGGCAGCACGTGAAAACGCGCCTGGTACAACACCTCATAATTCAGCAGGCTGAGCCAATCCAGCAGCCGCATCTGGGTAAACATGCGGCTGACATAGGGCTGGCGGCGACGCAATCCGGGCACCAGTTTGCCCAATCCCA
Organism: Serratia sp. LACPHL-BACT-2024-00286; assembly: GCF_043109535.1. NCBI lineage: Bacteria > Pseudomonadati > Pseudomonadota > Gammaproteobacteria > Enterobacterales > Yersiniaceae > Serratia > Serratia sp. LACPHL-BACT-2024-00286. Next base: position 628,451 of record NZ_JBICNA010000002.1, read on the forward strand.
GCAGGCTGAACGGATTGAAGCTGCTGATAACCAACCAGCCATCGTCGATCAACACCCTGTCTACTTCACGCAGCATACGGTGCGGATCGTCCGCATAGGACAGCGTATGCGCCAACAGGCAGGCATCCACCGACTTGGCGGCAAACGGCAGTTGATAAGCATCGGCGATCACCTGCAGCCCTTCCCCCTCCAACCCTACGTTGACCTGATGGGAAATCGCGCATTTGTCCGTGGCCAGCTCGGCGCTGAGCATGCCCATCTTCAGCAGATGGAAACCGAACAGCTTTGGCCACCAGGGTTGCAACTGCCGCTCGAGGGCTTCACGATAGTATTCCCCCCACGGCAGCTCCGCCCAGGACTGCGGGCCGGTGAGCTTTTGTAGAGTATGGGCTGGTTTCATGATTTATTATCTTCTTTCAAGCCGTTGCCAACGAGAGGTACACCATGAATCTTATCAGCATTCCCGCCTTCCAGGACAATTACATTTGGTTATTGGATGACCGGCAGGGGCGCTGCATTATCGTCGATCCGGGTGAGGCGCAGCCGGTGCTCGAAGCGCTGCAGCGCCTGCAGCTGACGCCGGCGGCGATCCTGCTGACCCACCATCATCACGATCACGTCGGCGGCGTGGCGCAGATCGTGGCGCAATATCCCGGCCTGGCTGTCTATGGGCCGCAAGAAACCGCGGACAAAGGCGCCAACCACATCGTACGCGACGGCGACACCTTTGCCATCGATGGCCGCCAATACAAGACTATCGCCGTCCCCGGCCATACGTTGGGCCATGTGGCATTCTATAGTGCCCCTTATCTGTTCTGCGGCGACACAATTTTCTCCGCCGGCTGCGGCAGGCTGTTTGAAGGCAGCGCCAAACAAATGTACGACTCATTTCAACAACTCGCGCAACTTCCCGATAACACCTTAATTTGCTGCGCGCATGAATATACTCTTTCAAATCTTAAGTTTGCGCGGGTAATTTTGCCGGAAGATCGAGAGATTGAAACATATCAACAACATGTTGAAGCGTTAAGGGCAAAAGGCCAAGCCAGCGTGCCAACCACATTGCAATTAGAGCGCAAAATTAACCTATTTTTACGTTGCCATGACGCTGATTTACAAAAGAAATTAGGCTTTAATTCACCACCGGAAAGCCTTCATTCAGTTTTTTCCGAATTACGCCTGCGGAAAGATAACTTCTAAGCTTTTAGTTGTGTTATTTGGCGAAGCAAAGTATTATTGCTCGTCTTTTAAGCAACTACATTGACACACACATGAAGGCTAAAGCGATATTTCTCGCCTCAGTCTTGCTAGTGGGTTGCCAGTCGTCCAGGCAGGACGCACCGGCGCCAGAACAGCATGCACAGAGTTTGTCTTCGGCTGGTCAAGATGGTGAAGCAGGAGAGTACACAGCAAATGGCCGAGCGAGCTCGGCGCGGTGGTTGGATAACAACAGTCCCGCCGCGCAACAGGACCTGTGGAACTTCATTAGCGACGAGCTGAAGATGGAGGTTCCGGAAAATTCCCGGATCCGTGATCAGAAAAGAAAGTACTTAAAAAGTAAGAGCTATCTCCACGATGTAACATTACGGGCAGAGCCGTACATGTACTGGATAGTCGGGCAGATTAAGAAACGTAATATGCCGATGGAACTGGTACTGCTACCCATAGTGGAGAGCGCTTTTGACCCCCACGCCACGTCAAGTGCCAACGCCGCAGGGCTATGGCAAATCGTGCCGCAAACGGGTCGCAATTATGGTTTGAAAAACAATCAGTGGTATGACGGTCGACGCGATGTCGTCGCCTCGACAACCGCTGCGCTTAACATGATGCAGCGCTTGAACCGCATGTTTAACGGCGACTGGTTACTGACCGTAGCCGCCTATAACAGTGGTGAAGGCCGCGTGATGCAAGCGGTGAAGGCAAACAAACGCCAGGGTAAGCCAACCAATTTCTGGGCATTGTCGCTTCCGCGTGAAACGTCAATCTATGTCCCGAAAATGCTGGCGCTGAGCGACATCATCAAGAACAGCAAGAAGTACGGTGTGAAACTCCCGAAAACGGATGAAACCCGTGCGCTGGCGCGTATCGATGTCGGGCAGCAGATCCAGCTGACTCAGGCGGCTGAGATGGCGGGGCTTTCAGTCACCAAGATGAAAGCGTATAACCCAGGCTACAAAAAAGGCGTTACGGCACCCAACGGGCCCCATTACATCATGGTTCCCAAAGGGCATGCCGAGCAACTGAAAGACTCGCTGGCCGATGGCCAGATCGCCGTGACTCAGCCAACGACGCAGTTGGCGAAGAACAGCGGTTTGACCGGTGGCAGTTCATATAAAGTGCGCTCCGGCGACACCTTATCGGGCATTGCCAAGCGGCTGAACGTTAAGACCAGCGATTTGCAGAGTTGGAACAACTTACGCGCCAAGAGCGCCATAAAAGTTGGGCAAACCCTGCAAGTGGCCAGCAATACTGGCGGTAACAGCAGTATTACCTATCAGGTTCGTAAAGGTGATTCGCTTGCCAGTATCGCACGTCGTCACGGCGTCGATATTAACGACGTGATGCGTTGGAATTCAACGCTCGGTAAAGGCAACAGCCTTCAACCCGGTCTTAAGTTGACCCTGTTTGTCGGCAACAAGCTGACGCCGGACACCTAAGTTTCCGGCACAAAAAAAGCACCCTTCGGGGTGCTTTTTTATTGCCTGCGATTCACCAGACGGGAGAATCTTTTTCCGGGTGGAACTCCACCAACAGCGGATTGTGATCCGACGCGCTGGTCACCAGTACCGACGCCTCTACGACCCCAAGATTGCGATAAAACACAAAGTCCAGCGGGCGGCCAAAAGCCTTACGGCGGTGATCGTCGGCGAAGCTCACTTCGCGCAGCGCCATCTCACCGGCAAAGTCATACAAGGCATTGATACGTTTGCGGCTCCAGGCGTTGAAGTCCCCGGCCATGATCACCGGCCCCCGGTGGCTGGCGATCTGCTCGCCGATCGGCCCCAGCTGCTTGCTGTAGACGTCGACTCCCAGACTAAAGTTCACCGCATGGATGTTCACCACCATCAACAGCTCGCCGTTATACAGCGGATAAACGGTGATCAGGGCCGACTTGGACAGCCGCAGCAGCGGCTCTCGCTCGCGCAGCGGGCAGCAGTAAACCGGATGAGCGGCCGCCAGCGTCATCACGCCGGAAGGGTGCTGCGGCAACACAAAGGCCGGCACCTGATCGGCCGCCAGATAGTTGGCGGTAGCGTAGCTCACCAGCTCCGGCGTAGTTTGCGCTTCTTGCAACAGCACCAGCTGCGCATCTTTGCCATGGTTTTTCAGCACCGAAAGCCAGTCGGCTCGCTGCTGTTTGAAAATATTCCACACCATAACGCGCAAGGCGCCTGTCGTCGGCAGCGCCGCCCCTGGCGGCAACGGCTGATTAACGGCGCCAGGAAAGATTCGCTCAACTGGCTGGCCTGCAACATACCTCATTGCATAAGTTCGTTTCGGCACGCGATTCGCCTATAACCCATTAGCATGAAACTGGCGATGAAGACTTCGCCAACGGTGAATTGATTATACGCCTGCCCCGCACAGAGGGCATGGCTTTTACAGGCATAACCTTTTCAGTTATAGGGGTCGCCTGCGGCGATTTCAATCTTCTGAGGGTATAGCAGTGTAAAGGTGATTCAGCAGAGGTGAAAAATGCGAAAGGGCCAGCAAAATGCAGACGGGGAAACAGGAATATGCGCAATCAGATTCCTGTGGGTGACGACGATGCTCCGACGTGTTTAAATGACGAAATCGCTAAAAATTTAGAACAGAGTTTGCCTTTGGAGCAAAAATGAAAGCGAATTCGGACGAGCTCATCACCTTCGTCACCGTAGTGGAAAGCGGCAGCTTCAGCCGGGCGGCGGAGCGCCTGCAGCAGGCCAACTCCGTGGTCAGTCGAACGGTAAAAAAGCTGGAGAGCAAGCTGGGGGTAACCCTGCTCAACCGCACGACACGCCAAATCAGTCTGACCCAAGAAGGCGAAAACTACTTTCGGCAGGTGCAGAAAGTGTTGAGCGATATGGCCGCAGCGGAAAATGCGTTGATGGAAAGCCGTCAACGCCCGCAGGGGCTGCTGCGCGTCGATGCCGCAACGCCGGTCGTCTTGCATCTGTTGACGCCGCTGGTCGCCGAGTTTCGTGAGCGCTATCCGGAAATGTCCCTGTCGCTGGTCTCTTCGGAAAACTTCATCAATTTGATCGAACGAAAAGTGGATATCGCAATCCGCGTCGGCGAGCTGACGGACTCTACGCTGAAAGCGCGCAAGCTGATGGCCAGCTATCGACGCATCCTGGCCTCCCCCGCCTACCTGGCGCAATATGGCGCGCCAAAGACGGTAGCCGACCTGGAGCACCATTGCTGCATCGGCTTTAACGATCTGCCCAATCTGAACCGCTGGCCGCTGACCTGTGCCGATGGTCGACAACTGGAGATCGTTCCGGGGCTGACCACCAACAGCGGTGAAACCCAGCGCCACCTGTGCCTGCACGGCAACGGCATCGCCTGCCTGTCGGACTTTATGAGTGATGAAGACGTCAAACGCGGAGACCTGGTCCCCCTTCTGGTAGGAGACACGCTGCCACTCGAAATGCCGATCAACGCGGTGTACTACAGCGATAGCGCTGTCAGTAACCGCCTGCGCAGCTTTATCGATTTTATCAGCGAGCGGCTAAAGCGATAAAAAGGCGCCCTCTTGGGGCGCCTGAGGTCTTCATATCTGAAGATTAGTCCCAGTTGGGTGCCAGGCCTTCCGGGCTGACCAATCGGCCGTTGCTTTCAAGCGCCGCAATCTGCGCCATATCTTCGTCACTCAGCGTCAGTTGCTGCGCTAACAGGTTGCTTTCCAGGTTTTCGCGCTTGGTCGAAGAAGGGATCACCGCGTAGCCCAGCTTCAACGCCCAAGCCAGAACCACCTGTGCCGGCGTCGCATTGTGACGGGCGGCAATGCTTTTGATCGTCTCATCCTGCAACGCTTTGCCATACGCCAGCGTCATATAAGAGGTGATGGCGATACCATGTTGCCGTGCGAACGCCACCACTTTTTCATTCTGCAAGAACGGTGACAGTTCGATCTGATTAGTCGCAATCTGATCGGCGCCAACCGCATCAATCGCCTGCTGCATCAGATCGATGGTGAAGTTAGATATACCAATCTGACGGGTCAGCCCCAATCGCTTGGCTTCCAGCAGTTCAGCCATAAACTCTGCGACAGGCACCTCATCATTTGGCGATGGCCAGTGAATCAGCGTCAGATCGACATACGGGGTCTGCAGCTTGGCCAAGCTATCTCGCAGACTGGGAATTAAGGCGCCCTTAGCCAGATTCGCGATCCAGATCTTGGTTGTGATGAACAACTCGTCACGCGGCACACCGCTAGCGGCGATAGCCTGGCCGACGGCCGCTTCGTTTTCATAGATCTGTGCGGTATCGATAGCCCGATAGCCCAATTCCAGTGCCGTGCTCACAGAGTCGATAACGATCTGATCCTGAAGGCGGAAAGTACCTAAACCAAATGCAGGGATGCTCACAATATTTGCTCTCTCATTAGTGGATAAATAGCGATGCGAGAGAGTATGGCAATATTTTTAGTGAGCAAAAACGCCAGGTTCGGCATAAGACTTTTGATCAACAGGCAACAATATTGAGGAAAGCGGCAAGAACGGCGACAAATTCGACGAGACTTTATGAATTTTGCATATGAAAAAGCCCTGAGTCAGAGACTCAGGGCTTATCAATTAAGTGGCGGAACGGACGGGGCTCGAACCCGCGACCCCCTGCGTGACAGGCAGGTATTCTAACCAACTGAACTACCGCTCCACCGATTCTTTTACGTTGCATCTTTCGATGCCGGCAATATCGCGCTCTGCGATTTGCGCATTACCAGTCGTCACGCTGATAACGTTTGTTTGATGCCTGGCAGTGTCCTACTCTCGCATGGGGAGACCCCACACTACCATCGGCGCTACGGCGTTTCACTTCTGAGTTCGGCATGGGGTCAGGTGGGACCACCGCGCTATTGCCGCCAGGCAAATTCGTTTCATTCCAACCGCTTCACTTTCGTGTCGCCATCAGAACCAATCTCGGAACTTCGCTGAAAATATCTGCGTCTCTAAAACACCTTCGGTGTTGTAAGGTTAAGCCTCACGGATCATTAGTACTGGTTAGCTCAATGCATCGCTGCACTTACACACCCAGCCTATCAACGTCTTAGTCTTAAACGTTCCTTCAGGGGCCTTAAAGG
>NZ_JBICNA010000003.1:0-630440 GCF_043109535.1 Serratia sp. LACPHL-BACT-2024-00286
AGGATTGTAATCACTCACCTGCTCGGCATAGCCTTTTTTGATCAGCTCGCGCCCGTGAAGCTCCTGCGTTTCGAACAACTCGCCGTCATTCACCACCCGGCTACCGAACAAGATCGGTACAAGTGCTTTAACTTTCATGGGTATCTCCTTGAAAGCGGCCCTAAGGCCGCTATGCGTTGCGGATAATTAACCGCCGGTTGGTGGGGTTGGCACGGTGAAGGCACCGGTAACAAACGCTTCAGGTCGTTTGACCGCCAGCGCCACACGCTCTTCGCAACGAATCGAGATCATGTTCTTCTCGAAGTCGTCGGCGTTCTCGGTACTGATCACCACGTTTGCCTCTTCACGGTCAAAGAGCTGTGCACCCGCGCTGAAGGCACCGGTCAGGAATTTACCCAGGAACGCCGCTGACTCCGTCGCGACAACAGGCAAGCCCCAGAGAGTCGGGCCGGTTAGCGCGGCTGGATTGGCGAGGATATAGCGGCCCAGCGAGTCCTTGATCAGCTCAATCTTGGCCCAGTCGATGAAGTGCAACACATGGCCGGTGGCAGGGAAACGTGCCAGTTGTGCCTGCAACATTGCTAAGCGCAGATCGTCAATGCCGTTTTGCATAGCGACTTCAAACGCCGCCTTATACTTCGACGCCTGCGGCATGATGCCTTCCAGGTGTGCGCCAGTGCCGTCACCGAACAGAATTTCCTGCTCTTCGACATACTTCAGGCCGTAACGCATTTCTGCATCAACGGTCGATTGCAGCTGCGAAAAGTCATCCAAAATCTGCTTGGAGGCTTTGAACAGATGCGCCAACGTGCGAACCGGCGTGATTTTTTCAGCAAACTGGATATCGCTGTACGGCTTAGGCGTGTTTTCAGGCACGGCAGCAGCCTTGTTGGTGAAGCCGGTTTGTTGCACCCAATAAATCGTGTTGGAGCCGGTGGTGCCTGGTGCGATCAGGTCACGAATAAACAGGCGTTGTTTCGGCGCGGTATCAATACCCGGCAGGCGTTGCGGGGCCACGATCTGCCCAGGAACATCGGTAGAGATCAGCGTCGCGTTAACCGGAATGCTCAGCCGCTGAGAGGCCTGAATACCGGAGGCAAAGTCTTTCAGCGCTTCTGCCGAAATCACCTGCTGCCCGACCGATTGAACCACTTCAGCCGCGCGGTTCAATGGCATTTGTGCCACGTGCTGCTCCAGATCCCCCAGCGCGGCCTTCAGCGTTTTCTCTGCTGCCTTCATGGCGTTCAGTTCGGTCGCCATTTTATCTACGGCGTCCTTAGTCTCTGCGGACAACTCGCCTGATTTTTTCGCCTCTTTCAGGGCGTCCTCGGCCTTGGCGTTAAATTTGCTGGTTGCATCTTCGATAGATGCGGTGACTTTTTTCAGAATCTCGTTAACTTCAGACATAATTTCTCCAAATAATTAGCACGCCGCGCACAGCCCGCTTAACGCGGCGTTCAGCTTGGCAAGGATTTCAGGGGATGGTTCGGTAGCGCTCGGCGTACCTGTCGGATCGGTAACAGCGCTCGGCGTGCTACCTGTTAAGGCTTTCAACAGTTTTCGGCGTTCTGACCGAGGGGTATTAGCCTTGGCCAGTATGGAATCCAGCTTGCGCAATGCTGCCGCCGGTGAGTCCTCATCACTGCTTACCGCATCGGATGACAACAGACTATCGGCCAGCCCTTTCTCGATGGCATCACTGCCGCCGATGTAGCTTTCGCCGTCCATCAACTGCTTGACGGTGTCGCTATCGAGACCGGAGCGGGCAGAGTAAATATCCGCCATTGCGTTATCGAAAGGTTCGAGGTACTCCACCATTGCAGCAAAGTCATGGCGATTACCGATCGCCACTACCCAGCAGTTATGGATCATCAGGAAAGCACCGCGGCCAATTTGAATCTCGTCACCGGCCATCGCAATGATTGAGGCTGCGCTTGCAGCCAGCCCCAACACTTTTACGGTTACTTTGCCCTGGTACTCTCGCAGCAGGTTGTAAATCGCCAGCCCCTCAAACATGTCCCCGCCCGGCGAGTTAATGTTTACGGTAACGTCAGCGCCATTCATTGAGCGCAGCGCACCGGCGATCCGTTTCGCTGTAACGCCTTCTCCCCAGTAATCCTGGCCGATAACGTCGAACACCGAGATAGAATTGTCGTCAGAGGCAGCGGCCTTTAGACCGCCATTCCATCTTTCTAGCGCCGAAGGCAGCGGCTCACAGGTAACGCCCGCGCAGGGACGCCCCGCCGGTGCGACCGGAAGTCGTTTTTTTGTCATGGGGGAATGCTCCTACGCCGCTTTTTTCAGCGGTGACTGGTCTTCAGGAATATCGGGGAAAAGATAATTGTGCAGCCGGGTGATAGTGACAGCCTGAGCGCCGAGGTTGTTCTGTTTCAAGTCCTCAAGCGGGGTCAGGTTAAGCTGCACGGTATAGATTTCACCGCCTGGAATTGGCGGCAGGTTTTCAAGTCGGCGAACATCGTTGCGACTCATCCAGCCATTCTGCAGAGCGGTGGTGTAGTACGCCGCGCGGCCAACACTGTCGGCACGCAACAAACCTTCCACCGAGAACTCTGCAAAGTAATCTTCATCGCTATCGAGCAGGCAACGTGAGATTTCTTGCTCGATGTTCACCAACAGTGGGCGTAGCGTGTTGGTCAGGAAAATCAGGTTCATCCCTTCAACACTCGATGCCCAGCTACTTTGCTTCGTCACATGCCCCACCATGAAAGGCGGCACCCGGAACCAGCGACAGATTTCCTCAATGCTAAATGCTCGGCTCTCCAGCATCTGCGCATCTTCAGGATTCATCGTGACATTCTGGTACGATAAATCCCCCTCCAGAACCATCATTTTACCGGCGTTTTTTGAACCGGCGAATGCAGCTAAGTATTGGCGCAGACGCTCTCGCTGCTCTTTATTCAGCGCAACTTTCGAACTGATGTATCCTGACGTTTGCAGACCGTTTTCAAAGATTTTTGCTGCCGACTCATCAACAGCCATCGCCGCCCCAAACACGTCACGGCCCGAACTCAGCGGCATCATGCCGCAGACACCATCCAGACCAAAGCCGCGAATGTGCATCATCCGGTCTACCGGTATCACACGCTTTTTGCCGTCCTCGGTGTAGGTGTACTGCAACTGCCCGGTATCCAGACGTTTAACCACCATGTTTTGAGGCAACAGCGGATTAAGCGCCACCAGCTTTCTGCCAATCATTTTTTTCTCAATGAAGGCATTTCCTCGCAAACAGATGCTGGCCACCACCATCAACATGAATCGGGACGGCGTCATTTCGAGGTTCGGACGGCGGCACAACACCTGGTATGCCGGGTGATCCTGCGCCAGCTTACGAGAACCATCCGCCTCACGACGATATACTTTCATTGGTAAAGTGGAAACCGATTCGCTGAGTAACCGAATGCACGCCCATACAGCAGAGAGCTGCATAGCCTTGTCGGCAGTGACCACCTTGCCGCTGCTGCTGGTGCCGAACCATTCTTGCCAGAATGTCCCGGTAGTGAGACTGATAGGAACACCCAGCCAATTTAAAAGGGCGCTTTTAACGCGCCCAGGTTGCTTGTTTTTGCCCATCAGATACCTACCATGATCGGATCATCGAAAAAGCCATCAATATCGCCGTCATCCTCAACAACGCCGTCAGCAGCACCGACGGCCATCGCCAGCCCTACTACGCCATCTATGCGGCCATTACTGCGCCGTTTGCTGAATACCCGGTTACCGCTTTTATCTTCTTCAATAACCGCGTTGGCCGCGTTCCAGCGCAGACAAGGATTAAACAGGATTGTGATTTCTTTCTCGGTGATGAGTTGCTCGAGCAGCTCGATTGAATGCGGCATCCACAAGCCCGACTCCGCCGATTTGCCGAAGCCTTGCCCATGAGGAACCAACGGAACGGTCACCCCTTCATCCAGCAATTCAGGCTCGAGATAATCCATGTGATAACGGTCGAAAGCGATCGACCGAATATCAAAGAGTGCCGCCAGCTCGGCGATTCGTTTAGAAACGAAGCCGTAATCGATAGCGCTGCCCTTTGGCGCGTGCAGGTACTTTTCACGCACCCAGGAATCATACGGAACGCGGTCATTTCTGGCCCTGTCGTGCAGCGTGTCGCGCGGCGTCCAAAACTCCACCAGCGCCGTCTTAATGCGCGGGAAATATAGCCCCAGCGCTGTCAGGTCGCGCTTGCCGGACAAGTCCAGACCGCCAAAACACTCTTCCCCTTTAAGGCTCTCGATATCGAAGGTTTTTTCACATGCCATCCAGATATCGCCACCGATCCACGGGTTTTCAGCATCTACCCATTCACAGAAGTTAAGGCGTCTGACCAGGCTTTCTTTCGAAGGCATGCCCCGCGCATCTTCCACCTGCTCGCGTAAATATTCAGGTTGGAACGTATGCCCCATTGAGGGGTTGGCTTTTGCCCAGCAGGACTCATCCTTGAAAGGATCGTCACCCTCATCCAAAGAGCAGATGAACGCAAAGAAGGCATCGTTAACTTTCTGACCGGCGGCGAGTTGTTTGCCGTACTGGTGGTACTCGTAGCAAACGCTGGTTTTATCGTGACCGCTGTTTGTGATCATGAAGATTAGCGCTTGCCTGCGGCCTTTTGTCCCGGCGCGCATCATCTCAACCACTTTGTTATCTTTGTGCTCATGCACCTCATCAATGAGGCAACAGTGAGGACGCGGCCCTGATTGCCCATCATCAGAACTGATCGGACGGAAGAAAGAACCCGTTTGCAAAAATGCCAGGTTCCATTCTTTACCGGCGCCGCCGGAGGGATCGATACGTTGGGCCAGCGCCGGAGACTGATTCACCATCGCCACCGCATCGCGAAACAAGATCATCGCCTGGTCTTTTTTCGTGGCTGCTGCATAAACTTCAGCACGCGGTTCTTTGTCCGCTACGAGGCAGTAGAGGCCAATCCCCGCGGATAATGGCGACTTGCCGGAACCTTTGCCTGATTCGATATATGCCGTTCTGAATCGACGCGTGCCGTTTGCTTTTTTCCAGCCAAACAGTGAACCAACAACAAATGCCTGCCATCCAAGAAGGACGAAAGGCGCACCTTCATGTTCGCCGCCGTTCAACTTCAGCACCTTGGCAAAGAAGTCAACCACGCGGCCAACAGCATCAACATCCCAATACAGCCCCCGGCTTTCACCTTCGGCTAAATCATTAAGGTGACGTTTGCAGGCGTTTCGGATATCAGGCCCGGCAATAATTCGCCCTTCGGTAACGTCCATCGCATATTGCGTGGCTGGATCAGGTGCCGAAGAATTCGGCGAGCGGGTCTTCTTCTTTCTCTCCACCATTTACTTTCACCTTTGATCTGGCGGCAGGCGTCAGACCAAACTCCACCAAATAACTTTTGAATCGGCGATCGGCGTCTGCCAGCATGGCAACCGCTGGGTTAGCCTTAATCAAAAAGCCCCCCTCCGTTTGGACTGTATAAGTTCGCCCCTCGTCGGCGATCGTGTTGCGCAGTTGCAATATGTCGGCGTAAATATCGCAGAGCCGCTCAAGCGCAAAAGTATCGGCAACGGTCAGAACGCCCATGCCGTCCAGCAGCACAGTCATTTTTCCCCAGGCCGTTTTCCCCCAGTCCGTCAGGTGCGAAGGTGGGCTGGGAATTTCTCTCGCCGGTTGCGGCTCTTTATCATTAAGTTTACGTTTGCCCGGATTGCCGGTGACCACCTTGAGGTGGGACGGTTTCGGGCGTCGTCCTGCCATCGGAACCTCCCAGAAAAAAACTTTTCATTTCGCGGTTGTGCGCACAAATGACTAGCGGCGGTCTTTAAGGGCGAGAGGGGTGAACTCTTACCCCGCCCCTCCCCCCGCCGGATGATAATCGTTATCATTTAAATACAAATGATTTCATTTGCAACTAAATCACATTCAAATAGGAATCAATATCATTTATTCCAGTGCGACGTAGGGTCAAGCGGCAGGCCGTCGGGCGAGCACCCTATTACCTTGCCGGTCTTCTCCATACGTTGCTTTGTGGAGTCGTGGTGTGGCTTACATAAGCCCTGCCAGTTCTTGCGGCTCCAGAAAAGGTGCTGAGCCTTCTTCATTTCCTCGGGCGTCTTCGCTTCTTTCATGCGGTGCGGCACGATGTGATCCACCACCGTTGCTGGTTCGATGCGCCCCATCTGCTGACACATGGCACACAGAGGATTCTCCCGCAGGAACACAAGCCGTTCGGCTTGCCACTTGCTGCCGTAGGGTTTCTTGTTACTCATGTTCATTCCCCAGATAAAAGGCCACCAGCCCGCTGAAGCTGGTTGATTGATTTCGGTGTAGTTCATCACGCAGAAGCCTCAAAAAGCTGCTCTGTGATGAAATTCCCATATATCTATTTCCACTATTGTTTTATTAATTAATAACCCCATATCCTATGGGCCAAGTACATTTAAAATCACACAAAAGGACATGATATGACCCCCACAGAAAAACTAACCTTGCTCATGATGTGCGACCTATTTGATCATTTAGAGGTGAATGGAGAGATTGATTCTTCCATAGTTCGTGAAGCTGTGATTAGTGGCAATGTCTGGGCTATTGAACGCAAATACCCCATGCTGTTGTCTGCAGAGGATGTATCAAAAGACGTTCAGAAAAGAGTTGATGCAGCATTATCTGCATATCGCAACTTAAGCAATTCACTTCGTAAACTTACATCTGACGAATCAAACGAGCTAAAAAACAAGCACAATATTAAAACTCATGAACACGCGATTCAGTTCCCAGGTTACGATGGTAACAATGAATCGGAATATTTAAGCGTGACCTCAATGCTTGGTACGCTAGGCTTATACGCTGAACAACAAGAGATCGATAAGAACTCGCATGAGGAAAATGCGGGCAAATACCTCAAGTTGACTTCTGCTCTTGAAGTTCTAAAAAAAGCCGGGCATGACGTAAATAAATTGGATAAGAGTCACCTGGATGAAATATTGTCCCTGTGCCCAACTTTTTATGAATAATATTAATAATAACTTTTAGTTAAAAAATTATTAATAACACTACAGGTGGCATTCACTGGATGCCACCTGTAATGCCGATGGTGTTAGCAATCTGCGTCAGGTCGGGCCACTGCACGGCAGGCCCACATGCAGGCTTCCTGCATCTTGGTGCGGGCGATAGCCAGACAGCGCATTGCCTCCATGCGACTGTCATTCTCCGGGGAGCCAGCCTCTACCGTCTCCAGCGAGAGATGTGTGCGTTCGAGATCGAGTTGCTCGCAAAAATTACGACTGATGTCTTTCAAGTCATTCATCTGCGAGATATCGTCGGCGGCCAACTTGCGGTATCCCTTCACGGTACTGCCATCTTGCGGTTTAGCTTCGCTCATATAGAACTTCCTGCTGGTTCGTTGGATATAATCCCGGCGATGTAGTTGAACACCACGCGAGAATTCAGTGCGTTAATTCTGTCAAAGGCACTAAATTAATGCCTTTTGCAGAATTTTATAAATTAGGCCAACTGCAGAACGCCGTGCTCTTCCGACTCCGAGTAGGCGATCAGGCCGCTGTACTCCGGCACGTGCTTACCATCATCCGCCTCGAACGCATCAATAAGTCCATGCGTAATGGTGTATGACGGCTGACCGTCTTCAGCTGCAAACCGGGCCAGCTCTTTGATTTGCTCTTGAGTCAGCACAATCTTGCTGACCTCCATCTCTTCCATGCGGCGGCGCTTCTCTTCGAGATAGCGCTTGCGGCGCTCGTAAAACTGCTTGCTCATTGCTCTCTCCCGGCGCTCTGCGCCCACTTGATTAACGCCTCCATGCGTGAGGCGCACACCTTCATTTCGCCTTGTTTGGCGTGCAGCGCTGTCACTGCATCACCGAACGTCGTGCCGGTGAACGGCGCGTCATCGCACTGTTGCAGCAGCACCGCTGGCGGCAGGACGTAAATCATCTGCGTGCTCTGCGGCTTTGGCCTGTCCGCGCAGGATGTTGAGAGCAGCACTAGGCAGAGGCTTGTTGCTACAGCCGCTCGCGTCCAGAGCCTCGCGCAACGCTTTGTTTTCTGCATCAGCCTTTCCCCTCAGTTTCCGCTCTTTTTCCAACTGCACGGCGCTCGCTTGCCTGTCAGCGTCGGAAGCCTGTTTCATCGCCACCAGCGCCGCGTCTTTGGTGTCCAGCTTTTCCACCAACGCGCCGTTATCCCTTTTGGACTTATCCAGGTCATCGCGCAGAGAAAGCGTGTAGAGCACCAGCACTGCGGCCAGAAGCGCCACCAGCAGAGGCCACGCCTTGATAATTACGTCCCACCGCCAGCTCATGATAGGAACATCCGACGTTCTGCCGCTCGCCGCGTGACAAGACCATCCAGCCGCTTGCCACCAGCATTAACCCATCGTCCGAATTCGTCAGCAGCCCCTTGCGTATCCCCGTTGTTCAACTTCCGAAGCAGCGTGGATGTACTCAGTGAACGAAGGCCGAGGTTGTAGGCAAAGCTCACCAGCGCGTCGAACTGCCCCTGAGTGATGCGCACCTTCACGAGCTGATTAACACCCTGCTCATACTGCACAACGCCGCATTTCAACAACCGGTCGGCAGTGGCCTGATCGATCTTCATGCCGGGCGCAATCTTTTTACCGTCTACCGCTTGCGTCCAGCCGTAGCCGATAGTCCAGACGCCTACAGAGTCTTGATACGCTTCCAGCTCCAAGCCCTCGAACCGTTTGATCAGCTCAATGCCGTTTTTACTTATATTCATTGCTATCGCCTGCTTTGTTGAGGAAACGACGCTCCAGCGCCTTAATCAACGATGCACCCGACCATCCCGCCATGCCTGCTACACCGCCCATAACTTCAGATGGCCATTCATAATGCAGAGCGATCAAAACCATCGTTAAGCCTGCGAAGATGGAGACGAAAAGCTGCAGTAATAGCGTTCGCCAGCTGAACACCTCGCCGTTCAGTACCTTGAATGAGTAGCTCGCAATGGCACCCAGCAGGGTCATGCCGAACGCAATCAGCATTGATAGGATGTTGGGTTCATTCTTCCAGGGCATCTTCATATCCTCCCCCTGTCGGGGCATTCCCCGATCATCGGGTGGTAGAAACAAAAAACCCCAGCAGATGCCGGGGTCGCTCAGTCGTCCGGGAATATCTCCCGTTGTGTTTGTTCGAACCGTTCAGACTCCAGCTCTACACCCAGACCGATACGGCCTAGCTTGATAGCTGCCTTGATAGTTGAGCCAGAACCCATGAAGAAATCGGCCACCACGTCACCGGGGCGGCTACTGGCGTTGATGATGTGTTCCATCATTACGGCGGGCTTTTCGCAGGGGTGCTTGCCAGGGTAGAAGGCAACCGGCGGATAGTGCCAAACGTCAGTGTAGGGAACTGCTGCTGTTACCGTGAAGGGACGGCGGAGCGATCGGTATTCCTGGCACAATTCCAAATATTCGCGGTTAAGCGTCCGGTATTCCCGCACCAGCTCATGATGGGGCCGATTCAATCCACCAGCCTGCTGCCGCTCTTTTGCGATGCGGTCAAATAACGCCTGAAGCGCCTGATACTGCTTTTCGCTTGGCAATTGCCATTGGCTCTCTGAGAACCAGTGGCTGCACATCTGCGTTTTTGTTGCCGCGTTGATTTCCTTCGCTGACACGCCGAGGGATTGCCGGGCCGTTCTGAAATAATCAATCAGCGGCTTAAAGACGTTTTGCTTCAGCTCTCCACACTTCGCGGCGAATCCGTCTACCTTCGGTTGTAGAGGCCCGGCATAGTGACCGGCGAAAATGATCCGCTCAGTCGATGGGAAAAAAGCCCGTAGCCCTTCTTTGTGCTGTCGCTTCCAAGCCCCTGAAGGTTTAGCCCACACGATATGGCTCAGTACGTCGAAACGTTGACGCACCAGCAGCTCAGTATCGGACGCCAACCGGCTACCGCAGAACATGTAAAGGCTACCGTTCGGTTTCAGCACCCGCCAGAATTCCACCAGCAACGCATCAAGCCAGGCGAGATACTCGGCCTCGTTCTTCCACTGGTTATCCCAATCGCAAGATTTAACCCGGAAGTAAGGCGGGTCGGTTGCAATCAGGTCTACGGAGTTGTCCGGCAGGGTTTTGATAAACGCTGTTGTGTCAGCGTTGATAAGACGTGTTTCTGAAATCATAAGCGCCCTTAGTTGATACGCTCGTCCTGCTGTTCGCAGCACGGGCAAAGGTTCGCTTGTGACCATTGACATGAGCACCTGGCGGACGGGGTGTTACCTCACCCTCTCCGCCGCCCACTTCACAAACATTAATCTGGAAATAAAAAAGCCCCGGAGGTTATCCGAGGCTTTGAAGTCGTCATCCGATAAGCTTTAAATCTGCTTTTCGGTGAGTCTTTTGGTCTTGGTAGAAGTTTTCATGTGGCCCTACGCTCAAGAGGTAAAGCTCAAGTTTGTCTTCTATCCAAGTGTAACCCAGAAGGGTTAGACGGTTATTCATCTGAAATTTATGGACTCGAAGAAATGACAAATCACCTTTCTTCTGTTCGCCGATTTCAGGGTTTGCAATTATTGCGTCGATTGCATCTTCAACGATTTCTTGCAACTTTTCAGGGAGTTTATCCAGAGCCTTTTCGAAACGGCGCGTCTGATAAACATCAACCTCTTTTTCGTTCTGTCCTTCTGACATAGCGGGTTACCTTGTGGTTCTTGACTTCGCTTTGTGCAAGCAAGGCTTCGCTAATGAAGCTGAATGGCAAGTCAGGGTTATCTTCGGCTATGCGGCCAATTCTCGCCCAGTGCTCAATCTGCTTCGGAATGCTTCGACTAGAAGCATCAGCATAAACCTTAACATCACTGACAAAATCGTCGTCGAGTCGGATGCTGGTTGCCATTGGTGCCTCTCACTAGATAGGGGTTGTATGTCGGTATCGCCATTATAATGCGACAAAATGTCGCGTAACGCAACCCTATGCAGCAAAAAAACATCCGCTATTGTCAGAACGACAAAAACCCGCTCGTAGGCGGGTCATTTTGTTGCATCGCTTGATGGTACAGCTTCGCGAAAGCATACCTGTATTATGCAGTTTCTTTGGCTATTTTCAAGTTATTTTTGCACTTTTCTTCATTTTCGATGCAGATAGCCGCACGAACGGCGACGAACACCGCAGAATTGAATATCTCAATGCACCAGCGCACCCGGTCATCAACCTGATCGCGGGTCAGCCAGGGCGCGTAATGATTTTGCATATAGCGCCCCAGCACCGAGACCGTATTGTTCCGGCCCGTGTAGAACAGCTTGCCGATGATGTAGACCGGGTTATCGTGCTTCATCGACGCCAGCACCGCTTTTTCCATGAAGTCACATTCCTCGCCAGCGTCAGCAGCCACCAGCATCGACTCAAGCGATCGGTGCGGCCAAAGAATTGTGGTCGCCTTCTTCAACTGCTCCTCCCCGCGATACCCAAGTTTGCGCAAGTCGCCCAGCACCTTCACAATTCGCGCCGCGCTTTCGTCATCCCACTGCTCAGGCATGATTTGCCCCCATACACCGCTGCCGCCGCTGCACTTCAACTTCCCATCGGTGTTACCGCCGTACATATCGCCCCAGGCGTTCAGCAGCGAAGTGATCCACAGTGTTTGCAGTCGGGTCAGGCTCTGGTACTTACCCAGGTATTTCTTGCGAGGAACACCGGCAACAGTCGCCCATGCGTTGTGTTTAATTTCTCGTTTCTGTTTTGGGGTCATCATGCTGCCTTCTCCTGCTTCAATGCTTTGCGTTTGGCTTTATACGTGTCGCGGATGCGCTCATAGTCACTGCGGCCCAGCTTGCCGACTTTCGGTGGTGGCCCCATTAACTGGTCAAAACGTGCCTGCCCGATTTTTGCTATCAGGTTAGGGCGGTACTCGCTCAGGTTCGCGGATTTGAAGTTGTTACAGACCGAGCACTGCTTGTGGCAGTTATCTTCATCAAAGCGCAGCTCCGGATGACTCCCGACGGTGCGGTAATGCCCGGCGTGGTATTGGCCGGTGTGGTAGCGTCCACAGCTGATGCATGGCTCGTCGGCGTCGCGCTCGCGGATGTAGGCGTTAAATTCGGTCTGCGCCTGGTTGATGAAGTAGCGCAGCGGCTTAACGGCCAGTTTGCGAATTTTCAGCTTGTCCTTGCGTTCCCTTTCCGCCTGGCGATTACGTGCGTCACGCTGGTATGCGATAGCGCAGAGCGGGCCACAGACCTTTTGCAGGTACTTCACCGGCGTGAACGTTTCACCGCATTGGGCGCACTTTTTCGCCTTGTACTGCTTCGGCTTAGTTGGTTTTTTCATTGTTTTCCTCGCGGTGGAATACCCACTCGTAGACCTCTGAGCCGTTAAGCAGCAGATCGTTAAAGTCGCCGGATTTCGGCCAGCGCACTGAGACTTGTTGCAGATCGTTCTTTGCCAGCAGATTGGCGCGGGCGCACTCAAACGCCGCAGCGTGGCCGGATGCGTTCTTGTCTGCGTCGGCAAAGATGATCAGGCGTTGCACTCCACGCGGTACGCGGAACTTCTTCATGAAGGTGGTGTTCAGCGTCGCCCAGGTGTTGCATTGCGTGATTTGATGGCAGGACAGCGCGGTTTCGATTCCCTCAGCGATGCCCAGCGTGGTGGACGGCGGGAACATACGGATAGCGACCGAGCTGGCATGCTCCAGATAGCTGTCCTCTTGCAGCTTCATCATTTTTTTCGGCGCGCCAGCTACGGTGGCTTTCTTATCGCCGTCAAGGAGGGTGCGGTGCAGATAGCACAGCTCGCCTTTGTCGTCGGTTGCCAGCGCATAGATGGATTGGTATTCGCCACCCGCTGCGCGCTGCCGGTCGCAGTAGCGCACGTTGTCTTGTGGCAGACTGGTGATGCCGCGCAGCTTCAGGTAACGGTCTGCGCCGGTGCCTTTCAGGCTGGTCAGCGAAGCAAACTTGCAGCTCACGCGCTGGCGTTGCGAGGCTATGCCAGATGAAGGGCCACCAGCTTGATAACCCTCTTCCGGCGAATAGACGCGGCCCAGCAGCTTATCGACCTCTGCGGCCAGCGTTTTAAAATCCTTGCCAGTTGAACCGGTCAGGAGCGCCCAGCCGTCACCTGCGCCGCATGCGCAAATGTAGGAGCCGGTGCCGTTCTTGTCGTCGCAACGATATTTGCCTTTCCGTCCACACAGCGGGCATTCCCCCTTAAAGTGACGCTTACCGGTTACCGGGGGTAGGCCGTAAAACTCGAATATTCTCGGCCAATGGCCGATAGCTGCCTGTCTGGTATTCATGCGGCTTTCCCTTCGTTTTGCTTAGATTTTGCGTAGGCGATCTGCGTTGATTTGATGAAATTGCTCACCACTGGTGTGATGGCCATCGGTGCGTGATACAGCCCTTGCGGCCATACCCCGAATTTTTTGCGGTAGACATGCGAGCACCAGCCGTCACTTACCGGTTTGCCCTGGGCGGCGCGCATGCGTTGGTAGTAGATGATTTGACTCCACCAGGCTTGTTTCACTTCTTTGGTGACAACCTCCTTGGCTTGCTTCACTTTTTTTAGGCCACGTGATTTGTCGGTTTCTACGTCCTCGCCAGCGATCGGCTTGAAGCCGCATTTCGGACAGATGTAGACGCCGACCGGCTTAACGTAGTGGCATTGGGTGCATTCTTTCGGCAGGCGCTCAGGCTGGTCAGTCTTAACCACGCGTGCGGGCGTTTTCTCCATCCCGTCAGAACTGGCGGGCAGGTAGTCATATTCGATATCGTCGGGATAACCGAGCTTATGCACGGTGCCTGTGTGATCGAAGATGAGGCAGTGATCTTTACCAGGCGCAGGTCGCAGGCCACGGCCAAGAATCTGAATCCAACGCATTTCCGATTTGGTCGGACGCGCGAAGATGATGCAGCGGACATCGCTATCAAAACCGGCCACCAGCACGCCGACGTTGATGATTATCTTCGTGATGCCCTGCTCAAACCGGCGGATCGTCATCTGGCGGTCTTCGTGTGGCGTCGCCGCCGTCATCACTTCAACAGTCACACCCGCTTTGCTAAATTCAACGGTCACGTAATTTGCGTGGGCCACATTGACGCAAAAACAGATCGTCGGGCGGTCTTCCCCGTTCTCCAGCCAGTTCTTAACGATGTCGCCCACTAGCGTGGGGTCGCTCATTACCTCTGCCGATTGCGTTTCGTTGTAGTCGCGGCCATAGCCTGCCTGCTCTGACGTCTTAACGTCGCTCAGGTCTGGGTGCGATGGGGCATAAAATTCGTATTTGCTCAGCGCGCCGATAGCGATCAGCTCTTTCATCGTCGTCGGCTTGATCAGCTTCTGGTAATACGTCCCCAGCCAGGCCGAAAACGGAGTACCGGACAACCCGATCACTTTCACGCCTTTAGCGGTCAGCTCGTCGATGAATTCCAGCATTTTTTTGCGCTTCAGGTGTGCTTCGTCGATGATCAGCAGATCGATGTTGTCGGGGAAGTCGCGGCGGATAAGCGTGTCGGCTGATGCGATTTGAATAAGGCGGCTTGGGTCATAGGCTGGATGGTCGCGCCAGATGTAGCCGATTTCCTCAGCTGGCAACCCGTACTCAATAAAACGCGTTGCGGTTTGGTCGAGCAGTACGGTATACGGGGCCACAAACATTATGCGCATGTTGCGGCTGATGAACCCGCTGGCGATCAGCGCCGCAATTGCGGTTTTGCCGAACCCGACCGGGGCGTACATCATGAACGAGGCGTATTGCTTCCACGCCGCGCGCAGCATGTTCAGTGCAACTATCTGTTTTTCGCGTGGCTGGATTGTAAGCGTCATCGTTATCTCCTCGTTTAATCGTCTAGCCGTCTAAATGTCCGTTTGGCGTTTTTAAACACTCGATCCCTTAAAGATCTTCTCTCTGGTAAAGCCCGTTCCTTCCCCCACACCCCAACCCGATCACCCCCCTTTCCCCCCTCTTACCCTTCCCCTCTCCCCCGTTTAAAAAAACACCGGCTAAAAAATTCATGCCGCTACCCTGCTTTGCCCCACCAGCGGTGGCGCGGTTGTCATGCCCTGGCCTGCCCGTGAATACCGCTCGACGTACAGCCGCAGGCGCGTATTAGCCGCTTTGCGGCCTGCGTTCTCCTGCCGGTAAGAAACCTCCTCGGCGTCAAACGCTGTGCGGTAAGCCTCCTCGTAGGCGTGCGCAATCTTCCCGCGCTGCCCGTGCGGTAACTTACCGAGCTGGTCTTGAATCCATGCGGCATCCTCGCGGCAATACACCGCAGGCATGGCGGTTCGAACAAACGATGCAGGCTGCATACGCTTACCCTCCGGTTGTGAAATACAGCAGTCCCTATGACATAGGAGCGCGCCACTTCGCTGTGTTGTGGGTTGGGGTGACTTCCGCCGGGCAGAACACGCTATAGAGCAACAGGATGTGCTCCTGGAATGTCGCGATCAGGCGGTAGGAATTGGCGTCCAGCGCGTTACGCTCGTCGGCGTCTATCTCGCCGTCTTCGGTAAATTTGCGGACAAGTTCGGAGTGCTTGCCGATGTACTCAATCGCTTCCATCAGCTTGGCGTTGATGTCGTCTCGATCGATGTCTTCAACTTCGGGCAGAGGCACATTCACGCTGCGAGACTGGCGGGATACAGCGTCGGCAAAGTGGGTATTGCCACCAGCCCGCTGTAAAACCATGAACCAGCCGATCGGGAAAATTTGGTTGCTGTTTGGGCGAAGACGGTTAAACAACGCGTCTTCCGTAACCCCCAGCCACTGTGCAGCCTCAGCGTAGCCACCAGGCAGACCAGTGATGATTTTGCGGGCGACACTGACCACCCATTCAGGCTGTTTTTCTGCCTGCCAGTCCGGCGCTTTTTGCTGTGACACAGTTGTAATCCTCGAGCTGTGGTTACTAAGGCTTTAAAATTGCGTGATACTTTCCCCATCAAATTGATGGGCTTGTTTCACGGTGGTTTGTTGGCGGGAAAACATCATCCAACCCAACAGGCTCGCCAAGCTTGTTAAAAATCGCCACGAAACTGCGGCAAGTTTGTATATCCATGCTCCGTCGTCCGGCCTCGTAATGGCCTATTGCACCCGGCGTGCATCCAGCAAGTTGAGCCAGCTCTGACTGCGTAATTCCCAGGCGCTTGCGAATCACTTGTATGTTGTTCATGGTGCCTCCTATTTCGACAAAGTATACATATCGTATTTATTGATCGCAAGTGAAGTATACAAATTGTCTCTCGATAGTGGCTATACAAACCGTATAATTCAGGAATGAATATGAAATGGTATGAAGCAGCCAAGGCCAAAATGAAGGAATCGCGCATTGGCCAAGAGCAACTCGCAGAGCACCTTGGGGTTACCAAAGGTGCCGTCAGTCACTGGCTAAACGGCAGAAGGGAGCCGGGGATAGAAATCATCGCCAACATAATGAATTTTATTGGTTTGAAAGATTTTGTTGTTAACCCTGGCAATTCTCAGCCAGCTTCGCACCACACCGAAACCTCAAACGTTAAATTTGCTGGGCCTTATAAAAAAGGCAGGGAGTATCCGCTGATCAGTTGGGTTCAAGCAGGAGCTTGGGCTGAGGCAATGGAGCCGTATACCGTCGATGAGATCGATGAATGGTTCGAGTCTGATGCAAAAGTTTTCGGTAAGGCGTTCTGGCTACGTGTCGATGGCGACTCTATGACAGCGCCAACAGGGATCAGTATCCCTGAAGGGACATTAGTCCTAATAGATACGGGTCGTGAGGCCGTCAATGGTAGCCTTGTTATAGCCAAGATGGTTGACGCCAATGAAGCCACATTCAAAAAACTCATCATCGACGGCGGGCAAAAATACCTTAAAGGTCTGAACCCTGCATGGCCGATGAAAGAGATCAACGGCAACTGCAAGATTATCGGAGTTGCAATCCAAACCATGATGCGTTTGGTTTAATCAACGCCCGGCACAATGCTGGGCTTTCTCTTAATTCCTGATTCCCTCCCTCAAAGAAACCCCTCTTCCTCCCTCTAGGGCGAATTCTGCACAAATAATTTTTCAATAAAAATCACTACGATACGTATACATCTGCATTTTGTGTATACATTTCGTATTGCAAGATAAAAATACAATTCGTATACTCCCCCTATCAACCCGGAACGCCACCAGCAAAACACCGCCGCAAACGTTACGGGAACGGCAGGAAGCCACACAGGCAACACGCCACGGGGTGAGCGATGCAATCACTCCCCGGCCCCGAGAGGGATCGACCGGTAACGTTCTTTAGGGAAGAAGTGGATTTACCCTGCCGCTGCCAGTGTGGGGCGGTAGGCATAAAACCACTACAGCAGAGGGTTACACGATGAACGCAGCACAACGCCGCAAGGCATATCGCAAACATCCAAAAGCCGGTGAAACCGTGATTCTTCGCGGCATCCCCCGCCTGGTACTGGGGCCATGCACATTCAATAGCTACACCGGTGAAGAGCGCGCCAAGCCGTCAGTAAGCCGTGTTCGCGTGCAAATGAGCGGCGGTTCAACGGCAGCGCCTCTGGTTCGCAAATTAACCTACTAAAACGGCGGGGGTTACACGATGCAACTCGAACAAAACGCGAATTGGCAGACTAAAGCACGCGGCGACAATGACAGCGAATATCAGATTTACCTTGCCTGCGCTGACGACGGTAAAGGAAATGAATTCATGACCGGAAAGCCGCTGAAAACCTATGACGAGTGGCTGGCCAGCTAACACCCACCGCGCCCTACGGGGCGCAATAGCAGGACTTTCTATGCGCAAAATTGTTTTGACTAACCGCATTCGCCGCCGAGCACGCCGGGAATTGCGCTCACAGCGTCGCCGAGCATTCAAAGCTTATGGCCATTGCAATAAAGCCAGCCTGCTGAATAGCTACGCCCGCTGGTATTTCTAACTCTATCGCGCCATTCGTGGCGCAACAGCAGGACTCGCCATGCAGATCATCTTAACAAAGCGTGAGCGCCGTAAAGCACGTCGGGAATTCCGATCCTTCCGCCGCGTTGCTATCCGAAAATTCGGTAATTGCGATGTTACCAGCTACCTGAACCGCCTGGCGCGCTGGTACTTCTGAAATAAATAGCCCCGGCTGCAGACGCCAATCTTTGCCGGGGCATGACCAGTAGAACGGAGATTCAACATGATCAACCACAATGCTAACACAATCGTTGTAGACGGTATGCGCGTTGTCCCATCCGTGCAGGCCGTTCGCCTCACCTTCTTTGCACGTCTGCGCAAAATCCTCTGCCAGAAAGGCCACCCGCTCTAAATCTTTGCTGTGTGTAGTCTTTGGCGGCCGCCGAGCTTCAACCAACCCAAAGGAGGATGAAGATAATGTTCGTAGGCGAGCCGCCCTTTTTCATAGAGAGAAGAATTCAGGCATCCATTTAACCGTGGAGGGCGTCACCCGGCCCGAGTTCTTCTCTGTATGTGACGAGGAGAAATAGTATGTCTGAAAGCAAATGTACTCCCTTTAGCCAGCAGCTGGCTTATATCAACAAAGGCACCTTAGACCAGGAGCTTACCGAAGCTCTGGCCGAGGTTATTAAAATGGTTCGCGAAACCGGCAAGAAAGGCGCTGTTACTTTGACGCTGAATTGCCAGATGTTGAACAGCCGCGACGAAAACACGATGAAAATCACCCCGAACGTCAAGAAATCCATTCCTGAACTGGATCGGGCTGACACAATTATGTTCTCAACCGCCGATGGCGATTTAATGCGTGATGATCCATCTCAAGTGCAAATGGATTTGCGTGTTATTGACACCTCGCCATCTGTTGCGCCGATTAAGTTGACGCAAAACGGCTAACCAATAATTAAACCTACTTATCCAGAAGGAAATAAAATGGAAATCACCAACAATAACGAGTCTGTAAAGCATATTGCCGAGTTGGCAGTAGCAAACAGCTTAATTAAAACCGATGTTCCCTATGCTGTTGTGCCTCGCGGCTACTCTTTGGAGTCGCTGGAAAACTTCATGGTCGATGAACAGCAGGTAAAACAGCATGTAGTCGTTATCTCGCCATCCTCGTTCATCGGGTATGTCTCTCGCTTCAAAGATGAGCGCAGTGTTATTTTTGCCGACACTGAAAACACCCGTTTCCGTGCATTTATTGACTACCACCTGGACAGTAAAACGCCCTTCAAAAACACTCATTATGTAACGTATGACTGCCCGCTTTCTGATGAATGGAAGGCATTCAGTAAATGCGATGCTGAAAAAATGGATCAGGTAACGTTTGCAGAGTTCATCGAGCAGTACATTAAATGTATTGCCCCTGCATCTGACTCTAACCCTACCTCTGGCACTGCCCTTCTGGAAATGGTGCTGGCATTCCAGGAAACGCGCACGTCTGAGTTTAAAGCAGTTACCCGTTTGACCGACGGCACATATCAGATGGCTTTCAGCAACGAAAAAACCGGCGGTGGCAACACGAAACTGCCTGAGAAGATTTCGCTGGCAATCTCACCGTTCCATAACGGCACCCCATATCAAATTGATGCTCGTATTCGCTACCGTCTCCGCGAAGGCAAGCTGATTCTTTGGTATGAACTGATTGACCCGAAAAAAATCATTGAGCATGCCTACAACGAAATCATGGTCGACCTGCAAAACCAACTGCCGGACGTGCCTGTATTTGAAGGCCGCATTTAACCATCAGTAATGTGCAGTCTTATGCGCCACCGTGTGTGGCGCATAGTGAAGCATTTTCACCCCCTCAGAATGGAAGATAATTATGGCAACTTTAAGTCAGCGTTATTCTGCAAAAGAAAGCATCGGTTCAGATATCACTACCCGCAAAACGTTTCTGGTTCCACTCAGTGAAATTTATGCTGAAGATGGCTATAACGTTCGCGAATTAAATCAGGCGCACGTTGAAGAGTTTAGGGATGCGTTTATTGCGGGGGAATATATACCACCGCTGGCAGTTGAAGTGACTGAGCAAGGCGTGAAGGTTATCGACGGTCACCACCGCTTCCACGGTGCGCTGTTGGCAAGTGAAGCCGGGCATGAGGTGGCGCGTCTTGAGTGTAAGGACTTTGTAGGTACTGAGGCCGATAAAATCGCCTTCATGGTCACCAGTTCGCAAGGTCTGGCACTTACCCCTATCGAACGTGGCGCGGCCTATCAACGGCTGGTAAATCAGGGCTGGACTAACGCGGAGATCGCAAAGAAAGTTAAACGCTCCGAGTCCGATATCCTCCAGCACCTGCAATTGCAGGAATGCAGCCCCTACATCAAGAGCCTGGTGCGCGCTGGTTCAATTAACTATGCCCTGGCTATTCAAATTAACCGCGAGCATGGCGTATATGCCGACCGTGAAGCCGCGCGGTTGATGAAAAAGGCCGAAGAGTCCGGCAAGAAAAAAATCACTAAGAGCGTCGCCCAGCCGCAATTCAACGCTACCCGCGCCCGCCGACTCTGTGAACTGCTCTATGATGCTGCGCCAATGGTTCGTGAAGAGGGTGACGTTCTACTGCTCCTTCCTGGAACCCGAGAAGAAATCAACACCATTCTCAACGAATACCGTCAGCAACACCCCCAGGTTGCGAGTGGTGAAGATCAATGAGCATCAACCTGAATAATGCGCCTTTGTGGATTACTGCGAAGGCGCTGGAAAAATTAAAACAGTTCCGTGCCGGTCGATTATTCCCCAAAAGAACCTATGGCAAAAAATACCTGACCTTTCGTGTAAATAAACGCTGGCGTTTAATTTCAAAAGACGACGGCCATAATTGGCTGTTACTTACCCACAATGATTACAACTGCGTAATAGATAAATAATCTTTTCAGGGGTGCCACATGTTCGGCCTATTTCTTCTCGTCTGCTACACCCATCAGCCTTGTGACTACGTCCCGCAGGGCTGGGTATATCCAGACCGTTCAAATTGTCTTGCTGATATCCACCAGCAAAAGTTACCACCTCAGTATGAATGCCTACCGGTAGATGGCGTGATCCCGGCTCGGCACCTGGGAGAAAAGGAATGAAAGAAAAAAATGTACTGGAACGCTTCAAGTGCGACACCCGTAATCACTCAATGTCCGTTGACAACGATAACGGTGTGTTTAGACACCTTCATTTTTCACGAGGTGGCAGCAGCTGTTATCACTTCACCCTAACCACCTGGCCCGGCCATCTGTGCATTAGCGGTGATATGGGAACCTATGTTTTCCGCCGACTCTATAACATGTTCGATTTCTTCCGCATGGATAAGTACGACTTCATTCGGAACGAAGGAGAGCTGTCGATCAACCCAGGTTACTGGTCTGAAAAGTTGCAGCATGGCGGACGTGGTTACTGCCGTGAAGTTTATACCGAGTGGTCGCCAGAAGCTTTCGAGGCTCGCGCGCAGGAATATCTTGATGACTGGCTTGAGTGTGCGGCTGACGATTTTGACGATGAAGAGGCTTTTGAAGAAGCCAAAGAGGAAGCTGTAGAGGCGATTGAAGAACTAAAGCTGGCATCCGGTTATGAGTATGAAGCAGTAACCGCGGTGCATGACTTTAGCTGCAAGCACATCGACCTGACGGACTTCTTCGAAGCGAGTTGCCGTGAAGCCAGCAATGGCTACATCTGGTGCCTTTACGCAATCGTGTGGGGTATTCAGCAGTATGACATAAGCAAACTTGCAGGCTCAGCCATTGACAAATTCTTCGTGTACACCCTGGATAAATATTGATGAACCACTTAATGCTTGACCTTGAAACTCTGGGTAAGAAGCCCAGCGCCCCTATCTTGACTATCGGTGCTGTGCTTTTTGATCCGCGCACCGGCGAGCTTGGTGAGCAGTTCTACACCGCCGTAGACCTCCAAAGCACTATGGCCGGTAAGGCGACACCAGACGCCGATACGATTATTTGGTGGATGAAGCAAAGCAGCGAAGCCCGCGCAGCTATCTGCGTTGACGGTGCCCCGTCGTTGCTGTCTGCGTTGTATGACCTGAATAAGTTTATCCGGGCCAATGTCGCCAATCCTCGTAGCCTGCGCGTGTGGGGGAACGGAGCTGTATTCGATAACGTGATCCTGCGTGAGTCTTACCAGCGTGAATGCGTTCCGTTGCCGTGGGAGTGGTACAACGACAGGGACGTGCGCACTATCGTTGAGCTTGGCCGCGTAGTTGGCTTTGATCCCAAGCGTGATATGCCGTTTGACGGCGAGCGCCACAACGCATTAGCCGATGCTATCCATCAGGCGAAGTATGTTTCCGCAATTTATCAGCGCCTATTCTCAGCAGCAGAATAATCCACCAGCATTCCCGAGGTAACTATGCAAGATATCAACCTGATCCCTGAAAAGGAGGTCATGGCGAAGCTTGGCATTTCGTCACGATCGACCATGTACACCTACCAGAACAAACACTGTTTCCCTAAGCCTGTTCGCACTCACCCAAAAGCATATTTAGAGAGTGCGGTTAATCAGTGGATATTGAATGGCGGCATCAACCAGAAAGTTTCTTAACATGCCAGAAAAGCTTATCGGCATGTATCTCATACCCTTCCTTTTGCCCTTCTATCCAGTCGTGTTTGTTGTAGACGGCCATCACCCCACCCAGCTCATGCCCCAGCATTCTTTCCGTAATGTGTGGGGCTACCCCTTCCTCTGAAAGGCGTGTCACCAACGTCCGCCGGAAATCGTGCGCACGCCAATACCCTATATCCAAACCTTCCCGAATGCGTTTTATGTAACGATTGGCCGCAGAGATCGTTAGAGGTTCCGTGATCAGATTCCCTGGGAAAAGAACCTTGTCATACGTCAGCATTGCCTTTTCCAGCAACGGCTCAATTTGCTTGAAGATCGGACGCCGGATTTCCTTTCCTGTTTTGCTGTGCTCTTTTGGTACAGTCCAGAGCATTTCCCTCAGATCAAACTCATGCCGTTCAGATAACCTCAACTCGGACAGCCGCGCTCCCCAGAGCATGAGCATTTGGTGCAAAAGCTTATTTGAAGTGGACGCCCTGCTGCGCTCTATGGCGATCCAAATTTCTGCCAGCTCAAAGTAAGTTAGAATTCTATCCCCGGTTTCAGAACGGCTCCCTACGTCACGAGGCTCAACCTTCATTACTGAGCAATCGGGTATAAAATGCCGACGGATACACCACCCCATCGCTGATCTCAACTGGACAAGTAGTTGCCGCGCCCGCCTGCTGTTTTCCCTTTCCTCTTGAGTAAACAAATCAACCCATTGCTTAATGGTAATCTCTGCTACTGGACGCCCTTCAAAAGCATCACTTAAACGTTTAATGACAGTCGATTTATACAGCTCTCTACTGTTCTCACGAAGCGAGACATCAACGTAGTTTTCCTTCCAATAATTCAAACAGTCCTTCACCGTTGCCGTGTTGCCGATATCTCCGCTTTTATCAAAATATTGGCGCGGGTCTATCCCTCGGTCATAGAGGGTGCGCAACTCTGATGTGATTGCACGAGCCTCTTTCAAAGCGACGGCAGGATACCTGCCAATCCCTAAACGTTGGGCTTTGCCATACCACCGGTATCGAAACTGAAAGTTGATCACCCCTTTGGGCGAAATGCGGGCGCTAAGCCCATCGGCATCGGACACTTCAGGACTTCCCGAATATGGTTTACCATGTAGTGAGCGCAGTTTTGTATCGCTGAGAGCCATAATAATTTTTTGTACGCAGTTGATTTAAGGTTATGTACCAAACCTGTACACAATAGCACATGGACGAAGGCAAACAAGTGAATACAGTCTTATGCAAGAATGGACAAACAAGGCAGTTAACGCGCTAAAAAATACTTTTAAATCGGTACGTTAAACAACATACGCGGACAAACCCCGACAGTGAAAGACAACGATAGACAGAACACCTTTTACATTCACGATTACGAAACCTTCGGCAAAAGCCCGTCGCTGGACCGCCCGGCGCAGTTTGCCGGCGTGCGCACCGATATGGATTTCAACATTATCGAAGAGCCGCTGGTCATCTACTGCGCCCCGGCCGACGACTACCTGCCGGAACCCGAGGCGGTGATGATCACCGGCATCACGCCGCAGGTGGCGCGCGCCAAAGGCGTTAACGAAGCCGAATTCACCCGCCAAATCCACCAGGCCTTCAGCGTGGCCGGCACCTGCATTCTCGGTTACAACAACATCCGTTTCGATGACGAAGTGAGCCGCAATATCTTCTATCGCAACTTCTACGATCCCTATGCCTACAGCTGGCAAAACGGCAACTCGCGCTGGGATCTGCTGGATGTGATGCGCGCCTGCTACGCCCTGCGCCCGGACGGCATCGTCTGGCCGGAAAACGAAGACGGCTTCCCCAGCTTCCGCCTGGAGCATCTCACGCGCGCCAACGGCGTCGAGCACACGCAGGCTCACGACGCAATGTCGGACGTTTACGCCACCATCGCCATGGCCAAGCTGGTCAAGCAGGCGCAGCCGCGGCTGTTCGATTTCCTGTTGCAGCACCGCAACAAGCACAAGCTGAACGCCCTGATCGACGTCGCCGAAATGACGCCGCTGGTGCACGTCTCCGGCATGTTTGGCGCGGCGCGCGGCAACACCAGCTGGGTGTCGCCGTTGGCCTGGCACCCGGACAACAAAAACGCGGTGATCATGTGCGATCTCGCCGGCGACATGACGCCGCTGTTGACGCTGAGCGCCGAGCAGCTGCGTGAACGGCTGTACACCCGCCGCGACGACCTGGCGCCGGATCAGGCGCCGGTGCCGATCAAGCTGGTGCACATCAACAAATGCCCGGTGCTGGCGCCGGCCAAAACCCTGCTGCCGGAGAACGCCGAGCGGCTGGGCATCGATCGCCAGGCCTGCTTGCAAAACCTACAGCTGCTGAAACAGCACCCGGAAGTGCGTGAGAAAGTGGTGGCGCTGTTCGCCGAAGCCGAGCCGTTCAAAGGCTCCGACGACGTCGACGCCCGGCTGTATGACGGCTTCTTCAGCGACGCCGACAAGGCGGCGATGAGGATTATCCAGCAGACCAAGCCGCAGAACCTGCCGGCGCTGGATCTGGCCTTCAGCGACGGCCGCATGAAAGAGCTGCTGTTCCGCTTCCGCGCGCGCAACTACCCGAATACGCTGGACGATGCCGAACAGCGCCGCTGGCTGCAGCACCGCCAGGAAGCGCTGAGCGCGGAGCGCGTGCAGAGTTACCTGCTGCAGCTCGAATCGCTGTATAACCTGCACGAAGGCGACAAAGAGAAAACCGCCCTGTTGAAAGCGCTGTTCGATTACGGCAAAGAGTTGGTGGGGTAAACCCGCAGCAAGCAAAAAAGGAAAAGGCCGCGAATGCGGCCTTTTTTGTGGCTGAGGAGACGGCTCGCGCTTAGGCGGCGTCTTCGCTCGCTTGCGGCACCGGCAGACGGAAGCTGCGGGTGACGAAGGCCAGGTAGATCAGACCGATGGCCGCCCAGACCAGGCCCAGCGTCATCGAGCTGGCTTCCAGGTTGATCCACAGCGCGCCGACGGTCAATGCGCCCAGCACCGGCAGGATCAGGTAGTTGAACGTGTCTTTCACAGTGCGGTTCATCTTGTCGCGAATATAGAACTGCGAGATCACCGACAGGTTGACGAAGGTGAAGGCCACCAGAGCACCGAAGTTGATCAGCGCGGTCGCGGTCACCAGGTCAAACGACACGGCGGACAGCGCGATGGCGCCAACCAGCAGCACGTTCAGCGCCGGGGTACGCCACTTCGGATGTACATAGCCGAAGAAACGAGTCGGGAACACGCCGTCGCGGCCCATCACGTACATCAGACGCGAAACGCCCGCGTGCGCCGCCATGCCTGACGCCAATACCGTCACGCAGGAGAACACCAGGATCACCGACTGGAAGAATTTGCCCGCCACGTACAGCATGATTTCAGGCTGCGACGCGTCAGGATCCTTGAAGCGCGAGATGTCCGGGAAGTACAGCTGCACGAAGTAAGACACCACGATAAAGATGATGCCGCCGATCAGCGCCGTCAGGAAGATGGCTTTCGGGATCACTTTTTCCGCGTCTTTGGTCTCTTCAGACAGCGAGCTGATGCCGTCGAAGCCCAGGAACGAGAAGCACAGGATGGTCGCGCCGGTAATCATCGGCACCACGTGCGCGTTATCGGACCAGAATGGGCGGCTGCTGACCAGCGTACCGGCGCCTTCGCCGTGGTAAACGCCGTTGATCACCAGGCCGAGGAACACGATCATGATCGCCACCTGCACCACCACGATGATGGAGTTCAGGTTAGCCACCAGCTTGATGCCGCGCAGGTTGAAAATCGTCATCAAGCCGACCAGCACCGCCACGAAAATCCAGGACGGAACGCCTGGGAAGATCGCTTCCAGGTAAATCTTGGCCAGCAAAATGTTGATCATCGGCATGAACAGGTAGTCCAGCAGCGATGACCAGCCCACCATAAAGCCGACGTGCGGGCTGATGGCTTTCTGGGCGTAAGTGTAGGCGGAACCGGCGGAAGGAAACTTCTTCACCAGTTTGCCGTAGCTCAGGGCGGTAAACAGGATCGCCAGCAGAGCGAAGGCGTACGCGGTCGCGACGTGACCATCGGTCAGGCCGGATACGATGCCGAAGGTATCGAAGATGGTCATTGGCTGCAGATAAGCCAGGCCCATCATCACTACCGGAACCAAAGTCAGGGTTTTACGCAGCTGAGTGCGCTGAGCCGGAGCGGCGTTGAGGGTGTTATCGGACATTGTTCAGCCCCCCCTTACCTTGAGCCTTGCGGATGGCGGACACGCCAAGACTTAAGGTTGCGGGGAAACTTCGCAACGAGCGACTTAATTCTAAAAGAAGGGGATTGTAAGCTGGATAACGGGTCGAGGTAACCTCGGCTGCTCCATAGTCGCTGCGGCCACAGCGGAAACCGGCGGGCACCGGTGCTAAAGTGAAAAATTGCCCCATCTTTCTAATCCTCATGAGTCACGACCATAAAGTTTTGTTTGATCGTGCACGAAACTATTTATCTATCCGGATCGGTGTCCGGCCTCGCTTGGTGTATGAAACGCTACGTTGGTAAAACTTAATGCAAAAAAAATAACCGACGCGTTAAAACGTCGGCTATCTGCATTTGAGATATTTTGCACCAGAATGCCTCCGGATGACAAGATCCGGAAGCCCTTAAATACAAATTCTTTTTGTCGATCGAGCGGAAAACCGGCCCGGCAGGCGAATTAATCCACTACCGGCAGGCCGGTCGGCCGCACATACCTCTTACTTTATACGCCCATTCAGGCATTTTTCAACATCCAGTCAATCTCGGTTTCCGTCACCCGCCGCTCGAACTGCAGCAGTTCGTCGGTCTTGCAGGCGTGATAAACCTGGGTGAAACGCTCGCCCAGATAGTGGGTCAGCGCGTGCTGATGCTCAAACTCGTACAGCGCGTCGCTCTGGCGGATCGGCAGCGGCAGCCCCTCCTGCTCCAGCCCGTTGCCGGTCACCGGCTCAGGCAGCGGCAGCGCGTTGTCCAGCCCGTACAGCATGCCGGCCAGGATCGCCGCCATCACCAGATATGGATTGGCGTCGGCGCCGGCCACGCGATACTCCACCCGATGGTTCTCCGCTTCGCCGCAGGGAATGCGCAGCGCCACGGTGCGGTTGTTGTGGCCCCAGGCGGCCTGGATCGGCACATACATCCCAGGCTGGAAACGCCGGTAGGCGTTGACGTTCGGCGCCAGCAGCGCCATCGACGCCGGCATCAGGGTGATCATCCCGGCCAGCGCCTGTTTCAGCAGTGGCGAATCCTCGCCTTCGTCGTCGGCGAACAGGTTGTTGCCCGCGCCGTCCTGCATGCTGACATGCACGTGCATGCCGCTGCCGGCATGATCCTCGTAGGGCTTGGCCATAAAGGTGGCGTGCATGTCGTGGTTCTCGGCCACCAGCCGCACCAGCCGTTTCAGCGCCAGCGCGTGGTCGCAGGCCAGCAAAATATCGTCGGTATGACGCAGGTTGACCTCGAACTGCCCCGGCGACGCCTCCGCCACCGCGCCGTCCGCCGGCAGCCCCTGCAGCTTCGCCAGCGCGTCTATGTCGTTCAGCACCTCGGCGAAATGGTTCAGGTTATCGACGGAGTACACCTGGCTTTGGGTGTTGCGCTCCTGGGTGCCGGGCGCGCACGGCGGCTGCAGATCGCCCTCCGCGTCGCGCTGCCGATCGATGAGATAAAACTCCAGCTCTACCGCTGCCACCGGGAACAAGCCGCGCTGTCGCAGCGCCTGCCACACGCGGTTCAACACATTGCGGGGTTCAACGTCAAAGGGAGTGCCATCTTCATCCAGCATGGTCAGCAGCACCTGGCCGATATGCTGCGGATCGGCGGCCGACGGCGTCAGCGAGCCGGGCACCGGCAGGCAAATGCGGTCCGGCTCGCCGAGCTCTTGCCCAAGGCCGGTCTCCTCCACCACGTTGCCGAGGATGTCCATGGCGAACACCGACGCGGGGAAGTAGCTGCCTTTTTCCAGTTTTTTCAACCCTGAGACGGGTATGCGTTTGCCGCGGAAGGAACCATTGAGATCGGTGAGAAGGATATCGACATACTGCGTGGCGGGATGGCGTTCCAAATAATGAGCAACCTCATTTTGGAACGCGCTACTTCGCCTCTCTTCATGATGCTGTGCAAAATGTTCAACTGCTGCGCTATTGGTTTGCATACGTCACCCGCCATTATGCTCTTAAGGCGCGTTGGCGCCCGTCCGCCGTTCGATTCAACACATGATTGGATTTCTCGCCAGGCTGCGCCGCTGCCGGGCGCTCAAAATAACATCCACACCATGAAACATAGTCTTAACAGAATAGGTTTGCAAATGTTACAATCCTGTTTGATTATTCGCCGCCGGCTGCTAAATTGATAAAATATTGACCGAAAAGGCCTTGCCGCCATTTTTACGTCAACTATTTCGTCCAACGCACCGAGAGTGAACATGGGCAATATATTTTCCAAACCTGCCCTAACTACCGATATCATGCAACATCGTTATCGCCCAGACAGGCGCCCGATAGCGATATTCATGTCTGCCTGTCGCCCCTACCAGAAGGAAGTACCGCTATGAGCGAAGCCAGCTTGGCACCGGGCAAACGCCTGTCGCAGATCCGTCAGCAATTGGGTTTGTCGCAGCGCCGGGTCGCCGAACTGTCCGGGTTAACCCACAGTGCGATCAGCACCATCGAACAGGACAAGGTCAGCCCGGCCATCAGCACGCTGCAAAAGCTGCTGAAGGTGTATGGCCTGTCGCTGTCTGAATTCTTTGCCGAACCGGAAGCCGTCGACGAGCCGCGCGTGGTGATCGACGCCGAGGATCTAATTGAGATCGGCAGCCAGGGGGTGTCGATGAGGCTGGTGCACAACGGCAGCCCGACGCGTAACCTGGCGATGATGCTGGAAACCTACCAGCCCGGCACCACCACCGGTGAAAAGATCAAGCACCAGGGCGAAGAGATCGGCACCCTGCTGGAGGGCGAGATCGTGCTGACCATCAACGGCCAGAGCTACTGCCTGACCGCCGGCCAGAGTTACGCCATCAACACCGGCATTCCGCACAGCTTCAGCAATACCTCGGCGCGCATCTGCCGCATCGTCAGCGCACACACCCCCACCACCTTCTGAGCGCTTCTCGCACCGGCGCAGCCTGACGCGGGTTGCGCCCCTACCCGCCAACGCGTTTTTCACCGCCGTTATGCCATTTTGTTGGTTGCCAACGGCGCAATCTGTGTTACAACAGAGCAAATCAGCCATCTAAACATCTAAACGGCCTTAATACCCTATGTCAACCGCACCGCCTTCGCGCCTCGAGATGCGCAATATTTCGATCGCCTTCGCCGGTTTCAACGCACTGCAGGACGTGGACTTCACGCTGCAGGGCGGTTCAATCCACGCGCTGGTCGGCGCCAACGGCGCGGGCAAGTCGACGCTGATGGCGATCCTCTCCGGCGCCCACGATCATTATCGCGGCGAGATCCTGATCGACGGCCAGGCGGTGGCGATCCACTCCCCGCTGCAGGCGCGCCGCCACGGTATTCACGTGGTGCAGCAAGAGGTCGACGTCGCGCTGATCCCCACGCTGTCGGTGGCGGAAAACATCATGTTGGACTGGCTGAACGAACCGGGCCACTGGCTGAATTGGGCGGAGCTGCACCGCCGCGCCGCGCAGCTGCTGCAGCAATGGGCGCTGCCGCTCAACCCTCGCAGGCGGCTGGCGGACTGCACGCTGGCGGAAAAACAGCAGGTGCTGCTGGCGCGCGCGCTGTCGCACCGCTGCCGTTTTCTGGTGCTCGACGAACCGACCGCCCCGCTCGATCGCGCCGAGAGCGAGCGCCTGTTTAACGTGGTTCGCCACCTGCAATCCGAAGGTATCGGCATCGTATTTATTTCCCACCGCATCCACGAACTGAGCGACATTTGCGATCGGCTGACGGTGCTGCGCGACGGCCGGCGCGTCAGCGAGGACGCCATGCGCGGGCTGAGCGGCGAACAGATCGTCGAGAAGATGCTCGGCCATCGGCTGGACGATATTTTCCCGCCGCCGCGCCCGCCGCACGCCGAGCGAACGCTGCTGCAGGTGCAAGGCTTGCGCGATCGCCACAAGCTGCGCGACGTTTCGCTGCGGCTGCATGAGGGCGAAATTCTCGGCATCGCCGGGCTGGCGGGAGCTGGCAAAACCGAGCTGTGCAAAGCGCTGTTCGGCGCCAGCGCCGTGCAGCTCGAACGCGGCGAACTGCGCGGGCAGCCCTGGGCACCGCGCGCGCCGCACCTCTCGGTCGAACAAGGATTGGCGCTGGTGCCGGAGGAACGCCGCAAAGAAGGCATTTTCATCGATGAGGCGATCCCGATGAACCTGAGCGTCAGCGCCGACGACAGCTTCTCGCGCTGGAGCCTGTTCAGCCGACGACAAGAGCTGCGCTGGGCGCGCGAGATCATGCAGCGCCTGAACATTCGCGCCTCCGGCCCGCAACAGCGGCTGGCGCGCCTGTCCGGCGGCAATCAACAAAAAGTGGCGATCGGCAAATGGCTGCGCGGCGACGCCGAGGTGCTGATCTTCGATGAGCCGACCAAGGGCGTGGACATCAAGGCCAAGCAGGAGCTGTTCAGCCTGATCGACGGCCTGGCGCGCGCCAGCAAGGGCGTGATTTACGCCTCCGGCGAGTTCGCCGAGCTGGTTGGCCTGTGCGATCGCATCTGCGTGCTGTGGGACGGCCGCATCGTGGCGGAGTTGAACGCCGCCGACATCGACGAAGAAACCTTATTGCTCTATTCCACCGGAGGAACCCCTGCGTGAGTAAAGAATTAGCCCTGCGGCCTGCGCTGCCCTGGCGCCAACAGCTGTTCGATTTCCTCTACAAATGGGGCATGCTGCTGACCGTGGCGGCGCTGATCGCCCTGTTCGGCCTGGCGTCGGACAACTTCCTCGATGCCAACAACATCATCAATATCCTGCGTTCGATCGCCATCGTGACGGTGATCGCCATCGGCGTCTCTATCTCGCTGTCGGTCGGCGGTTTCGATCTGTCGGTCGGCTCGACCGCCTCGCTGGCCAACGCGCTGGTGATTTCGCTGTTCGTCTGGCACGGGTTCGGCACCACCGGCGCCATCGTGGTAACGCTGCTGCTGTGCACGCTGGTCGGCCTGTTCAACGCCCTACTGATCGTGGTGTTTAGAATTCCCGATATGCTGGCGACGCTGGCCAGCCTGTTCGTGATCCAGGGCGTGGCGATGACCTACAGCTACGGCGGATCCATCACCCAAAACATGGTGCTGCCGAATGGCGACATGGCGGAAGGCCTGATCCCGGAGGTGTTTTCCGCCCTCGGCCAGGTGCCGGTGATCGTGCTGATCATGCTGGCGGTCACCGTGGCGGTGCAGCTGTTCCTGTCGTTGACCAAGCATGGCCGCCGCATGTATGCCATCGGCGGCAACCCCGAGGCGGCGCGCCTTTCGGGCATCCGCACCGTGCGTTACAGGGTTGCCGCTTATGTCATTTCCTCTTGGCTGGCGGCGCTTGGCGGCATCTTGCTGGCGTCACGTATCGGCTCTTCGCAGGTCAACGCCGGCGGCGGCTATCTGATGGACGCGGTGGCGGCGGCCTATATCGGCTTCTCGCTGGCCGGGGCCGGCAAACCTAATGCGCTCGGCACGCTGATCGGCGCGGTGATCCTCGGCGTGCTGCAAAACGGGCTGGTGATGCTGTCGGTGCCCTACTACGCCATGGACATTATCAAAGGCCTGGTGCTGGCGCTGGCGCTGGCCATCACCTACATCCAAAAACGCTGATCCTCCCCGGCGCACGCCCGCTGCGCCGCTTTTCCCTTTAATTCATCCGGTTAACCTTTCCCGCCAGCAAAACCAGCATACAAATGATATGGATTATCATTAGCGTTTACATTCAGAAAAAAATCCTTACAATAGCCTCACGCAACGTTGACGAAGCTAAGCATTTCTCAGCGAAAGACGAACAATTTCATTAGAAATTCAATTGGTTAATTACTTTCACTTCAATCCAGGAAAGGTTTACCTCATGGAAACGCCACGTTACAGCAAGCTCGCCGCTCTGGTGATCGCCTCACTCAGCGCCACCGCCGCGCTGGCCGCGCCGCAGGACGACACCCAGGACACCATGGTCGTCACCGCCTCCGGCTTCCAGCAAAAAATTCAGGACTCCGCCGCTTCCATCTCGGTGATCCCGCGCCAGCAGATCGAAGACAAGGCCTATCGCGACGTGACCGACGCGCTGAAAGACGTGCCGGGCGTGGTGATCACCGGCGGCGCCAGCAGCAGTGACATCAGCATCCGCGGCATGTCCTCCAAGTACACCCTGATCCTGGTGGACGGCAAGCGTGTCGACACCCGCGGCACCCGCCCGAACAGCGACAACGCCGGCATCGAACAGGGCTGGCTGCCGCCGATGGAAGCCATCGAGCGCATCGAAGTGGTGCGCGGGCCGATGTCTTCGCTGTACGGTTCCGACGCCATGGGCGGCGTGATCAACGTCATCACTCGCAAGACCTCCCGCACCGAGTGGAAGGGCTCGCTGCACGGCGACGCCACCATTCAGGAAAACCGCGATTCCGGCGATCTGTTCCAGACCAACGCCTACGCCTCCGGCCCGCTGGTTGAAGGGCTGCTCGGCCTGCGGGTCAACGGCCTGCTGTCGCGCCGCGCGGAAGATAAAATCGTCAACGGTTACAACGAACAGCGCATGCGCAGCGGCACCGCGGTGTTCACCCTGACGCCGGACGAGAAAAACGAATTCGACTTCGAAATCGGCCGTTCGCTGCAAGATCGCAACAGCACGCCGGGCAAATCGGTGGTGGCGGAGCGCTGCAGCAGAGGCAAATGCTCGCCGACGTCCCGCAGCGAAAGCCTGTATACGCGCACCAACTACTCGCTGACCCACAACGGCTATTATGACTTCGGCAACTCCACCAGCTACGTGCAGCGCGAAGAAACCGGTAACCCGGGCCGTAACATGAAGGCCTACAACACCATCTTCAACACCCAGAACCAGTTCGAGCTGGGTTCCCACATGCTGAACCTCGGCGGCCAATACCGCTATGAAAAACTGGGCGACGGCGGCAACCAGCTTGAGTCGGCTCAAGGTCTCAGCAAGCTGACGCGCTGGAGCTGGGCATTGTTCGCTGAAGACGAATGGGCGCTGACCAACGACTTCAGCCTGACCAGCGGCATCCGCATGGATCAGGATGAAAACTTCGGCAGCCACTGGACCCCGCGCATGTACGGCGTCTGGCACCTGACCGAACAGTGGACGCTGAAAGGCGGCGTCTCCGCCGGTTACAAATCGCCGGATCTGCGCCAATCCTCCCCTAACTGGGGGCAGGTCACCGGCGGCGGCGTGCGTAAAGGCATCATCGTCGGTAACCCGGATTTGCAGCCAGAGAAGAGCCTGAGCGAAGAAATCGGCCTGATGTGGGATAGCCTGAAAGGCGTTAACGCCGGCGTGACGGTCTTCAACA
The DNA here is from genome assembly GCF_043109535.1 of Serratia sp. LACPHL-BACT-2024-00286. Lineage (NCBI taxonomy): Bacteria > Pseudomonadati > Pseudomonadota > Gammaproteobacteria > Enterobacterales > Yersiniaceae > Serratia > Serratia sp. LACPHL-BACT-2024-00286. The sequence goes on from NZ_JBICNA010000003.1 coordinate 33,935, forward strand.
CCGACTTTAAAGACAAAATCACCGAAGTGCGCCGCTGCGAAGACACGCCGGATTGCACCATCGGCGGCACGTCCTACGACTTTATCAGCGATCGCGTCAACGTCGACAAAGCCAATATGCGCGGCGTAGAAGCCACCTTCGGCTGGCAGATCAACAAAGACTGGAAGTGGAACACCAACTACACCTACACCGCTTCCGAACAGAAGAGCGGCGAGTTCCAGGGCAAGGCGCTCAACCAGATGCCGAAGCACATGCTGAACACCGTGCTGGACTGGCGCGCCACGCAGGACCTCAGCCTGTGGTCGCGCGTTAACTTCCGCAGCCGCACCTCTGACTACCTGAGCCGCACCTCGATGGCCAAGAGCACGCCGTCCTACACCTTCGTCGATGCGGGCCTGAGCTACCAGGCGGCGAAAAACCTGCAGCTGACCGGCGGGGTCTACAACATCCTCGACAAGACCGTGGATTACGATCACTACAACACCACGCTGGACGGCCGCCGTTACACCGTCGGCATGACCTATAACTTCTGATGCCCCCGGGCGCGCGCTGCGCGCCCTTTTCATTCCATCACCGTGAGGAAGCCCCATGAGATTACGCCGCTCCCCCCTGATGATCGCCCTGCTGGCAACGATGGCGCTGGCGGGTTGCCACAGCAAAACCGACGCGCCGGTGGCTCCGGCCACCGTCAACGTCCAGCACCTGAACGGCAGCACCGAAGTGAAAAAGCACCCGCAGCGCATCGTGGTGCTGGATTACGCCTCGTTGGAAACGCTGCAGCTGTTGGGCGTCGAGCCGCTGGCGCTGCCCGGCAACCGCAAGAACTTGCCGGATAGCCTGAAGCGCTATCAGGACGACAAATACCTCAATGCCGGCACCCTGTTCGAGCCGGATATGGCCGTGCTGCGCGCCGCCAAGCCGGATCTGATCCTGATCGCCGGCCGGGCGTCCAAAGCCTATGACGAGCTGAACGCGCTGGCGCCGACGCTGAACATGTCCGTCGATCCGCAGGATCAGCTGGGCAGCCTGAAACAGCGCACGCTGCAGCTGGGCGAGCTGTTCGATAAGCAGCAACAGGCGCAGGCGGCGGTCGATAAGCTGGATGCGCAGATCGCGGCGGTCAAACCGCAGGCCGCTCAGGCCGGGCGCGGGCTGGTGGTGCTGTTCTCCGGCGGCAAGATCAGCGCCTACGCCCCCAAGAGCCGTTTCAGCTTCGTCTATGACGCCCTCGGCTTCTCGTCTGCGCTGCAGTCCGACGAAAAAGACGTGCGCGGCAACAAGCTGACGCCTGAGCAGGTGGCCAAACTGAATCCGGACTGGCTGTTCGTCATCGACAGAGACGCCGCGACCGGGCGGCCGAACGCGGTGGCGCCGCAGAAGATCCTCACCGGCACCGCGCTGAAGAAAACCACGGCGGTGAAAAAAGGCCAGGTGGTTTACCTGCCGGCGGCCGAGGTGTATCTGTCCGGCGGCATCGTCACCGCCCAGCACGTCGTCGAACGCGTGAGCGAGGCGCTGAACCACGCAGCACGATAAAGAAAGCCCGGCGATGCCGGGCTTTTTCTTGGATTAAATCGTCGGCTGGTTCACCAGACCGTCTATCAGCACCTGCGGCGTGCCCTGCGAACAGCGCTCGATACGCCCGCGCACGCCGTAGACCCGCGCCAGGCTCTGCGGCGTAATCACCTGATCCGGCGCGCCGTCGGCGATCAGATCGCCATCCTGCAGCATCAGCACGTGGTCGCCGTGGCGCAGCGCGATGTTGATGTCGTGCACCACCACCACCGTCACGATGTTGCGCTTGCGGGTTTCCCGGCGCACCAAATCCATCACGTGGAATTGATAGTTGAGATCGAGCGCGCTCAGCGGTTCATCCAGCAGCAGCAGCGAGGGCTGACGGATCAGCGACTGCGCCAACCCCACCAGCTGTTTCTGGCCGCCGGACAGCTGATCGAGATAGCTCAGCGCCAGGTGGGCGATACCCAATTGCTCCAGCAAAGCCATCACTTCCGCTTCGCTGCCGGCGTTGCTGCGGCCGCCCGAGGCGCGCTGCGCCACGATGATCGACTCCAGCACGTGCAGATGCACCCCGGCGGGCAGCGACTGCGGCAAATACACCACTTTCTCCGCCCGACGGGCGAACGGCATCTGCATCAGATCGCCGTCGTCCAGCCACAGCTTGCCCTGCGCCGGGTTCAGCCCGGCCAGCGAGCGCAGCAGCGTCGATTTGCCGCTGCCGTTCGGCCCCAGCAGCACGGTGATTTGCCCGCGCGGCAGCATCGGCACCGAGAGATCGTCGATCACCTGGCGCTTCGGGTAGCCCGCCGAGAAGTGTTCTATTCGCAGGCCCTGGCTCATACGTTCCCCCGGTGGCGCAGAATAATGCTCAGGAAGAACGGCACCCCGACCAGCGACGTGACGATGCCCACCGGAATGATCACCCCGGGCACCAAATTTTTCGACGCCACCGAGGCCATCGACAGCACCAGCGCGCCAATCAGCGCGCTGGCCGGCAGATAGAAACGGTGATCTTCGCCGAAGATCATGCGGGCGATGTGCGGCGCCACCAGGCCGATAAAGCCGATCGGCCCGACGAACGCCACCGCCAGCGCCGAAAGGATGCTGATGCGCAGCAGCGTGGTCAGCCGCAGACGGCGCACGTCGATGCCGAAGCTCACCGCCCGGTCTTCACCCAGGCGCAGCGCGGTCAGTTTCCACGAGCTCATCATCGACAGCGGCAGCAGCACGGCGAATACGCCGAACAGGATGCCCAGCTTGTCCCACGAGGCGCGCGCCAGGCTGCCCATGGTCCAGAACACCAGCCCCTGCAGCGTGTCCTCGCTGGCGATGAACTGCATCATCGACACCAGCGCGTTGAAGGTAAACACCAGCGCGATGCCGAACAGCACCACGCCGGAGGTGGCGACCCGCGTCCAGCGCGTGATGCCGTCGAGCATCAGCGCGGCGAACAGCGCGAAGATAAAGGCGTTGGCGGAGATGAACCACTGATCGGGAATGCCCGGAATGCCGATGCCGAGCACGATCGCCAGCGCGGCGCCAAAGGCCGCGGCGGAAGACACGCCGAGGGTAAAGGGGCTGGCCAGCGGGTTATTCAGGATGGTCTGCATTTCCGCCCCGGCCAGGCCGAGCGCAAACCCCACTACCACCGCCATCAGCGCGTAAGGCAGGCGGATGTCCCAGACGATCACCCGCGTGCCGGCATCGGCCGCCGCGGGGTCAAGCAGCGTTTGCCATAAGGACGACAGCGACAGCCCGGACGGCCCCATGGTGAAATCCAGCAGCAGCGACCCCAGGATCGCCAGTGCCAACACGCCCATCATCAACAGGCGATGGCGAAGAATATGCTGATAACGCCCCATCACGCCGGCGTTGGGTTGCCCCTTGGCGTCAGTCATGGGATCGGTGGATACGCTCATTCGTTAAGATACCTGTTACAACCATCATGACAGCGGCGCGAAAGCGTCCGCCGTAAACCGGAAAGCGCGCGGCGACAGCCTGCGCGCAGCCGTCAACAATAAAGCAAACGATAATACTTATCAATCATATCAATAGGTGAAAACGGCGTTATCGAAATGTAATAAATTGTTTTTCCACGCCATTCTTCAATCCATCGCGTTTACCCCCGCTGCGGCCAGCAGGTTCATTATTCTGAAAGTTATTCCTGATCCGACCAGACTCTGACAAATAACGAAAAAACCACATAGAATCCAAAATCACAGCACCGAGCGTGCAAAAAACTTCAGGCCGCCGCAAGAGCGGCCTTATTGACGAGGCTGTAATGAGAAGTCCATCTCCGGCGGTAACGCCCAAACGCCCGGCGCTGCTGAACTGGCTGTTGCACAGCCCGCTGCACGCCGATGACGAGCCGTTTAAACGCCAGCTGCGGCTCACGCTGACGCCCTCTCCTCTCACTCCCTGGCTGAATGCCGTGGGGCCGGCGGCGCTGTTGGTGGGGTACGCCTGGCTGAACCAGCGGCTGGTCGGTATCGTTCTGCTGCTGCTGTTGCTGCTGCTGACCGCCGGGCGCGCCTGGCTGGCGCAGAGGCGCCAACCCGCCTGGCCGGACGCCATGCTGGTGACGGTGTTGCTGTGGATGCTGCTGGTCGGCGCCAGCGCCGCGCTGGCGATGCTGTCGGGCCGCTTTGTGCTGATCCTGTTCGCCGGTCTGACGATCACCGCTCTGGCCTGCTGGCTGATGCAGCGCCATGCCGCCGCGCCGCGTTTCGCGCTGCTTGAGGTGATCGCGCTGACGCTGCCCTACCTGCTGGCGGCGCCGCTGTCGCGCGTGCAAAACCTGTTCGTCCTGGCGGATCTCACGCCGCTGTGGCTGGTGCTGGCCCATGGCATGATCGCGCGCTACCACCGCCAGCGGGTACAGCACGTCACGCTGGCGTGGGAGAAGCAGCAGGCGTCCCACCGCGATCGCCTGACCGGCTTCCTCAACCGCGCGGGCGGCGAGGCGGTGATGCGCAACATCTGCCGCCCCGCAACGACACAGCCAATCTCTCACCTGTTCATTCTTGAATTCGGCCCGCTGGCGGCGCTTTACCAAAGCCACGGCGTGCAGATCGGCGACGACGTGCTGCGCACCGTCGGCGAGCGCCTCAAGACGCTGATCCGCCCCAGCGACTACGTCTGCCGCTACACCGGCGGCCTGTTTTTGATACTGGTGCACGATCTGCCCTACGGCGCGGAAAGCGAGTTCCTGGCGCGCATTGTGCCGCCGCTGGAAGCGCCCTACGATTTTGGCGCGTTCGGCGAGGTGAACATGCAGCTCAACGCCGGCATTTTGGCGCTGACGCAGGATTATGCGACGGTGGAAGATTTGATGAGTTCGGCGCAGCAGGCGCTGGCGGAAGCCAAAGGCGGGAAAAAGTAAAACCACACGCGGCGGGAGCTCCCGCCGCGTGTCACTCACCGAAGATTACTTCACGTCCATCGTCGGGAATTCCATTTCGCTGTACTTCACGACGCGGGTGCCGCGCGACAGCTTGTAACCGAACCAAATCAGCAGGAACAGCGGAATGCCGATGTAGGTGGCGGTCACGCCGTACCAGTCGATCTTGTCTTGCAGGAAGGCCTGGTAGTTCTGGCCCAGGGTAATGATCAGGCACAGCACGAAGGCGAAGATCGGCCCCAGCGGGAAGAACCCGGAACGGTATGGCAAGTCGTTCAGATCGCGCCCCTGCAGCATGTAACCGCGACGGAAACGGTAGTGGCTGATGGCGATGCCCAACCAGGCGATGAAACCGGTCATGCCCGAGGTATTCAGCAGCCACAGGTAAACCGACTGGTTGCCGAACATCGAGGTCAGGAAGCACAGCCCGGCCACCACGCAGGTCGCATACAGCGCGTTGCGCGGCACGCCGCCTTTCGACAGCTTGGCGAAGATGCGCGGCGCCTTGCCTTCCGACGCCAGGGTGTACAGCATGCGGGTAGAGGCGTACATGCCCGAGTTACCGGCGGACAGCACCGCCGTCAGGATCACCGCGTTCATCACCGCCGCCGCCGACAGCAGGCCGGCATGCTGGAACACCAGGGTGAACGGGCTGACGCTGATGTCTTTCACGTCATTGCGCAGCAGGCTCGGATCGGTGTACGGAATGATCAGGCTGATGATCAGAATGGCGAAGATATAGAACAGCAGAATACGCCAGAACACCTGACGCACCGCGCGCGGGATGTTTTTACCCGGGTTCTCCGATTCGCCGGCCGCGATGCCGATGAGCTCGGTGCCCTGGAACGAGAAGCCGACGATCATCGCCACGCCAATCATCGCCGAGAAGCCGCCGGCGAACGGCGCGTCCCCTATCGTCCAGTTCTGCCAGCCGGCGTGCTCGCCGCCTTTCAGAATGCCGACGATCATCAGCACGCCGACGGCGATGAAGATAATCACGGTGCTGACCTTGATCAGCGCGAACCAGTATTCCGCCTCGCCGAACCCTTTCACCGAAATGTAGTTCAGCAGGAACATCAGGCCGAGGAACAGCGCGCTCCAGATCCAGCCGGGGGTGTCCGGGAACCAGTAGCTCATCACCAATTGCGAAGCCACCAGGTCAACGGCGATGGTCACCGCCCAGTTGTACCAGTAGTTCCAGCCCAGCGCGAAGCCGAAGCCTTCTTCCACGTATTTGGCGCCGTAGGTGGAGAATGAACCGGAAACCGGCATAAAGGCCGCCAGTTCGCCCAGGCTGGTCATCAGGAAGTACACCATCAAACCGATCAGAGCGTAAGACAACAGCGCCCCGCCGGGGCCTGCCTGAGAAACCGTGGCGCCCGAGGCGACAAACAGGCCGGTGCCGATGGAGCCGCCGATGGCGATCATGGTCAAATGCCGGGCTTTCAGCTCGCGGCGCAATCCGGGTGCTTGCTGCCCCGATGTTTTTATATCCTGCTGAGCCATTCGTACCCTATCTGCTCTTTGAAAAAATGAGGGCGGATTGTAACAAATACCCGCCGGTGAACTAGCAACATTGCACTGATATAAGATAGCTTCATAATTCAGAGGCAATTATTAGCCGCGACCCTTATGGCCTTACTTACTCTCATTAATGTGAGCGCGCGCAGGTTTTTATGCTTTCTTCGGCCTGCGCGGCAGCAGAGGGCGTGACGCGCTGTCGATTACAGCGCGCAATAGCTGAGAAAACGCTGCAAGGCGTTGGAAATGTGCTTTTGCCGATGGCGGATTAGGTACAGGGTGCGCCGCAGCGGCGGCAGCGGCACCGGCAGTTCCACCAGCGCGCCGCTGGCCAACTGTTCCGCCACCACCCGCCGCGACAGGCAGCTGATGCCGATGCCGTGCCGCACCGCGTGCTTGATCGCCTCCGAGTTGCCGAGCTCCATCACCAGCTGGAAATGCGGCAGGTGCGCCAACAGCAGATGATCCAGCACCTCACGGGTGCCCGAACCGCGCTCGCGCAGGATCCAAGGGGCATTGGCCAGCGCCTCCAGCGTTGGCGGCTGACGGGTCAGCGGGTTGTCCGGCGCGGCGAACACCACCAGCTCGTCCTCCAGCCACGGCTGCGTCACCAGCTCCGGCATATGGCAAGGCCCTTCGATCAACCCCAGATCGACGCGGAAATCCGCCACCGCCACGATCACGTCCTGGCTGTTGCCGACGTTCAGCTCCAGCGGCGTGGCCGGAAAGTCCCGGCGGTAACGGGCGATCATCTCCGGCAGCATGTAGTTGCCGATGGTGCTGCTGGCGGCGATGCGCAACGCCCCGCCGTCATGGCGAAACAGTTGCTCGATCTCCCCCGCCTGCTCCAGCAGCGCCAGCGCCTTGGGATACAGCAACCGGCCGTGCTCGTTGATCACCAGCCGTTTGCCGACGCGATCGAACAGCTGCACGCCCAGCTGCCCCTCCAGATCCGCCAGCGCCGCGCTGACCGCCGACTGCGACAGCGCCAGCACCACCGAGGCCTGAGTGGTCGAACCGCTTTTCAGCACTTCGGTGAAGACTTCCAGTTGACGCAACGTGATATGCATAGCCGTCCCGGTAATGAAAAAGGGTTCTGCCAGAGAACCGCAAAATGATGTCAACATGCTGTGGGGAGCCCGGCGAGGCCACCCCGTTTACGGCCAATTCGGCGCGCTACTTGCCCAAGGCGACCAGCTGCGCCGCCGCAGCCAGCGCCGCCTCGCGCGGCGTGCCGGCTTCGTCCCGCTGTATCAATTGCAGCATCGCCACGAGATGGTCGCGGTCGATCGCCTTGTTTTCTTCAATCAACCGCCGCACCGCGCGGCCCACTTCCCGGTCTATCTGCTCTCTGCGTTGATCGTCGGTATCCATCGCCTGCTCCTGTTCAGTTGGAAAGTTGACGGCGGTTCGCCGCTCCTCCTCACCCTAGCCGCAATGCGGCTGTATGCCAATGCCTGACGCCATACCACTTATTCAGATAGGTTATAAATATATAATCAATTTCTCTTTTATTCAGCCCAAACGTACTCTTGGCAGCAAGAAACAGACTGAAGGACTGACTTTTATGGCGACTGATACCACTCATACTTACCCCGAGCGACGCTTTCCGCTGTTCGGCCTGCCGCGGCTGGTGCCGGGGCTGGCGCTGACCGGTGCGCTCACCGGGCTGGCCGTCTGGGCCGGCGACATTCCCTGGGTGGCGGAGCTGGGCCTGGGGGCGCTGACGCTGGCGATCCTGTTCGGCATTCTGGTGGGCAACACGCTGTATCCCCGCTGGCAAACCGTTTGTCACGGCGGCGTACAGCTGGCCAAACAACGCCTGCTGCGTCTGGGCATTATCCTGTACGGCTTCCGCCTGACCTTTCAGCAGATCGCCGACGTAGGCGCCAGCGGCATCATCATCGATGCGTTGACCCTGACCACCACCTTCCTGCTGGCCTGCTGGCTCGGCAAGAAAGTGTTCGGCATCGACAGCCAGACCGCGATGCTGATCGGCGCCGGCAGCAGCATTTGCGGTGCGGCGGCGGTGATGGCCACCGAGCCGGTGCTGAAGGCCGACTCCAGCAAAGTGGCGGTGGCGGTCTCGACCGTGGTGGTGTTCGGCACCCTGGCGATCTTCGCCTACCCGTGGCTGTATCAGCTGAACGAACACTTCCAGTGGCTGCCGTTCAGCCAGGAAACCTTCGGCATCTATGCCGGCTCCACCATCCACGAAGTGGCTCAGGTGGTTGCGGCCGGGCACGCCATCGGGCCTGACGCCGAAAATGCGGCGGTGATCGCCAAGATGATCCGCGTGATGATGCTGGCGCCGTTCCTGCTGCTGCTGTCGGGCTACATCAGCCGCGGCGGCGCAGGCAAGGCGGAAAAATCCGCGATTACCATTCCGTGGTTCGCCGTGCTGTTTATCGCCGTCGCCGGGCTGAACTCCTTCAACCTGCTGCCGGCCATGCTGGTGCAGCACCTGATCACCGCCGACACCTGGATGCTGGCGATGGCGATGGCGGCGCTGGGATTGACCACCCACATCAGCGCCGTGCGCCAGGCCGGGATGAAACCGATTCTGTTGGCCACGCTGCTGTTCGTCTGGCTGCTGGTCGGCGGCGGCGCGATAAACCAACTGGTGCAACACTGGCTCTAATCACTCCCTTCTGCCCCTTCTGCGGCTCGCTTCGGCGGGCCGCATTTATTCCGCCCGCCATCAATGCCATAATGTCACCGATAACACAGGAGAATGAAGATGAAGTTTGTCGGTGCACATGTCAGCGCGTCAGGCGGCGTGGATCAGGCGGTTATCCGCGCGCACGAATTGGAGGCGACCGCGTTCGCCCTGTTCACCAAAAATCAGCGTCAATGGAAGGCCGCGCCGCTGGCCGCCGACGTGATCGATAAGTTCAAGAGCGCCTGCGCCCAGTACGGCTTCGGGCCGGGGCAGATCCTGCCGCACGACAGCTACCTGATCAACCTGGGCCACCCGGTGGCCGACGCGTTGGAAAAATCGCGCGAGGCGTTCATCGACGAGCTGCAGCGCTGCGAACAGCTGGGGCTGACGCTGCTGAACTTCCACCCCGGCAGCCACCTGCTGCAAATCGATGAAGACAAGTGCCTGGCGCGCATCGCCGAATCGATCAACATCGCGCTGGATAAAACCGCCGGCGTGACGGCCGTGATCGAAAACACCGCCGGCCAGGGCAGCAACCTGGGCTTCAAATTCGAGCACCTGGCGGCGATCATCGACGGCGTGGAAGACAAAAGCCGCGTCGGCGTTTGCATCGACACCTGTCACGCCTTCGCCGCCGGGTACGATCTGCGCACCGAAGAAGACTGCGAACACACCTTCAAACAGCTCGGCGACATCGTCGGCTTCAACTATCTGCGCGGCATGCACCTGAACGACGCCAAGAGCGAGTTCAACAGCCGCGTCGACCGCCACCATAGCCTGGGGGAAGGCAACATCGGCAAAACGGTGTTCAGCTACATCATGCGCGATCCGCGCTTCGACAATATCCCGCTGATTCTGGAAACGGTAAACCCGGATATCTGGGCGGAAGAGATCGCCTGGCTGAAAGCGCAGCAGTAACGCGGCGCCAAAACGACAAAACCGGAGCCTGGGCTCCGGTTTTTTTATGGCTGGACGCCGTTACGCCACGCTGGCCGCCGGCACTTCAGCACGTTTCAGCAGGGCGTAAGCCACGCCCGCCAGCAGCGTACCGGCGGCGATCGCCACCAGGTACAGCAACACCGGCGAAATCGCGCCCGGGATCAGCAGCACGAACAGCCCGCCGTGCGGTGCCATCAGCTTGGCGCCGAACGCCATCGACAGCGCGCCGGTCAGCGCCCCGCCGGCAATGCAGCACGGCAGCACGCGCATCGGGTCGCGGGCGGCGAACGGAATCGCCCCTTCGGTGATGAAGCACAGCCCCAGCACCAGCGCTGCCTTGCCGCCTTCCTGTTCGGATTTCGGGAACTTGCGGCGCGCCAGCAGCGTCGCCAGCCCCATCGCCAGCGGCGGCACCATGCCCGCCGCCATGATCGCCGCCATCGGCGCATACACCGAGGAGCTGAGCAGCGCCACGCCGAAGGCGTAGGCCGCTTTGTTCACCGGGCCGCCCATGTCGGTACACATCATGCCGCCGAGGATCGCCCCCAGCAGCACGGCGTTGGCGGTGCCCAACGATTGCAGCCAATGAGTCAGGCCTTCCATGATTTTCGCCACCGGCGTGCCGACCACGTAAATCATGATAAGACCGGTGATCAGACTGGCCACCAGCGGAATGATCAAGATGGGCTTCAGCGCTTCCATACTCTGCGGCAGGCGCAGCTTGCTGCTGATCGCCTTGGCGACGTAACCCGCCAGGAAACCGGCGATGATGCCGCCGAGGAACCCGGCGCCGGTGCTCACCGCCAGCATGCCGCCGATCAGGCCCGGCGTCAGGCCAGGGCGATCCGCGATGGAGAAGGCGATGAAACCGGCCAATACCGGCACCATCAGCGCAAAGGCGGAGCCGCCGCCGATCTGCATCAGCGCCGCCGCCAACGTGTCTTTGACTTCAAACGCCTTAATGCCGAACACGAACGACAGCGCGATGCACAGGCCACCGGCCACCACCATCGGCAGCATGTAGGACACGCCGGTCAGCAGGTGACGATACGGGCCGTTGCCCTCTTTCTTTTTACCCGCCGGCGCCGCGCTACCGCGCTGCTGCGGCTGGAACACCTCAGCCTCGGCCAGCGCCTTGTCCAGTTCCTGGGCAGTTTTCTTCAGCGCCAGGCCGGTGGAAGTGCGGTACATCGGCTTACCGGCGAATTTATCCAGGTCCACCTCAATATCCGCCGCGACGATCACCAGATCCGCCGCCGCCACCTCTTCCGGGGTGATGGCGTTGCCGGCGCCGACGGAGCCGCGCGTTTCCACCTTCACCCACCAGCCGCGTTTATTCGCTTCGCTTTCAATGGCTTCGGCCGCCATAAAGGTATGCGCTACGCCGGTTGGGCAGGCGGTAATCGCCACGATGCGTTTTTGCCCGGCGGCTTTCACCGGCGCCGCCTGCGGCGCCTGATAGGTTTCAGCTTCGGCCTTGGCGCGCGCCAGAAAAGCGTCCGGTTCACGCACCGCCTGTTCTACATCGCCCACATACACCAATTTGCCGTTCAGCCCGGCGTCAGCCGGGGCCGACTGCCCCGCCACCGCCACCAGTTCGGCGTCCTGCAGCGACTCGACCAGCGTCAGGCCGGTTTTGGCCGCGGCGGCCTCCAGCATGCGTTTCGCCAGGTGGCCACGGGCCTGCCCCAGCGAACTGTCTACCATCAGCAGCGTTTTCATTCTGCCTCCTGCTATTGATTGAAAGGTTTCAGATCGACGCGCGCCATCATCGCGGCCAACTGGGGACGATCGGTCACGCCGACGTTGCTCTGGCTGACCGCCAGCGCCGCTACCGCCGTGGCCAGACGCAAGGTGTGTTCGCTGGATTCGCGCATCAGCAGGCCGTAAATCAGGCCGCCGACCATCGAATCACCGGCGCCCACGGTGCTGACCACCTCACAGGACGGCGGTTTGGCGATCCAGGCACCGGAGGCGTTAACCCACAGCGCGCCTTCCGCGCCGAGGGAGATCACCACGTGGGCGATGCCCTGCTCGCGCAGCGCATGCGCGGCCTCGACCACGTCCGCCAGCGCCGGCAGCGGGCGGCCGGCCCAGATCTCCAGCTCGCGGCGGTTCGGCTTCACCAGCCACGGCGAGGCCTTCAACCCGGCGACCAGCGCTTCTCGGCTGCTGTCGAAAATGATGCACGGACACTTGGCGCGCAGCTGGGTCATCCAGTCGGTAAAGGCATCGGGATCGACGCCGGCCGGCAGGCTGCCGCTCACCGCCACCATGTCGAACTGGCCCAGCCAGCTCAGCGAGTCGCTGACGAAGCGATCCCAGTCCTGCGGCGTCACTTCAAAACCGGAGAAATTGAAATCGGTGACTTCGCCGTCTTTTTCCGTCAGCTTGACGTTGATGCGGGTGCGGCCCGGCACCACCTGGAAGCGGTTGGCGATCCCCAGATCGCTGAACAGCAGCTGGAAACCGTCCTGATTGTCTTTGCCCAGGAAGCCGCCGACGGTGACGTCGATGCCCAAATCCTTCAACACCTTGGCGACGTTGATGCCCTTACCGGCGGCGTGCAGGCCGGCGGTTTTTACCCGGTTGACTTCCCCGCGTTCGATCTGCGGGCAAAACCCCACCAGATCGTACGCCGGGTTCAGGGTGATCGTTGCTACTCTTCTGCTCATGCTGCGCCCTCGCCCAGTCCTTCATTAATCGCTTCGCCGATCGCCTTCAGCGCGGCTTCAGCATCTTCTCCATTGGCGGTAAAGCGCAGGTGATGCCCTTTTTTCACGCCCAGCGCCACCACCTTCATCAGGCTGCGCCCGTTGGCCGGCTTGCCGCTGCCGTCCAGGTTGGTAACGGTGATGTCACTGTTGAAACTTTTGATCACGTTGACCAGCGCCGTGCCCGGCCGTGCGTGCAGGCCGTGCTCGTTGCGGATCACGAACTCGGCGCTCAGTACGCTGCTCTCCTCGGCCACTTCGCTGGTCAGCAGCGCCAGCACCCCGGCGGCATCCGCCTTCAGCAGGCGTTCAGCTTTGTTGGCCAGCAGCAGGTCGCTGAGGTAGTTGAGCACCGCCAGCGGCTGCGCGTCGGCGACCGACACCGTCAGCAGCAGCGCCACCGGCTCGCCGTCTTCCACGAAAGCCTGCGCCGGGCGGCTGACGGTGGCCGCGCTGGCCAGGTTGCCTTCAACGCTGTCGCTCAGCCAGATGCCCTGCCCCAGGTTCAGCGGCTTGCGGGTAATGGCATCGCTGACGAACTGCGCGTTGACCGCGCCGGCCTTTTGCAGCCGGCCGGCGTTCAGCGCCTGCAGCGTCATCAGGCTGTCGGCCGCGACGTCGAGCGCAATCAGCGAAACGTCGAACTGGAATTCGGCGCTCTGCTGCTCGCCCATCAGCAGGCCGCGCAGCTCTTCCGCGGAGGTGGTTTTCGCCAGCCGCTCCGCCACGCCGTCATCGCTCAGCACGTGAGTAAGCTGGCGCAGCAGCGCCAAATGCTCGTCGGAGCGGGCGGCGATGCCGATCGCCACATAGGCGGTCTGGCCTTCGCCCCAGGCGATGCCCTGCGGGAACTGGAACACCTGCACGCCGGTTTTCAGCACCAGATCGCGGGTATCGGTGGTGCCGTGCGGAATGGCGATGCCGTTGCCCAGATAGGTGGACGTCTGCAGTTCGCGCTGCAGCATGCCGTCCACGTAACCGGCGCTGACGCAGCCGGCTTCGGTCAGGGCGGCGGCCACCTGGCGGATGGCCTCCTGCTTATCGGCGGCAGCGGCGCCCAGATGAATGTCTTGCGGTGACAACTGGAACATGATTCTCCTCTCCTGCTGAATTGAATCGTTTCAGCTTCATTGAGAAAAAGGAGCGTTACCCGCTCGCCACAAGCGGACGGATAACGCTGAAACGTTTCAAGGAGTGTGTGAGCAGCGCAAGGCGAAAGCAAGCTTTCTCCCTTTTGCCATTGCAGATTTTTGAGCTTACGCACACTTTCGCCGGCGCATTGGTCAGCGCCGGGGCAAAATGACATACTGTGCTGAAACTTTGCTGACGGAGAAAAGCATGAACGTAGTGACCGGCGTCGGGGTGATCATCGTCAACCCGCAGGGCGAGATTTTGTTGGGCAAGCGCTGCGGTTCCCACGCGCCCTTTTGGTCGATCCCCGGTGGGCATCTGGAGGCCGGTGAAACCTTCGAGCAGTGCGCCCGGCGCGAAATCGCCGAAGAGACCGGGCTGCTCATCGATCCGCCGCGCTTCGTGGGCGTCAGCAACAATCTGCAAACCTGGCGCGCCGAAGGCAAACACACGGTGTCTGTCTGCCTGCAGGTGGATCACCCCGGCGGCAGCGCCGAGTTGAAAGAACCCGAAAAGTGCGCCGAGTGGCGCTGGTGCGCGCCCGACGCCCTGCCGGAACCGCATTTCGAAGCCAGCCGCACCGCCATCCGGCTATGGCTGAGCGGCCAGCCCTATTTGCCCACGGCCTGAGCCATCGCGAACGCGTCCTGCGTTCGCTTCCCCTGCCGCTCGACCCCTTCGCTATATACACCAGAATATAACGCTATTTTTTGCGATATATGCCCTTTTTTTGACTACGGATAACCCTATGGGGTTAACCCTCTTCTATATTACCCCTGCAATCGACGTGGCATTCTGACCTCCGGTCGGCGGCCTTTTGGCAAGATTTTATTTTAAATTCATAATTATAAGCGGGTTTACCATGAGCAAAAAACTGACTGGCTTTGAAAAAAAGCGCCGGTGGGGATGGCTATGGCTTTTGCTGCTGGGGATTATCCTCGGCGCGGCGCTGTTGGCCGGGACCGCCACCGTATTCCATAAAACCAGCGATACCGCCTTCTGCGTTTCCTGCCACACCATGCAACAGCCGCTGGCCGAATATCAGGGCAGCGTTCACTTCCAGAACACCAAGGGCATCCGCGCCGAGTGCGCCGACTGCCACGTGCCGCACCAGCCGATCGATTACCTGTGGACCAAAATCCGCGCGGTGAAAGACATTTACGGCGAAATGGTCGGCACCATCGATACGCCGGAAAAATACGAAGCGCACAAGCTGGCGATGGCGCAGTCGGTCTGGAAAACGCTGAAAGAGAACGACTCGGCCACCTGCCGCTCCTGCCACAGCTACGACGCCATGGACATCACCGCCCAGCGCCCTGAGGCGCGCCTGCAGCACCCGGTGGCGATCAAACAGGGCGAGACCTGCATCGATTGCCATAAGGGCGTGGCCCACATCCTGCCGGACATGAGCGGCGAAACCCAGGCCGGCGCCGCCGAGCTGGCGAAGGCCGCGGCGCTGACCGCACCGGACGCCACCACCCTCTACACCATCGCCACCGAACCGTTCTTCCTCAGCGCAGACGACAGCCATAACGCCGGCAACCTGATGCCTTCCACCGAAGTGCAGGTGGTGAAACAGGATGGCGACAAGGTGCTGGCCACCGTGAGCGGCTGGCAGCAGGACGGCGTCAGCGAAGTGTTCTACGCCGCGCAGGGCAAACGCATCCTCAGCGTGCTGCTGGGTGAAGACGCGCGGCAACAGCTGAAGACCGCCTCCACCCAGACCGATGCGGAAACCGGCCTGGTCTGGCATCAGGTTTCTCTGCAGGTGTGGCTGCCGCGTAAACAGTTGATTGACGATCAGCAAAAAATCTGGCGCTACGCCGCGGACATGATGTCGGCCAACTGCACCGGCTGCCACGGGCTGACCGCGCTCGATCGCTTCAACGCCAACCAATGGATTGGCGTCATCAAAGGCATGGCGCCGCGCACCTCGCTGACGCAGGAACAGCTGCGCGTGCTGACGCAATACGTACAAAAACACGCCAGCGACATGCCACCTGCCGCACCGGCCAAGCTTTAAGGGAGAAGCGCAATGAGCAACCAACAACCGTTAACCATGAGCCGCCGCCGCTTCCTGACCGGAGCCGCCGCTCTGGCCGCCGCCCCTCTGCTGGCGGGCTTATGGCCCAAAGCGGCGCTGGCGCAGGCCATCAGCGAAGCGCTGCCGCAGTTCATCGCCTTGCGTCAGGCGCAGAAAGGCATTCTGACCGGCGCCCACTGGGGCGCGTTCGAGGCCATCGTGCAAGACGGCAAGATGGTGGGCGTGCAGCCGGTGCAGGACGATCCGTACCCCAATGAGCTGATCGCCATGGCGCCTTATCAGGTGCACGCCGAGAACCGCATCAAATACCCGATGGTGCGTAAAAGCTGGCTGGAGGGCGGCCCCGGCAGCCGCACCGAGCTGCGCGGCCGCGACGAGTGGGTGCGCGTCAGCTGGGACAAAGCGACCGAGCTGGTGTGCAATGAAATCACTCGCCTGCAAAAAGATCACGGGCCGCAGTCGATCTACGCCGGTTCCTACGGCTGGAAAAGCGTCGGCATGCTGCACAACAGCCGCACGCTGCTGCAACGCCTGATGAACCTGACCGGCGGTTTCCTCGGCTACGCCGGCGACTACTCCACCGGCGCGGCGCAGGTGATCATGTCGCACGTGGTCGGTTCGATGGAGGTCTACGAACAGCAGACCGCCTGGCCGAACGTAATTGAGAACAGCGAGCTGGTGATCCTGTGGGGCTGCAACCCGATGGTCACGCTGAAAAACAGCTGGAACGTGCCGGATCACGTCGGCCAGACCGGCTTCGAGGCGCTGAAGAAGAAAGGCACCCGGGTGATCAGCATCGATCCGGTGCACAGCGACAGCGCCAAGTTCGTCAATGCGCAGTGGATCGCCCCGCGCCCTTATACCGACGGCGCCATGCTGATCGGCATCGCCCACACGCTGCTGACCGAGAAGCTGCATAACCCGGACTTCCTGAAAACCTACACCGTCGGCTTCGACAAGTTCCAGGCCTACCTGCTGGGCGAGAGCGACGGCGTGGCGAAAACCGCCGAATGGGCGGCCGACATCAGCGGCGTCGATGCCGACACACTGCGCCAACTGGCGCGCGAGATGGCGAAACACCGCACCATGATCATGGGCGGCTGGGGCATTCAGCGCCAGCACCACGGCGAACAGCAGCACTGGCTGCTGGTGACGGTGGCGGCGATGCTCGGCCAGATCGGCCTGCCGGGCGGCGGCTTCGGCTTCAGCTACCACTATTCCTCCGGCGGCAGCCCGACCGCCAAGGGCGGCATCATCGCCGGCATCTCCGCCGGCAACGCGCCGAAGAACTCGCCGGCGCCGATCCCGGTGGCGCGCATCGCCGAATGCCTGAGCAACCCGGGCAAAACCATCGACTTCAACGGCGCCAAGGTCACCTACCCCGAGGTGAAAATGGTATATGTGGCGGGCGGCAACACCTTCCACCAGCATCAGGACACCAATAACCTGGTCAAAGCCTGGCAGCGGCCAGACACCATCGTGGTCAACGAGCCTTACTGGACCGCCACCGCCAAGCATGCCGACATCGTGCTGCCGGCCACCACCAGCTACGAGCGCAACGATCTGGAAATGGGCGGCGACTATTCGCAGCTCTACGTGTTCCCGATGCATCAATGCGTGCCGCCGCAGCACGAGTCGCGCAGCGACTTCGACATTTTCTCGGCGATGGCGGCCAGGCTGGGCGTGCAGGAGGCCTTTACCGAGGGCAAGGATGAAACCCAGTGGCTGAAAGGCATGTACGACGACATGAAGAACCAGGCGCGCGCCGCCCGGGTGGCGCTGCCGCCGTTCGACATGTTCTGGCAATCCAACAACTACGTGCGCTTCCCGGTGCCGGAGGCCAACAAGCAGTGGGTGCGCTTTGCCGATTATCGCGACAACCCGCTGCTGAACCCGCTGGGCACGCCGTCGGGCAAGATCGAGATCTACTCCGACGCCATCGCCAAAATGCATTACGAGGATTGCCCCGGCATCCCGACCTGGATGCCGCCGCACGAGTGGTATCGCGGGCCGGAAGCGGCCAAGTATCCGCTGTCGCTCAATACCGCGCACCCGACCAACCGGCTGCACTCTCAGCTCGACAACACGCCGCTGCGCGAGAAATACGCGGTAGCGGATCGTGAAGCTATCCTGATCCACCCGCAGGACGCGCAGCCGCGCGGCATCAGCGGCGGCGATCTGGTGCGGGCGTTCAACGATCGCGGCCAGATCCTGGTGGGCGCGGTGGTCAGCGAGGACGTGCGGCCGGGCGTGGTGCGCATCAGCGAAGGCGCCTGGTTCGATCCGGCCGATCCGGCGCAGCCCGGCTCGCTGTGCAAGAACGGCAACGTCAACTGCCTGACCTTCGACATCGGCTCTTCCAGCCTGGCGCAGGGCAACTGCGGGCAGATGGCGCAGCTGCAGATCGAGAAGTATCGGGGGCCGGTATTGAAAAATACCGCGCACGCGGTGCCGCAAGGCGCCTGATCCCGCGATAACCCGCGATAAACTGGGGTGCGCAACGCGCCCCTTTTTTCTCGTCGCCGCGCGACATATCCGCTTACCCTTCGCCGCAAGGGAGCGGTTTGCGTTTCATTTCAACGGGCGTATGATGCGCGCGACCTCCCTTTTTCGACGAATTATCAACCGCCATGCCGACTTCATCCGCAGTAACGCGACGCGCGCCCGATCTCACTTCGCTGGCCTTTTTGGCGGTGGCGTTTCTGACCGGCATCGCCGGCGCGTTGCAAACCCCGACGCTGAGCCTGTTTCTGGAAACCGAGGTCAAGGTACGGCCGGCGCTGGTCGGGCTGTTCTTTACCGGCAGCGCGGTGATCGGCATTCTGGTCAGCCAGTTTCTCGCCGGCCGTTCGGATAAACAAGGCGACCGCAAATCACTGATCTTCCTCTGCTGCATGCTGGGTGCGCTGGGGTTCACGCTGTTCGCCTGGAGCCGCAACTATTACCTGCTGCTGCTCGTCGGCGTGCTGCTCACCAGCTTCGGCTCCACCGCCAATCCGCAGATGTTTGCGCTGGCGCGCGAGCATGCCGATCGCACCGGACGCGAGGCGGTGATGTTCACCTCCATCATGCGCGCCCAGGTTTCCCTTGCCTGGGTCATTGGCCCGCCGATCGCCTTCGCGCTGGCGCTGGGCTTCGGCTTTAAGGTCATGTATCTGGCGGGCGCGGCGGCCTTTGTGCTGTGCGGCCTGCTGGTGTGGAAGCGGCTGCCTTCGATGCCGAAAACCGCGGCGACGAACGCGCCCCTGGCCGCACCGCGGCAGCATCGCCGCGATTCGCTGCTGCTGTTCGTCGCCTGCACCCTGATGTGGACCGCCAACAGCATGTACCTGATCAACATGCCGCTGTATGTGGTGCACGAGCTGCGGCTGCCGGAGCGGCTGGCCGGGATATTGATGGGTGCCGCCGCCGGGCTGGAGATCCCAATCATGCTGATCGCCGGCATGGTGGCGAAACGCTGCGGCAAGCGTTGTTTGATGCGCGGGGCGGTGGTCGCCGGCGTGCTGTTCTATTGCGGCCTGCTGTTTATCACCGGCAGTTGGCCGCTGATTGCCCTGCAGCTGCTGAATGCGGCGTTTATCGGCGTGCTGGCGGGCATCGGCATGCTCTACTTTCAGGATTTGATGCCCGGTCAGGCCGGCACGGCCACCACGCTATTCACCAACACCATTCGGGTAGGCTGGGTCATCGCCGGCGCCATCGCCGGTGCAGTGGCGGAAATCTGGAATTACCATGCGGTGTTTTACGCCGCGCTGGCGATGGCGGCAGGCGCGACGCTGTGTCTGTGGACGTTGAGGGAAGCTTAAGGCGCGGTGTCCGCTTCCAGCCTGGCGAGATAAATCAGCGCCTGATCGCGGTGATCGTGGCACATGTCGCGGCTCGGCTGCAGGCTGCCGCACACCTTCGGCCGCAGCGGCGAATGAAACAGGCCACAGCGCAGCCGTTCATCCAGATGAATGCAGCGGGTATTGGCGGGCTTGCCGTTCGGCATGCCGGGGATCGGGCTGGATATTGACGGCGCGATACAGCAGGCGCCGCAGTCGCTGCGACAGTCCATCAGCGCTACTCCTGGTGGGCTGGGGAAAAGAAGCGCGACAATAGCAGCCGCGCGCGGCGGCCGCCAGCAGAATCCCTGCGCCCCGGCGATCTTTACACTCATCGCCCTGCGCCGGCCGGCTGCATCCTATGGCGAAAAAACGCCCAACAAACCTTGATTTAAAGACAAAAACGCGTGAAACGTGCAATTACTACGCTTTACATGCGCCATGCGCCCATGTACCATTGAGCTAGTACAAAAGAACCCGTCCCCCAGGAGCACGCATGTCTACGGACACCATCCAGAAGCTGGCCCGCCCTTCCGTCCTCGGCGGCGCGATGATCATTGCCGGAACCGCCGTTGGCGCCGGCATGTTTTCCATTCCGATCGTCACTTCCGGTGTCTGGTTCAGCGGCTCCGTCGCGCTACTGGTGTATACCTGGGCCTGCATGTTACTTTCCGGCCTGATGATCCTCGAAGCCACGCTGCACTACCCGAGCGGCGCCAGCTTCAACACCATGGTCAAGGATCTGCTGGGCAAAGGCTGGAACGCCGTGAACGGCCTGTCGGTGGCGTTCGTGCTGTACATCCTGACCTACGCCTATATCTCCGCCGGCGGCTCGATCATCGCCCACACGCTGGAGGGCATCGTCGGCGTCGGCCAGACCACCGCCGGCCTGGTGTTCGCGCTGGTCGTGGCGTTTATCGTCTGGCTCTCCACCCGCGCGGTCGACCGCCTGAGCACCATTTTAATCGGCGGTATGGTGATCACCTTCGTGATGTCGGTGGGCGACATGTTCACCCACGTGCAGCCCGCGGTGCTGTTCAACACCGGCGATGACCAGGCCAGCTATCTGCCTTACGCCCTGGCGGCGCTGCCTTACCTGCTGACCTCGTTCGGCTACCACGGCAACATTCCCGGGCTGGTGAAGTATTACCACAAGGACAGCGGCTCCGTGGTGCGCAGCTTGGTGTACGGCACCCTGCTGGCATTGGCTATCTACATCCTTTGGCAGTACGTGATTCAGGGCAATATCGCGCGCGACGCCTTTAAGCAAGTGATCGCCGAGGGCGGCAACATCGGCAGCCTGCTCAAGCAAATGGGCAACGTCTCCAGCAGCCAGACCGTCAGCCAACTGCTGAACGCCTTCTCCTATATGGCGCTGGCCAGCTCGTTCCTCGGCGTGTCGCTAGGCCTGTTCGACTACCTGGCAGACTTCTGCAAGTTCAAGGACGACGCCGTCGGACGCAGCAAGACCGCGCTGGTGACCTTTGTGCCGCCGACCTTGGCCGCGCTGCTGTTCCCGAACGGTTTCCTGTACGCCATCGGTTTCGCCGGGCTGGCGGCCACCGTCTGGGCGGTGATCGTGCCGGCGCTGATGGCGCGCGCCAGCCGCCGCCGCCACCCGCAGGCCGGTTACCGTGCACCGGGCGGCAACGGCGTGATCCTGTTCGTTATCCTGTTCGGCCTGATCAACGCCGCCGCGCATATTCTTTCGCTGTTCGGCCTGCTGCCGGTCTTCCGCTAATCCCCGACGGGAGGGCGAGCGCCCTCCCTTTCCCGCACTGTTTTTACGCCGGGCTATTGCCTGAAATCGGCGGCGCGAGTACCTTGTCGCAACTTCACTAATACTCTTCATTGCGGATGAATTGAAATGGCAAGAGCTAACGAAATTAAGCGCGGCATGGCGATCAGCTACAACGGCAAGCTGCTGCTGGTAAAAGATATCGACGTGCAGAGCCCGAGCGCCCGCGGCGCCAGCACCCTGTACAAAATGCGCTTCTCCGACGTGCGCACCGGCTTGAAAGTGGAAGAACGCTTCAAGGGCGACGATATCCTGGACACCATTTCCCTGTCGCGCCGCAAGGTGAACTTCTCGTATATCGACGGCGAAGAATACGTGTTCATGGATGACGAAGACTACACCCCGTACATCTTCAAGAAAGACCAGATCGAAGACGAGCTGCTGTTCATTCCGGAAGGCGGCCTGCCGGGCATGCAGGTGCTGACGCTGGACGGCCAGGTGCTGGCGCTGGAGCTGCCGCAGACCGTGGATATGGAAATCGTCGAGACCGCGCCGGGCATCAAAGGCGCTTCCGCCAGCGCCCGCAACAAACCGGCCACCATGGCGACCGGCCTGGTGATCCACGTGCCGGAATACCTCAGCGCCGGCGACAAAATTCGCATTCATATCGCCGAACGCCGCTACATGAGCCGCGCCGACTAGTCGACGCCAGCGGGGCCGGAACGCGGCCCCGTTTCATTTTCCGCTACGGCAACTCCGGGAAAAAACGCCGCTTGAGCGCCAGCTCGACGCCGCGCAGCTCCGCCAGCCCTTTCAACCGCCCGATGGCCGAATAGCCCGGATTGGTTTTCTTTTTCAAGTCGTCCAGCATCTGATGCCCATGATCGGGGCGCATCGGGATCGGCCGCCGATCGCCCGCCCGCTGCCGACGCAACTCTTCGGTCAGGATCGCTTCGATCACCGCCACCATGTCCACATCGCCCTGCAGGTGCGCCCCTTCGTGGAAGCTTTTCGGGTTCTCCTCGCGGCAGGTGGCGCGCAGGTGGGTAAAGTGAATGCGATCGCCAAAGGTTTCAATCATCCGCACCAGATCGTTGTCGGCGCGCACGCCGTAGGAACCGGTGCATAGGGTGAAGCCGTTATAGATGCTGTCGACGGTCTGCTTCAGCCATTGCATGTCTTCAATCGTGGAGACGATGCGCGGCAGGCCGAGGATCGGCCGCGGCGGATCGTCGGGGTGCACCGCCAGCCGGATGCCGACCTCTTCCGCCACCGGCACGATGGCGCGCAGAAAGACCGCCATGTTCTCGCGCAGCCGCGCCTTGTCGATGCCGTCGTACTCCGCCAACCGGCGGCGGAACTGTTCCAGCGTGTAGCCCTCTTCCGCCCCCGGCAGCCCGGCGATGATGTTGCCGGTCAGCCGGTTTTTTTCCTCCTCGCTCATGGCGGCGAAATAGGCCGCCGCCTGACTGCGCTCTTGCGGCGTATAGTCGGCCTCGGCGCCGGCGCGCTGCAGGATATGCAGCTCGAACGCGGCGAAGGCGATCTGATCGAAGCGCAGCGCTTTGGAACCGTCCGGCAGCGGATA
This sequence comes from Serratia sp. LACPHL-BACT-2024-00286, assembly GCF_043109535.1. Taxonomy (NCBI): domain Bacteria; kingdom Pseudomonadati; phylum Pseudomonadota; class Gammaproteobacteria; order Enterobacterales; family Yersiniaceae; genus Serratia; species Serratia sp. LACPHL-BACT-2024-00286. The sequence goes on from NZ_JBICNA010000003.1 coordinate 57,014, forward strand.
GGCCAGATCGGTGCGCGTCCAGTCGAGGATCGGCATGAAGTTGTAGCAGACGGTGTCGATGCCGCAGGCCGCCAGGTTGCGCAGCGACTGTTGATAATTGGCGATGTACCGCCGCCAGTCGCCGCTGTGGGTTTTGATCTCCTCATGCACCGGCACGCTCTCCACCACCGACCACACCAGCCCCTTTTCCGCCAACAGCGCCTGTCGCGCGCGGATCTCATCGATCGGCCAGACGTCGCCGTTCGCGATATGATGCAGCGCCGTCACCACCCCGGTCGCCCCGGCCTGACGCACGTCGTCCAAAGAGACCGGATCGTTCGGGCCATACCAACGCCATGTTTGTTCCATGTTTTGTCCTTATGCCTGTCTCGCACCGCGATGCTGTTATACCAGTTTAATTTAGATGTCAGTTACCTTTAACTTACTCTTTCGCCCTGCGCTGTCAAAACCGAACCCCTCATTGGTTGATCCACTTCACGATTCTGGCTTATTTTGGACTGACCAATTCCTTTATCTGGCCGACATCCCTACACTGATCGCAGTTTTTTATCGCCGGCGCCACCCTGCCGATGTGGCAGAAAACTGGTCTGCTAACTTGGCGCAACTGGCCCGCCAGCTGTCTTACATGCTTTGGAGATGAGATGAAAACGATCGCCAACACCCCATTGCCGGGCGCCGTCCGGCAGCCGGGCTATGACCGCCGGGATCTGCGCAGCCGCATCGCGCACCTTGGCTTCGGCGCGTTCCACCGCGCGCATCAGGCGCTGCTGACCGATCGGGTGCTGAACGCCCACGGCGGCGACTGGGGCATCTGCGAGATCAGCCTGTCCGGCGGCGTGCCGCTGTTTGAGGCGCTGCGGCAACAGGATCATCTGTACAGCGTGCTGGAGAAAGGCGCGGACGGCCATCAGGCCATCGTGATCGGCGCGGTGCATGAGAGCCTGCACCGCAAGCTGGAAGGCATCGCCGCAGTGCTGGAGAAACTGGCCGAGCCGCAGGTGGCGATCGTCTCGATGACCATCACCGAAAAAGGCTACTGCATCGAGCCCGGCAGCGGGCGATTGGATCGGCAGCATCCGGGGATCGTCGCCGATCTGGCGTGGCCGCATCAGCCGCAGACCGTGCCCGGCATTTTGGTGGAGGCGCTGCGGCTGCGGCGCGAACGCGGCCTGCCCGCCTTCTCCCTGCTCTCCTGCGACAATATTCCGGAGAACGGCCACGTGCTGCGCCGGGCGGTGCTCGATCTGGCGCAGGCGCGGGATCCGTCGCTCGCCGATTGGATCGCCACCGCCGCCACCTTCCCCTGCACCATGGTGGATCGCATCGTGCCGGCCGCCACGCCGGCCACGCTGGATGAGATTGCCGCCGCGCTGGGCGGCGTGCGCGACGACTGCGCCATCGCCTGCGAGCCCTTTATTCAATGGGTGGTGGAAGACAACTTCGCCGCCGGACGCCCGGCGTGGGAGCTGGCCGGCGCCCAGCTGGTCAGCGATGTGCTGCCGTTTGAGCACATGAAACTGCGCATGCTGAACGGCAGCCACTCGTTCCTGGCTTACCTCGGCTACCTGGGCGGCTACCGCTATATCAACGAGTGCATGGCGGATGAACACTACCGTCGCGCCGCCCTGCGGTTGATGCTGGACGAACAGGCGCCCACCCTGAGCGTTACCGGCATCAGTCTGACCGACTACGCCGCACAGCTTATCGCGCGCTTCAGCAACCCGGCGCTGCAACACCTCACCTGGCAGATCGCCATGGACGGTTCGCAGAAGCTGCCGCAGCGCATGCTGGACGCGGTGCGCTGGCATCTGCGGCACGGCGGCGACTATAGCGGGCTGGCGCTGGGCGTGGCGGGCTGGATGCGTTACGTCGGCGGCGTCGATGACGCCGGTCAGCCGATCGACATTCGCGATCCGCTGGCAGACGCGCTGCAACAGACTATTGCCGCTACGCCGGACGATCGGCGGCGCGTAACGGCGCTGCTGGCGCTGAAATCGGTGTTCGGCGAATCGCTGGCAACGCATGCGGCGTTTGCCGACGCGGTGACGCAAGCCTATTTGTCGCTGCGCGATCGCGGTGCGCGTGAAACGGTGAAGGAGTGGGTGCTGCGGTGAAAAGCCTGCAGGGCCGAGAATAACCATGCCGGCGTAACGTTACGCCGGCATGGCGGAACGACTTAACGATAAACGACCGTCATAACAGCGAGTTTCTTCTGTTGGTCTACCCACTTCATTTCGGTTGTGCCTAGATTTAGCGGAAGTTCTTTGCGTGTAGTATCAAAACCTGACAACGCTTGCTGGGCCTGATAACGCTGGCCGTTGCGGTAACATTGCGTATTCGCCTTAGAATCTGCAATATTGACCGTGCAAGGACTTTCAACGATAGAACCGACGAAGCGAATTACCCCGCCGGCCACTCCTGCATGACTCACTGCCGTCCATGAAAACAACATTCCTACGATCAAAAATAACCGAAAGGTATTCATGGCAACCTCATTTTTAGTTAAGCCAATTTAACCATAGAGGATCTTGTTAGGAATAATCGCAAGGAAAGGGACGAGATTTGATCGTTAATCGCGTCATTAACAATGTAAAAACAAGCTACTAACAAAAGTTAACCGCATCTAATACAGGGTTTTATCTAAGAATTTTCTTGTTATGAACGGTGGATTTTGTCGGTTGAAAAGCGCATGGTGACGTGCAAAATTTGCGAGATAGAGCACAAATTAAATCGCGGCGGTTTCACCGATAAGGCTGCGTAACTCATTTATTAAGCAGGTTAATTTTTGCTCCAGGAATTATTAATGACCAAAACCAATTTGATTACCGGTTTCCTCGGCAGCGGTAAAACCACCACTATCCGCCATTTGCTGGCTCATAAGCCCGAACATGAGCGCTGGGCGGTATTGGTCAATGAATTCGGCGAGATCGGCATCGACGGCGCGCTGCTGGCAGACAGCGGCGCGGTGCTCAAAGAGATCCCCGGTGGCTGCATGTGCTGCGTCAACGGCCTGCCGATGCAGGTGGGCTTGAATATGCTGTTACAGCAGGCCAAACCGGATCGGCTGCTGATCGAGCCGACCGGGCTCGGGCATCCGAAACAAATTCTGTCGCTGCTGACCCAGGAGAGCTATGCCGGCTGGATCGATCTGCAGGCCACCCTGTGCCTGCTGGATGCCCGCCAGCTCAGCCAGCCCCGCTACCGCGACAACGAAAACTTCCGCGATCAGTTGGCCGCGGCCGACGTTATTTTGGCCAGCAAAAGCGATACCTATCAGCCGGAAGACAGGCGGGCGCTGGAGGCCTGGAGGGCGCAAGATCCGCTGCGGCGGCCCTGTTATGCCATCGCGCAAGGCGAAGCGGATGTCGCGCTGTTGTCACTTCCGCGCACGAATCGTACAGAATTGCCGGACGCGCAGCATCATCATGGTCAGGCGAAAACGCAGGGGCTGGCGGCGCTGCGGCTGCCGGAGCACGCCCGCTGGCGGCGAGCGTTGAACGAGGGGCAAGGCTTCACCAGCTGCGGCTGGATTTTTGACGGCGACACCCAATTCGACACCGTCGGCTTTATGGAATGGGTGCGACTCGCGCCGGTAGAACGCGCCAAAGGCGCGGTGCGCATCCCCGAAGGCACATTGCTGATCAATCGTCAGGGACAGGATCTCAACATCGAAACCCGCCCGGTCGCGCCGCTCGACAGCCGAATTGAGCTTATCCACAGCGAAAATGCCGATTGGAACGCCCTGCAATCCGCCTTGTTTAAGATTCGTTTAAGTTAGACCCCGTACCGTTGCCCCCCGGTTGCCGCAGGGCGGCCGGGTTTTATTTCGTTTTCATTTTGCCAACAGGTTATGTCATGACACGCCGCAATTTACCCCTCATTCTCCTCTTCAACTTACTGGGCGTTGCGCTGTTTTTGTCCTGGTTCCTGCCGGCCAATCACGGCGGCTGGTATACCCTGGACTCGGCGATCTTTTTCTTCTTTAACCGCCATCTGGCCACCGACCCGGCGTTTTTGCACCTGGTCGCCATCACCAACAACCGCGCGTTCGACGTGATTTCGCTGCTCGCCATGGGCCTGCTGTATTTGTACTTCTACCTGAAGCAGGACGCCGCCGGCCGCCGACGCCTGGTGATCACCGGCGTGGTGATGCTGCTGACCGCCGTGGTGCTGAACCAGCTTGGCCACCTGCTGCCGGTGAAGCATCCGAGCCCCACCCTGACCTTCGACAATATCTATCGCGTCAGCGAGCTGACCGGCATCCCCACCAAGGACGCTTCCAGCGACAGCTTCCCCGGCGACCACGGCATGATGCTGATTATTTTTTCCTGCTTTATGCTGCGCTATTTCGGCCGCCGCGCCTTCGCCGTCGCCCTGCTGATTACGCTGCTCTTCTCATTGCCACGCGTGATGATTGGCGCCCACTGGTTTACCGATATTGCCGTCGGCTCTCTGTCCGTGGTGCTGGTTGGCGCCAGCTGGGTGCTGATGACGCCTTGCAGCGACTGGATCGTCGATCGGTTGAATCGCCTGTTGCCCGGCAAGCATCGCCCCGGCCAACCATAACTTGCGTCTATGACTCATGCCGGGAGGCGCTCGCCTTCCGGCCTTAATCCCTTCGCTGAGCGCAAAATATCGTCACCGCCCGTTAACGCTTTTGCAACCTGATTTCACGCCAGATTCATACATCGGACAATTGGCGTTTTTTATATGAAGATTTACATTATGTTACATCACAAATTCATATAAAAAAGACGGGAAAAAGGCTCGCAATCCCCTATTTGTTCCGGTAATCTCAGATGCGTTTGTGCCTGGTTTAAGTCGAATCAGTATGGAATCCGATAAAAATGTGCGTTCTCGCACGTTTTCAACGGTAACTGGTTGTCGATGCAACAGGTGCGGACTAGGCTCGTTTCGTTTGGCATTTTTCAGGTAGCGACTTTCGTCGTTAAGGACTTCAAGGGAAAACAACAACAATGGTCAAATCTCAACCGTTTCTGAGATATTTTTTGCGGGTAGTCCCTGCAATTGCCGCTGCGGTTATGCTCTCCGCATGCAGCTCGACTCACACTTCGAACTTGAATAACGCACAAACTGAGATGCGTGCAGTTAATGACAAAGACGGTCTTTTACTGCAAGCCTCTCAGGATGAATTCGAAGCGATGGTCCGCAACGTTGACGTCAAGTCAAAGATTATGGATCAGTACGCGGACTGGAAAGGCGTTCGCTACCGTTTAGGCGGTGACAGCAAGCGCGGCATCGATTGCTCGGCGTTTGTTCAACGCACCTTCCGCGAACAGTTCGGCATGGATTTACCGCGTTCTACCTATGAACAGGAAGATCTCGGCAAGAAAATCCAGCGCACCAAGCTGCGCGTCGGCGATTTGGTGCTGTTCCGCGCCGGTTCTACCGGGCGCCATGTCGGCATCTATTTAGGCAACGATCAGTTCGTTCACGCCTCCACCAGCAGTGGGGTCATGATTTCCAAGCTGACCGATAACTATTGGAATAAACGTTATCGAGAAGCGCGCCGGGTGTTGACCAACGGTTAACGGCGCAATGCCTTGAAGATCCTGAATACCAAACGAGCGATAAGCGCCGCCTACGGGCGGCGTTTTTTTTGGTTGTCTAACAGATATCATCAAGATTGCTCCCTGCCTTATCGCCATCTTTCTCCGCTTAACGCTGCCGCACGCCATTATTTTGATAAACTGTTGGCAGGAAATCGCGCCATCGAGGAAAAACTCGCCTATTATCGTCAGATGACGGCAACGGCGCCCCGGCGTTATTTAAAACGTTTCCGCTTAAAATAGGCGCATTATATTTCTGTCGGCGACGCCGCATATTTAAACAACGCCGCCGGTTGGTACGGGATAAAAAGGCAAAAATGAAAAAAAAGCCGTTGGCACAATCCATTAAATGGCTGCGCGACACCCCTGACGCCCTGTTGCAGAGGACTCGGTTATGGGCTTGAAAAGAGCTTTTGCCCGCAGCGTGTCTCACCGACAGCGCAGCCTGGCTAAAAGCGGCGTCGCCGCCCTGGTATTTTTTACGCTCTTCACCGCGGTCACGCTTTCTTTGATTAACCACCAGCGCACGCAATATCAACATAAGGTCGAAGCGCGCACGCAAAAGTTCACGCTGGGTTATATCTCGCACCTGAAGACGGTGATGCAGCAAATGATGCCGCTGCTGGCCAAGCCTTGCCTCTCAAGCCAGTCGGACATTACCTACCAAGCGGCCTTTACCAGTGGCGTGCGCACCTTCCTGTTGGTGAAAGACGGCTACGCCTATTGCTCTTCCGCCACCGGCGACATGATGTTGCCGATGAAAAATCTCTACCAGGATATCGACTGGAATCTGGCCCTGGATCTCAAGCTGCAGCAGGGCACGCCGATCGTGCCGAACAAACCGGCGGTTGCGGTTTGGCTGCGGCATCCCGACGAAAAGGCCACCGGCATCCTCGCTACGCTGGACATCGATCTGATGCCTTATCTGCTGTTCACCTCGCACGACGAACAGGCGCCGGGCATCGCCATCGTGATGGGCAACCGCGCGCTGACCACCTTCAGCCCGAACCTGATGCCGGTCGATCAGTTGCCGAAGGGCAAGGCGGATAAACTGACGCTGCCCAATCTGCCGCTGACCATCCTGTTCTACAACGAGAAACTGACCCCCAACGACATTCGCCTGACGCTGCTGGGCAGCCTGGTGCTGTCATTGATGATCGGCGTACTCTGCTATTACATGCTGCTGCTGCGGCAAAGCCCGGAACGCGCACTGCTGCGCGGCATCAAACGCAACGAGTTCTTTATCGAATACCAGCCGGTGTTCCATACCGACAGCAACAGCATCGGCGGGCTGGAAGCGCTGATCCGCTGGCAGCATCCGATCGAAGGCCGCATCCCGCCCGACGTCTTTATCCCCTACGCCGAAAGCAACGGGCTGATCGTGCCGCTCACCCGCCACCTGTTCAGGCTGATCGCCGAAGATGCGCCGCAGCTCGCCAAAGCGCTGCCGCGGGGAGGCAAGGTCGGGCTCAACATCTCCCCCGCCCACCTGAGCGCGCCGTCGTTCCACCAGGACGTGTATGAACTGTTGACGCAGCTGCCGGGCGATTACTTTACGCTGGTGTTTGAAATCACCGAGCGCGGCATGGTGGAAGAAGAGAGTGCGCTGGCGGAGTTTGACTGGCTGCACAAACAGGGCATCGAGATCGCGGTGGACGATTTTGGCACCGGGCACAGCGCGTTGATCTATCTTGAGCGCTTCACCATGGATTACCTGAAGATCGATCGTGGCTTCGTCAACACCATCGGCCAGGACACGGTCACCGCGCCGGTGCTGGATGCGGTGATCTCGTTGGCGAAAAAGCTGAAAATGCTGACGGTGGCCGAGGGCGTGGAAACCGCCGAGCAGATGCAGTTCCTGCAAGAACACGGCGTTAACTTCATGCAGGGCTACTACTTCAGCAAGCCGCTGAGCATCGACAATTTCGTCGCTTACTGCAATGCTCATCAGGTCTTTGATTATCAGGCAAATAAATAGTTAGTCTTTAAGCATCTTTACCCTGCGCCCGCCCGAAGAATGTTATGCTGGGCGCAGGTTGTACTTTATTCCACAGCAGGAGCTTACCGTCTGATGTCCGTGCGCATTTTCGCTGCTCTGGTGCTCTCGGCACTGAGTTTCGGTCTGCGGGCCGAAGCCCTCAACGAAAGCTACGCTTTCGCCCTTCTCGGTGAACCGAAATACGCCACCGACTTCAGCCATTTCGACTACGTCAACCCGGCGGCACCCAAAGGCGGCGACGTGCGGCTGGCGGCCATCGGCACCTACGACAACTTCAACCGCTTCGCTACCCGCGGCGTGCCCGGCGAACGTACGATGGAGTTGTACGATACGCTGTTCACCAACTCCGACGACGAACCCGGCAGCTATTATCCGCTGATTGCCGAATCGGCCCGTTTCCCGGCCGACATGCGCTGGATGGAGTTGGATATCAACGCCCGCGCCCGCTTCCAGGACGGCAGCCCGATCACCGCCGCCGATGTGGCCTTTACCTTCAATAAATTCATGACCGAAGGCGTACCGCAGTTTCGCTCCTATTACAAAGGCGTCACGGTCAAGGCCATTTCCCGGCTGACGGTGCGCATCGAGCTGCCTAAAGCCAACCGTGAGCAAATCCTCAGCCTGCTCAGCCTGCGCGTATTGCCGGAAAGCTTCTGGAAAAACCATAAGCTCAACGAACCGCTCAGCACCCCGCCGCTCGCCAGCGGCCCGTATAAAATCGCCGATTACCGCCTCGGCCAGTACATCACCTACCAGCGAGTGCGCGACTACTGGGCCGCCAACCTGCCGGTGAACCGCGGCCGCTACAACTTCGACAGCATTCGCTACGATTATTACCTGGACGATAAAGTATCGCTGGAAGCCTTCAAGGCCGGCGCTTACGATTTCCGCATCGAGCCGTCGCCCAAAAGCTGGGCCACCCAGTATCAGGGCGGCAACTTCGCGCGCAACTACATCATCAAGCAGGATGAGACCAATCAGGCGGCGCAGAATACCCGCTGGCTGGCGTTCAACCTGCAAAAACCGCTGTTCGCCGATCGTCGGGTACGGGAAGCGATCGGCCTGGCTTTCGACTTCAACTGGATGAACAAGGCGCTGTATTACAACGCCTATCAGCGCGCCGACAGCTATTTCCAAAACACCGCCTACGCCGCCCGCGGCTACCCGGACGCCGCCGAACTGGCCTTGCTGGCGCCGCTCAAAGGCCAGATACCGCCGGAGGTGTTTACCAGCATCTACCAGCCGCCCTCCTCCGACGGCAGCGGCAACGATCGGCAAAACCTGCTGAAGGCGACCCAATTGCTGAAAGAAGCCGGTTGGGTGGTCAAAAATCAAAAGCTGGTCAACGCCAAAACCGGCCAGCCGTTCACCTTCGAACTGATGCTGCTGAGCGGCAGCAACTTCCAGTACGTATTACCCTTCCGCCACAACCTGCAGCGGCTGGGCATCGAGATGCAAATTCGCGAAATTGACGCCTCGCAGTACACCCGTCGCATGCGTGAACGCGATTTCGACATGATGTCGACCGTATATATGGCGATGCCGTTCCCCAGCGCCGATCTGCAAATCCTGTGGGATTCGCAGTACATCGATTCCAGCTACAACACGGCCGGCGTCAAAGATCCGGCGGTCGACAGCCTGGTGAGGCAAATCGCCGCCCATCAGGGCGACGAAAAGGCCCTGTTGCCGCTCGGCCGCGCGCTGGATCGGGTGCTGACCTGGAACAACTACATGCTGCCGATGTGGTACTCCAACCACGATCGCTACGCCTATTGGGACAAGTTCTCCACGCCGTCGATCCGCCCGGCCTATGCGATCGGCTTCGATAACTGGTGGTACGACGTCAACAAGGCGGCGCGTTTACCGGCTCAACGGCAATAAGGAGTCGGAATGGCGGCCTATCTGATACGCAGACTGTTACTGGTGATCCCCACGCTGTGGGCGATCATCACCATCAACTTTTTTATCGTGCAAATTGCGCCCGGCGGCCCGGTCGATCAGGCCATTGCCGCCATTGAGCTGGGGCACGGCAGCGGTTTTGGCAGCGGCGGCGTCAGCGAAGGCCTGGGCCATGCCCGGGCGGGCATCGCGGCAAGCGACAGCCAATACCGCGGTTCGCGCGGTCTGGATCCGGAGGTGATCGCCGAGATCACCCAACGTTACGGTTTCGATAAACCGCTGCACGAGCGCTACTTCACTATGCTGTGGAACTATATGCGCTTCGACTTCGGCGACAGCCTGTTTCGCGGCGCCTCGGTGATGCAGCTGATCGGCCAAAGCCTGCCAGTCTCCATCACGCTGGGCCTTTGGAGCACGCTGATCATCTACCTGGTGTCGATCCCGCTCGGCATCCGCAAGGCCGTCTACAACGGCAGCGCGTTCGATACCTGGAGCAGCACGCTGATCATCATCGGCTACGCCATTCCGGCTTTCCTGTTCGCCATCCTGATGATTGTGCTGTTCGCCGGCGGCAGCTACCTCGACTGGTTCCCGCTGCGCGGCCTGGTCTCCAGCAACTTCGACACCCTCTCGTGGCCGGCGAAGATCGCCGACTACCTGTGGCACATCACGTTGCCGGTGCTGGCGACGGTGATCGGCGGCTTCGCCACCCTGACCATGCTGACCAAAAACTCGTTCCTCGACGAGATCCGCAAACAGTACGTCACCACCGCCCGCGCCAAGGGGCTGGATGAGAAAAAGATCCTGTACCGCCACGTGTTCCGCAACGCCATGCTGCTGGTGATCGCCGGTTTTCCGGCCACCTTTATCAGCATGTTCTTCACCGGCTCGCTGCTGATTGAGGTGATGTTCTCGCTCAACGGCCTGGGGCTGCTGGGCTACGACGCCACGCTGCAGCGCGACTACCCGGTGATGTTCGGCACGCTGTATATCTTCACCCTGATCGGCCTGCTGTTGAATATCCTCAGCGATATCACCTACACCCTGGTCGATCCGCGCATTGACTTCGAGGCCCGCCAATGAGCCGCCTTAGCCCGATCAACCAGGCGCGCTGGGCGCGCTTTCGCCGCAACCGCCGCGGCTACTGGTCGCTGTGGATCTTTTTGGTGCTGTTCACCCTGAGCCTGGCCGCCGATCTGATCGCCAATGACAAACCGCTATTGGTGCGTTATGAAGGCCGGCTGTACCTGCCGTTTATGATTAGCTACAGCGAAACCGCCTTCGGCGGCGAACTGAATACCGAAGCCGACTATCAGGATCCGTTCGTGCAGCGGCAGATCGAACGGCACGGCTGGGCGGTGTGGGCGCCGATCCGCTTCAGTTACGACACCATCAACTTCGCCACCGAAGTGCCCTTCCCCTCGCCGCCTTCCCACCAAAACCTGCTGGGCACCGACAGCAACGGCGGCGACGTGCTGGCCCGGGTGCTGTACGGTTTTCGCATCTCGATGCTGTTCGGCCTGGCGCTGACGCTGTTTTCCAGCCTGATCGGCGTGTGCGTCGGCGCGACGCAAGGGTATTACGGCGGGCGTTTCGATCTGTGGGGGCAGCGCTTTATCGAAGTGTGGTCGGGCATGCCGACGCTGTTTCTGATCATTCTGCTGTCGAGCATCGTCCAGCCCAATTTCTGGTGGCTGCTCGGCATCACCATCCTGTTCGGCTGGATGAGCCTGGTGGGGGTGGTGCGCGCCGAATTCCTGCGCACCCGCAATTTTGACTACATCCGCGCCGCGCGCGCCATGGGCGTGCCGGATCGCGTTATCATGTCCCGCCATATGCTGCCCAACGCCATGGTGGCGACGCTGACCTTCCTGCCGTTTATCCTGTGCGGCTCGATCACCACCCTGACGTCGCTCGATTTCCTCGGTTTCGGTCTGCCGATCGGTTCGCCGTCGCTCGGTGAGTTGCTGCTGCAAGGCAAAAACAATCTGCAGGCGCCGTGGCTCGGCATCACCGCCTTCCTGGTCTTGGCGGTGCTGCTGTCGTTATTAATCTTTATCGGCGAAGCGGTGCGCGACGCCTTTGACCCCAGCAAGGCGCATTGATATGGCCACTCCTTTGCTCGCTATTCAGGATCTCAGCATCGCCTTCCGCCAGGGCGACACCGTCACGCCGGTGGTCAACGAACTCTCGCTGCAAATCGCGCCGGCGGAAACGCTGGCGCTGGTAGGGGAATCCGGCTCCGGCAAAAGCGTCACCGCCCTGTCGATACTGCGCCTGCTCCCCGCGCCGCCGGTGGTTTACCCTGCCGGCGACATTCTGTTCAACGGCGACTCGTTGCTGCATGCGCCGGAAACGGCGCTGCGCAAGGTGCGCGGCAATCAGATCGCGATGATCTTTCAGGAACCGATGGTGTCGCTTAACCCGCTGCACACCATCGAGAAACAGCTGGCGGAAGTGCTGATGCTGCACCGCGGCCTGCGGCGCGATGCCGCGCGCGCGGAGATCGTCGAGTGCCTGGAGCGCGTCGGCATCCGCCAGGCCAAAAGCCGGCTGCAGGACTATCCGCATCAGCTGTCCGGCGGCGAACGCCAGCGGGTGATGATCGCCATGGCGGTGTTGACCCGACCGAAACTGCTGATCGCCGACGAACCCACCACCGCGCTCGACGTCACTATCCAGGCGCAGATCCTGACGCTGCTGCAAGAATTGAAACGAGAGATGGACATGGGGCTGCTGTTCATCACCCATAACCTGAATATCGTGCGCCGCCTGGCGGACAACGTGGCGGTGATGCGCCAGGGGCGCTGCGTGGAGCAAAACGCCCGCGCGCGGCTGTTCAGCCGGCCGCAGCATCCTTACACGCAGCAGCTGCTGGCCGCCGAAGACGTCGGTGAACCGCTGCCGTTGCCTGCCGCGGCCAACGGGCGCCCCGGCGACGAGCGGCCGCTGCTCAAGGTGGAGAACCTGCAGGTGCGCTTCCCCATTCGCCGCGGCCTGCTGCGCCGCACGGTGGATTATCACTATGCATTGAAATCATTGAGTTTCGAGCTGCGGGCCGGGGAAAGCGTGGGGCTGGTGGGGGAATCCGGCTCGGGCAAAAGCACCACCGGGCTGGCGCTGCTGCGCCTGTTGGCCTCACAAGGCGCCATCTGGTTCGACGGCGAACCGCTGCATCCGCTCACGATGAAGCAGATGCTGCCCTACCGCAGCCGGATGCAAATCGTCTTCCAGGATCCCTATTCCGCCCTGAACCCGCGCCTTAACGTGCAGCAAATCATCGCCGAGGGGCTGGAAGTGCACCAGCAGCTTAGCGCCGAGCAGCGGGAACAGCGCGTGATCGAGGTGTTGCAGGAGGTCGGCCTGGATCCGCAGCTGCGCCACCGCTATCCCACCGAGTTTTCCGGCGGGCAGCGCCAGCGTATCGCCATCGCGCGCGCGCTGATCCTGCAGCCGCAGCTGCTGATCCTCGACGAGCCGACCTCTTCGCTGGATAAATCGGTGCAGGCGCAGATCCTGGCGCTGCTGAAATCGCTGCAGCAACGTCACCGGCTGGCTTATCTGTTCATCAGCCATGACCTGCAGGTGGTGCGTTCGCTATGCCACCAGGTCATCGTGCTGCGACAGGGAGAAGTGGTTGAACAGGGAGACTGCCGGGCGATTTTCGCGGCGCCCGCCGCCGACTATACCCGTCAACTGCTGCAGTTGGCGGATTAGCGGCGAATTCAGAAGGGGTACTGCGCGCTGAGCGGTTCGGCGATCGCGGCGCCGACGTTTTTGAGGCGGCACATGGTGGCGCTCTCGTCGCTGCGCTGCACGAACAGGCAAGGCTCTCCTTCCCATTCGACAATCGCGCAGTCGACCTGAATCTCCTGCAGCGACAGATTGAGCTGTTGCATTACCTGCCAGGCCTCGGCCCCTTCATGGCTGAGCAACTTCAGCCCAATCAGGTTGTTATCTTCGTCTATTCCGTTAAACGGAATCGGTTCGACCTTCACGCCGGTGAAACCGGATAGCCAACGATAACTTTGCGGCAAGCGATGCACTACCGAAAGTTGGATACTCTCCACATGAAATCCCTAGTTTGAAAAGGTGAAACACTTTTACCTGACAGGGTTACTAAGTTATAGCCGTTGACTCCCGACTCTGCCGCGCACAAATGTTATTTAAATGTAAATTTTGCCGCAAACCATTAACCTGACCCCGTGCTTGCCGATGCCGCGCCATTTTTTGGCGCGCCGTGCGGTGTTATTTCACGGCATTTTGCGACTCAGCTCGCATTTTTGCGTTATATGTAACCCTTTCCCGCAGCGATCTCAACTCTTTTTTCTTGCAATGCGACTACTTTTCCGTCGCCATATTTTTACATTGAAGAAACATTTCACCCGCCACGTTAGCGCAGCCTCTCCTGCTAATGCCTTGATTTACATCAATCCTAATACAAACCACTCGCGCGGCGCAGCCGACAGAACGCCGCGCCTCCCGGGGAATATCGGGCGGCACGATGGCGGAGTTTTTTAACAAAAAGCACACAGATGGGAAAATGACCGGTTAATTAGCAGGCATATATTTAGCAACAAATTATTCATTGCCGGTTGCACCCTGAAATGGCAGGGCGCAACCCCATGACGCTGCGGGGCGGAACGCCCCGAGTCGGGAGAACGTCAGGCTGCGCGATCGCGCGGCCGGCTGGCGTAAACGTAGAACAGCACCGCCACGATGCTGCACAGCGCCATCGAGGTGACCATTGGCCAGGCGCTTTTGCCCGGCGCCATCGACAGCACCGCCCCCACCAGCGCGCCGATGCTGAAGCGCAACGTGCCGGCCAGGGAAGACGCGGTGCCTGCCATATGCGGAAAATCATCCAGGATCACCGCCATGGCGTTGGAGGAAATCATCGCGATGCACCCCAGGTAGACCGCTACGCCGATCACCAGCGCCCAGAAGCCCAGGCCGACGGCGCTTACCGCCAGCAGCCACAACCCCATCGCCAGCTGCACCAGCAGCCCCAGCTTGAACATCTTGACCGCGCCGAACCGCCGCACGTTGCGGCTGTTGATCAGCGTCGTCAGGAACAGGAAGACGATGTTCAGCGCAAAATAGTAGCCGAAGTGCTGCGGCGAAACGTGGTTCAGTTCGATGTAGACGAACGGCCCGGCGCTGAGGAACGAGAACATGCCAGCAAACGAGAAGGCGCTGGCCAACATGTAGCTCAGCACCCGCTTGTGGCGGAACAGCGAACCGAAGTTGCCCAGCGTGGTGCGCAGGTGGAACCGCTGACGCCGCTCTTTCGGCAGCGTCTCCTTGATGAACAAGGCCACCAGCAGTGAACCGATCAGCGCCGCGGCACCCATGGTCCAGAAGATGGCGTGCCAGCTGAACCACAGCAGCAGCGCACCGCCGATCATCGGCGCCAGCAGCGGCGCGATGGTCATCACCAGAATGACGAACGACATCATGCGCGAGAACTCATCCTTGGTGAACATGTCGCGCATCAGGGCGTTAATCACCACGCTGGCGGCGGCGGCGGCCAGACCGTGCAGGAAACGCAGCCCGATCAGCTGATCGATAGACTGCGCCATGGCGCAGGCGCAGCCGGCGATGGCGAAGATCAGCGTTCCCCACAGGATCACCGGCTTGCGGCCGATGCTGTCCGACATCGGCCCATAGAACAGCTGCCCGAAGGCAAAGCCGAGCATATAGGCGCTGAGCGTCATCTGCACGCTGCCGGACTCGACGCCAAACTGGGCGGCGATCACCGGCATACTGGGCAGGTACATGTCGATCGCCAACGGCATCAACATGGACAACAGGCCCAGAATGAAAATCAAACCGAGATGAGAGGTTCGGTTCTGTTGCACGTTCCACGACTCCTTAATCGGCCGCAATCAATGATCGGTTATCAGTCCTGCAGGTGCGGCGCGCCCACGCTGGCGATCTCTTCTTCGGTCAGTGGGCGGTATTCGCCCGGCGCCAGATCGCCATCCAGCACGATGGCGCCGATGCGCTCACGGTGCAACTCGATCACCCGGTTGCCGACGGCGGCGAACATCCGCTTCACCTGGTGGTAGCGCCCTTCGCTGATGGTCAGGCGCACCACGCGCTCGTCGACCTGCTCCAACGTCGCCGGCCGCGTCAGATCTTTCTCGTTGTGCAGTTGCACCCCTTCGGCGAAACGCTGCGCGGTGTCTTCCGCCAACGGGTGCTCCAGCGTGACCAAATAGGTTTTCTCGCAGTGGTGGCGCGGCGACGTGACGCGGTGCGACCACTGGCCGTCGTCGGTCATCAGCACCAGCCCGGTGGTGTCGATATCCAACCGCCCGGCGGCGTGCAGCTTGTACGCGACCGGCTCATCGAGGAAATACAGCACCGTCGGATGATCGGGATCGTCGGTGGAGCAGACGTAGCCCTGCGGTTTGTTGAGCATGAAATAGCGCGGGCCGTTCTGCTGCTGCAGCGGATTGCCGTCGAACGCCACTTCTTGCTCCGGGGTCAGTTTGATCGCCCCGCTCTTCACCACCTCACCGTCAACGGTGACGCGTTTAGCCCGAAGTTCGCGCGCGACCAGCGCACGGCTGATGCCTAACTGCTGAGATAAAAACTTGTCCAATCGCATGGGATCTGCTTTGCCTGTCGTTATTATGATCGCATTGATCGTATTGCCAAAATATGACGCCCGCCGTTGCACCGGGTGCAAATGGCAGGTTCAGGGGGGAAATCGCGTGGGGGAACAGCGATTGCTGTCACACGAGTATAGCGGCACAACGCGTTGCCCGACAGGGGTAATTTTCACGCTTCTCGCACCGCGCGCGCGCAGAAGGCATAATAATGGAAATTTTTCGGCCGCCCGGACGTAAAATGTCACGCTTTCTGTGGGAACAGAGGTGACAAAACCGCTTCCCGGCGGCCCATTCCAACCTACGGCGTTCATTTATGGCCTTTACCCTACGCCCCTACCAACTGGAAGCGGTCGAAGCCACCATCAATCATTTCCGGCGGCACCCCGAACCGGCGCTGATCGTGCTGCCGACCGGTGCCGGCAAAAGCCTGGTGATCGCCGAACTGGCGAAGCGCGCCCGCGGGCGGGTGCTGGTGCTGGCGCACGTCAAGGAACTGGTGGCGCAAAACCACGCCAAATACTGCGCCTACGGCCTGGAAGCGGACATCTTCGCCGCCGGCCTGCAACAAAAAGAGAGCGCCGGCAAGGTGGTGTTCGGCAGCGTGCAGTCGGTGGCGCGCAACCTGCCGCTGTTCGACGGTGCCTTCTCGCTGCTGATCGTCGATGAATGCCACCGCATCAGCGACGACGACGACAGCCAGTACCAGCAAATCATCCAACATTTGCAGAAAACCAACCCGCAGCTGCGGCTGCTGGGGCTGACCGCCACGCCCTATCGCCTGGGCAAGGGCTGGATTTACCAGTATCACTACCACGGCTTCACCCGCGGCGACGGCGCCAGCCTGTTTCGCGACTGCATCTACGAGCTGCCGCTGCGCTACATGATTAAGAACGGCTTCCTGGTGCCGCCTGAGCGGCTGGACATGCCGATCGTGCAGTACGATTTCAGCCGGCTGGAGGCCAGAAGCAACGGCCTGTTCAGCGAAGCGGATCTGAACCGTGAGCTGAAGCGGCAAAACCGCGTCACGCCGCATATCATCAGCCAGATTGTAGAGTACGCCCAAGATCGTAAAGGGGTGATGATCTTCGCCGCCACCGTCGAGCACGCCCGCGAGATCCACGGCCTGCTGCCGAACGGCGAGGCCGCGCTGGTCAGCGCCGAAACGCCGCCCGCCGAGCGCGATGCGCTGATCGAGGCGTTCAAACAGCAGCAGCTGCGCTATCTGGTCAACGTAGCGGTATTGACCACCGGCTTCGACGCGCCGCACGTCGATCTGATCGCTATTCTGCGCCCGACCGAGTCCGTCAGCCTGTATCAGCAGATCGTCGGCCGCGGTCTGCGGCTGGCGCCCGGCAAGGAGGATTGCCTGATCCTCGACTACGCCGGCAACCCGCACGATCTGTTCACGCCGGAGGTCGGCGTCAGCAAGCCGCACGGCGACAGCCAGCCGGTGCAGGTGTTCTGCCCGGCCTGCGGCTTCGCCAACCTGTTCTGGGGCAAGTGCACCGAGAATGGCGACATCATCGAGCACTACGGCCGCCGCTGTCAGGGCTGGCTGGAAGACGACGACGGCCACCGCGAACAGTGCGATTACCGCTTCCGGTTCAAGAGCTGCCCGCACTGCGGCGCGGAGAACGACATCGCCGCGCGCCGCTGCCATCAGTGCCAGGAGGTGCTGGTCGATCCCGATGACATGCTGAAGGCGGCGCTGAAGCTGAAAGACGCGCTGGTGCTACGCTGCGGCGGCATGGAATTGCAAAGCGGCCGCGACGACAAAGGCGAATGGCTGAAGGCCACCTATTACGACGAGGACGGCACCAGCACCAGCGAGCGCTTCCGCCTGCAGACGCCGGCGCAGCGCAAAGCGTTCGAAATGCTGTTCCTGCGCCCGCACCAGCGCGCGCCGGGCGTGCCGTTCGCCTGGCACACCGCCGCCGACGTGCTGGCGCAACAGCAGGCGCTGCGCCATCCGGATTTCGTGGTGGCGCGCAAACGCGGGCAGTTTTGGCAGGTGCGCGAGAAAGTGTTCGATTATCAAGGCCGTTTCCGCCGCGCCAATCAGTTGGCCTGAGCGAACGGCCCTCAATCTGGGCAGGTTTTCGTTGCCCTGCAGGCGGCTTTCCGTTAAAATGCCGCGCGCTTTACCTGGGCCTGCCCAGCGTTAAAGCGGAATTCCGAACTTGCTACTTGGGTCGCCTGTAGCAGGGTAAATTTTCTTTTAAGAGAAAAAACAATGTTCACTATCAATGCAGAAGTACGTAAAGACCAGGGTAAAGGTGCGAGCCGCCGCCTGCGTGCAGCAAACAAATTCCCAGCTATCGTTTACGGTGGCAAAGAAGCTGCAGTTTCCATCGAATTGGACCATGATTCTGTCAAGAACATGGAAGCTAAACCAGAATTCTACAGCGAAGCAGTAACTCTGGTTATCGACGGTAAAGAAACCAAAGTTAAGGTTCAGGCTGTACAGCGTCACCCGTTCAAGCCAAAACTGGCTCACATCGACTTCGTTCGCGTTTAATCGCTACGTTTTCGAACCTTTCGGGACGCCGAAATAAAGAACGCCGCAATTGCGGCGTTTTTTATTGTCTGCGATTCGGCGCGCTTACTTGCCGCTGCCGGTCCGGCGCTGCAGCTGATCGCGCAGATTCGGCGGCGTGCCTCTGATGGTCAGCGTGTCGGTGGCCGCATCCCAGAAAATGCGCTCGCCCAGCAGCATGGCGTCGAAGTTCAGGCTGATGCCGCCGCCGCTGCCGGCGAATTTGGTTAGTTGGCGCAGCGTGCCGCGATCCGCCGGGAAGCTTTCTTCCAGCTCATACCCTTGCTCGCTTGAGAACTGCATGAAGTCTTTCTCGCCGAGCGGCGACAGCTCCTGCGACAGCGCCTGCAGCTCAATCTCTTCGCCCGCCTGCAGCTGTTCGTTGCAGTAGCTGTACACCTGCTGGCGCACTGACTGGCGCTCGTTCTTGTCCAGCTGCGCATCGGCGCAGTAGTCGTCCACCGCCTGCAGCAGCCCACGGTTTTGCGCCTTGGCGTCCAACCCTTCGGACGCCGCCAGGAAATCCATGAAGAAGTCGGCGACCTTGCGGCCCACGCGCCCGCGCAGGAAGGTCAGGTAGCGGGTCGATTCCGGGTTGGTTTCCCATTCGGTCAGATCGATGCGCGCGACGATATCGGCGTTGTTGATGTCCAGATAGTGCGTGGTGTTGATATCCAGCTCTTCGTTGACGCGCATGCTGTTACGGCTGTTCAACACCGCGATCAGCAGATACTCCACCGCCAGATAACGGTATTGGCCAAACAGCACCACGCCGCCTTCGGCGAACGGATACTTCGCCAGTTCGTCGCGCAGGCGGCCAGTCGCCGCGCGGCTGAAGGCCAGAAAGTCCTTATCGTCCTTGCGGCAGGTGCGCAGCGCTTCCGCCAGCTCGCTGCCTTCGTTGAACAGGCCCAAGGCCTTGCTCTTGGCGCTATAGACGCGATGCAGTTCCGTCATCATTTCTTCCACCGCCGCGTTGGTGGGAAGCAAGGAATCGCGCAGCACCACGTCCAGCGTTTGCTCGTCGCGTTTCACCAACTGGTGCAGAGCGATCTGGTCGATATCCAGACTCATGGTAAATCCTCCTGTTCTTTAGGCGCGTATTCAAACACTGAAGGCCCCGCCCTGCAATACTAAAAACCGCGGCAAACCGGAAAGGCGCTGCGAGGGGCAGCCCCGGCGCGGGCGAACAATTTCCCGAATGACAGGAAGTGATAAAAGAGCGGAAAATCACTGCCCTATACGGTAAGATAGGGCACTTTGCAGATTACTAAGCGCAATTTTATGCCACAATCATCCCGTTACAGTGACGAACACGTTGAACAACTGCTCTCAGAGCTGGTCAATGTTCTGGAAAAACACCATACCCCCACCGATCTTTC
Source organism: Serratia sp. LACPHL-BACT-2024-00286 (assembly GCF_043109535.1). Lineage (NCBI taxonomy): Bacteria > Pseudomonadati > Pseudomonadota > Gammaproteobacteria > Enterobacterales > Yersiniaceae > Serratia > Serratia sp. LACPHL-BACT-2024-00286. The sequence continues at coordinate 77,020 of NZ_JBICNA010000003.1, forward strand.
CCTGATGGTGCTGGGCAATATGGTCACTAATTTGATCAACACCAGCGTTGCCCCCGCGCAGCGGAAAACCCTGGCGAGATCGTTCGCGGAAGCCCTGCAGGCTTCTGTCCGTGAAGATAAAGCACATTAATATTGACTTATGGTGACAAACCGTCAGCGTTATCGTGAAAAAGTCTCCCAGATGATCAGCTGGGGGCACTGGTTCGCCTTATTCAACATTTTGCTCGCCCTTGGGCTGGGCAGCCGTTACCTGTTTGTCACCGACTGGCCCGCATCCCTGCTGGGCCGGGTTTATGCCTTTGTCAGCCTGCTGGGGCATTTCAGCTTTATCGTGTTCGCCGGCTATTTGCTGGTGATCTTCCCGCTCACCTTCGTGGTGATGTCGCAGCGGCTGCTGCGATTTATTTCCGCCGCGCTGGCCACCATCGGGCTCACGCTGTTGCTGGTCGACAGCGAAGTGTTCTCCCATTTCCACCTGCACCTCAATCCGGTGGTGTGGGATCTGGTGGTCAACCCGGACCAAAGCGAGCTTTCGCGCGACTGGCAACTGATGTTCATCTGCGTGCCGGCGATCTTCCTGGTGGAGATGCTGTTCGCCACCTGGAGCTGGCAGAAGCTGCGCAGCCTGAACCGCCGCCGCTTCGGCAAACCGCTGGCGGCGCTGTTTATCAGCGCCTTTTTTGCTTCGCACCTGATTTACATCTGGGCCGACGCCAACTTCTATCGCCCGATCACCATGCAGCGAGCCAACCTGCCGCTCTCGTACCCGATGACCGCGCGCAAGTTCCTCGAAAAACACGGCCTGCTCGACCAGCAAGAGTATGAGCGCCGCCTGATGCAACAGGGCAATCCGGAAGCGGTGGCAGTAGAGTATCCGCTCAGCGATCTCAGCTACGGCGATAAAGGCAGCGGCTATAACCTGCTGATGATCGTGGTGGACGGCATTCGCGCCAAAGACGTGGCGCAGGATATGCCGGCGCTGACGCGCTTCGCCCAGGAAAACGTGCGTTTCAGCGATCATTACAGTTCGGGCAACCATGCCGATACCGGGCTGTTCGGCCTGTTCTACGGCATTTCTCCGACCTATCTGGACAGCGTGCTCGCCGGCCGCAAGCCGTCGGCGCTGATCGCTGCGCTCGGCGATCGGGGCTACCAGCTGGGGCTGTTCTCCTCCGATGGCTTCAACGCCAGCCTGTACCGTCAGGCGCTGTTGACCGACTTCTCGCTGCCGACGCCGGCGCCGCAAAGCGACGCGCAAACCACACAGCAATGGCAGCGTTGGCTGGCGGATCAGGGTAGCAAAGAGCCGTGGTTCTCCTATATCAGCTTCAGCGGCGCCGAGGCTGTCGAAGGCGACAAAACCCCGACGCCGGCCGACTTTATTCGGCGCTATCGCACCGGCGCGCAAGACGTGGACGCCCAGATAGCCCAGGTGCTGGACACCCTGAAACAGCGCGGCCTGCTGGATAAAACCGTGGTGGTGATCACCGCCGAGCACGGCGTCGAGTTCAACGACAGCGGCAAAGGCCAATGGGGCGCCGGCACCGGCTTCAACCAGGCGCAGCTGCAGGTGCCGTTGGTGATCCACTGGCCGGGCACCCCGGCGCAGACCATCAGCAAGCTGACCGGCCATAACGACGTGATGCGCACCCTGATGCAACGATTGCTGCACGTGAAGACCGCGCCGAAAGACTATTCGCAGGGCGAAGATCTGTTCACCGCCCAGCGCCGCAACGACTGGATCGCTACCGGCGATGGCAATCAGCTGGTGATCATCACGCCGACGCAGACGCTGATGCTGGACAACAGCGGCAACTATCGCGTCTACGATCAGAACGGCGATGAAATAAAAGACGAGAAACCGCAGCTTGCTCTGCTGTTGCAGGTGCTGACCGATGTAAAACGCTTTATCGCCAACTAACTGCTTAAAACTAAAGCAATCAAGAGGCGAGGCGCTTGCATTAACATCGGGAATCGGTAGTATGATTTTTCATAGCGTCGGCATGTAGCGCAGCCTGGTAGCGCACCGTCATGGGGTGTCGGGGGTCGGAGGTTCGAATCCTCTCATGCCGACCAAATTCAAAAAAACCTGCTGTTACAGCAGGTTTTTTTTCGTCCGTCGTTTACGCGGAAAGTTTGACGATCGCCGCTGGAATCCCCTGTCGCACTGCCGCACCGGTCACCCAGTCCAGCCAAGTGTTCGGCACTTCGCGCGTCGGATCGGCAAACCCCAGATCGTTGAGATTGATGCCGGCGGCAATGCGCTTATCCATCGCCAGCGGCTCGCCGTCCAGGTAGTGCTGGCTGGCGCCCATCTCCCGGTGGCCGTAGCCGTGTTCCACCGCGATCACGCCGGGCATCACCCCCGCCAGCAGACTGATCTGCGCCTCCCGGCTGCCGCCCGGGGTGCTGATGCTCACCCAATCACCGTGTTGAATGCCGAAACGCGCCCCGTCCGCCGGGTTCAGCGCCACCAGGTTCACCGGCTTCACGTCGTGCAGGCGCCGGATCACCGCGGTGGAGCTGCTCATCACATTGGATTTGAAGGACATCAGCCGCAGCGGCCACTGCCGCTCAGGGTAGAGTTCTTCCACCGCACGGCCGTCAGACAAACGCGCCGGGTAGCAGGTTGGGCAGCCGCTGAAACGCTCGCCGGTAATCGCATGCCGGTGCTTCGCCACTTCCGCATTCCAGATCTGCAGCGGCTTCTCCCAGCGGTTGCCCACGCTGCCGTCGCGGCGGCCGCTGTCATGACCGGCGAAGCGGCCGCCGCGGCTGTAGATAAACGCCACGCGGCCGATCTCATCGGCGCGCAGCGTCTGCGCAAGCTGCGGCAACAAGCGATCGACGCCGCTCAGCGCCAGCTCTTCCTCCCTCACGGCCGGCACCGGCGCCTTGCCGGCAAACGCCACGTTGGCGGCGGCGCGCAGATAATAATCCTCGGCGCGGTTGAGCGGCAGCAGCCCGCCCCGGCCGTCGCCGATAGCGCGATCGCCGAACCCCGGCAGCGCCAGGCGTTTGGCGACGGCGATGCAAAACGCCTCCATGGAGATCGGCTGCCCTTGCGCCGTTTTCGCGGTCGCCGGCGTCACTATCGGCCAGCGCGCAGTGGTGGCCTTGCTGGCGACGCCGCCCCAGGGGGCGCTGAATCCCCAGCTCTCAAAGTTATGGGTGTCCGGGACGATATAGTCGGCCAATGCCGTCGTTTCGTTGATAAACGCATCGATGGCGATAAACAGCGGCAAACGCGCCGGATCTTTCAGCCGCTCTTCCGCCACGCCGCGCAACCCGGCGATACCGTACAGGGGGTTGGTCATGTTCGAGATCCAGGCTTTCAGCCCGTACGGATATCCCGCCAGCGCCGACGTCAGCAGCTCGGTCAACTGCCCGGCGACGAACGGATACCAGGGCGCCCTGGCCGGCCAGGGCGAAACGCCCGCCGCCACTTTTTCGCGGTATTCGTCGGAGGTTTCATAGGCGGCCTTGCTGCGCGCGATATTCAACCCCTTCGGTTTTACCAGGCCGGGAAACTCGACCAGGTTATAGCGCGGCCCCTCGGCGAAACCGTTGAATTTGCCGCCGCCGACGAACACCCCGCCCGCCAGGCTCAGGTTACCGATCAACACATTGAGCATCATCACCGACCAGGTATTGTAAAACCCGTTCGCCGCCATCATCCCGCCATGGGCGATCACCGCCGCCTTGCGCCCGTGGGCGGTAAAGGCCTCGGCCAGCGCCGCGATGCGCGCCACCGGTACGCCGCATTCCCGGCTGTAGGCTTCCGGCGACAGCTTGTCGGCCGCCTCTTTCAGACACTGAAAGCCGCTCTTCACCGCCACCTGCGCGCCGTCGTGCAGCGTCACCGTGCGGGTTACCCACAGCTCGGCGCTGTCGCACGTCTCGGCCGCCACCAGTTCCCCCGCACCGTTGACCACCAGCGGCGACGCCGACTCCGCGCCGTTCAGATGGGCCAGCGTCAGATGCTGCCCCGCCAACGGGTGCTCGCTCTCGGCGATCACCAGATGCGTGGCGTTGGTCCAGCTCTTCTCGCCGGCGCGTTGCATGGCGGCCTCCGACGGGATGGCGAGATAACCGGCCTGATAACGCCGATTGTCGAGGATCCAACGGATCATCGCCATCGCCAGCGCCGAGTCGGTGCCCGGCAGTATCGGGATCCAATGGCCATGATCGTCCGCCAGCGTGGTGGTCAACGGCAGCGCCGGCGCCACTACCGCGTAGCGGAATTCGCTGCGCAATCTGGCGCTGGCCAACTGCCGGGCCTGACGCTTGAACGGGTTGCCGGACTGCGCCGGCGAGGTGCCCATAAACAGCGCGAATTCGACCTGTTCCCAGTCCGGTTTCACGTGCGGATTCTTGTCCAGATCGTTCATCAACGCGCCGGAACCGGCGCGGTAGGCCAGCCCGCAGTAAGCGCCGTGCGCGCCGAAATTTTTGCTGCCGAAGCTGTTCTGGGCGAAGCGCCGCAGGAAGCTGTCGCGCCCGTCATCACCGGCGTTGGTCACCAGCAGCTGGTTGGCTTTCGGCCCCAGCCCCGGCTGTCGGGCATCGATCGGCGTTTCCAGATCGCGGATCGCCCGCAGGCCGTCCACATGCCCCTCGCCGAACAGATCGCCGCCCTCCACCACTTCGGCGATCAACTGCTCGAAGCTGATGCGCTGCCACTTGCCCTCGCCGCGTTTGCCGACGCGTTTCATTGGCTCCAGCACGCGCAGCGGGCTGTAAAGCCCCTCCAGCAGCGTAGCGCCCCGCGCGCAGGCGGTGGAACGCGCGTCGAGGCCGCTCTCCCCGCCCAGCTGCGCCAACGCGTCCTGCAGCGGCAACGCAGAGTCGAGGTGCCGCTCCTGAGACAGCGGATGATACGGGTTGCCGGCGATACGCAGTACCCGGTCGGTCTGCCTGTCCACCCGCACCCGCACGCCGCATTGCGTCCAGCAACCGAAGCACTGGGTCATCGAGATGGCCTGCTGCGGATTGCCTTGCCATTCCGGCACCGCCCGCCCTTCGGGCAGCAGAGAGTTGCCGTTGATGCGATCCAGAGTCACGCGCCCTGAGGTGCCGTGAATCAAGCCGTCGATCGCCCGTTTGGCGACCTCGCGATAGCTCAGGCCGAAAGCGGAAAGCCCGCCGAAGGCCAGGCCCACTTTCAACCACTGACGCCGGGTGAGTTTAGCCATGTTGTTTTCTCCGCAGTAAAAACGCCTGTGCTTCACGCACCATGATCATTAACGCCAGCCACAGCCCGAAGGTGCCGACGATCGCCAGCAAGCCATCGGTACCAAGCGGCAGACTATAGGGGGAATAAGACGCGTTGTATTTCGGGATGGTTTGCACCTCAATCAACAGCGTCCAGCGCATCAGCCAGCTCAGCCCCAGCGCGCCGGCCACCAGCAGCGGTGCGCCGCCGCGCGGCAAACGTCGATAGGTCGCCCAGGCGGCGCACGCCAGCGCCAACCCCCACAGCGCGATCCAGCCGGCAGCATACTGACGCGCCGTCGCCTGCGTCTGCAGCCAGTGGCGTACCGCCGCGCCGGATAGCGTATCGCCGCATACCCACAGCAGGATCGCCCCGCCGAGCGGCAGCAGCGTCAGCAGCATCCCGCGCGCCAACGGCGCCTGCAGGCCGGGCCGTTCGCGCATCGCCAACAGCAACAGAGCCAAGAGCGCCTGCAGCGCGCTGAGGAACATCACGATCGGAAATGCGTAGCTGAACCAGATTGGGCGCGCACGCACGACGGAAACCTCGCGCCCGGTGTACAACAGCAGGCCGATAGCCACCAGCGCGCAGGCGGGCGTGATCCCACGCAGCAGCGCAACCGGTCTGCCCGTCAGTCGCGTAAATTCAATCGCGATAAACCACAGGCCGATCAGCAAGGTAAACAGCGGCAAGAACAGCGCGCCCCACGGCATCCACGACCAGGGCGTCGGGTAGGCGTAAAAATGCCAGAAACGGGCGGTTTGATGCAGATCGGCGGTCAACGCCAGCGGCGCGGTGATGGCGCACGTCAGCCCGATAAACAGCGCCGCGCGCTCCAAATGTGCGGCGTTGTCTCCACCGCGCCAGCGCCACACGCAGGCCAGCAACGCGGCGCAGGCGGCAATGCCGATAAAGAAGAAATATTGCACGGCCCACGGCAGCCAGCTCACCGCCTGCGGCTGGCTCAAAACCTCTGCGATCATCAGTTGGCGGCTCATCGTCCCTCCCCCCATAAAGCGACCTGCGCCCGCCCCGGCAGCGGCGTGACGAAGGCGTCATCCAGCCCCAGATAAAACACGTGGGGCGCGGTTTGGTTCTCCGGCTTGAGGACTTTGATCTCGGCCTCGTGACGCCGCAGCAGCTCGCTCAGCGTGCTGTGCGGATCGCGCATATCGCCGATGATCCGCGCCCCGCCCACGCACGACTCCACGCATGCCGGCAGCAATCCCGCCTCCAGCCGGTGTACGCAGAAGGTGCATTTGTCCGCCGTTTGGGTGGCGTGATTGATAAAACGGGCATCGTACGGGCAGGCCTGCACGCAATAGGCGCAACCCACGCAGCGTTTGTTGTCGACCACCACGATCCCGTCCTCGCGCTGGAAGGTGGCCTGCACCGGGCACACCGGTACGCAGGGCGGGTTGTCGCAGTGGTTGCACAGCCTGGGCAGCAGCACGTTGGTCGCCACCGCTTCGCCTGCGAGACTGACCTGGTACTGGTTTACCGTAGTGCGAAACTCCCCGTGCGGGGTCTGGTTTTCAATGGCGCAGCTCACGGTACAGGCCTGGCACCCGACGCAGCGCCGTAGGTCGATCAGCATCGCGTAGCGGCGGCGAATATCCCCCTCGCGCCGCGTCGGCGCACACGTCAGCCCGGCCTCCGCCACGGGGATCAGCGAAGCCCCCGCCGTCAACACGCCCAGCCGCTGCAAAAACTGCCGTTTACCGAAATCCATGCGCCTCTCCCACACCCTGGGCATCACCCCGATCACGCTATTGATGCCCGTTAGATGAATAAACAATGTCGATGATTTACAGTGTAAAAATGGCATTGGGCTCAGCTCTATTGTGGTTAACCACATACCGAACCTAACGTTGATCTAAAACAAGTGACGGCAGGCAGATTGCCCATCAGGAGGGGCCGTGAGGGTCGTGTTATTACTGCTGCTCAGTCTCGGCTGGGGGATGGCGGCACAGGCGGGCGAGTGGTCGGTCGGCGTGCTGGCGATGCGCGGCGATGCGGCGACCGAGCGTGACTGGCAGCCGCTGATCGACAGGCTCAACGGCAGCGTCGGCGGTGAACGCTTCCGCCTGCGGCCGCTCGATCTGGCGCAGATGCGCGAAGCGGTCAATCGGGGCAGCGTGCAGTTCGTGGTCACTAATCCGGCGCAGTTTGTGCAGCTGAACAGCCACTATCATCTGCGCTGGCTGGCGTCGTTGCGCGCCGCCAACGGCGATCGGGCAACGGGCAACATCATCGGCAGCGTGATTCTGGTGCGGCGCGACAGCGGCATTACGACGCCGCAGGCACTGATGGGCAAAACGGTGGGCGCCATCGATCCGCAGGCCTTCGGCGGCTATCTGACCGGCTATAAGGCGCTCAGCGACGCCGGCATACGGCCCGAGCGCGATTTTCACCTGCGCTTTACCGGTTTCCCTGCCGACGCCCTGCTCTATCTGTTGCGCGAGCGCGCCATTCAGGCCGCCATCGTCCCGGTCTGCCTGCTGGAGAAAATGGGCAAGGAAGGCCTGATCAACCCGGCGGATTTTCGCCCGCTGCTGCAACAGGCCACGTCGGCTCCCTGCGTCACCAGCACGCCGCTTTACCCCAACTGGTCGTTCGCCGCCCTGCCCGGCCTGGATAACTCACTGGTGGATGCGGTGGCGAGAGCCTTGCTGACCGCACCGCCCCAGTATCCCTTCCTGTGGGGCGCACCGGCCTCGACCAGCGAGGTGGAAGCGCTGCTGCGCGCCGTCAATCAGCACCCGGAACAGCGGCGGCTATGGCTGGATATCAAGAGCTGGCTGATCCAGCATCAGACGGCCGTCGGCCTGTCGCTGGCGCTGCTGGCGCTGTTGATCGTCAACCATATCTGGATCGCGCTGCTGGTGCGCCGACGCGGGCGACAGCTGCTCCGCGCCGACGAGCAACTGCGGCGGCAGGAACGGGCGCTGGAAAACGCCAGGCAGCTGAACGTGCTGGGGGAGATGGCCTCCGGCTTCGCGCACGAGCTCAACCAGCCGCTGGCGGCCATTCGCCACTATGCGCAGGGGTGCCTGATCCAACTGCGCAACACGGACGCCGGGCATCCGCTGCTGGGGCCGCTGGAAAATATCGACCGACAGGCGCAGCGCGGCGGCGAGACGATTCATAACCTGCGCCAGTGGGTGCAGCCCACCGCGGAGGCGATAGACCAAACGCGCTGGCGCCCCACCGCGGTAAGCGAAACCGCCGAGCGGGTGTGGACGCTGCTGCGCCTGACGCAACGCTATCCCGACCTGACGTTGTTCAATAACGTGGCGCCTTCGCTGACGCTAACCCTGCCGCCGGCGCTGCTGGAACAGTTGCTGGCGAACCTGCTGCTGAATGCGGCGCAGGCCGGGGCCAATGCCGTCTGGCTTTCCGCCGCCAAGAGCGAACGGGCGATGGAGTTGCATCTGCAGGACAACGCGGGCGGCATGACAACGGCCGGGCTGGAACAGGCTTTTCGCCCCTTCAACACCACCAAGGCCGGCGGCATGGGGCTGGGGTTAGCCATTTGCCGGCGCCTGGCCCGCTATGGCGGCGGCGAAATCCGCCTGGCTAACCGCCCGGCTCCCGACAGCCGCAACGGGCTGTGCGTAACGCTGCATTTCATATTGGATAACGAGGAAAACCATGTCGCTAATTTATCTGGTGGATGATGACGTCGCCGTCACCGACGCCTGCCATTTTTTGCTGACCAGCCTCGGCCACGGCGTGCAATGCTGGAATGACAGCGCCGATTTTCTGGCGCAGGCGGACCTGTTTCAGACCGGGATCGTCTTGCTGGACATGCGGATGCCGAAGCTCGATGGTCACCAGGTTTACGGGGTGCTGCGCCGCCGCGGCAGCACGCTGGCGGTGGTGTTCCTGTCCGGCCATGGCGACGTGCCGATGGCGGTGGAGCAGATGAAGTACGGCGCGGTGGACTTCCTGCAAAAACCGATCGCCGCTGAACCGCTGATCGCCGCCCTCGAACGGGCGCAGCAGGTCGCCGCCGAGGCCTGGCAACGCCATGAAACTTGCGGCCGCTACCGCACGCTCACGCCGAAAGAACGCGACATTGCGCAGCTGGTGGTGCGGGGCATGATGAACAGGGAAATGGCTGAGCGGTTGAATATCGCCCTGCGCACCGTGGAGGTTCACCGGGCAAAAGTGATGGAGAAAATGCAGGCCGCCAGCCTGGCGGAATTGGTGATTCAGCTGCAGGATTTACCGCACACCGCGCAAGAATGAACGCATCATGCAAAATTCCGCGCCCCCTCTTGCCAACCGGCCTTCCTCAGGCCAGAATACTGTACATTAAATCAGTATTTACAGGTGAGACATGTTTGTAGAATTGGTGTACGACAAACGCAACGTCGCTGGGTTACCCAACGCCGCCGAGATTATTCGCAACGAGCTGGAAAAACGCGTGCATGCGCTGTTCCCGGAAGCTGACGTGCGCGTGAAGCCGATGCAGGCCAACGGCCTGAACTCCGACGCCAGCAAAAGCGATCGTGAGAAGCTGAACCGAATGTTGGAAGAGATGTTCGAAGAAGCGGATCAGTGGCTGGTCACTGAAAATTGACGGGCAGTAACGGTACTGACTCCCACTCAGCGGGAACCTTGCCTGGCGGAACGGGCCGCGTGTCTGCCCGAGCCTATCGGTGATAGTGCCGGCGCCGATGCAATAGACGGCCAATAACCTACTGCACCGGCATTTTACCTGGCATCCACTTTATTTATGAAACCGCGTTGGTTTCCGATGACGTTTCATCGTTTGATACCAGCGCCTCCGGCGGCTGCACTTCCACCTCTTCACGCGCTGGCATGGCGAGGCGCAGATCGATCCAGCGCCCTTCGGGGATATCCATCGCTTCGCCGGCCACGACCGTTGCGGTATCGATGTCGAAACGGCGTTTGCTGATTTTCACCGTGATGCCACCGTCGCTATCGGTAGCGGTTTCCACAAAGCACAGGCGGTTACCGTTGATATCCTGCGGCACCTCGATGGTCCAGCCCTCCTTTGCCAACCCCAGTGAGCCATTCAGCTGATAAACGCCGACGGAGATTCGCTCTGCGCTCACCCCGTCCGCCTCACCGTTAACCGCTGCGCACCCGGCCAGAGCAAAGCCGCCTTCCAGATAGTCAGCCTGCATATGCTCGGGCGCCGCGGACAATCTCGCTATCGGTGAGGCTTTCTTGATAAAACCGTTGCCGTCAACCGTGGTGTTGGCTTCCGACCATATCCAAACCCAGGGGGTAAACGCGGTGCCATTCCAGCTGCGCACGGCAATTTTCCCCGTCTGCGCGGCACTCACGCCATAGCCGTAACAGGTCTGTACCGTTCGATAGCTGTCGTCGGTTCCCGTCTGCGTCACCGCCCATGAGCGCGTATCGAGGAAATATGTGCCAACGTCTTTAAAGGGGTTGCCAATAGGATCCGTGCCTACATAACCGCGCCGGCTTTGCATTTGCGCATTGAAATTGCCTTTATTCGCCGCAGTCACGCCTTTACTCAATCCCCAGTCTTTCAGGTTTGGAATGTCTGCGACGGTGGGTTGATCGGACGAGCTGAATAACCTCGACCAGGTGATGGTCGAAGGCAATGCGGTAGATGAACTCCCCACCCAAGCCTGCCGCGAAACCGATGTGGCAAAATACGCGCACGAAGGTCCGCCATCCACCGGCAGCGTTAATAGCCCGCCGGACACATTGCCCGGCCGATTGGCCGTCGCCACCGTGTAGCGCTGGATGGAAGATTTATTATCCTTCGCGAATGCATCCTCAGTATGAACCGGCCCGCTCCCAAAACCGGCGATAGCAGATTGGGCGACCGTGGCATATTCGGGCAACGCCTGGGATTGCGAGAACGAAACGCCCGTACGCATGTCAATTTTCATCACCCCAACCGGTTCCACCGATTGTTTTACCGCCTTATGCTCCCAGCGTAGGCCGGCGGCGTTCGCGTAGGTGATTTGCTCAACCGTATACCAGCAGTTGAGGGTAAACGCATTCACTTTCAAATAGATATCATAATTATCACGACTGGATTCAATAACCTGAATATCCAGGATCGCCGTTCCGGTATCGTTAATAAAAGTGCCGCCGATTCGGTTGACCTTATTGGTCGAATCGCTGGCGCCAAGATTGCCCGTTCTCAACATCAGACGCGACATGCCCGCGTTATAAGTAAAACCGTTAAAACCATTTGAACCATAAAAATTGAGGGCGATTCCTACGCCATTTTGCCCCGCATTTTTAAACTGCCCCAGCAGGAACCAGGCAGAGGTATTGGTGTTGTTCTCCGGCAACTTAAACCGCACATTATCAAAGGCGGTCACCACCTGAGCGGCGCTCTTTGCCGCATTCTGCTCGCTAACTTTTGCCGCAGCAGCAGAGGAAGAAGCCTTGCCGGCGGACGCTGCCGCTTCGGCACGCAGACGATCGACAGTTTGCACAATCTCCGGCGTGATATCGCTTTCCCCTGGCCGTCTAAGGAAATCATTGAGCGTACCAGGCAAGGAATCGTTATAAACCTCGATAGCCCCCACTCGCTCCGGCTGCGCGCCATACACAGAGATGATGACCTCGTAAGCGCCCGGCTCCACGGCCAAAGCGTATTTACCGCCGTCATCCGTCACCGACTGGGATTTAGCCAGGCTCAAGACCGCTGACGAGGTTTTGACTGCGCGCATGGTAATGGTTACGCCGGAGCGAGGATCGCCATAAGGGCCCTTTAATACGCCGCTGATTAATGTCATTGTACTTTCTCCATGAGTTCTTTGATTAATTCATCCTGGCGATCGATTCTATCCAGAGCCTGATTCAGTGCAGCCAGGGCCACATATCCCAGCGTTGAATAATCGACGGATTTTACTCGTTCAACCATTTCACCGTTTTGCAACTCTAAAGAACCGCCTTCAGCAACGACCTGAGGAAGGTTCTTTTCAATTTCTTGTGCGATACCACCGATAAAGGGCTTGCCATCGCGCTTGCCGGTATAGAGTTTTAGACCGCGAATGAGTGTTATAGGGTCTTCAATTTCTTTTACTTCAGTTTTAATTCTAAGGTCTGAGCCAGTCACCCAATTTCCGGTTAAGTTATTAAAATCTCCGTTATTCTGCAGACGAACCTCATGCCAGACATTGGCATAATCCTTAAATGAAATCGCGCCATAATCAGTTACGCCAATTTCGCGACGGCAAAACATTTGCATGGCAGTGACAACGCCACCTGCAGTTGTCATGACAGAGAGTAATGTGGGGCCATCTACAGTTCCGGTAGATCTGGTAAAAGTCTTTTCAGCACGGACATTAGACGACCCCGTATCACCAGAGTTCAAATGAATGCCATTTCGCCCCATCATGGTATCATCAAATGTCGTTGACTTACGGAAGCGTGAATATCCCCCCACATCAAGATTTGCCGTTTGCCCTGTCACCACAGAGCCCTGTAAAGACAGTGAACCTTTAATTTCCTGATTAGCGCTAATCGTCTTGTCTAACTTATTATTGAGTGAAGCTGAAATATTATTCCAGGCCGGGCCGCTAAAGGTACCACCATCCGGCAACTTAACGGTCATATTTCCGGTATTACTGAAGACCTGCTGCCAGTTATCTTTATCGAGGTTCAGCCCACGCAGGGCTTTGGCCGTTTCGGCGGCCAGTTGGGCGGTGATGGCGTTCATCGCGTCGCGCGGGACGGCATACCATGCTGCGCCCGCCTGCGTTGGGCCGTCATAGGCTTTAATCAGGGTCGCCTGCGTGGCGCTATCAACGATTTTTACCGGCAACGTATAGGTTACGCCACCAACAACGCTCACGATGAAATCACCGGCTTTCAACTCGGTATTAAAGGCCGTACCGGTTCCTTTTACTACGGCGGAATTGTTCGTTAGAGTAAGAGTGCCTGTTGGCATGGTGTTCTCCTGAATTTTGGCAACAAAAAAACCGGTACGATGACCGGAATTTTCATTATTAAATGATAATCACCTTACATCGAAAGATATAAAATAATATTATCAATTTAAATTTAACCCTGTGATATTAATAAAAGTAAAACATCCAATAAATTTTTAGCAATAGATCCCACCAATGAATATGAAAACCTCTTCATCAGCGAAAGCCAACTCTGTAAATGGAATTCATTATTCACTAAGAATATGTCTAAGATGGGTTAAGCGGTAAACCCTGGTACTATTTTGGCATCATAATAATTTGTCGGAAATCCATCAACATCAATAATCATGACTTGAGATCTAGTGTTTGGGTTTGCCCAACCGGCATTTGGCGGTGTCCATAAGTACTCACCACGAGGTACAAGTGAGATCGTAATTTTGTTATCCCAGTCAGAGAAGTGGAAACATTCATACATCATCCAACCTTCTCCTCTCCAGTTTGTGGTAACCCAGCCCCTCGGATTCGGCATCGCCATTGCCAGATTACCCGGGCCAGCAGCGCCTATCATAGTCCAGTTTTGTTCATTTTCTGGGTTTCCTCCATTAGGATCTCCGTGTCCGTGGTTAGGATATCCTGGATCAAGCCACATTACATTCCGGATTTTCATGAAGTTCCAACCACTATCAAAAATGATATTTCCAGAACTATCAAAAAGCTGCATTCCATGTGAAGACCTCTCTGGCGGAACCCATCTGTCAAAGATGTAATATTGAATACTACCAATATCCTTATTCCCCCACTTCATGACCTTGAACATCTTTTTTGTTGGCCCTAACTGAGATGCGTGCCAATCCCTTTCGTCGCCCGTCATGCATCCTATACGCTGATCGTTCCACATTGGCTTAAAGAACATGAGCGGAGAGTTGTACGGTGATAAGTCGACACCGCAAAACGCTGCAACACTGAGAACATTAGGCGGGTTGAACTGCCAATTATGAATCTGACCAGCGCTCCTTAAGGTATAATTTACGTCGTTGGCATTAGCGACAACGTAATTCCTATTATTAAAAAGCTCTACCCCATAACTATTAGGCATTATAAACTCCCCAATGAACTGTAAGCATGCCCAACAAAAGACCTATACCCAGGTCATCAGGGTAACTCCTTATGGTGTCATTATAAGAGAGATCGATATAGTTAGGGCCACAATAAATATCAGGAGGAGCATAAGCTGTTCCCCAACCTTCTGGCATTACGATGCCAGGTCTTGGTACAGTGTAACTGTATGGTGTCCCACCATTGAATGGTATATTTTCTATTCTGTGGCTCCAGTAATGTGGAGGGTTCCCCCACCATTGAATCATTCCAATATCATAAGAGCCAAGCCAACGTGACATAATAACAGTGTGATCGGCCACCATATTTCCTCTGGAGTCTGATATCTGCCATCCATACTGTTCGCTCATTAATAAAGCCTCCCCATACGTACGCGAACGACATTATTTTCATCCGTAAATATCATATTATTGTCAGGCTTGCTTATTCGCCACCCACCGTTTACCCCAAAGTTGTTAGATTGTATATAGTTACCAATCTTGGCATTACTGATTGTTCCATCCTGAATAAAGGCATTATTCATAAACACCTGCCCATCCACCACGGCAAACGGTGAATACTGATTGCTGTTGTTGCCGCTCATCAACACGAACTGGTTGGCGTTAAAGCCCACGCGGGTGGTGACCGGCCTGCCGTTTTGCGCCAATACTGCAATCGACATGCCGGCGTTGTAGAAGGTGCCGTTCACCCGCACGCCCGCTTTCAACGTATGGATGGCCGTGGCGCCGTCGGCGTCTACCGTTGCCGTCAGTTTGTCTTCCAGCACCGCCGCGACGTCGTCAATCTGCGCCTGCACCTGGGTTTTCATCTCGGCCAGCCCGCGATCGACCTCCGCGATGGTGGTTTTCACCACCATGATATCGGCGCGCACCGTGCCGTACTGCGCCCACTGGTGATCCACCGTCGCGTTGTTGGCCAGCGCATTCTGCAAGATGGCGTCGATGTTGGTGTCGATATCGCCCACCAGCCGCTCGCCGTCTTTCGCGGTCAAGAGATCGTCGCCGATATTCTCGAGATAATCGCCGGCGTCCGCGTTCGCCTGCCCGGCGGTCCAGACTGTCCAGTCGCCCTGATTGCCGGTGCGGTCTTGCAACCGCGCACGGAACCAGAAGGCCTGGCCCGCCTTCAACCCGGTCATGGCGTGGGTATGCTGCGGATACGGGATATCGGCCAACAGCATCGCGTTATTCCCGGCAGCGTTGTCCGCATACTGAATTTCGGTTTTCAGCGTATCTTCAGCGCCGATAGGGAACGCCCAGTCAAGCTGGATGCCCCACAGCAAAGGCGATGCCTTGAAGCCGACCGGCATCGGCGGTTTACCCTCTTTGCCCTTGAGGTAGGTTTCCATCGACGTCGCCCAGATAGACGATACGTCACTGGCGTTGATGGCCCGCACCCGCACCCGATAACGGCCGGCGTATATACCCGGCACTTCAAAGCCGAGCGCCGAAGTGCGCAGCACCGACACCCAGTTGCCGTTATCTTTGCGCCATTCCGCCTCATAGGCGATGGCATTTTCAACCGCGCCCCAGGCAGCGCGCAGGGTGGTAATGGCGATGCCCTGGCTCACCGAGGAGTAGCTGTCGATAGTGATGTTTTTCGGCGGCGCCTGCACGCCGGGCGGAATGATGGAAATCGGACGATCGTCGATGCGTGCGCCGGTATCGATGCGAGCGTACTTATTCGGATCATGTTCCGCGGCGTTGACGGTATAGGTGTTGTCGCCGTTATCGGCGATGCCCACCACGCGGTAAAGTTGCACCGCCAGATCGTCCGCGTCGATGGACCAGGCCGCTTCCGGCACCGGCGTCTCACTGTAGGCGGTGGTGACGGTCACTACGCGTTCATTCACCGCCTGCACGGTGCGCGCCTGCGCCCGGCCGGATGGCAGGTTGACGATCAGGCGATCTCCGGCTTTGGCGCCCGGCTTCCTGTCCAACGTCAGCTTACGGCCATCCACGCCGCTGAGGCGCCCGCCAATCACCCGCCCAGCCAGCATCTGGTCGGCCACGCCGATGATGTGCCCCGGCATGGGGATCATGCCGTCCAACCCCACGGAGAAACTGACCGTGCGATCCTTGCTGTTGGTCAACAACGCCCAGCGGCCGCGGCGGTTTGCTTCACTCGGCGTGGTGCAACCGATGGCCGTCAGCTCGGTCTGGTTCACGTCGTAGCGGCGCACCAGATCGCTGTCGAATACCGCCTCTATCGCATCGGCGTAATGGTTGCCCGGATCGGACCAACTGACCATCGCGGTGCTGTAGCGGGTGCGTTCGCTGGCGGACGAGTAGGTAAACTTGCCGTCGATAACATTGGCGCGGGTGAAGGTGAAGTCCATATCGCGCGGCATATCCGCCAGGGCGACCATTTGGTTTTGCCCCCAATAGGTCATGCCGCGGAAGATGCCGGCCAAATCGCTCAGCACCGTCCAGGCCTCTTCCCGCGACTGCAGATAAACGTTGCAGGTAAAGCGCGGCTCCATGCCTTCGCCGCCGCGCCCGTCCGGCACCAGCTGGTCGCAATACTGCGCGATGCGATACAGCTCGGACTCGGAGACCTGGGAAGCGTCGATGCGATCGCCCAGGCCAAAGCGCTCGGCCAAAATAATGTCGTAAAACACCCATGCCGGGTTATCGCTGTAGGCCCACTTAAAGCCGCCGCTCCAGATGCCGGTATAGCTGCGCGTTTGCGGATCGTAGTTGTCCGGCACGCGGATCAGGCGGCCGCGCGGTTTGCAGCTGATCTTCGGGATGTTGGGGAACTGCTTCGAGTCGAACTCCACGTAAAGCAGCGCAGTGTTCGGGTAGCGCAGCTTGGCATCGATGATTTCGGTCAACGCCTCGATGTTCATGCGGTCGGCGATCCGGGCGCTGTTGGCGTTAGGCGTCAACCGGCGCACGCGCAGCTGCCAGCCCGTGGTGGCCTTCGGCAAGTTGATGCGGTGCGAGCGTTCATACAGCGAGGTGGTTTTATCGTCGATCGCCGCCGTTAACACCTCCTGGTAACTGCCGCCGTCGGTCGCCACGTCGATGGCGTACTCGATGCGATAGCCGTTGACATCGCCGTTGTCCGCCTGCTTTTGCAGCATGGGCCACCCCAGACGCAGACGTACAGCGGAAAGTTGCAGGTTCGATACAGACCGTACCCACGGGGTGCCGCTTTTCAGTTCGCTGCCGACCGAGATCTCATTCTCAACGGCGGGAATGCCCTGGATATATTCCTGCGCCTGCGAACCAGGGCGGAATTCCCAGCGGAAACCGGGAAAGTTTTCCGTTCCGTCGCTGCTCAGTACCGGCGTACCATCAACAAAAATGTTCGTGCCATCCAGCCCGCCGGCAAACTCCCCTTCGCCCAATGCGAATAGCATCTTCGCTCTGGCGATCGACTGAATGCTGTCCGGCGATTCTACCGGCGTGTGGCCGCCACCGCCGCCGCCTTTTCGCCCACGGATAATGTTCTGTGCCATATTTCGCCCATAAAAAAAGCCGCTATTGCGGCTGTCTGTTCAAACGGATGTCGTTATTGCTGGTCTTCGGTATAAATGCCTGCGGAGATAATCGCCCCGCCAATTTCACGCGTGCCGTACAGCACGCCGACGGGGTTGCCCTGCGCCGTGGTGTTGACCGGCCCGCCAAAGGCATAGCTCGGTTTATTTTCCGGGCCTTGCCGCATGCGCAGCCCGCCCATTTGCGGGGAGAGCATTTGGACGACGCCGCCGAGGGCAAGGGAAGCGCCAACTAATGAAGCAGACCCCCATGCTCCAGCACTGGAAAACCCCGCCCCCATTCCAATAGCAGCACCCCCAGTGAAATATGCAGCAGTGGCAACCAGTGCCACCCCCAATATTGTTTGAAATAGCCCGGCTCTCTTACTTCCAATAACCACCGGAACAATATGAATATCATCAGTACCTTGGGTTAACTCCAACTCATCTTGGCTTACATTTCGCTTCCCAACAAATATAGAGAATGTTAATCCGCGATTATGAGCTTCAAGCATGTAGCGTTCAAACCCTGGAAGTAAATTCCTCATTGCATCAATTGCTTTCGGAACCGTTATGGCTCGATACTTAAACTCTCTCCCAAACAGTTTAACCATCGGCCCGTGGAATTTAACCGTTCTTATTGAGACGTTAACGAAGGCCATAATCACTCCATAAAAAAACCCGCCTGTTCGCGGGTCAGTCTTACATTCATTAAATTACAAACACGAATTAATGTCCGAAATCACATCGCTCTTCCTGTTTGTAAGCTTACCCCACGGGGTTTCTGCGGCTTCACCTCTATAAATAACCTGACGGTACATTCCTTTATCAATAATATCAATATATCCACCTCCATTAATCAGAGCCAAAGAAACACCTCCGTCTCTAGCGGGCTTTTCTGTTGTTTCAATGCGCATACCATTAAACGTTCTCATGTCTGATTTCTCAGCGATGCAAACGGATAAATTCTTTACATCCTTTTTAGATGTAAACTCAGCAGTAACCTTTTTTGTTAGTTCTGGATTTGCGCAACCTGTCAGCATCAGCAACGTAATGGACAAGAGTATTTTTTTCATCAGTAATCCCTCTGTTATTTTTTTCATCTTAACAGAGAATTACATCATTTCTCTATGCCGCAACACCTTCACCGTTCGCTCTTTCCAATACCCGCCGTAAGGCACCCGCTGGCTGAGCATACCGTACATATGGTGCAGCAACAGACCATCTGCCAGCAAAATGCCGGCGTGGTTGGCCACCGGCGCCGCAACCTGCATGATCGCCATATCCCCCGGCTGCGGCGGGCCATCGAACTCGCGAAAGCCACAGGCATGCCAGTTATCCAGATAGCGGTTTTCACCCCGCTCCCACCACGGATAATCAACGCGGTAATCCTGGAGCGTTATGCCGTGCTCCTGCCGGAAGTAGCTCATGACCAACCCCCAACAGTCGGTATGCCCCAGCACGAACTGGCGGCCCACCAACGGCAGTTCGCCGCGCGGCAAGAGGATACGTAAATCCCCCTCCGGCCAGCTGGCTATCGCCCAGGGCAACTCCATCGCGTCGCACTGCGCCTTGTCCAGCTCACTCGGCTGCGTGGTGGCGTCTGGGTGGCTGTGCACAATGAGGGTGATGGTGCCCCATTCGGCGGCGGCCACGTAGTCTTCCGGCGCCAGATGAAACTGCTCGGTGGGGTTGTCCGCCAGGTTACGGCACGGGAAATAGCGCTCCACGCGGGATTTTTGCGCCACTACGCCACAGCATTCGCGCGGATACTCGGCCCTGGCGTGCGCCATAATGGCCGCCGCGGTTTTTTCTTTCATGTTTGCCCCCTACTGCCGGATCAACGCCGCGCCGGGGAAGCCGCCGAACGGCAGCGGCTCGTGCTCGCCAAAACGTTTTTGGCAGTCGCTCAGCAGCCCGCCGCAGCGATCCTGGCTCGGGTCATCCACCGGGTTGCCCTTGTCGTCAAAGTAACGGCTACCGGCGTAATCGCAGCCCTTGCCGGTGCGATAGCCACCGCGCGAACACCAGGTACACAGGCTGTGGATTTGCCGGGTCGGAATGCGCAATCCCCGCAGGTCTGCCGGGCTGGAGAGCTCGAATTCCACCGCCTCGTCGCTTTCCGTCGCCTTGCGATCGATGTAGAACACCTGCAGCTTTTCCTGCAGCGGATCGGCCGCGGGATTCCCCTGCGGGAAGTTGAGGGCATCAAGGTAGTGCACCAGCGTGTCGTGGATCCGCACCTTGGCCTGCGCCATGTCCTCAAACTGCAGGCAGAGCGCGCTAATCAGGCCATTGATATTGGCGACCGACAGCTTCGGCGCGTTGCCTTGGCTGTCGGCGGAGATCTCCAGCCCTTCAACGCTAAACGGCCACGGGCCGTACTCCTGTCCCTGCCACCAAACCGATTTCGCCGGCAATTTGGTTTCATCACCCCCGGCGGCGGCCAGCTCTTGCGGCGTAAAAGGCAGGGTATCGCAATGAAAGCGCAGAATATCGGCGCCAAATCGGGTGCCGTCTACCTCAATCAGGCGGATGCGGTTGCCCGGCTCCAGCTTTTGCAAATCTGAATTCAGCATCATCTCCCCCCGGTTAAACGTGGAAGGCCTCGGTAAACGTGGCCGTCAGTGAATAGTTGTCCCCGCCCATGGCGACCGGCTTATAACCCTCGCAGCGGTACAGGCCAGGAACCTGCGTCGGTGGCGTCCATTGGAAGGACTTCACCCCGTGATGGTTTTCCAGAAAGACGATGATCGGCGTGATGTAGTCATACTTGCCGACAAAGGTCAGATCCCAGGAGCGCACGATCGGGTTAATGCCGTCGCCGGAGACCTGCGCATAGCCGTCGCCGAACTGCGCCTTTCTGACGCGAAAACGCATATCGCCGGCGGCATTGACGCGCGCCGGAAATTCAAATGTCTGAATGCCCATTACATCCCCTTGATTGCTTTCCAAATCGGCTGGCCCGGCATCAGGTTACGGTTGATCACCTTTTGGCTTTCCTGCGCGGCGATATTCCCCATCCGTTTACCGAACTCGCCCCATCCCGGATCGGCCTGCGAACTGACGTTGCCGCCGTTCTCGATGGTGATGTAGACATTCGGCGCCGCCGCAGACTGCTGGCCGCCACCGCCGATCGCCCGCACGCCGAGCGAACCATCCGCGCCGCGCTTGAGCGGCATGATGGCCTCCGGCCCGGCTTCGCCCATCAAACCGGCGCCTCTGGCGAACGCGAATAACGTGGGATTGCTGACGATCTCACCGCTGAATGCGCTCAGCGAAGGCGAGGCGTATACGCCGCCCTTGGCGTTGGGGACATAGCCTTGCCAACCGGTCGGCATGCCCATCGCGCCTGAGCCGGCCGCGCCCGCGCCGGCGCTTGCAGCGCCGCCCAGCAAACCGCCGCCTATGCTCATAAAGGTAGAGAGAAAGGTTCTGGTCAACAGCGCCTGCATCGCCAGATCGATCAGTTGCTGAACGATGGACTGCGTCATGGAGGTCATCAAACCGAGCATGCTTTGCTTAAAGTTTTGCGTCCCGGTCAGCAGATCGAACATCATGCCGGAGGTCCGTTCCCGCGTCATGTCCACCAGCCCCAGCGCCATCTTGTGCACGCGGCTCTGCCCGCCGAACAGACTCAGCGCCTGCTGATACTGAGCGTCCGACGATTCTTGCGTCGCCGCCTGCATCAGCTGTTCATAGCGCTGTTTATCCAGCAAGCCTTGCTGGTAGTAGGCCTGGTATTGCGCCTGCTGCTGCACCAATTGGTTGTTAAGCCGAGCGGCAGGATCCACATCACCGGCAATGTTCATGCGCGGCGCAGCGAGCGCGTCAGTTTCGGCCTTCAGCCGTTGGCGCGCCGTTTCTTGCTGCTGCATCCGGCTGGCGGTCTGGTACTCGCGTTCGGTCAGCAGCCGCCCGTCATATAGCGCCTTCAGCTCCTTGCCGACCTCCTGCTCTTTACGCACCGCCGCCTGCCCCGGCGCGTATTGTTCAGCCAGCTGTTGCCGCTGCCGCTGGTACTTCTCGGCGTTCAGCGCCATCGCACGCTGCACATCGGCTTGCCCGGCACCGGCCGCCTTGGCCGCTGACGCCAGCTTGGCCTGTGCGCTTTGTTCACCTTGGGTGATTTTGTCGAGGCTGCTCAGATGCGCCTGCTCGATTTCCTGCCGCAGCAGTTGGTACTTATCAAGAGCCAGCTGCTTGCCGTTATCGTTGAAAATACGACCGACAGGAAGGGCACTTGTTTGATGGCCCTTAGGCTTAACAGGTTTGGCCTCAACATGGCTGTCGTTGCCATTTTGTGCATTAACGGCATTGCTTCGCCGAAGCCGGATCGCTTTCTCGCCCTTAATGACATCTTCCAACTGTGCTTGCAAGGCGTTCCGCTCTTTCTTCACCTCTTTGGGATCAGAATAGAGGAATCCCAACAACCCTTTGCTTCGGCGCTCTAAGCCAGCAATTAGGATATCGCTCCTACGCGCCAGTTGGTTTTCGATCTTGGCTTTTTCCTCACTGAGCGTCCTTAACTGATCGTCGAAGGTATCAATTTTGACGGCGAGCTTTGCCCTGGAGAGTTTGCTGAGATCTTCGGCCGTCTCGACTGCCGCATCTTTCAATGCCAAAGCCGATTGACGAGCTAATTGGTTTTGCTCATGGAAGTACAACAGCGCCAATCCCGCCTGGATGGCGACACCGATCGGGCCGCCCAGCGCCCCCAGCGCAACGTTGGCGACACGAGACGCCGCGCCGACGCCCGATGTCGCCTGAGCCGCCCCGCGCGCCGCCGCAGCCTGATCGCGCCAGGCCGCCGCGCTGTCATTCAGGCCGCCGGCCAGTTTCAGCATCTCCTCCGCCCGGCTGCCGCCTTCGCCGGAAGCGCTGCTCGCCTGGCGGGCCGCGTCGTCCAACTGCCTCATCTGCACCGTCGCGGCAACGGTGATGGACGCAAGTTCGGTAAGCGCCTGCCCATAGTGGCGCGAGGTGGTGGCGAGGCCCTGCAGCGACAGCTCAACGCCGGCCAGCCCCGCCAGTTTCCCCGCCAGGCCGCCAAGCGTGCCGCCGATGCGTTGATACGACTCGTCGGTCTTCTTCGCGTCCTGCTGAGCCTGGCGGTTAAATTTGGCGGATTGTTCCCCGGCAGTACGGTAAGCCGCCGTCAGTTTGTTTTTAAAGTTGGTGTCATTCAGTTGCAACCCGACGACCAACAGTGCGGTATCAGCCATTTCCCAGCACTCGCATAACGTCAGCACACTGCATATCAATACTGCTTTGCGCGGGCTGACCGGATTGATGAACGGGGGCACTCTCCGCCGCATCGGCCGTCATGCCTTGCAGTTTGAAGTATGCCCGCCAGTGATTCAGGATGTGCGCCGGCATCGCGGCGATCTTGCGAGGATCCGACTCACCCCAGCGATCGGCCAGTTGGAACACCAACATCAGCCAGGGCGAGTCAGTCAGTTTTTTTCCGCTTCCTCCAGGCTGCCGACCGCATGGCGCTTGACGGCGCCGATGGCTTCGACCAGCGTTGGGTTGTCGTGCGCCGCCAGCAGATCGTCAACGCTCGGCAAGGCGCCGGCCGGGATACGTTTGCCGTCCGGCGTCATCAGGCATGACAGCAGCAGTTGCACGTTAAGCTGCGCGGCTTTGTTCATGTCACCGCTGTCGATGGCGGCCTTCATGCCGTCTTCGTTTTCCTGCAGTTCCGCCGCTTTCAGGCGTCGGATAAAGGCTTTGGTGCCAAAGATCTGCGTTTCAATCACGTGATCGTCGGATTTCAGCAGCGCCGCTTTCAGCGCTTTCAGATCGTATTTCTCTGTCATCAGTTTTTCCTTGTTCAATTCGGTTTACTCTGTACATAAGCGAGTTGCCGCAGGCCACATGGCCCGCGGCGGAAGCGTTCGCGCCGAACGCCATAAGACGTTAAGCCAGCGCGAACCGTCGGTTTGTCACACTTTTGGGGTGACCGTACCCCAGGTGTTGCTGTTTTGCTTGCCCTGAACGGTAATCTGAATGACTTCGCTCGCCGGGGCGGTGATCTCATTCATTTTCCAGCCGGACAGCGACAGGATGGAGGTGGAGGTACGGCCGTTCGGCAGCTCGACGTAGAACTGCACCGTTTCGCGCTTGTCCGCCGCATTCAGCAGCGCCGCAAAATCGGCGTTGGACGGATCGTCGATGAAACCGATGGATTTCTCCGCGCCTTCCGGCAGGTCGGAAATAAACTGCTTGGCGGTATCCAGCAGCGTGGTGCAATCGACAAAACCGCCGGTTTGCCCCATTTCACCTACCGCTTTACAGTTGGTCAGCGCCTTCATGGCCGTGGTTGCAGCTCCGACGGTGCCCCATTTGACGATAGTGCCGGCAGGCAGCATGGCGTATTCTGGCGAAGTTTTATCAGCCATAGTTTTTCTCTCTCTTTTTGATGAAGGATGGTAGCGGTCGCTACCGGTTTTCGATGCCATAGCGGACGTGAGCCGCCAGGATGCGTAACACTTGGTGCTTGTGGTGATCCAGCGCAGGGCGAATAAACGGGGCGGCGGCTTGCGTTGCCGTGCCGTACTCCTGCTCCAGGGCTCTGCGGTAATGCTGTTTACTGGGGCCGACGCGCAATGTCACCGCGTTCCATGCGGTAACGGCCGGGCGTATCGCGATGCCGGCGCTCAGCGAGGGTTCGCTGTTTGGCGCCCCTCGTTCGGCGCACTGCCGCATGGTGCCAAGAACCGGGGCCAACGCGGCGTGGCCGGCCTCCGGCAGAATGTGACTGGTGACCTCGCGCCGAATCGCTTCCAAACGGCGAGTCAATTCCGCCATGCCGGAAACGTTTATGGCGATCACGCCGCCACCTCGGAATGGGTGATGAGGTAATCGCGCGCCATCCGATACTGAACGCGGTTATCCGCCAGCGACGTAGCGCTCTGCAAAAGAGTGCTGCGCGTGACCGCCTGTACCGGCCATTGGCCGATATGGCCATGCCGAACCCCTTCCCAGGCATTCAAAACCGCCTTATCCAGAGCGATCAGCCGGGAATAATCGTCGATCACGTACAGCACAATCTGAAAACGGCTCTGCACCAGCGAGCTGTCGACCAGACCGGTGTTCACTTTCAGATCGCTGATCTTCTGATAGGTCACGCCTTCTTGCTGCGGATCCGGCAAGATCAGCGGATAAACCGCCAGATGGGTTAGCGCGGCCAGCGAGCGTTGGATTTCATCTTCAATCATTTGGGCAAAGTCTCCGTCGTTTTGAGGGGGGAATCGTTCTGCAGACGATTTCGGGTATCAGGAAAGGAACAGCGCGCGTTCCGCCGCGCGCCGGGCAACCAGCCCATCGAGCCGCACGCCGCCTGCATTCACCCATCGACCGAACTCGTCGGCCGCTCCCTGCCGATCGCCGGCGTTCAGTCGGCGCAGCAGCGTCGAGTTCTCCAGCGCGCGCAGGCCCAGGTTATAGGCAAAGCTCACCAGCGCATCGAACTGCCCCTGCGTGATCGGCACCGTCACCCGCCGTTCGACGCCCTGTTCGAATTGGCCGACGCCGCACACCAGCAAACGCTCGGCCGTTGTGGCATCGATCACCATGCCGGCCCCTATTTTTCGTCCCGCTACCGGCTGGGTCCACCCGTAGCCGATGGTCCAAACGCCGACCGAATCCTGATAAGCCTGCAACCGCAGGCCTTCGAAACGCTTAATCAGCGCCATGCCATCGTCACTTATCTTCATGGTTTCCTCCTGACGCTTTATTGAGAAATCGACGTTCCAATGCCTTGATCAGAGATGCTCCCGACCACCCCGCCATGCCGCATACGCCGCCCATCACCTCCGAAGGCCAGTCGTAATGCAGGGCAATCATCACCATGGTCAAACCGGCGAAAATAGAGACGAACAGCTGCAAAAACAGCGTCCTCCAGCTAAAGGTTTCGCCGTTCAAAACCTTGAAGGAATAGCTGGCGACCGCTCCCAGCAGTGTCATACCGAAAGCAAGCAGCATTGAAAGGATGTTTGGTTCATTTTTCCAAGGCATAGTCATCACCCTCCCCTTACCGGGGCATAGCCCGATCGTCGGGAGTCATGGAAAAGAGCGGCGAAATGCGGCCCCTATCCGTCATTCCTGTTCCATTTAAAAAGCGGCCATTTACGCTGTCGAAAATGGCTTATCCGTTCTGCTCAACCTGAGCAGATAAATAAGGATTGCGCCGTTTTATAAAGGAGAAGGATTAGCCTCCCGTCGTGGCCATTCAACGACAGTCATTTTTCAGTGAGTGATTGACCGTTTTGACAAAGAGGCAAAAAATGAAAAACCCCGCCGAAGCGAGGTTTATTTGTCGTGCGACGATGCCGGCAACGACTCAGTTTTATCAGATTACTCGCTTATTTGCGTACGCGTGAGTCTTTTATGATAAAAAAACAAAACCCCGCCGGAGCGGGGTTTATCTATCGTGCGGCGGCGCCGGCAACGACTCAGTTTTATCAGATTACTCGCTTATTTGCGTACGCGTGAGTCTTTTATGATAAAAAAACAAAACCCCGCCGAAGCGGGGTTTATCTATCGTGCGGCGGCGCCGGCAACGACTCAGTTTTATCAGATTACTCGCTTATTTGCGTACGCGTGAGCTCTTTTTAAATTATTAAATATCCTACTCACCATGATTATTCCTGATGTCATTATGTTACAAGAAATAAACCATCTTCAATTTCAACGGCAGCCGTTTCAGCGATCCATGCTCAGCTTTATATCCAGCATCGCCAGGCATCCACCAATAAATCCCTCCGCCGTTTGCATCTCTTTACGTATCGTACCGTCTGAACACTTCCTTTTCAGGGCAATCTTGCGCAGGGATATGCCATAAACATGGTGGGCAATGATGAGATCGAACTCTTCGGGTTTGTATTTCTTCAATCTGCCCACGCAACCGTCGATCACCAGGCCGTCATCATCGCAGCAGGAAAGCTCGCCATTCGATTTATAGGACAACAGCCCTTTGAACCCGGCGGCAATGGGGGAATAATCAATGCCGCTGTTATCCCTGGCCCATACGCCCCATCGCTCCAACACTTCATTCATATCTCTCATGCTTCCACCTCCTTTGGGCGTTTGCCACATCGCCAGGGCTCCATGTCGCTTACCGACGTCGGTCGAGCCGTTGTGCTGCTCGGCGTGCTCGCCGGGGGATGTCGCACTAAGTACTGTATAAATAAACAGTATTAAGTATACCCAGAGGTATCTTTTTTTCAATAGCGAAAAGCCATTTACCTGCAGGTAAATTTAGGTACGATGGCCTGATGAAAAACGAGCAAAAAATGCACCTGCAGGAGATGCGGCGAGAGCGCCTGATCATCCTGATCGATAACCTCGGCATCGGGGGCCAAAAGCGCCTTGCCGAGGCGCTCGGCATTGCCGCAGACTATGTCTCTCGCCTGCTCTACCCGCCAGGCAAGAAAGGAAAAAAAGGCATCAGTGGCGATATGGCGCGAAGGATTGAACAGTACTTCGCCGTGCAAATCGGCTGGCTGGACGGCCTGGAGCAAACCGGGCAACGCCCCGTCAGGCAGAAAGCCGCTCAGGCCTTGGGTAAAACGCTGCCGCTGCTGGCGTGGACATTGCCGTTGTCTCACGAACAGCTGAACAAAAGGACAACCGTCCACTACCCGGCGATGGTGCAGTGCAGCGCGCAGGCCTACTGGCTACCCGTACGGGATGACACGATGAGCGGCTCTGCCGGCGCCAATTACCCGAAGGGCGCCTTGATACTTGTCGAACCCGTTACTGCCGGCATAACCGAGCTCGTGTCTGGCGACAAGGTGATAGCGAAACGCTGCGACAACGCCGAGCTCACCTTTAAAAGGTACGTCGAGGAGGCCGGGCATCGATGGCTTAAGGGGATTATGCCGGGTTGCCCGGCGCTGAATGCCGATGAGTACGTGATTGTCGGGGTGGTGCTTGGCGCCTGGCTGCCTTAGCCCCGTGCGTGCCGCGTTGCGAACCGCATAAAGCAAAAAACCGCCAACCTTGCGGCTGACGGTTTTTTTGGCACTCAGGGTGCCGGTACTGCTTTATCATGGTGCCGGCTACCGGAATCGAACTGGTGACCTACTGATTACAAGTCAGTTGCTCTACCTACTGAGCTAAGCCGGCTGAATTTGGCGGAAGGACAGAGATTCGAACTCTGGGAGCTGTTACACTCGACGGTTTTCAAGACCGTTGCCTTAAACCACTCGGCCATCCTTCCAATGGGCGCTGATATTAGCGATACCGTTATGAAATGTCTATCGTTTTGATGCAAAAAAATGGCATGGGCGGCGCAGTTGCCTAAACTTCAGGCCTTAAACGCCTAAAAAATGAAAAGCCCCGCGCAAGCGAGGCTTTTTTGGTCGGCCGAAACGCGATTATTTCGGCTGAGAATCGTAGTCTGAACAGGTTTGATAGCCCTTGTTCATGACATGGCCCGTGTCGTTGTAGCTGACAAAGTACGTCTGCACCTTGCCGTCGCGCGGCGCCACCGCATAGGTGTCGCAGGTGCCCTGCGCATGGATCAGCGTAGCGGACGTCGACGGCGGACCGGCGATAGCCCGCACCTGCTGCTTGGTCATCCCTACTTTGACATCGCTGACCACCGGCTCATTGACATAACTGGCTGCGCGATCATAGGTGGTGCAACCGGCAAGAATGGAAAATACCGCCGCGGTGCCGACGGCCAAAACCAACTTCTTCGTCATAGCTTGTCCTCTTGGAGTGCATTTGTTGTTCCCTAAGTCTAGAAGCGGGAAGGCTTTTCTACAAATTCCCCTTTGTCGATCGGTGCGCTTTTGCACTCAAGAGGCCATCGCCGGCGCGCCAGCAGATTCAAAAACCGAAATCGCTCAGCGCTGGAACATCGTCCGGGCGCCGGCCGAGCGGCCAATGAAAACGCCGATCCTGTTCGCGAATCGGCATGTCGTTGATGCAGGCATGGCGGTTGATCATCAGCCCCTCCTGATTGAACTCCCAGTTTTCATTGCCGAAGCTGCGATACCAGTTGCCGGAATCGTCGCGCCATTCATAGGCGAAACGCACCGCGATGCGCGCGCCGTCAAACGCCCACAGCTCCTTAATCAGCCGATACTCCAGTTCTTTCGCCCATTTGCGTTGCAAAAAGCCGACCACCGCCGCGCGGCCGTCGACAAACTCCGCGCGGTTACGCCAGTGGGTATCGAGGGAATACACCTGCGATACGCGTTCGGGATCGCGACTGTTCCAGGCATCCTCCGCCAGCCGCACCTTCTCGATGGCGGATTCGCGGGTAAAAGGCGGCAATGGGGGTTTAATGCTCATGTTCATCTCCTGAGTGAAGGCATGTAGACAACTCTGTCTACACCTTTACGCTAGCGCAAGTAGACAGAGTTGTCTACAATCACTCGAAAATCGCCCCGGAGAAAATGATGACCGCCGATCTCAACGCCTTGCCCGCCCGCCAGCGCATCCTGCTGACGGCGCACGATCTGTTTTATCAAGAAGGGATCCGCGCCACCGGTATCGATCGCATCATCAAGGAATCGGGCGTGACCAAAGTGACCTTCTACCGCCACTTTCCCAGCAAGAACGATTTGATTACGGCGTTTTTGACCTATCGCCATCAGCAGTGGCTCAGCTGGTTCAGCACATCACTGGCCCGCCATGTGGCGCAGACCGGCGGGTTGCTGCCGGCGCTGGCGCCCTGCCTGGCGGAATGGTTCGACGATCCGCGCTTTCGCGGCTGCGCGTTTATCAATACTGCGGTGGAGATAGCCGATCTGCTGCCGGAAAGCCTGCACATCGCCGGCCGGCATAAGCGGCAGATGGCGGATGAACTGGCGCGCCACCTGCCCGCCGGGCCGCAGCGGGAACAGCGGGCGGCAATGCTGGCGATGCTGATCGACGGCGCCATCGTCAGAGTGCAGATAGAGCGGCAACCGCAGGCCGCGCTGCAGGTGCTGAATGCCGCGTTGGACATGTTGGCGCAAGGCGGGTTCGATCAGTAATTGGCCCAGATGCCCGGCGTCACCAGTTCCAGCAGGTGGGCGTCGGGATCGCGAAAATAAATGCTCTCCCCGCCGTGTTCCCAACGCATTCGCCCCTCAATCTCCACGCCGTTGGCCACCAGATGCCGTTCCCAGTGCGGCAGTTGCTCTTTCGCCACCGCCAGCCCGATATGCGCCGGCCCCACGCCATCGTGCGCGGGAATAAACCCGGTCGGATACTGCGCCCCGCGCAGCGAATCGCCCTCGATAAACAGCAACAGTACGCTCCGATCGCCGACGTTATAGGCGCGAAACCGTTCATTGGCGACCATTGCCGGCAGCTTCAGCACCTGCCGGTAAAAAGCGTCCGCGCGTTCAATGTCGCTGACGTACAGCACCGTTTCGATCACCTTATCGATCTTGAGTTCCATATCACCTCCGTTCTGTTTGCTGTACTCACAGCGTAGGCCGAGCGGAGGCGATCCGAAGCGCTTCCCATGCCGACAACGGATCAATCCGTGCTTTTTACCGGCAAAAAAAAACGCGGCCCGGAGGCCGCGCTGTGTCATTCACACGCTGGTGCTTAGAACTGGTAAACCAGGCCCACGGCAACCACGTTGTCGGTGTTGATGCCGGCAGCGTCGGTGAAATCGTTGTTGTCCACCAGGTTGATTTTGTAATCAACATAGGTAGACATGTTTTTGTTGAAGAAGTAGGTCGCACCCAGGTCGACGAATTTGACCAGATCTTGATCGCCGTAGTCCTTGCCGTTGCCGGCGCGGCCCAGGTCTTTACCTTTGGTCTGGTTATAGCCCACGAACGGACGCAGACCGAAGTCGAACTGGTAGTGCGCGTAGGCTTCGAAGCTCTGCGCCTTGTTGGCGTAGCCATAAACGCTGCTGTCGGAACTGCCGAAACGCGCCGCGTTGTAGGACTGGGTGAACATCACCGCCAGGTAGACGTCGTTGGCGTCATATTTCAGACCGCCGGAGTAACCTTCCGCCTTGTCGCCGCGGCCCATAATATTGCGGTACGCGCCGGCGCCGTTCTGCTCGCTGGTGCGGCGAGAGTTGAAGAAGGCGCCCGCGGCGCTGATGCCGTAGCCCATGTCATAGCTCATGGACATACCGTAGCCTTCGCCGTTTTGGCCCAGGACGTCACGACCGTTGTTGGTCTCTTCGCCGTTGCCGTTTTTACCCTGGTACTGCAGGGCAAAGTTCAGGCCGTCAACCAGACCGAAGAAGTCGTTGTTACGGTAGGTCGCCAGGCCGCTGGAACGCTGGAACATGAACTGGTCGGCGCCGTAGGTCATACCGTCGAACTCAGGCTGCAAGTCGGTATACGCCGCGACGTCGTACAGCACGCCGGTGTTACGGCCGTAGTCGAAGGAGCCATAGTCGCCGAATTTCAGACCGGCGAAGCCGTAACGGGTGAAGTTCTTGTTGTCCTGGTTTTCAGCGTGGTTCAGGTTCGCCTGATATTCCCACTGGCCGTACCCGGTCAGCTGATCGCTGATTTGCGTTTCGCCGCGCAGGCCAAAACGCATATAAGACTGATCGCCGTCTACGCCGTTGTTGCTGGAGAAATAGTGAAGACCGTCGACTTTACCGTACAAATCCAGTTTATTACCGTCTTTGTTGTAGATTTCCGCCGCGCCTGCTGTGCCTGCAACCAGCAGTGCGGGTACCATCAGAGAGAGTACTCGAAGTTTCATCGTTATTATCCTCGTTAATTATGTCGAGCTACGGCCACTGCCCTTTTCGAGCATTATTAGCACGACTGTGCATTACCATTCTGGTAACAAGGGTTATATTAATCCAGAAAGAAAATGATACCAAGTATCCGATAGTGTTTCAGTGTAATTAATAAAGGTTTCAAAATGTAAATACGCGCGAACTTTCACAAAACCTTACAGACAAACAAAATAAAGCACTTAAAGACAAAGAATAGATTAATTGATAAAAAATCATGTAGTTATACGTATCTTTAAGAAAAAAAAGCCAACCATACAATTGAGACGGGCAATAAGCACATTGTGCCAAAACTCTCCCCACACACAGCCGCTATAATCACTTCGCTATCATCATTATTTTCATTATTACCTTCATTATCGGAAGATAATTTCTGCATTCCTTTTAACCGGCTTCTGGCCGGTTTTTTTATTTCCCTCCATACTCCCCTCACAATTTCGACTCGCACAAATAGCAAGCAAATAAATAACCCAATGATATAGTTTCACTAATTTACCGCCGCACTAATTGCTAATCTTTTTCCTTATTTTAGCCTACAAATTGAACTTGTTTTTCATTTCGTGCTTTATCTTGCCGATTATTTCCCGCCGCAGGCACAATTAGCCGCAGAGTTTCAGTTCTGGTAATCTGAAAAAAGCGCACCTTCAGCGAGTAAAATTCATGATGCCCTTTCAACCCGACGTGCTGTGGCGGCGGCTGCAAAGTTCCCCCTTCCGCGCTCGCTTCCGTTTAAATGCCAAAGACCAGGCTTATCTGGAGGGCAAGGGATTACCCCTTATCCTCAGCCATGCCCGCGATTTTATCGATCGCCGCCTGGCCGCCGCCCACCCTAAAAACGACGGCAAGCAAACGCCGATGCGTGGCCACCCGGTGTTCGTCGCCCAGCACGCCACCGCCACCTGCTGCCGCGGCTGCCTGGAAAAGTGGCACGGCATACCGCAGGGCGTCACACTGGACGAGCGGCAAAAGGACTATATTGTCCAGGCTATCGCGCTGTGGCTGGTGCGCAGAGGCGGCGCCAGGGATGTGTCAGGCACGAATATTTTCGACCCGGATCGCGGATTGTGATAAAAACTGTCAGTAACTTTCACCATTCTTTTGACCCAAGATCCTGACGCTTACATGACAGCCACCTTGTGCAATGAACAGCAAACGCCCGGCGTTCCTCAACAGATCGCCACCCGTCTGGCCTTTTTCGTCGCCGGTCTCGGCATGGCCGCCTGGGCGCCGCTGGTCCCCTTCGCCAAAGCGCGCATCGGCATCGACGACGGCTCGCTCGGCCTGTTGCTGCTCTGTATCGGCGCCGGCTCCATGCTGGCGATGCCGCTGACCGGTTTCCTGACCGGCAAATTGGGCTGCCGCTCGGTGATTTTGATGGCGGGGCTGGGATTGTGCATCGATCTGCCGCTGCTGGCGCTGATGGACTCTCTCGGCGGCATGGCCGTGGCGCTGCTGCTGTTCGGTGCGGCGATCGGCATGATCGACGTAGCGATGAACGTTCAGGCGGTGATCGTCGAACGCGCCAGCGGCAAGGCGATGATGTCCGGCTTTCACGGTTTCTTCAGCATCGGCGGCATTGCCGGTGCCGGCGGCGTCAGCGCGCTGTTGTGGCTGGGGCTGACGCCGCTGCAATCCACCCTGCTTACCGTATTGGCGGTGATAGTGCTGCTGGCGCTCGCCAGCCGCCATCTGCTGCGTGAGAGCGGCGCCGACGACGGCGGGCCGATGTTCGTCTTGCCGCGCGGCTGGGTGATGTTCATCGGCATTCTTTGCTTCATCATGTTCCTGGCGGAAGGATCGATGCTCGACTGGAGCGCGCTGTTCCTCACCACATTGCGCGGCGTCGAACACAGCCAGGCCGGTCTAGGTTATGCGCTGTTTTCCATCACCATGACGCTCGGCCGGCTCAATGGCGATCGGGTGGTGAACTCGCTGGGCCGCTACCGGGTGTTGCTGCTGGGCAGCCTGTGCGCCGCTCTCGGCCTGAGTCTGGCCATCGCCTTCAATCACGCCACCGTGTCGCTGGTCGGTTTCATGCTGGTCGGCCTGGGCGCCTCGAACGTGGTGCCGATCCTGTTCAGCGCTGCAGGCAACCAGCGCGACATGCCGGCCAATTTGGCGATCGCCTCCGTCACCACCGTCGGCTATGCCGGTATTCTGGCCGGCCCGGCTCTGATCGGCTTCATCGCTCAGTTTTCCAGCCTGACGGTGGCCTTCGCCTGCGTAGCCGCTCTGCTGTTGGCGGTGACCGCCAGCGCCAGGGCCGTCACTCGCTGATTCAGGAATGCGCAGCCACTATGCAAAATAAACAATTGACCATCAGCTCCAGCAACATTACCCGCTGCTTCCTGCTGTTTATCGTGCTGCTGACGATCGGCATCGGCCTGTATGGCTACAACTACACCAATGCCTGGCTGGCGGAAAAGAAGTACGCGCTGAACAGCATTGCCGGTTCGCTGCAAAAGCGCATCGATACCTACCGCTATATGACCTATCAGGTCTATGACAAATTCGGCAATGCGCCGGCGCAGAATGTCGATCCCGGTTTGCAGGAAACCCGCCTGCGGCCCGACGTCTATTATATCGAGAAACCGCACAAGAAAACCGACGCGGTGATCTTCGGCAGCCATGACGAGAGCACGCTGGCGATGATCGCCAACATCTCAGACTACCTGGACACCCGCTGGGGCGCCAAGACCGAAAACTACGCCATGTATTACCTCAATGGTCAGGACAACAGCCTCAGCCTGATCACCACCCAGCCGCTCAAAGAGCTGGCTTCGCGCTTTCGGGAAAGCTACCTGACCACCTCGGCGGACGAACGCCGCGCCGAGATGCTGCAGCAGGCCAATATGCTCGACGAGCGCGAGAGCTTTTCCGATCTGCGCAAGCAGCGCTTCCAGAACGCCTATTCGTTCTCGATTCGCACCACTTTCAATCAGCCAGGGCATCTGGCGACGGTGATCGCCTTCGACTTGCCGATCAACGACATCATTCCGGCCAATCTGGCCCGCGCCAATTTCCTGCTGCAGCCGGACGATGTCGATCTCGACGACAGTACCATCCCGGCGGAAACCGTCCTCGGCACCCATGCGACGATGAGCGGCGGCTGGGTGGAGTTCAGCGCCGCCCTGCCCAATGCGCCGCTGAAGGTGGTGTATCGCGTTTCGGCCATCAATCTGGCCATCGACCTGCTGCGCAACAACATCTGGCTGATCGCGGTCAACTTGCTGCTGCTGGCGCTGTCGATGCTGAGCATCTACTTTATCCGCCGCCAGTACATTCGCCCGAGCGAAAACATGGCGGTGGAACTGGAGGCCGAGCGCGCGCTGAATCAGGAAATCGTCTCCAGCCTGCCTTCCGGCCTGCTGGTCTACAGCTTCGCCAACAATGCGGTGATCGCCAGCAATAAAATCGCCGAGCACCTGTTGCCGCACCTCAGTCTGCAAAAGATCGCCCATATGGCCGAACAGCATCACGGGGTGATCCAGGCGACGGTCAACAACGAGGTGTATGAAATCCGCATCTTCCGCAGCCAGCTGTCGCCGGACACCTACCTGTTCCTGATGCACGATCAGGATAAAGAGGTGATGGTGAACAAGCGGCTGCAGCAGGCACGGCGCGAATACGACAAAAACGTTCAGGCGCGCAAGCTGATGCTGCACAACCTGGGCATTGAGCTGAATCAGCCGGTACGCCAGATGCACGATCTGGTCGATCGTCTGCACGGCCGGCCGGATGAGGAACAGCAGCAGGCGCTGCTGGGCCAGCTGACGGCGGCGTCGGCTTCGGTGCTGGAATTGATCGATAACATCACCCTGCTGACCCGGCTGGAAACCCAGGACTGGCAACCCTCGCGCGAGCCGTTTAGCCCGACGGCGATGATCGACGAGTTGCTGTTGGAGGCCCTGCCCGCCCTTAATCAGAAGGGGCTGGCGCTGTTCAAGCATTTCCAGCTGGACGTCGAGCAGAACTATATCGGCGACGCCAACGCGCTGCGCAAGGTGATCTCGCTGCTGGTGCATTACGCCATTATCACCACCGCCTGCGGCAAGATTTCCCTGGTTGTCGACCATGAGCCCGAGCACCCGGATCGCCTGATTTTCCAAATCAACGACACCGGCTCCGGCATCTCCAACGAAGAGATCAGCAACCTCAACTATCCGTTCCTCAGCCAGACGCTGGTGGACCGCTTCAACCACGGTTCCGGCCTCACCTTCTTCCTGTGCAATCAGCTGTGCAAGAAGCTTAACGGCCAGTTGGACATTCGCAGCAAGGTGGATATCGGCACTCGCTACACCATTCGCGTCGCCATGGAGATGGAGAAAAAAGAGCCGCAGGAGCAGGAAAAACTGCTCGACGGCGTCACCGCCCTGCTGGACGTCACGTCGGATGAAGTGCGCGGCATCGTGACCCGTCTGCTGCAGGCCTACGGCGCCGACTGCCTCGTCGCCGACGATCGCGCGGTCAATCGCGATTATGACGTGCTGCTGACCGATAACCCGCAGCGAGCCGATGATTACACCCTGCTGCTGGCGACCGATGAGCCGGGTTGGCAAGCGCTGGATAAACGCTACATTCGGGTGAACTACAACCTGAACGGCGCATTAATCGACGCCGTGCTGATACTGATCGAACAGCAAATGGCCGCGCTGGAACAGGAAGAAAGCCCGCTTTCATTGAGTTCAGAAGATATCCAACTCTATGAAAAACAATTGAAATCAAGTGATTACTATGGGCTGTTTGTCGATACAGTACCCGACGATGTCAAAAAACTGTATACTGAGGCGGGCAGCAGTGATTTCAATGCGCTGTCACAAACCGCACATCGCCTGAAAGGCGTGTTTGCCATGTTAAATCTGCTTCCCGGCAAGCAGCTGTGCGAATCGTTAGAACAGCGCATCGCAGAAGATGATGCGCCCGAGATCGAGAATAACATCAGTCAGATTGATTTTTTCGTCAGCAGACTGCTGAAGCAAGGTAGCCAACAACATGAATAACCTGAACGTAATTATTGCTGATGACCATCCTATCGTACTGTTTGGCATCCGGAAGTCACTTGAGCAAATTGAATGGGTGAATGTCGTTGGGGAGTTCGAAGACTCAACCGCACTGATCAACAATCTGTCCAAGCTGGACGCCAACGTGCTGATCACCGATCTGTCGATGCCGGGTGACAAGTATGGCGACGGCATCACGCTGATTAAGTACATCAAGCGTCACTATCCGCAGTTGTCGATCATCGTGCTGACCATGAACAACAACCCGGCGATCCTGAGCGCGGTATTGGATCTGGATATCGAAGGCATCGTGCTGAAACAAGGCGCGCCTACCGATCTGCCGAAGGCGCTGGCCGCCCTGCAGAAAGGCAAGAAGTTCACGCCGGAAAGCGTCTCTAAACTGCTGGAGAAGATCAGCGCCAGCGGCTATGGCGACAAACGCCTGTCGCCGAAAGAGAGCGAAGTGCTGCGCCTTTTCGCCGAAGGTTTCCTGGTGACCGAGATCGCCAAGAAGCTCAACCGCAGCATCAAAACCATCAGCAGCCAGAAGAAATCGGCGATGATGAAGCTGGGCGTCGAGAACGACATCGCCCTGCTCAACTACCTCTCCTCCGTCAGCATGACGCCGTTGGACAAAGACTAAAGCCTGACTCACGGCAGGTTAACGCCAAACAGGCACGGCATTCGCCGTGCCTGTTTGCTTTTCAAGCCTCGCTGCGGCTGTAGCGCACCTGCTGGCTGTAGTAAGCCAACGTCTGTTCCAGCGTCTCCAGCGTGACCGGTTTCGACAGGCAATTATCCATACCCGCCTCGAGGCAACGCTGCTTCTCTTCCGCCAGCGCGTTCGCCGTCACGCCGATCACCGGCGCGCTGAACTGCATCTGCCGCAGCGCCTGCGTCAGACGATAACCGTCCATATTCGGCATATTGACGTCGGTCAGCACAATATCGACGCGATGCTGTTTCAGCACGCCGAGCGCGTCGACGCCGTCGTTGGCGGTCACCACCTGATATCCCAGCGATCCCAGCTGATCGGACAACAGGCGACGGTTGATCGGATGATCGTCGACCACCAGCAGATGAATATCGCCGTTGTCCGCCGCGCTGGCCTTGGCGGGCACCGGCAGCTGCACCAGCGCCTCTGCCGCACCACTGCCGACGCCGAACAACCGGTTGAGCAAGGTCAGCGTTTCACGCGGCGTGGAGGTGCTGTGCATCCAATAGCCCGGCCGGGTTTCCTGTGATGGGCCAATATGCTCGGTGGAGAATTGGATCTGAGCCAGCAGCGGCGCATCCAGCATCAGCGGATGATCGCTGAGCAGCACCTCTCCCGCGGCGGTCTCCTGCCCGTCATAGCGCTGGATATCGGCGCCGTAGCCGCCCAGGATCGCCATCAGGTAGCTTTCCAGCCGCTGATTGCGGATATCCAGCCACAGCCGACGCCCCTGCCAGGTATCGCTGGCCTGCGGGATCGGGAACTGGGCGTTAAACAATGGAATGCGAATGCTGAACAAGCTGCCCAGGCCCGGCTCGGACTCGACGGAGACGTCGCCGTCCATCAGGTTGACCAATTTCTCGCAGATCGCCAATCCCAGGCCGGTGCCCTGGAAATGACGCTGCACGCCGGTCCCCACCTGGAAGAACGGATCGAACAGGCGCGAAATCTCCTTCTCCGGGATGCCGACGCCGGTATCGCGCACGCTGAACTCCAGGTAGCTGCCGCGGGTGCAGACCTGCAGCACGATACAGCCGGTATCGGTGAACTTGATGGCGTTGTTCACCAGGTTGGAGAGCACCTGCTGCAGCCGCACCGGATCGCCGAAGATGCGCTCCGGCACGTTCTGTTCGATAAAGCAGTACAGCCCCAGACGTTTCTTGACCACCAGCGGCAAATAGTTGCCGGCGATATGGGTGATCACCTCCAGACAGGAGAACTCGCGCGGTTCAATCTTCAACTGCTCGGACTCGATTTTGGAGAAATCGAGGATGTCGCTGATGATTTTCAGCAGCAGGCCGGAAGAGTTGTTCATCGCATTGACCAGCCGATCGACCCCTTGCGGCAACGCCTTGGTTTGCAGCAGATCAAGGTTGCCGATAATGCCGTACAGCGGCGTGCGCAGCTCATGGCTGACGGTGGCCAGGAACATCGATTTCGACTGGCTGGCCTGCTCCGCCGCCGCCGCCATCTCCTGCAGCGACTCTTCCATTTTCACGCGCGCGCTGACGTCCACCAACACGCAAATCGCCACCTCTTCGTTACGGTAGCGCGAATGGACAAAGCTGATCTGCAGGTTATTGTTGTTGCTGGTCATCACATCGACGAAATTCGCCTGCTGTTCGCAAATGATGCGCGTTATGCGATCGCGATCTTCGTGGGTCAACAGGTTGATGTAGTTGTGCGCCAGTTCGTTACTCAGGATGTTGGTGCCGTCGCTGATGCGCAGGATACAGATGCCCACCGGCGCCGAAGCGACGATCTTGCGGTTGAACTGCTCGTGCTCTTCCAGGCGAAACGCGTTGTCCTCCGCCGGCAGGAACATTTTACGCTCAAACAGCCACGCCAGCGTGAACAGCACGATGGCCGACAGCAGGTTCAGCAACAGCGCGTTGAGGATCAGCATTTTGAAGCGTTCCACCACGTTTTTCACCGGCAGCGCATAGACGATGCTCAGCGAAGAAGGCGGCAGCGCTTTCTTCAGGATCAGGTCGCGGTAATTGTCGACATAACCGAAGTAGGCATGCTCTTCGGGGTAGCTGTTGAGCGCAGCGGCATAGCGTTCGCCATCCGCCAGGCGCAGCACCGGCTCGTTGTTCTCATCCAGCAGCGTGACGCCGATCGGCAGGTTGCCGGCGGTAACGAAATCTTCCAGCCGAACGGTTTGCTCGATGCCCAGCAACGCCTCCAGTTTGTTGCCAATATAGAGAGGCGTCAGCACGTACAGATAACCGACGTCCGGCCGCTGCGCGCTGGGGCTGATCCAATACAGGTTGTTGTCTTTGTCGAGATTCTTGGCGTTGCGGTATTTCAGAATCCGCTCGTGCAGCAACTTCAGCATGTTTTCCCGATTGGCGCTCGCGTTGCCGCCGCCGAATTCCGCCATACACAGGCTGTCGCCGCCGATGAAGAACACCCGGTTGAGATCGTAGGCCGCCACGAAGTTCTCTTTCCAATACTGGATCAGGCCGCTCAGCGAATCGAGCGAACTGCGATAGGTGGTGCTCAGCGCGCAGTTGGACTCCGGGTACAGCGGAAAGAATTGCGGCGGGCTGCCCTTGCCGGGGATCACGCCGCTGAACATGTCCAGGCCGCTGACCGAACCGTTGAGGCGATTTTCCGCCATATACTTGATGTCGCGAATGATGTCAGCGGAGTGACGGATGTAGCCCTGCGCCTGGTCGAAGTTGAGGTTGTACTCCTGCCGGATGTCCGATTCTTTCTGATGCAGGATATTCAGAATATAAAAGGTGGTGAGCAGCGCACCCAACGACCACAGCAAAATCGCCAGTACCCGGAACAGATAGCGGGATATCTTCAGCGTAGTTCGAAAAGAGGCTAAGTATTTCAATCGGATACCATACGAAAGTCAGTGGCGGCGCACGCTGTCGCCGGCGCGGCGGCCGGCGGCTCGGTGCGCCAATTAAACCATATAACTGAAAAAGGGCCTAGCATCGCTGCCAGACCCTTTTGTCTCAGTGCATCATGGTGCCGGCATGCCGACGCCCTTTGCTTTAAACGTTGTCGTCGTCCATCGGCTCAGCCGCGTCGTCGCCATCGTCCAGCGGCGTGGTGTCTTCTTCCACCGCTTCCGCGCCCGGCTCCAGGCTGTCCAGCTCTTCGTCTTCCACCGGCTCGGCCACGCGCTGCAGACCGACGACGTTTTCGTCTTCCGCCGTGCGGATCAGCGTCACGCCCTGGGTGTTACGGCCCACCACGCTGACTTCCGAAACGCGGGTACGCACCAGCGTGCCGGCATCGGTGATCATCATGATCTGGTCGCTGGTTTCCACCTGCACGGCGCCGACCACCTGGCCGTTACGCTCGCTCACCTTGATGGAGATAACCCCCTGGGTGGCGCGCGACTTGGTCGGGTACTCGGTCACCGCGGTACGTTTACCGAAGCCGTTTTGCGTGACGGTCAGGATGTCGCCTTCGCCTCGCGGCACAATCAGCGAGATCACGCTGTCGCCTTCGCCGAGGTTGATGCCGCGCACGCCGGTCGCGGTACGGCCCATCGAACGCACCTGCGTTTCCGGGAAGCGCACCACTTTACCGTTGGCGGAGAACAGCATCACTTCGTTGCTGCCGTCGGTCAGATCGACACCGATCAGCTCGTCACCCTCGTTGAGGTTGACGGCGATGATGCCGGCGCTGCGT
Source organism: Serratia sp. LACPHL-BACT-2024-00286 (assembly GCF_043109535.1). Taxonomy (NCBI): domain Bacteria; kingdom Pseudomonadati; phylum Pseudomonadota; class Gammaproteobacteria; order Enterobacterales; family Yersiniaceae; genus Serratia; species Serratia sp. LACPHL-BACT-2024-00286. The sequence continues at coordinate 117,837 of NZ_JBICNA010000003.1, forward strand.
GGGCGGCTGAACTCGGTCAGCGCAGTTTTCTTCACGGTACCGCTGGCGGTGGCCATGAACACGTGGCGCCCTTCTTCATACTCGCGCACCGGCAGAATGGCGGTGATACGCTCATCGGCTTCCAGCGGCAGCAGGTTGACGATTGGGCGACCGCGCGCGCCGCGGCTGGCTTCAGGCAGTTGGTACACCTTCATCCAGTACAGGCGGCCACGGCTGGAGAAACACAGGATCGTATCGTGGGTGTTGGCCACCAGCAGACGATCGATAAAGTCTTCTTCTTTGATACGCGCCGCAGACTTGCCTTTGCCGCCGCGGCGCTGCGCTTCATAGTCGGACAGCGGCTGATACTTCACGTAGCCCTGGTGAGACAGGGTCACCACCACGTCTTCCTGGTTGATCAGGTCTTCGATGTTGATGTCGGAAGTATTGGCGGTGATCTCGGTGCGGCGGCCGTCGTTGTACAGCTCTTTGACTGCCACCAGCTCTTCGCGGATCACTTCCATCAGGCGCTCTGGGCTTTCCAGGATAAAGATCAGCTCGGCGATAAAGTTGAGCAGCTCTTTATATTCGTCCAGCAGCTTCTCGTGCTCCAGGCCGGTCAGTTTCTGCAGGCGCAGATCCAGAATCGCCTGAGCCTGCTGCTCGGTCAGGTAGTATTTGCCGTCGCGGATGCCGAACTCCGGCTCCAGCCACTCAGGGCGGGCGGCGTCGTCACCGGCGCGCTCCAGCATGGCGCTGACGTTGCCCAGATCCCACGGCTGCGCCACCAGCGCGACTTTCGCTTCGGCCGGGGTCGGCGCACGGCGAATCAGCTCGATGATCGGATCGATGTTGGCCAGCGCGATAGCCAGCGCTTCCAGGATATGGGCGCGGTCGCGGGCCTTGCGCAGTTCGAAGATGGTGCGACGCGTAACCACTTCGCGGCGGTGACGCACGAAGGCTTCGAGGATGTCTTTCAGGTTCAGCAGCTTAGGCTGGCCCTGATGCAGCGCGACCATGTTGATGCCGAAAGTGACCTGCAGTTGCGTCAGCGCATACAGGTTGTTCAGCACCACTTCGCCGACCGCGTCGCGTTTGACTTCGATCACGATGCGCATGCCGTCTTTATCGGACTCGTCGCGCAGCGCGCTGATGCCTTCCACACGCTTTTCTTTCACCAGCTCGGCGATCTTCTCGATCAGACGCGCCTTGTTCACCTGATACGGGATCTCGTGAACGATGATGGTTTCGCGCCCGGTCTTGGCGTCGGCTTCCACTTCCGCGCGCGCGCGCAGGTAGACTTTGCCGCGCCCGGTGCGGTAGGCCTCTTCAATGCCGCGACGGCCGTTGATGATCGCCGCCGTCGGGAAGTCCGGCCCCGGGATGTGTTCCATCAGCCCTTCGATGCTGATGTTTTCATCGTCGATATAGGCCAGGCAGCCGTTGACGACTTCCGCCAGGTTGTGCGGCGGGATATTGGTGGCCATGCCCACGGCGATGCCCGACGAGCCGTTGACCAGCAGGTTCGGGATCTTGGTCGGCATGACGGCCGGGATCTGCTCGGTGCCATCATAGTTAGGCACGAAGTCGACGGTTTCTTTTTCCAGATCCGCCAACAGTTCGTGAGCAATCTTGGACATGCGCACTTCGGTATAACGCATCGCCGCGGCGGAGTCGCCGTCGACGGAGCCGAAGTTACCCTGACCGTCCACCAGCATGTAGCGCAGTGAAAACGGCTGAGCCATACGCACGATAGTGTCGTAAACCGCGATGTCACCGTGCGGGTGATATTTACCGATCACGTCCCCGACGACACGGGCCGATTTCTTGTATGGTTTATTCCAGTCGTTACCCAATACGCTCATCGCGTACAGAACGCGGCGGTGAACCGGCTTCAGTCCATCACGAACATCTGGCAGCGCACGTCCGACAATAACGGACATCGCATAGTCCAGATACGAGTTTTTCAACTCGTCTTCGATGTTTACCGGTGTGATTTCTCTGGCAAGGTCGCTCATGGAGCTGCTATCCCTCTACTAATGATTCATCTGCCCGCTGCCATAGTGGCAAAGGTGTAAAACTATATCACAAAGCACGCTTTACGGGAAAATAACCGCCGCTGTTTCACGGAAATTGTGCAGATAAGTGCGCTAAAAACGCATCGGCGCAGACGATGCCGCGCCGGAACATGTATAATCCGCGCAACGAGAACAAGGAGCCAGACAAGCCCATGAACGCAGAATCATCCAGCCGAGTGCAAAACGTTGACCACCAGGAAATCGCCAAGTTCGAGGCCGTCGCCTCCCGCTGGTGGGATTTGGAAGGCGAGTTCAAACCGCTGCACCGCATCAACCCGCTGCGCCTGAACTACATCATGCAGCGCGCCGGCGGCATTTTTGACAAGCAGGTGCTCGACGTGGGCTGCGGCGGCGGCATTCTGGCGGAAAGCATGGCGCGCGAGGGCGCCAAGGTGACCGGGCTGGACATGGGCGCGGAGCCGCTGCAGGTCGCGCGGCTGCACGCGCTGGAAAGCGGCATGGACGTCACCTATGTGCAGGAGACGGTGGAAAGCCACGCTCAGGCCAACCCGCAACGCTACGACGTGGTCACCTGCATGGAGATGCTGGAGCACGTGCCGGATCCGGCCTCGGTGGTGCGCGCCTGCGCCCAGCTGGTGAAACCGGGCGGCCACGTGTTCTTCTCCACCATCAACCGCAACACCAAAGCCTGGCTGATGGCGGTGTTCGGCGCGGAGTACGTGCTGAAGATGGTGCCGCAGGGCACCCACGATCATAAGAAGTTCATTCGCCCTTCCGAACTGATCGGCTGGGTCGACGGCACGCCGCTGCGCGAAAAGCACATGATCGGCCTGCATTACAACCCGATCACCGATCATTTCAAGCTTGGGCGCAACGTTGACGTGAACTACATGGTGCACACCCAGCACGAAGGTTAAGCGCTGTAAACCGCGCCGGCCCTGCATTACCGGGGGGCGGCGCCGTTGGCGCATTCGGAAAAATACCTAATTTCCGCGTCTTCGATCAAAATACCCGTTGTAAACAGTTTTTTAGAATATTAAATCAGATCAATATGCCGTTTTTTTCTAACGTTTAATAAAGCGCCAAACGATCGATTTTTTCAGTTTTTCAGTAAAATCTGATCGCGCTTATTGACAAGCTTGTCGCGCCAGTCACGGCGCGCACTGAGAACGGCAAGTTACATTTCACCCCCAAGTTATCCACAAATTAGGCCGGTTTTGTTCACTTGCAAACGCCGTTTTTTCTCACTATCTTGTTACCTCACCGACATACAACCCCTATATATAGTGTTTACATACTGAGCAGAGCGACTACACTTCTGCTTAGGGGCACCATACGGACAGGTAAAACACCACATGAACCAAAGTCTGCTTGTAACTAAACGCGATGGCCGTAAAGAGCGCATCAATCTCGACAAAATCCACCGGGTCATCGATTGGGCCGCAGAGGGATTACACAACGTCTCGGTTTCTCAAGTAGAGTTGCGTTCACACATTCAGTTTTATGACGGCATCAAAACCGCCGACATTCACGAAACCATCATCAAAGCCGCAGCCGATCTGATCTCCCGCGATGCGCCGGACTATCAGTACCTGGCCGCTCGCCTGGCGATCTTCCACCTGCGTAAAAAGGCTTATGGCCAGTTCGAGCCGCCGAAGCTGCACGCTCACGTGACGCGCATGGTCGAGATGGGCAAATACGATAAGCATCTGCTGGAAGACTACAGCGCTGAAGAGTTCGAGCAGATGGATTCCTTTATCGATCACTGGCGCGACATGAACTTCTCTTATGCCGCCGTCAAGCAGCTGGAAGGCAAGTATCTGGTGCAGAACCGCGTCAGCGGCGAGATCTACGAAAGCGCCCAGTTCCTGTACATGCTGGTGTCCGCCTGCCTGTTCTCCAACTACCCGCGTGAAACCCGTCTGGACTACGTCAAACGTTTCTACGACGCGATTTCCACCTTCAAGATTTCGCTGCCTACGCCGATCATGTCCGGCGTGCGCACCCCAACCCGCCAGTTCAGCTCCTGCGTGCTGATCGAGTGCGGCGACAGCCTGGATTCCATCAACGCCACCTCCAGCGCCATTGTGAAATACGTTTCGCAGCGCGCCGGCATCGGCATCAACGCAGGCCGCATCCGCGCGCTGGGCAGCCCGATCCGCGGCGGTGAAGCCTTCCATACCGGCTGTATTCCGTTCTACAAACACTTCCAGACCGCCGTCAAATCCTGCTCGCAGGGCGGCGTGCGCGGTGGCGCGGCAACGTTGTTCTACCCGATGTGGCACCTGGAAGTGGAAAGCCTGCTGGTGTTGAAAAACAACCGTGGCGTTGAAGGCAACCGCGTGCGTCACATGGACTACGGCGTGCAGCTGAACCGCCTGATGTACCAGCGTCTGATCAAGGGCGAAGACATCACCCTGTTCAGCCCGTCCGACGTGCCGGGGCTGTATGACGCGTTCTTCGCCGATCAGGACGAATTCGAACGCCTGTACACCCAGTACGAGAAAGACGACAGCATTCGCCAGAAGCGCGTGAAAGCGGTTGAGCTGTTCTCGCTGATGATGCAAGAGCGCGCCTCTACCGGCCGCATCTACATCCAGAACGTCGACCACTGCAACACCCACAGCCCGTTCGATCCGCAGATCGCGCCGGTGCGTCAGTCCAACCTGTGCCTGGAAATCGCCCTGCCGACCAAGCCGCTGGAAGACGTCAACGACGAAAACGGCGAGATCGCGCTGTGCACCCTGTCCGCCTTCAACCTGGGCGCGATCGACAGCCTGGACGATCTGGAAGAGCTGGCGACCCTGGCGGTGCGCTCGCTCGACGCCCTGCTGGATTACCAGGATTATCCGATCAAGGCCGCGCACCGTGGCGCGATGGGCCGCCGCACCCTGGGCATCGGCGTTATCAACTTCGCCTATTACCTGGCGAAGAACGGCGTGCGCTACTCCGACGGCAGCGCCAACAACCTGACGCACAAAACGTTCGAAGCCATTCAGTACTACCTGCTGAAAGCCTCCAACCGCCTGGCTCAGGAACAAGGCGCTTGCCCGTGGTTCAAAGAGACCACTTATTCGCAGGGTATCCTGCCGATCGACACCTACAAGAAAGACCTGGATGCGGTCTGCAGCGAGCCGCTGCACTACGACTGGGAAACCCTGCGTAAAGAGATCCAGGAAACCGGCCTGCGCAACTCGACCCTGTCTGCGCTGATGCCATCGGAAACCTCTTCGCAGATTTCCAACGCCACCAACGGCATCGAGCCGCCGCGCGGCCACATCAGCATCAAGGCGTCGAAAGACGGCATCCTGCGCCAGGTGGTGCCGGAGTATGAGCGCCTGAAAGACAACTACGAGCTGCTGTGGGAAATGCCGAGCAACGACGGCTATCTGCAGCTGGTGGGGCTGATGCAGAAATTCATCGACCAGTCGATTTCGGCCAACACCAACTACGATCCGACCCGCTTCCCGGGCGGCAAGGTGCCGATGAAGCAGCTGTTGAAAGACCTGCTCACCACCTACAAGTTCGGCGTGAAAACGCTGTACTACCAAAACACCCGCGACGGTGCGGAAGACGCCCAGGAAGATTTGCAGCCTGCCAAAGCCGGCGATGACGACTGCGAAAGCGGCGCCTGCAAGATCTAAAGTTTGACCTAGCGGGCCGGAATTTTCCGGCCCCTTCATTTAGCCACGTTACGATGGATTCAGGCTTATGGCTTACACCACTTTTTCTCAGACCAAAAACGACCAGCTGCAAGAGCCGATGTTCTTCGGCCAGTCGGTAAACGTTGCGCGTTTCGACCAGCAAAAGCATGAAATCTTCGAAAAGCTGATCGAAAAACAGCTCTCCTTCTTCTGGCGCCCGGAAGAAGTTGACGTCTCCCGCGATCGCATCGATTACCAGGCGCTGCCGGAGCACGAGAAGCATATCTTCATCAGCAACCTGAAGTATCAGACGCTGCTGGATTCCATCCAGGGCCGCAGCCCAAACGTCGCCCTGCTGCCGCTGATCTCGATCCCTGAGCTGGAAACCTGGGTGGAAACCTGGTCATTCTCCGAGACCATCCACTCCCGTTCTTACACCCACATCATCCGCAATATCGTCAACGATCCGGCGCTGGTATTCGACGACATCGTCACCAACGAAGAGATCAAGAAGCGCGCGAAAGACATCTCCGGCTATTACGACGATCTGATCGAGATGACCAGCTACTATCACCTGCTGGGTGAAGGCACCCACCAGGTGAACGGTAAAACCGTCACCGTCAATCTGCGCGCGCTGAAGAAACAGCTGTACCTGTGCCTGATGAGCGTGAACGCGCTGGAAGCGATCCGCTTCTACGTCAGCTTCGCCTGCTCCTTCGCGTTCGCCGAGCGCGAACTGATGGAAGGCAACGCCAAAATCATCAAGCTGATCGCCCGCGACGAAGCGCTGCACCTGACCGGCACCCAGCACATGCTGAACCTGATGCGTTCCGGCGCCGACGATCCGGAAATGGCGGAGATCGCCGAGGAGTGCCAACAGCAGTGCTACGATCTGTTCGTGCTGGCTGCCCAGCAGGAAAAAGAGTGGGCGGAATACCTGTTCCGCGACGGCTCGATGATTGGCCTGAACAAAGACATTCTGTGCCAGTATGTAGAATACATCACCAATATCCGCATGCAGGCGGTCGGCCTCGGTCTGCCGTTCGAAACCCGCTCCAACCCGATCCCATGGATCAACGCCTGGCTGGTGTCCGACAACGTGCAGGTGGCGCCGCAGGAAGTGGAAGTGAGCTCCTACCTGGTTGGCCAGATCGACTCGGAGATCAACGCCGACGACCTGAGCAACTTCGAACTGTAAGCGATGGCGACGCCAATCGTAACGCTGCGCGCCGCCGGCACGCAGCTCTCCTGCCCCAACAGTGAAAACTGCCTGCTCGACGTGCTGGAATTGCACGACGTGCAGGTAGAGTACCAATGCCGCTCCGGCTATTGCGGCGCCTGCCGCCTGAAGCTGGTGAAAGGCGAAGTGGCCTACCGCCAACAGCCGCTGGCGTTTATCAACGCCGGCGAGATCCTGCCCTGCTGCTGTATGCCGCTGACGGATATCGAGCTGGAAATGTAAAGTCGGGTGCCGGAAACCGCGCCTGGAGACCAGAAGGCGGGGTTGCCCCCGCCCTATGATTACCGCTTCATCTCACACGCCAACCTGATCAGGATAGTGATATTTTCCTGGTAGATTTTCAGCTCGCACAGCGAGTCTCTTATCATCCAGATAAATAACAAAACCGTAATACATACAACGGTTAGCGAATGAAACACATGCCTTAAGCGCATGCTTGCCTCCTTGCTGTGAAGGGGCTACCATACCGGTGTCTAGGCGGTATGTGCAGCCCCATTCTGATTGAGAGTCAGTCTGGGGCTTTCATCTATCCGCCTTGTCACACAATGCCCAAGACGAACAGTCTCAAGCACCCGCCAAAAGAGTAACAGCATTCCCTCGCCGCGAATATCCCCTATAAGATTATGATTAATCAGGGATATATAACTATCCTCAAAGTAATTCGCTTAACGCCCCTTTCCTGCCGAGGCGGAAAAATAACGCACCGGAGAATCGCCAAAGGCTTTGCGAAGCATGGCGATAAAATTACTCGGCGAGGCATATCCCAGCGTTTCCGCGATCTGCAGCACGGTTTCGCCGCGCAGGCGCTCAGGAACTACGGTGCAGATCTGCAAACGCGGGGCGCGGCGGCGATACACCTTTCACGTCTGGCGTCCGAACGGCTGCAGCAAAGCCGTGACGCCGGCAACTCGGCGCCATGACCGTCACTCGATAATCTCCACCACCTCCAGCCAGGCGTTTTTACCGCACGCCTGGCCCCCATTCAGCCAGCGGCGCAGCATATCCAGCGCCAGCATCGCCACCGACTCTTGACGCAGCCGCAGGCCGTGGCGAGACGCACGATAACGAACGGTCTGGCCAATCCCGCCGCGCGGCGTATGCAGCGCAATGCTCACCTGCTCGTCGCACATGGCGCTGACCGCCAACGCCAACGGCGCGCCGGTCAATTCCGCCAGCGAGCGGGCGCGCGCCAGCGTGGTTTCCAGCGTTTCGATGCAGTGCGCCGGCAGCAGTTCTCCCCCCGCCAGCGGCGCTCCTTCGCTCTGCAGCTGCAGATTGATCAACCCGGCGCTGAACTGCTCGCTCAACGCCAGCTTCAGCCCTTGCTGATTCAGGCGCTGCGTCAGCGTCGACGGCAACCCGATAGTGCCTTCAAAGATGCAGTTGTCCCCCGCCACCTCGCGCACGCGCCGCCAGGCCAGCTCCATTTCCGCACGCCGGCTTTCCGGCCCGGTCAGCTTCAGCTCGATGATCGGGCTGGAGGAACGGTAACCCAGCACCACATCCGGCGGCAGCGGCATACCGTCCAGCTCGGCGGCCAGATCGCTCTCGGAGGTGCCGAAGGTGGTCAGGCGCAGGCACAGCGGCGGCGTCGGCAAGGTGAAGCGCCCACGCAGACGCGGCACGATCTGCTGTTCGACCATCACTTTGAATTCCGACGGCACGCCGGGGGTGAAGAACATCTGACATCGGTTCAACTGCAGCGCGAACCCGCAGGCGGTGCCTACCGGGTTATCCAGCATTTCCGCGTTGGCCGGGATCTGCGCCTGCTTGCGGTTGGAAGGGGCCATCGGCCGCCCGCGCTCGGCGAAATAGGCTTCCATGCGCGCCAGCCAGTCGGCCCGTTCAACCAGCTCGACGCCGCAGGCTTTGGCGGCGGCCAGCGCGCTGAGATCGTCGCTGGTCGGCCCCAGGCCGCCGTTGACGATCAGCACATCGGCGATATGGCTTCGTTCCTGCAGGATCTCGATCAACGCAGAGAGGCTGTCCCCGACCGTTTCCCGCCCGCTCATCGGCACTCCCTGCCGGAACAGGTAGTCCGCCAGCCAGGCGGCGTTGGTATCAATAATTTGCCCGTGCAGCACCTCATCGCCGGTGCTGAGCATCTCCACCCTTAACATTGATCTCTCCCACATTTTTTGGTCATTCCACTATAGAAGCCCGTAAATAACTTTTCACTAGCCGCCTGCGGATAATTTCAGCCATGGGCCCGTTCCTCATGCGCCATGCAGCCCGCCGCAATGTAAACATTACTGTACATCATGCGTAACGTCGGTTTGACACAAATTAGGGCTTCCACTATCCTGCCATCCTCATAAATCGTTACCTATAATTTTCAAAATCTTTCGGCTGGTAGAGAAAAAACGTGAAGAATCGCACTCTTGGCAGTGTTTTTATCGTGGCGGGCACCACCATTGGCGCCGGGATGCTGGCGATGCCGCTGGCGGCGGCCGGCGTCGGCTTCGGCGTCACGCTGGCCTTACTGGTCGGGCTGTGGCTGTTGATGTGTTACACCGCGCTACTGCTGGTAGAGGTTTACCAGCATGAGCAGGCGGATACCGGTCTGGGCACCCTCGCCAAACGTTATCTCGGCGGCGGCGGCCAGTGGCTGACCAGCTTTAGCATGATGTTCCTGATGTACGCCCTCACCGCCGCCTACATCAGCGGCGCCGGCGAACTGCTCGCCACCAGCATCAGCCAGTGGACGTCGCAGGACTTCCCGGTGTCGCTCGGCGTTCTGCTATTCACCCTGGTAGCCGGCGGCGTGGTGTGCATCGGCACCCACTCGGTCGATTTGTTCAACCGCATCCTGTTCAGCGCCAAAGTGGTATTTCTGGTGGTGATGCTCGGCCTGATGTTGCCGAATATCCATCAAACCAACCTGATGACGCTGCCGCTGGAGCAAGGCCTGGCGCTGTCGGCCATTCCGGTGATCTTCACCTCTTTCGGCTTCCACGGCAGCGTGCCGAGCATCGTCAACTATATGGGCGGCAACATTCGCAAACTGCGCTGGGTGTTTATCATCGGCAGCGCTATCCCGCTGATGGCCTACATCTTCTGGCAGCTGGCAACGCTGGGCAGCATCAGCTCCGACACCTTCGTCGGCATTCTGGCGCAGCAGGCCGGGCTGAACGGTCTGTTGCAGGCGGTGCGCGACGCGGTGGCTTCGCCGCACGTTGAACTGGCGGTGCACCTGTTCGCCGATCTGGCGCTGGCGACCTCGTTCCTCGGCGTCGCGCTCGGGCTGTTCGATTTCCTGGCCGACCTGTTCAAGCGGCAAGACAACGTGCGTGGCCGCCTGCAAACCGGCGCCATCACCTTCTTGCCGCCGCTGGCCTTCGCGCTGTTCTATCCGCGCGGCTTCGTGCTGGCGCTGGGATTCGCCGCCATTGCCTTGTCGGTGTTGGCGCTGCTGTTGCCTTCACTGCTGGTGTGGAAAACGCGCAAAAAACATCAGGCGCAGTATCGCGTCTGGGGCGGTACGCCGGCGCTGGCGTTGGTGTTTGTCTGCGGGGTGACGGTGATCGCCATTCAACTGGGCATCGCCAGCGGCATGCTGCCGGCGGTAGGGTAAGCGGAACAGAAAGAACAAAGGGGCCTGAAGGCCCCTTTTTCACAGTGTCAGAAGCTCAGACCCACGCCGACGTAAGGGCCATCGGCCAGCGTGTTGTCGCGACGCCCGTCTTTGCCTTCCATTTGCATGTAACGGTAGCCCACGTCCACGCTCAGCGGACGGAACTTCCAGCGCAGGCCGCCGCTGGCTTCGTTATAGGCTTTCACGCCGCTGGTGAAGGATTCAGGGGCAAAGTACCCTTCGCCGTGCAGGCTGAAGTAACGGTTGATCTCCCACTCCAGGCCGCCGCCCAGCGCCACCGCCCCGCCGCTCTTCCCGTCTTTCGGGCTGAGGTACAGCGCTTTGGCACCCACGGTCGCCGTCAACGGCCCCAGCGGCACGCCGAAGTTCAGCCCCACGCTGCCGACGTTACCGTCGTGGTCGCTGCGCGCCCAGTTGCCGGTCAGGCCCAGACCAGAAGAGCCGGTGCTCATGCCAACGCCCAGGTTGGTGTAGTGCTGCCCGGCTTCGCCCGACACGCTGATGGCGTTCGCCGCGCCGGTCACCAACAGCAATCCTGCCGCGCACGCGACCCAAGTCTTTTTCATCATCTTTCCCTCTGGTTTGTCATCCGTACCGAATGATCGAATCAACGCATAATAATAACGTCACGAGTCTATACCAAAGCGCAATGAGTATTTAAGGGATAAAAGCGAAAAAATTCTTCAATAATCAAATAAATGTAAATATTTGCAAACAAGATTCTATATTCGTCAAGGCAATGCCAACGATAACCGAGACCTATTTGCCGTCGCTCGGCAATAGGGCTACAACTAGTAGTGGCTTTGACCAAGGTCAGGGGAAGAAGCCCCGCCAAAGGACTATGCTGATGAACGCTTAAACCGCCCGAGTCTTTACTTAACTGCACTACGATAAGGAGCAAGTGATGAGCAAGAAAGGACTGACCACCGCAGCCGGCGCTCCGGTTGTCGATAACAATAACGTGATCACCGCAGGCAAACGCGGCCCGATGCTGTTGCAGGACGTGTGGTTCCTGGAAAAATTGGCCCACTTCGACCGTGAAGTCATCCCCGAGCGCCGCATGCACGCCAAGGGATCCGGCGCTTACGGCACCTTTACCGTCACCCACGACATCACCCGCTACACCCGCGCCAAGATCTTCTCCGAGGTCGGCAAACAGACCGACATGTTCATCCGCTTCTCCACCGTCGCCGGTGAACGCGGCGCCGCCGACGCCGAACGCGACATTCGCGGCTTCGCCATGAAGTTCTATACCGAAGAAGGCAACTGGGATTTGGTGGGTAACGATACGCCGGTGTTCTACCTGCGCGATCCGCTGAAATTCCCCGATCTCAACCACGTGGTGAAACGCGATCCGCATACCAACCTGCGCAACCCCGTCTACAAGTGGGACTTCTTCTCCCACCTGCCGGAGTCGCTGCACCAGCTGACCATTGACTTCAGCGATCGCGGCATTCCGAAGTCCTATCGCCACATGCACGGCTTCGGCAGCCACACCTTCAGCTTTATCAATGCCGCCAACGAGCGTTTCTGGGTGAAATTCCACTTCCGCTGCCAGCAAGGCATTGAAAACCTGATGGATGAAGAAGCGGAAGCGATCATCGCCAAGGATCGCGAAAGCTCACAGCGCGATCTGTTCGACGCGATCAAACGCGGCGACTTCCCGCGCTGGAAGCTGCAAATTCAGATCATGCCGGAACACGAAGCCTCGCAGACGCCATACAACCCGTTCGATCTGACCAAGGTGTGGCCGCACGGCGACTATCCGCTGATCGACGTCGGCTATTTCGAGCTGAACCGCAACCCCGACAACTACTTCTCCGAGGTTGAGCAGGTGGCGATGAACCCCGCCAACGTGGTGCCGGGCATCAGTTTCTCGCCGGATAAAATGCTGCAGGGCCGTCTGTTCTCCTATGGCGATGCGCACCGCTATCGCCTGGGCGTCAATCACCACCAGATCCCGGTGAACGGCGCCAAATGCCCGTTCCACAACTACCATCGCGACGGCGCGATGCGCGTGGACGGCAACAGCGGCAACGGCGCCACCTACGAACCAAACAGCTTCGGCCTGTTCCAGGAGCAGCCGGACTTCAGCGAGCCGCCGCTGAGCATTGAGGGCGCGGCCGACCACTGGAATCATCGTGAAGACGACGATTACTACAGCCAGCCGCGCGCGTTGTTCAACCTGCTGAGCGCCGAAGAGCACCAGCGCATGTTCACCCGCATCGCCGGCGAACTGTCGCAGGTGCCGGAGCAAATCCAGCGCCGTCAGGTCGAGCTGTTCACCAAGGTGCACCCGGACTACGGCGCCGGCGTCGCCAAGGCGCTGGGGCTGCAATAACCCCCTGCCGTCATCCACTCAGCCGCCCTTTCGGGCGGCTTTTTTATGCCTGAGAGAGGCGCTGCGCCACCCATTGCTGCAACTGGCGGCGCGAAATCTTGATGCCGCCGTTTTTCAGCTCGTCAGGCAGCGGGAGCAGCGCCGCCGGGCGTTGGAAATTGGCCAGCTTGTCCTGCGACCAGGCGAGCAACGCCGCCAGCGACAGCGACGGATCGCCGTCGATTACCGCCACCGGCCGCTGGCCGAACTCGACGTCCGCCGCCGGCACCACAAACGCCTGCGAGATCTGCGGGTGCGCCGCCAACACGCGTTCGATATCCTCCGGCTGCACCCCTTCGCCACCGCTGAAAAACAGGTTGTCCAGCCGGCCCAAAATGCGCAGTTCCCCCTCGGCCATCGCGCCGCGATCGCGGGTCGCGAACCAACCCTGTGCATCCGCCAGCGGCTGCAGCTGGCCATGACGCCAGTAGCCGAGCGCCAGGCTGTCGGCGCGGATCCAGACCTCTTCGTCCACCAGTTTTACCTCGCGGCCGCTGAGCGGCAGGCCGACGCCCGGCCGCGCATCGGCGCGCTTGGCGCACACCGTGGAAGCCAGTTCGGTCAGCCCATAGCCGCACCAGCAGCGGATCCCCGCCGCTTCCGCCCGTTCGGTCAGCGCCACCGGGATCATGGCGCCGCCGAGCAGCACCTCTTTCAGCGTCGTGCCCGTCAGCGGTTGCGCCAGCAGCCGCCAGAGCTGTGTCGGCACCAGCGAGGCGTGCGTGCAGCCTGCCAATGCCTCGGCCAACGGGTGCATTTCGCGCACCGCCAGCCGCGCACCCACCGCCAGCCAGCGCCAGACGATACCCTGGCCGGAGACATGAAACAGCGGCAGTGACAGCAGCCAGCAATCCTCGCGCTGAAAATCCATCAGCCGCAACACCCCGGCGGCGCTGGCCAGATGGTTGGCGTAGCTGTGCGCCGCCGCTTTCGGCAGGCCGCTGGAGCCCGAGGTCAGCGTCAGCGTCGCCAGACGTTGCGCATCCCACGCCGGCAAGTTCGGCCAGCGCGGCTCGGTCGAGGGCGGCGTCAATCGAATCACCTCTTCCGGCAGCGCCGGCAACGGATCCGGGCCGAAGGCAAAGGTGATGTCCAATTCGGGCAGCAGCTGTGCCAGCAGCGGCGTCGGCAAGGCAGGATTGAGCGGCAACAGGCGCGCGCCGCATTGCAGCAGCGCCAGATAGGCCAACAGCAGCGGGTAGCTGTTTTTACCGCACAGCGCCACGCCACAGCCCGGCTCCACGCCCTGGTGCTGGAAGTCCGCCGCCAGCTCATCCACCTGGCCTTGCAACGCCAGCCAGCTCAGCGGCTGTTCGCCAAGCAGCAGCGCCGTCGCCTGCGGTTGAAGGCTAGCCCAGTGCCGCCATGGCCAATCGCTTAACGGCGCCATAGGCACTCCAGCGCCGAGGCATCCAGCAGCGGCAATGCGCTACCCGGCCAAGGCCGCAGCACCTGCGCCTGCATCAACCCCAGCGTGTCCAGCCCCGGCACGGTGCCCGGCGTCAGCCAGCGGGCGATGCGCGCCAGCTGGGTTAACCCCAGGCTGGACTCGATGCTGGAGCTGATCACCGCCGTCAGCCCCGCCGCGTGCGCCTGCGCCACCAACGCCTGGCAGCGCGTCAGGCTGCCGACCAGCGTCGGCTTGATCACGATGGCCGCCACGCCCGGCTCGGCCTGCACCACAAAGTCCGCCTCGCGCACGCTCTCATCCCAGGCGATGGCGATGCCGGTTGCCCGGGCGAAATCGCGCGATTCATCACGGGTCTTGCAGGGCTCTTCCAAAAAGGCGATGCGATCGCGCCACGCCGGGTTGACGTATTTGGCGAAGCCGTCGGCTTTGGCGCGGGTCCAGCTGCGGTTGGCGTCCAGCCGCAGCCGCAGATCCGGCAGCGCCTCCAGCAGCACGTTGACGATCATGCCGTCGCGCACCGCCTCATACAGCCCCACCTTCACCTTGGCGACTTTCTCGCCCGGCAAGGCGCTCAATATCTCGAACAGCTCGTCCGGATCGCCGGTACACAGCGGCGCCTTGCGAAAATCCGCCTGCGTCGGCAAGCGCTGCTCCAGCTCGGCCTGCGCGCAGCTAATCCCAAAGGCCACCGAGGGCAGCGTGCTGTCATCCGGTTCGTTGCCCGCCAACCAGGCCTGCAGCCAGTCCAACGCGGCCTGTTCGGCCTGGGCCAACGTTTCCCGGCTGAATTCCGGCAGCGGCGCGATCTCGCCCCAGCCTTCACGCTCGCCCTGACGCAGCTGCACCACCCATCCGTCACGCGTTTTCAACCGCTGATTGCGCAGCACCACGCCCGCCTCCATCGGCAGGCTGTAACGGTAAAGTGCCGCGCTGCGGTTTACCTCGCTCATTACGGGTTACGCTTGAATTTGCTGAAGTCCGGCTGACGCTTCTCGTTAAACGCGTTGCGCCCTTCCTGCCCTTCGTCGGTCATGTAGAACAGCATGGTGGCGTTGCCCGCCAGCTCCTGCAAACCGGCCTGGCCGTCGCAGTCGGCGTTCAGCGCCGCCTTCAGGCAGCGCAGCGCCATCGGGCTGTTCTGCAGCATTTCTCGGCACCAGCGCACCGTCTCTTTTTCCAGATCGGCCAGCGGCACCACGGTATTGACCAGGCCCATGTCCAACGCGGCGGCGGCATCGTACTGGCGGCACAGGAACCAGATTTCGCGCGCCTTCTTCTGGCCGACGATGCGCGCCATGTAAGACGCGCCCCAGCCGCCGTCGAACGAGCCCACTTTCGGGCCGGTCTGGCCGAAGATGGCGTTATCCGCCGCGATGGTCAGATCGCACATCATGTGCAGCACGTGGCCGCCGCCGATCGAATAACCGGCCACCATCGCCACCACCGGTTTCGGGCAGGTGCGGATCTGGCGCTGGAAGTCCAGCACGTTGAGGTGATGCACGCCGCTGTCGTCGCGATAGCCGCCGTAGTCGCCGCGCACTTTCTGATCACCGCCGGAGCAGAAGGCCTTATCGCCGGCGCCGGTCAGAATAATGACGCCGATGCCGTCGTCGTAACGGGCGTTGGCCAGCGCGTCGATCATCTCTTTAACCGTTTGCGGGCGAAACGCGTTGCGCACCTGCGGCCGGTTAATGGTGATTTTGGCGATGCCGTCGGCGGACTTGTGATACAGAATGTCTTCGAAATCGCCGGTGCAATCCTGCCAGGCGATGGCGGCATACAGCTGTTCTTCATTCGGATAAAGCATGTTCGGTTCCTTTAACCAGGGTTAACGAGAAAGGTCTGCAGCTCGGCGACGAAATCCTGCGGATTGGCCAGATGCGCGTTGTGGCCGGCCTGCGGCACGATGCGCAACGGCAACCCGGCGTCGCGCGCCAGCCGTTGAAATTTGGGGTCGTTCTCACCGCACAGCACCTGCAGCGGCACGCTCAGTTGGCGCAGCTGCGGCGCCAGATAGGGCTGCCGCCCGAGCGACGTGGCTTCGAGCATGTCGGCGATCGCCGGGCCGCTGTTGACCGAGCGCGCGGCGATCAGCGCCTGGCGGTGCACATGGCTAAGCTCTTTGAACACCGGCTGCTGATACCAGTCCGCCAGGACCTCGGCGATCGGCTCACTGCGAAAACGCGCCGCCCACAGCGCATCCTGTTCGCAGCGCCGGTGGCGCTGCTCTTCGTCCTCCAGCCCCGGATTACCGCCCTCGACGATCACCCCCTGCAGGCCGGCATGGCGGCCGTGGCAGGCGTGATACATGGCGATGCGCCCGCCGAGCGAGTAGCCCACCAGCCAATAGCGTTCGATATTGCGCAGCTGCAGCGTGGCGGCAATCTGCGCGCTGATGTCGTCGAAGCCGCGGCAGCTCACCGCCACGGAATCACCGTGGCCGGGCAGATCGATGGCCAGCGATGGCCATTCCGGGCAGCGTGCGGCGATCACCCGCCATTCATTGTTGTTGCCCAGCAGGCCGTGCAGCCATACCAGCCACGGACGCCCCGCTTCGCCCTGTTGCAAAATTCGCGTCGCCAGCATCATTGCACCGCCATCTGTTGCACCAGGTATTGCAGGCTTTCGGCCCCTGCGCTCGGCGACACCTGCAGTTCTATCAGCGTGGCGCCGCCGCGCCGCCAGCCTTGCTCAACCGCCTGTTGCAGTTGGCGCCAGTTTTCCGGCCGCGCGTACTCCAGCTGGAACATCGCCGCCGCGTGGCTGAACTCGACGTTCTGCGGCATGCAGTAAAAGCGTTGGCGCTCCTCGTCCGGCGTCGGCAACAGCGAGAAAATTTGGCCGCCGTTGTTGTTGACGACGATCAGCACCGTCGGCGCCGAGCTCTGGCGCAGCAGCGCCAGCGCATTGAGGTCATACAGAGCGGAAAGATCGCCCACCACCGCCAACGTCGGTTTGGCGGTGGCGCGCTGCACGCCGGCAGCGGTGGAGATCAGGCCGTCGATGCCGCTGGCACCGCGGTTGCTGAATACCGGGTAGGCGACGGGCAATGGCGTTAGCGCGTCGATGAGCCGCACTACCAGACTGTTGCCGAGAAACAGCTGGCCGTTCTCCGGCAGCAGTTCCGGCAGGCGGTGCGCCAGCTGCGCTTCGCCAAAGTTATCGTGCAGATGCGTGGATGCCGCCGTCAGCGCTTTATCCGCCAGCACGGCCAGCCCGGCGGCCCACGGCGCGCGCGGCTGCGCCGGGTGTTGCGCCAACCACTGAGCCACGCCGGCACGCAGGCGCCGCCCCCGGTGCTGGGCCGGATCGAGCCGCCCCGGCAGCTCGTCGATGATCCAATACTCTTCAGGCCGGCACTGCGCCTGCCACTGCAGCAGGCGTTTGCCGGTCAGGCTGCCGCCGAACTGCACCACCAGCTGCGCATCTTGCAGTACGCGCTGCGCCTGCGGATGCGCAAGCCACAAATCGGCGCAGGGCAGCGGTTGCCCGGTCTGCGACAGCACGTCGCCGATCAGCGGCCACCCCAGCGTTGCGGCCCAGTCGGCCACCTGAGCGCCCTCTTGCGCGCTCATGCGCCCGGCCAGCACCACACCGCGCTTTTGCCGCCAGAAGAACCAGTCCGGCTGCGGCACCGGCGCCGCATGCGTCTCGCTTTCCTGCAGCCACGGGCGATCGCTCTGCCACCAGTCGCCCAGCGCGGCGGACCAATCGGCATAGTGACGTTCGTCGCCGCCGTACAGCGGCTCGGCGAACGGGCAGTTGATGTGCAAAGCGCCGTGTTGCAGGCGCGCCATCGCGCTGTCGACGCTGGAGGCCAGCCACGCGGCCGGAATATCCGGCGTAGGACGCGGCAGATCGATCGCCAGCGTCGGGTGGCTGCTGTAGAGGCCGTTTTGACGGATCGCCTGATTGGCGCCGCAGTCGATCAACTCCGGCGGCCGATCGGCGGTGAGAAACACCAGCCGCTCACCGGTCAGGCCGGCTTCAATCAACGCGGGATAAAGGTTGGCCGCCGCGGTGCCGGACGTGACGATCACCGCCACCGGCTCACGCGCCGCCTTCGCCAGCCCAAGCGCCAGATGGCCGAGCCCGCGCTCGTCAAAATGGGTATGACAGATAAACGATCGGTTAGCCGCGGCGGCCAGCGTCAGCGGCGTGGAGCGCGATCCCGGAGCGATACAAACATGCCGCACCCCATGGCGGGCCAGCGCCTCGAGCAGCACAGCCGCCCACCGGCGATTAAAAACACTTGTCGACATAGTTCGCTCACAAGTCAGTTAGCAGAGATCGTCTCCGGCGCAGCCGACGGACGCCGCGCCTGTAGTTACGCTCTGTATTATATGAGGTGTTATTTTCACGGCTTTTGCGCCAGCGCAAGAACGCCGTATATCCCTGGGCGTTTACACCAGATAATTATTTGATTTAGAACAAAAAATAAACAATAAAAACACAAATACTTTACACTTGCGGCGGCGCCGGCTCAATCCGTCCATACAAAAATCAGGGAAATACCCAGTGAGTTTATCCTGACGTATCTTCCCGCCACAGCAAGTCAACCTCCATGACATACCGTTGCTGATCGGGCATAGGTCAGAACGCCCCGCCTCGACAAATGTTTATTAAAATTAAACAATACGATTAAAAAACAGACACATCTCATTCTGAACAGCTATACTGGAAAGGTCTGTTCCTTCCTGCAACAAATCCACGCCATATGTTCCCGGCGCCAGATACAGGATGTTCACGCACTCCCAGCGGGTTTACCGGCTGCCCTTTTGGTCAGAAGTGAGGAGCTTTTGTGTGAAAGAAAAACTTATCAATTGGTTAAGAAGTCAACGCAAAAACAGCAAAATAAAGCCGCTCGCCGCCAGAAGCGCTAAAGGCGAACCGGAACCGCTCGGCGGCACCATCAAGGCCGAGCTGTTTTCCGTCGATCAGATGGAACGCTACGGCCAGCGTCTGGCACGCTCTCACAAACTGGCGACGCGTAAGACCCCCTACTATTTGCTGAAGCGGCTGGATCACAACGAACGGGTGCTGGCTGAGAGCTGCCGCCAGCTCAGCAACGGCAAAAAAAGCAGCATGACGCCCGCCGGGGAGTGGTTGCTCGATAATTACTATTTGATCGAAGAGCAAATCCGCGTGGTGCGACATCACTTGCCTAAGACCTTTGGCCGCGGCTTGCCGCAGCTGACTGCACCGCACAACTGCCCGCGCATTTACGACATCGCCGCCGAAGCCATCACCCACGGCGACGGGCGCTGGGACGCAGAGAGCCTGACGCGCTATATCGCCGCCTATCAAAAGGAAACCAATCTGACGCTGGGTGAACTGTGGGCGCTGCCGGGCATGCTGCGTCTGGCGCTAATAGACAACCTGCGCCGCGTTAGCGTCGAGGTAGCGCAGGCTCAGCGTGAACGCAACCTGGCCGATGACTGGGTCAATAAAATGCTCGAATCGGCGGAAAACGATCCGGCCAATTTGATCATCGTTATCGCCGACATGGCGCGATCCAATCCGCCGCGCACCAGCGCCTTCGTCGCCGAGCTGGTGCGCCGTCTGCAGGGCCACGGCACCATGCTGGCGCTGCCGCTCACCTGGGTGGAACAGCGTCTGGCGGAGGTCAGCATGACCTCCGATGAACTGATCCACCGCTTCAACCAACAGTTGGCGGTCAGCCAACTGTCGGTCAGCAACAGCATCGCCGGCCTGCGCCAGCTGAGCGAAATGGATTGGGCGGAATTTGTGGAAACCATGAGCCTGGTAGATCAAACGCTGCGTCAGGATCCGGCTGGGGTGTATCCGATGATGCACTTCGACACCCGCGATCACTATCGCCACGTGATCGAAATGCTGGCCCGCCACAGCCCGCACGACGAGGTACAGGTTGCGCGACACGTGCTCAACATGGCGCGAGTGGCGGCGGAAGATCCCGTCGGCGATGCGCGCAATCATCACATCGGCTACTACCTGATCGACGACGGCAGACCGGCGCTGGAACAGCAGTTGGCGGTACGCCTCAGCCGCATTACCCGGGTGCGCCACGCGCTGAACCAGGCGCCGCTGCTGTCCTGGCTCGGCAGCCTCAGCCTGCTCACCACCGCCAGCTGTGCGGAACTGTTGCGCCACGCGGCGGGCAGCGGCATCAGCTGGTGGGGATTGGCGCTGCTGTTTTTCCCGTTGGCGATCGTCGTCAGCCAATTCGTGCTTAACCTGCTCAGCGAGGTTACGACCCGCAGCCGGGAACCCCGACCTTTGCCGAGGCTCGATTTCTCCTGCGGCATTCCGGCCGAGTTCCGCACATTGGTGGTGATCCCCACCCTGCTCGACGAGAAAACCGGCATCGACCGGCTGCTCAACGCGCTGGAGGTCTGTTATCTGGGTAATGCGATGAAACACCTGCATTTCGCGCTGCTCACCGACTTTAACGACGCCCCGCATCAGCGGCAGGCTGACGACGCCGCGTTGCTGGCTTACGTCAGTGAAAAAATCGGCGCGCTGAATGCACGCTATCCCTGTGAAGGGCCGGGCCACTTTTTCCTGTTCCACCGCGATCGGCAGTGGAATGACAAACAGGGCGTGTGGATGGGGCTGGAGCGCAAACGCGGCAAGCTGAATGCGCTTAACGACTGGCTACGCAACCGCGACAACGCCTTCTCCAGCCTGGTTGGCGCCGGCCTTGAGGCTCTGAAAAACGTCAAATACGTCATCACCCTCGACAGCGATACCGTATTGCCGCGCGACACCGCTCACCAGTTGATCGCCGCCATGGCGCATCCGCTCAACCAGCCGCAGTATGACGAAAACAGACAGCGCGTGGTGGAAGGCTACGCCATTTTGCAGCCGCGCATGGCCGAAGAGATCCCGCGTTTTGGTCAGGGACGTTACGCCGCCTTATGCAGCAGCACGCCGGGCAACGATCCCTATACGCGCATGGCGTCGGACATTTATCAGGATCTGTTTGGCGAAGGCTCATTCATCGGCAAAGGCATTTACGACGTGGACGTGTTTGCGCGCAGCCTGCAAGGCACCTGCCCGGAGAATTTAGTGCTGAGCCACGATCTGCTGGAAGGTTGCTATGCCCGCTCGGGGCTGTTGAGCGATGTGCTGTTGTATGAGCAATATCCCAGCAACTATCTGGTCGACGTGGCGCGCCGTTCGCGCTGGATCCGCGGCGACTGGCAGTTGCTTAACTGGCTGCTGCCGCGGGTGAAAAAAGCGGACGGCTCACGCTGCGCCAACCCGCTGAGCGCGCTGTCGCAGTGGAAGCTGTTCGACAACCTGCGCCGCAGCCTGGTGGCCCCCAGCCTGTTGCTGCTTTTATTCTGCTGCCTGACAGGGTTGCCCAACACCGGTTACTGGCTGGCGGTGGTCTTTATCCTTCTGCTGCTGCCTTCCGCGCTGGCGCTGCTGCAGGACATCGCGCGCAAACCGCCACGCCGCCCGTTTCTCCAGCATGTGCGGCTGGCGCTGAAGGGCACGCTGCACCGGTTGGCACAAATCGGCCTGCGCCTCGCGGCACTCCCGCACGAAGCGCTGTACAGCCTGAAAGCGATCGCCGTTACCCTATGGCGCCTGCTGTTCAGCCAACGCAATCTGCAAGAGTGGACCAGCTACGCCCAGAGCAAAACGCGCCTGCGGGTGACGCCGACCAATTTCTATCGCGCCATGTGGGTCAATCCGCTGGCCGGGGCGGGGTTGCTGCTGCTCACCGCGTGGCATAACCCGATGGCGCTCGTCGTCGCCTTGCCGCTTTCCGCGCTGTGGGTATTCGCGCCGTTCTTGCTCTACTACCTGAGCCGCGAGCCGCAGCGCAGCAAAACGGCGATCGATGAGGAGCAACGGCGCTTCCTGCGCCATACCAGCCGCCAGACCTGGGACTTTTTCAACACCTTCGTCAATGCTCAGGAGAACTGGCTGCCGCCGGACAACTATCAGGAAATACCGGAACCGGTGATAGCGCACCGCACCTCGCCGACCAATATCGGTTTGTCGCTATTGGCCAACCTCACCGCCTGCGATTTCGGCTACCTGACGCTGTGCGAGGCGCTGCGCCGCATTGAACTGACGCTCGATACGCTGGATCGCATGGAGCACTATCGCGGCCATCTGTACAACTGGTACGACACGCGCACCTTAGAGCCGTTAAACCCGCGCTATATTTCCAGCGTCGACAGCGGCAACCTGGCCGGGCATCTGCTGACGCTCTGCGCCGGGCTGCCGGCACTGGCCCAACAGCCGGTCATCGATCCGCAGCGGATAGTGGCCGGTCTGGGAGACAGCCTGGAACTGCTGGAACAGCAGTGGGGAAACGCAGCGCCGAAAAACCTGGCCAAACTGCGCCAACATTGGCAACAGGCGCAAAACAGCCCGTACGCCGCGCTGCTGCTTGAATTGGACGCCATGCGCAACTACAGCAACGGGTTGCAGGAGCCGGCGTTAAACCACGGCGAAGAAACTAAACGCTGGGCCGGCGCGCTCCATCAGCAGCTTAATGAACTCTGTGCGGAATGGGCGCAATGGTATGGCTGGCTGAGCGATGCGCCGCCGGATCTGGCGCAGCCGCCCAGCCTGCGCTGGTTGGCCGACGCCCCGGCGAACCTGGGGCTTTCGGCCGAGCAACAAAGCCGGCTCGATGCCGCCGCCGCGCTGGCGCAACAGCGCCTGGCGCAACTCGGCAGCCTGCGGCAGCGGCTGGAAAAAATGGCGCAGATGGACTTCCACTTCCTGTATGACGAATCGACCCACCTGCTGAGCGTCGGCTTCAACTGCGACCATAACCGCATGGACAGCAGCAAATACGATCTGCTGGCGTCGGAAATCCGTCTGACCAACTACGTGGCCATCGCGACCAATCAGGTGCCGCAGCGCAGCTGGTTCGCCCTTGGCCGGCTGTTCACCGTCATCGACAAGGAGCCTGCGCTGATGTCGTGGAGCGGGTCGATGTTCGAATACCTGATGCCGCAGTTGGTCATGCCCGCCTATCCCGATTCGCTGCTGGTGCAGATGTGCCGCGCGGCGGTGGCGCGCCAAATCGCCTGGGGTAAGGAGCGCGGCGTCCCCTGGGGCGTTTCCGAATCCGGCTATTTCGGCTTCGACGCGCAGCAAAATTATCAATATCACGCCTTTGGGGTGCCCGGTTTGGGGCTGCGGCGCGGCCTGGCCGACGATATGGTGATCGCCCCTTACGCGACGCTGATGGCACTGATCGTTGAGCCCGTCGCCGCTTGCAATAACCTGCTGACGCTGGAACACAACGGCGCCAAAGGGCGATACGGTTTTTACGAAGCGCTCGATTACACCACCGCACGCCTGAGCCGCGGGCAACTGTACACGATCGTCCGCTCCTACATGGCACACCACCAGGGCATGGGGTTCCTGGCGCTGTCGCACCTGCTGCTGGATGCGCCGATGGTGGCGCGTTTCGCCCGCTATCCCGCCTTCCAGTCAGCGCGCCTGCTGCTGCAGGAACGCGTGCCGGACGCAGTCGAGCTCTATAGCCCGCGTCGTCATTTCGAAACCCACGAAGGCACCATCCAGCCGGCCAGCTTCAGCGCGCGTGAATTCACCCGCGTCGATACGCCGATACCCGAAGTGCAACTGTTGTCCAACGCCAACTATCATCTGATGCTGTCGCAGGCCGGCGGCAGTTACAGCCGGTGGCAAAACCTGGCGCTGACCCGTTGGCGCGAGGACGCCACCCGTGATAACTGGGGCGCTTTCTGCTACCTGCGCGATCCGCAAACCGGCGAAGTGTGGAGCAATACCTGGCAACCGATCGGCGGCGGCGGCGCCAAAGACTATCGCGCGGTGTTCAACGACGCCGGCGCCGAATTCCAGCGCCATCTGGGCACGCTTTCGGTCAAAACGCAGGTGGTGGTTTCGCCGGAAGATGATATCGAACTGCGCCGCCTGACGCTCATCAACCGCGGTAAACAGCCGCGCATCCTTGAGATCACCAGCTATGCCGAAGTGGTGCTGGCACCGGCCGGGAACGATCTGGCGCACCCGGCCTTTAGCAATCTGTTCGTGCAAACCGAGCTACTGCCAGACCAGGAAGCGATCCTGTGTCATCGCAGACCGCGCGAGCCCAAAGAGACGTGCCCGTGGCTGCTGCACATGATGACGGTACAGGGAAACAGCGCGCAAACCTCGTTCGAAACCGATCGCGGCATATTTATCGGCCGCGGCCGCACGCCGGCCAATCCGCAGGCGTTGTACCACAATGCGCCGCTGACCAACAGCGCCGGGCCGGTTATCGATCCGATCATCGCCATCCGCCAGCGCGTGGTGCTGGAACCCAACGTTCCGCTGACGCTGGATGTGTTTTACGGCGTTTGCGAGGATCGCGCCTCCTGTCTGGCGATGCTGGAAAAATATCGCGATCGCCACTTGGCGGATCGCGTCTTCGAACTGGCCTGGTCACACAGCCAGGTGGTGTTGCGCCAACTGAACGCCAATGAGGAAGACGCCAATCTGTTCAACCGTCTGGCCGGCGCCGTGGTGTTCCCGGCGCAGGAAATGCGCGCCGGCGGCGGTGAAATCATCAGCAACCGCCGCGGCCAGTCCGGGTTATGGGGGCATTCGATCTCAGGCGATCTGCCGATCGTGCTGCTGACGGTCAGCGACGCGGAGAATATCGCGTTGGTGCAGCAGCTGATCCAGGCACACAACTATTGGCGCCTTAAGGGGCTGCAGGTGGATCTGGTGATCCTCAACGAAGACGTCGGCGGCTACCGCCAGGATCTGCAAAATCAGATCATGGGCTTGATCGCCGCCGGCATGGAATCCACCCTGACCGACAAGCCGGGGGGCATTTTCGTGCGGACCAGCGAACATATGTCGCCGGAAGACCATCGTCTGCTGCTCAGCGTGGCGCGCATCTATCTCGACGACCGACGCGGCGGTTTGGCGGAGCAGCTCAACCAACGCCTGCAGCTGCCGCAAACCCTGCAACAGCCGCTGTCTCCGGTCACCGCGTCGTCGAAGCTGGCGACGGTAGACAACCTGCCGCGCAACCTGCATTCGCCGCAGTTGCCCGCCATCGAAGACCTGCAATTCTTTAACGGGCTGGGCGGATTCTCCAGCGACGGACGCGAATATGTCATTGCGATGAACGAGAACAAGATCACTCCGGCACCCTGGTCAAACGTTATCGCCAACCCGCTGTTTGGCACGGTTATCTCAGAAAGCGGTCAGGCCTATAGCTGGTACGAAAACGCTCACGAGTACCGGCTGACGCCGTGGGATAACGATCCCATCAGCGATCGCGGTGGCGAAGCGTTTTATCTGCGCGACGAGGAAAGCGGACACGTCTGGTCCCCCACGCCGCTGCCGGCCCGCGGTCGCGGCCACTATTTGACGCGCCACGGCTTTGGCTACAGCGTGTTCGAGCACCGCGAAGGCGGCATCGACAGCCAGCTGACGATGCTGGTGGCGCAGGACGCGCCGGTGAAGCTGTTTTTGCTGACGCTGACCAACGGTTCAGGCCGCACACGCAAACTCTCCGCCACCGGCTACATGGAATTCATCCTCGGCGATTTGCGCAGTAAAACCGCCATGCACGTCGTGACACAGGCCGCGACGACGACGGGCGGCTGCGGCATTCTGGCCACCAACCATTACGGCGGCAACGGTTCCGAGCGCACCGCCTTTTTCGGCGTTACCGGCGCCCACTGTTCCATCAGCGGCGATCGGCGTGAATTCCTCGGCCGCAACGGCACGCTGGCCAATCCGGCGGTGCTGAAACTGCGCCGGCTTTCCGGCAGGGTCGGCGCCGGGCTGGATCCGTGCGGCGCGGTACAGTCGGCGCTCAGCCTGATCGACGGCGATCAGCGCAGCCTGGTGTTCGTCCTGGGACTGGGACAAAACGCCGACGAGGCCGACATGCTGCTGCAGCGCTACCTGGATGAAGATCGCCTGCAAGACGAACGGCAACAGGTCGCCGCCTATTGGGACGGCATCCTGAATAAGGTGCAGATCGGCACGCCGCATCCGGCGGTCGATCTGCTGGCTAACGGCTGGCTGCTGTACCAAACTCTCTCCTGCCGCATTCAGGCACGCAGCGGCTACTACCAATCCGGCGGCGCCTTTGGCTTCCGCGATCAGCTGCAGGACACGCTGGCACTGACCCACGCCGCGCCGCAACGGCTGCGCGAACAGATCCTGCTGTGCGCCTCACGCCAGTTTATCGAGGGCGATGTGCAGCACTGGTGGCATCCGCCGCAGGGCAACGGCGTGCGCACCCGCTGTTCCGACGACTATCTGTGGCTGCCGCTGGCGATGTGTCATTATTTGGACGCCACCGGCGACGAGAGCATTTTGACCGAACAGGTAGGCTATCTGGAGGCGCGCCAGCTGGCGCCCGGCGAAGAGTCCGCCTATGAACAGCCGGCGCAGAGCGCAGTGCGGGAAAGCCTGTACCAGCACGGCGCGCGCGCGCTGAAACACGGCCTGACCTTTGGCGAGCACGGGTTGCCGCTGATGGGGGCCGGCGACTGGAACGACGGCATGAACAGGGTCGGGCTGGAAGGCCGCGGCGAAAGCGTCTGGCTCGGCTTCTTCCTGTTTTCCATCCTGCAGCGCTACGGCGATCTGGCGGAACGCCACCACGATGACGACCTGGCCGCACAGTGCCGCCGCCAGGCCGCCGCCCTGAAGGACAACCTGCACAACCATGCCTGGGATGGCGAATGGTACCGCCGCGGCTATTTCGACAACGGCGAACCGCTCGGCTCACACCTGGCCGCGGAGTGCCGCATCGACGCCATTGCGCAAAGCTGGTCGGTGCTGTCCGGCGCCGGCGATCCGCAGCGCAGTCGGCAGGCGATGCAGTCATTGGATACACATCTGGTCGACCCGCAGGCCAGGCTGATCAGACTGTTGACGCCGCCGTTCGACGGCAACGGCCCCGATCCCGGCTATATCCGCGGCTATCTGCCCGGCGTGCGGGAAAACGGCGGCCAATACACCCACGGCGCGGTATGGGCGGTGATGGCCTTCGCCGAAATGGGTGACATCGAACGCGCCTGGCAGCTGATGGCGCTGATCAACCCCATCAACCACAGCCTGGACAGCGCCGCCGCCGAACGTTACAAAGTCGAACCTTACGTGGCGACCGCTGATGTCTACGCAGTTGAGCCGCATATCGGCCGGGGTGGCTGGAGTTGGTATACCGGCTCGGCAGGCTGGATGTATCGCTTGATTCTCGAGTCGCTGCTGGGCCTGAAACGCCGCGGCGATCGGCTGACGATCGATACGCGTCTGCCGGCCGACTGGCCGCAATTCACGATCAACTACCGCGAAGGCGCCAGCGAATATCAGCTGGTCGTGCGCCAGGGAGAAGGCGAAACGCAGATCATCGTTGACGGCATCCCTCAGTCGGAGCCGACGATCGCGCTGCGGGACGACGGCAGGATCCATCAGGTGGAAGTGATTTTGGGGAAAGAAGATACGTAGCTGTCGGGCGGCGGCGCAGGCCGCCGCCCGACGTCGTTATTTTCTGGCCAGCAGCAGTCCCAGCACCAGCCCGACGGTGGCGCCGATGCCTACGCTGTGCCAGGGTTTATCCCGCACGTAGTCGTCGGTGCGGTGCACCGCTTCTTTGGCGCGCGCATAGTAGGATTCGCCGGTGTTCGCCCAGCGCGCCTTAACCTCACTCAGCGCCTGCTCGGCGTGCGACTTGATGTCGATGTAGGCCTGATCCGCGCGATCGCCGGTGTATTGCAGCACTTCTTCCAGCGTCTCGGTCAGCATTCTCAGATCGTCATCCAGCGTAGTTTGCTCAGCATCCGTATGTCTTGCCATAGTGAGATCTCCGTGGTTGAAAAATTAAGCGTTCCTACACTATAGACAAGGATCGCCGCCTGCGGCCATCGGACTTTTACCCTAAAATACCAATTGCACCTTGGCGGCCTGGCGCTTATCGCCGGCAAACTCCAGCGCCTGCGCCAGTTGCCCGCTGGCGAACTCCGCCGACAGCAACGGCAGCGGATCGACCACGTCGTCGGCCAGCCACGCCACCGCCAGCGCAAACTCCGCCACGAAGCGGAAGGATCCGAGCAGGTTCAACTCCTTGGCGATCAACAACATCAGCGGAAAATCGGGGAAGCTGGCGCCCATGCCCACCTGCACCACAGTGCCTTTGGCGCGGGTGATCTCCAGGCAGCGCTGCAGCGACTGCGGATGCCCCGCCACTTCGAAGGCGACGTCGAAATATCCTTTGTCCTGCTGATAACCGCTAACATCGTCGTCCGCGGCATGCAGGCACCGATCGGCCCCCATTTGCCTGGCGATCGCCAGGCAGCGCGGGCTGAGATCGGCACAGACAATTTCGGCGGCGCCCAGCGCTTTCAGCGCCGCCACCAGCAGGCAGCCGATCGGGCCGACGCCGGACACGAAGATCTTTTTCCCCGTCACGTCGCCGGGCTGCTTCGCCGCGTGGATCGCCACCGCCAGCGGTTCAGCGAACACCATCACCCTGTCGTCGCGATCGGCGCCATAAGGAATGCACTGCGCGCTGTCCACCACTTTGTATTGGGTAAAAGCACCGTCGACGTGCGGAAAATACATCGCGCTACCGAAAAAGCGCATCTCGACGCATTGATTGCTTTGCTGCGCCAGGCAGTATTTGCACTGCCCGCAGGGTTTGCTGGGATTGAGCGCCACCTTCTGCCCGACCGGCAGCTGCGGCGAATCGCTGGCGACCACCTCGCCGATCACCTCATGGCCCAGCACCATCGGCTGGCGCACCTGAAAATTGCCAACCCTGCCTTCCTGAAAGTAATGCAGATCCGAGCCGCAGATGCCGCCGCGGCTGATTTTCACCAGCGTTCCCTGCCCCCGGTAATCCACTTCTTGCGCAATCACCGCCACGTCGCGTTTGCCATTGACCACGCAGGACTGGGTTTGAATTTTCATCTCAACACTCCACGAAAAAAGATTACACCGCCGCCGACATGCCGCCATCGACAAACAGCAGTTGCCCGTTGACGAAGGCGGAGGCGTCGGCGGCCAGGAACACCGCCGCGCCGATCAACTCCTGCGGATCGCCCCAGCGTGCGGCGGGCGTGCGTTGGGTCAGCCAGGCGGTGAAGGCCGGATCGTCGGCCAGCGCCTGCGTCATCTCGGTTTTGAAGTAGCCGGGGGCGATGCCGTTGACCTGAATGTTGTAGCGCGCCAGCTCCACGCACATGCCGCGCGTCAGCATTTTCACCGCGCCCTTGGAGGCCGCATAAGGGGTGATGGTGTCCCGCCCCAGCTCGCTTTGCATCGAGCCGATGTTGACTATCTTGCCGCGCCGGCGCGGTACCATATAACGCGCCACGGTTTGCGACACGATGAAAACCGCCTTCTGGTTGACGGCGATGATGTCGTCCCAGTCTTGCTCCGGAAACTCGGTGAACGGGTGACGGCGCTGGATGCCGGCGTTGTTGATCAAGACGTCTATCGCGCCGATATCCGCTTCGATACGATCGATGGCGGCATGCACCGCCTGGGAATCGGTGACGTCGAACGCCGCCGCATCGGCGCGCAAGCCCTCTTCGCGCAGGCGATCGGCGGCGTGTCGGGCATGTTCGTCGGTGGTGGCGTTGACCAGAATATGCGCGCCTTGCTGCGCCAGGCCGCGCGCCAGCAGAAAACCGATGCCGCGCGAGGCGCCGGTGATCAAGACAATTTTGTTATCCAGTGAAAACAGGTTGTTCATGGTGATTCCCGGCCATCAGGCCTCCAATCAGACAGGCCTCTATCTCAGCCGATTGTTACCGGTAAAAACGTGATGGAAATCACTGAACATCATGTTACGAAACCCTGTTACCCTTAACGTGATCTCACGCAGGCAGCAAGCGGGCAAAAGCAGTTATCCAATTGAAAAATAGCTATTTTCAATAGGAGCGCATTCATTGTTATCGCCAAATCGATTTGTTAACATACCGCTATCCACCCTTGCCGCGCCGCCCGTGAAGGCCACCGAATGAAACACCCTCGCGTTACGCTACAGGACATCGCACAATTGGCCGGCGTGACCAAAATGACCGTCAGCCGCTTCCTGCGCACGCCGGAAAAAGTGGCGGCCAACACCGCCGAACGCATTGCGCAGGTCATGCGGGAGCTGAACATCACTGACGCCGATACCGCACAGGCCGGCAGAAAACCGCGCATCGGCGTACTGATCCCCTCCTTCAACAACCAGATCTTCGCCGATCTGCTGGCCGGCATCGAATCCGTTACCCAAGCGCGGGGTTACCAAACGCTGGTGGTGAACTACGATTACAGCCCGCAGCGGGAAGAAGAGCAGATCGCACAGCTGTTGAGCTACCCGATCGCCGGGCTGATCCTCACCGACTCTGCGCATACCTTGCGCGCAGAGACCTACCTCGGCGCCGCCAAAATCCCCCTCGCGCAGGTGATGGATCTCGACGCGCCGCCGGGGCGGATTGCGGTGGGGTTTGATAATGAACAGGCGGGGTATGACATGACCGAAGCGCTGCTCGCCAGCGGCAAACGGCATATCGTTTACTTTGGCGCCATGTCGGACGCCCGCGACAATAAACGCTATCGGGGGTACTGCCGCGCCATGGCGGCTCAGGAGCAAACGCCGCGCCAGATCACGCCGCATCGGGTCTCTTCGGTTTCGATCGGCGCCGACATGCTGGCGATGGCGCGCGAACGCTACCCGCAGTTGGACGGTATCCTGTGCACCAACGACGATCTGGCGGTGGGCGTGTTGCAGGCCTGCCTGCGTCTCGGCGTGCGCGTGCCGCAGGAGATTGCGCTATCGGGTTTTCACGGCCTGGATATTGGCCAGGCGACCACGCCGGGCATCGCCAGCGTGATCACGCCGCGCTTTGACATGGGGAAAACCGCCGCTGAAATGCTGCTGCTGCGGATCGCGGGCGAACCCTGCGCCGAGCGCCACGATCTGCACTACCGCCTCTCACTCGGCGGCACCGTTTGAGCCGGCATTCGGGCTGACCGGCTGTGCGGCACGGGCTTTTTCGCTGCGCGCCGCCCACCACAGACCGCTGTTTTTCATCGCATAGCCAAACAGCAAGCCCACCAACAGAGAAAGCGTCACCAGCGGCCAATCTCCGCCGCCGGCGAAGGTCGCACAGGCGCCGATAAAGGTGCCGGGCACAAACCCCAGCCACTGCTGTTTGGCCTGAATGCACATCAGGAACGCAACGACGCCGGTCAGCAGATACCCCAGCAGTTCCCACTGCGGCGCCAGTTCGCTGCCGTGGATGATCGCCATTGCCCAGAAGACGCCGCTGCAGCAGGTCAACGCGCCGATCAACAGCCCTTTCAGCCCACCCTGCGGGCAGGCGAAATACGCCGTGCAGCCGAGAAAACCGGCCCAACCGATCAGCCCCAGGCTGACGGCAACCCAGCCCCACACGCCGGAGAGGATCCCGGTAGTAACGGCAATGGCGAAAAGAACGTTCATAAAGTGACCCGCGACAAAAAGAAAGCGCGCAGTTTACCCGAAAGCCAGTCATTTCATGTGATTAAAATCACAATATAAATGCAATTAAAGAATGATTAATTAAATAAAAGAGACTTAAATCACAAAATTATTAACGTGGGAACCCTACACGTACCGTCATCCATGCCAACAACAGGCATACCGTGGTGCTGCTCAGGAACAGCAGATGGGTTGCCTGCTGCAGATCGACACGGTCGACCACGATCCCCAGCAAGATCGGCACCCAGTTGGCGATATAAGCGATAACGTAAAACAGTGAAAGCAAACGCGCATGGCTGGCCGGCGGCGAAATCAGGTTTACCAGGGTCGCGCTGCCGACGAAAATGGCGCCGTAAGCATAGCCGGCCACCACCAGGCCCGCAGCCGCCAGCCACAGTGAATGCCATTGGATCGCCGCAGCGAATACCACCGCCGCCAGCACCTGCGCCAGGCAACCGAACAACAGCGAATAACGGGCGTTAAGGCGGCGGCTCAGGATCTGGCTAATACCGGCGATCAACAGATACACCGCAATCGCATAGCCAAAGACGCCCCGCTGGTGCATGCCTAACAGCGTTTCCGCCACGCTGGGGCCAATAGCCAAAATGCTGGCGGCCAGGGCCCAACAGACAAACAGCGCCCCGGCACAGACAAAGAATTTACCGCCGGTGATACGCAGGCCATCGAGCAGCGTGCTTTTTTCTGTCGCCGTCGGCGCAGCGCGGGTCGGCGCCGCGACCACGCCACGCGGCCACGAGAACATCACGCCCAACGCCGCCACGGCGGCAATGATCATGATGAAAATGAACGGCAGCGTCGTGGGATGAAAACCGGTCTGCAAAGCGATGCCGCTGAAGATCGGGCCCAGCGCCAACCCTGTGGTAAAGGACAACGTGGCGATCAGCGCGGCGTTTTTACCGCCGTCCTGTGGCCCAAAACGCACCAGGGCGATGTTTGCCGCCCCGGTCAATGCCCCGGTGCCCACCCCGGCCAGCAGTCGCGCCATGAGCATCATGACAAAGGTATCCGCCAGCGCAAACAGCAGCGCACCGCTCAACACCACCAGCAATGCCGGCACGATCATGCTGCGCAGGTCTTTTACTTTCCCCGCCATATTGCCTACGCCAAACAGCGAAATCAGCACGCCGGCGGCATAAGCGCCGTAGATGATCGTCAGGCTGACCGAGCTTAGCGCAAGCTGCTGCTGATACAGCGGATAAAGCGGCGTCGGCGTACTGCTGTTCAGCAATGCCGACATCAAAGCCAGCGCCAGGAACAATAAAATGGTCCTGCGCGACGCCTGAGCATTTTGCGGCGCCGCGATCTGGCTGGCGGTATTTTCTGACATGTTTCAACTCCCAAAGTCGGCAGACGGCGGCCTGCCATCGACATCTTTCTCACCCGGCGGGCCGGGAACGGGGCTTATCATAGCGTTACGGCGGCGGGCGAAGTATCGTCAAGAATGAATCACCCTGATGCATTCTTGCATCCCCGGAGAAATAACCGCCGATGTGCAGGCCGCTAGCCGTCTTTCTCTCCCCCAGGGCAGAGCAACGCTTTATGATATAACCCGTTATCATTCGTCCGGCCCGGCCTGTTTCCTACGGCGCCGACAAATCTGCAGAGAGGAAATGGCATGATAAATTGGGACGACGCGCGCTTCTTTTTGGCCGTCGCGCGCTGCGGCACGCTACGCAAAGCCGCCAGCCAGCTGCATGTCGATCAGGCGACCGTCGGTCGACGGCTGTCCGCTTTCGAGGACGCGCTCGGTTCCAAGCTGTTTATCCGCACGCCGAAATCCTTCGCCCTCAGCCCGTTGGGGGAAGAAATGCTGGCGGACGTGATGAAGATGGAAAATGCGGTGCAGGCGATCAACCGCAAAGCCGCCAGCGGTGACGAAAGCCTGAGCGGCAACGTGCGCATCGCCACCACCGATACCCTGGCCGAAGCCTTCGTGATGCCGGCGCTGCAAGATCTGCGGGAACGCTACCCCGCCATCACCGTCACGCTGTTAACGGCGCTGAACATCGCCGATATCTCTTACCACGGCGCAGATCTGGCGATCCGTGGCGCCCGCCCCGATGACGATGAGCTGATCATCAAACGCTTAGCCACCATCGAAATGGGTCTGTACGCCAGCCCACACTACCTGGCGCGGCGCGGCATGCCGCTCAGGGGCGAGCAGCTGCGCGGCCACGATCTGCTGATGTTCCCGCGCGATCTGGTGCCGCGCCACTGGAACAATTTCTGCGGCGAGGCCCTGCACGAGCCCAACGTGGTGCTGCAATGCAATTCGCAGCTGCTGCTGCGTTCCGCTACCCGCAGCGGGCTGGGCATCGGCCTGCTCTCCGCGTTTTTGGCGGACAAAGACCCGGAGCTGGTGCGCCTGTTGCCGGAGAACAAAGACTGGGTGGATATCTGGCTGGTGTTGCATCCCGATTTGCAACGCGCCGCCCGCGTGCGCGCGGTAGTGCAGGCGCTGGAAACCTCGTTTAGCGCCCATTACGGCTGAGTGCCGTTTCCCCATAAAAAAAGGCCGCCGAAGCGACCTTTTTATCGTTTCAAGCGTTATCAGAACGTCGGCTGCGCCATCTGCACCAGCGAAATCAGCGGCTGCGGATAGACGCCCAGCAGCAGCACCAGCGCGGCGGAGATCAGCACCACGACGCCACCGGCGGTCAACGCCCAGTTGTTCGGGGTATCGCGCTGCAGCGATTCCGGCGCGCTGAGGAACAGGCTGACGGTCACGCGCAGGTAGTAGTACAGGCCGATGGCGCTGCCTACCACAACCGCGCCGGTCAACCACCACAGATGCGCGCTGACGCCCATCGCGATCACGAAGAACTTGCCGATAAAGCCCAGCGTCATCGGGATACCGGCCAGCGACAGCATCATCACCGTCATCACCGCGGACAAGATTGGCTTATGCCAGAACAGACCGCGATAAGAGAACAGCGAATCCGCATCCGGGCCGCGGTACGGGCTGGACATCAGGCTGACCACGCCGAAGGCGCCCAGGCTGCTGAACAGGTAACCGGCCAGGTAAACGCCGGCGGTTTCCAGCGACAGCTGATGGGTTTGCACCGCAATCAGCGCCACCAGCAGGTAGCCCAGGTGAGCGATCGAAGAGTAACCCAGCAGACGCTTGATGTTGGTCTGGCTGATGGCCATCAGGTTACCGAACAAGATAGAGCAGAACGCGATGATCGACAGCACCATGCGCAGCGCTTCGTTGTCGGCGGCCGGGGCATACAGGAACAGACGCATCACGACCGCGAAGATCGCGATCTTGCTGGCGGTCGCCAGGAAGGTCGAGACCGGCGCAGGCGCGCCCTGATACACGTCCGGCGTCCACAGTTGGAACGGCACCAGCGACAGCTTGAAGCCCAGACCGACGATCATCATGCCCATACCGGCCAGGATCAGCGGTTGGTGCATCATGTTTTCCTGCAGGCTCTTGCCGAGGCCGGCCAGCGACAGATCGCCGGATTCGGCATACAGCAGCGCCATGCCGAACAGCAGGAACGACGACGCGGCGGCGGACAGCAGCATGTACTTGATGGCGGCTTCCAGCGGGCGCTTCTGGCGGTAGGCGTAGCCCACCAGGCCGAACAGCGGCAGCGAGATCAGCTCGATACCGATGAACAGCGAAGCCAGATGGTTGGCGCTCGCCAGCAGGATGCCGCCCATGGCGGCGATCAGCACCAGCAGGTAGAACTCTTCGCGGTTATCCGGATAGCCGACCAGCCACGGATAGGCGAAGGTGCAGGTCGCCAGACTCGCCAGCAGCACCAGCCCGGTGTAGAACATCGAGTAACCGTCAACCCGCAGCAGCGGGGTGACGTCCATTGGGCCTGCCTGGCCGACAAAGTACAGCGAAAGCAGCGCCAGGTTGAGACCGATCACGGTCAGGGTGGCGTTGATAAAGTGGTCGCGTCGCCACGCAATGCCTAGCATCACAACCACCACCGTCAATCCGACGATCAACAGCGGCAGCAGTGCGATCAGTTGTTGAGGAGTTATTGTCATGGCGAATTACGGCCTTGTTGTTGAAATTGCTGAAACTGACGAACCAAACCAGTGTTGCACGTTGCTCATCGCCGCGTTGGAAGTATCCAGAATCGGCTGCGGGTAAACCCCCAGCAGAACCAGCAACACCACCAGCAGCAAAATGATGAACAGTTCGCGCGCGGTCATGCCCTGCAGCGGCTGGTCGGATTTAGGCGCACCGTAGTAAGCGCGCTGCATCATGATCAGCGAGTAAACCGAAGCGAACACCAGACCGAAGGTAGAGATCACGGTGATCACCGGCACCACCTGGTAGCTGCCGAACAGAATCATGAATTCGCCGACGAAGTTACCGGTACCCGGCATCCCCAGCGTAGCCACGGCGAAGAACAGCGACAGCGCAGGGATGAACTTGATACGCCCCCACAGGCCGCCCATCTGACGCATGTCGCGGGTATGCAGGCGCTCATACAGCTGGCCGCAGATGATAAACATACCGGCGGCGGACAGACCGTGCGCGATCATCTGGATCACCGCGCCCTGATAAGCCAACTGGCTGCCGGTGTAGATGGCGATCAGCACGAAGCCCATGTGCGAAACCGAGGTGTAGGCGATCAGACGCTTGATGTCGGTCTGCGCGAACGCCATCCAGGCGCCGTAGAAGATGCCGATCACGCCCAGCCACATGGCGATTGGCGCAAACTCGTGCGAAGCCTCAGGGAACAGCGGCAGGCTGAAACGCAGCAGGCCGTAGGCCGCGGTTTTCAGCAAGATGCCCGCCAGATCGACGGAACCTGCGGTCGGCGCCTGGCTGTGCGCGTCCGGCAACCAGCCGTGCAGCGGCACCACCGGCATTTTCACCGCGAAGGCGATGAAGAAGCCCAGCATCAACAGATATTGCACGTTGTGGGACATCGGCGTTTGCAGCAGGTCTTCGTAATCGAAGGTCCACACGCCGGTGGCGTTGTAGTGCACGAACACCAGGCCCAGGATCGCAATCAGCATCACCAGACCGCTGGCCTGGGTGTAGATGAAGAACTTGGTCGCCGCGGTGATGCGGGTTTTACCGTCCGACGCCTTGTGGCCCCACAACGCGATCAGGAAGTACATCGGCACCAACATCATTTCCCAGAAGAAGAAGAACAGGAACATGTCGATGGCGAGGAACACGCCGATAACGCCGCCCAGGATCCACAGCAGGTTGAGGTGGAAGAAGCCCTGATACTTCTGGATTTCACGCCAGGAACAGAGGATCGCCAGCACGCCCAGCAGACCGGTCAACACCACCATCAGCAGCGACAGGCCGTCCAGCGCCAGGTGGATGGAGATACCGAAGCGCGGGATCCACGGCAACAGGAATTCGCTCTGCCACTGCGGAATGCCTTTCGGCGTGGTCAAGGTATAGCCGCCCTGCATCCACAGCTGCAGAGAGAGCGCCAACGTCAGCCCCATTGCGATCAGCGCTATCCAGCGCGGCACCTTAGTACCGAAGCGCTCAAGCTGCCAGCACAGCAGACCGCCGATAAAGGGGATAAGAATTAGCCAAGGTAATAGCATGGCGTTTTGTGTCCCTTATACGAATAATTTCAAACTTTGTACGTAGCGCCTGCCCGGCGCTACGCCCGAAAAATGCGTCTGTTTAAATTATTCAATTAAACCAAAATCAACAGAGCCAATACGACCACTGCACCCACACCCATAGACGCTATATACCAACGCACCTGACCGTTCTCGCTCACCGTCAGACCGCGGTTCCCCCAGCGGGAGAAGACGGCCGGCAGGTTCATCAGCGAGTTCAGCGGATCGCGCTGCAGCAGCTTCGCAATGCCCAGGTACGGCTTGACGAACACTTTGTCATACAGCCAGTCGAAGCCCCAGGCATGGAACCACCAGGTCGAGAAGAAACGCCCCGGCGCGCTGTTGGCGATACTGTTGACCAGGCTGCGTTTGCCCAGCCACAGCGCGGCCGCCAGCAGAATGCCGACGATAGCCACCACGCCGGAGGTGATTTCCAGCGTCAGCACGCTGCCGTGCGCCAGCTCGGTCGTCTCCGGCAGCACGCCCTGCAACGGCGGCACGATCATCGCACCAACGAAGGTGGACAGCACCAGCAGAACCAGCAGCGGCAGGTGGTGAGTGATGCCTTTACCGGCATGCGCTTTGATTTTCTCTTCGCCGTGGAACACGATGAAAATCATACGGAAGGTGTACAGCGAGGTCATGAATGCGCCGACCAGGCCGGCCACCATCAGGTTGATGTGGCCGTTGGCCATCGCGCCCGCCAGGATCTCGTCCTTACTGAAGAAGCCGGCCGTGACCAGCGGCAACGCAGACAGCGCCGCGCCACCCACCAGGAAGCAGACGTACACCAGCGGGATGCTCTTGCGCAGACCGCCCATCTTGAAGATGTTTTGCTCGTGGTGGCAAGCCAGGATCACCGAACCGGACGACAGGAACAGCAGCGCCTTGAAGAACGCGTGGGTCATCAGGTGGAAGATCGCCGCGTCCCATGCCTGCACGCCCAGCGCCAGGAACATGTAACCGATCTGGCTCATGGTGGAGTAAGCGAGCACGCGCTTGATGTCGGTCTGCACCAGCGCGGCGAAGCCGGCCAGCAGCAGAGTGACCGCACCGACGATGCCCACCAGGTGCAGCACTTCCGGCGCCATCAGGAACAGGCCGTGCGTACGAGCGATCAGATAGACGCCCGCGGTCACCATGGTCGCCGCGTGGATCAGTGCGGAAACCGGGGTTGGGCCCGCCATCGCGTCCGCCAACCAGGTTTGCAACGGCAACTGCGCCGATTTACCGACCGCGCCGCCCAGCAGCATCAGGGTCGCCCAGGTGATGGCCGTATCGCCCACCGCCAGTTTCTGCGGCGCCAGGATCATCAGCTCGCGGATATTCAGCGTGCCCAGCTCGTTGTAGAGGATGAACAGCGCGAACGCCAGGAACACGTCGCCCACGCGGGTCACGATGAAGGCTTTCATCGCCGCCGCGCCGTTGGCCGGATCTTTGTAGTAGAAGCCGATCAACAGGTAGCTGCACAGGCCCACGCCTTCCCAACCCAGATACATCAGCAGCAGGTTGTCCGCCAGCACCAAGACCACCATGCTGGCGATAAACAGGTTGGTGTAAGCGAAGAAGCGCGAATAGCCCTCTTCACCACGCATGTACCAGGAGGCGAACATGTGGATGAAGAAGCCGACGCCGGTGACCACCGACAGCATGGTCAGCGACAGGCCGTCCAGCACCAGGGTCACGCCGATATTGAAGTTGCCGACGGCCATCCAGGTCCACAGGCTTTGCTCGAACAGCTGCACGCCGGCGGCTTTCTGGGCGAAGAAATCCATCGCCACATACACCGTGACCAGCGCAGCCAGGCCGATAGAGCCCACGCCGACGGTAGCCGCCGTGTTCTCAGACCAACGACCGCGGGAAAATGCCAACAGCAGGAACCCGATCAGCGGTAGCAGAATTGTTAAATATAATAGGTTCATCCGCGCATCTCACTGACAGTATCAATATTCAGGGTATGACGACGACGGTAGAGCTGCAGCAGCAGCGCCAGGCCGATACTGGCCTCGGCTGCCGCCAGGCTGATCGCCAGGATGTACATCACCTGCCCGTCCGCCTGGCCCCAGTAGCTTCCCGCCACGATAAACGCCAACGCCGCAGCGTTGATCATCACTTCCAGGCTGATCAGCATAAACAGCAGGTTGCGGCGCACCAGCAGCCCGGTCAGCCCGAGCACAAACAGGATAGCCGCCAGGATCAGGCCGTGTTGAAGAGGGATCATGCTTGCTCCTCCGATTTTCTTCTCGCCATTTCGCCACTCGCCGGCGCGTTGCTCAGCACCTCGCCAGGTTTGTGCTCGCGGCCGATATGGAAGGCGACAACCAGACCCGCCAACAGCAGCATTGAAGCCAGCTCAACCGCCAATACGTAAGGCCCGAACAGGCTGATGCCCACCGCCTTCGCGTCGACCATCTCGCCGCTGATACCCTGGTCGGATACGCTGCGGATCGCGACGATCAATACCACCAGCAGCGCCAGCGACAACAGGCCAGGCCCGATCCACACCGTCGGCTTCATCCAGTCGCGCTCTTGCTGCTGCACGTTGCCGAGGTTCAGCATCATCACCACGAACACGAACAGCACCATGATGGCGCCCGCATAGACGATGATTTCCAACGCGGCGGCAAAGTAGGCGCCGAGCGAGAAGAAGACTGCCGAGATCGCCAATAACGAGACGATCAGATACAGCAGCGCATGCACAGGGTTGGTATGGGTGATCACGCGAATCGTCGCGGCCACCGCAATCAAACCTGCCAGGTAAAATGCAATTTCCATGCTTGCTGGCTCCTTAGGGCAACAGACCTTTGACGTCGATCGGTTTGGCTTCGTTTTCGGCTTCGCCTTTGGCTTTGCCGTCAATCGCCATACCGGCCATCCGGTAGAAGTTATATTCCGGATATTTACCCGGCCCCGAGATCAACAGATCTTCTTTTTCGTACACCAGATCCTGACGCTTGTACTCACCCAGTTCGAAATCCGGCGTCAGCTGGATAGCGGTAGTCGGGCAAGCCTCTTCGCACAGACCGCAGAAAATGCAGCGCGAGAAGTTGATGCGGAAGAACTCCGGATACCAACGGCCGTCTTTCTGCTCCGCTTTTTGCAGCGAGATACAGCCGACCGGGCAGGCAACCGCACACAGGTTACAGGCGACGCAGCGCTCTTCGCCGTCCGGATCGCGCGTCAGCACGATGCGGCCGCGGTAGCGCGGCGGCAGGTAAACCGGTTCTTCCGGATACATCTGGGTTTCGCGCTTGGCGAAGGCATGCATGCCAATCATCCAAATGCTGCGCACCTGGGTGCCGAAACCAACCACTAACTCTTTCAATGTCATGGTTTATTCACCCCTTATTGAGCGTTGTACAAAATGACCGCGGCGGTTGCCAGCAGGTTCAGCAGCGTCAGCGGCAGGCACACTTTCCAGCCGAAGGACATCACCTGGTCATAACGCGGACGCGGCAGCGCGGCACGGATCAGGATGAACATCATCATGAAGAAGGCCGTTTTCAACGCGAACCAGATGAATGGCGGCAGGAACGGACCCTGCCAGCCGCCGAAGAACAACGTCACAATCAGGGCGGACACGGTGACGATACCGATGTATTCCCCCACGAAGAACAGACCGAACTTCATGCCGGAATATTCGATGTGGTAACCGTCGGCCAGTTCCTGCTCGGCTTCCGGCTGGTCAAACGGGTGACGGTGACACACCGCCACGCCGGCGATCGCGAAGGTCACGAAGCCGAAGAACTGCGGAATGACGTTCCAGACGTGCGCCTGGGATTCAACGATGGCCTGCATGTTGAACGAATCCGCCTGCATCACCACGCCCATCAGCGACAGGCCGATGAACACTTCGTAGCTCAGGGTTTGCGCGGAGGCGCGCATCGCGCCCAACAGCGAGTATTTGTTGTTGCTCGACCATCCGGCGAACAGCACGGCGTACACCGCCAGGCCGGCCATCATCAGGAAGAACAGAATACCGATGTTGAGATCGGACACCGCCCAGGTCGGGCTGACCGGCACGATGGCAAATGCCAGCAACAGAGAAGTAAAGGCGATCATCGGCGCCAGGGTGAAGATCACCCGGTCGGAGAATCTCGGCACCCAGTCTTCCTTGAAGAACATTTTGATCATGTCGGCGACCAGCTGCAGCGAGCCGCCCCAGCCTACGCGGTTCGGTCCGTAGCGGTTCTGGAACAGGCCGAGCAGGCGACGTTCGCCAAAGCTCATGAATGCCCCGCACGCCACGACCACCAACAGGATCACGACCGCTTTAAGAATGGCGATCAGAATGTCGATCACCTCAGGGGTAAACCAGCTCATCGTGCCGCCTCCCGCAGATTGTCTACCTTAGCACCCACCAAGATCGGCGGGATCCCTGGCAAGCCGAGCGGCAAACCAACCTGGCCCTGGGTCAGGGTTTCACTCAGACGCACCGGCAGACGCAGGGTCTGGCCCGCACAGCTGAACTCCACCAGGCTGCCCGCGTTGACGCCAAGCGTCGCCGCGTCGGCCGGGTTGACCATCACGTAGGCTTCCGGCATGCGCTGCTGGATCACGTGAGAGCGCTGCGACATTTCGTCGCTGCCGAACAGGTGGTAGTACGGCGCGACACGCCAGCCGTCGTTCGGATTGAACGCGGCAGGCACGCGGTCGAAGTAACCGAGGCTGCCCTCCCCCGCTTCGATCAGGCGCACGCCCGGATCGCCGTGGCGCAGTTTGCCGCCCACTTCGGCCTGGAACTTGTTCCATGCCTGCGGTGAGTTCCAGCCTGGCGCCCAGGCGAACGGGATCTGCTGACGATCGGCCAGCGGGCTGTTGTTCCCTTCCATCGAGAAGGCGAACATGGTGTCTTTATCCTGCGGCTGACGCGGCTCGTGCACGCTGATGTTGGCGCGCATGGCGGTACGGCCGCTGGAGCGGTGCGGCGAACGCGCCAGCTTCTGACCGCGAATGCGGAAAGTCGCGTCCGGCGCGGCGTCGACGATGCCCTGCAGCTGCGGCAACGCGGCGACGCAAGCGGCGATCACGTCATCGAGCTGGGTCCAGTCCACGTGGCGGCTGGTGTAGGTGGAGTGCAGCGAGTGCATCCAGCGCCAGCTTTCCAGCATCACGGTGAACTGATTCTTCTTGGCGTCGTCGTAGTAGGCCGGATCGTATACCTGGAAGAAGCGCTGCGCGCGGCCTTCCTGGTTGATCAGCGTACCGTCGCTCTCGGCGAAGCTGGCCGAGGAGAGGATCAGGTTGGCTTTGTCCATGATCGCAGTGCGCTGGTGGTCGGCGACGATCAGGTTATTAACCTTGGCCAGCGCCGCGTCCACCTGCGCCGCCGGCGCATGACGATAGAGATCGTTTTCCATCACGATGGCGGTATCGGCTGCGCCGCTCGCCAGCTGTTCCAGCGCCTGATCGAGCGAACCGCCGCCGATCATCGCCAGGCCCATGCTGTTGGCTGCGCCCGCCACGAAGGTGATGCCGACGTCGGAACCGCGGCCCTTCAACGCTTTGGCAATGTTGGCCGCCGCTTCGATGATGGCTTCGCTGCCGGCGTTGCTGCCGGTAATAATCAGCGGTTTGCGTGCGCCGGTCAGCGCCTGCACGATGATATCGACTTTCTTGTTCAGGCCTTCAGCCAGATCGTTCACCGCCGGCGCCGCGCTGTCCAGCGCGTGAGCGATGGCGAAGCCGAAGCGCGCCTGCTCGTCTACCGGCGCGCGGTAGTTCCAGGCGGCGATGTCGTCCAGGCGGGTGTTGTCGACGTTGGTAGTGAACAGCGGGTACTTGGCGTGCTGGCCGATGTTCTGCACCGCCGCGATCTGCCAGTCGGCCACGCGTTGCGCCGCCGCCATCGCGCGGGCTTTGCCCTTGACGGCCTGGCGCACGGACAGCGCGATGCGCGCGCCGGTTTGCGTCAGGTCTTCGCCCAGCACCAGCACCGCGTCGTAATCTTCGATCTCACGCAGCGCCGGCGTATGGACACCGCCGTTCTTCAGCACGTTCAGCATCAGCGCCAGGCGTGATTGCTCCGCCTGAGCGATACCGGTGTAGTAGTTCTCGGCGCCGACCAGCTCGCGCAGTGCGAAGTTGCTTTCCAGGCTGGCGCGCGGGGAGCCGATGCCGATGGTTTTCTTCGCCTGACGCAGGATGTCCGCCGCGCCCTGCATCGCCTGCTCGGCGTTCAGGGTGATCCAGTCATCGCCGCGCAGCTGCTGCGGTTGACGCGGACGATCTTTCTGGTTGACGTAGCCGTAACCGAAGCGGCCGCGGTCGCACAGGAAGTAGTGGTTCACGCTGCCGTTGTAACGGTTTTCGATACGGCGCAGCTCGCCATAGCGCTCACCCGGGCTGGTGTTACAGCCGATGCTGCACTGCTGGCAAATGCTCGGCGCGAACTGCATGTCCCATTTACGGTTGTAGCGCTCGGAGTGCGTTTTGTCGGTGAATACGCCGGTCGGGCACACTTCCACCAGGTTGCCGGAGAACTCGCTTTCCAGCGTGCCGCTTTCCGGGCGACCGAAGTAGACGTTATCGTGCGCGCCGTACACGCCGAAGTCGGTGCCGTCCGCATAGTCTTTGTAGTAACGCACGCAGCGGTAGCAGGCGATGCAGCGGTTCATCTCGTGCGAGATAAACGGCCCCAGCTCCTGGTTGTTGTGGGTGCGCTTGGTGAAGCGGTAGCGGCGGAAGCTGTGGCCGGTCATTACCGTCATATCCTGCAGGTGACAGTTACCGCCTTCTTCACAGACCGGGCAATCGTGCGGGTGGTTGGTCATCAACCACTCGACCACGCTTTCACGGAACTGCTTCGCTTCGCCGTCATCGATGGAGATGAAGGTGCCATCGGATGCCGGGGTCATACAGGACATCACCAAACGGCCGCGCGTATCTTCCGCGTTTTGGTATTGCTTTACCGCACATTGGCGGCAAGCGCCGACGCTTCCCAGCGCCGGATGCCAGCAAAAGTAAGGAATATCAAGGCCGAGGGAGAGACAA
This sequence comes from Serratia sp. LACPHL-BACT-2024-00286, assembly GCF_043109535.1. Taxonomy (NCBI): domain Bacteria; kingdom Pseudomonadati; phylum Pseudomonadota; class Gammaproteobacteria; order Enterobacterales; family Yersiniaceae; genus Serratia; species Serratia sp. LACPHL-BACT-2024-00286. Next base: position 162,171 of record NZ_JBICNA010000003.1, read on the forward strand.
GCCTGCAGCAGGTTGTCCGCCCCGTCTACCTCATACTCTTTGCCGTCTACATGAATCGTAGCCATAGTCAGCATGCTTCCAAGTGGCCTGCCTTGCGGCAGGCGTTAATCAAAAATTCTGGCCGTGTTCGGGCGAGTCGGCTTACCAGCGCTGCTTCAGCAGATTGTTCGGCTGAATGCCGCCAATCGCATGGGCGTTGCTGAAGTGCTGCACGGCGATGCCCGCCTCGAACTCTTCACGGAAATATTTAATCGCGCTTTGCAGTGGCTCTACGGCACCTGGCGCGTGGGCGCAGAAGGTTTTGCCCGGGCCGAGGGAACGGCACAGCTGTTCGAGGGTTTCGATATCCCCCGGCTGCCCTTCGCCGTTTTCCAACGCACGCAGGATCTTCACGCTCCACGGCAGGCCGTCGCGGCATGGCGTACACCAGCCGCAGGACTCGCGGGCGAAGAACTCTTCCAGGTTACGCACCAGCGGCACCATGCCGATCTCGTGGTCTACCGCCATCGCCAGCGCGGTGCCGAGACGGCTGCCGGCTTTGCCGATCGCACCGTATTCCATCGGCAGATCGAGGTGATCGGCGGTCAGGAAGTCGGTCCCCGCACCGCCCGGCTGCCAGGCTTTGAAGCGCAGACCGTCGCGCATGCCGCCGGCGTAGTCTTCCAGGATCTCGCGCGCGGTGGTGCCGAACGGCAGCTCCCAAACGCCCGGATTTTTCACCCGGCCGGAGAAGCCCATCAGCTTGGTGCCTTTGTCCTCACTGCCGGAGATGCCGGTGTACCACTCCACGCCGTTCGCCAAAATGGCCGGTACGTTGCACAGCGTTTCGACGTTGTTGACGCAGGTCGGCTTGCCCCACACGCCGGCGCTGGCCGGGAATGGCGGCTTGGAGCGCGGGTTGGCGCGGCGGCCTTCAAGCGAGTTGATCAGCGCGGTTTCTTCGCCGCAGATGTAACGGCCGGCGCCGGTGTGCACGATCAGCTCGAAATCAAATCCGGTGCCGAGAATGTTCTTGCCCAGATAGCCGGCTTCGGTGGCTTCCGCGATGGCGCGACGCAGGTGCGCCGCCGCTTCGATGTACTCACCGCGCAGGAAGATGTACCCACGGTAGGCTTTCAGCGCGAACGCGGAGATCAGCATGCCTTCCACCAGCAGGTGCGGCAGCTGCTCCATCAGCAGGCGGTCTTTATAGGTGCCCGGCTCCATCTCATCGGCGTTACACAGCAGGTAACGGATGTTCATGGATTCGTCCTTCGGCATCAGGCTCCACTTCAAACCGGTGGAGAAGCCCGCGCCGCCGCGGCCCTTCAGCCCGGAGTCTTTCACCAGGCCGACGATATCGTCCGGTGCCAGGCCTTTGAGGGCCTTTTCCGCGCCGGCATAGCCGTTTTTGCTGCGGTATTCGTCCAGCCACAGCGGCTGCTTGTCATCACGCAGCCGCCAGGTCAGCGGATGCGTTTCGGGAGTGCGTACAATGTGCTTGGTCATTGATACTGCTCCAGTAGCGTCTCGATATCTTCAGGCTTCAGCTGACTGTGAGTGTCGTCATCAATCATCATGGTCGGCCCTTTATCGCAGTTGCCCAGACAGCAGGTCGGCAGCAGCGTGAAGCGGCCATCAAAGGTGGTTTGACCCGGCTTGATGTTCAGCTTCTTCTCGATAGCGGCCTGAATGCCCTGGTAACCGGTGATGTGACAAACAACGCTGTCACAATAACGGATCACGTGACGTCCTACCGGCTGACGGAAAATCTGGCTGTAGAACGTGGCCACGCCTTCTACGTCGCTGGCGGGGATGCCCAGCACTTCCGCGATGGCGTAAATCGCACCGTCCGGAACCCAGCCGCGCTGCTTCTGCACAATTTTCAGTGCTTCGATGGAAGCGGCGCGCGGATCCTCGTAATGATGCTTTTCGTGCTCGATCGCATCACGTTCTTCCGCACTCAGTACAAATGCATCAACGCCGCTCTGAGGAGCGGCTGCGTTGATGGGCTCGAGCGCATCATTGACTGCGTGATTGTCTTTTTGAGAGTGCATAATTAGCGGTCCACATCTGACATAACAAAATCGATACTACCCAGATAGACGATCAGGTCGGAAACCAGGCTGCCACGGATGACCGATGGGATCTGCTGCAGGTGCGCAAAGCTCGGCGTACGTACCCGGGTGCGGTAGCTCATGGTGCTGCCGTCGCTGGTCAGGTAGTAGCTGTTGATCCCTTTGGTGGCTTCAATCATCTGGAATGATTCGTTGGCTGGCATCACCGGGCCCCAGGAAACCTGCAGGAAGTGGGTGATCAGCGTTTCAATGTGCTGCAGCGTGCGCTCTTTCGGCGGCGGCGTGGTCAGCGGGTGATCGGCCTTGAACGGGCCTTCCGGCATGTTGTTCAGGCACTGTTCGAGGATGCGCAGGCTCTGGCGCAGCTCTTCCACCTTCAGCATCACGCGGGTGTAGCAGTCGCTGGTGCCGTCGCCGACCGGCACTTCGAAGTCGAAGTTCTCGTAGCCGGAGTACGGACGCCATTTACGCACGTCGAACTCGACGCCAGTGGCGCGCAGGCCGGCGCCGGTCACGCCCCACTCCAGCGCTTCTTTGGCGTTGTAAGACGCTACGCCGATGGAACGGCCTTTCAGGATGCTGTTCTTCAGCGCCGCTTTCACGTAGGAGTCCAGACGCTTCGGCATCCAGTCGAGGAATTCACGCAGCAGGCGATCCCAGCCGCGCGGCAGATCGTGCGCGACGCCGCCGATGCGGAACCAGGCCGGGTGCATACGGAAACCGGTGATCGCTTCCACCAGATCGTAGATTTTCTGACGGTCGGTAAAGGCGAAGAACACCGGGGTCATCGCGCCGACGTCCTGAATGAAGGTGGAGATGTACAGCAGGTGGCTGTTGATGCGGAACAGCTCGGACAGCATCACACGGATGGTGTCGACACGCTCCGGCACCTTGATGCCGGCCAGCTTCTCGACCGCCAGCACGTAAGGCATTTCATTCACGCAGCCGCCGAGGTACTCGATACGGTCGGTGTACGGAATGTAGCTGTGCCAGGATTGGCGCTCGCCCATCTTCTCGGCGCCGCGGTGGTGATAGCCGATATCCGGTACGCAGTCGACGATCTCTTCGCCGTCCAGCTGCAGAATGATGCGGAACGCACCGTGCGCGGACGGGTGGTTCGGGCCGAGGTTGAGGAACATGAAATCTTCGTTCTCGGTGCCGCGCTTCATGCCCCAGTCTTCCGGCTTGAAGGTCAGCGCTTCCATCTCCAGATCTTCTTTCTGCTTGGTCAGCACGAAAGGATCGAATTCGGTGGCGCGCGCCGGGTAGTCCTTGCGCAGCGGGTGCCCTTCCCAGGTCTGCGGCATCATGATGCGCGACAGGTGCGGGTGGCCGTCGAAGGTGATACCGAACATTTCCCAGGTTTCGCGCTCATACCAGTTGGCGTTCGGAAACACCTTGGTCGCCGTCGGCACGTGCAGGTCTTTTTCAGACAGCGCCACCTTCAGCATGATGTCGCGGTTGCGTTCGATGGAAATCAGATGGTAGAAAACGGAGAAATCCGCAGCGGGCAGGCCATCGCGGTGGGTGCGAAGACGTTCGTCCACGCCATGCAGATCGAACAGCATGACATACGGCTTCGGCTGTTTTCTCAGGAACGTCATTACTTCCAGCAACTGGTCAGGTTTAACCCATACCACGGGCATGCCGGTACGGGTGGCCTGAACAGTAAAGGCTTCCGGCCCAAAACGGTTGCGCAGTTCGCCGATCACCGGGTCGTCAAGGTGATCTCGGGTCTGCCAGGCAGGCAAGGCGTCGTGCGTCGTCAAATCTGTCATAATTTTTTTTCACCACACTAAAGGGTTATTCGCCGCAAGTTTCACTTTTCGCTGTGTTAACCAATAGCGCACTAAGATGGACGTTAAATGAACGTCTTAAATCTCGTCAGGCGTCCGGAGGTTGGTCACCGCGATGCGCTCGCCGTGTTTACGCTCTCTTTCAGACTGCATATTGGCGCGGTAAACGCCCTGATCGCCGACAACCCACGACAGCGGGCGACGTTCTTTGCCGATGGATTCCTGCAGCAGCATCAGCGCTTGCATGTAGGCTTCCGGACGCGGCGGGCAGCCGGGAATGTACACGTCGACCGGCAGGAACTTGTCCACGCCCTGCACCACGGAATAGATGTCGTACATGCCGCCGGAGTTGGCGCAGGCGCCCATCGAGATCACCCACTTAGGTTCCAGCATCTGCTCGTACAGGCGCTGGATGACCGGGGCCATCTTGGTGAAGCAGGTACCGGCCACCACCATCAGGTCAGCCTGACGCGGGGAGGCGCGCAGTACTTCCGCACCGAAACGCGCCACGTCGTGAACGGCGGTAAACGACGTCACCATCTCCACGTAACAGCACGAAAGGCCGAAGTTATACGGCCAAATAGAGTTTTTACGCCCCCAGTTCACCATGTCATGCAGCGCATGTTCGAGTTTACCCATGTAAACCGTGCGGTGGACCTGTTGTTCCAGGGGATCGGCGACGATCTCCTGTTTTTGCAGGGGATAACGGTCGTTCTCACCGTTCGGGTCTATGCGGGTGAGCGTATAGTCCATCTTAATGCCTCGCTGTTACTGCGGATGACTGTTGGTGTTAGTGATCGTGCTCGGTTTGCTGCGGCGTTGGGAACGCGCCGGAGTCCAATCCAACGCGCCGATGCGCACCAGATAAACCAGACCGGCCAATAGCACCAAAATGAAAATGGCGGCTTCGATAAAGCCTACCCAGCCGCTCTCGCGAACCGAGACCGACCAGGCGTACAGGTATAAGGCTTCAACGTCGAAAATAACGAAGAACATGGCCACCAGGTAGAACTTGGCGGACAAGCGCATGCGCGCCGTACCGACCGAGTCGATGCCTGATTCAAACGGGGTGTGTTTGGCGCGCGCCCGGGCTCTCCCGCCCAAGAAGAACGCACCCAGCAGCATTAAGCCGCAGAGCCCGATAGCCACGACGAGAAATACGGCGAGCGCCCAGTGATGAGCGATAACTTCAGTGGTTGTTGACATACTCTATGCTTACTCATCAAAAGTGGCGTCGATCGCGCTGCTCTTGTCACCGGCAGTTAGTGCGCCACATCGATTTAAGGGAAGGATAAATAACCACACAAACAAACTGCTTTTACAGCGAGTTAGGCAGCGTTTTTCTGTGGGCTTTTTACTCCTTTCTATAACCTTTTGTCAACTTTGACAAAAGTATCTACACACTAGTTTACATACGTATCATTTGATTAACATTTGATGCGCCAGGGGCTGGCTAAATCGTGTCAGTTAATTTTTGTGTAGAAACAGATAGATATAAACCAACGTGCACATTTCAGTTTTACTATACCATTGTCTCAGGAATTCCCTGTTCTTCCACTCACTACCTAGGGGTATTTTTTTGATCCAGGACACGTTTTCAGCATAAATCCTCAAAAAAAGTGTGGCCCTTTAACAATTTTCCTCAAATTAAGCCGCAAAAACGGCCGCTATAAGCTAACAAAATAACCCTGCTATTACCATGCCTTTAACCCATTCAATCTTATTGCTCAAAAAACAAACTCAGCGTCTTAAACCCGGCCAAACTCTCTTTTCAGTAACGCTTAAAAGTTAATAAAACAGTCAACTCATAACAAAATCGTCATTAAATCCCTATAACAGTAAAAATCGCCAAAAAAAGGACAAAAAAAACCTCCGCCGAAGCAGAGGTTTTCATCAGATCTAACGCCGCGGCGTTATTCTTCCTCGTCCACCAGGCTGGCGTCATCCTGATCGCCCTGGAGACCGGCTTCCGCGCCGTTGAAGCCATAACCGTCATTGCCGCCCTGCATGGCGCTGAAGATGGCCATCGCCAATTCGTTGCTGCACTGCGCATTTTTGCACAGCGCATACTGGGTATCCGGCAGCGGCGGCAAACCTTCCACCGCCCCCAGCACCCGCAGGTCGGGGCTCATCATCTCGATCGGCCGCGCGGTCACGCCCAGGCCGGCCTTACAGGCCGCCCGCACCGCGGACAGCGTGGAGGCAACGTAGGCGATGCGCCACGGGATACCGGCTTCGTCCAACTGCTTGATCGCCAGCGCACGGAACGGGCTTGGCTCATCCATCACCACCAGCGGGATCGGTTCGCCGGCCTGATAGTGATAATCGGCGGCGCAGTACCACAGCGTCGGCGATGTGCGCAGCACGATGTGCGGGTGCCCGGCCGGATCGGCCGTGGTCACCGCCAGATCGATCTCGCCCTCTTCCAGCAGATCGACCATCGTCGTGCTGCGCTTTACGCGCACGTCAATGGACAGCTTCGGATAGATGGCGGTCACGCGGTTCAGCAGGAAAGGCAGAATGGTATCGGCGGTGTCGTCGGAAGCGCCGATGGTCAGAACACCTTTAATATTGTTGTACATCAGCGAGGTACAGGCTTCGTCGTTAAAGCGCAGGATCTTCCTGGCATAACCGAGAAGCTGAATACCATGCTCAGTCAGGAGTTTGTTGCGCCCATGGCGGGCAAACAGTTCTTTGCCGACCAGTTGCTCTAATCGCTGCATTTGTTGACTGACGGCTGATTGAGTACGGCATACGGCGACGGCCGCCGCCGCGAAGGTATTCAAATCAGCAACCGCAACAAAGGTTCTTAGCAGATCGAGGTCGAGATTAAGTATCGGACGATTTGCAGTTGTCATAGTGTATTCTTCACTTTTTTAAATTCTAATTTACGAACTACTACCCTGGTGTGTTTCTCAGACGCCGTTGAAAAGGACGGAGCCTGTTATGACAGTACCCCACTCATAAGTGGAGGGCAAAAAAATTACTTATGATTCGTTACCTCTATCGCTTTTTAAAATGCGATCTATCGATGGTGCTTATAGAACGCGGGGGGCTGAATATCGGTAGAAAGGGAAAACCCCCACCGAACCTGAGATTTTACTCATTCATACTGCCTAATTTCCACTCCATTCGTGCTACTGAGAACCCTTATCAACCGGCGTTCAGACTGCATTACAGAGCAAAACAGATAAATAATTAACGCTACCGACTTCGTGTTACTACTCAATGAATTTAATAAATTCAATCAGTAAGATTTTTACTTTAAATAATAATCCTATAACCACATAAACAATGCTTAAGCTAAAATATAAAGTAAAGCTAATGTAAATATGCCATTTTCTTAGTGTGGTGCGCTAACCGACAACCCGCTATCAGACAACTCCGGTATTATCGTTCCTTTACAGTTTATTGAAGCCCATTCTCACTTTCGGCTTATCAGTTCACTGCTGCCGGCCGCGATCGCCGGCACGTCGCGTTTATCGATGCGGGATTTTACAGAACAAAACCCTAGTAAAATTATAGTTCATGAAATTATGAACCACAAAATAACTTTACCTTTGCTTATCATAACTAAAATCTCCCGTTACGACATGCATTTGCACCAAAGGCGTGCAAAACCCTTCAAAAGCAACTACGCCAGGAGTACATTGGGCGGGTTGCGGCGTCCCATGGTAGGAGCGCCCCTATCCCAGCAAAAGGCTCAACTTTTTATGTCCCCCATTGAGAAATCCAGCAAACTGGACAACGTCTGCTATGACATTCGCGGCCCGGTGCTTAAAGAAGCTAAACGTCTTGAAGAAGAAGGCAACAAAGTCCTGAAACTGAACATCGGCAACCCTGCCCCGTTCGGTTTCGACGCCCCTGACGAAATCCTGGTCGACGTGATCCGCAATCTGCCCACGGCGCAAGGCTATTCCGACTCCAAGGGCCTCTTCTCGGCGCGTAAAGCGATCATGCAGCACTATCAGGCGCGCAACATGCGTGACGTGACCGTTGAGGATATCTACATTGGCAACGGCGTCTCGGAACTGATCGTCCAATCCATGCAGGCGCTGCTCAACAGCGGCGACGAAATGCTGGTGCCGGCGCCGGACTACCCGCTGTGGACCGCCGCGGTATCGCTGTCCGGCGGCAAGGCCGTGCACTACCTGTGCGATGAGCAGGCCGGCTGGTTCCCGGATCTGGACGACATCATCAGCAAGATCACCCCGCGCACCCGCGGCATCGTGATCATCAACCCGAACAACCCGACCGGCGCGGTTTACAGCAAAGCGCTGCTGGAACAGATCGTCGAGATCGCCCGTCAACACAACCTGATTATCTTCGCCGACGAGATCTACGACAAGATCCTGTATGACGAAGCCGAGCACCATTCGATCGCCGCGCTGGCGCCGGATTTGCTGACCGTCACCTTCAACGGCCTGTCGAAAACCTACCGCGTGGCGGGCTTCCGCCAGGGCTGGATGGTGCTGAACGGGCCGAAGAAGCACGCCAAAGGATATATCGAAGGGCTGGAGATGCTGGCTTCGATGCGCCTGTGCGCCAACGTGCCGATGCAGCACGCCATTCAGACCGCGCTGGGCGGTTATCAGAGCATCAGCGAGTTCATTCAGCCCGGCGGCCGCCTGTACGAACAGCGCAACCGCACCTGGGAGCTGCTCAACGACATCCCGGGCGTCTCTTGCGTGAAGCCGCAGGGCGCGCTGTACATGTTCCCACGCATCGACGCCAAGCGCTTCAACATCCACGACGACCAGAAACTGGTGCTGGATCTGCTGCTGCAGGAAAAAGTGCTGCTGGTGCAGGGCACCGCGTTCAACTGGCCTTATCCGGATCACGTGCGCATCGTCACCCTGCCGCGCGTAGACGAACTGGAAATGGCGGTCGGCAAGCTGGGCCGCTTCCTGGAAGGCTACCACCAGTAATCGCCTGGGGCGCAGCGCCTTGTTGCGCCCTTCTCTCACTGCCCGGTTGCAAAATTCGCCGTCACTGCTTCACAATGGGGCCCTCACTTGCCGTTAAAGAGAGCACCATGAGCCAGAGCCATTTCTTCGCCCATCTGTCCCGCCTGAAACTGATCAACCGCTGGCCGCTGATGCGCAACGTGCGTACCGAGAACGTTTCCGAACACAGTCTGCAGGTGGCTTTTGTCGCCCACGCGTTGGCGGTGATCAAAAACCGCAAATTCAACGGCAACCTCAACGCCGACCGCGTTGCGCTGCTGGCGATGTACCACGACGCCAGCGAAGTGATCACCGGCGACATGCCAACGCCGATCAAGTACTACAATCCGCAGATCGCCCACGAATACAAGAAGATCGAAAAAATCGCCCAGCAAAAGCTGCTGGACATGATCCCGGCGGAGCTGCGCAACGATTTTCGCACCATTCTCGATGAGCACTACTACAGCGAAGATGAAAAGCAGGTGGTGAAGCAGGCGGACGCGCTGTGCGCCTACCTGAAATGCCTGGAGGAACTCTCTGCCGGCAACAACGAATTCACCCTGGCCAAGGCGCGGCTGGATAAAACCCTGGAACAGCGCCGCAGCCCGGAAATGGACTACTTCATGGACGTGTTCATCCCCAGCTTCAGCCTGTCATTGGACGAAATCAGCCTCGACAGCTCGCTGTAACCCCGCCGGCGCAGCCTCGCTGCGCCGTTAAAAGCCGTAGAGCCACGGCACCACAATCACGCTGACCGCCATCACCAGCAGGGTGAACGGCACGCCGAGACGCACGAAATCGCCGAACTTGTAATTGCCCGGCCCCAGCACCAGCGTATTGACCGGTGAAGAAACCGGCGTCATAAAGGCGGCGGACGCGGCGATGGCGATAATCATCGCGAACGGGTATGGCGAAACGTCCATTTCGCGCGCGGCGGCGATGGCGATCGGCGCCATCAGCACCGCCGTCGCGGTGTTGGAAATAAACAAGCCGATGGTGGCGCACAAGACGAACAGGCACAGCAGCATCACGCGCGGCCCCGCGCCGCCGGCGACGTCCATCAGCCCGCTGACGATCAGATCCACCCCGCCGGTCTTTTGCAGCGCCTGCGCGAACGGCATCATGCCGACGATCAAAATGATGCTCGGCCAATGGATCGATTTATAGGCGCTCTCCATATCGATACAGCGGAACTTGCCCATCAGCAGACAGGCGATCAGCGCCGCGATCGGGTTGGGGATTTCGTCGGTCAGCATCATCGCCACCATCAGCGCCAGGCAAAACAGCGCGTGCGGCGCCTGCGTGATGGCCGGCGCCACTTCGTCCACCTCGGCCGGCAGATTGAGCACGATAAAGTCGTGGGTTTTGGCCTGCAGCTGACGGATCGCCTTCCAGTCGCCGATCACCAGCAAGATGTCGCCCAGCTCCAGCGGCTCGTCCACCAGCTTGCCGCCCAGCGTCTCGCCGTGGCGGCGGATGCCCACCACGTTGAGATCGTAGCGGCTGCGGAACGCCGCTTCGCGCAGGCTTTTGCCCAGCAGCGCCGAGTCCGGGATCAGCGACACCTCCGCCATGCCGACGTTGCGCGACTGTTCAGAGAAGTAATCACCGCGCAGCACCATCGGCTCCAGCCGCTGCTCGCCGCAGAATTCGCGCAGATCGACCTGGCTGTCCGACATGTCGATCAAGAGGACGTCGCCCTCGCGCAGCTCGGTGCTGCCGGAAGCGCTGACCATCACCCGCCGGAAGCGTTTCCAGCGCTCAATGCCCACCACGTTGGCGCCATAGCGCGCGCGCAGGTGCAGCTCATCCAGCGAACGCCCGATCAGCGGCGAAGCGCTGCGGACAGCCAGCCGCCGCGCGCGGCCGGTCAGCTTGTAGTCGCGGATCAAATCGCGGAAGGTTCGGCGCTGCCAGTCATCGCCGGCTTTGCCCGTGTCACCGCTACCCAGCCAACGCCGAGCGATCAGCATGTAACCGACGCCCAGCGCCAGCACCGCCAGACCGATGGGCGTCACGCTGAAGAAACCGAAACCATGGATGCCTTCACGCACCAGTTCGCTGTTGACCACCATGTTGGGCGGCGTGGCCACCAGCGTCATCATGCCGCTGATGAGCCCGGCGAAGCTGAGCGGCATCATCAGCCGCCCCGGCGCAATCTTCATTCTCGCCGTCACGCTGAGCACCACCGGGATAAAGATCGCCACCACGCCGGTCGAGCTCATGAACGCGCCCAGCCCGGCGACCGTCACCATCAGCAGCATCAACATTTTGGTTTCGCTGCTGCCGGCCACTTTCACCAGCCAGTCGCCGACCTGATAGGCCACGCCGGTGCGCACCAGCCCTTCGCCGATCACGAACAGCGCGGCGATCAAAATCACGTTGGGATCGCTGAAACCGACCGTCGCCTCCTGCAGGCTGAGCGTGCCGCTCAGCACGAAGGCGATGATCACCAACAGCGCCACCACGTCCATACGCAGCTTGTTGGTGGTAAACAGCACGATGGCAATCAGCAGTAAACTCAGCACCCACAGTAATTCGCTGTTCAAAACGGCCTCATCCGGCAAATGTCCAAGGGCCTAAAAAATAGCATAAAAAAACCCCGCCGAAGCGGGGTCTAATCAATTAGGGTAAAGATAATGCCGCTCAGGCCAGCCGGCGAACGATCGCGCCCTGCGCCGTTTTATCGACGGCGATCTGCGCCAGCGAATCCAGCCGCAGGTCGACCTGCTCCAGCTTCGGCGCATCCGCCGGCGCGTTGACCGCGATCACCTGGCAGCCCGCGGCCAGGCCGGAGAGAATGCCGGCCGGCGCGTCTTCAACCACCACGCACTCGTGCGGCGCCAGCCCCAGGCGCTCGGCGCCCAGCAGATAGGCGTCGGGCTGTGGCTTACCGTGTTTAACCTGCTCGGCGGTGATGAACACCTCCGGCTGCGGCAAACCGCCGGCCTGGCGGCGAGCGCTGGCCACCGGCACCGAACCGGAGGTGACGATCGCCCAAGGGATGCCGAGCGCGTTCAGGCGCTCCAGCAGCGCAATCGCGCCCGGCAGCGCGCGAACGCCGTCGGTATCCTGCGCTTCCACCTGCTCTAGCAACTCGAACTCGCGCTGAATTTCCGCTTCGCTTTCGCCCGGCATAAAGTGGCGCAGAGAAGTAATGGCCTGTTTACCGTGAATGAAGTCCAGCACCGCTTGCGGGTTGACGCCGCGGCGTTCGGCCCAGTGCGTCCAGGCGCGCTCTACCGCCGGCAGCGAATCCACCAGGGTGCCATCAAGATCGAACAGAAAACCCTTACACTCCACAGAAAACCTCTTCTTAATCAAGCATTGATGATTTGCGCTATCTCAACGGCGCTCAAGTGATACTGGCGCGGACAGGCCAACCAGATCGCCAGCATGCGCTGGTATTTTTCCCACATTTTGGTCTGGGCGTTGAAACCGTGGCTGCCGGAATCGAAGTGAGTATAGCGCCCCTCGGTGCTGACCAGGAAACGCACGTAGCTCAGGTAGCGCGCCTCGGTGGCGGCGTCGAAGCCGAGAAACGCCAGGCGGCGCTCGTCCAGATCCTGCTTCTCTTTCAGGTTGCCCCAGGAAACCTGCAGCGCATGGTGCATCTCCATCACGTTGATGATGGTGCGGCACACCTCTTCACTCAGTTCGCCGAAGTCGCGATCCAGTTCGCGCATTTGCAAACCGAAGCCGCGTTCGACGATGGTTTGCAACCGGCGATAACGGTCGCCGTTGTCCGGATCGAGCAGGGTCATCATCTTGTACTGGTTCGACAGGATCAGCCGCTGGGCGTTGGTCATTTCCATCAGGATTTCCTCATTTCTGTGTGATGGCGGGAGCATCGCACAGCGCAAGAACGCAGGAAATCACAACTCGACCGTTCTTTGATTTAAACCGGGGTTATTGGCGCTTTGACGAGAAAGGCCGCACAACGCGGCCTTTTTCATTTACAGATCGTCGAGGAAAGTTTTGTCCAGCTGCTTGAAAGCGCGCTTGAGCAGATCGGCCAACGTCTGATAGGTCGGCGTGCCTTCGAGCGGCGCCACCGCCTGCCCGGCTTCCGTCAGCTTGTTGCGCACCTCATGGAACCATTGCAGCAGCGTCGGCGGCAGCGGCGTGACCGAACGACGCCCCAGCCACCACAGCCCCTGCATCGGCAGGCTGCAGGCGAACAGCGCGGTGGCGATCGCCGGGCCGAGCTGGCCGCCGAGCGCAATCTGCCAGGTCAGCGTGAAAATCGCCAACGGCGGCATGAAACGGATAGCGAAACGGGTGGCACGCGCAACGCGGTTCTCCGGAAAGACCGGTGCCAGACGTTTGTCCGACGGCCAGGTTTTCATATAATGCTGCCCGCGCTGGAAGACCTGAAACCAGCTTACGGAACCGGACGGTTTGCTCGTCATTGCGTACCTCAACGTCACGTAAAGAAACTAAAAGCGTGCTGCCAGAGACCATACTAAAAAATTTGAAGCTTTAAATTTATTTTGTGTTTACACCGGGCTATCGGTATCCTAAGCCGGCCTTGTGGCCGGTAGAAGATGACGCAAACTTTGTCAACTTTTAGCCCTATAAAAATCAAGATTATTTAAACCGCAGAGAAATCATCGGTTTTTCCATCATCCTGTGATTTGTGCACGTCACATGATGTTAATCATAAATGTCATCGGCACTATGCGCTACGCTTGTTGTCTGATTGACGATTAATTCACCACGTGTTTTCGATTTTCTTTTAACAACACGACTATTTAAGTAGGTACTTCCATGTCGAGTAAGCTAGTACTGGTTCTTAACTGCGGCAGTTCTTCTCTGAAATTCGCCATCATCGATGCCGTTAACGGCGACGAATTCCTCTCCGGTTTGGCCGAGTGTTTCCACCTGCCTGAAGCTCGCATCAAGTGGAAAATGGACGGCGCCAAACACGAAGCTGCCCTGGGGGCCGGCGCTGCACACAGCGAAGCGCTGAACTTCATCGTTAATACTATTCTGGCACAAAAACCAGAGCTTTCCGCGCAGCTGACCGCCATCGGCCACCGCATCGTGCACGGCGGCGAGAAGTTCACCGCTTCCGCCGTGATCAACGACGAAGTTCTGCAGGGTATCAAAGATTCCGTGCCGTTTGCACCACTGCACAACCCGGCTCACCTGATCGGCATCGCGGAAGCGCTGAAATCCTTCCCTCACCTGGCCGACAAGAACGTTGCCGTGTTCGACACCGCGTTCCACCAGACCATGCCGGAAGAATCTTACCTGTACGCCCTGCCGTACAGCCTGTACCGCGACCACGGCGTTCGCCGCTACGGCGCGCACGGCACCAGCCACTTCTACGTGACTCAGGAAGCCGCGAAGATGCTGAACAAGCCGGTGGAAGAAGTGAACGTGATCACTTGCCACTTGGGCAACGGCGGTTCCGTTACCGCAGTGCGCAACGGCCAGTGCGTTGACACCTCCATGGGCCTGACCCCGCTGGAAGGCCTGGTGATGGGCACCCGCAGCGGTGACATCGATCCGGCTATCATCTTCCACCTGCACGATTCTCTGGGCATGAGCGTTGACCAGATCAACAAGATGCTGACCAAAGAATCCGGCCTGCTGGGCCTGACCGAAGTCACCAGCGACTGCCGTTACGTTGAAGACAACTACGACAGCAAAGCCGACGCCAAACGCGCCATGGACGTGTTCTGCCACCGTCTGGCCAAATACGTCGGCGCATACAGCGCGCTGATGGAAGGCCGTCTGGACGCGGTGATCTTCACCGGCGGCATCGGCGAGAACGCCGGCATGGTGCGTGAGCTGACCCTGAACAAACTGGGCCTGCTGGGCTTCGAAATCGACCACGACCGCAACATGGCCGCTCGCTTCGGCAAATCCGGCGCCATCACCAAAGACGGCAGCCGCCTGGCGCTGGTGATCCCGACCAACGAAGAGTTGGTCATCGCGCAGGACGCATCCCGCCTGACCGCGTAATGCTCTCAAAACACCGTCAGCCCAGGCTGACGGTGTTGTTTTAGCCTCATGTTAATCGTGAAGAGGACTATTCTGTGTCACGTACTATTATGTTGATCCCCACCGGCACCAGCGTCGGCCTGACCAGCGTCAGCCTGGGTGTCATCCGCTCCATGGAGCAAAAAGGCGTTCGTCTGAGCGTGTTCAAGCCTATCGCTCAACCGCGCACCGGCGACAACGCGCTCGACCAGACCACCACCATCATCCGCAGCAACTCCACCATCCCGGCGGCCGAACCGCTGCGCATGGACTACGTTGAGGGCCTGCTGAGCTCCAACCAGCAAGACGTGCTGATGGAAGAGATCGTGGCGCGTTACCACGAGAACACCAAAGACGCGGAAGTGGTGCTGATCGAAGGCCTGGTGCCGACCCGCAAGCATCAGTTCGCCAACGCGCTGAACTACGAGATCGCCAAAACCCTGAACGCCGAGATCGTCTTCGTGCTGGCGCTGGGCAACGACTCCCCGGCGCAGCTGAAAGAGCGCATCGAACTGGCGCGCACCAGCTTCGGCGGCAGCAAGAACAAAAACATCACCGGCGTGATCATCAACAAGCTGAACGCACCGGTCGACGATCAGGGCCGCACCCGTCCTGACCTGTCCGAAATCTTCGACGACTCCACCAAAGCCAGCATCGCCCACGTCGATCCTGCGCAGCTGTTCGCCAACAGCCCGCTGCCGGTTCTGGGCTGCGTGCCGTGGAGCTTCGATCTGATCGCCACCCGCGCCATCGACATGGCTCGCCACCTGAAGGCCCGCGTGGTCAACGAAGGCGACATCATGACCCGCCGCGTGAAGTCCGTGACCTTCTGTGCGCGCAGCATCCCGCACATGCTGGAACACTTCCGCCCAGGCTCTCTGCTGGTGACCTCCGCAGACCGTCCTGACGTGCTGGTCTCCGCCTGCCTGGCGGCGATGAACGGCGTGGAAATCGGCGCCATCCTGCTGACCGGCGGCTACGCCATCGACGAGCCGATCAAGAAGCTGTGCGAACGCGCCTTCCAGACCGGCCTGCCGGTGTTCATGGTCGATACCAACACCTGGCAGACCTCGCTGAGCCTGCAGAGCTTCAACCTCGAAGTGCCGGCGGACGACCACCAGCGCATCGAGAAAGTGCAGAACTACGTGGCCAGCCACATCAACACCGAATGGATCGACTCGCTGACCGCCACCTCCGAGCGTTCACGCCGCCTGTCTCCACCGGCGTTCCGTTACGAGCTGACCGAGCTGGCGCGTAAAGCCGGCAAGCGCATCGTGCTGCCGGAAGGCGACGAGCCGCGCACCGTGAAAGCGGCGGCCATCTGCGCCGAACGCGGCATCGCGGAATGCGTGCTGCTCGGCAACCCGGAAGAAATCCAGCGCGTCGCGGCAGCGCAAGGCGTTGAGCTGGGCAAAGGCATCGAAATCGTCGATCCGGTCGCCGTGCGTGAAAACTACGTGCCGCGTCTGGTTGAGCTGCGCAAGAGCAAGGGCATGACCGAAGTGGTCGCGCGCGAGCAGCTGGAAGACAACGTGGTGCTCGGCACCCTGATGCTGGAACAAGGCGAAGTCGACGGTCTGGTCTCCGGCGCGGTTCACACCACCGCCAACACCATCCGTCCGCCGTTGCAGCTGATCAAAACCGCGCCGGGCAGCTCGCTGGTGTCCTCCGTGTTCTTCATGCTGCTGCCTGACCAGGTACTGGTCTACGGCGACTGCGCGATCAACCCGGATCCGACCGCCGAGCAGCTGTCTGAAATCGCCATCCAGTCTGCGGATTCCGCCGCGGCCTTCGGCATCGAGCCGCGCGTAGCGATGATCTCCTACTCCACCGGCAACTCCGGCGCGGGCAGCGACGTCGAGAAAGTGCGCGAAGCGACCCGCCTGGCGCAGGAAAAACGCCCGGACCTGATCATCGACGGCCCGCTGCAGTACGACGCCGCCATCATGGCCGACGTTGCCAAGTCCAAGGCGCCGAACTCACCGGTAGCCGGCCAGGCGACCGTGTTCATCTTCCCGGATCTGAACACCGGCAACACCACCTACAAAGCGGTACAGCGTTCCGCTGACCTGGTCTCCATCGGGCCGATGCTGCAAGGCATGCGCAAGCCGGTGAACGACCTGTCGCGCGGCGCACTGGTTGACGATATCGTCTACACCGTCGCGCTGACGGCGATCCAGTCTTCCCAGGCTGACGCTGCCGCCGCCAAGGCGTAATAAACCGTTAAAAAAAGCCAGTCAGGTAATCCTGACTGGCTTTTTTATGCCTGATATTCTTGGTGATTATGCTGTTTTAGACAATATCCGCCAAATCCGCTGCACCCACCATCATCGCCAGGCGCTGACGCCCCGTGCAGAAAAATCAATGGTGGGCATGATGGGCGTTTGGCTGTTCGTGGTATAGAAAAATGCCGAATTCGTAAAGGAATACACCTTCCCGGAAAAATTGATGGTGATGCGGTTACCCTCGCCGCGGATAGTTGCATCAGCCCGATCCGCCGTCAAGATTGGCGCGCTTTGCCCCAGCACTTTGATAGGGTCCCCATCCAGGCTTCGGTTCAAATAGTAACGATACACATCCGTGTCGGTAGCCCCCGCATTCTGGTACTCGGTGATGTAGAGCCAAATATCGTCGGTCAACTGCTTTTTGCTATAGAGCTTATCGTCATAAGTATCGCGGGTGGCATACCAGTATCCCGCCAATCCGACGACAATAACCAACAAAATTGCCGTCAGCAGCCGATGAGCCCATTTAGTAACCATGCCGATTTGCATAATCAATTCCTTGCTTGATCCAATATTGATCCTGAGGGTCATCACCATACGGCGGGCGTTGATACCAATGACTCCATTCTGGCCGCGATGTTCCTGCTTTTGACTGAGCAAATCCAGCGCCCATCAACAAAATATCTGCGGGAATTCCAGCCGCGGTACCGGTCGCACCATAATTGAAATTACCAAAGTTAGCCAATGCGCGATTTTGCTGTTTGTAATCCCAAGGGCCCCGATTTTTTACCTGCTGGTAGAACCAATAGTAAGTACCTGGCAACGCCATGTTGCGAGGTTGCCCCTGCCTGCGCGCCTCGCGCAAATTTCTGGCAAGAACAGTAAAACCGCCTGGCGGCAGTAATGGAACCACGGCCATAATCTCCTCCTTGAGAGCCGAATGCAATTCAATCATAGGGTTAATGGAAAAATTACCCCCTCCCTTATTCACTCCATGTATGAATAAGAGAGGGTGATGTATATTATTCACAAAATAAATATAAACAATTGTTTTTATTTGCTTATTTACAAATAATAAATTTTTATTCCTGCATTGGCCAGTTATTATCAATAAAAAAAGAAAAAGTCCCCTAGGGGACTTTACAATGGGTAGCATGTTGATAAACGTCTCTGGGCAGAACAACACGCGGGGAATAACCGATTTGATTACCGAAGAGAATGCCGGTAATTCCTATTCTGCTTTACAATAGCTGCCCGGCGGCCTCCAGAATATGCTCGGCGGTCAGGCCATACTCCTGTTGCAAGAACGCTTGGGTGCCCACCTGGCCGTAACGCTCCTTCACCCCCACGCGCCGCATCGGCGTCGGGCACTCTTCCGCCAGCACCTCCGCCACCGCCGATCCCAGTCCGTTATGAATGCTGTGGTTTTCACAGGTGACGATGCGCCCGGTCTTGGCCGCGTAGGTTTTGATCAGTTCACGGTCGATAGGCTTGAGGGTGAACATATCGATCACCGCCGCGCTGACGCCCTGCTGCGCCAGCCTCTGCGCCGCCTTCAGCGCCTCCGACACCATGATGCCGTTGGCGATCAGCGTAATGTCGTCGCCGTCGCGCAGCAGGTTGCCCTTGCCGATGGTAAAGCGCGAGCCCTCCTGATAGATGCGCGTCGCCTGCTTGCGAATGGTGCGCACCCAGTAGAAGCCGCGCAGATCCATCAGCTGGCGCAGAATGTCGGCGAACATGGTGGCGTCGGTCACTTCCAGCACCACCGAATGCGCCAGCCCGCGCACGATGCCCATGTCCTCGAACGACATGTGGGTGCCGCCGTTGTGGCAGGCGCTCACCCCGGCGTCGGAGGCGATCACCTTGACGTTGTTGCGCTGATAATCCAGCGACATGAACAGCTGATCGAAACAGCGGCGGCTGGCGAAGGCGGTAAAGGTATGCACGAACGGCACCCGGCCGGTGAGCGACAGCCCGGCGGCGACGCCGATCACGTTGGCCTCCATGATGCCGCAGTTGATCACGTGCTGCGGGTGATCCTTGTGTACGCCGTCCATCGCCATCGAGCTCATCAGATCCGCCTCCAGCGCGATGATCGGCGCGCCCGCCTCAATCTGCCGACGCACCGCGCCGGCGTAGACTTTGCGCATTTCGACGGCGTCGTTTTCCAACTGCGTCACTACGTTAAACATGGGCGGCCTCCAGTTCGGCGATGGCTTTTTCGATTTCCTGCTGCACGTCCGGCGTCAGGCGCAGGTGGTGAGAGTTCGACAGGTTTTCCAGATAGGCAACGCCCTGCCCTTTGATGCTGTCGAGCACGATCGCCAGCGGCCGCTGTTCGCCGCCGCGCGCCGGCGCCACCGCCGCCAACAGCGCCGCGATGTCGTCACCCTTGATGGTCTGCACCTCAAAGCCGAAGGCGCGGAACTTGGCGGCCAGATCGAACGGTTGGATCACCTCGTCCAGCGCGCCGTCCAGCTGTTGCTTGTTGTAATCGATGAACAGCGTCAGGTTGTTCAGATTGTGGTGGGCGATAAACTGGAACGCCTCCCAGCACTGCCCTTCATTCAGTTCCCCATCGCCGAGGATGCTGAACACCCGATTGCGGCGCCCCGCCAGCCGATGGGACAACGCCATGCCGGCGGCGATCGACACGCCCTGCCCCAGCGAGCCGGTGGTGGCGTCCACGCCGCGCGTGCGCAGCCGGTCCGGATGGCTCGGCAGACGCGTGCCGTTCTGGTTGAGGGTCTTCAACTCCGCCAGCGGGAAGTAGCCCTTGATCGCCAGTGTGCTGTACAGCGCCGGGCCGGCGTGTCCTTTCGACAGCACGAAGTCATCGCGCTCCGGCCAGTCCGGATCCGCCGGATCGATGCGCATCACGCTGCCGTACAGCACCGCCAGCGTCTCCACCACCGACATGCAGCCGCCGTAGTGGCCGAAGCCCAGCCCGGTCAGCGCTTTCAGCGTTTCCAGGCGGATCGCGCGCGCCAGGGCATGCAGCTCTTCAATTTCCGTTTCGCTCGTTGTGTAGTTCATCAGTCTGCCCTCGTTATTTCTCGACGCGGTCAGCGGCCGGCGCGCCTTTGCGTTTTCCCAGGAAGTTATGCGCCACCAGCAGCGCGAACACGGCGACGATCGCCAGCATGATCATCTCTTTCGACATAAAGCGCGCCATATTGCCCAGCAGGATGCCGATCGCGCCGAAGTCGGCGTCGGAGAAGGTGGTGTTGGCAAAGCCCAACGCCCCCAGCACCGGCAGCAGTAATACCGGCAGGAAGGTGATCAGCAGCCCGTTGGCGAAGGCGCCCAGCATCGCGCCGCGCCGCCCGCCGGTGGCGTTGCCGAACACCCCGGCGGTAGCGCCGGTGAAGAAGTGCGGCACCACGCCGGGCAGGATCAGCACCATCTTCAGCTGCCCCAGCAGGAACAGCCCGGCCAATCCGCCAAGGAAGCTGAACAAGAAGCCGATCAGCACCGCGTTGGGGGCATAGGGATAGACCACCGGGCAATCCAGCGCCGGCCGCGCGTTAGGCACCAGTTTTTCCGAGAAGCCGGTGAACGCCGGCACGATTTCCGCCAGAATCAGGCGCACGCCCTGCAGGATGATGAACACCCCGGCGGCGAAGGTGATGGCCTGAATGATCGAATACACCAGGTAGTTCTGGCCGCCGCTGAGCTCGCTTTCCACATAGGCCCGCCCGGCGCAGATCGCCAGGATCAGGTAGATGACGATCATGGTCATCGAGATCGAAATGGAGCTGTCGCGCAGGAAGCTGAGGTTTTTCGGCAGGTTCATCTCTTCGGTCGAGCGCGAGTTTTTACCCACCTTCGAGCCGATCCAGCCGGACAGCACGTAGCCCAGGGTGCCGAAGTGGCCGAAGGCGATATCGTCGTTGCCGGTGATGCGGCGCATATAGCGCTGGGCGATCGCCGGGAAGAACGCCATCACCAGCCCCAGGGTCAGCGCGCCGGTAAACACCAACTGCACGCCCTCGAAGCCCGCCACCGTCAGGATGATGCCGATCATGCAGGCCATGTAGAAAGTGTGGTGGCCGGTCAGGAAGATGTATTTCAGCCGGGTGAAGCGTGCCACCACGATATTCGCCACCATGCCGAACGCCATGATCAGCGCGGTGGAAGCGCCGTATTTCTCCAGCGCGATGGAGACGATCGCTTCGTTATTCGGAATGATGCCCTGAATATTGAACGCATGTTCGAACATGCCGCCCAGCGGATTGAGCGACCCGACCAATACCGTGGCGCCGCCGCCTAAAACGATAAAGCCGAGAATGGTTTTTACCGTGCCTTTCACCACGTCGGAAAACGATTTCTTTTGCGCCAGCAAACCGATCAGCGCAATAAGCCCGACCAGCACCGAAGGCACCTTTAATATATCCACCACAAACTTAAGCGTTTCCTGGATAAACATATCCACCTCGCCAATCGTTTTATTCAGATGATTGAGTGGGCTTCGAAGTAAGCGCGCAGCTTGGCTTCCAGCTCATTAATGTCGATGATGTTGCTGATCACCACCAGCTGCTCGGCCGGTACGCTGGCGCTGTCGGCGATGTCTTTCGCCATCACGAACACGTCGGCGGCGCCGGGAGTGGCGGACGACAGATCGGAGTGTTCGACCTCGGCCTCCACGCCCATCTTTTTCAGCACCTTTTTAATGTTCATTTCCACCATAAAACTGCTGCCGAGACCGGAACCGCAAATCGCCATGATTTTCATAATATCCACCTGTTGAATTTAGCGTGTAGGGTAGCGCCGCCGGTCATATTCCCGGCGTTGTTAGCATTGATGGTATTCCTGGTGATTAAGCGTTAATAGCGGGCGATAATATCCTCGATTTGCCGTTTATCTTTGGCGTGAAATAACGCCGCCATGGCCTGATTGTCTGAAAATAATTCCGCCAGTTGCGAAATCAATTCGATGTGGCTGTCGCCGTCGGGCGCCGAAAGCATCACCACCACCTGAACCGGATCGTTATCTGCGGAATGAAAATTCACCCCCTGATGGATCTTCAACAGCGATAATCCCAACGCGTTGGCACCCTCTTCGGGCCGGGCGTGCGGCATGGCAATGCCCGGTGCCAGGACGAAGTAAGGGCCGAGCTTCTCCTGCTGATCAAAGATCGCCGTCAGGTAATTCGGCGTGATCACGCCGTCTTGCAGCAGCGGCTGCGCGCTCAGCGTGACCGCCTGGCGCCAGTCCTCCACCCGTTCGCACAGCTGTATATGATCGGCGGTCAGCCACTCTTTCAGCACGTTACCCTCCTAAAGGTTGATGGTTTCGGCCGGTGATTAATTCACCGACGACGGTAAAACTTTAATCAACCCCTCCCGGCCACACAGTGATGGATATCACAAAGATAGCGCTACCAAAGCGCTATCATGCAGATCTGTGATAGCGCTATCAAAACGCCGCGCCGCGGCATGGCGTTAACCACAATTTTTTCTCGCTCTTTCGGGTAACGGGGTAGAATGTGCCGCATACGGGGATCGTCGAAGCCGCGCCGTCGGCTTCCCGCCCTCACCATTTTTATGCGCCGCGCGCGCATTTCAGTCGGGATTAGGCATGTCGATCGGTAAAAAACGACGCAGCACGGGCAGGGTGACGTTGGCTGACGTAGCGCAGCTGGCGGGCGTCGGCACCATGACGGTGTCGCGCGCGCTGCGCACGCCGGAGCAGGTTTCAGACAAACTGCGCGAGAAGATTGAAGCCGCGGTAAGCGAACTGGGGTATCTGCCCAACCTGGCCGCCAGCTCGCTGGCGTCGGCCTCGTCCTACACCATCGCCATGGTGGTGCCCAGCCTGTCCGAATCCGGCTGCGCCGAGATGTTCGCCGGCCTGCAGAAAGTGCTGCAGCCGGCCGGTTATCACATCATGCTGGCGGAATCGCAGCACCATCTGGAGCGCGAAGAGAAGCTGCTGGAGACCCTGCTTTCCTACAACCTGGCGGCGGCGGTGCTGCTCAGCGTCGAGCATTCGCAAAACGCCCGCAACGCGCTGATCGCCGCCAACATTCCGGTGGTGGAGATCGGCGCCGTACGCGCCGATCCGATCGACATGAGCATCGGCATCGACTACGTGGCGGCGATGTATCAGCTGACGCAAACGGTGATCGCCAGCGGCTATCAGAACATCGGGCTGCTGTGCGCCAACCAGGAACAGTGGATCTTCCAGCAGCACCTGCAGGGCTGGCACAAGGCGCTGCTGCGCAACCATATGTCGCCGCATCGGGTGATCAACGCCGCGCAGCCCGCCAGCTTCAGCACCGGCGCGCAGCAGCTGCCGGAATTCTTGCTGGCCTGGCCGGAGCTGGACGCGCTGGTGTGCGCCTCGGACGAACTGGCCGGCGGCGCGCTGTATGAATGCCAGCGGCGGCGCATCAAGGTGCCGGACAATCTGGCGGTGGTGGGGTTCGGCAACAGCGAGTTCAGCCGGGTGTGCCAGCCGCCGCTGACCACCATGACCATTCCGCATCGCGACATCGGCATTCAGGCCGGCCAGGCGCTGCTGGCGCGGCTGAACGAGCAGCCCTGGCAGCCGGCAGGCTCCCTGCCCGCCACGCTGTGCCGCCGCGACAGCTGCTGAATCCGCACCATAAAAAAAGCCGGTCGATGACCGGCTTTCTTACGCGTTGGCGTCTCAGTGGTTGTCGAGCGGCTTGCCGTAATCCTGTTCGTTGTTGCGCGTCAGCCACAGCGACAGCGCCTTCAGCGAATCCGGAGTAAACTCGTCGCAGCGCGCGGTGATCTCTTCCGGCGTCAGCCAGCACACCTCGGCCACTTCTTCTTCCTGCAGCGCGAACGGGCCGTGCGATACGCAGCTGAACAGCGCGCCCCACACCCGGCACTGCTCTTCTTCGAAGTAGAAAAGACCGTGTTCGGCGAAAGGCACGCCGGCGATGCCCAGCTCTTCTTCCGCCTCGCGGCGCGCCGAGTCCAGCACGTTTTCACCGCTTTGCACCACGCCGCCCGCCGTCGCGTCCAGCCAGCCCGGGTAGAAGTCTTTGATCTCGGTACGACGCTGCACCAGAATTTTTCCCATTCCATCATGCACCACAATATAGGTAGCACGATGACGCAGCCGCTCCGCCCGCATCTGTTGACGACTGGATTGCGCAATCACCTCGTTTTGCTCGTCGACGATATCAACCCATTCGGTATCTGCAGCCTGACCCTGTTCCGCCATCCTCTAAAACCTTCTATTTTGGCGCGATGCATCCCGCGCGCTGGTTAATCAATGAGTGCTTTTCAAAGATTTTTATTGTGTGTGTATAAATTAGTGCGTTTAGCGTGTTAACGCCACTTCCGCGACGACCTTGCCGTCGTCGAGCGTCAGCACGCGCAAAGTGCCCCGATCCAACATGCCGTAGCTGGCCGGAAAGCCCCCTTTGGGGATGCTGACCGAGCCCGGATTGAAGCAATAGATCTCACCCTGCCGCTCCGCCTGCGGCAGATGCGTATGGCCGTAGGCCAGGACGTCACCGCGGGATAACGGCGGCAGTGCCGAGGGATGATAAAGGTGACCGTGGGTCAAAAACAATCGTCTTTTTTGCAGTAAAACCTGTTGCCAGGGCGCCTCGATGGGAAACGTCAGCAGCATCTGATCGACCTCGCTGTCGCAATTGCCGCGAACGGCGATGATCTTGTCGCTATAGCGATTCAATCGTTCGGCAACCTGAGCAGGCTGATAGCCGGCGGGCAGCGCGTTGCGCGGGCCGTGATTCAGCAAATCACCCAGAAGAATCAGCCAGTCGGCGCCGTTTTGTGCGAACAATTCCAGCACGCGTTCGGTGGCCGGCAGCGAGCCGTGGATATCCGAGGCGAACATCAGCTTCATAACCTTGTCCTATAGAGGGAAATAAGCGCCATTTTACCGCGCCGGCGCCGTGCGGCAAACCGCCGCCCGCCCCGATGGAGAATTGTGATCCAGCCGCGCAGATAGCATCGGACGAATCCCACATAGCCTGCTATCCTTAGCTGCTATTGTTGGATCTCTGATATACCTTTGTGCGCGGCGAAGACCGCAGCAACGTGTAATGAATTACAGATCACCTTACCGCAGGAGGCAACATGATTGACCTGTATTACGCGCCTACTCCCAATGGTCACAAGATCACCTTGTTTTTGGAAGAGGTCGGCTTACCCTACCGTATCCATCGCGTAAACATCAGCGCCGGCGAGCAGTTCAAACCGGACTTTCTGAGCATTTCTCCCAACAACAAAATCCCGGCGATCGTCGATCAGCAACCGGTGGACGGCGGCGAGCCGATCAGCCTGTTCGAGTCCGGTGAAATCCTGCTGTATCTGGCGGAGAAGACCGGCAAACTGCTGAGCAAGGGCCTGCGCGAACGCGCCGCCACCCTGCAGTGGCTGTTCTGGCAGGTGGCCGGGTTCGGGCCGATGCTCGGGCAGAATCATCACTTCAACCACTACGCGCCGCAGCCGGTGCCTTACGCCATTGAGCGCTACCAGCTGGAAACCAAACGGCTGTATGGCGTGTTGGAAGCCGAACTGCAAAAACATCCGTACCTGGGCGGCGACAACTACAGCATCGCCGATATCGCCACCTACCCGTGGGTGGTGTCGCATCCGCGCCAGCGCATCGATCTGGCGGATTACCCGGCGGTGCGCAACTGGTTCGAACGCATCAGCAACCGCCCGGCGACCGAGCGCGCCTATAAGCTGGCCGAACAGGGCTAATCCCGCTCCCCGACTCCCCGTCGACCGGGGAGTCACATCGTCCCTGCGTTATCATTTCCCTACTTTCCGTGTATTCTGAACGCCAATAATCAGACCTATGGAGAATCTCTGATGTCTTTCAGTCAACCCGACGCCGTTATTCGCATTAAAAATCTGCGGCTGCGCACGTTCATCGGTATCAAGGAAGAGGAAATCAACAACCGACAGGACATCCTGATCAACGTGGTGATCCACTACCCGGCGGACAAGGCGCGCAACAGCGAAGACATCGCCGATGCGCTCAACTACCGCACCATCACCAAAGCGATCATCCGCCATGTGGAAGATAACCGTTTCGCGTTGCTGGAAAAATTAACGCAGGATGTGCTCGATATCGTAAAAGAACACGCCTGGGTGACCTATGCTGAAGTGGAGATAGATAAACTTCTGGCTCTGCGCTACGCCGATTCTGTCTCCATGACCATGAGCTATCGCAGGGACTAACTCAGGGAGGTCGACCATGCGGATCCTGATCACCGGCGCAACGGGATTGATCGGCAGCAGCCTGACGGCCAGGCTGCTGGCGCTTTCTCACCATATTACGGTACTGACGCGAGACGAACGGCGGGCCCGGGCCCGGCTCGGCGACCAGCCGAGCTATTGGCGCACGCTGGACGACCGGCAGTCGCTGGATGACTTCGATGCGGTGATCAATCTGGCGGGCGAACCTATCGCCGACAAGCGCTGGAGCGCACAGCAGAAGCAGCGGCTGTGTCATAGCCGCTGGGATCTGACCGAACGCTTGGCGCAGTTGATCAAGGCCGGCAGCACGCCGCCCGGCGTGCTGATTTCCGGTTCCGCCGTCGGCTACTACGGCGATCAGGGGCAGGCGGTGGTCACCGAAGAGGAGCCGCCGCACGACGAATTCACCCACCAGCTGTGCCAACGCTGGGAAGCGCTGGCGCTGCAGGCGCAGAGCGACGCTACCCGCGTCTGCCTGCTGCGCACCGGCGTGGTGCTAGCGCCGCAGGGCGGCGCGCTGGCCAAAATGCTGCCGCCGTTCCGCTTCGGGCTGGGCGGCCCGATCGGCGACGGCCGCCAATACCTGCCGTGGATCCATCTCGACGACATGGTCAACGGCATTATTTATCTGTTGGATCACGCCACGCTCACCGGCCCGTTCAACATGGTCGCCCCCTACCCGGTGCATAACGAGCAGTTCGCCGCCCAATTGGCCAACGTGCTCGATCGCCCGGCGTTTCTGCGGGTGCCGGCGTTCGTCATGCGTTTGTTGATGGGGGAAGCGGCGGTGCTGGTGCTCGGCGGCCAGCGGGCGTTGCCGAAGCGGCTGGAGGAGGCCGGCTTCCACTTCCGCTATCTGGAGCTGGAGCAGGCGCTGGATGACGTGATTAATCAGCGGGCCGAAGCCCGCTGATCTGAAGTTACTTCAACGCGCCGGACAGGAACTGCTGCAGGCGCGGGCTTTTGGGGTTGCCGAACAGCTCGGCCGGCGGCCCCTGTTCTTCAATCAACCCTTTGTGCAGGAAGATCACGTGGTTGGAAACGTGGCGCGCAAACTCCATTTCGTGCGTCACCACCACCATGGTTTTCCCCTCCTCCGCCAGCTTCTGCATGATGCGCAGCACCTCGCCCACCAGCTCGGGATCCAACGCCGACGTCGGTTCGTCAAACAGCAGCACTTCCGGCTCCATCGCCAACGCGCGGGCGATAGAAACGCGCTGCTGCTGGCCGCCCGACAGGTGCACCGGGTATTTGCCGCGCGCCCGCTCATCGATGCCCACCTTATCCAGATAACGCACCGCGCGCTCGTGCGCGTCGGCCTTGCTCAGCCCCAGCACCTGCACCGGCGCCTCCATCACGTTCTCCAGCACCGTCATGTGGCTCCACAGGTTGAAATGCTGGAACACCATGGTCAGGCGGGTGCGCAGCAGCTGCAGCTGCTTCTTGTCGAACACCTTCAGCTGGCCGTCTTTGTCGCGCACCATGCGGATGTCTTCGTTGTTCAGGCTGATCGAGCCCTCGCTCGGCTTCTCGAGGAAGTTGATGCAGCGCAGAAAGGTGCTTTTGCCGGAGCCGGAGGAGCCGATGATGCTGATCACATCCCCGGCGTTGGCCGCCAGCGAGACGCCCTTCAGCACTTCGTGGTCGCCATAGCGTTTGTGCAGTTCCGTGACGGCTAATTTATTCTCAGACATGGTTTTTCTTCCCGTCATTTATCAGTGACTAACGTGTGCCATCCAGCGTTTTTCAGCCTTGCGGAACAGGCTGATTAACACGTAGGAGATGATCAGGTACAGCACCGCCGCGATGCCGAAAGCGTAAAACGGCTGATAGGTCGCGGCGTTGATGTCGCGCGCAATCTTCAGCAGATCCGGCACGGTGGCGGTAAACGCCAGCGCGGTGGAGTGCAGCATCAGGATCACTTCGTTGCTGTAGGCCGGCAGCGCGGTGCGCAGCGCCGAAGGCAAAATGATGCAGCGATACATCTTGAAGCGCGAGAAACCGTAGGCGTTGGCGGCCTCGATTTCACCGTGCGGCACCGAGCGGATCGCCCCGGCGAAGATCTCGGTGGTATAGGCGCAGGTGTTGAGCGTCAGCGCCAGGATGGTGCAGTTGAGCCCGCTGCGGAAAAACGCATTGAGAAACTCGCTACCGCGCACGATCTCAAGGCTGTACATGCCGGAGTAGAACACCAGCAGCTGCACGTACAGCGGCGTGCCGCGAAACACGTAGGTATAGAGCCACACCGGGAAACGCACCCAGCGGATGGAAGAGACGCGCGCCACCGCCATCGGGATCGCCAGCAGCCCGCCCATCACCACCGAAGCGATCAGCAGCCACAGCGTTACCGCCACGCCGGTGAAACGGTAGCCGTCGCTCCACAGCAGCGACTGCCAATACTGTTGCAAAATCTCGATCATAGCTCGGCCCTCTTGACGCCCAGTGAGTAACGCCGTTCAAGCCACAGCAGCACGCCGTTGGAAACGGTCGTGAAGATCAGGTACACCACGCCGGCCACGATGGCGAAGAAGAACGGCTGATAGGTGCCTTTCCCCGCCAGCTGAGTGGCTTTCACCACGTCGTTCAGGCCGAGGATCGACACCAGCGCCGTCGCCTTCAGGATCACCTGCCAGTTGTTGCCGATGCCCGGCAAGGCGAAACGCATCATCGCCGGGAACAGAATGCGCCGGAAGATCTGCGCGCCGCTGAAGCCGTAGGCCGTCGCCGCTTCGATCTGCCCTTTCGGCACCGCCAGATAGGCGCCGCGGAAGGTCTCGGTAAAATAAGCGCCGTAGATAAAGCCGAGGGTAATGATGCCGGCGCCGAGCGGATCGATATCGATCTGCGAGAAGCCCAGCAGCGTAGTGATATTGTTCAGCGCGATTTGCAGACCGTAAAAGATCAGCAGCATCAGCACCAGATCGGGCACGCCGCGGATCAGCGTGGTGTAAGCGCCGAACAGGCCGGAAATAAGGGGGTTGTGGGAGAGTTTGCCGCCGGCGCCGATCAACCCGATCACCACCGCCAACAATACGGAACTGAGGGCCAACTCCAGCGTCACCAGAGCCCCCTCGAAAATCAGTTGGGAATAGCCTTGCAGCATCTACTTCACCCTGTGGTCTAGGATCCGAACCATCGGGGCCGGCGCACCGGCCCCGCAGTCACAGCATGGAACGGTTAGCGGATTACCCGCCGTAGACGTCAAAGTCGAAGTACTTTTTCGCGTATTTATCGTAGGTGCCGTCTTTGCGCATTTCGGCGAAGGCTTTATCCAGCGCGGCTTTCAGCTCGGTATCGGCTTTGCGCAGCCCCATGCCGGTGCCGACGCCGAAGAATTTGTCATCCTTCACCGATTCGCCGGCGAACGCGTAGTCTTTGCCCGGCGGCTGTTTCAGGAAGCCGTCGCTGCCCGCCACTTCATCCTGGAAAGCGGCGTCGATGCGCCCGGACGCCAGATCGGCGTAGACCAGATCCTGGTTCTGGTAAGGCACCACCGTGACGCCCTTCGGCTGCCACATGGCGTTGGCGTAGGCTTCCTGGGTGGTGCCCTGCAGCACGCCCACGCTCTTGCCTTTCAGGGCGTCCACGGTAGGCAACAGCTTGGAGCCCTTCGGCGCGATCAGACGCGCGTTGGCGGCATACAGCTTGTCGGTAAAGGCGATTTCCTGCTGGCGTTTTTCAGTGATGGACAGCGAAGAGATGATGGCGTCGATTTTCTTCGCCTTGAGGGATGGGATCAGCGCGTCAAAGTCGCTCTCCACGAAGGTGCATTGGGTATTTATGCGTTTGCACAGCTCTTTGGCCAAATCGATATCGAAGCCGACCAGCTCGCCTTTGGCGTTTTTGGATTCAAACGGCGCATAAGTCGGATCGGTGCCGATCTTCAATGTCGATGGGATAGCGGCGAATGCGCTGTTTGCGGCCGCCAAAGCCAAGACTAAAGGAAGAACCTTAACCAGCTTTTTCATAAATTACCCTCAAATTGATTTTTTTGATGCCACTACGGGCATTACTTTTCCCCACCAAATCAATTTGCAGTAATCGTGCCACATTAGGTGCTACGGGCGGAAGGAACGGCTCCGGCCTTCACAATACTGTTTCCTGGGACGATAACCGCAAAATTAAATCGGCCGCTCGGGGCCGCGCCACTGGCAGCCGCGACAAGGCGGCGCCATGAAACAGTGAACGTGATGAAGTAGGATCATTATGGTGCATGCGCCGCCCTAATTCAGTGCGGTGTTGCACAAATGTACCAATTTGGGGATTAAAATGTTAACTAACGCCCTGCCAACGGGTGAACAGATCGGCCGGCAGTTCGATATCAAACTGATCGATCACCCGATTGACGGTCTGATCGATGATGTCTTCCACGCTTTTCGGCTGGTGGTAAAACGCCGGCACCGGCGGCATGATCACCGCCCCCATCTCCGCCGCCTGGGTCATCAACCGCAGGTGACCCAAATGCAGCGGCGTTTCCCGCACGCACAGCACCAAACGGCGGCGCTCTTTGAGCACCACGTCGGCGGCGCGAGTCAGCAGCCCGTCGCTGTAACTGTTGACGATGCCGGACAGCGTTTTGACTGAGCATGGCAGGATCGCCATGCCCAGGGTTTTGAAGGAGCCGGAGGAGATGCCGGCGGCAATGTCGCGCGCATCGTGCACCACGTCGGCCAGCGCCTGCACTTCCCGCAGGCTGTACGGCGTTTCCAGCGCCAGCGTCTGTCTTGCCGCGTTGCTCATCACCAGATGGGTTTCCACCTCTGCGACGTCGCGCAAAACCTGTAACAGGCGCACGCCGTAGATGGCGCCGCTGGCGCCGGAAATGCCGATGATGAGTCGTTTCATGGAAAATGGCCTCTGCCGTAAAAAGTAAGATCAGGCAGACTTTGCCGCAATGGCGAGGGATAAGCAAGTCAGAGGAGCAAGGCGCACCGCCGCAGACGCGGCGATGCACCCTGATGGATCAACGCAGGCGGTTAGCCTTCGTTATGCAGTTCCAGGTTTTCCGCTTCGGTTTGCACCCGCAGCGCCTTGGCGTCGTCGCTGCGCAGCGACTCCAGGTATTCCAGATAGCTTTGATCGACGTCTTTGGTCACGTAGATGCCGTTGAACACCGAGCATTCGAACTGGGTGATGTCCGGGTTCTCTTCGCGCACCGCTTCGATCAGATCGTCCAGATCCTGGAAGATCAGCCCATCGGCGCCGATAATCTGGCGGATTTCATCCACTTCGCGCCCGTGGGCGATCAGTTCGTTGGCGCTCGGCATGTCGATGCCGTAAACGTTCGGGAACCGCACTTCCGGCGCGGCGGAAGCCAGGTACACCCGCTTGGCGCCCGCTTCGCGCGCCATCTCGACGATCTGTTCCGACGTGGTGCCGCGCACGATGGAGTCATCCACCAGCAGCACGTTCTTGTCGCGGAACTCGGCGCGATTGGCGTTCAGCTTGCGGCGCACCGACTGACGACGCGCCTGCTGGCCCGGCATGATGAAGGTGCGGCCGACGTAGCGGTTCTTCACAAAGCCCTGGCGGTAGGGCTTCTCGAGAATGCGCGCGATCTCCAGCGCGATGTCGCAGGAGGTTTCCGGAATCGGGATCACCACGTCGATATCCAGATCTTCCCACTCGCGGGCAATCTTCTCGCCCAGCTTCTGGCCCATGCGCACGCGGGCGCTGTAGACCGAGATCTTGTCCATAAAGGAGTCCGGGCGCGCGAAATAAACGTATTCGAACAGGCACGGGTTGGTTTTCGGGTTCTCTGCGCACTGGCGGGTGAACAGCTGGCCCTTGGTGGTGATATACACCGCTTCGCCCGGCGCCACGTCGCGCAGGAACTCAAAGCCCAGGGTATCCAGCGCCACGCTTTCGGAAGCCACCATGTACTCGCTGCGGCCATCCTCCAGCGTGCGCTTGCCGATCACCAGCGGGCGAATGCCGTTCGGATCGCGGAACGCCAGCAGACCGTGGCCGATGATCATCGCCACGCAGGCGTAAGCGCCGCGCAGTTGCTGATGCATGGCGGCGACCGCGGTAAAGATGTTGTCGGCCTCCAGCGGGTAGTGCGGGAAACGGTCCAGCTCGCTGGCCAGCACGTTCAGCAGGATTTCCGAGTCGGAGGTGGTGTTGACATGGCGGCGGCCGCTTTCGAACAGCTTTTGGCGCAGCTCATGGGCATTGGTCAGGTTGCCATTGTGGGCCAGCGTAATGCCGAACGGCGAGTTGACGTAGAAAGGCTGGGCCTCAGAGGCGCTCGAGCTGCCGGCCGTCGGGTAACGCACATGGCCAATGCCCATGTTGCCCTGCAAGCGTTGCATATGGCGCGCCTCAAACACATCCTTCACCAGGCCGTTGGCTTTACGCAAACGGAACCCGTTGTGGGCGTCAATGGTGACGATGCCTGCGGCATCCTGGCCACGGTGCTGAAGCACCGTCAGCGCATCATAAATCGACTGGTTTACCGGCATGAAACCGGCGATACCGACAATACCGCACATGTTGTCTTTTCCTCATCAGCGCTACCGCCCCGGCAATTGGGTCGGCAAGAAACTCGACGTGCTCTGCAGGTAGTCAAAGAACCACCTGATGACGTAACTGAACTGGGGAATGAGCTGCGACTGTTTCCAGTCGGCACTCTGTGAAAAGCCGGTAAAGGTATCCAGGAAGAACAGGATCGCCGCGACGATCAATACTCCGCGCAGCGCGCCGAAGCAGATGCCCAGCACCCGATCGGTGCCCGACAACCCGGTTTTCTCTACCAGTGAGCTAATCACATAGTTAACAATAGCCCCTACGATCAAGGTCGCGATGAACAAAATCGCGATCGCGATGCCGTTTCGCACCAGTTCATCTTCAAAACGAGTGAAATAGACCGCAAGGTAAGAGTAGAAATGGCTGGCAACAAAAAACGCACATCCCCATGTCACAAGTGACAATGCTTCGCGAACAAACCCTCGGATCAGGCTCACCAGAGCCGAAAATCCAATTACCGCTATAATGACGTAATCAATCCAGACCATGAACTATTCCAATGATGAATCGCCCCTGCATCCAATTCGCGGCGAATTCTAACAGAAAAAGAAAACGTTTGCGTAGGGGATTTCCTACCACGTTACAAATAAAAAGCGGCGATCAAAAAATTCTCAATCGCCGCGCCTACATAGGTGATTTCGCCGGTAAAAGGCGCGGTTTTTCTCGCTTTCTCTCCACCACTCCTTCATTCAGGGGCGCATCGTGCTGCGCCCCTGCGGGGTTTAACGGCCGTACGGCTTCACCTGCCCGCTCAGCCCGCTGATCGAGTTCAGCGACGGCAGCGCCGCCTGCAGCTTCTGCCTGGAGGCGTCCGGGCCGACGTAGATGCGGGTGATCTGCCCCTGCACCGGCGTTGATGGCACGGTGAAGGCGCGATAGCCCGAGAGGCGCAGCGAGGCGACAATCTCGTTCGCCTTGGCGGCGTTCTTCAGCGCCCCGAGCTGCACGACGTAGGCTTGCCCGGCCGGCGCTTTTTCTTCCGCCGGTTTCGGCTGCGGCGCCGGCTCAGGTTTCGGCGTCGGCTCCGGCTTCGGCACCGGCTTCACTTCCACCGGCTTCGGTTGCGGTGCCGGTTTCGGTTTCACTTCCACCGGTTTGGTTTCCACCGGTTTCGGCTTGGGCTGCGGCACCGGCTGAGGACGCGTCTCGACCGGTGGCGGCGCCACCTGCGTCGGCTGCTGAGCGCTCTGCCGCACCGCCTGTTGCGCCGCCGCTTCATTGGCCGCCTGCTGCTCGACCAGCGCGCCCGCCCCTTCCGGCGGCTGCGCCGGCAGCGGTTGCGTCACCGGCGGCAGCACGTCGTTCTCTTCGACATCGCCCGGTTTCGGCACCAACGGAATGGCCGCAAATTCATCCTCGTAATGCTTCTTTTTGCCGTCCAGCAGCCCTGGCAGGATGATCACCCCCAGCGCCACCAGAATCACGGTTCCGACCAGTCGGTTCTGAAATTTACTCGCCACTCACACTCCCCGCATCTCGTCTAACGCCGCCATCACCTGCGCCACGGTGTGGAACGATCCACAGACGATCACAATATCCTGTTTATCAGCATCCTGCATAGCCTGCCGCCAGGCAGTTTCGACATCATTAAAGCGGCGCGGTTCCTTCAGATGTTGCGCCAGCTGTTCGACGCTGGCGCCGCGCGGCCCGTCGAGCGGCGCGCAGTACCATTCATCCACCTGCTCGCTCAGGCAGGCCAGCGTGCCGGCGATATCCTTGTCCGACAGCATGCCCACCACCGCGCGCACCTTGCCGCCTTCGCGCGGCAGTTTGGCCAGACGCCCGGCCAGATAGCCGGCGGCGTGCGGGTTGTGCGCCACGTCGAGGATCAGCGTCGGCTCCCGCCGCACGATCTGGAAACGCCCCGGCAGCGTCGCCTGCTGCAGCCCGGTGAAGATCGCGCGTTCGTCGATTTCCAGCGGGGAGCAGTTCAGCGCCGCCAGTGCGGTAGCGGCGTTGGCCAGCGGCACGTTCGGCGTCGGCAGATCGGTCAGCAGCGTGTCGCCGCCCTGCCACTGCCAGCGATCGCCCTGCTCGCTGAAGCTCCAGGCTTCGCCGCGGCGATACAGCGGCGCGCCCAGCGTTTCGGCAACCTGACGAATGCTCTCCGGCATGTCGGGTTCGCCCACCACCGCCGGCTTGCCGCTGCGGAAAATGCCGGCCTTCTCGCGGCCGATGCTTTCGCGATCGTTGCCCAGCCAGTCGGTGTGATCGAGCGCGATGCTGGTAATCACCGCCACGCTCGGATCGACGATGTTGGTGGCGTCGAGACGCCCGCCCAGGCCCACTTCCAGGATCACCACGTCGAGCCGCGCCTGTTTGAACAGCTGCAGCGCCGACAGGGTGCCGAATTCGAAATAGGTCAGCGACGTTTCGCCGCGGCCGGCCTCAATGGCGGCGAACGAGCGGCTGTGCTCCGCTTCGCTCAGCTCTTCCCCCTGAATGCGCACGCGTTCGGTATAGCGCACCAGATGCGGCGAACTGTAGACGCCGACGCGCAGGCCGGCGGCCAGCAGAATGGCTTCGAGGGTGCGACAGGTGGTGCCTTTGCCGTTGGTGCCGGCAACGGTGAACACCGTGGGGGCGGGGGTCAGTAAATCCAGATGCGCCGCGACGCGCTGTACGCGCTCAAGGCCGAGTTCGATCGCCTGGCTGTGCAGACGTTCCAGATAATAAAGCCACGAGCTCAATGGCGACGTGGCTTGGGGAATTTGGTGGTTTTGCATGAGTCCCATCACTGAACTTGGGTTCATTAATCCATCAGGGCACCACCCTCACCGCGGTAAAGGCGATGCGCTTCGTGACTGCCGCCAGCCTGCAAACTGCAGCGAGATAGGCCACGGCCGGCAGGGAACGGGCATCAGCCGTCACTTAGCCACAAAGTGGCGGCTGAACCCGGGCGGGATCTGTCTTTGCCTCAGGCGTCGGCCTGCGGCTCCGGCTCAATGACCGGCGCGGCCTCATCGAAATGCGGCTGCGGCTGGTTGGTCAGCTTGGACAGAATGCTCGCCAACGTTTGGCGCATTTCCGGACGGCGAACGATCATGTCGATCGCGCCTTTTTCGATCAGGAACTCGCTGCGCTGGAAGCCCGGTGGCAGTTTCTCGCGCACGGTCTGCTCGATGACGCGCGGGCCGGCAAAGCCGATCAGCGCTTTCGGCTCGGCGATGTTGATGTCGCCCAGCATCGCCAGGCTGGCGGAAACGCCGCCCATAGTCGGGTCGGTCAGCACGGAGATGTACGGCAAGCCGCGCTCCTGCATCTTGGCCAACGCCGCGCTGGTTTTCGCCATCTGCATCAGCGACATCAGCGCTTCCTGCATGCGCGCGCCGCCGCTGGCGGAGAAGCACACCAGCGGACAGTTGTCCTCCAGCGCCTGCTCAACCGCACGCACGAAACGCGCGCCGACCACGGAAGACATCGAGCCGCCGATGAAGGCGAATTCGAAGGAGGCCGCGACGATCGGCATGCCGTACAGCGTGCCCTTCATCACCACCAGCGCGTCTTTCTCGCCGGTCGCTTTCTGTGCGGCGACCAGACGATCTTTATAGCGCTTGGAATCCTTGAATTTCAGAACGTCCTTCGGCTCCAGATCGCTGCCCAGCTCCACTTCGCTGCCTTCGTCCAGCAGGGTATGCAGACGCGCGCGCGCGCCCATGCGCATGTGGTGGTCGCACTTCGGACACACTTCCAGATTACGCTCCAGCTCGGCGCGGTAGAGGACCTGGCCGCAGCTGTCGCATTTGGTCCAGACCCCTTCAGGAATGCTCGCCTTACGGGTTTGTGTGATATTGCTCTTGTTAAGAATTCGTTCAATCCAGCTCATCGATGACCTTTCTGTTTGAACCTGGCACACGCCAGTCCGCTGTTCATGCTTTAACAATCCCCCTGAAAACACCCCAATGAAAAAATGCCCGTTCGCGGCGCGGCAAGCGCGGCGACTGAGGCATCGGCTTCAGGGTTGTTCGCAGGAACAGACCATAATGTCGCTCATTAAACCATATCGGCCCGACGCTGTGGACAAAAAACTGGTCGAACCGACAGGTTAAGCGATGTTTTTACTGTTTTTGCTGGCGGGCGGCCGCGCGCTTGTGGCGCCAAATTTCAATCACGCCCGGCAGAGTCGAAACGATGATGATCCCGACGATCAACAGTTTCAGGTTCTCCTGCACCACCGGCAGATCGCCGAACAGGTAGCCAGCATAAGTGAAGAGCAGCACCCAAACCAGTGCGCCAATCACGTTGTAGGCGGCGAAGTGGCGATAGGACATATGCCCCATACCGGCGACGAACGGCGCAAAAGTACGCACGATCGGCACAAATCGCGCCAGAATAATCGTTTTTCCACCGTGCTTCTCATAGAACTGGTGCGTCTTGTCCAGGTAGCTGCGGCGGAAAATTTTCGAGTTCGGGTTGCTGAACAACTTCTCGCCGAACAACCGCCCGATAGTGTAGTTCACCGCATCGCCGAGGATCGCCGCCACCACCATCAACGCCACCATGGTGTGCACGTTCAGATCGTTGGTCGGCAACGCCGCCAGCGCGCCGGCGACAAACAGCAAAGAATCCCCCGGCAGGAACGGCGTTACCACCAGACCGGTTTCGCAAAACAGGATCAGGAACAGAATAGCGTAGACCCACATGCCGTATTGTGCGACCAGTTCGGCCAGGTGCACATCAATATGCAGAATGAAATCAATAATAAACTTGATGATGTCCATAAATTCTCTCATTGATACCGGGTGTTTCAATCACCCGGCAGAAGCACAAGGGAGCGACGCGTTCAGGCGTGCCGGCGTTTAATCGTCGGGCAAAAACAGCGGCCCCATCGGCGGCCGCGGTAGACCAAAGTGGTCGGGATAATCCACGGCAACCAGATACAGCCCCTCGGCTCGCGCCGTCGCCGCCGCCAGATTGCGATCCTTCAACGCCAACAATTCGGCCATCCAGTTCTCATCCTGATTGCCGCAGCCGATCTCCATCAGGCTGCCGACGATGTTGCGAACCATGTGATGCACAAAGGCATTCGCCTTGATATCTACCACAATATATTCGCCGTAGCGCGTAACCTTAACGTGTTTTACGCAGCGCCACGGGGTGCGCGACTGGCACTGCACCGCGCGAAACGAAGTGAAGTCGTTCTCGCCCAGCAGCGCCTGCGCCGCCCGGTGCATGCGATCGGCGTCCAGCGGGTGATAAAAGTGCGTCACCCCCTGTTGCAGCACCGCCGGCCGGTAGCGATGGTTGAAAATAATATAGCGGTAGCGGCGCGCGGTGGCGCTGAAGCGCGCATGGAAATCGTCGGCGACGGGGCTCACCCAGCGCACCGCGATGTCCGGCGGCAGATGGGTGTTCACCCCCATCGTCCAGGCGGCGTCCTTGCGGCGCGCGGTGGTTTCGAAATGCACCACCTGCCCGGTGGCGTGCACTCCGGCGTCGGTGCGCCCGGCGCACAGCACGCTAATCGGCGCATCCGCCACCTTGCTCAACGCCTGCTCCAGGCGTTGCTGCACGCTGGCCACTTCTTGCTGCCGCTGCCAGCCGTAGTACCGGCTGCCGTCATATTCGATGCCCAGCGCGATCTTCAGCGTCGGCTGAGCGGGCGAGACCACCTCAGACATCAGTACATCTGCTCCTGCACCAGACGCTCGGCGGTTTCGACAGCCATCAACGCGCCGCCGAAGCGCACGTTGTCCGCCACCGTCCAGAACTGCAGCAGCTCGGGGATGCCGTAATCGTTACGCAGACAACCGATGCTGAGCGCATCGCTGCCGGAGGCGTCGGTGACCTGAGTCGGGTAATCGTCCTCTTCGCTCAGCTGAATGTCCTCGACCTCTTCCAGCTCGCTGCGCGCCTCTTCGGCGGACAGAGGGCGCAGCGCTTCCAGGTGCACCACCTGCGCGTGGCCGTAAAACACCGGCGACTGAACGCAGCTCACCGAAATCGGCAGCCCTTCATCCTGCAGCACCTTGCGCACCTGATCGACGATCAGGCGTTCTTCGCGCACGCTGCCCTGCTCGTCGGCAATCAGCGGCAACAGGTTGAACGCCAGCTGCTTGCCGAAAACGCCTTCCTCCGCCGGGATGCCGTTCAGCAGGCGCGCGCTCTGGCCGGCCAAGTCGTCCACCGCCGCCTTGCCGCGCGACGATACCGACATCAGCGTGGTGACGTGCAAACGCGACAGCCCCGCCTGTTCGGTCAGCGGCTTGATCGCCGTCAGCAGCTGGCTGACCATGCTGTCGGCCACCGCCACAATGTTGCGGTTGCGGTAATCCGCCAGCACCTGCGGGTTGACGCCCGGCACCACCAGCGGCACATCCGGCTCCATGGCGAACAGGCCGCTGGTGTCGATCACCAGGCAGCCCATGTTGCCGGCTTCTTCGGCATAGCGCGCGGAAGCGTCGCTGCCGGCGACGAAGAAGGCCAACTGCGCCTGCGACCAGTCGAACTCTTCGGCGTTTTGCACCAAAAGAGACTTGCCGTTGAAGCGCACATTGGCGCCCGCGCTGCGTTCGCTTGCCAGAGGATAGAGCTCACCCACCGGGAACTGGCGATCCTGCAACAATTCCAGCAACGCTTCACCTACCGCGCCAGTGGCGCCGAGCAGCGCGATATTCCAGCCGTCAGACATCGGGTTTTCTCCAGAGTATTTCATTCATAAAAGCAGACGGGCAGTGCAGCCACCGCCCGATAATCTTTGCCGCTCACTGTAGCGGCGTTGGCTTAAGACAACCTTACGCGCTATGCCACGCTGAAGCCCAGCTTGCCGAGCAGCTCGGCGCTGGCGCTGTCATCGCATTGCACGGCCAGCGAAGACCACTCGCGGCGCTCCTGGTAGTGCTTGCGCAGGCGATCGAATTCGCCCGGTTGCCCGGCGACTTTGCGCAGCGGCGCATCATCGCGGCGCACATCATACACCAAGTGCATCAATCGTTTTAACCGCGCTTCATCCAGCGGCCCGTTGAGTCGGATCTGGCTGAACTCCGGCACCGGCAGCAGCGAGGCCAGCGCCACCTGCTGCGGCTGCCCCAAATGGCGGCTGAACGCCTCGAACACTTGGGTGGTGCCGCGCGCCTTGCCTTCCAGCGTATACCCGGCGATGTGCGCGGTGCCGATATCCACCCGCGCCAGCAGCGGCAAGGAGAGATCCGGCTCCGGTTCCCACACGTCCAACACCGTGCTCAGCTTTTTGCCTTTTTCCAGCGCCTGCAGCAGCGCGGCGTTGTCCACCACCGGCCCGCGGCAGGCGTTGATCAGAATGCGGTTGTCAGGCAGCGCCGCCAACAGCTCGGCGTCCGCCAGATGCAGCGAATGGTATGGGCCGGATTTATTCAGCGGCGTATGGAAGGTCAGCACGTCGGCCTCGGCCACCAGCTTCTCCAGCGGCCAAAACTCCCCGGCGTCGCCGCGATCGGCACGCGGCGGATCGCACAGCAGCGTGCGCACGCCCAGCGCCTTGAGGCGCGCGTCCAGGCGGGAACCGACGTTGCCCACGCCGATGATGCCGACGGTTTTATCCCGCAGGTGGAAGCCGTCGCGTTCGGCCAGCAGCATCAAGGCAGAGAACACATACTCGACCACCGCAATGGCGTTGCAGCCCGGCGCGGCGGAAAAACCGATGCCCTGCCGTTGCAGCCAGGCGTCATCGACGTGATCGGTGCCGGCGGTGGCGGTACCGACAAAGCCGATGCGGCTGCCGGCCAGCAAGGCTTCATTGACCTTGGTGACCGAACGCACCATCAGCGCATCGGCATCCGCCAGCGCCTCGCGCGGGATCGGGCGGCCCGGCACCGCCTGCACGTCGCCCAGGCGGCTGAACAGCTCGGCCGCGTACGGCATATTTTCATCAACCAGAATTTTCACTGCGTTCTCCGACGGTTTACGGCTATTTGTCTGCGAAATAGTGTGCCACTGAATCATGCACGGCGAAAGCGCTCAGGGGTGGTGCCGGCGATCTGCTGGAACATGACGATAAAGGCCGACGCGGAGCTGTAGCCGACGTCCAGCGCCACGTCCTGCACCGTCTTGCCCTGCTCGAGCAGCGACACGGCGTGCAGGAAACGCAGACGCTGGCGCCATTCGCTGAACGACATGCCCAGATCCTGCTGGCAGCGGCGCGACAGCGTACGCTCGGTGGTGTAGACCCGAGCCGCCCACGCCGCCAGCGAGGTGTTGTCCGCCGGGCAATGTTCCAACGCTTCCAGCACCGGCGCCAAAAACTTGTCGTCCGACGACGGCAGATAGGTTTGCTGGCGCGGCGACAGACGCAGCTGGTCGATCAGCACCTGACACAGGCGCAAATCCTCCTCCGCCTGCGGAATGTACTGTTTGCGCGCATAGAAATCCTCGGCGATGGCACGGAAGATTGGCGTCACGCTCACCAGGCAGGGATCGGCGGGCATGCCGGCGCACAGTGCCGGCGTGATGTCCACCATGCGGCACTGCGCCAGCCGTTGGTTGTAACAGGAGTGTTCGATGCCCGCCGGCGCCCACAGCACGAACTCCGGCGGCGCCAGAAAGCGCTGCCCGCCGATGCGCAGCACCATCACCCCGGCTTTAACCCACATCAACTGGCCCCAGGTGTGGCTGTGCGGCTGGAATTCGGTGCGCGCATTGAACTCCTCGCAGCGGAACTGCACCGGGTTGGGTGCCGGGATCAGCGACTCGGGAAAATGGCGGATTTCTGGCATGGTTTCGTCCCGTGATTTGTCTTGTTTACGCCAATTTTTGTCTGGATATCGCTATATATGATAAACCGGACACGCGTAGACTAGCCAGCATGTTGGACGTTATTGAGAATAATTATCATGAATATGCTTTTCCCGCTGTTGGCCGTGCTGATTTGGTCGATTAACGCCGTCGTCAGCAAACTCTCCGCCACCGCCATCGATCCGGCGGCCATCTCGCTCTACCGCTGGCTGCTGGCGTTGATTGCCCTGACGCCGTTCGTGCTGCCGGGTGTGCTGCGCAACTGGGCGCAGGTGCGCGCCAACTGGTGGAAATTGATGATCCTCGGTTTGCTGGGCATGGTGCTGTACCAAAGCCTGGCGTATTACGCCGCACACAGCGTCAGCGCGCTGTTTATGGGCATCATCGTATCGCTGATCCCGCTGCTGACCATCCTGATCAGCATCGTACTGCTGCGCATTGCGCCGACCGTCGGCGTGCTGCTCGGCAGCATACTCTCCTTCTGCGGCCTGATCTGGCTGGTCAGCGGCGGTCAGCCCGGCGTGCTGCTGCAGCACGGTATCGGCAAGGGGGAATTGATGATGCTGCTCGCCACCGCCTCTTACGCGCTGTATGGCGTGTTGACCAAACGCTGGGCCATCGCGCTGCCGAACTGGCAATCGCTGTACGTGCAGATCCTGTTCGGCGTGCTGCTGCTGCTGCCTAATTTCCTGATGGCGCAGGATGTCGGCTTGAACGGCCATAACCTGCCGCTGGTGCTGTTCGCCGGCATTCCGGCTTCGATCATCGCCCCGTTCCTGTGGATCCAGGGCGTGATGCGCCTGGGCGCCAACACCGCCTCGATCTTCATGAACCTGGCGCCGGTGTTTACCGCCGCTATCGCCGTGCTGTTCCTGCATGAGCAGCTGCACGGTTACCACCTGATCGGCGGCGGCATCACCCTGCTGGGCGTTATCCTGTCGCAGCGGCTGCGCACGCCGCTGACGCGTAAAGCCAAAGCCCCGGCGGCCAACGTCGAGTCCTGCAAAGAACAGGCTTAAGGCAGCAGCCTAAATCGCACCCGCACCAACAGGCCGCCCAGCGCGGCGGAGCTCAGCAGCTCCGGGCGGGTGCCGTGATAGGCGGTGATGTCCTTCACCAGCGCCAGCCCCAGGCCGGCGCCCGGCTGATCGCCCACGTTGTCCAGCCGGTGAAACGGCTGCAGCGCCAGCGCCTTATCCTGCAAGGCGATGCCGGGGCCGCTGTCTTCAATCTCCAGCACGCCTTCCCCCGCCGCCTTATCCTGAGTGAGGCGGGCGGTCACTATCCCCTGACGCGGCGTGTATTTCAGCGCATTGTCCAGCAGATTGGCGCACAGTTCGGCCAACAGCAGCGGCTCCCCCGCCACCTGACACGCCGCCTCGCCTTCGAAACCCAGATCGATCTGTTTGCTGCGCGCCTGCGGCAAGCGGGAAAAGCAGGCGTCGCGCAGCACCTGCGCCAGATTGACCGGCTGCAGCTGGCGCTCGGCCTGGTGCTCGCTGGCCTTCAGGCGTGAGAGGTGCAGCAGGCGATCGGTCAGCGCCACGGTATTATCCAGCGTCGCGCTCATCGCCTGCAGGCTTTCACGCCACTGCTGCGGCCGATCGCTGGCCAGCGCCACCCCGACCTGAGTCTTCAACACCGCCAGCGGCGTGCGCAGCTGGTGGGAGGCGTCGGCGCTGAAACGTTCCTGACGCGCCACCATCAGCCGCAGCCGTTCGATGTAACGATTGAACGCCACCAGCAGCGGCTGCATCTCCGACCACGGCAACACCCGCGGCAAGGGCGTCAGCTCGCCCGGATCGCGCCGCAGCATGATGCCGGAGAGTTTACGCATCGGTTTCAACACCCGCTTGAGCAGCGCGAACGCCAGGATCAGGGTCAACACCACCACCGTGCCCTGGCTCAACAGCGCCGCGATCATCATCTGCCGCGCCAGGTAACGGCGCGACTCCAGGGTTTCCGCCACCAAAATGGTCGCCATGCCGCTCACCCCCGACTCGTTGACCGGTTGAAACAGCGCCGCCACGCGGATCGGCCGGCCGAGGTATTCCGCATCGTAAAAATGCACCAGCGCCGGGTAGA
The DNA here is from genome assembly GCF_043109535.1 of Serratia sp. LACPHL-BACT-2024-00286. Taxonomy (NCBI): domain Bacteria; kingdom Pseudomonadati; phylum Pseudomonadota; class Gammaproteobacteria; order Enterobacterales; family Yersiniaceae; genus Serratia; species Serratia sp. LACPHL-BACT-2024-00286. Next base: position 205,726 of record NZ_JBICNA010000003.1, read on the forward strand.
GCGTGGAACGCGGGATATGGGGCGGCAAAGGCGGCAAATCGTCATAGCCCGAAATGCTTTTCCCCTGCGGCGAAATCACCTCGTAATACAGCTGATCGTTCATGTTGCGCTCGAAGCTGTCGAGCACCACATAGGGCACATCGACCGCCAGCTTGCCTTCGCGCACCACCAGCCGCTCCGCCACGGTGCGCGCCGACGCCAGCAGCGTGCGATCGTAGGCCAGGGTGGCGGCGCTCATGGCGCTGAAATAGTGGGTGTAGATAGAGATGCCGCCCAACGCCAGCAACGGCAGGCCAAAAAACAGCAGCAGTTGATAGAACAGCGAACGCGGCGCGTTAAACCACCGCATTGCACAGCTCCAGGCTGTAGCCCAGGCCGCGCAGCGTGACGATCGCCACGTCGCTGCCCTGCAGCTTTTTCCGCAGGCGGTGTACGTAAAGCTCGATGCTCTCCGGGTTGGCTTCGTCGGACAGCGTGAACACCTGTTCGAACAGCTGTTGCTTGGCCACCGGGCGGCCGCGCCGGTGCATCAGCGCGGTCAGCACCGCCAGTTCGCGCGGCGTCAGCGCCAGCGGCTTGCCCTCCAGCAGAAAATAGCCTTCGTCGTGATAGGTCAACGCGCCGTATTGCAACGCCGGCTGCGGGGCGCCGACGCTGCGGCGCAGCAGCGCCCGGATGCGCGCTTCCAGCTCGTCCAGTTCGAACGGCTTGGTGAGGTAATCGTCCGCCCCCAGATTCAGGCCTTTCACCCGGTCGGCCACGTCGGTGCGTGCCGTCAGCAGCAGCACCGGCAGATCCTGCCCGCGCTTGCGCAGGCGCGCCAGCAAATCCAGGCCGTTCATACGCGGCAGCGCCACATCCAGCACCGCGAGCGCATAGCGTTCGTTGAGCAGCAGGTGATCCGCCGCCACGCCGTCCGGGGCGACGTCAACGGCAAAGCCGGCGCCGGTCAGCGCCTTTTGCAACCAGTGAGACAGCTCGGGGTGATCTTCAACCAATAACAGTCGCATGTTCCCATTCCATTGATTTACCTGAACAACCTGGCGCCGACACGGCGCCTGTTAACAGGCCGATAACAGAGAATGGCATGGAAAATAAGGGGATAAAAGAGCGCCGCGCCGCCAGTTTTGGGAGCTGGCACACAATTATGCGTATGGGGCGCGATCGCAGGGCGGTGTCAGATCAGCGGAATGGGGCTATCGGCAACGGCAATGTCCAGCACCGGGCGCAGTTTGTCGGCTGTAAACGGTGAAGATACCAGCACGGAGCGGTTGTTGACGGCAAACACCAGATCGATGCCGGTCACGCAGGCGGTCATCTGGCAAGCATATTTTTCACCGTCGGCGTTGACGAAATGCAGCTCAAAAACGCCAACGTCGGCACGCAGTCGCTTTAAACGGCACTGCCCGGCTTTTCCCGTCATTTCAGCGTAAACCTCAGGCAACCGTTTAATCGCACCTACTTTGGCGCTGTCCCTGCCACCAAACAATTTCCCTAACGAAAACATATCACTGCGTCTCTATTCATTTCACCGATCGTGATTTTATCGCGAAAGCAGAACGGCAAACCTGATATTACGCAGGATTTTGCCCGGTTTTGCGCCCTGTTCTTGCCTGCTTTTCTATGGTAGCGCATCCGTTATTCGCCGGCGACAAGAGACCCTAATCACAGACTGGAAACTTTTCCGGCCACTGAAAGGTAAATGAAAGGTTGTTGTTTTAACAATCCTGCAACCGCACCCGGCGGGATTTCACAATCAGAACAATACCGAGGGCAAGTCACAATGAAAAAAATAATGACCCGTACCTTTACCGCCGCCGCCCTGCTGCTGGCAGCCAATCAGGCCTTTGCCGTGGAAGCGCCCAAACGCACCGAATGCATCGCGCCGGCCAAGCCCGGCGGCGGCTTCGATCTGACCTGCAAGCTGATTCAGGTGTCGCTGCAGGACACCAAGGCCATCGATAAACCGATGCGCGTCACCTATATGCCCGGCGGCGTCGGCGCGGTGGCCTACAACGCCATCGTCGCGCAGCGCCCGGCGGAGTTCGGCACCGTGGTGGCCTTCTCCGGCGGTTCGCTGCTCAATCTGGCCCAGGGCAAGTTCGGCCGCTACAACGTGGACGACGTGAAATGGCTGGCGGCGGTCGGTACCGACTACGGCATGATCGCGGTGCGCGCCGACTCGCCTTACAAAACCCTGAAAGACCTGATGGACGCCTTCCAAAAAGATCCCAACAGCGTGGTATTCGGCGCCGGCGCCTCCATCGGCAGCCAGGACTGGATGAAAACCGCGCTGCTGGCGCGCGAAGTCGGCGTGGATCCGCGCAAGATGCGCTACGTGGCGTTCGAAGGCGGCGGCGAGCCGGTCACCGCGCTGCTCGGCAACCATATCCAGGCGGTCTCCGGTGATCTGAGCGAGATGGTGCCTTACCTGCAGGGCGACAAGATCCGCGTCCTGGCGGTGTATGCCGAGCAACGTTTGCCGGGCCAGCTGGCCGACATTCCGACCGCCAAAGAACAGGGATACAGCCTGGTGTGGCCGATTATTCGCGGCTTCTACGTCGGGCCGAAAGTCAGCGATGAAGAGTATCAGTGGTGGATCGACACCTTCCAGAAAATGATGGCGACCGACGAATTCAAGCAGCAGCGCGATCTGCGCGGCCTGTTCGAATTCAACATGACCGGCAAAGAGCTGGACGCCTACGTGAAGAATCAGGTTGCCCAATACCGTGAGCAGGCGAAAGTGTTCGGCCTGGCCAAATAACCGCAGGGGAAAACCATGAGCGATCGTATTTTTGCCGGCTTTTGGCTGCTGCTGTGTATCGGCGGGCTGTTCATCGGCTGGGGCATCCAAAGCGAATACAGCTATGAACCGCTGGGGCCGCGCCCGTTCCCGCTGGCGATCCTCAGCCTGATGGCGCTGTGCTCGGCCCTGCTGTTGCTGCGCCGCCCGCAGGCGGTGGAGTGGCCGCACAACAAGGTGCTGCAGCGGCTGTTGGTGCTGGTGATCACCCTGGTGCTGTATGCCTGGGGCTTTGAATGGCTGGGCTTCCCGCTGGCGACCGCGCTGCTGACGTTCAGCATCGGCCTGCTGTTTCAGGCCAGCCTGCCGGCGGCGGCGATCTCCGGCGTCGTCATGGGCGCAGTGCTGTATTACGCCTTTGACCGCCTTCTTGATGTCACACTGCCGCTCGGCGCCTGGCTGAGCTAACGGGAGCGATGATGGATACCTGGATGTATTTGACCCAAGGGTTCGAAGTGGCGCTGGTGCCGCAGAACCTGATTATCGCCCTGATCGGCTGCTTCGTCGGCACCATCGTCGGCCTGCTGCCGGGCCTCGGGCCGATCAACGGCGTGGCGATCCTGCTGCCGCTGGCGTTTGCCCTCAAGCTGCCGGCCGAATCGGCGCTGATCCTGCTGGCGACGGTGTATATCGGCTGCGAATACGGCGGGCGCATCTCGTCGATTCTGCTCAACGTGCCGGGCGACGCGGCGGCGATCATGACCGCGCTGGACGGCTACCCGATGGCGCAGCAGGGGCGCGCCGGCGTGGCGCTGTCCATCTCGGCGGTCAGCTCGTTCGTTGGCTCGATGATCGCCATCGGCGGCATCATCCTGTTCGCGCCGCTGCTGGCCCGCTGGTCGCTGGCCTTCGGCCCGGCGGAGTATTTCGCCCTGATGGTGTTCGCCATCGCCTGCCTCGGCAGCATGATGAGCCAGAACCCGCTGAAATCGCTGCTGGCGGCGCTGATCGGCCTGGGGCTGGCGACGGTGGGCGTCGACGCCAATACCGGCGTTTACCGCTTTACCTTCGACAGCGTGCACCTCTCCGACGGCGTGCAGTTTATCGTGGTGGTGATCGGCCTGTTCTCGGTCAGCGAAATCCTGCTGATGCTGGAAAGCACCAGCGCCGGACAAAAGCTGGTGCGTAAAACCGGCCGGTTGCTGTTCAACCGCAAAGAGGCGGCGCAGTGCGCAGGCCCTACCCTGCGCTCGTCGGTGATCGGCTTCTTCGTCGGCATTCTGCCGGGCGCCGGCGCCACTATCGCCAGCGCGCTGACCTACATGACCGAGAAGAAAATCAGCGGCAACAGCGACACCTTCGGCAAGGGCGACATCCGCGGCGTAGCGGCGCCGGAAGCGGCCAACAACGCCTCTGCCTGCGGTTCGTTCATTCCGATGCTGACGCTGGGGGTGCCGGGTTCCGGCACCACGGCGGTGATGATGGGCGCGCTGACGCTGTACAACATCACCCCCGGCCCGGCGATGTTCACCGAACAGCCGGATATCGTCTGGGGGCTGATCGCGGCGCTGCTGATCGCCAACGTCATCCTGCTGATCATGAACCTGCCGCTGGTCGGCCTGTTCACCCGCATGCTGACCATCCCGCTGTGGTTCCTGGTGCCGGCGATCGCCGCGGTTTCGGCGGTGGGGGTTTATGCGGTGCACAGCACCACCTTCGACCTGCTGCTGATGGTCGGGTTGGGCGTGTTCGGCTACATCCTGCGGAAAATGCACTTCCCGATGTCGCCGCTGATTCTGGGCTTCGTGCTGGGTGAGATGCTGGAGCAGAATCTGCGTCGCGCGCTGTCGATCAGCAACGGCGAGTTCGGCATCCTGTGGAGCAGCAGCATCGCGCAAACGCTGCTGGTGCTGGCGGTCGCGGTACTGGCGCTGCCGCCGCTGCTGCGCCTGATGCGCAAACGCCGCCAATCGGCGATCGAGGCCAAGGCCGAGTAACGCGAAACGGGCGGGGAATCCCCGCCCGTTGCGTTTAACGGCGCAAGGCCGCAATTCCCCTTTCCAACGCATCGATATCGCCATCGGCGAGCAGGGGCTGAATCACCGTAAAGTCCGCCTCGGACAAGTCATAGAGGCGCAAGGCAAGCAACCGCGCGATGACTTCCGGCGCGAACCGCCAACGGATAAACCTCGCCGGATTACCGCCGACGATGGCATAAGGCTCAACATCGCCGGCCACCACGCTGCCGGCGGCGACGATCGCCCCCTCACCTATCGAGATTCCCGGCATCAGCATCGCCCGCATGCCGATCCAGCAACCGTCGCCCAGCCGGGTATCGCCTTTGGGGCGGTACGCCTGCTTGATGGTTGCCATAAACGGATACAGGCTCAGCCAGTCGATGCGATGGGTATGGTTGCCGCCCATCAGGATCACCGCTTCGGCCGCGATGCACACGTAATCGCCGATCAGCAGGCGGTCTATGTCGCCCAGCGGCTGCCATTGCCGGCTGACCGCGTCGCCGTGCAGATAGCGCACTACCGAGCGTTCGAAGCCGTTATCCCAACAGTCGCTGTAGTAGCTGTGGGTGCCTTTGACGATAATGTTCGGGTTGGTCACCGTCTGATGCAGCAGCTCGGTGTTGGACCAGTGTTTTTCGGACATGGCGTATTCTCTGGTTACGGGAATAAAAGCCACGGAACGGAATGTCTGTGGCCGTGTTGTCGTTCACTCAACACGGCCATTCAAGCGATAAGCGCTCGTTTCAATCTCGGGTTATTCATCATTACGGCCTCTCTTGCGAGGCGTAATGGTAGCCGATCACGCCTCGGCGGTCTTGCTTTTCAACAGCAGCACCCCGCCCATCACCAGCGCGCTGCCCAGCAGCTGCAGCTGATTCATGCTCTCCCCCAGCAGGAAATAGGCGATCACCGCGGTGAACACCAGCTCCAGCGACAGGATCAGGTTGGCCACCGCCAGCGGCAGCGTTTTCAGGCTGATATTGTACAGCCCGAAGCCCAGCAGCGTCGGCCCGGCGGCCAACGCCAGCAGCAACAGCCAGCCGCTCCATTGAATGCCCTGCGCACCGTGCGACAGGAACCACAGAGAGCCGGCCATGCCGTGGAACGCCGCCAGCGGGAACGCCGTCAGCGCCGCGTTGAACACCAATTGGTACAGCGCCGAAAAACCGAACACGTACAGGATGGTGTTCCACACCGGATAGCCGCGTTCGCTGGCCACCCGCCCGCCGAGGGTATACAGGGTATAGCCGATGCCCGACAACATCCCCACCAGCAGCCCCAGCAGATCGAAGTGGCTGTTCCCCATACTGTCGCCGTTGCTGACCAGGAAGCAGCCGCCCAGGCTGATGGCGATCACCAGCAATTGGCGCAGCGTCAGGCGTTCGCTGTACATCACCCAGCCGAGGAACACGGTAAAACCCACCGAACAGTAGGTCAGAATGGTCGCCACCGATGCGCCGTTCAGCGCCACCGACAGCGTCCACAGGCTGTTGAACAGCGCCAGCAACAGCCCGTAAAGCGCGTAGAAAGCCACCTGTTTACGGCGCAGGCGCGCCCACTGCGGTTTCACCAGCAACAGCAGCGGCAACAGCACCAGCGCCACCAGCGCCGCGCGCCAGAACGCCAGCACGAAGGTCGGCAGGTGATAGTACTCGGTCAGCGCGCGGATGATGATGGCGGTAAAGGCCAGCAGCATCGCGCTGATAATGGCGATGGCGTAACCCTGGCTGCTGCCCTGAAAAAGACGCGCGCCGGGCAGCGCCGGCCGGGCGGAAACGCCTGACGGTAATGACATGAGATCCTCGGAAAAATGGCGACATAAATGCTCAGGCGCACAGTGTAACGCGGCCATTTTTTCTCACTATAGCCACTTTGCGGCGTTGTCATGCAGGCCACTTTTCTGCGCTTGAAGCCCTGTTGACATGGGGTATAGTAAAAACCTCTCTCCATAACCGGGCCAATTTCCCATGCATATCCCGTTGGATCGCGAGCAGGACGTTCCGCTCTATTTACAGATCGAAGAAGCGCTGCGGCGCGCCATCCTCACCGGCGTGTTTGTCGATGGCGACAAACTGCCCTCGACGCGCACGCTGGCGGCCGAACTGGCGGTCAGCCGTTTAACGGTGGATAACGCCTACGCCGAACTGGCGGCCAAGGGCTTTTTGCATCAGCGGCGCGGCAGCGGCGCCTATGTCGCGCATCCGCAGATGCAGGCACGCCCGGCCCGGCCGAGCAGCGATGCCCCTTTCCCGCTGGAAAGCTTCACCACCCTCACCTCGCGGCTGGACGGCTACGCCGACGCCCCGCTGCCGGAGGGGCTGATCAACTTCGCCGCCGGCGTCGGCAGCCCTAAGGTGTTTCCGCTGGAGGCGTTTCGCAAAGTGCTGCTGTCGGTGCTCAGCCGCCACGCGGAAGAGGCCTTCAGCTACGGCGAATACTGCGGCTACTACCCGCTGCGCGATACGCTGAGCCGCATTCTCAGCGCGCAGGGCATCCCCACGCAGGCGGAACAGGTGCTGATCACCAACGGCTCGCAGCACGCCATCAGCCTGGTGGTGCAAAGCCTGCTGGCGCCGGGCGATACGGCGATCGTCGAAGAGCCGACCTACGCCGAAGCGCTGGGCCTGCTGCGCCAGCACCGCGTCAATATCGTCACCGTACCGGGCGACCGACACGGCATGCGGGTGGATTTGCTGCCGGAATTGTTAGAACGCCACCGTCCCAAACTGATCTACACCATCCCCAATTTCCACAACCCGACCGGCCGCTGCCTGAGCGAGGCGCGTCGGCGACGCCTGCTGGCGATCGCTCAACAGGCCGGCGTGGTGATCCTGGAAGACGACTTCGTCGGCGATCTGCGTTATCAGGGCAAACAGCTGCCGTCGCTGCGCGCGCTGGCGCAGCCGGGCGCGGTGATCTACGTCAGCACCTTCTCCAAAATGCTGCTGCCCAGCATGCGCATCGGCTATCTGGTGGCGGACAGCGAACACTATCAGCGCTTCGCAAGGCTGAAGCACGTCGACAGCTTCACCAGTTCCAGCCTGATCCAGCGGGCGCTGGACGCTTTCGTCACCGTCGGCCGTTACGACAAGCAGCTGCGGCGCGCCGGGCGCGTTTACCGCCGCCATCTGGAGGTGATGATTGACGCCTTGCAACGGCGGCTGCCGCCGGGATGCCGCTTTGAAACGCCGCAGGGAGGCTTGTTTATCTGGCTGACGCTGCCGGCATCGGTGACCACCGCCGAGCTGATGCCGGTCGCCTGGCGATACGGCGTGACCTTCGCGCGCGGCGAATGCTTTTATGCGCAGGAACATTTGGGCGCGCACGGCCTGCGGCTGAATTTCGCCGCCAACTCGCCGCCGCAGATTGAAGAAGGTATCGCCCGGCTATGCCGGGCGATTGAGGAGGTGATAACGGAGAAAAACGCCGGTTAGACGGCGGCCCACCACAGCCGCAGCTTCATCCCCCAGTAGCTGGTCCAGCCGGTGGTGGTCTGCACCACCTTGCCCTGCGAGACCACCACGAAGGTCGGCGTCACGCCAATCTGCCACTGCGCCGAGAGCGTACCGGCCGGATCGTTGACCACCGGCAGCGCCAGCCGTTTGCGCGCCAGCCATTGTTTCACCTGGGCATCGTCGCCCGAGCGCAGCGCGACGGTCAGCACGTTGCCGCCCGCCGCCTGCAAACGGGCGACGTCCGGCGTGGTGAAACGGCAGACGCCGCACCAGCTGGCCCAGAAGTAAACCAGCAGCGGCCGCTCATGGCTGAGCTGCGCCAACGACACACTCTCGCCATCCAGCGTGGTCAGGGTCTGGGCATCGAAGGCCGGCGGCGCCTGCGGCGCGTTCAGCCAATCCATCACCGTCACCACCGCCAGCGCGATCAGCGCCAGCAGCAGCAACTCGCGCCCCCAGCGCTTGAGCTTAGCCATTGTTGGCCTTCGCCAGCTGCTGTTTCACCATCGCTTCCAGCTCTTCATAGGATACCGCCCCCGGCAGCATCCGATCGCCGATCAGCGTCGCCGGCGTCCCCTGCACGCCCAGTTGCTCCGCCAATTCCATGTTGGTGCGCAGCGTGGTCATGCTCTGTACGCTGGGCGCCACCGCCTTGACGCCGGTTTTCTCTTGCGCGGCGGCGATGCTGGCGTTGTCGTGGAAGCCCTTTTTCGCCATCAGCCGCTGGTGCAGGGCCCAGAATTGATCCGGATGTTGCTGCCAGGTGGTGAGCGCCACGCGCGCCGAACTGACCGAGCTTTCGCCCTTGAACGGCAGCAGTTTCACCACCAGCGCCACGTCCGGGTATTGCTTGACGATCTTCTCCAGCATCGGATCGAAACGCTTGCAGTACGGGCAGTTATAGTCGGTAAAGGTCACCAGCGTCAGTTTGGGGTTGGCGGCGCCGAGGCGCGGGCTGGCCGGATCCTGATACAGCGTTTTGGCGTTCTGCTTGATAGCCTGGCTGATCTGCTGGCCGGCGGTTTGCTGCTGCCAGGCGTCCACCGCCTGCGCCAGAATGTCCGGGTTGGACACCAGCGTTTCGCGGATCATCTCTTTGATACGCGCCTCTTGTGCCGGAGTGAAAGGCTCTGCGGCCCACACCGGGGCGGCGATGATCATCAGTAAAATCAGTAGCTTTTTCATTGTTCGGTTCCTTTGGCATGGGAAAGGGTTTGCAGCACGGCGTCACGGGTCAACAGCGGGGATAACACCTCGCCGTCCGGGCTGCCGGGGCCATAGATTTGGTTGAAAGGCACGGCGACGCTGCCGCGCTTTTGCAGGAAGGCGCTGATGTCGGCCGACGGGCGGCTCCAGTCGCCGCGCAGCGCGACCACGTCGTCGGCGCTCAGCGCGCGCTGCACGTCATCGCGCAACAGCACATTGAATTTGTTGGCTTTACAGGTCACACACCAGTCGGCGGTCACGTCGACGAACACCCGCTTATGCTGGGCCAGCGCTTCGGTAATCGCCTGTTCGCTCAGCGGTTGCCACTGCACCCGATCCTGCAAAGGCTGGCGCCACAGGCCGGCGGTCAGCGATCCGGCCAGCAAGGCCACGCCCGCCAGCACCAACGTGCCCGCCGCCAGCTTGGCCGCCAACCGTGCGCCCTGTTGACGCCACACCGCCAGCAGCAACGCCAGCAGCGCCAACGCCCCCAGCCACAGCGTGGCCTGCACGCCGATATGGTTGCTCAACAGGCTCAGCAGCCACAGCGACGACGCCAGCATCAGCAGCCCCATCGCCAGCTTGACGGTATTCATCCAGCGGCCGGGGCGCGGCAAGCGCAGCGCCAGCGACGGCCAGGCGGCGATCAGCAGCCACGGCAGGCTCATGCCGATGCCGAGCGCGATGAACATGCCCCACAACACCGGCAGCGACGCCGCCAGCGCGAAGGCCACCGCCGTGCCGAGAAACGGCGCCGAGCACGGCGTCGCCAACAGCGTGGCGAACGCGCCCTGCCAGAAATGGCCGCTCAGCCCCTGCCCGTTATGGGTGGCCAGCGACGTGTTTAGATCGGACGAGAGGCGCAGGTGGAACAGGCCAAACAGGTTGGCGCTGAACAGCAGCGTCACCAGCACCATAAAACCGATAAACCACGGATTCTGGAACTGAATGCCCCAGCCGAGCGCATGGTTGCCGAGCCGCAGCAGCGTCATCAACAGGGCCAGCGCCATAAACGAGGCGACGATACCCAGCGACGACGCCAGGAACTGCAAACGCACGCTGCGCCGATCGCGATGCTCCACCTGCAGGATGGAGCCGAGCTTGATGCCCAGCACCGGCAGCACGCACGGCATCAGGTTGAGGATCAACCCGCCCGCCAGCGCCATCAATACCGCCTGCCACAGCGGGAACGCCGCACCGACGGGCGCGGCCAACGGATCGCCAATCGGCAGCGTAATCTGCTGCGCCATGCCGCCGTCGTCGATCACCAGCGTCAGCGTTTTGCCGCGCAGATCCGGCGCCGCATCGCCCCAACCGTCGCTGACCGGCACCCGCGCCAACAGCTGAGCGCCGTCGGTCTCGACTTGAGGTTTACCGAGATCGGCATCCGCCAGCGTATCGAAGAACAGCGCGGGCTGCTGCCAGCCGGCGGCGCGTTCGGCGGCAATCTGCAGCTCGCCGTTGCGGTAACCGGCCTTGACGCTCTCCGCCACCCCGGCGGCGATCGGCACCTGCCCCATCGCCTGTGCGAAGTCGTGGTTAAACTGCGGATCGTTCGGCGTCGTCAGATCCAGACTGAACGGGTAGTCGGTCAGAATGCAGACGTTGCTGCAGGTGGACAGCGTCAGGGTGCCCGCCAGCGGGCCGGATACCGGGCCTGACATCACGATCGGCAGCGTGACCCGATCGTGATAGCCCTGGGTGGAAATGCCGGCCACTTCGAAACGCTGCGGCGTCGGCCAGTGCCAGGTCGCCGGCGGCGGGTTGCCCTGCCAGACGATAGCCGGCGCGATGCCGCCTTCGCCAGGGGAACGCCAGTAGGTTTTCCAGCCCTTTTGCAGCTCGACCGACAGCAGCAGGCGGGTCTCCCCCGGCTGTGACGTGTCGGCGCGCAGCCGCACCTTGGCATGATCGTTGGCCGGATTTTGCAGCCAGCCGCTGTCCGCCGCCTGCAAGGCAGGTAGCCACAGCATAAACAGGCAAGCGCAGGCCAGCCTGATAATTTTCAACATGTTAATTCTCCATAAATGATTAAATCACCGCGAAAAACGGGCGATTAACTCATTCACGGAAGACGCATAATCGAAGGTGCACCCTGAGGGTGGGGGGTGAAATGGCGCGGAGAGGAGGAATGCGCAGGCGCGCGGCGATGGTCGGCGCCAACAGCGCCAGCAGCAGACCCAGCCCGAACAGCACGGTTTCGAACATCACCGGCGGCGCGGCCAGCAATGACTTGGCGCTCAGCTCACAGGGCGTCGGCTGCGCTTCGGCGGCGGTATCACCGGACTGAACGGCAGTGGCCGCCGGGATCCCCAGCGTTTGCTGCAGCGCATGCAGGCCCGCCATGCGCTGGGTCATGCACGTCAGCACCACCAGGCAAGCCAGGCATAAAAACCATTTTGCAATCCGCTGCCGTTTAACCATGCCATCCTCACGTTCGGGTCTGGGGCTATCTTAGCGGCGCGGGCGCGATTAGCAACGTTTTGTCGGTAAAGAAATGTCTGAGCGGCGGTATTGATGGCGGCGATTTACAGGTATCATAGTGGGTAAGCCTGCGCTTTTCGCCGGGTACGATGATGATTCTCTCCTCCAGGCATTCTGCGGGGATACACAGCGAAGGACTGGTGATATGCAACCTTTGAGTGGGCCGGGCACCCCAATCGCCGGCGAACGCCCTCCCTCCCCGGGCAAAACGGCGGCCACTGACGATCAACCCCTCTCTCCGGCGCAGCGCACGACGCTGGAAAAGCTGATCGTGAAAATCATGACGCTCAGCCCGGCAAAGCCGGCGGAGATCTGGGCGACTCTGCGTCACGATCTCGGCGCCGATAACGGCGGTGAACTGCTGGCGCGTCATTTTCAACCGGCGGAACAGCTGCTGCAAACGCGCCTGACGCAGGCGCAGCAAAACCATGCCGGGCGCCAGCTGTTGCAACAGCTGGCCGAATTGCTGCCGCAGGGCAACAATCGCCAGGCGGTCAGCGACTTTATTCGCCAGCAGTTCGGCCACACGGTACTGAGCCAGCTGAGCCCACCACAGCTGCAGCAGGTGCTGAATCTGTTGCAAACCGGCGGCCTGGCCATTCCCCAGCCGCAGCAAACCGCCACCAGCGATCGCCCGCTGCTGCCCGCAGAGCATCAAAGCCTGCAGCAGCAGGTCACCAAACTTAGCGCGGCCACCGGTGAAGCGCCGGCTAAAATCTGGCAAACGCTGTTTGATTTGGCGGGCGTGAAAACCAACGATCCGCTGCCGGCGCGCCACTTCCAGCTGCTGAACCAATTCTTGCAGGTGAAGGTGGCCCTCAGCCCGCAGAGCGCGCCGACGCTGAACAATCTGCTGGCGGCACTCAAGCAGCCGGCGGACGAGCAAGAGCTGCAGCAGATGAACGACTATTGCCAGACGCGCTTCAACTGCGGCGCCAATGCGCCTCTGACGCATCCGCAAATGAGCGACGCCATTCATCAGCTGTTTGCCCGCCGCCTGGAGAAGGCCGGCCAGGCGCAGCCGATCGTCAGCCAGCCCGTCGAGCCGCAGCCGCTGCTCAACCCGCTGATCGCCGCCCTGCCGCTGCCGCTGCAAAAAGCGCTCAGCAAGCCTGCCGCGGCGCTGATCCTGCTGCTGGTGGCGCTGGCGATCGTACTGGCGCTGGTGTTTTAACACCTCAGGCGCAGCCGCAGTCCTCAGCAGCCGCCCGATCGCGCAGCGATCCCGGCTGTTCGTCGATGGCCAACGGATGGCCGTCGCGCAGCCAGAAATCCAGCCCGCCGATCAGCTCCTTCACCCTGAATCCCTGCTTCGCCAGTTTGTAGGCGCCTTTGGTGGAACCGTTGCAGCCGATGCCGTCGCAGTAGGTCACATACACCTTTTGGCGATCCAGTTGCGCCGTGCCGGCTTCATCCATCAGGCGATGCGGCAAGCTGATCGCCCCGGGGATATGCCCGGCGGCGTACAGCGCCTCTGCGCGGGTGTCGATCACCACTATCCCGTCCACGCCGTTGCGCAGATCTTCCGCCACGTCCCAGGCATCCGCATAGCGGCTCAGCTTGGCCGCCAGGTAAGCCAGGCTCTCTTCCGGCGCCGCCGGTGGAAAAGCCAGCACCAATGATTCTTTCGACATACCACTCACTCCCGTGCATCAAGACAGATGACAATAGTGCCTCATTTTGGTCTTATGATTGATACCCATTTTCCATAAATCATAAGGCCAATTATGCGGCACTCGCTGGTCACGCTGTTTCAGCAATCGCCCCACACCGCCGGCACGCTGCGCGATCGCCTGTGCGGCGCACTGCGGCAGGCCATCCATCAAGGGGCATTGAACGTTGGGCAACGCCTGCCTTCCAGCCGGGTGCTGGCCAGCGATCTGGGCCTCTCGCGAGTGACCGTCGAAGCGGCCTACGGTCAGTTGGAGGCGGAGGGATATCTGCAGCGCCGCGTCGGCCAGGGCACCTTTGTGGCGATTACCATCGCCAAATCACCGCCGCCGGCAGCCGGATCCGGCATGCCGCGCCTTTCGCAGCGCGGCCAACAGATCGTGCAAACCGGCGGCTGCCGCGATCCGCAGCAGCCACAGGCGTTCGCCGCCGGTTCACCGGACCTGCGCGCGTTTCCGCTGGCCTTGTGGAAGCAGCTGACCGCACAGCGCCTGCGGCTACAGGGAGAAAGCCTGCTGCGCTACGGCGACCCGCAGGGCTATTTACCGCTGCGTGAGGCGATTGCCGCCCACGTCAACCAAACGCGCGGCGTGATCTGCGATGCACGTCAGGTTATCGTGCTGACCAGTTCGCAGCAGGCGCTGCAGCTGATCGCCACGTTGCTGCTGGACAGCGGCGACAGCGTCTGGATGGAAGAGCCGGGTTACACCGGGGCAAGAAACGCCTTTATCAGCGCCGGCGCCGCCCTGACGCCGGTCGCGGTGGACGGCGACGGCCTGCGTGCTGAATCCTCCTTGCCGGACCCACGTTTGATTTATCTGACCCCCTCACACCAATACCCGACCGGCGCCGCGCTCAGCCTGGCGCGCCGATTGGCGTTGCTGGCGCTGGCAGAGCGGCAACAGGCCTGGATCATCGAGGACGATTACGACAGCGAGTTTCATTACGACGGCCTGCCGATACCGGCGATGCAGGGCCTGGATCGCCGTGGGCGGGTGCTGTACCTCGGCACCTTCTCCAAGTCGCTGTTCCCTTCACTGCGGTTGGCGTATCTGATCGCCCCGCCCGCGCTGGTTGAAGCGTTCGTCACCGCGCGTACGGTGTATGACGGCCACAGCGCGCAGCTGATGCAGGCGGTCACCGCCGAATTCATCCACCAGGGGCACTTCGCCGCGCATATCCGCTACATGCGCCAGCTCTACCGCAGCCGGCGCGATGTGTTGCTGGCGGAAGTACGCGAAAAACTCGGCCACTTCGCCACGCCCGCTCCCGCCACCGGCGGCCTGCAGCTCAGCGTCTGGCTGCCGCCCGGCCAGGAGGCGGCGCTCAGCCGACAGGCGCGGCGGCTCGGCATCCTCACGCCCAGGCTGAAGGCGCAATACCAGACGGCGCAGGCGCAGCGCGACGGCTGGCTGCTGGGCTTTTCGGCCCTGACGCCGGGCGAGATCCGCAGCGCCGTCGAGCGGCTGGCGCAGATCGCCGTGGCTTAACGCGGCCTCAATGGGATGCCCATCCGCTTATTGCTCGGTCAGGCGCATCTCCGCCACCAGCGGCAGGTGGTCGCTCACCGCCGGCCAATGCACGCCGTTCCAGTCGCCGCTGGCGTTCGGCACCGTCAGGCTGTCCAGATGCCAGCGCTGCGCGTTACCGGTGAAGATGTAATCCACCTTGATCTCGGCGTTTTCCGCCGGCCAACTGCGGCCATCCTGGCCGTCAGGCATGATGTCGTTCCAATAGCGGCTCAGCTCCAGCCAGGTCACGCTGCCCGGCACATCGTTCATATCGCCGAACAGCAGCTTGATGCCGCGCACTTCGATGGCGCGATCGTTCAGCTCCCGCACCTGATCCAGGCGCATCGTCGGATCTTCCTTGGTATCGAGGTGGGCGTTGAACAGGGTGATCGGCGCCGGGAACTCCGGCACGTCGACCTTGGCGCTGAAGGCGATGCGCTGTTCGCGCTGGCCGGACGGCAGCGGATAGATCACGGCATCGTGCAGCGGATACTTCGAGAGAAACGCCAGGCCATATTCGCCGCCGTCGTAATCGATCGCCCGGCCAAACACCGCCTGCATGCCGGTCAGCTTCGCCAGCTCCGCCGCCTGATCGACCCGGCCGCTGCGGGCGGTGAGTTTATCCACCTCTTGCAGCGCCACCACGTCGACGTTCATCGCGCGAATTGCCTTGGCGATGGCGGTCATGTCGCTGACCTTGCCGGCGGCGATATTGAAGCTGGCGACGCGGATCTTCGGCGCCTGTTCTAGTTCATAGGTTTTATTTTTCAGGCCACCCAACGCGCTGGCCACTTCGCGGCTGTTGGCGTTGCTGTTGGCATGGCCGGCATCGGCAGAGGCCCAGGCGCTGTGAGAGAGGCCCAGGGACAGTAAGGTGATAAGCAGAGCGTGACCGGTGTGCATGAATTCTCCTTGAGGGACAGATAAGTGTTATGTAGGCGCTTCCCGGCCCACAGCTAACACCGATTTTGCCGCAGAAACCTGCGACTATTTCCTAGTTGCACCGCTATTTTTCGTTTCTGCGCGATGCTTCGCATTCTGGCGGTTTACGCATTGCACCGTTGGACAAACGGCTGATTTCGTTTTAAAACCGGTAGATTGCCAACCGCGAGGAGTTCCGATGACCAGCCCGATTGCCGAACAGCTTACCGAACGTTTCTTCCGCTACCTGGCGGTCACCAGCCAGAGCAACGCCGCCGCAACCGTCCTGCCCAGCACGCCGGGGCAGCATGAAATGGCGCAGCTGCTGGCGGAAGAGCTGCGCCGGCTCGGCCTGGCCGACGTGCAGATAGACGACCACGCCACCGTCACCGCCCGCAAGCCCGGCACCCAGCCCGGCGCGCCGCGCATCGGCTTCATCACCCATATCGACACCGTGGACGTCGGCCTGTCGCCCGAGATTCGCCCGCAGCGCCTGCGCTTCACCGGCGAAGATGTATGCCTGAACGCCGAGCAAGACATCTGGCTGCGGGTCGCCGAACACCCGGAGATCCTGCCCTACCGCAACGAAGAGATCCTGTTCAGCGACGGCACCAGCGTGCTGGGCGCCGACAACAAGGCGGCGGTCACCGTGGTGATGACGCTGCTGGCCAACCTGGCCGCCGCCGATCGCCACGGCGATATCGTGGTGGCGTTCGTGCCGGATGAAGAGATCGGCCTGCGCGGCGCCAAGGCGCTGGATCTGCAGCGTTTCCCCGTCGATTTCGCCTACACCATCGACTGCTGCGAACTGGGTGAAGTGGTTTACGAGAATTTCAACGCGGCGGCGGCGGAAATCCGCATCGAGGGGGTGACCGCGCACCCGATGTCGGCGAAAAACGTGTTAATCAACCCGATACGCATCGCCAACGACATCATCAACCGCTTCGACGTGCAGGATACCCCGGAACACACCGACGGGCGCGAGGGCTATTTCTGGTTCACCGATCTGGCCGCCAATGCCAATCAGGCGACGCTGAAGGTGTCGATTCGCGACTTCGATAGCGCGGCGTTCGAGGCGCGCAAAGCCCGCCTTGAGGAGACGGTGCGTCAGGTGGCGGCCGGCTATCCGCGCGCCAACGTCAGCTGCAGCATCAGCGACATCTACAGCAACATCAGCAACGCCATCGGCGAAGATCGGCGCGCCATCGATCTGATCTTCGGCGCCCTTGCCGCCCACGGCATCCCGCCGAAGGTGATCCCGATGCGCGGCGGCACCGACGGCGCGGCGCTCTCGAGCCGCGGCATCCTGACGCCCAATTACTTCACCGGCGCGCATAACTTCCACTCGCGCTTCGAGTTTTTACCCGTCAGCGCCTTCGTGAAATCCTACCAGGTGACCCGCAGCATTTGCCTGCTGGCCGCCCGGCAGAGCGGTAATCAGAGTTAGCTCAATAGCCAGCCGACCAGCGCGGCCCACGCCAGCAGCGGCAGCGAGTAATAGTGGAAGCGCAACCAGATCTTGCGCTCCCCCGCCATGCGCAGCGCAATCAGGTTGGCGAGCGATCCGATCGCCAACCCGAAGCCGCCGGCATTGACCGCATAGGCCAGTTGCGTGCTGGAGGGCGCATAGTTGAGCAGCAAAATGGTGGCCGGCACGTTGCTGACGATCTGCGACAGCCCAACGCCCAACGCATACACCCCACCGTCGCTCAGCCCGGCGATGGCGGCAAACGCCGGCTGAAGCGGCGGCAGGCGGGTAAACAGGCCAACATCGATAAACATGGCGGCGAACACGAAAATCAGGCCCCAGTCGATCTGCAACAGCACCCGGCGCGCCAGCAACAAAAAGCCGGCGAACACCGCCAGCAACCCATACAGCGGCAGGCCGATATCCAGGCACAGCAGGAAGATCGCATACAGCCCCACGCAGCTCAGCAACAGCGGCCGTTGATAGGGGTAACCCTCGGTATTCGGCGTTTTCACGATGTCGCGCGCCGGGAAGCTGAACCAGGTCAACGCCAGCAGGCTCAGCATCATCGCGGCGCCAAACGGCGCCATCTGGCCGATGAAGCCGAGGAAAGAAAGGCCGGAGCGGCTCCACAGCAGGATATTTTGCGGGTTGCCGATCGGCGTCAGCAGCGAACCGGCGTTCACCGCTAGCGCCTGAAAGATGATCAAACGGCCAACCGGCAGCGCCGACAGCTTTTTCAGCGTGATGGTGAGCGGAATGACGATAAACAGCGCCACGTCGTTGGTCAGAAACGACGACAGCAGCGCGGCGGAAAACACCAGGAACAGCGCCAGCCGCCGTTCGCTGTGCAACCGGTTGATAATCTTGCGGCCAACGAAGTCGAAGTAGCCGCTGACCTCGACGCCTTTGGTCAGCAGCATCAGCCCCAGCAGAGTGATGAGGGTGCGGCCGTCGATGAAACCGCCCAGCGCCGCCAGCGGCTGCGGATCAAAGGCGAACATCGCTGCGCCGGCCAGCAACAGCACGTGCAGGAAACGGTCTTTGACAAAGGGGTGGATAAGCCGGGAAATGGCGGTTGAACTCATGGTGGCAGCTTGAAACCTCAGCGAAAAGCATGAGCGAGACGTTAGCTCAGGCGCGGCATCTACGCCAGCAAAATGCTATTTTACCTTTATCCGCTTTCCATTTGCCGCGCTTTACTTTATTTGTAGCGGCTTTCTCGTTTTCAAAGGACATGTTATGGCTTCCCTGTTCGCCAAAGGGGCGTTGCTCAGCGCCTTATGCGCCCTGCTCGCCGCCTGCGACGATGCCGCCTCCCGCCCGCAAATCGATATCGACGGCAAGACCATGGGCACCTTCTACAGCGTTAAAGTCAGCGGTGACGTCGCGATCGGCAAGCAAGAACTGCAGCGGCAGATCGACGCGGTGCTCGAACGGGCCAACGACGATATCTCCACCTACCGCGCCGACTCGGTGCTGTCGCAATTTAACCGCAGCGCCGGCCTCGAACCGCAGCCGATCCCGCGCGGCATGGCAGACATCGTGCTGATGGCCCAGCGCATCGGCCGCGATACCGGCGGCGCCATGGACATCACCGTCGGCCCACTGGTGAACCTGTGGGGGTTCGGCCCCGACAAGCACCCGGTCAAAGTGCCGGAACAGGCGCAGATCGACGCGGCGAAGCAGCGCACCGGCCTGCAGCACCTGAAGCTTATCAGCGACAATCGCGGGGAGTGGCTGCAAAAAGATCTGCCGGACATGTATGTCGATCTCTCGACACTGGGCGAAGGCTACGGCGCCGATGAACTGGTGCGCCTGATGAACCGCAACGGCATTACCAACTACCTGGTATCGGTCGGCGGCGCGGTCTCTTCACGCGGCGTCAACGGCCAGGGCAAACCCTGGCGGGTGGCAATCCAAAAGCCGACCGACCGTGAAAATGCGGTGCAGGCGCTGGTGGATCTGCACGGTTACGGCATCAGCACCGCCGGCAGCTACCGCAACTACTTCGAACAAAACGGCCAGCGCTACTCCCATGTCATCGATCCGACCACCGGCAGGCCGATCAACCACCGCCTGGTTTCCGCCACGGTGATCGCCCCCACCGCGCTCGAGGCCGACGGCTGGGATACCGGCCTGATGGTTCTGGGCACGGAGAAAGCGTTGAAACTTGCCGAAGAGAAAGGGCTGGCGGTCTACCTGATCAGCAAAACCGACGACGGTTTCAGCGCCGTGATGACGCCGCAGTTCAAGGCGTTTTTGGTGCAGTGAAATAAAAAAGCCCGGCGCGCGATGGCCGGGCTGGTTGCATGCGCCCGCAGGCGCTGCGCCGATCACTTGGTCAGCGCGATGATGCCGAGAGTCAGGCCGGCAACCGCCGCCGCGCCGCCGGCGATCGCACCCGCGGTTTCCCAGTTATCCTGAGTGGTGCCCTTCATGCAGGTGTTGGTGTGCACCAGGCGCCCCTGGTCATCGTAGACCGGCACGCAGGGAGAATCGGTGGCGCATCCGGCCAACACGGCCGACAGTAACCCAACCGCAATTAACTTTTTCATACTTCGTGCCTCAATGTTCGATCACTTTGGAAAACTACGCCGAGCGATAATCACGCTACCCGGCTATTGTATGCCCAACGCGTGTAATGGCGAGGTAATGATGTGTCAGGGGATGTGATTTGGGAAAACTCCGAACGCCCGGCCGGCGGGCTTCGGCCAGTAAAAAGCCCGCGAAAACGCGGGCTTGATAGCGAGGTGAGACTCAGGCGGGATTATTTCGCCAGTTTGCGCATCACCAGGGTGGCGTTGGTGCCGCCGAAGCCGAAGCTGTTGGACATCACGGTGGTCAGCTCGCGCTGAGTCGGCTGAGTCACGATGTTCATGCCGGCCGCCTGCTCATCCAGGGTTTCGATGTTGATGCTCGGCGCGATAAAGCCGTGCTCCAGCATCAGCAGGCTGTAGATCGCTTCCTGCACGCCTGCGGCGCCCAGCGAGTGACCGGTCATCGCCTTGGTGGAGGAGATAGCCGGGGTATTGTCGCCGAACACTTCGCGAATCGCGCCCAGCTCTTTCACGTCGCCTACTGGCGTGGAGGTGCCGTGCACGTTGATGTAGTCGATCGGCGCATCCAGATCCTGCATCGCCATCTTCATGCAGCGCACCGCGCCTTCGCCCGATGGCGCTACCATGTCGGCGCCGTCAGACGTTGCGCCGTAGCCAACGATTTCCGCGTAGATGTGCGCACCGCGCGCCAGCGCGTGTTCCAGTTCTTCAACCACCACCATACCGCCACCGCCGGCGATGACGAAACCGTCACGATCGGCGTCGTAAGTACGGGAGGCTTTTTCCGGCGTGTCGTTGTACTTGGTGGACAGCGCGCCCATCGCGTCGAACTCGCAGGCCATTTCCCAGCACAGCTCTTCGCCGCCGCCGGCGAACACGATGTCCTGTTTGCCCAGCTGGATTTGCTCAACCGCGTTACCGATGCAGTGTGCGGAGGTCGCGCAAGCGGAGCTGATGGAGTAGTTCACGCCGTGGATTTTGAACGGCGTCGCCAGGCAGGCGGAAACGCCGGAAGCCATAGCTTTGGTGACCACGTATGGGCCAACCGCTTTCAGGCCGCGCGGGCTGCGCATCGCATCGGCGCCGAACACCTGGAAGCGCGGAGAACCACCGCCGGAACCGGCGATCAGGCCCACGCGCGGGTTGTTTTGATACTCTTCTTCCTTCAGGCCGGAAGAAGCGATCGCTTCTTGCATCGCCAGGAAGGCATAGATGGAAGCATCGCTCATGAAACGCACCACCTTGCGGTCGATCAGGCCGGTCGTGTCGAGCTTAACTTGCCCCCATACGTGACTACGCATGCCGGAATCTTTCAGCTCCTGGGAGAAAGTGATCCCAGAACGTCCTTCCTGCAGGCTCGCCAGGACCTCCTGCTGGTTATTACCAATGCTGGAGACAACTCCCAGGCCAGTAATCACTGCACGTTTCATTCAATACCTCTTCCACTATTTACCTACGGGATTTTGCATCGCACTTTAGCGTACAGATGTAAGCCGAACAAGTCCGATCAGCGTTTTTCAGCTTTATTGTTGTCCAGTTTGCGCCAGGGCGCCAGCGCCGTTAGAATTCGCGGCATCCCTTGAATTTCGAGCTATTGACCGTGAACCACGCCCCCATCCAAACCGCAACGCTAACCTGGAACGAACAGGGTACACCTGTTTCGAAACAGTTTGATGACGTCTATTTTTCCAATCAGGATGGGCTGGAAGAAACCCGCTATGTCTTTCTGCACGGCAACCGGCTGCCGCAGCGTTTCGCCACTCACCCGCGCCCGCTGCTGGTGGTGGCGGAAACCGGCTTCGGCACCGGGCTCAATTTCCTTACGCTGTGGCAGGCCTTCGCGGGCTTCCGCCAGGCCGAGCCGGACGCCGCGCTGCAACGCCTGCACTTTATCAGCTTCGAGAAATTCCCCCTGCAGCAGGCCGATCTGGCGGCGGCGCATGCGCGCTGGCCGGAGCTGGCTCCCTATGCCGATGAGCTGCGCGCCCAATGGCCGCTGCCGCTGCCGGGCTGCCATCGCCTGCTGTTGGCCGAAGGCCGCATTACGCTCGATCTGTGGTTCGGCGACGTCAACGAACTGCTGCCGCAGTTCGACGCCAGCATGAATAACCAGGTCGACGCCTGGTTCCTCGACGGCTTCGCACCGGCCAAAAATCCCGACATGTGGACCGAGCAACTGTTCGCCGCCATGGCGCGTTTCGCCCGGCCGGAAGGCAGCTTCGCCACCTTTACCGCCGCCGGCTTCGTGCGCCGCGGCTTGCAACAGGCCGGTTTTCAGGTCAACCGTTGCAAAGGCTTCGGCCAAAAGCGTGAGATGCTCGCCGGCTGTCTGCCGGCCGATGCGCAGCCCACGCGCCACCCGGCGCCCTGGTATCGGCGTCCGGCGGCGGACAACACCGCCGACATCGCTCTGATCGGCGGTGGCGTCGCCAGCGCGCTCACCGCGTTGGCCCTATTGCGGCGCGGCGCCACCGTCACGCTGTACTGCGCCGACGAGCAGCCGGCCGCGGGCGCATCCGGCAACCGTCAGGGGGCGATTTACCCCCTGCTGAACGGCAGCGGCGACGCGCTGGAGAGTTTCTTCAGCGCCGCGTTTCCTTTCGCCCGCCGCCAATACGACGCCCTGTTGCAACAAGGCGTCGCCTTTGATCACCAGTGGTGCGGCGTCAGCCAGCTGGCCTACGACGAAAAGAGCGGCGCCAAGATCGCCAATATGCTGAAAACCGACTGGCCGCCGGCGCTGGCGGCGGCAGCCGACCGCGAAACGCTCAGCGAACTGTGCGGCGTCGATACCGGCTTTGGCGGCATCACCTACCCGCTAGGCGGCTGGCTCTGCCCGGCCGAGCTGACGCGCGGCGCTATCGCGCTGGCGCAGCGTCAGGGCTTGGTCTGCCAATACCGGCACGATGCACAGAGGCTGACGCAGGAAGAAAACGGCTGGCGCATCGATTTCGCCCACGGCGAAAGCCGCCGCCATGCGACGGTGATCCTGGCCAACGGCCACCGGTTGGCCGAGCTGGCGCCGACGCAAGCCCTGCCGCTGTATGCGGTGCGCGGGCAGGTGTCGCACATCCCAACCTCGCCGGCCCTCGGTCAACTGAAACAGGTGTTGTGCTACGACGGCTACCTGACGCCGGTCAACGCCAACAACGGCCAACACTGCATCGGCGCCAGCTACCAGCGCGGCGACACCGCCACCGACTACCGCGAGCAGGAGCAACAGGAAAACCGCGAGCGCCTGCTGCGCTGCCTGCCGGAGCAGGCCTGGCAGCAGCAGGTGGACGTCAGCGCTCATCAGGCGCGTTGCGGCGTGCGCAGCGCCACCCGCGATCATCTGCCGATGGTCGGCGCGCTGCCGGACTATCAGGCCACGGTGACGCAGTATCAGGATTTGCAGCGGCGAAACCAGCGCGGCGAAACCGTCGCCGATGCGCCGGTCTATCCCGGCCTGTTCGCTATCGGCGGGTTGGGATCGCGCGGGCTGTGCTCGGCGCCGCTGGCAGCGGAAATTCTGGCGGCGCAGCTGTTCGGCGAACCGCTGCCGGGCGATGCGCGCCTGCTGGCGGCGTTGAATCCAAATCGGATGTGGGTGAGGAAGCTGCTGAAAGGACGTACGGTTTAATCAACCTTGAGGGGCGCGGCGGCGCGCCCCGGCATGGCGGTCAGACGGCAGGGGTAGCGGCCTGATAAAGGTTTTCCCACATGCCGCGCACCAGGATCTGATCCGGCGGCGAGAGTTCCCCGGCGGCAATCGCTTTGTGCAGGCTCTCTTCCACCCGCGCTTTCAGCGCTTCGGCAGTGTGCTCGCCCTGCTCTTCCGCTTCGGCCACCGCCAGCGTCAGATGACCGCGCAGGTAGCCACCGGCAAACAGTTCATCATCGCTGGCGTGCTCTACCATGTCATCAATCAGCGCCAAAATGCGCGCTTCGAATTCTGCGATCATCAAATTTCCTCATTAAATAACGGGCTGTGGCGTCAGTTGAGATCTTCCGGATACGGAAAATGCTCGGCCGCCAACGGTGGCGTATTGTAGAACGATTGCAACGCCTGAATAAAGCGCGCAGGCCGTGTGGGTATTCCCTGCTCCAGCAGCGTCAATACCCGGTCGCGCACCTTGCGCTGGAACGCGATGCGATCCGGCTCGCAGTCGCCGTTCAGGTTGTCGCAGCTGACGTTAAACGGGAAACCGGCCGCCACGCAGAACATCCACTCCAGCGCCTGCGGTTTGATCTCTACCGCTTCGAATTCACTCTGGGTTTGCGCGTCGCGCCCGTCCGGGCAATACCAGTAACCGAAGTCCACCCGTTGGCGGCGCGCTTCGCCGGCGATGCACCAGTGCGAGATTTCGTGCAGGCCGCTGGCGTAGAAGCCGTGGGCGAATACGATGCGGTGATACGGCAGTTCGTCGTCGGCCGGCAGGTAGATCGGCTCGTCGTCGCCCTTCACCAGGCGGGTGTTGTAGTCATCGCTGAAGCATTGATTGAAGATCTCGATCAGTTGCTCATAGTGATGGCGGGTCTGTGTGTCTGACATAAAAACTCTATAACCACAAAAATAAAGAGGCCATTATACCCGATAAGACAGGGCGCGTAAGCAACGCCCTCTCTTCATCTTTAACCGTGCACCAGGGCGCTCAACCACTGCTGAATTTCCGCGCCGTGATTGTCGTACAGCAGCTTGAGGCTCATCACCAGCGAGACGATCACGATCATCGGCCGAATCAGCTTCTGCCCGCGGGTCAGCACCATGTGGGCGCCCAAACGCGCCCCCAGCACCTGCCCCACCAGCATCACCAGACCGATGCTCCACACCACCTTGCCGCCGATGATGAACAGCGCCAACCCGCCGACGTTGGAGGTGAAGTTAAGCACCTTGGCGTGCGCCGTGGACTTGGCAAGGTTGAAACCGCACAGCGTCACATAGGCCAGCGCGTAAAACGATCCGGCGCCGGGGCCGAAGAAGCCGTCGTAAAACCCGACGCAGCCGCCGGCCACCAGCCCGAACGGCAAGGCGCCGAGACGGCGTTGACGATCTTCCTCACCCAGCCGCGGCATCAGCAGGAAGTAGAGGCCGATGCCGATCACCAGCAGCGGCAACATCTGCCGCAGCAAATCGGCGCGCATATGCTGCACCAGAATGGCGCCGGCGATCGAACCGATCAGCGTCAGAAAGATCGTCAGCTTCTGGTCGTTGAGGTTCACCGCCCGCCGACGAATAAAGTACAGGCTGGCGGAGAAGGAACCGCCGACCGACTGCAGTTTGTTGGTCGCCAGCGCCTGCGCCGGGGGAACCCCCACCGCCAGCAGGGCCGGTACCGTCAGCAACCCGCCGCCGCCGGCGATGGAGTCGATAAACCCCGCCAGCAGCGCTACTGCAAACAACACCCCGAGCATCTCGGGGCCGATGACGAACCAGTCCATGTATTATTCCGCTGCGAAGTGATTATCCAGCAATGCCTGACAGGTCGGCGGTAACGGCGGCGGCACCGGTTTACCCGGTTTGGCGTTCGGTTGATGCGGCACGAACCAGCTCGCCAGTTCGGCGCCGCAGCCGTCGCCCGGCGGCGGCGTATCCTGCTCTTTACATTCAAGGCTGTCGGCCGGGCAACGCAGGCGCACGTGCATGTGCGCGCGATGGCCGAACCACGGCCGCACCTTGTGCAACCAGGCGCGATCGGCGCCGGCGTCCAGGCACAGGCGCTGTTTGATGGCCGGGTTGACGAAGATGCGCGTCACGTCCGCATCCTGCGCCGCCAGCTTGATCAGCGACTCGATCTGCGGCTGCCATTGGCGCGCCACTACCTGCTTGCCGTCCCCTGACACCAGATCGATCGGCTGCGGCTTCAGCAGCTGCTGCGCGCTCCAGCGTTGACGCGGCAGCTGCAGCCAGATGTCGACGTCGAGCCCCGACTGGTGGCTGGCGTGGCCGCTGCTGAAGCGCCCGCCGGCCGGCATCGCCATATCGCCGATCAGCACCGTGCCCAGCGCTTTCTGATTCGCCTGGCTGCTGAGGCGCTGAATGAACGCCAACAGATCCGGGTGGCCGAAATAACGGCGCTGGTCGGTACGCATCACCTGGTAGTTCGGTGAGTTCAGCGGCAACGGCTGGGCGCCGATGACGCAGCCGTTGGCGAAACCGCCCACCGCCTGCGGCGCGCCGGCCACCGGATGATCGATTTTCTGCCACGGCGTCAGCGCCATGGCGGAGGCGGAGGCCGTCAGGGCCACCAGGCCCAACATCCAGTTTCTCATGGCGATTACCAGCGCGGCACGTCGGAAACCACATCACCGTTTTGCGCACGCTGGCGCAGCAGGTGATCCATCAGCACGATCGCCATCATCGCTTCGGCGATCGGCACGGCGCGGATACCCACGCACGGATCGTGGCGGCCGCGGGTGACCATTTCCACCGCTTCGCCCTGGCGATTGATGGTGCGGCCCGGCACCATGATGCTGGAGGTCGGCTTCAGCGCCAGATGCGCCACCACCGGTTGGCCGCTGCTGATACCGCCGAGAATGCCGCCGGCATGGTTGCTCTGGAAGCCTTCCGGGGTGATTTCATCGCGGTTTTCGCTGCCGCGCTTGGTCACCACGGCAAACCCGTCGCCGATCTCCACGCCTTTCACCGCGTTGATGCTCATCAGCGCGTGCGCCAGATCGGCGTCGAGGCGGTCAAACACCGGCTCGCCCAGGCCAACCGGCACATTTTCAGCAATCACGCTGACCTTGGCGCCGATGGAGTCGCCCTCTTTTTTCAGCGCGCGCATCAGTTCGTCCAGCGCTTCCAGCTTGTCCGGATCCGGGCAGAAGAACGGATTCTGCTCGACCTGATCCCAGTCTTTCAGCTCGCAGGTCACGTCGCCGATCTGCGCCAGATAGCCGCGCACCTGCACGCCGAACTTCTGCTGCAGGTATTTCTTGGCGATAGCGCCCGCCGCGACGCGCATCGCGGTTTCACGCGCCGAAGAACGGCCGCCGCCGCGGTAATCGCGCAGGCCGTATTTCTGTTCGTAGGTGTAGTCGGCATGCCCCGGGCGGAACACGTCTTTGATGGCGCTGTAGTCTTGCGAGCGCTGATCGGTGTTTTCAATGATCAGACCGATGCTGGTGCCGGTAGTCACGCCTTCGAATACGCCGGAGAGAATGCGCACCTGATCCGGTTCGCGACGCTGGGTGGTGTAACGCGAGGTGCCCGGACGACGGCGGTCCAGATCGTGTTGCAAATCGGCTTCGGTGAGCGGGATGCCGGGCGGCACGCCGTCGACGATACAACCCAGCGCCACCCCGTGAGATTCACCGAAGGTGGTGACGCGGAAAATCTGCCCAATACTGTTTCCTGCCATCACGGCTCCTTACCGTTAGTCTTTTATCGTTATGAGGCCCGCCGTGCGGGCCCTGGAAATGCGGTTTAGCTGCGGTAGAGGCTGAAGTGTTCCTTGCAATCCACCAGCTGCTGTTTGGTCAGCATGAACACGCCGTCGCCGCCGTTTTCGAACTCCAGCCAGGTGAACGGAATGTCCGGATATTGATCCATCAGGTGTACCATGCTGTTGCCCACTTCACAAATCAGCACGCCGTCGTCGGTCAGGTAGTCCGGCGCGCAGGCCAGGATGCGGCGCACCAGCTTCAGGCCGTCGCTGCCCGCCGCCAGGCCCAGCTCCGGCTCAAAGCGGAACTCCTGCGGCAGATCGGACATGTCTTCCGCATCGACGTACGGCGGGTTGGTGACGATCAGATCATACTGGATCGCGGGAACGTCGCGGAACAGATCGGAACGGATCGGGATCACCTGGTGTTCGACGCCGTGCGCCTGAATGTTGCGCTCGGTCACCGCCAGCACCTCGCTGGAGATGTCCACCGCGTCCACTTCCGCTTCCGGGAAAGCGTAGCCGCAGGCGATGGCGATACAGCCGCTGCCGGTACACATGTCGAGGATATGGCGTGGCGGGTGTGGGATCAGCGCGCTGAAGCGATCGTTGATCAGCTCGCCGATCGGCGAACGCGGCACCAGCACGCGCTCGTCGACGTAGAATTCCATGCCGCAGAACCAGGCCTTGTTGGTCAGGTAGGCGACCGGGATGCGCTCGTTGACGCGGCGGATCACGCGCTCAACGATGCGATGGCGCTCGCTGGAGGTCAGACGGGCGGTGTGCATGTCCTCCGGAATGTCCAACGGCAGGAACAGGCTTGGCAGCACCAATTGCACCGCTTCGTCCCACGGATTATCGGTTCCGTGACCATAATAGATATTGGCGGCGTTGAAGCGGCTTACCGTCCAGCGCAGCATATCTTGAATGGTGTGCAGTTCGTTCACTGCTTCGTCGACGAAAATTTTGTCCAATTTGCCCTCCGGCAGGCGCTGTGTTTCATGATTTAGCCGCATAGTTTGCCATGAAGCCCGCGACAAATCACGCTTGCCCCTCGCGCTTTTCACTCTGGCCCGAGTTTTGCGTCGACAGCGCTCATTCACAAGGTAAACTAGCGAAATAAACGATTTCCGGTGAATGAAGCATGAAGAACAAGCCCCCTCTGAGCCAAGACGAACAACAGCTCTTCAGAGAGTCGGTGGCGGGCGCGAAAAAGCTGCGCCAGGACACCATCGTCCACCGCCCGCCGAAGCCCAAGGTCAAACAGATTGCCCCGCAGCGGCTGCTGCAGGAGCAGGTCGATGCCAGCTATTATTTTTCAGATGAATACCAGCCGCAGCTGGAAGAAGAAGGCCCGACGCGCTACGTGCGCCCCGGCAGCAGCCCGTATGAGCTGAAGAAGCTGCGACGCGGCGATTACTCGCCGGAGCTGTTTCTCGATTTGCACGGCCTGACCCAGCTGCAGGCCAAGCAGGAACTGGGGGCGCTGATCGCCGCCTGCAAACGCGAACACGTGCACTGCGCCTGCGTGATGCACGGGCACGGCAAGCACATTCTCAAACAGCAAACGCCGCTGTGGCTGGCGCAGCATCCCGACGTGCTGGCGTTTCATCAGGCGCCGAAGGAATGGGGCGGCAACGCCGCCATCCTGCTGTTGGTGGAGCTGGCCGAGTAGCCCCCCGCCGCAGAAACGACTCAGGGCGATGTCAAACATCGCCCTGAGTTTATTCCGCACCGCATCCGCGGTTCACACTTTGGCCATCACCTGCGACGGGCTGACCTGCCATTCAAACTTGCCGTAGCTGCCGTCCGCCGGCAGATCGACGTTGGCAATCGCCGAGGTCGCGAACATCGGCGGGCACTCGCCCGGGCACAGTTCGGCCACCAGATAGCCCACCAGCGGCAGGTGCGACACGATCAGCACCGAGCTCACCCCTTGCATCGCCAGCGCCTGCAGATAGCTACCGACCTGTTCGGCGTTGCCGCCCGGCGTCAGCTCGGGCAACACTTCTTCGCCCTCCGGTAGCGTCAAGGCTTCACGCACCGTCGCCAGCGTCTGTTCGGCCCGCAGATAGGGGCTGACCAGCACGCGTTCAATATCCACAGACTTGGTGTTCAACCAGGCCGCCATCTGACGGGACTCGTCGCGGCCGCACAGGGTAAGGGGCCTTACCGCATCGCTGGCTGCCTCGAGCGCCGCCTCTCCGTGACGCATAATCAAAACTTGCATATTGCACCGCTGTTGTTGACAAAGTAACGCTATACAGAAACGCCGTGCGTGCTGTACCGCCGAGTTTTACAACCCAAAGCCAAAGCTTTAAAACGATAACGCGCCGTCTCTTTATGGCGGCCGGGCATTTTGCCTGAAAGTTTGCCTAAAGAAAACGCTGTTTTTTACAGCAATCCTCCCCGGGCAAACCTCGATTGCTCACAGAACAATCAATTCAACGGGTTAAATTTTAACCTTTCCGCCATGAAATTTATTGATGGCGGTCAAGCTAACTTACCGCTGCCGCAGCCTCGCTGTACAGCCTCACCGGCTGACGCTGTCGCAAGGAGTGATGGCGATCACAACGCGCCCCTGTTGCAACTATAGTGCAAATCGGGCCGCCCTGCGTTCAGCTCCCCAGCGGGTAAAAGCGCTCGCCCTGCTGCGCCATGCGCTGCAGGCGTTCGCACGGGGCGAAATGCTCGCCGTGCTGCTGACGCAGGTAGTCCAGCGTCTTCACCACTTTCTCGGCGCCGAGCTCGTCCATATAGCGGAACGGGCCGCCGAGGAACGGCGGGAAGCCGATGCCGAACACCGCGCCGATGTCGCCGTCGCGCGCGCTGCGGATCACGCCTTCGTCCAGGCAGCGCGCCGCTTCGTTCAGCATCATCATCACGCAGCGTTGAGCGACGGTCGCCGGCAGCATGTGCGCCTTCGGCGTGACGCCGAGCAGCGTATACAATGAGGTATCCGCACGTTTGCGCCGCTGCCGCTGCTGCCCTTCGCTCGGGTAGAGATAGAAGCCGCGGCCGTTCTTGCGCCCTTTGCGCCCGTCTTTCAGCACCGCATCGAACGCGGCAGGCGCGGCGAAGCGCGGCCCCAGCGCCTCGACCAGCACGGGAATGATCTTGGTGCCGACGTCGATGCCCACTTCATCCAGCAGGGTGATCGGGCCGACCGGGAAACCGAAGTCCACCAGCGCCTTGTCCAGCGACTCAATCGGCTCGCCTTCCAGCAGGCAGCGCGCCGCTTCGTTGATGTACGGCGCCAGGATGCGGTTGACATAAAAACCGGCGCTGTCGCCCACCACGATGGCGGTTTTGCCCTGCTTGTGCGCCAGCGCCACGGTGGTGGCGATGGTCTCTTCGCTGGTGCCGGCGTGCGGGATCACTTCCACCAGCGGCATCTTGTCCACCGGGCTGAAGTAGTGCAGGCCGATCACCTGCTGCGGCCGCTGGGCCTTTTCGGCGATGCGGCCGATAGGCAGCGAAGAAGTATTGGAGGCGAACACGGTATGCGGCGCGCAGTTGGCTTCTACCTCGGCCACCATCTGCTGCTTCAGCGCCAGATCTTCGAACACCGCCTCGACCACGATATCCACCTGTTCAAAGCCGGTGTAATCGGTAGAGCCGGAGATCAGCATCATCTGCTTTTGCCGTTCCGCCGGGCGCATGCGCTTGCGGCGCCCCCGCTTGCCGAGCACGTCCCAGCTGTATTTCAGTGCATGGTTGATACCGGTTTCATTGATGTCTTTGATGCGAACCGGCAATCCGCCGCGGGTGGCGGTGACGCAGGCGATGCCGCCGCCCATCAGGCCGCCGCCGAGAATGCCGACGCGATGCAGGGCGTGCGGCTGGGCATTGCCGCCCCGCTCCTTTTTCAGCGCGGTGGAAGCGAAGAACAGGCTGCGCAGCGCCGCCGACTGCGGCGTCATCGCCAGCTCGCCAAAGGCGCGCGCTTCAGCCTCATAGCCGCTGGCGCTGCCGTGATCCAGCCCGGTACGCACCACCTGAATGATGCGCTCCGCCGCCGGGTAGTTGCCGTGGGTTTTCGCCAACGTTTTCTTGCGCACGATGCTGAACAGCAGACTTCTGCCCAGCGGGCCGTTGAGCAGGCGATCCTGCCACGGCAGCTCGCGCTGATGCTTCCAGCCCTGCTTCACCCGCTCGATGGCGGTCTGCAACAGAATCGACTGCGGCACGGCGTCGTCCACCAACCCCATGCGCAGCGCCTGGCGGGCGCGAATGTGCTTGCCGGTCAGGATCATGTCCAGCGCCTTGGCGGCGCCGACCAGGCGCGGCAGGCGCTGCGTGCCGCCGGAGCCCGGCAGCAGACCCAGCTGCACTTCCGGCAGCCCGAGCGCGGTTTTGTCATCCAGCGAACAGACGCGGCCATGGCAGGCCAGCGCCAGCTCCAGGCCGCCGCCCAGGCAGGCGCCGTGAATGGCCGCCACTACCGGCACCGGGAACGCGGCAAGCTGCGCCAGCGTGCTCTGCCCTTTCCTGGCCAGCGTTTCCGCCTCTTTGGCGCTGGTGCAAGCGGCAATCATAGTGATGTCGGCGCCGGCGATAAACGAGTCCGGCTTGCCGGAAACGATCACCAGCCCTTCCAGCGCGCTATGCTGCTGCGCCCGGATCAGCACGTCGTTGACCTGTTCGACGAACTCGGCCTTGAGCGTGTTCACCTTGTCGCCCGGCACGTCGATGGTGATCACGCCGATGTTGTCGGGGCGAATCGTCAGCTGAAAGGCCGACGGTTTGGCGCGCTGTTCATGCAATGCGTTTTCGAAGCTCATCATTCCACCTCCACGATCATCGCGGCCCCTAACCCGCCGGCGGCGCAGGCGGTGGTCAGGCCCAGCCCGCCGCCGCGGCGTTTCAACTCATGCAGCGTCTGGGTGATCATGCGCGCGCCGGTGGCGGCGAACGGGTGGCCATAGGCGATGGAACCGCCCAAGACGTTGAATTTGTCCATGTCCACTTCGCCGATCGCCTGGCTGCGGCCAAGCTTCTCGCGGGCGAACTCTTCGCTGGCGAACATCTTCAGGTTGGCCAGCGTTTGCGCAGCGAAGGCTTCATGCATGTCGATGAGCGTCAGATCGGCCAGACCGATGCCGGCGCGATCCAGCGCCAGCGGCGTAGCGTAGGAAGGCCCCAGCAGCATGTCTTCCCACACGTCGATGGCGGCGAAGGCGAAGCTGCGCAAATAGCCCAGCGGCTGCAGCCCCAGCTCTTTGGCACGCGACTCGCTCATCATCAGCACCGCCGCCGCGCCGTCGGTCAGCGGCGTGCTGTTGGCCGCGGTGACGCTGCCATGCTTGCGATCGAACGCCGGCTTCAGCTTGGCGTAGGAAGCCAGGCTGGAATCTTTACGGATGTTGTTGTCTTCAGAAAGCTGCGCGCGGTAAGGCGGCACATAGGCGGTCATCACCTCGTCGCGCAGCCACCCTTCCCGCCAGGCCTTGGCCGCCAGCTCGTGGGAACGGTGCGCCAACGCATCCTGCGCCTCGCGGGTGATGCCGTGGCTCTTCGCCATCTGCTCGGCGGTATCGCCCATGCGCAGGCCGGTGGAATACTCCGCCACCGCCGGCGGCACCGGCATCAGATCGCGGAATTTCAGCCGGCTGAACAGTTTGAGGCGCTGCGACAGCGTGCGCGCCTTGTTGACGTCCACCAGCGTGCGCGCCAGCGCCTTGCTGACGCCGATCGGCAAGACGGAAGAAGAATCCGCCCCGCCGGCGATGCCGATGCTGATGCTGCCGGCCATGATGCTCTCCGCCACGTTGGCGATCGCCTGGAAGCTGGTGGCGCAGGCGCGCGACACGCTGTAGGCGTCGGTATGGACGCTCATGCCGGTGCCGAGCACGATTTCACGCGCGATGTTCGGCGCCTCGGGCATTTGCACCACCTGGCCGAACACCAGTTGTTCGATAAGCTGCGGATCGATGCCGCTGCGCGCCAACAGCTCGCTCACCGCCGTTTTCCCTAAATCCACCGCCGGAATGCCGTGATAGGCAGTCGCCTGTTTGGCAAAGGGGGTACGCAGTCCATTCACAATCGCAATGCGGTCACCATGACGGGTCACCAACGGCAGTGCCTTACTCATAAATGCTCCTGAAGAAAATAACGTCAGCGCAATGGGCAGAAAGAGGTCTGACCTGATGAGGTCATTGTTAACCAAACGGTTACATTTGGCAAACCGGCAGAGATCAAAACTGCGAGCAGGCGCACTTTCTATCGGGGGCGGTGTGGGGAAAGGCAATCCCCGGCACGCAGCACGCGGCGCCGGGGTAAAACGGGGATTAACGCAGGCCGAGCTGGAAGATCAGGGTTTCCGCCTGACAGGCGAAGGTAAAATCGGCCTCCAACTGCACGCCGCCGTCAACCGGTTTAATGCTACTGCTGATGTCACAAGGGTCGGATTCGACCGCGCGTGCCTTTTCGCTCAGGGCGGCCAGCATCGCCTCCGCATCTTGTTGATTGCTGAACACCTGGCTGTAGGACGCGGTGCAATCGGTGTTATCCATCACGGTGCCGACATCCACACAGCAACACGCGGCGGTTTCCTGGGCGCTGCATTTATTAATTGCATCTGACATGATTGGTTCTCCTCAAAGGCCTCGGTTATCAGCCCAAATTGCCGTTTTACTCACCGGCACAAAGCTACAAAATTCTGCAGGTATTTTACGCCTCCACGCCGGCAATCACTAGCACTTACTTTTAATGGGTGTTTTAAGTGATGGAAATCACAAATAAAAATGAGCGCCTGCTAAGGAATGGTAAGAATTTTGTTATTTACCGCTGGCGTTTTGTTAAGCAGATCTCTTTTTTGACATCAGGTTGGAAATATTTCAAAAACAAACTTGCAACATTTTCACAGGTCAGACCTATACTTCAGCCACTGGTCTGATTTGTCTGAACGATAACGGACCCTACAATCCCGCGCTCCTTGTTACCTCGTGTAACAATAGTTTAAATAATAAACACATAATGAGGTTTTGGTCATGAGCCAGAAAAACCTATTGACTAAATCAGCTCTCGCAGCTGCAGTGGCAATTATCTCTTCAAACGTGTCTGCCGCAGGATTCCAGCTGAATGAGTTCTCATCAGCTGGTTTAGGACGTTCGTATTCTGGCGAAGGCGCCATGGCGGATACGGCGGCCTCCGCAAGCCGCAACCCGGCGTTGCTGATGATGTATACCCGCCCGGAACTTTCTTTCGGCGCGGTCTTCATCGACCCGGACGTTGACATTACCGGTCAATCCCCTTCCGGCGCCAGTTTGGATTCGAAAAACATCGCGCCGACCGCCTGGGTGCCGAACCTGCATTATGTTCACCCGATTAACGATCAGTTCGCCGTAGGCGGCTCGGTCACCAGCAACTACGGTCTGGCGACCGAATTCAACGACGGCTATACCGCCGGCGCTTACGGCGGCAAGACCGATCTGACCACCCTCAACCTGAACCTCAGCGGCGCATACCGTCTGAATCAACACTTCAGCTTCGGTCTGGGCTTCGATGCGGTGTACGCCAAAGCCAAACTGGAACGTTACGCCGGTGAATTGCCGAAGCTCATCGCCGGTTCCGGCCAATTACCGCCGCAGCTAGCCGGCCCTGTTTCGCAGATCCCGGCAGATACCCAGATTTCGCACCTGAAAGGCGACGAATGGGGCTTCGGTTGGAACGCCGGTATTCTGTACGAAGTGGATGAAAACAACCGTTACGGCCTCACCTACCGCTCTGAAGTGAAAATCGACTTCGACGGCGACTACAAGAGCAGCCTGCCTTCAGCCTTCAACCCGCTGCTGGCCTCTCAAGGTCTTCCGTGGGGCACCAACGGCAACACCATTCCGGGTTCTCTGAGCCTGCACCTGCCGGAAATGTGGGAGCTGTCTGGTTACAACAAAGTGGCGCCGCAGTGGGCCATTCACTACAGCCTGGCCTACACCAGCTGGAGCCAGTTCCAGGAGCTGAGAGCCACCGGCAACAACGGCCAAACGCTGTTCGAGAAGCATGAAGGCTTCAAAGACGCTTACCGCATCGCGCTGGGTACCACCTACTTCTACGAC
Source organism: Serratia sp. LACPHL-BACT-2024-00286 (assembly GCF_043109535.1). Lineage (NCBI taxonomy): Bacteria > Pseudomonadati > Pseudomonadota > Gammaproteobacteria > Enterobacterales > Yersiniaceae > Serratia > Serratia sp. LACPHL-BACT-2024-00286. Next base: position 241,188 of record NZ_JBICNA010000003.1, read on the forward strand.
GACAACTGGACCTTCCGTACCGGTATCGCCTTCGATGACAGCCCAGTGCCAGCACAGAACCGTTCGATTTCCATTCCGGATCAGGATCGCTTCTGGCTGAGTGCCGGTACCACCTATGCGTTCAACAAAGACGCGTCGGTCGACGTCGGCGTTTCCTACATGCACGGCCAGAAAGTCACCATCAAAGAAGGCCCTTACACCTTCAACTCTGAAGGTAAAGCCTGGCTGTATGGCGCCAACTTCAACTACCGCTTCTAATCTCGCCTGAGATGGATGCCAAAGCGCCCCGCGGGGCGCTTTTTCTTTGCCTGCCGCGTGCCGCCGGCATAAAAAACCCGCCTGCCGGCGGGTTTTTCATTGGCGTGACGCCCGTGATTACTGCGAGTCGATCTCGTCCAGTTCGCCCTGAATCGCCTTGGCGTTCGGGTTCTCTTCCGGCTTGAGCGAGCCGCCGTTGGCGATGAAGTCGTGGCGCTGGAAGTAAGCTTCGCGCACCATGATGTAAGGATCGGAGGAGTTGCGCAGCAGGCCGTCGGAATCCAGCAGCTGGGCGCGGGTTTCGATCCCCTCGACCACCCATTTGCCCGCCGACATCCAGAAGGTGAGGTAGCTCAGCATCGGATACAGCGTATCCGCAAAGTCGCCGCCGTCTTCACGCAGGGTGAAGCTGCCGTAGCCCGGCAGCATCACGTACGGGCCGTAACCCACATCGTAATGCCCCAACGTGCTGCCGAAGCGGTTCGGCTCTTCGCGCGCCAGTTTCGGGTTGGCCATGCCGGCCACGTCGATCAGGCCGCCCATCCCGAGCAGGGTGTTCAGGAAGAAGCGGTTGAAGTGAATCATCCCGCGGTAAGGGTCGCCCTTGAGGAAGGCGTTGACCATGCTGGCCGGCTCTTCCAGGTTAGAGGTGAAGTTGCTGATGCCGTTACGCGCCGGCATCGGCACGTAGTCACGCCAGGCCACCGCGGCCGGACGCAGGATATAGGGATCCAGGACGTTGTAGTTGAAGTCGAACATCGTCCGGTTGAATCCTTCCAGAGGATCGGAACGCCCTTGCGGATCGTTGTCTGGCGCGCTGGCACAGCCCACCAGTAATACCGTTGCGAATGCCACCCCAGTCAGGCGAAAGTTCATATTTTTCTCCATAAAAACACGTTCGGTCTTATTTTTCAGTGACCTGCTTGTTTATCTGAACGCTAACCTGCTCTTTACCGCTGAATGTCTGCAGCGAGCTTTCGCCGAACCAGTCCCCCGGCTGCGGCGTGGCCAATCCGTCCTGTGAGAGGCGCACACGCACCTGCACCTGATGCTGCGCCGAGAGCAGACGCTCGGGCATCATGGCGTTGCCGTCATCCAGTGAGAAAGACAGCGGAAAACGGCTCAGCGGCAATTGTTTTACCGCCACCGGCACCGGGCTAACGCCGTCAGTGACCGAAATGACCAGCGTCCCCTGCGGCGGCAAGGCTTTCGCCGCCTGCGGTGACAGCGAAACGGTCACATTCAGTTTAACATTTTCTCCGCCTGCCTGGGCTTTTGCTTGTGCAATGCTGCGCTTTATCACTTCCGCGCGCGGATCGTTGGCCGGCAGCAGCTGCAGCATCACCTGCCAGGCGCCGATCGCCTGCTTGAAATCGCCCTGTTCGAAGGCATTGAACGCCAACAGGCTCAGCACCCGCGGATCGCCGTGGTTTTCCGCGATCATGCGCCGCAGCAGCTGCGTCGCCTGCTTGTTATCCTCCGGATCGTTGGAGCGCGTCAAGACCTCGGCATAGCCGAGCCGCACTTCCAGACTATTCGGATCCAATTGATAAGCATGGGCAAACGCCTGCGTGGCGGTGGTGGCGTTGTTCAACGCCATGCCGACGCGCCCCAGCATCATCCAGTCGTTGATGTTGCGATCGTCCTGCTGCAGCGCGGTGCGCAGCCCCAGCCCGAGGCGGGCGATCTCTTCCATGCTCAGCGGTTTGGCGCGCTCATTGGCAACGCGCTCGCGCAATTCCGGCATTTGCGCCTGCACCAGACGCCAGTCCAGCACCTGCGCCAATCCGCCGGTTTTCAGATAAAAGCCAACGGTCACCGCCAGCAATAACAGCACGCCCGGCACCAGCGCCCAACGATTGATCGGTTTCGCCTGCGCCGCTTGCTCGGCCGGGATGTCGTTCAACAGGTTCTGTTGCAGCTCTTTCACCAGCTCCGGGCGCTCGGCCACCACGCCCTGCTGCTCGTCCTGCTCCAGCTCGCTGAGACGATCCTGATAAAAAGCCTTGTTCAACGCATCGCGCGTGGCGGCGCTTTGCTTGCCGTGGCGCATTGCCGGCACCACCAGCAACGCGGCGGCGCCGGCCAGCAACACGCAAATAATCAGCCAAAAAGCCATTAGGGTTTCTTCCTGTCAGTCTCTTGCAACAGCGCCGCCAGGCGCTGCCGTTCCCGTTCGGAGAATGCATCGTCCACCGCCGCGCCAGGCCGGCGCCGGGCGCGCAGGATCACCACTGCCCCGCCGATCAGCACGAACAGCAGCGGGCCGATCCACAAGATCAGCGTCGCCGGCGTCACCGGCGGTTCATAGGTGACGAAATTGCCGTAGCGCGCCACCATGTAATCAATGATCTGCTGCTTGCTTTGCCCCTGCATCATCAGCTCGTACACCTTGATGCGCATGTCGGCGGCGATGATGGCGTTGGAATCGGCAATGCTGTTGTTTTGACATTTCGGGCAGCGCAGCTGTTCGGTCAACTCGCGATACTGCTGCTCCTGCTCGACGGAGTTGAAGCGATAGGTATCGATCGCCGCGGCGGCGCTCCAGCTCAGCAGCGCGGCGCACAGCAGGACAATCAGCCTCATGCCTCACCTCCGTACTTTTTATACAGCGGCAGCACTTCCTGCTGCCAGACGCGCTCGTTCATATCGCCGGCGTGGCGATAGCGAATAATCCCCTGGCCGTCGATGAGAAAGGTCTCCGGCGCGCCGTAGACCCCGAGATCCAACCCCAGCATGCCGTCGCCGTCGTACAGGCTGAGGGCATAGGGATTGCCGAGGGAATTCAGCCAGGTCACCGCCTTGGCGCGATCGTCTTTATAGTTCAGGCCGACCACCCGCACGCCGCGCGCCGCCAGCGTGTTGAGATACTGGTGTTCCGCGCGGCAGGTCGGGCACCAGGTGGCCCAGACGTTGAGCAATATCGGCTTGCCGTCGCGCAGCACCGCCTGATCGTAGGTTTTGCCGGGCTGATCCAGCGATTCCAGCCTGAAGGTCGGCACCGGCTTGCCGATCAGCGCCGATTCCAGCATGGTCGGATCTTCGCCGCCGGCGTTGCGCGTCAGCTGCACCATCAGCGCCGCCACCAGCAGCAGGAAGAGTACCAACGGGATAAACAGCAGCTTGCGCTTCATGATTGCGTCTCCAGCTTGCCTTCGCGCTTGAGTTTTTTGCTCATGCGGTAACGCGGGTCGAGGATGCACAGCAGGCCGCCGATCGCCATAAAGACGCCGCCGAACCAGATCCAGCGCACAAAGGGTTTGTAATACAGGCGCACCGCCCAGGAACCGTCCTCCAGCTCCTCGCCCAGCGCCGCATACAGATCGCGGCTGAAACCGCCGTCGATCGCCGCCTCGGTCATCATGCTGCGCGCCACGCTGTAGTAGCGTTTCTCCGCGTGCAGCGTCGCCTCCGGCTTGCCGTTGCGCGTGACGTCGATGATGCCGACGCCGCCGCTGTAGTTCGGGCCGCGAATGTCGTGCACGTCGCGGAACACGAAGTGATAGTTGTGAATATCCACGCTGTCGCCGGCCTTCATCCGCACGTCGCGCTCCACGCTGTAGTTCTGGCTGAAGGCGATGCCGATCACCGTCACCGCCACGCCGAGGTGGCCGAGCACCATGCCCCAGTGGCTGCGGGACAGCTGGCGCAGCCCGCGCCAGAAACCGTGACGGTGGGTAGCGCGCTCATGCAGCTCCATCAGCGTCAGGATGATCACCCACAGCGCCATGATCAGGCCCACCACCGTCATGCCGGCGATGCTGTCCTGCAGCAGCCACGGCAGCAGAATCGACAGCACCAGCGTCGCCAACAGCGCCACGCCGAGGCGGCGCCACAGCTTGCTCGGCTCATCGCGGCGCCAGCGCACCAGCGGGCCGATGCCCAACAGCAGCGCCAACGGCGCCATCAGCCAGGTGAACATGGTGTTGAAGAACGGCTCGCCGATCGAGATGCTGCCCAGCCCCAGCTGTTTGTGCACCAGCGGCAGCAGCGTGCCCAACAGCACCACCAGCATGGCGGCGATCAGCAGCACGTTGTTGCCCAGCAGGAAGGTCTCGCGCGAGAAGGTCTCGTGCTGCACCCGGCTGCGCACCTGGCCGCCCTTGACCGCGTACAGCAGCAGCGAACCGCCGATCACGATCACCAGATAGGCGAGGATAAACATGCCGCGCGCCGGATCGGAGGCGAAGGAGTGCACCGAGACCAGCACGCCGGAACGCACCAGGAAGGTGCCCAGCAGGCACAGCGAAAAGGCAGTGATCGCCAGCAGCACCGTCCAGGCTTTGAACGTGCCGCGTTTTTCGGTCACCGCCAGCGAATGCATCAGCGCGGTGCCGGCCAGCCACGGCATAAAGGAGGCGTTCTCCACCGGATCCCAGAACCACCAACCGCCCCAGCCCAGCTCATAGTAGGCCCAGGCCGATCCGAGCACGATGCCCAGCGTGAGGAACACCCAGGCGGCGGTGGTCCACGGGCGCGACCAGCGCGCCCAGGCGGTGTCGAGCCGGCCGGCCATCAGCGAGGCGATGGCGAACGCGAAGGCGACCGAGAAGCCGACATAGCCCATATACAGCAGCGGCGGGTGGAAGATCAGGCCGATATCCTGCAGCAGCGGGTTGAGATCGCTGCCGTCGATCGGGAAATTCGGCAGCGTGCGGGTGAACGGATTGGAGGTCATGATGATGAACAGCAGGAAACCGGCGGTGATCATCCCCATCACCGACAGCACCCGCGCCACCGCATCCTGCGGCATCGCCCGGCTGCACAACGCCACGGCCAGCGACCAGCAGCTCAGCAGCAGCACCCACAGCAGCAGCGAACCTTCATGCGCCCCCCAGGTGGCGGCGATGCGGTAATACACCGGCAGCCGGGTATTGGAGTTGGTGGCCACGTAGGCGACGGTAAAATCGTTGACCACGAAGGCGTGCACCAGGCACAGGAACGCCAGCGCAATCGCGGCGAACATGCCGTAGGTCAGCGGCCGGGCCACCGCCATCATGCGGCTGTCCTGCCGCGCCGCGCCCCACTGCGGGTAAATGCTCAGCAGCAGCGCGATCGCCAGCGCCAGGCACAGCAGAAAACTGCCCAGTTCCGGCATCATGACTTGGCGCCCTCCGCCTGCGGCGCGTTATACGCTTCCGCCGGGCCTTTGTGGTTCTCTTTCATCGCGTCGGCCACTTCCGGCGGGGTGTATTTCTCGTCGTGTTTGGCCAGCACTTCGCGCGCGTTGACCACGTTGCCCTCACCCAGCACGCCCTGCGCCACCACGCCCTGCCCTTCGCGGAACAGGTCCGGCAGAATGCCGGTGTAGGTCACGCCGATCGCGCCGCGCGCGTCGTAAATCTTGAAGCTGACCTGCAGCGTATTGGGATCGCGTTTCACCGAGCCCGGCATCACCATGCCGCCGATGCGCAGCCGCTGGCCGACCTCGGGCTTCTCATGATTTTCGCCCTTGCCCTGCAAAATTTCACCCGGGGTATAGAACAGATCGATATTGGAGCGCAGCGCGTACAGCATCAGGGTCGCGGTCAGCGCGATGCCGATCAGCACAACGATCGCCAGATAAAGGCGGCTTTTACGACGTGGATTCACAATGATTTCTCCCGCGGTGCGGCGGATTTTTGTTTTGATTGTTGCGCATGGCGAATGCGCCGCTCGCGCGCCTGACGGCGGCCGATCTCGGCGAGCAGCTGGCGCCGTTGCCAGACGGTGTGCGCCACCAGCCCCAACAGCGAAATCAGCGTGGCGGCGACCGCCAGCCAGACATAGAAGGCGTAACCGCCCATGGCGAAAAACGCCGACCAGGAATCGAATGCGGCATTCATGACTGACGCTCCTTATTCACCAGCCCGGCGACCCACGGGCGCTGGCGTTCCTGGAACAGGATCAGATTGCGCAGGCGCATCAGCGTCAGCGTGACGAACAGCAGCAGGTAGCCGAGGATCGCCCAGCGCAGCGGGGTGCGCATGCTGGGCGCGATGGACTGCTGCATGTTGGTCGAGCCCTGATGCAGCGTATTCCACCATTCGACCGAGAAATGGATGATCGGGATATTCACCACACCCACCAGCACCAGAATCCCGGCGGCGCGGCCCGCCAGGCGGCGGTCTTCGAAAGCGTTGTACAGCGCGATGACGCCCATATAGAGGAACAGCAGCACCAGCTCGGAGGTCAGACGCGCATCCCACACCCACCAGGTGCCCCACATCGGCTTGCCCCAGGCGGAGCCGGTCACCAGCGCGATAAAGGTGAACACCGCGCCGATCGGCGCCATCGCCGCCACCACGGTATCGGACATTTTCATCTGCCACACCAGGCCGATAAACGCCGCCACCGCCATCGAGGCGTAGATGCCCATCGACCACATGGCCGCCGGCACGTGAATATAAATGATGCGGAAGCTGTCGCCCTGCTGATAATCCTTCGGCGCGAAACCAAAGCCCCATGCCCAGCCAAGCAGCAGGCAGGCCGCCGCCGCCAGCCCCAGCCAGGGGATAAAGCGGCCGCAGACGTGATACAGCCGTTCAGGCCGCGCCAGTTGATGTAACCATTTCCACATTGTCGTCAGTGCTCACGGTAATTTTTATGCGTCGGCCGCCCCGAGGGTTCGAAACGGCGAAAATCTTCTGCGGGGTACGCTCTTGTCGGCCTTGCCCGTCTGTTCATTCAATACGTTAGCTAGTGTACGCTCACTCGCAGCGCCGCCGCGGTGGCAAATGGCGCCAATGTCACGCTGCCCGCCAGCATCGCACCGAGTATCGCCAGGTAACCGTCGATCGGCATGCCCATCGAAGCGGCGTCGATCGCCCCGGTGGCGAAGATCAGCACCGGAATATACAGCGGCAGCACCAGCAGGCTGAGCAGCACGCCCCCTTTGCGCAGGCCGACGGTCAACCCCACGCCGATAGCGCCGATCAGGCTCAGCGTCGGCGTGCCGAGCAGCAGCGTCCCCGCCACCGCCAGCCAGGTCTGCATATCGAGCGACAGCAGCAGCGCCACCAGCGGCGACAGGATCAGCAGCGGCAGCCCCGTCACGACCCAGTGAGCACACACTTTGCCCAGCACCGTCATCGGCAGCGGCGTCGGCAGCAGCAACAGCTGCTCCAGCGAGCCGTCGAGGAAATCATCGCGAAACAGCCGCTCCAGCGACAGCAGCGAAGCCAGCAGCGCCGCCACCCACACGATGCCCGGCGCAATGCGCGCCAGCAGCTGCGGCTCCGGGCCAATCCCCAACGGGAACAGCGTGATCACTATCAGGAAAAACCACAGCGGGTTGACGATCTCCGAGCCTTTACGGCAGGCGATCTTCAGTTCGCGGCGCACCAGGGTCAAAAACATCACAAACTCCCCGCGTCGTGTTCCGCCAAACGAACTTTGCCCACCGTTTGGCCGACGCCGGCCAAATCCTGATGGGTGGTCAACAATACCATGCCGCCCCGCTGCGCATGTTGTTCAAAAAGGCTAATCAACTCGGCCACGCCCTGTTTGTCGATCGCCGTCAGCGGTTCATCGAGGATCCACAGCGGCGCCGCGCTGAGCCACAGCCGCGCCAGCGCCACGCGCCGCTGCTGCCCGGCGGAAAGCTGCGCCACCGGCAGATCTTCGTAACCCACCAGCCCCACCTGCTCCAGCGCGCGCCAGATGGCCTGATGCTCGGCCGCGCCGCGCACCGCCTGATAAAACTGCAGATTTTCGAAGGGCGTCAATACGGCTTTGATGCCGGGCTGATGGCCGATAAACAGCAAATCTTGCTGGTAATTCGCGCGATCGCGCAGCGTGTTGCGCCCGCGCCAGCACACCTCGCCGCCGTCCGGCCGCGCCAGGCCGGCGAGAATGCGCAGTAAACTGGTCTTGCCCGCGCCGTTCGGCCCTTCTACCTGAATGATATCGCCCGGCTGAACTGAAAAGCTTAGCTCGCTAAACAGGATGCGCTCATCGCGCACGCAACTCAGACTTTTGGCTTCCAGCATCGGGGAACTCATATTTTTCTTTGGGATAGCGAATCATAGCATAAGCCTTTCCCCGCACGCAGCCCGCGGCGGGCGCGCCGACGGGCCAATATGGCGAGCAGGATCAAGAATGCGTGGAAAAAATCGGCGGATTTTAACTCTTGTTACCTTTTTCTGTATTTCGCCGCATTTAACTACGCTTAATGACGTGAACTCACCCTTATGAAGCAGGAGCGACAGCATGAACGAACAGCGACGCCAGGAGCACGAGCCGAATGAGACGATGCAGGTAGAGAGCGAAGAACAGGAACAGGGCAAGCGCGAAATCGAAGTCAGGGAAGAAAATCTGCCGTCGCGCGCGGCGGCGGTGCATGAACAGATCCGGATGGAAGGCGAAAAAGAGCTGGAGCGCGACTGGCTGGCATTGCTGTGGTCGGCGATCGCCGCCGGGCTGTCGATGGGCGCCTCGCTGGCGGCAAAGGGCATTTTCCACGCCCGCCTGCCGGACGATCCCAGCCGCTTTTTCATCGAGAACCTCGGCTACACCTTCGGTTTCATCATTGTCATCATGGCGCGCCAGCAGCTGTTTACCGAAAATACCGTCACGGCGGTATTGCCAATCATGCATAAACCCACGCCGCGCAACCTGCTGATCCTGCTGCGCCTGTGGGGCGTGGTGCTGCTCGGCAACCTGATCGGCACCGGGCTGGCGGCGCTGGCGTTTACCCATATGCCGCTGTTCGACGCCGAGACGCGCGGCGCCTTCATCAGCCTGGGCGAAGAGGTGATGCGCCATACGCCGGGAGAAATGTTCGCCAACGGCATCCTGGCCGGCTGGATCATCGCCACCATGGTGTGGATGTTCCCGGCCGCCGGCGCGGCGAAAATCTGGGTGATCGTACTGATGACCTACCTGGTGGCGATTTGCGATCTGACCCATATCGTGGTCGGTTCGGTCGAGATCCTCTATCTGGCGTTCAACGGCGCGATTGAATGGCAAGAATTCATTTACCCGTTCGCCCTGCCGACGCTGGCGGGCAACATCATCGGCGGCACCTTTATCTTTGCGCTGATAAGCCACGCGCAGATCCGCAACGATTTGAGCGCCAAAAATCGGGCGGCGCGCCTGCAAGAGGAAAAACGGCGCCACGGCGGGGAAAAACCGTGATCGCCGTCGGTTCGCCGAGGAAATTTCGGCATGAACTGGCGAGGTATTGAGCAAACGCGCCGCTAAGCGCTTATTCTGCGGGTAAAAAAAGGTATAATGCCCCGGCAGCTTCGGTTGCCGGCCCGCAGCGTCCCCGTAGTTAAACGGATATAACAAGCCCCTCCTAAGGGCTAGTTACTGGTTCGATTCCAGTCGGGGACGCCATTCTTTCTCATCTAGCCATTCCCCGTCATCTGCACCCGCAATCCGCCCTTTTCCCCCGTTCAGATTCGATTTCCCCCGAGCGTTATGATGGGCATTAATTAAAAAACTTAATATCCGTCGGCGTTGAAATCGCCGCCGCTTCACCTCTGGCCTGCAATTCGCCCTTTTCATCATCGAAATCGAACAGCATAACGGTGTTGGTGAACACATTCGTGACATAGAGGTAGCGGCCGCCGTCATCGAAAGCGAGCGCACGCGGCTCAATGCCGCCGGCCTCATAGCGCGTCGGTGCGCCCGGCAGCCCATCCTCGCCAATTTTTAATACCAGCAGGTGGTTATCGGCACCGCGATTGGTGGCAATAAGATATCTGCCGCTCGGGCTGAGGATTATTGCCCCACCGCTTTTCGCCTCCGCTGAATCCTTCCCGCCGTTCAGTTTCACCTTCCCTTGCCGCGTCAATCGATGGTCGCTGACGGCAAACACCTCGATTTCACTCGCCATTTCAGTGATGACGTAGGCGTATTCCCCTTCTGGCGAGAACGCCATGTGCCGTGGGCCGGCGCCGGGTGCGAAGGCGACATCGCGCGAAGCATCCGCTTGCAAAGGCTGCGCGTTGTCCGAGCGATAGCGGTAGGCGCGCAGCTTGTCCCCGCCGAGATCCGCCGCGTACAGGTATTGGCCATCGCGGCTGAAGGTGGTGGAGTGCGCATGGCCCCCTTCCTGGCGCCCCTGCACGACGCCGGAGCCGGGCGTGAACGGAAAATGCTGCACCCGTTCCCCCAGTTTGCCGTCGCCGCCAATCGGTAATACCGTCACCCCCGCGCCGCCTTTGGCGACGGAGTAGTTGGCGACAAACAGAAACTTGCCATCCGGGCTGAGGGTGGCATGCGTCGGCTGCCGGCCCGCGCTGCTCACCGTATTCAGCACCCGCACGGCGCCGTCTTTGTCTATCGCCAAGGCAGTGACCGTTCCCGCGTTCTCCTCATTGGTGACATAGGCGAAACGGCCATCGCGAGATTTTACGATCCATGACGGGCTTTTCATTTTAATCACGTCGAGCAGCGTTAATGTGCCGTCGCCATTAACCGCCAGACGATAGAGGCCTTCACTGGGGTGCGCCGGTTTCTGCACCGCAGGCGCATCCGGAATATGGGTCCAGGTGCCGACTAACGCTATTTGCTGATGCTCCCGATTATTTGCCATCGCATTTCCTGAAAACATGAAAAGAGTTAATGCCAACGCGAATTGAATGGCCTGCCTGGCTAAACCGGCCACGCTCGCTCCGCCAGACACAGACAATGTCAAAGGTAGCATACGGCGCGCATAATGACGCTTATTCATCGAATCGGGGAATTTCTCTATACTCATGATGTTTCCTTTTCTCAACGCTACGCTACAGGAATAAGTATATCGACATTGACGACGCAACTGTGTAAATGCTCATGTCTATATAGTTCGATAAAAAAACTTTCTCTCACCTTGACATTGATAGCCGGCAGATAGGCGTCATAGATATCTGCAAAAAAATCAATGTACTCAGACAACTCACCCATAAAGGGGATGACAATATATTTCCCTCTGGGTATGTAGAAATTGAAGATAGAATGAAAAACCTCTTGCTCCTTACCGTTTGAATGCCATTTTCCCGCTCTGTTGTTTTCCGCACGATAAGCCTTCCCATGCTTGCTTAACCATTTCTCATTAGTCTGCGTAATGTCACCGGCATCTCTGTATTTCCTTATGGAATGGAAGATCAATGCCTTGTACTGCTTTAACAGCTCGATATCATCCGGCATGACCGTGTGATAAAAATAGGGTTTTTTGTCAATGCCATACGGTGGGATCTGGGTGGAAAAATCCCATCCCCGGCTGTTCCTAAAGCTGTTGGGCGTTTCGCCAAAGAAACGTTTAAACGCCCGCGTGTAACATTGCTGAGAGGCAAAGCCCGATGCCAAGGCGACATCCAATATGTTCCCTTGATGTTGTTTAAGCAAGATTGCGGATCGGCTCAGTTTTCTGTTTCTGATATAAGTCCCTAACGTAATGCCAAAATAATGTTTAAACAGCCGCTGTAAATGCCATTTAGAGTAACCCGAGATAATAGACACTTTCTCAACGGAAAGTCCCTCTATAATATTCTTCTCCATATACTCTAACACCTGTAAAAGAATATCTTTTCGATAGTCCATGCGCGCTCCTTGCTTTTATAAAAATCGTGTCCGTTTCATTAAAATCGTTAACCAACCAAATCAAGTCATTAAGATTAATCCTAAAAAAAATCACCCTGACAACGCCATTTTTACGGCATGGGAAAAGTCATCATATAAATAACTGAAAATGATCATGTTATATAAATACGCTTGCGAAAAACACGTGAATAAAAAATGCGCCACGCAAAATGCATCCATTAAAGATGCATTTGCCACGCCAGGGCAAATCACACTTTATGTTAATTGTTTTATCTTAAAGTGTTTTTTTGCATCCCAATTGCATGACCAAATAGGAATTTCATCATTGCAAATTAAAATGCATTTTATAATCAGGCTGACTGATAAAGCTTATTGAGGCTAATAAATAAAAGCATGAGCAGCGTTTGAAAAGAAGATAGGGACAGGCATATTTTCTGAACATCGGGCCAGAAAATCACAGATCGTAATAGGCAGCTTCTTTTATCTTTTTTCCTGCGCTGAGAAGAACCGATGTTTTAACACATCTTGCTAGATGCCCTATTTTACCCTCCACGCCAATTGGGGCGCTACTTTGCCCACCGTGAACCGCCGGCCCTCCAACGTAAAAGCCTCATGCCGACTCGCACCGTGCGTTGTTGCCAGAATAGCCTGATTGCCCAGTAAAAAGCCCAGCCTATAAGGCCGGGCCTTTCATTAACGGCCTGATTAATCAGCCAGGTTGTCGATCTCTGCGGATCTGTGCTTGCGCAACAGATACAGCAGCAAAGATACCCGCCGCTCGGTGCGTTCCGGGGTATCCGGCGGCAGGTTGTAGCGCAGGGTGTAGCGCTCGTTATTCTCGTTGCAAAAATCGATGACGAGCACGGGAGCAGAGGCCCCCGCTACTTTTCGATAATTCAGCGAGATGCACGACAGGTTTTTTTTCATCTCAACTTACCGCGACAGTGCGGCGGGTTGATTCGGCAATCCGCCCCACGCCGGCGCTCAGCGCAGCGCCCAACAGCAGCATCAACAGCGAACCCCAAGCGGCGCGCGACAGCTGTTTGGCCGCTTCGTCGGCCGCTTCACGCGCTTTCTGCTCGGCCTCGGCCTTGAGTTTTTCCACTTTCTGCACCGCCTGCTGGTAAGCCTGAGCATAGTTATCGACGATTTGGCTCGCTTCATCGCGGCTTTTGCCGGTGCGCGCCGCAACGATATTCACCAGCGCATCCTTGTCGGCGGCGCTCAACGTCGGCTCACCGGACTGCTTGATACGGTCGAACCACTGCTTGAGCTCGGAGGCGGCCTGCGCCGGATCGGCAGCCGCGTCCATGGCCGATTGCTTGCCGTCGGCGGTCGCCCTATCGGCCTTCTGTTCCAACCGAGCCGGATCCAGTTCCGGCTTGCCGGTCTGCTTGAGCGTGGCGTTCAACTGGTTTTCCAGGCTTCCCCAGTCAAGGCTGATGCCCTTTTTATCCAGCTGTTGCTTGAGGCCTTCGCCCACGTTTGGCGCCGCCGCCGCCAGGCCGCTGCCCGCCAGCGAAAGCCCTTTGCCCACCGCGCTGCCCGCCAGCCCCACCACGCCACTCGCCAATGAAACCACCAGCCAAGTGGTCAGCAAGGTGGTGATCGCCCAGCTCAGCAGGCCATGCAAGCCGCCGCGGTTCGGTGCGGTGCGGCCGGCGACGAACGCGCCTGCGGCCAGCGACGCCAGCGTTGAAACCAGCAGCCAGATCCCGGTGCCAGTGCCAAAGCCGCTCAGCGGGTTACCCTTTTGCATCATATCCACGGCCTGGGCGCCGATAGCCGTGCCCAGCACGCTGAAGATCAGATAAGTCACCAGCGCCACGGCACTCCCGGCCAATATCGAGCCCCATGACACCTGAAACGCAAAGCGATTTGATTCATAGACAGTGGTCATCGTTGTTCCTTATATTTTCTGGACAAGTGATTGCACGCACGGCGGATAACCGCGCAGACAGATGCAGTCTGCCGCGCGGCGTCGTCGGCCGTCCCGGTTCATTTGCGCCAGAATGACTAGTGCATTCACACCCTGCGAATACGCACGTTATGCACTAAGCTGCTCAGCGAGTAGCGTAACCCGCGGCCCCGGTCAGAGGCCGCTCCCTTCTGTCTAGCGGAGAACACATGAGCCAATCCGTCCTGGCCAGCGAAACCCACCGCGGCCACCTGCAGCAAATCATCTCCGGCTTGTCCGACGGCGTGATCCTGACGGATACCGATCGAACGCTGCTCTGGGCCAACGAGGCCGCGTTGGCCATGCATGGCGTGAGTCATCAGAAAGCCCTGGGGTCCAATGCCGGCGAGTACGCGGCGCGTTTTGCCCTGCGCTATCGCAACAATCATCCGCTGGCTTTGGAACAGTATCCGCTGAACCGGGTTGCCGATGGCGAGACCTTCACCGATGTGGTGGTGGAGGTTCGGCAAGCCGACGATCCGGACAGCTTCTGGGTGCACCGCCTGCGGAGCCTGATTATCACCGATGCGCAGGGGCAACCGGAGCTGCTGGCGCTGATCCTGAGCGACGCGACGGAGTGGGCCAGCGCCGAACAGCGCTTTGAAAAAACCTTCAACGCCAATCCGGCGCCGGCGGTCATTTGTCGGCTAAGCGACCTGCGCTACGTCAAGGTCAATCAGGGGTTCCTCGATATGACCGGTTACCAGCGTGAACAGGTCATGGGCCGTTCGGTTTATGAACTCGACGTTTTGGAACAGGCGGAGCACAAAGATCTGGCGATACAGCGCCTGGGGGAAGGCGCCACCATTCCGCAAATGGAGGCTGAGCTGAAACTGCCCGGTGGCGGAAGCAAGCTGGTGGTGGTTGCCGGCCAACCGCTGGACATCAATGAAGACGACTGCATGCTGTTCACTTTTACCGATCTCGAACCCCGGCGCCAGGCGGAATCGGCGCTGCGGGAAAGTGAAGAGCGGTTCGCCAAGGCATTTCGCCTGAGCCCGGTGCCGACGTTGCTGTGTACCGCGCACGAGCGGCGCGTGCTGGACGTCAACGAAGCCTTTACCCGCACCACCGAGTACGACGCCGAAGCCTTGATCGGCAAGACGATCGATGAGATCCCGTTTATTGACGATCCCGAGGCGAACCGCCGTTTGTTTGCCGCGCTGGAAAAAAGCGGCAACGTCGAAGGGCTGGACATCCGGGTACGCAAGAAAGGGAGTGAGTCGATCGACTGCGTGGCCTCGGCGGATGCCGTCAGCATCCACAATGCGCCCTGCTACCTGCTGGTGCTCATGGACATTACCGAACGCAAACGCTCGGAGCTGGAGCTGGTCAGCGCCATCGAAGAAGTGATGCAGGACGCCTCCTGGTTCAGCCAAACCCTGATTGAAAAACTGGCCAACGTGAAAAGCATCAACCGGCCCGACCAGGCCGGATTGACCGCCAGCGATCTCACGCCGCGCGAGCGCGATGTGCTGGAGTTGATTTGCGAGGGGCTGCCGGACAAGAAAATCGCGGCGCGTCTCAATCTGGCGCTCAACACCATTCGCAACCATGTCGCGACAGTCTATTCCAAGCTTGGCGTTCACAGCCGCAGCGAAGCCATCGTCTGGGCCAGAGAACGCGGGCTGTTTACCGGCGGGCTGGCCGCCAGGAACGGAAAGTAGCCTGCAAATGCACTATCCGCACCGATGCAAACGCCCCTTATAGGCTCAAAGTGAAGTGCATAACATGGAGGTGCAAATGCAGGCTTTCGCCCTGTGCGGAAGCCAAACGGATCGAACCTTAGGAGCGCATCACAATGAACAGCGAAAAAGCCAATGGCATGATGGAAAAAGTGGCGGGCAAGGCGCAGGAAATGGCGGGCGACGTCACCGGAAACCCACGTTTGCAGGCCGAAGGCGCCACGCGCTATGCAGCGGGCGCGCTGCAAGAAAAATACGGCGACGCCCTGAGCTGCGCCGGCAGCATGATGAAGAAAAACCCCCTCGCCGCATTAGCCCTCATTGCCGGCGCTGGCCTGTTGACCGGCCTGCTGCTGCGCCGCCGTTGATACGCGCCGGCGAGCAAACCGTCTTTCCCTGAACGCCGCGCCCGGTTAACGACAACCGGGCGCGGTGCTATCGGCCAACGGGCAATGCCGTGCGAGCATATGGCCTTTTCGATTTATTCATCCGTTACGCCGACAATGATGATTAACGGCTATTCAGCGGCATCGGGTTATTATGGCGAAACGGCGATATCCCTCATGGAATAGACGGCATTCTTTTTCATACCGTCGCACGCCGCCTTTACTCACTGCTTAACGACAGCCATTTTATTTTCCTCGCGTATTCCTGATTTTTATCGTCTTCTCAACCCAAACCCCTCGGCGGTTATTTACGGTCTTGGTGCAATAAATCGGCTTACCCTCAACATCATTAAAACCATCAGGTTAAAATTCGACTCCATTCGTCAACCTGGGTTTATCCTCCTCTCCATTAAATGTTAAGATCGCTGTATTGCGCGCACGGAGAAATAGCATGTTCCCCACTAAAAAACATTCACAGCGGGCCACCCCGCTGACCAGCTATCAATTTTCCCGGCTGCATACTTTCGAATGCGTCGCCCGTCATTTATCTTTTGCGCTGGCGGCGCAAGAATTGTCGATCACCCCCAGCGCCGTAAGCCACCGCATTAATTTGCTCGAAAAGGAGTTGGGTTTTCTGCTATTCCAACGCTTTCATCGCAGAATTACCCTAACGCCGGAGGGCGAGCGCATGCAATGGGCGCTGGACAGCTCCTTCAACACGCTGAATCAGGAAATTCTGGACATCAAGAATCGCGAGCTGACGGGGACATTGACCCTCTATTCGCACCCGTCTCTGGTGCAATGCCTGCTGCTGCCGCGCATCGGCGATTTTATCGCCCAGCACCCCACCATTCACCTCAACATTCTGACCGGGCAGGAGATCATCAACCTGGCCAACCGCGGCGTGGATTTGGCGATGTACTTCGGCAAACTGCCCTCGGGGCGGCATCTGGACGAGGCCTTTATGCAGGAATCGATGGTGCCGATCTGTACGCCGCAGTACGCCGCCGCACATAGCCTGTACGATGCGCCGGAAAATTTGGCCCACTGCACGCTGCTGCACGATCGCTACAACTCCGGCGAAGACGAGTGGCAAACCTGGTCGCAACACTTTGCGCTGGGGCTGGATACCGACAGCAAAAGCATGGAGTTCGACCGTTCCGATCTCGCGGTGCTGGCCGCCACGCGGCACCTTGGCGTCGCCATGGGGCGGCTCAATCTGGTGCAGGACTGGATCAAAAGCGGCGAGCTGATCATTCCGTTCACCGACATGACCGTGCCCTGCGAGCACTGCTATTTTACCTCGACCATCTCCGAGCGGCAGTGGCCGAAAATCCTCGCGTTTAAGCAGTGGATCATGAAAATCGCCCCTCTGGTCTGATGGCCGGAGGGCTAGCGCATTATTTTAGGGGAATAAGAAAAATTCAGCGCGCAGGCGTAGAGCCGGCCGGCCTTTGAATAAGAGATATATTTGCGGTTTTTATCCCAGGCCAGCAGGGAGTTATTGGCAAAATAATAAACCTCCAATTGCATCCCATTAGCCAACCTCGACCAGCCTCGGCTTCGTATCACGGTAAAATCACCGTTATCGCCGAGCGTAATCAGCGGCACGCCCCAGGCATAGCGGGATATTTGCAGCTGAATAATGAATTGGCTTTCGCAGCTTATTTGGTAGTTCTGTACATCAACATCCATAATTTATATTTTTGGTGCCACCCTTCGATAAAAATAAATAAGATAAGAACAACTCACCACGCTTAACACCAGCGCGATCAGCAAACAGGCGCACAGCGTGGCGCGATCCCAGGTGAAGCGCTGGCCGCGGCGGCAGCCCTGCCGTCGATTCCGATTCTCGCATTCATAATAGGGTTCTCGCCGCCGCGAGAATAATAACAGGCTACCGTCGCGTTATTCTTTGTACACCACGATTTCCTGATAAAGCTTAATCACCTCACCATCGCTGTCGACGGAGTCGGTATATTCGGTTTGCTGCGCCAAATGAATCACCTTCCATCCTTTGCGTGCTAATTCGGGGATCGTCAGGCGCCCCACGCCGCGGCAGGAAAACAGGGTATCGTCAGACAACCTGAGCTTGCTAACCTCTGCATAATCATAGGCTTGAGAATGGCAAACGTGCGACTCCGCCGCCATCGCCGGCAGTGAAAACAGCCCCACTAACAACATTAACAGGTTTCTCATGGCGACCTCCCAATCGCTTATTCATGCCGGCCGATTACGCAGACAAAGGCTGACGTTAATACGCCGGCGAAAGGCTCGAATTAATTCTCTCTTGCACGGCTGAAATTACAGGCTGGCGCCGGTGACTGACAAATGAAAAATATAAACCTTGGCGTTAGATGAATTCATCCGAATCGCCAGACATGCGCAACGGCCCTTTTCACCGCACGAAATGGTTAAAAACCGGTCGATAATTAGCAAGAAAAGTAATTCTTTATGTCACTGTTTATGTTACAAATGCCGCCCGCCGCTAACACACCAAAAAAAACCGTCAAAATGCGTGAAAACGCAGCGTTCTGCGCAAAACATCGGCATGGCGGCGCTGATGGGGCGGTCATACATAAAACAGGGATAACACATGGCAATCAAATTGCGCGTATTGACTCAAGCGGTGGCGCTGGGTCTGGCGATCGGCAGCGCGTCGTTCGCCGCTCAGGCGGAAATCACCCTGCTGAAGCAGGATCCGCAGGCCGGCGATCCGCTCAGCAGCCTGAACTTCACCGTTGGCGGCAGCATCCGTCCACAGTTCAACAACATGACGGGCGACGGCGACAAGGGCTCCTACAAGCGTAACGGCTTCGACGGCGGCACCCGCTTCCGTTTCGCGGCGGACTACTACCTGTTCGACGATATCAGCTGGATCAGCTACTACGAGCTGGGCGTGAACATTCCGGCGCTGTTCGACTGGGATCACCACTATGCCGACGGCGCGAGAAACACCAGCCGCCGCATGCTGTACACCGGCCTGAAAAGCAACACCTGGGGCCAGATGACCTTCGGCCAGCAGAACAGCGTTTACTATGACGTGGTGGGCGCCAAGACCGATATCTGGGACTACGACATGCTGGCCCAGGCGCCGGGCAACGGCATCAACGGCGACTACGACGGTTCTTACCGTTCACGCAAAATGCTGAAGTACAAGAACCGCTTCGGCGATGCGGACGTTTATGCCTCGTACCTGTTCAGCGACAGCGACTACCTGCCGGGCAACGGCCTGCGCTATAAGCGCAAAGGCGGCGGCTCACTGGGCGTGGATTACCACATCACGCAGGATCTGACCTGGGGCACCGCCTGGAACTACACCCGCGCCGAAATGCGCAATCCGTCCACCAGCGGCAGCAAGAGCTACGATCAGCACATCGTCGGCACCGCCCTCAGCTGGAAACCGGACAACTGGACGCTGACTTTCGGCGGCGGTTACTACCACGACTTTCTGACCACCAAGAAAACCGACATCAACAATTACTTCGCCGGCGATGCCTGGGGTATCGAATACCTGGCCGGTTATACCGTGCCGGTGGGCCAGTACGCGGTGAAATCGGTAATGCCGTACTTTATGGGCGATCGCCTGGAATACATCAGCGGCCGCAACTACCAGCGCATCGACAACGGCCTTGGGGTTACCGTGCAGTTTGACTACGGCTTCCGCGTTGACGTAGAGCACGTGCTGACATCGAGCACCGACAACCTCGGCGATATGACCGTGGTGCGTCTACGCTACGATTTCTGATTGTTCCGCACGTAAAAAAGGCCGCGCAAGCGGCCTTTTTCGTTATTGAAGCAGCGTCAGAAGCCGCCGCGCGCCGAACGCCCTACCGCTTCGCCCAGCTGCCATACCGCCATGGCGTAGTGGGTGCTGTGGTTATAGCGGGTGATGACGTAGAAGTTCGGCAGGCCGTACCAATACTGGTAGCCGGTGCCGACGTCCAGCCGCAGCAGGCTGGCTTCCTGATTGTCGCCGAGCGAACCCTGCGGGCTTAGGCCGGCTTCCGCCAGCGCAGCGACCGAGTAGCGGGTCTTGAAGCCGTTTTCCAATCCCGGCGCCTGGCCGTTGGCCTGAATCGCGACCGGCTCGCCTTTGGACCAACCGTGCGCCTTGAAGTAATTGGCCACGCTACCGATGGCATCGACCGGATCCCACAGGTTGATATGACCATCGCCGTTGAAGTCGACCGCATAGCTCTTGAAGGAAGACGGCATGAACTGCCCATAGCCCATCGCGCCGGCGAAGGAGCCGCGCAGTTCGAGCGGATCGTCGCCCTCGGTGCGCGACATCAGCAGGAAGGTTTCCAGCTCGCCGGCGAAGTAATCGGCGCGGCGCGGGTAGTTGAAGGCCAGCGTCGCCAGTGCATCGATAATGCGGGTTTTACCCATTACGCGGCCCCAGCGGGTCTCCACGCCGATAATCCCCACGATGATCTCCGGCGGCACGCCGTACACCTGCCAGGCCCGCTGCAGCGCATCCTGATATTGATTCCAGAACACCACGCCGTTTTGCACGTTATCCGGCGTGATGAACTTGTTGCGGTAGCGCAGCCAGGAACCGTTCGGGCCGGTAGGCCCCTGGGTAGACGGTTTCGGCGCCTGCCTGTCCATCAGCCGCAGCACCGAATCCAGGCGCCGAGCCTGCGCCAGCACGTCGTGCAGCTGCTGTCGATCAAAGCCGTGTTCCCGCACCATCTTATCGATAAAGCGTGCGGTATTCGGGTTATTGGCGAAATCTCCACCCAGCGGCGCGCCGCTGTGCGCCGGGCTCAGCAAAAAGCCGCCCTTTACCGGGGTGCCCTGCGGCGTAGCGGTGGTACTGGGTTTCGGCGTGCTGCTACAGGCAGCAAGCAAGGTAATCAGCGGTAAAAGCGCAACCAGGTGACGCATCGGATATCCATATAGCCATGCAAGAGATAAGTGGGAGTTATGTTAATGCATTGTTCAACGCGAACAAACAGGATTATGCCGCCAATTACCGCGCCAGGTAGCCAAACGTGCCAAATTGTGACGTTTTGCACGGTGAAAGGACGCCCGGTGCGGCCGCGCGGAATCTCAACCGCGACTAAATGAGAAAAATTATCACCTTGACGCCCCCTTTTACCCCGATAAAATGCCCGGCTGCTTGCCATCCGGCTATCGCCGCAATGATCACGACAATGGACTGTAATGGAATCTCTCGGACAACTCGCCAAAGATCTTTACCGTGGGCGCATCTCGCGCAAACCCTTTGTTTTCTCGCTGGCGATCTTCGCCGTTGGCATCGTGTTGCTGTCGTTTCTGTCGACCTACCTGGATAAAAACCATTTTCGCGCCCATGCGCACGGCGATACCGAGGAATTCGTCTCAGTGCTGCTGTATCTGCTGTGCATTATGGTCTGGGCGCTGTTCTGTTTCGGCCTGGTGGCGTGGTTCATGGCCAAAACCGCGTTCCGGCTCAACGATATCGGCCTGCCCGGCTGGGCGCTGGCCGCAGCGTGCTATGTTTGCTCGGTGCTCAACAACTACTCCCCCGGCCCGGTGGCGCGCTGGCTGCCGCTTTTCAGCCTGGCCGTCATGATCTGCGCTCTGCTGTTGCCGCCGGGCGGGCTGCGCCGCAGGCCGGGCGGCGACGCTGACGATTAACGCAGCTGCACCACCTTGTTCGTGGCCGGTTCGGCCGCCGTCAGCCTGCCGCTGACCTGGCTGATGCCGCCGCCGCTGTTATGGGACACCACGGCGATCGGCAAACGCCGCAGCTGCCGGGTCAGCTCGGGCGTGATATAGCCGATGTGGGTGTTCTGTTGCTGTTTCCGCCAGCGGTCGGCTGCCCTGCGACGGGAGAAATACTGGTTGTATTTGGCCCAGGCGATCAGCGTGACGGCATTGAACAACGCCACAATGATGTACAGCGAGATCACTTCCAGCAGCGACAGGGCGGAGCCCACCCCGTGCTGATCCATCACCGACATCAGGCCGCGGCTGAACAGATAAAGGAAGCCGCACCAGGCGAAAAGCGTCAGCAGGCTGTCTACCACGCGCGGCAACAGGCCGCGTTCGGAATAAATCAGGACGTCCGTCATTCTTTGATCCTCCCAATGCCCCGGTCGGGGCTGATCCAGCGCGCACGCCCGCGCCGAGCTTTCAACATCACTTTGGAAAACGCCACCAGCGTGGTCAGCAGGCTGAGCAGCCAATACACCAGCGGATACCAGATGATCCAGAACAGCGAGCGGCCGAAGCCCTTCTCATAGCGCTTCTCCAGCAGCAGGCTGACGGTGAACTGCAGCAGGCACACCACGCCCAGCACCAGGCCGGTAAACGCCGGCGTCAGCAACGAGTGAATGCGGATGCCCTCCGGTAGCGGCACCGCCAGCCCGACCAGGAAAATCAGCACGCTGACCAGGTAAGTGAACGCCCACAACGTGGAGAGGCAATACTCGGCGAACAGCAGCCACATATGCCGGTGCTCCCAGGCCCACAGGTTGCGCAGATTCTTTAAAAACACCTCGGCGCCGCCCTGCGCCCAGCGCAGGCGCTGCTTCCACAGCCCGCGCAGGGTCTCCGGCATCAGGATCCAGCACAACGCCCGCGGTTCGAAGAAGATAGCCCAGTGCTTGAGCTGCAGTTTCCAGCTGATGTCGATGTCTTCGGTGATCATGTCCTGGCTCCAGTAACCGACATCGGTAAGCGCTTGCTTACGAAACGCGGCCACCACGCCGGAGATGGTGAACAGGCGGCCATAAACGCGCTGCGTGCGCTTGATAAGGCCGATGATCGATGAAAACTCACCGACCTGGATGCGGCCGATCAGCGTGGAGCGCGTGCGGATGCGCGGGTTGCCGGTCACCGCGCCGACGTGCGGATTGGCCAACAGCGGCGCCACCAAATAGGCCGCCGCATCGCGATCCAGCAGCGCATCGCCGTCGATGCACACCAGATACTCGCTGCGCGCCGCCGCCGCGCCCGCCTGCAGCGCGATCGCTTTGCCCTGATTTTGCGCCAGATGGATCACCCGCAGCCGGGGGAACTCCAGCGTCAACTGATCCAGCACCTCGGCGGTGTCATCGCTGGAGCCGTCGTTGATGGCGATCACTTCGATATTTTCATAGCGCTGCGCCATCGCCGCCGAAATGGTTTCACGCGCGTTCAACCCTTCGTTGAAACAGGGGATCAGCACGCTGATCGACGGGTTGCCCGGCAGCACCGGCGCGGGCATGTCCGGGCTCCAGCGCCAGTGGCGCTCGCGGTGCAGCCAGAAATAGATGCCACCGGCGATCCAGATACCGGACATGAACAGCGGCCAGAAAAACACGAAGTTGAGCAGCACTTCGCCGGTAAACAGCAGGACGATGCCGAAAGGCACGCTCAACACCAGACACAGGATGAATAAGGCAATTAAACGATCGGTCATGGCAGTGGGAACCAGGCTGAGGACAACACCGGGCGAACGGCATCCAGCTTAGGCCGATCGTCGAGGAAGTTGTCGGGGTAATAACCAAAGCTCTGAGCGCCATTGCGCTGCAGGCGACGCATCCATTCGGCCAGCAGTTGACCGTCATCCAGGCTGATCCGGCGCTCCTTGCGCCAGTCGACGGCCTGCAACTCAAACACCGTTTTATCGAGCGCGCCGGGGTAAGCGGCCACTTTGCCCACCAGTTGATCCAGCCAGCGGCCGCTGTCGGCGCGCGGCACGTTTTCCATCAGCGGCATCGCCATCGGCGCCACCCAGTCGTAGGCCTGCAGGAAATCCGCCAGATTCTGGCCAAACCAGGCTTCGCTGGCGGGATCGAGCACCGGCATCGCATAGATGTTGCGCGCGGTTTGCACCTGCGGGCCGCGGATCGCCCGCACCCGCTCGGTCAGCGACTGGGTAAATTCGATCAGCGCCCGGCTCTTGAAGCGCGTCCAGCGCGCCATCGCCTGCGGATCCTGGCGTATCGCCGCCACCGAATCGGCGAAGCCGGCCTGGCGGTAGGCCGCAGCGGCGTCGGGGCCGGCATCTTCGAAGTCCGACAGCAGGGCATCGTCGTGGAACAGGATCCCTTTGAAGGTGGCGTGAGCCGCCAGATCCTCGTAGATCTCACCGATGCGCTGGCGCGCCACCGGGCTGAACGGGGACAGGCGGCGGTACTGCTTGTCGTCTACCGACAACTGCCCGTTTTGCGGATCGAGGCGCTGTACGCGCGGCACGTCAGATCCCAGCTCGAACGCCAACACCGGCATCCAGGCATACACGGCCACGCCGGTGCGCGAAGAGAGCTGCCAGGAGACCCGGTTGAACAGGTCGGCCTTCATCGGCAGCCAGCGGTTGGGGAAATAGAGCTCGCGCACGTTGCCGTCGCCTTTTGGATCGGCGAACGCCTGCAGGAAAACGGTATTGATGCGCAGGTCGTAGATGCGCTGGATCAGCTTGTCGAGGTTTTTGGCCTGCTGCTGCGGATCGGGATCGTAAAGGTAGTCGAGATCGACGTGCGCCACCCGCATGATCTGCCGGTTCTGTATCTGCGTCAGCTGCTGGGCGAAGCTCGTCAGCGACGGGTTGCCGGCCACCAGCATGCGCGGCACGTTCTCAGGCGCGTTGACGTCTGCCAGCCCGTTCTCCAGCGTCAGCGCCATGCGGTAACCGTGCTTGCGCGCGATGTCCAGCGCCACGCCGCCGGCCGCGCCGTACGGCCAGACCCAGACGCGCGGCGCCTTGCCGGTGGCGGCGGTGATGCGCTGGGTGATCAACGCCACGTCCTTCTCGATGCGTTGGCGATATTCCGCCTCGCTTTCGTAACGGCCCTGTTTGGCGTCATACAACCGATTGGCAACCGCCGGTTCGGTATTGCCCTGCGGGTTGGCGATGCCGCCGTAATGCGAAGCGTAGGTGTGCGCGCCGATCTCCACCAAGCCGGAGTCCGACACTTCCCGCACCTGCTGCCAGGTGAGGAAGCGATCGCGCGGCGTCATCAGGCCGCCGAAATCGACCGGCTTGTCGGCCGGCGCATCCAGCCAGACGCCGACCGGCGCCAGCACCGCCGGCCAGTTGTAGGCCTTCAGCAGCGGGAAGACCCGGCTGTAGAAGCTGCGGTAGCCGTCGTCGAAGGTCAGCAGCACCGCCTTGTTCGGCAACGCCGGGCCGCCGTTTTGCGCCTGCAGGATCTGCTCGACCGACACCGGCTGGTAGCCGTTTTGCTTCAGCCAGGCGAACTGTTCATTGAGCGCGCTGGTGCGCACCGACATGTAGCGCTGGTCCGCCGCGCCGTCTTCCACGTCGTGATACGCCAGCACCGCGTAACGGTTGGCCGGCCACGGGCGTTCCATCGGCCCCACGGGCCGCTCCGCCGGCGGCGTGAAGCGCGGCACGTCCGCCTGGCTGCAGGCGGTGGTCAGCAACGCGGCCAACACGAAAAGCGAAGATCGAATAAGCATGATTATTCCTTTAAAAACGATAATTCAGATCAAACGTCACGCCGATGTTCCGCTCGCGCTTGCCGTCGTAAGGATGCTTCTCAAACTGCAGCATCGCGCCGGCGTCCAGCACCCCGTTCCAGCTGATGCGCTGGCCGTAACCCAGTTGGGTGATCGGCTTGCGCGCATAGTCCCGCTGCCAATAGCTGCCGGCGCCGGCCTGGAACTGCTGGCTCCACTCGGTCTGATAATGGCGATACAGAGTGTGATCGAGCGTTAACGACGGCAGCAGCGTGAAGTCGCGCTTCGGGTTGTAATACGGCACGTTCTCCTGGCTGTTGCGGCTGCCGGACAGCGTCAGGTTCATGTCCAGCCGATAACGGGCGCCGGCGAGCAGCCGTTGCCGCCCTTCCAGGCCATATTCCAGCCGGTTGTTGCCGTCCGAGAAGTGCGAAGGCGCCACGCTGGCGCGCAGCTCGCGGCTTTCGTTCTGCTGCCAACGCAGCCACAGGTTGCCGCCGTTGGCGCTGATGCCGTTGGTCAACGCGCGCAGCGGCGTCTCGGCCGACAGGCGCGCCACCGAACCGCCGAGGCGCCATTGATCATTCAGGTCATACCAGGATGAAAGGCGCAGGCCGAGCTCATTGCCGTGGCCGTAGTTGCGGTTGGCCACCTCGGCTTCCAGCCACAGATCGCGCGAGCGCCACTCGGCGCCGGCGCTGAGATCGCGGTTGATGCCCTTGCCCTCGTCGAACTGGCCGGTGTTGAATCCCCAGCCGGTGAACAGCCGCCAGTTGTCGTCGATCGGCGGTGAATAGAGCGCGGCGTGAATGCCGAAATCGTGGCTGCCGCTGACCGGCCCGTCGGAATCGATGCCCTGATTGCCGCTGATGCGCAGTTCAGACATGTGGTGAATGCGGCGCGAACGCTCGAGCTGCTGAGCGGCGACGCTTTCCGGCGCGCGTTGGATGACGTCGTCGGCCAGCAAATCCAGCTGCCGCCACTCCTGCAATTCCTGCGCGACATAGCCCTGCTGGATCTCCAACGGCAGGCTGCGCGGCTCCAGCCCTTCCACCTGCTTCAACTCGTCCTCGGCGCGGCGCGGCCAGCCGCGCGCCAAATAAACGCTGGCCAATGAGATGCGCAGCCCCTGATTGCCCGGCGCCGTGCGCGCCAGATGGGTCAACTGCCGTTCGGCCTCGGCCAGATCGCGTTGATAAACCCGTGACTGCGCCAGCAGCGATTGGCCGACCAGCCAGTCATCGTTGTAGGCCAGCGTCGGCAGCTGGTACAAGCGGGTCGCGTAGGGATAGCGCTGGCTGACGCGCTGCGCCAGCAACGCCGCCCGATCGATGCGTTCGTCCTCCGCCTGCGCGTAAAACAGATCGGTTTCGTCTTCGGCGGTCACCGCCTGCGGCGCGGCGGCGTTCAGGCGGCTGAAAATGGCCTGCGCCTTATCCGGCTGCTGCAGGTAGAGGTAGGCGGACGCCGCCCAGCGCTGGGCATAATCCGGCACCGTGCGCCCTTCCGCCTGCAAGGTTTGATACTCGCTCACCCCATCGGCCATGCGATAACGCGCCAGCAGCGCGCCCAGGCGATCGATACGCGCCTGCTGGTAGCTGTCCTGCGCCTCCGGCAGCGGCCGCCACTGCGTCAGCAGTTGGTCATAGCGCGCCAGCGCGCGGTCGGCGATGACGAAGCGTTCCTGTTCGCCACGAGCATCGATAAACGACAGCCGCACCAGTTCGGCGGCTTCATCCGCCTGCAGGCGCCGCTGCTGCGCGGGCGGCAATGCCAGCCCCTGGCTTGCACGCAGCGCCGGATCCGCGACCCGGTTCGCCGCCAGCAGCGTCACGTAATAAGCCTGAATGCCGGCGTCGGACGGCGCCAGCGCACGGGCGCGGGTCACGTTTTCCAACGCCGCCCAGCTGCGGCCGGCGGCCTGATCCACATAGGCGCGCGTCAGATACCACGTCGCCGGTTCCAGTAACTTCTCCGCTTTGGCCGCTTCCGTTTGCGCCTGCGCATCCCGCCCGGCATCCGCCAGCGTCATCACGTAGCCACGCTGCAGGCCGCCGTCGGCGGGAGCGAGCTGCAACGCCGCTCGCCACAGGCGCAGCGATGGTTGCCACTGCTTAAGATTGCGGTAGGCGCGGGCCGCCGTCGCCAGGCTGGCGCTATCCCGCTGCAGCGCGGCGCCGTCGGCACGCCAGAGTGCGACCACCTCTTCGTCATGGCCGGCCCAACCGGCCACCTGGATATAATCGGCTCGCTGCTGCAGGCTCAACCCCTCCCGAGCGCGCCGCTGCGATAAATACGCCAGCACCGGCGCGGTATCGCCCGATCTGGCCTGACGGATCAGCGCGTCATAGCGCTCATCCGCCAGCGCGGCGGCCGGCAGGGATAAACCGATAAACAGCAATGACGCCGCATATTTGGTGACGTGGCGTTCGGTAAAGCGTAATGAACGCGAGTTAACTTTAGGCACGAGGTATTCCTTTAATCCGTGAGCTGCTGTCCTGGCAGAGTGCAAATGCGAGCAGGCACCCGAAAAGTCGGCTAGAGCCGTCGGGTAATAAGCATGGAGTAATGAATATTTCTGTCTGGCGCAAACATAAAGAGAATCGAATGCGCCTTTGCCTAAAAAGAGTATTTTATAAAGCTGCCGGTGAATACCGCAGCCAGGTGATATCTGCCTGAAACTGGAATTTCACAATTGTTAATAAGTGAAATAATAAAAATTAAACCACCACAAATCAAACACATGAACTTTTATCATGATCAATATTCTTATTTTCACCCTTCCGTGTGAAATTGTATAAAAACCGGCGTGATATTTGATTTTAATTCTCATTATCACCCATCAACAGGGATATTAATCCAAACACCTAATTAAATAATCTTTCTTCCCGGAAAAAATAATAAGAATATTGCTCACAAGGAAATTAAATTTGCCTGCTAATAATTATTATTTTCAATTTAAATTCCCCCACGGCTGCGTTCATGCTGGCTATCTCCCGGGCATGCCGTCACAATAGCGCCTCATTCAGGCCTCAATCAGGGATTGCCATGTACAGCCACTACCCCGCCCATTACACCTTCGATCGCGACAGCGATGCCTGGCAGATCGGTTTTCACGACTTCCCCGAGTGGCAATCTGCCTGCTATAAACGCGAAGACATCGAGCTGGAAGCGCAGGAAAGCCTGCTGGCCGCCATCGCCGCCGCGATGGACGAAGGGCTGCCCCTGCCCGCCCCTTCCCCTGTGCAAACCGATGATCTGAGAGTACATCTGCCGACGCTGGTGGCGCTGAAGATCGAGCTGCACAACGCCATGCTGCGCAAAAACACCGGCAAAGCGGCACTGGCGCGCAAGCTGGGATTCAACGGCGGGCAAATGGAGCGGTTGCTGGATATCGGCTACGCCTCGAAGGTTGAGGCGTTGGAGCAGGCGCTGTATCTGCTGGGCTACGAAGTGCGCGTGACAATAAGCGAAGTTTGCCAATAGGTTAGCGGCAGGTAAGCGAAATATTATCCAACGGGGCTAAATTTTCCCCGTTTTGCGCCGATATGATCGCTACCTAATCACTTGTCGCAACAACGAAGGCTAAAAATGGAGTGGAGTCGCCGTCATATTTGGGCTGTTATTCTGCTGTCTTGTCTCGTTTTTTGGGTCATTTTGGCGACCGGCATCAACGCCGTCGCCTGAGCGCCTGCCGCCGCATTGCAATACCTCGATTTTATAGCCCGCTGCGGCGGGCTACTTCCTGGCGCTTGCCCATAAAAAGCGTTATAAAACAGCCCTCACTGTGCAAAAAACAGCCAAAAATTGTGATCAAAAACACAGTATTGAAATCAGACCAGTATTGAGAGTACATTAGCGCCGATCCTGTCGCGGTTCGGATTTTACCTCACGGAGCATGAGGCGCGACAACCGGACAACCCGCGCTCGAGGACGTTGTTCTTTCGCTTGGAAGAATCCGCCCGACAAGCAGGTTGCCCATAAAATACTCAGCACAACAATCGGGATCATTGCTGGCGAGGACTCCAGACAGGAGTTGTTCAGTGAAATATTTTTTGATGGGCGTGTCATTCATGCTGGTTGCCTGGGTTGGCACCTTCATGTTGATGGTTGCCTGACAGCAGCCTGACCGGGAACACAGACAAAGGGACGCGCAAGCGTCCCTTTGGCGTTTCGGCTAGCGATCATTTGCCCGGCATCATGCGGCGCAGGGTGTCGTCCTTGCGCAGATAGTGATGATACAGCGCCGCCAGCGCATGCGCGCCAATGATAAAGTAGCCAACGTTTGCCAACGTCTCATGCACCGTTTTGACCAGCCGGCGCATCACCGGATCCGGCGTCACCCACTGCGGCACCGGCCAGCCCAGCAAAGACCACGATTTGCCGCCGTAGGCCAGGGTTAACATACCCAGCAGCGGCAACATCAGGAAGACCACGTTCAGCAGCCAATGGAAGATCTTGGCGCCCACTTCCTGCCATTCCTCCAGCGGCGGCGTGATCGGCGGCGCAGCGCGGAAAGCGCGCACCGCCAACCGAATCAGCATCAGGGCAAAGACCGATACCCCGAAATCAAAGTGCAGATTTTTGACCACCGGCCCCCACGCCTCCGGCATCGAATCCTTCAGCAACATCGCCGAATAGGTGAGGATCACCAGCAGCAGCGTCAGCCAATGTAAAACGATTTGCGATCGCGCGTAGCGGTTGCTCATACACTCAATCCAAAAAATAAAACTCAGCGTAGTCGAGCATAATGGGGAAATAATGAAGAAAACCTTGGGACGGAAAAAATAAGGCCGGGTGAACGCCCGGCCTGACAGGATTATTTGGCGCTGCCCGCCTTGCCCGGCTTCAGCAGCCCGTCCGCGCGGAACATCGCCTTGATGCCGCGCACCGCCTGGCGGATACGGTCCTGATTCTCGATCAGCGCGAAGCGCACGTGGGTATCGCCGTAGTCGCCGAAGCCGATGCCCGGCGAGACGCAGACCTTGGCTTCCGCCAGCAGGCGTTTGGCGAACTCCAGCGAACCAAGGTGGGCATAAGGCTCGGGAATTTTCGCCCACACGTACATCGACGCCTTCGGATTTTCCACCATCCAGCCGGCCTCATGCAGCCCCTTCACCAGCACGTTGCGGCGCTGCCGATACTGCTCGGCGATATCGCGCACGCACTGCTGATCGCCTTCCAGCGCGGCGATGGCCGCCACCTGCAGCGGCGTAAAGGTGCCGTAGTCGTGATAGCTCTTGATGCGCGCCAGCGCGCTGACCAGCTCGGGGTTGCCGACCATGAACCCGATGCGCCAGCCGGCCATGTTGTAGCTTTTCGACAGGGTGAAGAACTCCACCGCAATGTCTTTCGCCCCCGGCACCTGCATGATCGACGGCGCTTGCCAGCCGTCATAGACGATATCGGCATAGGCCAGATCGTGGATCACCAGCACGTTGTACTGCTTGGCCAGCGCCACCACCCGCTCGAAGAAATCCAGCTCCACGCACTGCGCGGTCGGGTTGGACGGGAAGCCGAGGATCATCATTTTCGGGCGCGGAATGGTTTCCCGAATGGCGCGCTCCAGCTCACCGAAGAAATCCACGCCGTCCACCAGCGGC
Organism: Serratia sp. LACPHL-BACT-2024-00286; assembly: GCF_043109535.1. NCBI lineage: Bacteria > Pseudomonadati > Pseudomonadota > Gammaproteobacteria > Enterobacterales > Yersiniaceae > Serratia > Serratia sp. LACPHL-BACT-2024-00286. The sequence goes on from NZ_JBICNA010000003.1 coordinate 271,987, forward strand.
ACCGAACGCACCTGGGCGCCGGCGATCACCGCGCCGTAAATGTGGATCGGGTAGCTGGGGTTCGGCACCAGCACGGTATCGCCGTGATCGAGGGTCGCCAGCATCAGGTGCGCCAGCCCCTCTTTCGAACCGATAGTGACGATGGCTTCGCTTTCCGGATCGATGTCCACCTGATAACGATCGGCATACCAGCGCGAAATGGCGCGACGCAGGCGCGGAATGCCGCGCGAGGTGGAATAACCGTGGGTGTCGTCGCGCTGGGCGACGGCGCACAGTTTTTCCACGATGTGCGGCGGCGTCGGGCCGTCGGGGTTACCCATGCTGAAGTCGATAATATCCTCGCCGCGACGGCGCGCGGCCATCTTCAGTTCGGCGGTGATGTTGAATACGTAAGGGGGAAGGCGTTCAATGCGCGTAAAACGGCGCTGTGGACTGTTATCAGCCATAGGGGATTCCTCGATAGACGTTAGCGCCCGGACCGTCCGAGCGACGCTGGCCAGCGAACTGACCGAATATCGAACATAGCGCAGCGCCGACGAGCTTGTCGATACCCGGCGCGATATTTTTATTTGCCGCCCTGAAACTCCGCCGCCAGCAGCCCAAACAGCCAGTCGTCGCACCACTGCCCCGCCAGACGGTAGTTGTCGCGCAGCGTGCCTTCAAGCTGAAAACCGCACGACTCCAGCAGGCCGCGCGAAGCGAGGTTGCCCGCGGTTACGGTGGCGGTCAGCTTGTGAAAACCGCAGGCGTTCACCGCAAAATCCAGCACCGCCCGCAGCGACTCCTTGCCATAGCCCTTGCCCTGGCCGGCAGGCAAACTCCCGTATCCCACTTCCGCCTGCCGATACGGCACCCACTGCGGGCGAAAGCCGGTAACGCCCACCGCCTCCCCGCTGTGCTTCTCACGCATCACCAGGCACAGCCACTGCTCACCGTGTTTGTCCCAGGCCGGCAACCGCTCCTCGAACCGGGCGCGGATCTCCGCTTCGCTGCGCGGATCGGAGATGTAACGGATCACCTCGGGATCTTGGTACAGGCGCAAAAACAGCGGCCAATCCTCGGCGGTTATCGACTGTAAGTGCAGACGTTCAGTGACCAGCTTCATAAAATCTCCGAAAAACGAAAAAGAGGAACTTACGAATGAAATATATCTCTTTATTTTCCCCGATTGGTTGCCGATAATCATTCACGTTAAAACCACAAAACCATAACGTCTTGCCCGATTCCCTACAACCGCTCGCCGCAGTCACTCACGCGGCACGAGGAGAACACCATGGCCTCTTTAGTCATCGACGATATTCCGCAGACGATCGTTAACGTCAAGCGCCAGCTGCGCCAGGCATTGCCGAACTACCGCGACGTATTTCTGGCGCTGGAAGAGAACATCCGCGGCCAGGTCGAACAGATCCGGCGCGAGCTGGCCGCCGGCCACAATCCGGTGCCGCAGATCGACGCGGAAGATATCCTGCAACAGCGCGTCAGCGAACAGCAGATAGCACTGATCAAACAGCGCGGCGCCTGCGCCATTCGCGGCGTGTTTCCCCGCTCCAAGGCCGAGGGCTGGAACCGGGAAATCGGCGACTACCTCGAGCGCAACAACTTCGTCGAGCGGTTGAAAAACGCCGCCGAAGACAACTATTTCGGCAAACTGGCCGCCAGCAAACCGCAGATCTACGGCATCTATTGGTCGAAACCGCAGGTCGAGGCGCGGCAGGATGCGCGCATGCATGCGGTGCAGGTGTTCCTCAATAGCCTGTGGGCCACCGAGAGCAACGGCAAACAGCATTTCGATCCGACCCGCGTCGCCACCTATGCCGATCGTACCCGCCGCCGCCCGCCGAACTCCTCGTCGCTGGGTCTGTCGCCGCACGTCGACAGCGGCACCATCGAGCGCTGGCTGGACGAAAACTTCCGCTATGTGTATCGCCACGTTTTCTCCGGCGACTGGCAGCAGTACGATCCCTTCGCCGCCGACGGCCGCACCGAGGTGCGCGAGATAGCCTCCCCGGCGGTCTGTTCGATGTTCCGCACCTTCCAGGGTTGGACGGCGCTGACGCCGCAGCGCACCAATGCCGGCACGCTGAACCTGGTGCCGATCGCCAATGCCATGGCCTATGTGCTGCTGCGCGCGCTGCAGGACGACGTCGCCGACGACGATCTGTGCGATGCGGCGCCGGGCCGCGCGCTGTCGATCTCGGAAAAATGGCATCCCCTTTTATTAAGTGGGATTTCCCCTATTCCCGATCTGGAGCCGGGCGACACGGTATTTTGGCACTGCGACGTGATCCACGCGGTGGAGAACGAGCATAACGGCGAGTTCGACAGCAACGTGATGTACATCGCCGCCGCGCCGGGCTGCGAGAAAAACGACGCCTATCTGCAGCGCCAGCTGCCGAGCTTTATCGACGGCAGAACGCCGCCGGACTTCGCCCCCGACGACTTCGAGGTGGATTTCGACGGCCGCGCCACCGCCGACCTGCTGACGCAGCTGGGTAAAGCGCAGCTCGGCATGGGCTGATCCCCCGCCCGTGGCGCGCGCCACGGGCCCCTTTCGCTGTGGTATACTGCCGCCATCCGTAGGCCGCAGCGAGAACCCGTCGTGCACCCTTTTTTTGAAATGCTGTTGGCGGTGTTTGATCGCGCCGCGCTGATGTTGATCTGTCTGTTTTTCCTGACCCGCACCCGGCTGTTCCGCCAACTGCTGCAAAAAGAAGACCATACGCCGCTCGAGCTCGGCATCGTCACGGCGATCTTCTCGCTGTTCGCGCTGTTCAGCACCTACTCCGGCATCAACGTCGAAGGGTCGCTGGTCAACGTGCGCGTCATCGCCATCATGGCCGGCGGCATCCTGTTCGGCCCCTGGGTGGGGATCGTCACCGGCATCGTCGCCGGGGTGCACCGCTATCTGATCGACATCGGCGGCATCACCTCGGTGCCTTGTCTTATCACCAGCATCATCGCCGGCATCAGCGCCGGCTACATCAACCTCAAGGTGAAAAAAGAGCAGCGCTGGCGCGCAGGCATCGTCGGCGGCATGCTGTGCGAATCCCTCACCATGCTGCTGATCGTGCTGTGGGCCAAGCCGACCGAGCTTGGGTTGGACATCGTGTCGCAGATTGCCCTGCCGATGATCCTCGGCACGGTGTGCATCGGCCTGATCGTGCTGCTGGTGCAGAGCGTCGAGGATGAAAAAGAGGTGATCGCCGCGCGCCAGGCCAAGCTGGCGCTGGATATCGCCCACAAGACGCTGCCCTATTTCCGCAACATCAACAGCGAATCGCTGGCCACCATCTGCGATATCATCCGCCAGGACATCCGCGCCGACGCGGTGGCGATCACCGATACCCACCAGGTGCTGGCCTACGTCGGCGTAGGGCGCGAAGCCTACCCGATCGGCCGCGAAGGGCTGAGCCGCGTCACCCGCGAAAGCATTCGCCACGGCAAAATCATCATCAAGAACAACCTGGAAAACCCGGCCGCGCCGCAGATCCATTCGCAGCTGGTGGTGCCGCTGTGGGAAAAAGGCGAAGTGACCGGCGCGCTGAAAATTTACTACTGCCACGCCCACCAGATCACCAACACGCTGAAGGTAATGGCGGTCGGGCTGTCGCAGATCATCTCCACGCAGATCGAGGTTTCCCGCATCGAGCATCTGCGCCAGATGGCGGACAAAGCCGAAATGCGCGCGCTGCAGAGCAAGATCAACCCGCACTTCCTGTTCAACGCGCTGAACGCCATCTCTTCCTCTATCCGCCTGAATCCGGACACCGCGCGCCAGCTGATCATCAATCTGTCGCGCTACCTGCGCTACAACCTGGAGCTGAACGACGAACTGATCGATATCCGCAAGGAGCTGCATCAGATTCAGGACTATATCGCCATCGAACAGGCGCGCTTCGGCGCCAAGCTGACGGTGATTTACGACATCGACGACGACGTCTCGGTGCGCATTCCCAGCCTGCTGATCCAGCCGCTGGTGGAAAACGCCATCGTGCACGGCATCCAGCCCTGCAAGGGTAAAGGGGTGGTGGTGATCGCGGTGAAAGATCAGGGCGATCGGGTGAAGATTTCGGTGAAGGATACCGGCCACGGCATCAATCAGGAAACCATCGACCGGGTGGCGCGCAACGAGATGCCGGGCCACAATATCGGCCTGCTCAACGTGCACCACCGCGTGTCGCTGCTGTATGGTGAAGGGCTGCATATCCGCCGCCTGGAGCCGGGCACCGAAATCGCGTTCTACATCAGCAAAAACGGCGGCAAGCTGCATCAGGAACCGAGCGCGCCGCCGGTCGGGGAGGCCTCATGAAAGCCATCATCGTGGAAGACGAATTCCTCGCGCAGGAAGAACTCAGCTACCTGATCAAGAAACACAGCAATATCGATATCGTCGCCAGCTTCGAGGACGGCCTCGACGTCCTGAAATACCTGCAAACCCACCAGGTCGACGCCATTTTCCTCGACATCAATATCCCGTCGCTGGACGGCGTGCTGCTGGCGCAAAACATCAGCAAGTTCGCGCATCGCCCGTCGATCGTGTTCATCACCGCCTATAAAGAGCACGCGGTGGAAGCGTTCGAGATCGAGGCGTTCGACTATATCCTCAAGCCCTATCACGAAGCGCGCATCGTCACCATGCTGCAAAAGCTGGAGGCGCTGCATCAGCGCCCCGCCGGCGCGGCGGAACCCGCCAGCGCGCCGAGCCGCGGCAGCCACAGCATCAACCTGATCAAAGACGAGCGGATCATCGTTACCGACATCAACGACATCTACTACGCCGCCGCCGATGAAAAGGTGACGCGGGTCTATACCCGCCGTGAAGAGTTCGTCATGCCGATGAACATCACCGAGTTTTACGGCCGGCTGCCGGAAGCGCATTTCTTCCGCTGCCATCGCTCTTACTGCGTTAACCTGGCGAAGATCCGCGAGATCGTGCCCTGGTTCAACAATACCTACATTCTGCGGCTGAGCGATCTTGAGTTTGAAGTGCCGGTCAGCCGCAGCAAGGTGAAAGAGTTTCGCCAGCTGATGCGCCTGTAAGCGCTTACCAGCGCGGGCCCGGACGGTAGTAATAGCCGGGCGGCGGCGGTGGCGGCATGCGGTAATGCGGCCGGTCTCGCCAGTCGCGCCGCGGCGGCCCGTAGTAAATCACCCGTGGCGGCGGGCCATAATAGTACCCGCGCGGGCGTTCATACCGGTGGTGATCGGCCCACCAGCGCGGATCGCGCCAGCGATAGCCGTCCCAGTAGTGGCCGCGATTATCGCGATCGCCGATATGCAACGACAGGCCCGGCACGTTCACGCCGATGGACACGTCGGCCTGGCTCGCCAGCGGCAGCGCCAGCAGCGCGGCCAGTAACAACAGCGTTTTTTTCATTTCATGGACTCCTGCAGAGCGGACCTCGTCCGATCGCAGATAACATAGTCCCGCGCTCATCGCCGCTCTATAGGCGCAATGCCGATTTACGCCATTCAGACGCATCCTTCACAATTTCACCACAATCGTTCACCGGCAGTTAACAATAAATCGTTGATATCTTTGATGTAGATCACGAGCCACCCACGGCATTTCACGCGCTTTTCGGCGCAAAAACGGCAACTCACGCCGCATAACATGCATTTCATTCCTTCCGCCGTGCAACTCATTCCCGATCCGCCGCCCGCCGGGGGGGCCGGCCATATAATAAGCCCATACCGCGGGAACACAGCTTCACCCCGCAAATTTCAGCCAGCGGCTCACGCCCGGCAACGCACACACAGGAAGGAGACCGGCCATGAACACCAAACCGGCAAATCGCAGCTTAATCGTTCTCGGCACCATCATCTGTCAGATGGGCCTGGGCACCATCTACACCTGGAGCCTGTTCAACCAGCCGCTGGTCGACAAGTTCCACTGGGGGCTGGCGGACGTCGCCACCACCTTCTCCATCACCAGCTTCTTCCTGGCCTTCGCCACGCTGTTCGCCGGCAAGCTGCAAGAGCGCTTCGGCATCCGCAACCTGACGCTGTGTTCCGGCATTCTGGTCGGCCTGGGCCTGATCGCCAGCGCCCACGTCAGCTCGCTCGACATGATCTACCTGCTGGCCGGCGTGGTGGTGGGCTTTGCGGTCGGTATCGCCTACATCTCCACCCTGTCCAACCTGATTAAGTGGTTCCCGGCCAATAAAGGCCTGATTTCCGGCATCTCCGTCGGCGCCTTCGGCAGCGGCAGCCTGCTGTTCAAATACGTCAACGCCGCCCTGATCGCCGACGTCGGCGTTTCCGGCGCCTTCTTCTACTGGGGCGCCATCGTGATGGGCCTGATCGTCGTCGGCTCCCTGCTGCTGAAAGAGCCGGTGCTGGCGACCAACGCCGCGCAGCAAGGCGCCAACGGTCTGGGCAACGACTTCAGCGTGCGCCAGATGCTGGCCACCAAAGAAGCCTATCTGCTGTTCACCATCTTCTTCGCGGCCTGCATGAGCGGTCTGTACCTGATTGGCATCGTGAAAGACATGGGCGTTCAACTGGCCGGGATGGATTTGGCCACCGCCGCCAACACCGTGTCCGCCGTCGCCATCTTCAACACCGCCGGCCGCATCATCCTGGGTACGCTGTCCGATAAAGTGGGCCGTATGCGCGTCATCAGCTTCACCATGTTGGTTACCGTGCTGGCGATTGTCGCGCTGAGCTTCATGACCCTGAACCACACGCTGTTCTTCATCTGCGTCGGCGCGGTGGCCTTCTGCTTCGGCGGCAACATCACCGTGTTCCCGGCGATTGTCGGCGACTTCTTCGGCCTGAAAAACCACAGCAAAAACTACGGCATCATCTACCAGGGCTTCGGCCTGGGCGCGCTGGCCGGTTCGTTCGTCGCCAAATACTTCGGCGGCTTCCACGCCACCTTCATGGTGATTGGCGTCCTGTCCGCCGCCTCCCTGCTGATTACGCTGTTCATCAAAGCGCCGAAAGCGCTGGAAGCGGAAACGGCAGAAACCGCCCAGACGGCGGAATTGGCCAAAGCCTGATCCCCCGCGAAAACGACAAGGGGCGCAACCTGCGGGTTGCGCCCCCTTTTTTTATTACTTCATCTCTGGGCTTACAGATGCATGCCCAGCGTTTGGCGCAGATGCGCGCCGGCACCCAGCAGGCCCGGCTGGCCGTGCGTTATCATGAACACCGGGATGTCGCGCACATAGTCACGGAAACGCCCTTTGTCTTCGAAGGCGGCGCGGAAGCCCGAGGCCTTGAAGAATTCCATAAAGCGCGGCACGATGCCGCCGGCGATGTACACGCCGCCGAAGGTGCCCAGATTCAGCGCCAGGTTGCCGCCGAAGCGCCCCATGATCACGCAAAACAGCGACAGCGCACGGCGGCAATCGATGCAGCTGTCGGCCAGCGCCCGCTCGGTGATGTCCTTCGGCTCCCATTTTTCCGGCAGGCGGTTGTCCGCCTTGACGATGGCGCGATACAGATTGACCAGGCCCGGCCCGGATAGCACGCGCTCGGCGGAAACGTGCCCCACTTCACCGCGCAGCACCTCCAGAATGATGTCCTCTTCTTCGCTGTTCGGCGCGAAATCGACATGGCCGCCCTCGCCCGGCAGGCTGACCCAGCGGCGATCGATGTGCACCAGGTGGGCGACGCCCAGCCCTGTGCCGGCGCCGTACACCGCGATCGGTTTGCCCGGCTGCGCATCGCCGCCGCCAAACTGCAGCACGTCATCCGGCGAAAGCATCGGGATCGCCATCGAGACGGCGGTGAAATCGTTGATCACTTCCAGGTGGCTCAGCCCCAGGCTGGCCTTCATTTCTTTGATCGAGAACGCCCAGCTGTGGTTGGTCATCGCCACCCAGTCTTCGGTCACCGGGCAGGCGATCGCGATACAGGCGTCCTGCACCTCGATATCGCACGCTTTCAGGTATTGGCGGATCACCGCCTCCAGGCTGTCGAACTCCAGGCCGGAATAGGTTTTCGCCTGGGTAATTTCACCCGTCGCAACAGTGCACAACGCCAGGCGGGCATTGGTGCCGCCAACATCACCCACGAGGGCATAGGTCATTGATTTCGTCTCCGCAAAATGAAAAATAAAAAGCTGCCCACACTGTAAAATCCTGCTGCGAAAACAACAATCACCCGCCCCGGATCTGCACCCCAATAGCGATCCGGATCACAAAAAACGTTTCAGCTTGCCCGCGACGCCGCGCCTTGAAACAAATTGCGGCAAAAAACGCCCCCAGGCGACTGTTAACCGTCATCGCCGCCGGGCAATATCAATGCGTGCCTGCGCGCCGATAGTCTGGCAAGCTGTGGCCACAGCCCAACCACCCGCTCTCCCTGCCCTGTAGGGAGGCATCGACAAGGGATTACCCATGCTGCATCCGCGCGCCAATGCCATGTTGGCCTTTGCTTTGCCTGCGCTGATTATCGGTTCCGCTTCCAGTCTGGTGCTGCTGCTGGTGATGAAAGTCGCCGCCGCGCTGCAGCAATTACTGTGGGTGACGCTGCCCGATGCGCTGAGCCTGGATGCCCAGTCGCCCTGGTGGCCGGTCGCGATGCTGACGCTGACCGGCGTGGCGGTGGGCCTTATCGTGCGCTATATGCCGGGCCACGCCGGGCCGGACCCGGCGACGGAATCGCTGATCGGCATGCCGCTGCCGCTCTCCGCCCTGCCGGGGCTGGGGTTGGCGCTGATCGTCGGCCTGGCCGGCGGCGTCAGCCTGGGGCCGGAGAACCCGATCACCGCCATCAATATCGCGCTGGTAGCGGCCGCCGGTGCACGCCTGCTGCCGAAGGTGCCGCGCATGGACTGGATCATCCTGGCGGCCGCGGGCACCATCGGCGCGATGTTCGGCACGCCGGTCGCCGCCGCGCTGATCTTCTCGCAAACCCTGGCGGGCAATAACGAAACGCCGCTGTGGGATCGCCTGTTCGCCCCGCTGGTGGCCGCCGCCGCCGGCGCGGTCACCACCCAGATGTTCTTCGTGCCCAATTTCGCCCTGCAGCTCGACGCCTACGACGTGACGCGGCTGCCGGACATCTTCAGCGGCGCCATCGTGGCGCTGATCGCCATCGCGCTCGGCATGGTGGCGCTGTGGTGCTTCCCGCACGTTCACCGCCTGTTCCATTCGATGAAGAATCCGGTGTTGATGTTAGGGCTGGGGGGTTTTGTGCTGGGCCTGCTGGCGCTGGTGGGCGGAGAGATTACCCTGTTCAAAGGGCTGGATGAAATGAAGCGCCTCGCGCAAGACGACGGCTATTCGGTGCCGGCGCTGTTGGCCATTACCCTGACCAAGCTGGCGGCGCTGGTGATCGCCGCCGCCAGCGGCTTTCGCGGCGGGCGCATCTTCCCGGCGGTGTTCGTCGGCGTGGCGCTGGGGCTGATGCTGCACCAGCACGTTCCGGCGGTGCCGGCGGCGATCACCGTCTCCTGCGCCATCATGGGGCTGGTGCTAGTGGTGACGCGCGACGGCTGGCTCAGCCTGTTCATGGCGGTGGCGGTGGTGCCGGATCTGCACCTGCTGCCGGTCTTGTGCATCGTGATGCTGCCCGCCTGGCTGGCGCTGGCGGGCAAACCGCTGATGCTGGTGAACCGCCGGCAACCGCCGCACGACGATTAGGCCAGCGCGAACGCCGCGGCGGCGCGGGCGTGGATCGCGGTGGTGTCGAACACCGGCACCGAGGCATCCTGCTCGCTCACCAACAACCCTATCTCGGTGCAGCCGAAAATAATCCCCTGCGCGCCCTGCTGCTCCAGATCGCTGATGATCCGGCGATACTCGTCGCGCGAGGCGTCGCGAATTTTACCGAGGCACAGTTCGTCATAGATGATGCGGTGTACGATGTCGCGATCGGCGCTGACCGGCGTCACCACCTCAATGCCGTGCAATTCCTGCAGGCGGCCACGGTAGAAGGTCTGCTCCATGGTAAAGCGCGTGCCCAGCAGCCCGACGCGGCGAATGTTTTTTTCCCGCACCTGCAGCGCCGTGGCGTCGGCGATGTGGATCAGCGGCAGGCCGCTGGCCTGCTCGACCGCCTCCGCCACCTTGTGCATGGTGTTGGTGCAGATCACGATGGCTTCGGCGCCGGCGGCGCGCAACGCCACCGCGGCGGCGGCCAGCAATCGGCCGGCGCCGTCCCAATCGCCCTGGTGCTGCAAGCGCTCGATCTCCTGAAAATCGACGCTGTAGAGCACGATTTTGGCCGAATGCAGCCCGCCGAGGCGCGCCTTTACCTGCTCGTTGATGGTGCGGTAATACGGAATGGTGGATTCCCAGCTCATGCCACCCAGCAAGCCCAACACTTTCATTTTTCTTTCCTCAGCCTGTTGCGACAATCCTCTGACCTTACCTGAGAATCGCCGGGCTGACGACGCCTTATTCAGCGCCGGAATTGATCGGCTGGCGCGCTTCGAACCAGCGCTGGCGCAGCGTGTCGTACAGCCAGTTATAGGCCATGGTGTACGGCAGGAAGAACAGGAAGAAACCGATCTCCAGCATAAAGGCCTGCAATACGGAAATATTCAGCATCCAGGCGGCGATCGGCACGCCGATCAGGATAAAACCGGCTTCAAAGCCGACGGCGTGCAGCACACGCATCTTCAGGTTGCGGACGACCCGGCTGACCGGCCACAGACGGTCGAACACCGTGTTGTAAACCATATTCCAGACCATGGCGATGGTCGCCAAGGCCACCGCCAATGCGCCGATTTGCACCATCGAACGATTAAGCAGCCATGCCCCCAGCGGAGAAACGATCATCACGGCAATCACCTCGAAACCGACGGCGTGGACGATACGTTCAATGAGAGACTTGTTTTGCAGTTGCATACATCACCTTTTTTCCGACAGTTGTTGCGAAAGTCAGGTGATTATCATCGCTTTTTTGGGTAGATTAAAAATAGATACCATCGATAAAGTAGATAGTTTATGCACTATTCCCCGGAAGCGCTGCACGCGTTTGTCGAAGCCGCCGCCCTCGGCTCGTTTTCCGCCGCCGCGCGCAAGCTGCGCAAAAGCCAATCCACCATCAGCACCGCCATCGCCAATCTGGAGGCCGACCTGGCATTGACGCTGTTCGATCGCAGCGCGCGCCAGCCGGTGCTCACCGCCGCCGGCCGCAAAGTGCTGGGGCATGTGCAGGCGATCCTCGCCGCCAGCGAGCGGCTCGACGCCCTGAGCATTCAACTGGCGGGCGACGTCGAACCGCGCCTGAGCATGGTGTTCTCCGATACCTATCAACCCAAGCATCACGATCAATTGATGCAACAATTCGAACTGCGTTACCCGGAGATTGAGCTGGAGTGGATGATCGCCGAAGATGGCGACGTTATCGATCTGCTGCAAAGCGGCCGCGCGCATTTGGGCATGGTGGAAGTGCAAAAAAGCTACCCGCCGGATATCGCCTTCTCTCGTTTGCCGGAACAAACCGACATGGGGCTGTTCGTCGCCCACCAGCATCCGCTGGCGCAGGCCGCCGCGCCGACGCCGGAGCAGTTGTCCAGCACCCGACAGCTGATCCTGAACACCTACACCGGCGCCGAAGCGGCCAGACAAGGCGGCCTGGTTTGGTCGGCGCCCAGCTATCTGCTGCTGCTGGAGATGGCGGAACAGGGGTTCGGCTGGGCGGTGTTGCCGCACTGGCTGGTGCAACAATACGGCCACAATATGCTGACCGAGCTGCGGCCGCGCGGCTGGCCGAAAATGATCTCGGTGGATGCGGTATGGTCAAAACTGACCCCGCCGGGCCCGGCGGGGTTCTGGGTGCTGAAGCGCCTGCTGGGCGATTCCCTGCCTTAAGCGGCGGCGTTGCGCGCCTGGATGGCGCGCGAAACGGTGTCGAGCAGCTCGGGAATGTCCATCTTCGGCAGCATCACTTCAATGAAGGCCAGCCGATCGCCGTCGGCTACCTCGCGCAGCGCCTGGCGCAAGCCGTCCGAATCGCTGACCCGCAGCGCCTTCACCGGCCGCTCGCCGGCCAGCGCAGGCGGCAACTGCGTCCAGTTCCAGCGCGCGATGTCGTTATAACGTTGCTCCGGCCCGTGGATGGCGCGCTCGACGGTATATCCCTGATTATTCAGCACGAAGATCACCGGTTTAAGCTCGTCGCGCAACATCGAACCCAGCTCCTGCACGGTCAGCTGCGCGGCGCCGTCGCCAATCAGCAGCACTGCCCGGCGCTGCGGTTCGGCGGTCTGCACGCCGAACGTCGCCGGCAGGGTATAGCCGATCGATCCCCAGAGCGACTGCACGATCAACCGACAGCCGCGCGGCAACGTCAGCGCCGCCGCACCGAAACAAGCGGTGCCCTGATCGGCCAGCACGATATCCCCGGGCCGCAGGAAATCCTGCATCTGCCGCCAGAAGGCGTGCTGATCCAGCCCTTCCCCATCGCCTTCCGGCAGCGCCGGGCGGACGATCGGCGGCAACGGCCAACGCGACGCCAGCGACAGGCTCAGGCGATGTAGCGCCCGCACCGCGTCGCGCATCGGAATGCGGCTAAAGCGCTGCCGCCCGACCCAGGCTTCGAACGGCTGAATGTCGATGCATTTTTCCACCGGCAGATGATGCGTGAAACCGGCGGTAATGGTGTCGGTCAAACGCACGCCGACGTTGATCACCACATCGGCGTTTTCGATAAGCTGTTTCACCGCCGGATCGCTGGCACCGCCGCAGTAGGTACCGACAAAACCGGCGCGGTTCTCATCCAGCACGCCTTTGCCGAGCAGCAGCGTAGCGTGCGGAATGTCGACCTCCTGCAGCCACTCGTCCAGCGCCGCTTCGGCGCCGAAGCGATCGGCCAGGAAGTCCGCCAGCAGCGATACCCGCCGCGCCGACAGCAGCTTTTCGCGCGCCGCGGCGATAAACGCCTGCAATGCGCTGCGCGACAGTTTGGCCTGGCGCAGCATCAGCGGCGCCGGTTTACTCGGCAGCGGCGCCTGCGCGACGTCGCTGGGCAACATCAGGTAAACCGGGCGATGCTCCAGCAAGGCGGCGCAGATCAGGCGGTCGATCTCCTCTGCGGCGTTGTCGGCGGTCAGGTCGGCCTGCGCGACGGTTACCTCTTTGGCTATGCGGGCGAAGTGGGTGAAGTCGCCATCCCCCAGCGAATGGTGCAGCAAATCACCGGCGCGCTGAGCGCGCTGCGCCGGCGTGCCGACCACGTGGATCACCGGCAGGTATTCGGCGTAGCTGCCGGCCACCCCGTTCAACGCACTCAGCTCGCCGACGCCAAAGGTGGTGAGCAGCGCGGCCGCCGGTTTGCAGCGCGCATAGCCGTCGGCGGCGTAGGCGGCGTTCAGCTCGTTGGCGCAGCCTACCCAGGTGATTTGCGGATGGGCGAGGACGTGATCGAGGAATTGCAGGTTGTAATCCCCCGGCACGCCGAAGAAATGACGGATGCCGATTTGGGCCAGACGATCGAGCAGATAATCGGCCACCGTATAGGTCTGAGTCATGATCATCACCTGTCTGCAGCTGGAGCGATTACCTTTAAGTATCGAAGATGCTGTTCAAATTTCGAACAAGGATTCCTGCATCGATCGGCAACCTGGCGTTACATGCCGACGCTGTGATCGCTCCCCCGACAGCGCGGTGTGAAAGCGTATACACTCAAAGCACTTCACCTCTCGCCGACAAGGATAACTATGTCCTACCCCGCCTCCCCCTCACGTTATCAAGACATGGAATACCGGCGCTGCGGCCGCAGCGGGCTGAAGCTGCCCGCCGTCTCGCTCGGACTGTGGCACAATTTCGGCGACGCCACGCTGTACGACAACGCCCGCGGCCTGATCCGCTGCGCCTTCGATCGCGGCATTACCCATTTCGATCTGGCCAATAACTACGGCCCGCCGCCCGGCGCCGCCGAGGAGAACTTTGGCCGCATACTCAACGCCGATCTGCGGGCCTGGCGCGATGAGCTGATCGTCTCATCCAAAGCCGGTTACACCATGTGGCCCGGCCCCTACGGTGATTGGGGCTCGAAAAAGTACCTGGTCGCCAGCCTCGATCAGAGCCTGAGGCGCATGGGGCTGGAGTATGTGGATATCTTTTATCATCATCGGCCGGATCCGGACACGCCGCTGGAAGAAACCATGGCGGCGCTGGATTTGTTGGTGCGCCAGGGCAAAGCGCTGTATGTCGGCCTGTCCAACTACCCGGCCGAGCGCGCGCGGCAGGCATTCGACATTCTGCAGCGGCTCGGCACGCCGTGCGTGATCCACCAGCCGAAGTATTCGATGTTGGAACGCGGGCCGGAGACGGCGCTGCTGGATACGCTGGCGGAGCATGGCGTCGGCTCGATCGCCTTCTCGCCGCTGGCGGGCGGCCTGCTGACCGACCGCTACCTGCACGGCGTTCCGCAAGATTCCCGCGCCGCCAGCGGCAGCCGCTTCCTGCAGCCGGAGCAGTTGACCGCCGAGCGGCTGGACAAGGTGCGCCGCCTCGATGCGCTGGCGCGGCAACGCGGGCAGAAGCTGTCGCAAATGGCGCTGGCCTGGGTGCTGCGCGGCGATCGCGTTACCTCGGTGCTGATCGGCGCCAGCAAGAATGCGCAGATAGAAGACGCGGTGGGCATGCTGGCCAATCGCCACTTCAGTGACGAAGAACTCGCGCAGATCGAGAAAATCTTATTGTAATCGCTTACAAATTCCGCCGCTCAATCGAGCGGCGATCCCCCAGAAAAATCTCAAATCTTGGCCTTCGTCGCCGTTTTCAGAGTGGCTCTCAGATTCAACCCTATGCGCCGGCGCTATGATGCCGATATTGCAGCAAAAATAACGATAAGGCCGCTTTTTTAAACTGATGAACGCGCTTCATAAAGTGACAAACGGCCAGGCCGCGCAAGCGGAAAGGAGAAGTCATGTTTAAACCTCTGCTCTTGGCCGCCATCTTGGCGGCGACGGTACTGCCCGCCGCACAGCAGGCGCACGCCGAAGGGATCAGCATCGATCTGATGCCGGGCGTTTCACTGCGCATCGGCGATCGGGACAATCGCGGCCGTTACTGGGACGGTTACGACTGGCGCGATCGCGACTGGTGGCAAGGCCATCAGGGGCGCTATCTCGGCGACCGCAGCCGCCGCGGTTACTACTGGGACGGCTATCGCTGGCGCGACCGCGACTACTGGCGCAAACACTATTACTATCATGAAGGACGCTATCGTAAATACGACAGGCATTACGATAAGCACCACTGGAAGAAAGAGAAAAAGCACCACCACGATCATGACCGCGATCGCTGGCGCCGCCACGGCGATGACGACCGCGATTAACGACGACGGGCCGGCGCAATGCCGGCCCGCGCTATTTTCGCCTACAGCACGCTGCCGATCAGCAGGTAGCCGTTCAATCCCACCACCACCAGCACGATCAGCTTGCCCAGGTTTTGCACCACAGGACCGTTGACCATCTCCCCCATCAGCGCCCGATTGCCGGTGAAAGCCAGCAGCGGCACCAGTGCCAGCGCAATGCCGAAGCTGAGCAGCACCTGGCTCAGCACCAGAATGCGCGTGGCGTCCATCCCCAGCATGATGACGATAAACGACGGCAGCATGGTCACCGCACGCCGCAGCCACAGCGGAATATGGAAATGCACGAACCCCTGCATCACCACCTGCCCCGCCAGCGTGCCCACCACGGTAGAGGAGAGGCCGGCGGCCACCAGGCTCAGGCCAAACACGGTGGCGGCGGCTTGCCCGAGCAGCGGTTGCAGCGTCAGGTAGGCCACGTCGAGATCGGCGATGCCGCTGTGGCCGCTGAAATGAAACGCGGCGGCGGCGGTGGCCATCATCGCCAGATTAACAAAACCGGCAATGGTCATGGCCACGGCGACGTCGACTTTGGTGGCGGCATAGCGCTCCGCCTTGTCGTGCTCGCCGCCGATTTGGGTGAGCGAGGAATGCAGGTAGATCACGTGCGGCATGATGGTGGCGCCCAATACCCCGGCGGCCAGAAATACCGCATCGCCGTTGGGCAGATCGGGCAGCGCCATGCCCTTCAGCAGCGGCGCAAGCTGCGGCTGAGAGAACGCCAGCTCGACGATGTAAGCGGCGGCGACGAACAGCAGCAGGCCACCAATCACCAGCTCTAGCGGCTTTTGCCCGCGCTTTTGCAGCATCAGAATTAAAAAGGTGGCGATGCCGGTCAGCACGGCGCCCTGCAGCAGGGAAACGCCGAGCAGCAGCTTGAAGCCGATCGCCGCGCCGATAAACTCGGCCAGATCGGTCGCCATGGCGATGATCTCCGCCTGCACCCAATAGGCCCACACCGCCGGCCGCGGAAAGCGATCGCGAATGTGCTCGGCCAGATTTTTCCCGGTGGCGATGCCCAGCTTGGCGGACAACAGCTGGATCAGCATCGCCATCACGTTGGCCCAAACCACCACCCACAGCAGGCTGTAGCCGAACGAGGCGCCGGCCTGGATGTTGGTGGCGAAGTTACCGGGATCGATATAGCCGATAGCGGCGATGAAGGCAGGCCCCATCAGCGAGAGTTTGATTTTTCTGGCGGAGCGACCGGAGGTGGTTTCAACCACGCGACTGTTCAGCATATGTTGAACCCTTACTGAAATTACGTTTATCTCCACTCTATATAAATGATAATAATTATCAAGCGCATTTAGAGCGGTAAAACTTATCTCTGTAATAGCCAACATTAACGGTTTTATCGAAGGGTTCAGCGCGGAGCTTGCCGATTTCCGTGCTTTTCTGATGGGATTTTGGCTGCAATACCCCTGAAAGACAGGTTAGCACAAGAATACGAATTTCCTATTGCCGATTTAACGTCTTGATTTTTTATGCTTTTGCGCAACACTTTAGGAGAACTCCCGCTATGATTTTCCATATTTGCAATAGAAGTCTCGTTTTTAAACGTAGCGTTACATAAAATGACAGCCGAAATTCAGCCTGCCTCAAATTTGGAGCAAACATGTCCCATATTGCGCACTTTGCGTTGGCGATAGTGGTGGTGGCGATCCTGGCCCTGTTGGTGTGCCGCGATCGCAAAAGCATCCGCATTCGCTATGTTATTCAATTACTGGTTATCGAAGTACTGCTGGCCTACTTTTTCCTGCATTCGGAAGCGGGTTTGGGCTTCGTAAAAGGATTCGCCGCGCTGTTTGACAAACTGCTCGGGTTTGCGGGACAAGGGACTGATTTCGTGTTCGGCGGCATGGGCGACAAAGGCCTGGCATTCTTCTTCCTGAAGGTGCTGTGCCCGATCGTCTTCATTTCGGCGCTGATCGGTATTCTGCAGTACATCAAGGTGCTGCCGTTCATCATCCGCATTATCGGTACCGTGCTGTCGAAAGTGAACGGCATGGGCAAGCTGGAGTCATTCAACGCCGTCAGTTCGCTGATCCTCGGCCAATCCGAAAACTTCATCGCCTACAAGGATATCCTGGGCAAGATGTCGGAAAAGCGCATGTACACCATGGCGGCGACCGCGATGTCTACGGTGTCCATGTCCATCGTCGGCGCCTACATGACCATGCTGGACGCCAAGTTCGTGGTGGCGGCGCTGGTATTGAACATGTTCAGCACCTTTATCGTGCTGTCGCTGGTCAACCCGTACGACACCAATAAAGAAGAAGAGCTGCACCTCGGCAACCTGCACGAAGGCCAGAGCTTCTTCGAAATGCTGGGTGAATATATCCTGGCCGGCTTCAAAGTAGCGATTATCGTTGCCGCGATGCTGATCGGCTTCATCGCCCTGATCGCCGCGCTCAACGGTGTGTTCAGCGCCATCTTCGGCCTGAGCTTCCAGGAAATCCTCGGCTACTTCTTCTATCCGTTCGCCTGGATCATGGGCATTCCTAAGCACGAAGCCCTGCAGGTTGGCAGCATCATGGCCACCAAGCTGGTTTCCAACGAGTTCGTGGCAATGATGGAGCTGCAGAAAGTGTCTGCCGAACTGTCGCCACGCAGCCTGGGGATCCTGTCGGTGTTCCTGGTGTCCTTCGCCAACTTCTCTTCCATCGGTATCGTGGCCGGTGCGATCAAGGGCCTGAACGAACATCAGGGCAACGTGGTGTCGCGCTTTGGCCTGAAGCTGGTGTACGGCTCTACGCTGGTCAGCATCCTGTCCGCTTCGATCGCAGGCCTGGTGCTGGGCTAAGTTCAGCGTCGCCACAAACATACAAAGGCGCCTGCGGGCGCCTTTTTTATGCCGGTATCCTGACCGCCTACAATGGCGCATGCTGACAGAAAATAAGCATTCGCCGCTCGGTTAAACTTCCCCCAATAATAATGCTTCTGCATAAAATGGAATGGCTGTGACAACACTCTGCTTAGTCAACGCAGGCCGATTTTTGTCCGTATAACAGAACGCCTTTGACACGCCATAGGGCGCGGCATTTAACTGCGCAAGCGCCATGGAACAAACAATCAGTTAATAATCAGCGTTAACAGCGTTGTGATCTCCTCCGCAACAGCAGGTGAGGCATTGTAGTAGGAGTCCACACTTTCAACGACGACTATCTTTTTATTGTCATCACTCACTGTCCAGCATGGAATCACTGACCTGGCATCTTCAGAAGAGACGCCACATGAGCTAATTGAAAATATCGAACTGGACATTACGTCGATTTTACTTCTTGATAAATAAGCATCAATGTTTAAATTCCGCACCAATACCTCTGCCGATTGGGGGAAATGAACATCCATGCCAACCCTGATAACACGTCCATCGACAGAGGGTACGAGCGATATATTAAACTCATTTTCAGAAATCCATATGGGCTGTGTTAAATGGCCGATGGCGTCTGACAGATAAAAGTCTTTAAAAATCGTTTTAGCCTCGACATCTACGGCCTCGAAAGAACTCATCTCATTGATTTTAAAATCATTTGTAAACTTAACCACGATATCATACAGATGTTTCTTTTCGTCAACAAAAATCACACCGCCTTCAATACTACCTAATCCACCAATATTTTTATTTCTGAAAACATTCACGCTCGTGAAAAACGCCAATTCATCACTAAAATATGAAAATATTTCAGCCACGTTAAGTAAAATAGAGTCATAACTCACGAAGATAAATTTATTCTTATAATCAAGGAAAGGCGGCAATACAATTGACTCTTCATCGCCACAGTTTTTCACTTCATAGGGTAAATTATACTGCTCATACAATTTTATCAGCCGGTTGAGTTCCGCACGTTCAACCACGCGTACCATTCTTTCTTTGCGGCCAAACTCACCGCTAGAGGCCAAAATAAATTTTTCCCATATCCATTGAGACTGAGCCGCAAATCGGCTCAGGCGCATATTATCTTCATGAACGCTTCGCCATAAACAATGGTTACCCAAAGAGGTCTTAAACTCATCGTAATCCATCTCATCGAGAAAAAAATCAACGGAGATCCCTTTCCTCGCACAGGCCAAGGCCGTCATCACCGCCGTTACCCCGCCACCACCAACAATTGCGATATTTTTATTTTTTTTCATGGATAACCTCATCCAACGATGGTGAAACAATGACAATAGTTTCATCAAGAAAACAATATCAATGTCAACACATACCCATCATCAACATTAATTAGCACATTAACAATCACAATATTAATCAGAGGATCAAACTATTAGGATTGCTTAAATTCAGGATACACACTCAAACCAATAGCATAAAAAACTATAAATATAGAATTTAACTCTAAAAATAGCACTTTTTATGATCTTTACCACTGAATAACTTTTTTTCATATAGACTAAATTTCGTTAACAAATAGCGGTCGGAGAAAAATCATCTGACAGCATTAAAAACCAGTAAAAACGATAATTGCAGTTTTCAAATTCAAACTAACACACATTTTTAAGCATCAATCACCTGAAAAAGGGAGTTTTATCGCGTATTCAAGAACCATAGGGATTGATTTAAAAAACTATGATTTACATACAGTTATAAAAGGATAGAGAATATGAAATTACGCACACAGAGAACCATGCTGTTAGCTGGAGCATATCTAGTCATATCGTCTACATCATACGCTGCAGACGGTACTATAAACTTTACCGGCACGGTGACCGACCAAACCTGCACGGTTGAGGCGGGCAGCGCCAACCAGACAATCCCAATGGGCAATGTCAGCGCCAAAGCGTTTAGAAGCATTGGCGATACAGCGCTACCGACAAAATTCAATATCGCCTTACTCAGCTGTCCGGACACGGTCAAAAAAGCGTCTATCAAGTTCGATGGCATTTACGCAGATGGCAACACAACTCTGCTGTCGCTCAATAAAGAAACTAACGCCGCTACAGGCATCGGCGTTGCGCTCTATGAGGCCGATGGCACAACGCAAATCCCGGTTGCGTCATTCTCTAATGCGCAAAGCGTGCAAAAAGACATCAGGAACGTCTTTACTTATGTCGCAAAATATATGTCTACATCCGGCACGGTTACCGTCGGCCCGGCAAATGCCACGACACAATTCAGCATCTCATATAATTAATAAAGCCCTCTTATCTGGCCGGTAACAACGCCGGCCAGATAATTAAAATCGCCACGGGAATAACGATGATTAAAAAAAGAATCCTTTGCTTTCTGCTATTATTTTCTTTTAATACTGTCGCCAGCGTAACCCTGGGAGGAACGCGAGTCATTTATGAGGAAAATAAAAAAGAATCGAATATTTCAGTAAGCAATCAAGACAGCAACTCACCGGTACTCATCCAAGCCTGGGCAGAAAATTTTCGGGCCGAGGATAGCAGTGAAGTCCCATTCATTGTTACCCCGCCATTGTTCAGACTGGAGCCGGAGCAGGATAATATTATTAGAATCATCCATTCTGGCGGCGTTTTGCCACAGCATGAAGAAAAAGTATATTGGCTTAGCGTAAGATCGATACCTTCAACCAAAAGAACCAAGGAAAACAAACTCCTTATCACAGTACAAAACAGAATAAAAATAATCTATCGCCCCAGTTCTTTATCAAAGAAAGAGGCAGGTGACGCATACAAAAAAATAAAATTCTCTCGAGAAAAAAACATGTTGGTTGTGAGTAACCCAACGCCATTTTATGTCTCTTTTTACTCTCTCGCTGTAGGTGAAAAAGAGCTTAAAGAAGCCGACATGATCGCACCAAAAAGCAAAAAACAATGGGCTATGCCAAACGGAATACGCAGCACTGTAATAAAATGGCAAGCCATCAACGACTATGGAGGCGTGACAGAGGAAATAAAAGCATCGTTATAACAATATGTAAAGGGATGCAAAAATGACTATGCCAAGTATCGCCAACAACAAAAAGTCGGTGCTGTTTTTCTGTTTTTTATCCTCACCGGTTGCACTGGCAGAGGACTACTTTGAGCCTTCTGCATTAAACAGAAATTATCAAAACGTGGCTGACTTGTCCCATTTCAACAATCCGAGCGATCAATTGCCTGGTGAGTATTGGGTGGATATCTATCTAAACAACGCTTTTTTCGCTAATCAAAAAGTGGAGTTTTTTCACGTTGCCGGTGCTTTACAACCTCGCATCCATCGAAACGATCTTGAAAATTTCGGCATCCAATTTGACGCATTAAAGGCAACGACGAGCGAAAACAGTCTAACCGATCATCCCATCAATGAGATTATTCCGGGCAGCTATGCAAAGTTTGATTTCAATCGCCAAAGATTAGATTTAAATATTCCTCAGGCTTATCTTAAAAACCAGCCGCGGGACTGGGTAAACCCGACGCTTTGGGATGACGGCATAAACGCCTTCCTGATGGATTACAGCTTCAGCGGCACCGAATCATGGCAAAATGGGAATGCAAAAACGGGTGATAATCAATATTTGAACCTGCGCAGCGGCGCAAACTTCGGCGCCTGGCGCTTGAGAAACTATTCCACCTACTCAAGCCAAAACAGCACCAAATGGAAAAGCATCAATTCCTATGCTGAGCGCGGTCTTAGAGACAGTAAAAGCACCTTGATCGTGGGTGACAGTTCAACTTCTGGCGACGTCTTTGACAGCTTTCAATTTCGCGGCCTGAAACTCGCGAGCGATCCCTCCATGATCCCTGACAGCCAGCGGGGCTTCGCCCCCACGGTGCGAGGCGTCGCGCAAAGCAATGCCGAAGTCATTGTGAAGCAAAATGGCTACATCATTTATCAAACTCACGTGCCCGCAGGAAGTTTTGAAATAACCGATATTTACCCCACCACCTCCAGCGGTGGGCTGCAAGTAATCATCAAAGAGGCAGATGGCTCAGAACGCAGCTTCTTTCAACCCTTTTCCGCAGTGCCCATCATGCTGCGAGAAGGCATGAAAAAAAATGAATTAACGCTAGGCGAGTACCGTGCCGCGCAACGCGATAAATCTAAATATAAATTTCTTCAACAGTCATTAATTTATGGTCTTAGAGACGATAAAACGCTCTATGGGGGCGTAATCATCTCAGAAAAACACCAGGGAATTTCTTCCGGCATCGGCAGCAGCTTGAAAAAGTTCGGATCATTTTCAGCCGATGTCACCCATACCAAAAGCCGGCTCATTACGGGCACTTCCCGTTCAGGGCAACAATATCGGCTCCAGTACGCAAAAAACCTTGAAACTACGGGTACAAACTTCACGCTTGCAGGATATCGATATTCAACATCAGGCTATTTAAATTTTTCTGAATTTAGTGACATGAATACCAATCTTGAGAAAAAGTGGCTGGCGCGTGACATAAAAAGAAGCAAGCTGGTTCTCAATATTAATCAGCCCCTTCACGATTTCGGTAGTTTCTACCTCAACGGTTATCAACAGAACTACTGGCATAACAGCAGCGTTGAGAAGAATTTTCTGCTTGGGTTCTCAACCAGCCAGCGTGGTATTAGCTACAATCTTGCTTTGAGTTACAATAGCGGCCCTTATACGGATAAACCCGACAAGATTGCCACTCTTAACGTTCAGATCCCGCTGAACAAATGGCAATCGAACAGCTGGGCTAACTACACCGCCAGCAAGAACAGCAAGGGCAAGTTCAATCAGCAATTAGGTGTGAGCGGAACGGCTCTGGAAAATAACCAGCTCAGTTATAACGTCTCGGCTTCCCACAGCAGCATCAGATCCGGACCATCCGGCAACGGCTCCGCCTATTATCGCGGCGGGTATGGCGAGGTCGGGGCCGGATACAGCTTTGATCAAAATATGCAGCGGGTTAATTACAGCCTACGCGGCGGCGCCATCGCCCATGGCGACGGCATTACATTATCGCAATCGCTGGGGGATACCGTGGCTTTAGTTAAGGTACCCAATGCCCACAATATTGAAGTGATTAACAGTGTCGGCGTCAAAACTGACTCTCGAGGCTATGCGGTAGTACCTTACATCAGCAGTTATCATAAGAATCGGATTGCCTTAAACCCGCAAAGCTTTGGCGATGACGTTGAAATAGCAAAGAACAGCAAGATTGTTATCCCGACAAAAGGCGCTGTTGTATCCGCTCACTTTAAATCTAACATCGGCAATAGAATTATCTTAAAGCTGCAACACAATACCAACGCAATCCCTTTCGGCGCTGTCGCTACGCTGCAAGGTGAAGACAAAACGACAGGGATCGTAGGAAATGATAATAGCGTTTATATGAGCGGTATGCCGAATTCAGGAACGGTGTTGGTTCATTGGGAGGGGAAGCAACGCTGCCAAGGCAGTTATGCCATTACAGCTAAAGAGACTGAGTCAAAAATAAAAATACTCAATATGATATGTAAATAGCATTGAATTATTGATAAACGCACATAGCATAATATGCAGGATCTTTCCTGCTAAATGTCGACCAACTGGCAATGAGCTAAACATTAGGCAACCAAGGCATGTTTGTAATTAAACAGCACAGCGTAGAGGAACGACATGATAAAAGCAGTCGTAATTATTTACATACTGGTGTTCGCATCTGCTCTGTTAATATTATCAAATATAAACACTGACTGGTTTTGCGATGAATCCTGCAATCCCATTGAAGACAAAAAAAATGATGCACACGAGCCCAATCGAAGCTTCATGTCAGGCGAACCTTTGTTATCTTCATCACGGCATGGTAAACACTTCATTAGCGGTTGAAAGGAAAAAGACAATGATAGGAAGGAAATCACTAGATAAAGCAAAAATAATATTGCATGGGATTATTTCGCTTGCTCTGGTATTTTTATACTCCGCGAAAACTTATGCCGGAGATGAAGATTGCCGGGCAATGTATCATATACCGCCATATATTAGCCAGAGTCCGATCATTGTTCCGGCAGATGCGTCAAACGGGGCAGTTCTGGGGCAAGGCGAATTGGATTTTTCCGTTAAGGTACTGTCAAATGGCGAAGCGATTTTCGGATACGGACATTTCGTGGTACAACCGTTCACCTACCTGACCTCAACCGGTTTTAAACACAATGGCATCCCCGTCTATAAAACCTCCTGGGAAGGCATTGGCATTGCAATGTCATTAAATAACCATGCCGGTATTCCAGAGTTTTCTGGACCGGACCCAACGCCGCCTTATTATATACTTTCGGCAAATTTTAAATACTATCTCGTAAAAATCGGAGATATTAAACCGGGTGTGATGCCGCAATTTGAGCCATTCCTGATGAACTATGCGTGTTTGCGGATCGCCGGTAGAGCCTTTAGACTCGGTCATCCAAAGTTTCCCGCTACCAACGTCTCAGTGGAAGGTTGCCGATTAACCACGCCAATCAAATACGTCCATTTGGGAGAAGTGAATAGAAAAGAATTCTCCGGTATTGGAAGTACCGCTGGCGAAACGCCGTTCGATATTACTTTAGAATGTAACTCAGATGCCAAAGTAGACCTGGAAATCAGAGGGCAAACGGTGAGTGGCAACAACCAGGTATTGGCAATTAATCATACTGACAATGCGGCCAAAGGCGTCGGGTTGCAGATTCTGCGCAACGGTGCCCCATTTGATTTAGGCAACAAAATTAATGCATTAGATACAACGCTGCTCGGCCAGAATTCCCTTTCATTTCTGGCAAGGTTTTACCAAACGGAGGCGAACATAACGCCGGGAGACGTGAGCGCCATCGCCCAGTTCACCGTATCCTATCGCTAGTTTTGGTGAGCTGTCGGCATAACGCCGATCTATTGGAAAGCCAGAGTCATACAACCTGTGGCTTTCCAAACGTCAGGCGGGCATTCGCCGCATGCACAGTGCAAAAAGCAAAAAGCCGACCCTGAGGTCGGCTTTTTAAATGGTGGTGGAGCTAGACGGGATCGAACCGTCGACCTCTTGCATGCCATGCAAGCGCTCTCCCAGCTGAGCTATAGCCCCACAAAAGTGGTACGCTTTGACCGGCGTTACGGTATTCCCCAACCTCTCTGAGAAGAAGGTTGGTGGAGCTAGACGGGATCGAACCGTCGACCTCTTGCATGCCATGCAAGCGCTCTCCCAGCTGAGCTATAGCCCCGTTCCACAATCACTTTGTGCTGTGAACGGGGCGCATAATATGAAACCCGCTCTAAGCTGTCAACGGCTAAATTGAATTACTGAATCAAGCGTTGAAAAAGCCGCCAAATCAGCGCGTTTGCTACGAAATATTGCTCGTTTCGGGCAAAAATGCAGCGCCTGCGCCAACTCTACTTAACCAGGTACATACCTTCGCTGGCCGGGCGGCTGAGCTTGAAGCCAAACTTTTCATACAGCGACGGCACGTCGGCCATCAGGGTGATATAAGCACCCTGCGGTGCGGCCCGTTCCAGATAGGCCATAATATGGCTCATGATCTGGCGCCCCAATCCTTTCCCCTGGTGTTCGGGATCGACCGCCACATCAACAATCTCGAAATTCAGCCCGCCATCCCCCACCACACGCCCCATGCCGACACCAGCCCCGACAACGTGATTTGCACGCCGTACAGGCTGTTGGGCAACGCACGTTCGGCGCCCGCACGCGGCCGCGCAGACAGGCCGGCAACCTGCCGCAGCCGCATAAAATCGTCCACCGGCGCCACTTGCTGTTTCACGCTATACAAGATGCCTCCTTAATATTTCTCACCGTTTGCTTTCGCCCATTGAGTGTAGGCGGAAAAAAAGCCCCGGGATCGCTCCACGGGGCTTTTCTTTAAGGCGTATCGGCGAATCAGGCTTGCGCTTCGCGCTCGGCGATGTAAGCCAGCGCCATGTCGATGCGCTGCAGCGAACGCTTCTGGCCGATCGCATGCACGGTCACGTCCATGCCCGGCGACTGACCGGCGCCGGTCACCGCAACGCGCAGCGGCATGCCGACTTTACCCATGCCGACACCCAGCTCATCCGCCGTGCCCTGAATGGCGTCGTGCACGTTTTCCGGCGTCCAGGCGGTGATGGCGGCCAGCTTGGCGCGCACCGCTTCCAGCGGCTGACGCGCCACCGGGCGCAGGTGCTTCTTGGCGGCGTCTGCATCGAACTCGCTGAAGTCTTCATAGAAGTAGCGGCAGGACTCCGCCATCTCTTTCAGCGTTTTGCAACGCTCGCCCAGCAGCTTGACGATGTCTTTCAGTTCCGGGCCGTTGCGGGTTTCAAGGCCCAGTTGCTCAACGTGCCACGCCAGATGCACCGCCACTTCTTCCGCCGGCATATGGTTGATGTAGTGGTGGTTCAGCCACTGCAGCTTCTCGGTGTTGAACGCGCTGGCGGATTTGTTGATCGCTTCCAGCGTGAAGAACTCTTTCATCTCATCGATGGAGAAGATCTCCTGATCGCCGTGGGACCAGCCCAGACGCACCAGGTAGTTCAGCAGCGCCTGCGGCAGATAGCCGTCGTCGCGGTACTGCATAACGCCCACGGCGCCGTGACGCTTGGACAGCTTTTTACCGTCGTCGCCGAGGATCATCGACACGTGTGCGTATTCCGGCACCGGCGCGCCCAGCGCTTTGAGAATGTTGATCTGGCGCGGGGTGTTGTTGATATGGTCTTCGCCGCGGATCACGTGGGTGATTTCCATGTCCCAGTCATCGACGACGACGCAGAAGTTATAGGTTGGCGAACCATCGGTACGGCGGATGATCAGATCGTCCAGCTCCTGGTTGCTGAATTCGATCGGGCCGCGAATTTTGTCGTCGAAGATCACCGAGCCTTCCTGCGGGTTGCGGAAGCGCACCACGTGCGGCTCGTCGTCGGTGTGGCTGCACTGGCTGTCGCGGCAGTGGCCGTCGTAGCGCGGCTTCTCGCCGTTTTCCATCTGCTTCTCGCGCAGCGCTTCCAGACGTTCCTTGGAGCAATAGCATTTATAGGCAGTGCCCTGCTCCAGCATCTCGTCGATGACCGCGTTGTAACGATCGAAACGCTTGGTCTGGAAATACGGGCCTTCATCCCAATCCAGGTTCAACCAGTTCATGCCATCCATAATTGCGTCGATCGCGTCCTGGGTGGAGCGTTCCAGATCGGTATCTTCGATACGCAGAACGAACTCACCGCCCGCATGGCGGCTGAACAACCAGGAATAAAGTGCGGTACGCGCGCCGCCGACGTGAAGATAGCCGGTCGGGCTCGGTGCAAAACGGGTTTTGATTTTCATTGGGTTCACTGCCTTATTACGCAACGCGTGTCGGCGGTTGCCGACGATTGCTCGGAATTGAAAAAAAGAGTGGACGACATTGTATCACCACGCGCTAATTCCTCAACGCCGACACGATATTGCGCCGGTCGATTTCGCGCGTTTTGCGGCGAGTTTCGCATAGCGTTGCGCAAAGAATCGGCGCCGTTGGCGATAATTATCGCGCCCTGCCTAAATTTGCGGCGAACGATTGAAATCATTTTAAAAACCGTTGACTCACTTTGAACTATCCCTATAATGCGACTCCAACAAGACGGGGCGATTAGCTCAGTTGGTAGAGCATCTCCTTTACACGGAGGGGGTCGGCGGTTCGAGCCCGTCATCGCCCACCATCTTGTTGAGAAAAATGAGAACGAATGAGGGTGATTAGCTCAGTTGGTAGAGCATCTCCTTTACACGGAGGGGGTCGGCGGTTCGAGCCCGTCATCACCCACCATCATTCTCTCGTTTAGCAGTACCTGGAAGTCCTGAAGTGGGTGATTAGCTCAGTTGGTAGAGCATCTCCTTTACACGGAGGGGGTCGGCGGTTCGAGCCCGTCATCACCCACCACTTCTGCGGGTCGTTAGCTCAGTTGGTAGAGCAGTTGACTTTTAATCAATTGGTCGCAGGTTCGAATCCTGCACGACCCACCAATTCAGAAAAAAGCGCCTTTTGGCGCTTTTTTCGTTTCTGCCGCTCGATATCCCTTTCTTCTTCATTCACCACACGCTGAGATACGAATGGTTATCATTTTGCCGGCTTGGATGGTAAATTAGCGGGCATCCACCACGCAGCCAATCCGCCGCCGGATTGATAAGCCTTAGTTCAAGGAAAGAAAGAGCCCGCTCATGACCCTATCCTTACGCCAGCTGTTCATTGCATTTATCGCCACTTCCAGCCTGCTGCTCAGCGGCTGCGGCCCGGACGACCAGAGCGACGGGCAGAAACCGTCCGCCCCCGCTGCCGACAGCAGTTGGCCGCGCACCATCGACAGCGTCAAAGGGAAATTCACGCTGGAAAAACCGCCGCAGCGCATCGTGTCCACCAGCGTCACCATCACCGGCACGCTGCTGGCTATCGACGCCCCGGTGGTCGCCAGCGCCGCCACCAGCCCAAATCCCCTGGTGGCCGATAAGCAAGGCTTCTTTACCCAGTGGAGCGAAGTGGCCAAACAGCGCCACGTCGAACGGCTGTACCAGGTGGAGCCCAATGCCGAAGCCGTCGCCGCCGCCGCACCGGATTTGATCGTCGTCGCCGCCACCGGCGGTGATTCGGCGTTGAAGCTGTATGACCAGCTGTCCGCCATTGCGCCGACGCTGGTGCTCGACTATGGCGACAAGAGCTGGCAGCAGCTGGCCAGCGAGCTCGGCGAGATCACCGGCCATGAAGCCGGCGCCAAACAGGCGGAGGATCGTTTCGAACAGCGCGTGGAGCAAGTGAAGCAGGCGATCGCGCTGCCGCCGCAGCCGACCACTCCGCTGGTGTATGCCGACAACGGCCGCGAGGCCATGCTGTGGACGCCGGGTTCCGCCCAGGGCAAGCTGCTGACGCAGCTCGGCTTCCAGCTGGCCACCCCGCCGGAAAGCGCCAAAGGCAACACCAGCATGGGTAAACGCCATGACATCATCCAGATCTCCGGCGAAAAAATGGCCGAGGGCCTGAACGGCAAAACGCTGATCCTGTTCGCCACCAACGAGCGCAAAGTGCAAGAGGTGCTGACCAACCCGTTCCTCAAACATCTGGAGCCGGTGGAACAGCGGCACGTCTATGCCGTCGGCAACGACACCTTCCGCCTCGATTACTACAGCGCCACCAACATGCTGAACCAAATCGAACGGCTGTTCAAAAAGCCCTGAACCACGCCGTCGGCGGGTCAGCCTCCTGCCGACGTTTGCCATAAACAGGGCAACCGTTCACATTCAATCAATTGAAATATCAATAGTTATTAACATCGTCAACGCACCTGCGCCACCAACCGGCGGGTGCATGCGGGCGTAAACTCGTGCTACTATTGGCACCCCGCATGAACGCAAATAACAATGAGAATAAAAATCATACAGGAGTTACCGGTGTGAACGTACCCACTCCGACTGAGCGGACGCTTTCGTCCGCACCGCACGCAGCTTACGCCAGTGGCTTCAAACGCATCGCCGGGTTCGGTATCGGCTTGGCGCTGTTGCTGCTGTGTATCATTGCCAGCCTGATGCTGGGTTCCAAAGCCATCCCCTTCCACACCGTCTGGCTCAGCCTGCAGGGCGCCGCGAGCGGTTCCGACAGCACCATCATTCTCAACGCCCGGGTGCCCCGTACGCTGGCGGGCATCTTGGCCGGCATGGCGCTCGGCGCCGCCGGCGCGCTGATTCAGGCCTTGACGCGCAATCCGTTGGCCGATCCCGGCGTGCTCGGCATCAACGCCGGCGCCAGCTTCGCCGTGGTCATCGGCATCATGTTTTTCGGCGCCGCCACCACCGAAAGCTATATGGCCTACGCCTTTGTCGGTGCCGCCCTCACCACTCTGCTGGTCTACCTGATCGGCACGCTGGCGGGCGGGCGCATCAACCCGGTGCGGCTGACCCTGGCCGGCGTGGCGATCGGCGCGGTGCTGCTCGGCATCACCACCGGGCTGTCGCTGATCGATCCGCAAACCTTCGATCAACTGCGCTTCTGGCAGGCCGGCACGCTGGATATCCGCACGCTGTCCACGCTGCCGGTCACCGCCCCCGCCATTTTGCTCGGCTGCCTGCTGACGCTGCTCATCGCCCGGCCGCTGAATACCATCGGCATGGGGGAAGATCTGGCTATCGCGCTCGGCGCGCGCGTGGTGCTGACTCAGGTCATCGCGGTGATCGCCATCACGCTGCTGTGCGGCGCGGCAACCGCCACCGTCGGCCCAATTAGCTTTATCGGCCTGATGGTGCCGCACATCGCCCGCTGGTGGGTCGGCCCCGACCAGCGCTGGATCCTGCCCTACTCCATGCTGCTGGCGCCGATTTTACTGCTGTGCGCCGACGTGGTCGGCCGTCTGCTGGCGGCCGGTGAGCTGCGGGTTTCCATCGTGGCGGCCTTCATCGGCGCGCCGGTGCTGATCTGGCTGGTGCGCCGCAAGAAAACGCTGGGGGGGCTGTGATGAGTCTGCCCCACACGTTGCATATCGGCCGCCCGGACGGCGTCATCAACTGGCGCATGCCGCTGCGCCTGCTGCTGGTCAACCTTTCGCTGCTGGCGTTGTGCCTGGCGATGGCCGTTGCCGCGCTGTGCTACGGCACGCTGCAGCTCTCGCTGGAGCAGGTCTTTGCCGCGCTCAGCGGCGAGGCGCCGAAAAATCTGGTCACCGTGGTTACCCAATGGCGCTTGCCGCGTATCGCCATGGCGCTGCTGTTAGGCGCCGCGCTCGGCATGAGCGGCGCCATTTTCCAGTCGATTATCCGCAACCCGCTCGGCAGCCCGGACGTGATTGGCTTTAACATGGGGGCTTACACCGGCGCGCTGATCGCCATCACCCTGTTCAACGGCGGCTATTACTACATCGCCGGCGGCGCGCTGGCCGGCGGCATTCTCGCCGCGCTGGCCATCTACCTGCTGGCCTGGCGGCAAGGCATCGCCGGCTTCCGGCTGATCATCGTCGGCATCGCCATCAGCGCGGTATTGGTCTCCACCAATACCTGGCTGATCATCACCGCCTCGCTGGAGCGCGCCATGGACGCCGCCATGTGGCAGGCCGGTTCGCTCAACGGCATGACCTGGCAGAAAGCCCAACCCGCCACGGCGTTCATCGTGCTGGCGGCCGCGGCCGCGCTGCTGATGAGCAAACGGCTGCAGCTGCTGGAAATGGGCGACGATACGGCGCGCGCGCTGGGCGTGAACGCCGAAGGCAGCCGGCTGTGGCTGATGCTGTTCGGCGTCACCCTCACCGCCGCCGTCACCGCCACCGCCGGGCCGATTTCCTTTATCGCGCTGGCGGCGCCGCAGATCGCCCGCCGCCTGGCCGGCCAATCCTCGGTCACCCTGACGTCCTCGGCGCTGATGGGTGCGGCGCTGCTGCTCGGCGCCGACGTAGTGTCCCAACATCTTTTCGCACCGATCCAACTGCCGGTCGGGGTCGTGACCGTCTGCATCGGCGGCCTGTACCTGATTTGGCTGCTCATCCGTGAGGCCCGCAGATAATGAAGAATGACAATGCCATGAGCCACCGCCTGCACGCCTCGCATCTGAAGCTGGGCTACGACAATAAAATCATCGCTGACGATCTGAGCGTGGCGATCCCCGACGGCGCCTTCACGGTGATCGTCGGGCCGAACGCCTGCGGCAAATCGACACTGCTGCGCGCCCTGTGCCGCCTGCTGAAACCCAGCGCCGGCGAGGTGATGCTGGACGGCAAGAACATCAGCAGCTTCGCCACCAAGGCGCTGGCGCGCGAGCTTGGGCTGCTGCCGCAAACCTCGATCGCACCGGACAGCATTACCGTGGCGGATCTGGTGTCGCGCGGCCGCTACCCGCACCAGAGCCTGCTGAAACAGTGGACGCAAGCCGACAAACAGGCGGTGGAAGCCGCCATGGCGGCCACCAACGTCGGCCAGCTGGCGGACCGCAGCGTCGACGAGCTGTCCGGCGGGCAGCGCCAGCGCGTCTGGGTGGCGATGGCGTTGGCGCAGCAAACGCCGCTGCTGCTGCTGGATGAACCGACCACCTATCTGGACATCGCGCATCAGATCGAGCTGCTGGATCTGTTCCGCCAGCTCAACCGCGAGCACGGCCAAACCCTCATCGCGGTGCTGCACGATCTCAACCACGCCTGCCGCTATGCCGATCACATCATCGCTATGCGCGACGGCAAGATCGTGGCGGAGGGGAAACCGGCGGAGATCATCACCGCCGAGCTGGTGGAACGGGTATTCGGCATGCCGTGCATGATCATCGACGATCCGCTGTCCCACACGCCGCTGGTGATCCCGCGCGGCCGCTACCACTGCGACACGCCGCAGGCATGAAAAAGGCCGGGTTAGCCCGGCCTTCGTTTATCCATGACTAGGGAGCCAACAGCGCCCGCAATCCGTCGAGCAAACCGCCGCGCCAGCAGACGGCATCATGCCCGCCGGCGAACACGCGATAATCGACCCGATGCCCCGCCTCCACCAGCGCCCGATGCATTTGGCGATTGACCTGATGAATATCCCTCTCCCCTTCACCGGCTTCCTGAAAGACGCGCAGCGGCGTCGCGGCGCACAAGCCCCGCCGCACCTGTTCAGTCAACCAGCCGACGTCGGCGTCATACTCCTCAGCCGGGTTAATCATCGCTTCAATATGCGGCCACCAGAAAGAACCCGACTGGGTCAATACGCAGCCGAAACGCTGCGGCCAATGCAACCCGGCATACAACGCCGCCAACCCGCCGTAACTCTGCCCCGCCACCACCGTGCGCTGCGGATCGTCGCTGTAAGGCGCACGCTCCGCCACCTGCGGCAGCAGCTCCTCTTGCACCGCCCGCCAGAAAGCCGCATTGCAGGCCAATTCTTCCGCACGCCGCGCCATGTCTATCACGTCGATAAACAGATAAAGCGCCGACGGCAGCCTTCCGTTAAGCGTCTCGGCGTCCAGTGCGGAAAAAATCGGTATGCCATGCAGCCAAAATTGCCCGTCCAGCAGTACGACTAACGGGCGGTCTTCCCCTGCGCCGGTGGCGTACAGCCAGATGTTGCGTCGGTTAGCCAATCGTTCGCTGTGCCAAAAGAAGTGCTGCAAACGCCCAGACGCGGCGGGCAATGCTTGCCCGGCGTCCAACGCCCGCCACGCTGATTGATCCGGCGCCGCCGGCAAATGTATCGCAGACAACGGGAAGCCGCGGCTGCTGCAGTGCGGCGCCACCGGATTGAGCGGATCATGGCGCATCAACGGAAACAACGAACACCACCACTGACGCTGCTGCTGCCGACGCTGAGCCGCATCGCCGGTAAAAGCGGGCGGCAGTTGCGCCGTCTCAATGGGTATAAAACTGTAACTGCCTCGCCAATCTTCGCGAACAGTGAACTGCCACCACCAAATATCGCTACCCGGCCGGCGTTCCAGACTCTGTGGCGAAGGGCTGTGATGGTCGGTCACGCAGTTGATATCGACATACACCTTTTTAATCGGCGAGCGCCGTTCATCGCCCCACGGGTCGCGCCAGAAAAAGGTAACGCGCACCTGCGCTGCGGGCAGCGATTCGACGAGCGGCGTTCCCAACTCCGCGACCTGACGCCACCAATCTTTTCCGCCGAGATCGGGCCTTTGCAGCAGGTTGAGCACCAGGCCATCGGCATGAAGCGAATGCATTTTTCCTTTTTCCCCTGTTCACCGCACCCGGCGTTTTTTGTTTTCTTGAATAATGCAAATGGTATTGAGAATCATTTGTATTTTCAATAAAATGTAACCAATTATAAATCAACGCGCCTGAGGTCAACAAGGCCACTTCGAAGCGTGGCTCTGCAAAACGGTAAGCGATTCGTCCACCGTTCATTTATGGCAAGGAACTGCGCAGCCCTTCTCGGCGGCGCCAAATGAAAAAAGACAGCAATAGCTTGATATAAAATTGTTTTTTAAGGGATGAAAAATGTCAGAACACCCCCAAAATACCGCCAATCAACCTCTGCGTCACCCAGTCGCCAAGCTCTTGCTGACCTCAGCCATGCTGCTGGCGCCGGGCGTACAGGCCGGAACCGACAACGTTGAGCGTGATATCACCGTCGTCGCCGGCGCACAGGAAAACGTCACCGCGCCGCTGCAGGGCATCGTCGCCAAAGAAAGCGCGGCGGGAACCAAAAGCGCCGCGCCGTTGGTAAAAACGCCGCAGGCCATCACCGTCGTCACGCGCGATCAAATGGATCAGCAGGATGCGGCTTCCGTCGCTCAGGCGCTGCGATACTCCAGCGGCGTCGTGGCGGAATACCGCGGCACCTCTAACCGCAGCGACGAAGTGATCGTACGCGGCTTTCGTTACGCCCCAAAATATCTGGACGGCCTGAGCTATCAAAGCGGCCAGATCGACCCCTGGCTGCTTGAACGCGTTGAGGTGGTGCGCGGCCCGGCTTCTGTGCTGTACGGCCAGGCCAACCCGGGTGGGCTGGTGGCGATGACCAGCAAGCGGCCCGTCGCCCAGGCTATTCGCAAACTGCAATTGAGCGCGGGCAACCTGCATCAAGGAGAGGCCGCTTTCGACTTCGGCGGCGCATTGGACGAAGATGCCAAACTGCTGTATCGCCTTAACGGCATCGCCGGCACCAAAGAGACCGGCATCAAAGATCACAAGGAAAAACGCTTCGCCATCGCACCGGCGCTGACCTATATCGCCAATGAAGACACGACGTTCACCCTGTTGACCAGCTATCAAAAGGAACCGGAGAACGGCTACCGCAACTTCCTGCCGACCTCCGGCGTGGCGATCAAAAGCAGCGCCGGCTATCTGCCGTATGATTTCAACGTCAGCGATCCCGGTTTCAACCAGGCTCGCCGCGAACAAACCTCGTTCGGCTATATCTTCGAGCACTATATTAACGACGTTTTCTCTTTCCAGCAGAACATGCGTTACACCACGGTGGATGAACGTTACAAATATCTGGTGTTCATGTCGCAAGCCAAAAACAGCACGCTGCTGCAGCGCCGTCCGCAAAAAGATATCGTCAAATCCCATGAGCTGGGGTTGGATAACCAACTGAAAGCGCAATTCAGCACCGGCGACGTCGAGCACAGCGTGTTGACCGGCCTTGACTACAAGTGGAGCAAGGTCAATACCCAAAACTGGCGCGGCGACAGCGCGGGCTATTTCCTCGACTGGACTCGGCCGGTTTACGGCATGCCGGTCAACGAAAGCGCATTGCCGAAGGTCACCGATAACCGCAAGGTGCTGGACCAACTCGGCGTTTATCTGCAGGATCAGATGAGCTACGGCGGTTGGAATTTGTTGTTGTCGCTGCGCAACGACTGGACCGAGCTGCGCACTCAGGACATGTTGAGATCCAGCGACAGTCAGCAAAACGACACCAAACTGACTGGCCGCAGCGGCCTGCTGTACGCCTTTGACAACGGCATTGCCCCGTACATCAGCTACAGCACATCGTTTGAACCCAACCTCGATACCGGCGCGCCGGGCACCGATCCGTTCAAGCCCACCACCGGTGAACAAACCGAAATCGGCGTGAAATTCCAGCCGAAGAACAGCAACACGCTGATGACGCTGGCGTTGTTCGATCTGACGCAGAAAAACGTCAGCTCCACCAACCCGGTAACCAAATACAAGGAGCAGATCGGCAAAGTGCGTTCCAAGGGGCTGGAAGCCGAAGTGCATTCACAGCTCACCCCGGCCATCGCGCTCATGGCGGCCTACACCTATACCGACATCGTTACCAAAGAAACCTATGTCGACGATCAGCGCGGCAAGACGCTGGTGATGGTGCCGACGCACGCCGCCTCCGCCTGGGGAACCTACAGCTTCCTGCAAGGGCCGCTGAAAGGCTTCTCCACCGGCGCTGGGGTACGTTACAACGGCGCCAGCCAAGGCGATGCGACCAACACCTACAAAGTGCCGGCCTTTACGCTGTATGACTGGATGGCGCGCTACGAATTGGCAGAAGTGGCTCCGAGCCTGGCAGGCGCCGCGCTGCAGGTTAACGTCAACAACCTGACCGACAAGCATTACGTTTCGTCCTGCGGCGGCGTGGACGCCTGTTTCTACGGCAGCGGCCGCACCGTCACCGCCACGGTCAGCTACAGCTGGTAAAACCTTTGGGCGCCGCATTGCCGCGGCGCCCTGCTTTATTTCTCCAGCGATACCTGCTTGAAGATGTGTTTGCCGAACGGGTCTATCTCGTAGCCTTTCACTTCCTTGCGCACCGGTTCGAAGATGGTCGAGTGCGCGATCATCAGCGCCGGCATCTGATCGTGCATCATCACCTGCGCCTGCTGGTACATCGCCACCCGCTTGGCGCGATCGTTCTCCTCGCGCGCCTGCAGGATCAGCTGGTCGAACGGTTTATAGCACCATTTCGCCGAGTTCGAACCACCGAGCGAAGCGCAGGTGAACAGCGGCCCGAAGAAGTTGTCCGGATCGCCGTTGGCGGTGGTCCAGCCCATCAGCGCGGTCTGATGCTCGCCGTTTTTAATCCGCTGCAAATATTCGCCCCACTCGAAGGTGACGATTTTGGCGCGCACGCCGATTTTGGCCCAGTCGGCCTGGATCATCTCCGCCATGCGCTTGGCGTTGGGGTTATAGGGCCGCTGCACCGGCATCGCCCACAGATCGATGTCGAACCC
Organism: Serratia sp. LACPHL-BACT-2024-00286; assembly: GCF_043109535.1. Taxonomy (NCBI): domain Bacteria; kingdom Pseudomonadati; phylum Pseudomonadota; class Gammaproteobacteria; order Enterobacterales; family Yersiniaceae; genus Serratia; species Serratia sp. LACPHL-BACT-2024-00286. Next base: position 308,738 of record NZ_JBICNA010000003.1, read on the forward strand.
CTGCCCCAGCCCAGCCTCCTGCAACAGCTGCTTCGCCCGCTCCGGCGAATACGGGTAATCTTCAAGCTGCGCGTTGCTGCCCCACTGGGTCGGCGGCAGCAGATTCTTGGCCGGCTGGCCGGCGCCGTGGAACACCGCCTCGATGATCGCCGGCTTGTTGACCGCCAGCGCCAACGCCTGGCGCACCTTGACGTTATCCAACGGTTTCTTCTGGGTGTTGAACGCCAGGAAGCCGATATTCAAGCCGGATTTTTCCATCACCTGAAGGTTGCCGTCCTGCCGCATGCGCGCCAGATCCGCCGGATTGGGGAACGGCATCACCTGACACTCGTTCTTTTGCAGCTTGGCATAACGCACCGTCGCATCCGGCGTGATCGAAAACACCAGCCGGTCGATCTTCGGTTTGCCTTCCCAGTAACGATCGAACGCCTTGTAGAGGATTTTCGCGTCTTTCTGATACTGCACCAGCTGGAACGGCCCGGTGCCGATCGGATCGTTATCTACCCGCTGCGGCGTACCGGCCTTCAGCATCGCGTCGGCATATTCCGCCGAAAAAATGGTGGCGAAGTACATGCCCAGATCGGCGACGAACGGCGCCTCGGCGCGGGAGAGCTCAAAGCGCACGGTGTTGTCGTCCACCTTGACGATCCGGTCGATCAGCGTGCCGAACTCCATCGACTCGAAGTTGGTGTAGGCACCGTTGGAGACCTTGTGATACGGGTTGTTGGCGTCCTTTTGCCGCATAAACGAGAAGATGACGTCATCGGCGTTGAAATCGCGGGTGGGCGTGAAATATTTATTGCTCTGGAATGCCACGCCCTTGCGCAGGTGGAAGGTATAGCGTTTGCCGTCCTCGCTCACCTCCCAGCTTTCCGCCAGGCTGGGTTGCAGCTCGACGGTGCCGGGTTTGAAGTCCACCAGCCGGTTGTAGATCGCCGCCGAACTGGCGTCCACCGTGGTGCCGGAGGTGAACAGCTGCGGGTTGAAGCCTTCCGGCGAGCCTTCGGAACAGTAGACCAGCGTATTGGCCCGCGCGCCGCCGGCAATCGCCAACGCCAGCAGCCCGATCGTTATTGCTTTTCTTTTCATTGCGCTATCCCCAGTGGTGAAAAAACAGCCCAACGGTTAGCAATAAATCATGCGGTTAGCGATGTAAAGGACAAATTCCGCGCATAAAAACGGGCAGGCGCGCATGCGGCCTGCCCGGTGAAACGGCGCGAGGATGATGAAATTAAATCATCTGGCTGAAGTTCATCTGCGCCATCAGCTTATAGTTGTCGGCGTAGTCGACCGGAATGGCCACCACCACCGGCCCCTGGATCGCCATCGCCTTGCGCAGCATCGGCCGCAGATCGTCCACCGACTGCACGGCGAAACCGACCGCGCCGCAGGATTCCGCGTAGGCCTTGAAGTCGATCGGCCCAAACTCCACGCCGGATTTGCGTTGGTATTTGTTCACTTCCTGCATCTCCACCATGTTGTAGGCGTTATCGACCCAGATGACGTGCACGATGTTGTTTCTCAGCCGCACCGCGGTCTCCAGCTCCATGCTCGACTGCATGAACCCGCCGTCGCCGGAGATAGACACCACTTTATCGCCAGGGCGCACCAGCGCCGCGCCGATGGCCCACGGCAACGCCACCCCCATGGTTTGCTGGCCGTTGGAGATCAACAGCTGACGGGCGCGGAAGCTGTACAGGTAGCGGGCGATCCAGATGTGGAAGCTGCCCATGTCCACGCACAGGGTTACGTCGTCGCTGACGATGTCCTGCAGCTCCTTGACGATGCGCAGCGGGTGGATCGGCATGCCGCCGCGGCGCGCGGCGCGCTCCGCCAGTTCCGTGCGTTGGCGGCCGAGATCGGTGAGGATCAGCTCCACCTCCGGCGGCACGCAGACCGCCTCAGTGAACGTTTCGGTCATCATGTTCAGCGTGGCGCTGATGTTGCCCACCAGCTCGACGTCCGGCCGATAGCAGGTGTCGATATCCGCCGGCAGCACGTCGATGTGCACCAGTTTCAGCCGCCCGTGGCTGTTCCACATGCAGGGATCGTATTCGATCGGATCATAGCCGACGCTGACCACCAGATCGGCCTTCTGCAACAGCTGATCGGCCGGCTGGTTGTTGAACAGGCCGACGCGGCCGGCGAAACGGGCGAAGTGGTTGACGTCGATCACCCCCGCCGCCTGATAGGTGCCGACCACCGGCATATGGGTGCGGTACAGCAGATGGCGCACCGCCTCGCTGTTCTCCGGCCGGCTGGCCTGCAGGCCGAGCAGCAATACCGGGCATTTAGCCTGGCGGATCAGTTTCACCGCCGCCTGAATGTCGTCCGCCGCGGCGGCCCCCATGCGCGGCAAGCGGCAGCCGGCCAGCACCGGCGCGCTCACCGGTTCATTGACGATATCCATCGGCAAGCTGACGAACGACGCCCCCGGCCGGCCGAACTCGGCGCGGCGAAAGGCGTTGGCGATCACTTCGGAAATCGCCGAACCGGCATGCACTTCGGCGCAATACTTGGTCACCGGCCGGAACATGCTGACGGTATCCATGCTCTGGTGCGTCTGCTTCAGGCTGTCGGCGCGCTTCACCGCCCCGCCGAAGGCCACCACCGCGTCCCCTTCCGAAGTGGCGGTGGCCAGCCCGGTTATCAGGTTGGAGCTGCCCGGCCCGGAGGTAACCAGCGCCACCCCGGCTTTGCCGGTCAGGCGGCCGACCGCCGCCGCCATAAAGGCCGCGTTGGCCTCATGCCGCACCACCACCGTTTCAATCGATGGCGCGTCCTCCAGCGAGTCGAACACCCGATCGATCTTGGCGCCCGGAATGCCGAAAACGTGTTTGACGCCCTGCGCTTCCAGGTTTTTCACCACCAAATCGGCGCCGCATTGCCAGTCATTGCCTGTTTTTTCCTGTGCCATGGTTCCACCTCCTAAGAAAACGATCGCCGGGGTTAGCCCTCGGCGGAACGAATCGCGCGATCCAAATCCTCTGGACAGAGGTTGGCGCGCAAGAAATCCGCATCATGCGGCAACTGAAGATTGAGACGCGTGATGACGCCGAACTGCAGACGGCCATGATCGAGCTGGTAGTCCAGCACGTGGCCGCCGCCGCTGCGGTCGTCGGTAACGAAGTGTTCGTGATAGCCGGCCACGCCGATGCCCTGCATGTAATCTGGCGAGCGGAAGCCGACCAGCGTGCCGCGCCGCTGATGGAACGAGAAGGTCGGCTGCTCTTCTATCGCCTCCAGCATCGGGCGGTAGGGCCGCTCCTGGCGCGGCACGGTGCGGGTTTCCACGTGGCTGAACTCACCGTCGACCCGCACCGCGCAAAACAGGTTCGGCGAAGCGACCTGCTCGTCGATGCACTGGTGCAGCTGCGCCTTGGTGATCGGCCGGTCGAACTGCTGGCTGACGCTGGGCTGGAAAAAGGTGACGACGGCGAAGGGGGTTTGCTGTTGCAGGCCGGCCGGCCGGGCGCTGCCGTCGGCGCGCAGCTGGTGTATTTCCTGGTCGAAAGCGATCAGTTCGCCGTCCAGGTGATTGAAGGTGCCGAGGCCGAAATCGCCGTGCTTGAGCAGCTCGGCAATAGTTGTTTCACCCTCGTAGACCCCGTCGATGAGCGCGCTCATCAGCGAGATTTGATAGATTTCGCCCTCCCCGGCGTTGATCGACTGCCTGGCAAAACCCTGCGCCAAATGGCGCGCACAGGCACACCCGTGTTTTTCGTTCATGACTGACTCCTCCACCAGCGCGAAACCGCGGTTCCGCGCGTTCAAAAGACCCACCGACGGTGAGCCAAGATGCCCCCCAAGGCGCGTTCATCAGTTGGAACGATTCAGCCTGAGGCGACAAAAAAACCGGCACGGCTGGCCGGCCGATAACCAGGCATCAGATCAGAATGAGATAAAGTAAAGGCTTACTAATCATTAAGACTGAACCGGTTATCAAATTGAACGGTTAATCTGGTGTTGGAGCGGCAATCAACTCCGCAGGCGGCTCACGCGGCCTGGGAAAAACATCTGCTATTTGGTGCTAAGCGCCGCGAGGTTTATGCGTTTTCTCTCTATGCGGCCGGGATGGGACGGCGCCGAAGCCCGTCGTCAACCCGCAGCCAGAGTAGCCGCCGCGCCGCCGGCAGAGAAGCGGGTATTCATAAGAAACGCTTTTGCATATAATGCAAAAATGAATGACGCCCGCTATGTAGAACATCTGCCAATTTTTCTCGACGTCGCCCGCCTGGGCAGCTTTTCCGCAGCTGCGCGCCGGCTGGGCATGGTGCCCTCCTCGCTGGTGCGCCACATCGATGCCCTGGAAAGCGCGCTCGGCGCCGCGCTGTTCGTGCGCTCCACCCGTGGCCTGCTGCTGACCGACGCCGGCGAACTGCTGCTGACGCGCGCCGCCGCGCTGATGACGGACATCACCGGCCTTCGCGCCGAGCTGAGCGCGCTGAACGAAACGCCGCAGGGCACGCTGCGCATCAGCTGCCTGCCAACCTTCGGCAAAACCTATGTGCTGCCGCTGCTGCCGACGCTGGCGGAACGCTACCCGCAGCTGTCGGTCGACCTCGATCTGACCGAACGCCAGACCGATCCGACGCAGGAGCGGCTCGACGCCGCCCTCCGCATCGGCGAACAGAAGGACAGCGCGCTGTATGCCAGCCGCATCGCCACCCAACGCTGGGTAATGTGCGCCAGCCCCGCCTACGTCGCCCGCTATGGCCTGCCGGCCGATCTGGAAGCGCTGCCGCAGCATCGGCTGATCGCCCGCTACCACAAGCAGCAGCCGGCCTGCTGGGCGCAGATCCTCGACGCGGCGCTGATGAACCGCTGCACCATGGCGCTGCGCTGCGACGACTTCACCGCGCAGCGCCAGGCGGCGCTGCTCGGGCTCGGCATCGCCTTTCTACCCAACTGGGTGGTGGGGCCTGACGTGCAGCACGGGCAACTGGTGCAGATACTGGAAGATCCGCGCCATGAGCAGCAAGGCATCTATCTGCTGCGCCCAATGGCGAAGGTGTCCGCCCGGCTGGCGGCCTTCACCGCCCTGCTGCAGCAAACCCTCGGTCAGCCGCCCAACTGGGGGTAAATCGGCGTTACCCGGCCGCGCAGCGCCGGGTTGTCACTCTCGTCTTTCAGTTCGACGCCGGTCAGCCGGCGCTGGAACGCCTGCTCCAGCAGCCAGGCCAATTTGAACGCCGCCTGCGGGTAATCCAGCCCCTCGGGGCGCACGTTGGAGATGCAATTGCGCTCGGCGTCCGTTCTGCGCGCGTTCGGCCCCCAGGTCATATAGACACCCAGGCTGTCCGGCGACGACAGCCCCGGCCGTTCGCCAATCAGCACCGCCACCGCCCGGGCTTGCAGGCATTCGCCGATCTCATCCCCCAGCGCCACCCGCGCCTGATGCGCCAGCACCACCGGCGCAACGGTCAGCCCCAGCGTATCGAGATAGGGCCGCAGCGCCTGCAGCAGCGGCAGCGCCTGGCGGTGCACCGCCTTGGAGGAGAGGCCGTCCGCCACTATCAGCAGCAGATCGACGCGGCGCGATGGCGAACCGAGCAGCAGGCTGCGGCTATCCGACGCCAACCGCCGCCCCAGATCCGGCCGGCGCAGATAGGCGGCGCGGTCGGCGGCCTGGCTGTGCACCGCCAGCGTGGGCCAACCGGCATCGTGCAGATCCGCCGCCAGCCGCTCGCTGTCGAAAGGCTGATGCACCGCGTCGCGCGCCTGGGCATGAGCCAGGCCGAAGCGCAGCAGTTCGTCGGTCGGCAGGCTGGCGCCGGTGCGCCCCAGCGCGATGCGCGCATCGGTAAAGGCGCGCAGCGCGTCCCAGCTGTTGACGTGAACCGGTTTGCTCATGTGCGTTCTCCCTGCAGCGCCAGCAACAGCGGATGATTGGCGGCGGCATCGCGCAGCCGCCCGCGTTCGTCGGTAATGTTCATCGCCGCCAGCCAGGCGGCGAACTCTGGTGCGTGCTTCAGCCCCAGCAGCTCGCGGATATAGAGCGCGTCATGGAACGACGTGCTTTGGTAGTTGAGCATGATGTCGTCCGCGCCCGGCACGCCGATCAGGAACGTCAACCCGGCGGCGGCCAACAGCGTCAGCAGCGTGTCCATGTCGTCCTGATCGGCTTCGGCATGGTTGGTGTAGCAGACGTCGCAGCCCAGCGGCAGCCCGAGCAGCTTGCCGCAGAAGTGGTCCTCCAGCCCGGCGCGGATAATTTGCTTGCCGTCATACAGGTATTCGGGGCCGATAAACCCTACCACGGTGTTGATCAGCAGCGGCGAGAAATGGCGCGCCACCGCATAGGCGCGCGCCTCGCAGGTTTGCTGATCGACGCCGTGATGGGCGTTGGCCGACAGGCAACTGCCCTGCCCGGTTTCGAAATACATCACGTTGTCGCCCAGCGTGCCGCGCCTGAGGCTCAGCGCCGCCTGCTGCGCTTCCTCCAGCAGCGCCAGATTAATGCCGAAGCCGCGATTGGCCGCTTCGGTACCGGCGATCGACTGAAACACCAGATCCACCGGCGCGCCGCGCTCTATCAGCCGCAGCGTGTTGGTCACGTGGGTCAGCACGCAGGATTGGGTGGGAATGGCAAAGCGCTGGATCACGTCGTCCAGCATGTAGTTGAGCTTTTCCAGCAGCGGCAGGCTGTCGCTGGCCGGATTGATGCCGACCACCGCGTCGCCGCTGCCGTACAACAGGCCGTCCAGCATGCTGGCGGCGATGCCCTGCAGGCTGTCGGTCGGGTGATTGGGCTGCAGCCGCACGCTGAGGTGGCCCGGCAGGCCAATCGTATTGCGAAAGCGCGTCACCACCCGGCACTTCTTGGCCACCAAAATCAGATCCTGATTGCGCATGATCTTGCTCACCGCCGCCGCCATCTCCGGCGTGATGCCGGCCGCCACCTGCGCCAGCATGGCGCTGTCCGCCTGCTCGCTCAACAGCCAGTCGCGAAAATCGCCGACCGTGAGGTGCGAGATGGGCTCGAAGGCGGCGGCATCGTGGCCGTCGATAATCAGGCGCGTCACCTCGTCCTGTTCGTACGGCACCAGCGCCTGCTGCAGGAACGTCTTGAGCGGCAAGTCCGCCAGCGCGATGCGCGCCGCCATGCGCTCTTCGGCGCTGTGCGCCGCCACCTCCGCCAGATAATCGCCGGAACGCGCCGGCGAAGCCTTCGCCATCAGCTGACGCAGATCGCCGAAGCGATAGCCGCGTTGGCCCACCGTTGCCTGATACATAGCCCCCTCCCTTGCCCCGAGTGACGAGATAAAAGCCCTGCACCAAGTGTAGTCAGTGAGAGAAGAAAATTAATTTGCCTGCGATCGCCGTCATCACGCCTCCCGCCATTTCACCCGCCGCCGCTTCGGGTTACAGTAGCCGCGAAAACAGGAGGGGTGATGGATCCGCAACGGCAAATTATCGACTGGCTGCAACAAGATGACGCGCGCATGGCCGCCCTGCGCACCGTGCGCCGGCTCGGCCTGAATGACTGGTGCCTCGGCGCCGGCTTCGTACGCAATCTGGTTTGGGATCGGCGCCACGGCTATGTGGAGCCCACGCCGCTCAACGATATCGACGTGATCCACTTCGATGCGGAGCGTGCGGACGCCGAGCGCGATCGCATGCTGGAGGCGCGGCTGCAGCAATGGCTGCCGCAGCCGTGGTCGGTCAAGAATCAGGCGCGCATGCATCTGCGCGGCGGCCGGGCGCCTTACCGCAACAGCGAAGAGGCCATCAGCTTCTGGACCGAAGTGGAAACGGCGATCGGCGCGCGCCTGAACGCCGACGACAGCCTCACGCTGGTGGCTCCCTTCGGGCTCGCGGCGCTGTTCGGCGACACCATCACCTTCAACGTGAAAAACGGCGATCGCGCTGCCTATGCCCAGCGGGTGCTCGACAAAGGCTGGCTGCAGCGCTGGCCGCGCCTGCGGCAGGTAAAGATTTAGCCGCCGCTGCCGATACCCTGAACAGCGATATACCGACTCAGGGAGAGCATCCATGACGACCAGCATCACCATGATCGTACCGATCAAAAATACCGTTCCCGGCGTCAGCAACGTCTTCAGCGCGCCGGGCCATCAGGGCGAATTGCTGATGGCCAAACCGGTCAACAACCAGCCGGAAGGCGGCAAGGCGAAGAAAAGCGAAGGTGCCAACGGCAATGACGAACCGGCAAATCTCAACGAAAGCCGCGCCTCGGCGCGCATCAAGGCGCTGAACCGGCAGATTCAGGCTCTGCAGCAAAAGCTGGTGGAGCTGAAGGACTCCAGCGCCGATCCCAAAGAGATCGAGAAGCAGAAACAGCTGATCGAAGCGCAGATCAAGATGCTGCAGGCCGAGATCGCGCGCATCCAGAAAGAAGAAATGGAAAAGCAGCAGCAGGAGCAAATGGAAAAAGCCGCGGCGCAAGCCGGCGACGGCGTAAACCGCCCGACGCCGCTCAACGCGGTGGACGTCTATATCTGAGTCAATATTCCGCGTTTTCCTGCCGGCGCTGGTGCAGCAGCGCCGCCTGCTGACGCGCGACCTGCCAGATGGCCTCCGCCGCCGGCGTCAGCGAGCGATTTTTACGCCGCACCAGCATCAGCGCGCGATTGATCTCCGGCACCAGCCGCCGCACCCGGAGCCGCCCCCCTTCCGGCAGCGGCAGCGCCAACGCCGGGAAGATGCTGATGCCGATCCCCTCCGCCACCATCGGGAACAGCGTGGCCGGATGGCCGATTTCCTGCACCACCTGCGCCTCGACGCCCTGCTGCCTCAGCGCGCTGTCGATCAACGGCCGGCTGCCCGACGCGTAATCCTGCAACACCAGGCGGCAGCCGTTTAACGCCGACCAAAGCACCTCTTGCTGCGCAGCAAACGGGTGGTCGTCGCGGCACAGCAGCAGGAACGGTTCATGCAGCACCGCTTCGCACTCCAGATCTACCGCCTGCACCGGATCGACCACGATGCCGAAATCCACCTCGGCGTTGCGCACGCTGTGCAGCACCTGCTGCTGCGCCTGATCGCGCAGCATGATGCGGATCTCCGGGTATTCGCGTTCGCCGGCGGCGATGCACTGCGGCATCAGATGGGCGGAAATGGTCTGGCTGGTCGCCACCCGCACCGTGCCGCTGCGCTGTACGCCAAAGCTGCGCGCATCCAGCAACGCGGCCTGCAGTTCGTCCAGCAGCCGTTCGACCCGGTTGGCCAGCCGCAGGCCGGCATCGGTCAACACCACTTCACGCGTGGTGCGATCCAGCAGGCGCACGCCGACCTCCGCCTCCAGCTCTTTCACGCTGTGGCTGACCGCCGATTGCGTCAGGCCGATCGCCTCGCCGGCGCGGCTGAAGCTGCCGTGGCGGGCGACAGCGACGAACACCCGCAGCTGTTTGAGTGAGTAATTCATGTGTTTTATTCATATATAAATTAAATAAATCAATTTAATTATTATATGCCCACGCGGGAGAATAGCCCCATAGATTTTCTACCCGAGCGTATCGCCATGAGATTCCTGCCCGATCGTTTTACACTGACGCTGATCGCCACCGTGCTGCTGGCTTCTTTCCTGCCGGCGCGCGGCGAGTTCGTCGGCTGGCTCAACGTCCTGACCATCGCCGCCATCGCCCTGCTGTTCTTCATGCACGGCGCCAAGCTGTCGCGCGAGGCCATCCTGGCCGGCAGCAATAACTGGCGGCTGCATCTGTGGGTGATGTTCAGCACCTTCATCATTTTTCCGGCGCTGGGGATGTTGTTCGCCTGGTGGGCGCCGATCGACGTCAGCCCCGAGCTGTACGCCGGTTTCATCTACCTGTGCATCCTGCCCGCCACCGTGCAGTCGGCCATCGCCTTCACTTCGCTGGCGGGCGGCAACGTGGCGGCGGCGGTGTGCAGCGCCTCCGCCTCCAGCCTGCTGGGGATCTTCGTGTCGCCGCTGTTGGTCGGCCTGCTGATGAACGTGCACGGCGATACCGGCAGCCTGCGGCAGGTGGGCTCGATCGTGCTGCAACTGCTGGTGCCGTTCGTCGCCGGCCACCTGCTGCGGCCGCTGATCGGCGGCTGGATCGAGCGCCATCGCCCGCTGATCGGCAAAACCGACCAGACCTCGATTCTGCTGGTGGTGTACGCCGCCTTCAGCGAGGCGGTGACGCACGGCATCTGGCATCAGGTGGGGATCGGTTCGCTGGCGTTTATCGTCGGCGGCAGCATCGTGCTGCTGACGATCGTGCTGGTGGTGAACACCTACATGGCGCGCTGGCTGGGGTTCAGCAAGGCGGACGAGATAACCATCGTATTCTGCGGTTCGAAGAAAAGCCTGGCGAACGGCATTCCGATGGCCAATATCCTGTTCCCGGCGGCGACGGTGGGGATCATGGTGCTGCCACTGATGGTGTTCCATCAGGTGCAGCTGATGACCTGTGCGGTGCTGGCGAAAAGGTATCAGCGCAAGCAGCGGGCGCAACAGGCGGTGCCCAACGCCAACGCGCAGGCGTCGCGCGGGTAAAAAAGACGGGCCGGGGCCCGTCAGATCAGTTTTTCTTCAGCGGCTTGACCAGGTGGTCAAGCCCTTCGATTTTAATCGCCAGCGTCATCTCCATCAGCATGCCGAGCTTGCCTTTGGGAAATTCGCCCTTGCGGGCGAACCACAGCAGGTACTCTTCGGGCAGATCGATCAGCACCCGCCCCTGGTACTTGCCGAACGGCATCACGGTATTGGCGATCTCCAGCAGGTTTTCCTTTTCCATCAGTCACCCAGCAGGCGGATCATCTCCGCTTCGTCGATCACGGCGATACCCAGCTCCTGCGCCTTCGCCAGCTTGGAGCCGGCCGCTTCGCCGGCGATCACCAAATCGGTTTTCTTCGACACGCTGCCGCTGACCTTGGCGCCCAGCGCCGTCAGGCGATCTTTGGCCTCGTCGCGCGACAGCTGGCTCAGCGAGCCGGTCAGCACCACGGTTTTGCCGGCGAACGGGCTGTCTATCTCTTCGGCGACCACCACCACCGGCGCCGGCCAGTGAATGCCGATCTCGGCGCCCACCAGCTCGTTGATCACCTGCTGATTGAGCGCTTCATCAAGGAAATTGCGGGTGTGTTTGGCCACCACTTCGCCGACGTCCGGCACCTCTTTCAGCGCCTCGATATCGGCGGCGAACAGCTTCTCGAGCGATCCGAAATGCGCCGCCAGGTTGGCGGCGGTCGCCTCGCCAACCTCGCGAATGCCCAGCGCATACAGGAAACGGGCGAAGGTGGTCTGCTTGGATTTCTCCAGCGCATTGACCAGATTCTGCGCCGATTTCGGCCCCATGCGATCCAGGCCGGTCAGAATGCCGGCGGACAAGCGGAACAGATCGGCCGGGTTCTTCACGTACTCTTTGTCCACCAGCTGCTCGATGATCTTGTCGCCCATGCCTTCAACGTCCAGCGCGCGGCGGGAAACGAAGTGCTTCAACGCCTCTTTGCGCTGCGCGCCGCAGATAAGACCACCGGTGCAGCGCGCTACCGCCTCGCCTTCCACGCGCTCAACGTCGGAGCCGCACACCGGGCAGTGCAGCGGGAACACCACTTCGCGCGCATCCTGTGGCCGCCGGTCTTCCAGCACCCCCACCACCTGCGGGATCACGTCGCCGGCGCGGCGCACGATCACCGTATCGCCGATGCGCAGCCCCAAACGCTCAATTTCATCGGCGTTGTGCAAGGTGGCGTTGCTGACGGTCACCCCGGCCACCAGCACCGGCTCAAGGCGCGCCACCGGCGTAATCGCGCCGGTGCGGCCAACCTGAAACTCCACTTCGCGCACTACGGTGATCTGCTCCTGCGCCGGGAATTTGAACGCCGTCGCCCAGCGCGGCGCACGCGCCACGAAGCCCAGCGTTTCCTGCAGATCGATGTCGTCAATCTTGATCACCACGCCGTCGATGTCGAAACCGAGCTGCGCGCGGTCCTGCTCGACCTGGCGATAAAACGCCAGCACTTCCTCGCTGCCGGTGCGGCGCTGGGCGCGATCGCTGACCGGCAGGCCCCAGGCCTTGAACTGCATCAGGCGCTCAAAGTGGCTGCGCGGCAGTTCGCCGCCTTCCAACAGGCCGACGCCGTAGCAGAAGAAGGTCAGCGGGCGTTTGGCGGTAATGCGCGGATCGAGCTGGCGCAGCGAGCCGGCGGCGGCGTTGCGCGGGTTGGCGAACACCTTGCCGTCTTTGCGCCGTGCTTCTTCGTTCATCTGTTCAAAACCGGCCTGCGGCATGAACACTTCCCCGCGCACTTCCAGCCGGCGCGGGATGTTGTCGCCGGTCAGGCGCAGCGGAATGGCGCGAATGGTGCGCACGTTGGAGGTGATGTTTTCGCCGGTGGTGCCGTCGCCGCGCGTCGCCGCGCGCACCAGCTCACCGTCTTCGTACAGCAGGCTGACCGCCAGGCCGTCCAGCTTCAGCTCGCAGCAAAAGGTCAGCGGATCGCTGCTTTTGAGCCTGTCCTGCACGCGCTTGTAAAACGCCAGGAAGCTTTCTTCGTCGAACACGTTGTCCAGCGACAGCATCGGCACTTCGTGGCGCACCTGGTCAAACGCCGCCAGCGGTGCGGCGCCCACGCGCTGGGTCGGTGAATCGGCGGTGACCAACTCAGGATGCGCGCTCTCCAGTTCCCGCAGTTCGCGCATCAGGCGGTCATATTCCGCATCCGGCACTTCCGGCGCATCCAGCACATGATACTGGTATTCATGATGGCGCAGTGTGGCTCGTAGTTGATTGATTTGTTGGATTATCGATTCCATGGCTCACCATCAAAGATAAAAAACCCCCGGCTAGCGGGGGCTTTGTTGTTACGGATGTTCAGTGCGCGCGGCAACCGGGTCAGGCGTTGTTTTCCAACACTTCACGGATGCGCGCTTTGTAGGTTTCCAGCTTCTGCGGCGTCATCATGCGGCGCTCGTCGTCCAGCACCACGCCGCCCACGTCGTCGGCGATGCGCTGTGCCGACTGCAGCATCAGCTTGAAGTTCTGATTGGCGTCGCCGTAAGACGGCACCATCATGAACATCGACACGCCCGGCGTGGAGAAGTCGGACATCATGTCAGGATCGAACGATCCCGGCTTGACCATGTTCGCCAGGCTGAACAGCACCGGGCCGCTGCCGGCCGGGCTGATATGGCGGTGGAAGATGCCCATCTCGCCAAACTGGAAGCCGGCCTGCAACACGCTCTGCAGCAGCACTTCGCCGCCGATCACGCCGCCCTGGTGGGCCGCGACGTGCAGCACCAGCACGGTCTCTTTCAGTTTAGCCTGAATTGGCGCAGCCGCCGGCTGCGGTGCAGGTTCCGGCGCAGGCTTCACTTCCGGCGCTGGCTGCACAGGGGCCGGCTCGGCGTGGAATGCCGGTTCCGCCACCTGCGGCGCCTCATGTTCATGCGGCAGATCGTCGACGCGCGGCTCACGGCGCGCGGCCGGTTGCGGTTGCTGCGGTTCGGCCGGTTCTTCGTCCGGCGCGTAGTTGTTCAGCAGGATGTCATCATACTCCGGCCGCTGAGACAGCGGAGGCGGCGTCTGATGGGCAGCCGGCTGAACGGCGCGGGGCGCTGGCGCAGCCGCCGGAGCGGGCTTCGGCGCGGCCACGGGTTCTTCGCGTGCGGCATCGAAATGGCCGAATGACGGCTCGTCTTGCGGGTGAGCGGCGCGTACGCGCACCTCACCGACGCCTTCTTCGAGATCGTCGATCGGAGTTTGTTCACGTTCCTTTTGGGAACGTTTGGCTGGGCGATCGCGGAAGAGCGCTGACCGTTCTTTGCGACTGGTCCACAGACCGTGCAATAACAGCGCTATTATGGCGATCGCGCCAACAACGATTAATATCAGACGCAAATCCTGCATCATTGCTATCTCTGTTGTTCCAATACATTGCCACCGCGGCAAACATTCACTCTTTAACTCTATTTGCCCGCGCACACAAGTGCAAGTCCGTGCTGAACTTTATGCCAATAAAGATGATTATACTGCCTTTTTCTGCTGGTTTTTCAGCCAACCCTACCCTAGCCAGTGGAAAATCATCTCTATATGATAATGATGCCTGTTCAGACAACGAGATAACTTAAGATATGTCCTATACGCAGCCCCCTTCCCGTTCGACCAGCGGCATTCACTATTTCGCCGAGGGTTGGCGCCTGATTTCGCGCCCGGGGATTAAACGCTATGTGGTCCTGCCGTTGCTGGTCAACGTGCTGCTGATGGGTTCCGCTTTCTGGTGGCTGTTCAGCCGGCTCGGCGACTGGATCCCGGCGATGATGAGCCACGTTCCCGACTGGCTGCAATGGTTGAGCTACCTGCTGTGGCCGCTGGCGGTCATTTCGGTGCTGTTGGTGTTCAGCTATCTGTTCAGCACCATCACCAATCTGATTGCGGCGCCGTTCTGCGGCCTGCTGGCCGAACAGCTCGAAGGCAGCCTGACCGGCAAACCGCTGCCGGACACCGGCCTGCTCGGCATCGCCAAAGATCTGCCGCGCATCATGGCGCGCGAATGGCGCAAGCTGATGTATTACCTGCCGCGCGCGCTGCTGCTGCTGGCGCTGTACTTCGTGCCCGGCATCGGCCAGACGGTGGCGCCGGTGCTATGGTTCCTGTTCAGCGCCTGGATGCTGGCGATCCAGTATTGCGACTACCCGTTCGACAACCACAAGGTGAGCTTTGCCGACATGCGCCGCGCCTTGCGCCAGCACAAAACCGACAACCTGCAGTTCGGCGCGCTGGTCAGCCTGTTCACCATGATCCCGATCCTCAACCTGGTGATCCTGCCGGTCGCCGTCTGTGGCGCCACCGCCATGTGGGTCGATCGCTACCGCTCGCAATTCGTCCGATAACCGCCGCTTTTTACCGCCGATAGCGCGGGAATTTTCGACAGGGCGCGCATTTCGCGCCCTTATCATTGTGCTTAAAACTTATTTCCTAATAACATATAGATATACCAATTCTTTACTTCCCTGCCGGTACTGTTAGCGTATGCTTTCGATGTTCCCCACATTTTCATAGAGTTAAAGGACGGGCTATGAGCAAGATATATGAAGACAACTCATTAACAATCGGCCATACGCCGCTGGTTCGTCTGAACCGTATCGGCAACGGACGCATTCTGGCCAAGGTTGAATCACGCAACCCGAGCTTCAGCGTCAAATGCCGCATCGGTGCCAATATGATTTGGGATGCGGAACAACGCGGCGTGTTGACCGCCGGCAAAGAGCTGGTGGAGCCGACCAGCGGCAACACCGGCATCGCGCTGGCCTTCGTGGCCGCCGCGCGCGGTTACAAGCTGACGCTGACCATGCCGGAAACCATGAGCATCGAGCGCCGCAAGCTGCTCAAGGCGCTGGGCGCCAATCTGGTGCTGACCGAAGGGGCGAAAGGCATGAAAGGCGCCATCGCCAAAGCGGAAGAGATCGTCGCCACCGACCCGAATCGTTACCTGATCCTGCAACAGTTCAGCAACCCGGCCAACCCGGCCATCCATGAAAAAACCACCGGCCCGGAAATCTGGGAAGACACCGACGGCGACGTCGACGTGTTCATCTCCGGCGTCGGCACCGGCGGCACGCTGACCGGCGTCAGCCGCTACATCAAGAACACCAAAGGCAAGGCCATCACCACCGTGGCGGTCGAGCCGACCGACTCGCCGGTCATCAGCCAGGCGCTGGCCGGTGAAGAGCTGAAGCCGGGCCCGCACAAGATCCAGGGCATCGGCGCCGGCTTCATTCCGGGCAACCTCGATCTGGATCTGGTGGATCGCGTCGAGAAAGTCTCCAACGACGAGGCCATCAGCATGGCGCGCCGCCTGATGGACGAAGAAGGCATCCTGGCGGGCATTTCCTCCGGCGCAGCGGTCGCGGCGGCGGTGAAACTGGCCGAAGAACCGGCGTTCGCCGACAAGACCATCGTGGTGATCCTGCCCTCTTCCGGCGAACGTTACCTGAGCACCGCGCTGTTCGCCGATCTGTTCACCGAGCAGGAATTGCAGCAGTAATTCCGCCACTGCACAAATCGCTAAAAAAGCACCCTGCGGGGTGCTTTTTTGTGGACTGGATCAAACTTTATAGCAGTCCAAGATTGCTTTTGCCCGCCGGCTTTAGTATTTAACGGTGCATTATTTCGATGCGCAAAATTAATCCCCCCTGAGCCCGGTCAAGGCTGAATCGATTTACTCATCTGTCGCCGACGCGGCGAATCGGGCATAATGGGGAGCGGATTGGAACGACGTCTAAAGCCGAGTTTTTTGATCTGAAGTGCCTAACGCGTCGTTTTCTGTTGCATCAACGTTCGCCCCTGTCCATAGTCAGGCGCTATAACCAGACAAGCTAAAGTCAGGCCCCTGGGCTAAACTTTAGCTCCACAACATTAATCCAATAAGTTGGGGAAACATCAATGTTCCAGCAAGAAGTTACTATTACCGCTCCGAATGGTCTGCATACTCGCCCTGCCGCTCAGTTCGTTAAAGAAGCCAAAGGCTTCGCGTCTGACATCACCGTGACCTCCAACGGCAAAAGCGCCAGCGCTAAAAGCCTGTTCAAACTGCAAACTCTGGGGCTGACTCAAGGGACCGTAGTGACAATCTCCGCTGAAGGTGAAGACGAGCAGAAAGCCGTTGAGCACTTGGTAAAACTGATGGCAGAGCTTGAGTAATCGGCCCGTCTTTTTAGTTAACACCAGTCAAGAGTAAGGTAGGGTTATGATTTCAGGCATTTTAGTATCACCGGGCATCGCTTTTGGTAAGGCTCTCTTGCTGAAAGAAGACGACATCGTCATCAACCGGAAGAAAATCTCTGCTGATCAAGTAGAGCAGGAAGTCTCGCGTTTTCTGGCCGGCCGCGCGAAAGCGTCCGAACAGCTGGAAGCGATCAAGACCAAAGCTGGCGAAACCTTCGGCGAAGAGAAGGAAGCTATCTTCGAAGGCCACATCATGTTGCTGGAAGACGAAGAGCTTGAGCAGGAAATCATAGCCCTAATCAAAGACGATCTGGCCTCCGCAGACGCCGCCGCCTACACCGTGATCGAAGGTCAGGCGAAAGCGCTGGAAGAGCTGGACGACGAGTACCTGAAAGAACGCGCCGCCGACGTGCGCGACATCGGCAAGCGCCTGCTGCAGAACATTCTGGGCATGCCGATCGTCGATCTGGGCTCCATTCAGGACGAAGTGATCCTGGTGGCCACCGATCTGACCCCGTCCGAGACCGCGCAGCTGAACCTGGACAAAGTGCTGGGCTTCATTACCGATCTCGGCGGCCGGACTTCCCACACCTCTATCATGGCGCGCTCCCTGGAGCTGCCGGCGATCGTCGGCACCAGCGACGTGACCAAGCAGGTGAAGAACGACGACTACCTGATTCTGGATGCGGTTAACAACCAGATTTACGTTAACCCGACCGCTGACGTTATCGATCAGCTGAAAGCCGCCCAGAACCAATACATCACCGAGAAAAACGATCTGGCCAAGCTGAAGGACCTGCCGGCGATTACGCTGGACGGCCATCAGGTTGAAGTCTGCGCCAACATCGGCACCGTGCGCGACGTCGCGGGTGCAGAGCGCAACGGCGCGGAAGGCGTCGGCCTGTATCGTACCGAATTCCTGTTCATGGACCGCGACTCGCTGCCGACCGAAGACGAGCAGTTCCAGGCTTATAAAGCCGTGGCGGAAGCCATGGGCTCGCAGGCCGTGATCGTCCGCACCATGGACATCGGCGGCGACAAAGACCTGCCGTACATGAACCTGCCGAAGGAAGAGAACCCGTTCCTCGGCTGGCGCGCCATCCGCATCGCGATGGACCGCCGTGAAATCCTGCACGCCCAGCTGCGCGCCATCCTGCGCGCCTCGGCGTTCGGCAAACTGCGCATCATGTTCCCGATGATCATCTCCGTGGAAGAAGTGCGCGATCTGAAAGGCGAAATCGAGACGCTGAAGGCGCAGCTGCGCGAAGAAGGCAAGGCGTTTGACGAGAGCATCGAAGTGGGCGTGATGGTGGAAACACCGGCTGCGGCGGTCATCGCTCACCACCTGGCGAAAGAAGTCGACTTCTTTAGTATTGGGACAAACGATCTAACCCAGTATACTCTGGCGGTAGATCGCGGCAACGAGCTGATTTCTCATCTCTATAACCCGATGTCCCCATCAGTGCTAGGCCTGATCAAACAGGTTATTGATGCATCTCACGCGGAAGGCAAGTGGACCGGCATGTGCGGCGAACTGGCTGGCGATGAGCGTGCTACACTGTTGTTATTGGGCATGGGGCTGGATGAGTTCAGCATGAGTGCGATTTCAATCCCGCGCATCAAGAAAATTATTCGTAACACGAATTTCGAAGATGTGAAGGCGTTGGCAGCGCAGGCCTTGGCACAGCCAACGGCACAAGACCTGATGAATTGCGTCAATAAATTCATCGAAGAAAAAACGCTCTGCTAAACTTCCACGACACTGGAACGCCGCCCAATTTAATGCTTAGGAGAAGATCATGGGTTTGTTCGATAAACTGAAATCTCTGGTTTCTGATGACAAGAAAGACACGGGCACTATCGAGATCGTCGCTCCCCTTTCTGGCGAAATCGTCAATATCGAAGATGTGCCGGACGTAGTGTTCGCTGAAAAAATCGTTGGCGACGGTATCGCCATCAAACCGGCCGGCAACAAAATGGTTGCTCCGGTTGACGGCACCATCGGCAAGATTTTCGAAACCAACCATGCATTCTCTATCGAATCCGACAGCGGCATTGAGCTGTTCGTCCACTTCGGCATCGATACCGTAGAACTGAAAGGCGAAGGCTTCAAACGTATCGCCGAAGAAGGCCAGCGCGTCAAGAAAGGTGACGTGGTTATCGAGTTCAACCTGCCACTGCTGGAAGAGAAAGCCAAGTCTACCCTGACGCCGGTCGTTATCTCCAACATGGACGAGATCAAAGAGCTGATCAAACTGTCCGGCAGCGTGACCGTTGGCGAAACCCCGATCATCCGCATCAAGAAGTAAGCGCGGATGAGCAAGAAAAACGGCGCCCTCGGCGCCGTTTTTTTTATCCCCTTCGTCGTATCCCGATTTCGCTACGTTATGACGGCCAGCGCGGGATGCGCAGGGTAATGACCAGCCCCTCTTTATCGCCGTTGCGCGCCTCAACCTGGCCGCCGTGCGCCAGCACCACCTTGCGGGTAATCGCCAGCCCCAGGCCGTAGCCCTTGCCCGACAGCGCCGACTTCACGCGCACGAACGGATCGAAGATGCTCGACAGCTTCGCCTCCTCGACCCCCGGCCCCTGATCGCTGACGGCGATCTGGAACTGGTTATCGACGCGCGTCAGCGCTACCGTCACCCGCTGGCCGTGGCTGGAAAAGCGCAGCGCATTGCGCACGATGTTGTCCACCGCACGCCGCATCAGCTCCGCATTGCCCTTGACGGTGTACTCCACGTCCGATTCGGCCTGCAGCACGATATCCACGCCGGGCACCTGCGCCTCGTAGCGCGCATCGCTCACCACCGCGTCCACTAACCCATAGAGATCGAAATACTCTTCGTCCGGCAGGCTGCTGTGTTCGGTACGCGACAACGCCAGCAGCTCGCCGATCATTTTGTCCAGCCGCCCCGACTCGTGTTCGATGCGCTTGAGCGAGGTTTCGACATTGCCGGCATTCTGCCGCGCCAGACCGATCGCCAGCTGCAGGCGCGCCAGCGGCGAACGCAGCTCATGCGAAACGTCGTGCAACAGCTGCTCGCGGGCGCTGACCAGCAGCTCCAGCCGCTCGGCCATGGTGTCGAAATCGCGCGCCACGTCGGACAGCTCGTCATGGCGGCGCCGCATCTTCGGGAACAGCCGCACCGAGAGATCGCCCTGCGCCACCCGATCCAGGCCGCCGCGCAGCTGACGCATCGGCCGGGTCAGGTTCCAGGCCAGTACGGCGCTGAACAGCAAACCGCCCAGCCCGCCGACCCACAGCATCGGCGCAGGAATGTTGAAGAAGTGGGAACGCCGCTCCGGCCGATACTCTTCCCGCAACGCACGCACGTTATAACTCAGCCAGTATCCCTGCCCTTCCCCGGTCTGCACCCAGGCAGAGATCTCTTTCGGCATCCGCCGCCCTTCAAACGCCGGTTCTTCCGGCGCGGGCGGCGGCGGTTGGGTCATCGGCGTCACCGACAGCAAACGCCTGTCGTCCTCGGGCCAATCGCGCATCAGGGCTTCCAGCGCCGGCATGCCACCGCTGCGCAACTGGGTGGCGGCAGAGGTCAGCTGCAGGCCGATCACCCGCCGCGCCATGGCGTTCTCCGGCGGCACATAGCGATCGCCATAGAGAGAAAACGCCACCCACAGCGCCTGCGTCATGATGAGGAAAGTCAGCCAAAAGCCGAGCAAAATTTTCCAGAACAGTCTTCCGCGCATATCAGGTTACCGAATGCGATAGCCGATGCTGCGCACCGTCTCGATAATGAGCTTACTGCCGGCCAACGCGCTCAGCTTCTGGCGGATATTGCTGATGTGCACGTCCACGCTGCGGTCATAGGCCTCGCGCGGGCGCCCCAGCCCCTTCTCGGACAGTTCGTCCTTCGACACCACGCGATCCGGCGCGCGCAGCAACAGCTCCAGCAGATTGAATTCCGAAGCGGTCAGATCAAACGCCTTGCCGCGCCATTCGCTGCTGCGGGTTGAAGGGTTCAGCGTCAGCTCGCCGAAGCTGATGGCGGCCTCGTCGTCCGCCTCCTGCGGCCGCTCTTCGAACCGGCGCAGCACCGCGCGCAGACGCGCCACCAGTTCGCGCGGGTAGCACGGCTTGGGCATGTAATCGTCGGCGCCCATCTCCAGGCCAATCACCCGATCGATGTTGTCGCCTTTGGCGGTCAGCATGATGATCGGCAGCCGGCTCTTTTTACGCACGTCGCGCAGCACGTCGATGCCGCTCATGTCCGGCAGCATGATATCGAGGATCATCGCGGTATAGTCGCCCGACAGCGCGCCCTCTACTCCCGCCTTGCCGGTCAGCACCAGCGTGGCGTCGAAGCCTTCGCCCGTCAGGTATTCGCTCAGCATGGTGCCAAGCTCCAGGTCATCGTCGACCAGTAAAATTTTCATGCCTTGCTCCTTCACCGATTTTCGTTATTTTCCCGCCAATTCCGCCGGCCCGCAGCCGGTTTTACTCAATCCTTACACATCGCCGTTCGCGTCTCGCCACCGTTAGTGTGGCTGCTGTCGCGCGATTTCTCTACTTCTGTCAGGGCATTGGCATGCAGGCAGGCGCCAGCCGCCATGCTGGCGGGGCGGATATGCCGTCGGTCAAAAGGGAAGTGCGAAGGGGTTTCCCGGCGGAACGCGCCGCCGGGACGGAGCGCTCAGTCGAACACGCCGGTGGAGAGGTAACGGTCACCGCGATCGCAGACGATCGCCACCACGACGCTGCCGGGGTGGGCCGCCGCGACGCGCAGGGCACCGGCCACCGCGCCGCCGGAGCTGACGCCGCAGAAGATACCTTCACGCTGCGCCAGCTGGCGCATGGTCTGCTCGGCATCGCGCTGCTCGATATCCAGCACCTGATCCACCAGCTCCGGGCGGAAAATGCCCGGCAGGTAAGCGGGCGCCCAACGGCGAATGCCGGGGATGCTGCTGCCTTCCGCCGGCTGCAGGCCGATGATCTGCACCTGCGGATTCTGGCTCTTCAGGTAACCGCCTACGCCGGTAATGGTGCCGGTGGTGCCCATGCTGGAAACAAAGTGGGTGATGCGCCCTTCGGTCTGGCGCCAGATCTCCGGGCCGGTGGTGGTGAAGTGGGCGTAGGGGTTGTCGAGGTTGTTGAACTGGTCCAGCACCTTGCCCTGCCCCTGGCGCTGCATCTCCAGCGCCAGATCGCGCGCCCCTTCCATTCCCTGCTCACGGCTGACCAGGATCAGCTCGGCGCCGTAGGCACGCATCGCCGCCTGCCGCTCCAGGCTCATGTTCTCCGGCATCAGCAGCTTCAGCGTATAGCCTTTGAGCGCGGCGATCATCGCCAGCGCAATGCCGGTGTTGCCGCTGGTGGCCTCGATCAGCACGTCACCGGGCTTGATCTCGCCGCGCAGCTCCGCCTGCTGGATCATCGCCAACGCAGCGCGATCCTTCACCGAGCCCGCCGGGTTATTGCCTTCCAGTTTGACCCATACCTCGCTGCCCGCCTGGGCGGCCAGCCGTTGCAGTTGTACCAGCGGGGTATTCCCGATGCATTGTTCGAGCGTTGTCACGATCTTTGCCTGTGTGTTGGTGTGCGTAAAGTAAAAAGGCAACCCGGGGGTTGCCTTGAATAAAAGGGCAGCTAAAACCTATCAGGCGCTTTTGGCTAACGCAACAGGTTGCAGCAGTTGATCGCCGGCATACAGCCGCGCATTGAGGCTGCCGACGTAATAACGGCCGCCGCGCACCGGGGTTGGGTTGCCTTCCGGCAACACCACGCCGATCGGCTCCTGATGCCAGCCGATTGGCTGCACCGTCAACTGCCAGAAGTGGCCACGCGGGCTGACTTCCAGCACCTGCACCGGCAGCGGGCAGCGCTCGCTGCTTTCGGTCGCCACTTCCATTTCCCACGGGCGCAGGAACAGATCGACGCTGCCCTGGTGCATCGGCTGGAACGACAGCGGCCACTGGTGCGCGCCGACGAACAGCTGGCAGCCGCGGATCTCGCCGTTCAGGCGGTTCACTTCCCCCATGAACTCCAGCACGAAGCGGCTGGCCGGTTCGCGCATGATCTCTTCCGGCGAGCCTACCTGTTCGATATTGCCCTGGCTCATCACCACGATGCGGTCGGCCACTTCCATCGCCTCTTCCTGATCGTGGGTGACGAACACGCTGGTGAACTTCAGCTCTTCGTGCAGCTGACGCAGCCAGCGGCGCAGCTCTTTGCGCACCTGCGCATCCAACGCGCCGAACGGTTCGTCCAGCAGCAGAATTTGCGGTTCCACCGCCAGGGCGCGCGCCAACGCCACGCGCTGTTTCTGGCCGCCGGACAGCTGCGACGGATAGCGGTTGGCCAGGTGGGCCAGCTGCACCATTTCCAGCAGCTGGGTGACTTTCTGTTTGATCGCCGCGGCGTTCGGCCGCTCGCGACGCGGCAGCACGGTCAGGCCGAAGGCGATGTTGTCGAACACCGTCATATGGCGGAACAGCGCATAGTGCTGAAATACGAAGCCCACGCGCCTGTCGCGCGCGTGCATGTGGCTGACGTCAGTGCCGTGGAAGCCCAGCTTGCCGCCGCTCTGGCTTTCCAGCCCGGCGATAATGCGCAGCAGCGTGGTCTTGCCTGAACCGGACGGCCCGAGCAGAGCCACCATCTCACCGGAAGCAATATCGAGCGAGATATCGTTCAATACCTTGGTGCGACCGAAGTACTTGTTGATGCCGTTAATCTCAATGCTCATGATTTTCCTCCCGCTCGAGACGCGCGTTTTGACGTTCCAGACGCCACTGCAGCGCGCTCTTCAAAAATAGGGTAACGATCGCCATCAGGGTCAACAGGGCGGCGGCGGTAAAGGAGCCGACGGTGTTGTAATCCTGCTGCAACAGCTCGACCTGCAGCGGCAGGCTGTAGGTTTCGCCGCGAATCGAACCGGACACCACCGACACCGCGCCGAACTCGCCGATGGCGCGCGCGTTGGTCAGCACCACGCCATACAGCAGCGCCCAGCGAATGTTGGGCAGCGTCACGCGGCGGAACATTTGCCAGCCGGACGCCCCCAGCAGAATGGCAGCCTCGTCTTCCTGGCTGCCCTGGCTGAGCATCATCGGCACCAGCTCGCGCACCACGAAGGGGCAGGTGACGAAAATGGTCACCAGCACCATGCCCGGCCAGGAGAACATGATCTGGATGTTATGCGCATCCAGCCAGCCGCCCAGCAGGCCGTTGCTGCCGTAAAACAGCAGGTAAATCAGCCCCGCCACCACCGGTGAAACGGCGAACGGGATATCGATCAGCGTCAGCAGCAGCTGGCGGCCGGGGAAAGTGAAGCGCGTCACCAGCCACGCCAGCAACGTGCCGAACACCAGGTTGAACGGCACGGTGATCAGCGCGATCAACACCGTCAGCCAAATGGCGTGCAGCATGTCCGGATCGAGCAAGTTGCTCCACATCGCGCCGAATCCTTTGGAAAAGGCCTCGGCGAAAATCGATATCATCGGCACCACCAGCAGCAGCACCGAGAACAGCGCACCGATGGCGATCAGCGTCCACTTGCCCCAGTTGACGCGCGGGCGCTCGGCGCCGTTGAAGGCGGAAACATCAGCCATCAGTGCCCTCCTCCCAAGCGTCTGCCGAAGCGGCTTTGCAAGACGTTAATGCTGAACAGCAGCAGCAGCGACGCCGCCAGGATCACCGAGGCGATGGCGCTGGCCGCCGGGTAATCGAACTCCTGTAAACGCACAAAAATCATCAGCGAGGTCACTTCCGTCTTCCAGGCGATGTTGCCGGCGATGAAAATCACCGCGCCAAACTCGCCCAGGCTGCGGGTAAAGGAGATGGCGGTGCCGGCCAGCAGCGCCGGCGCCACCTCAGGCAATACCACACGGCGGAAGCTCTGCCAGCGCGTGGCGCCCAGCGTCTCGGCCGCCTCTTCGTATTCCGGCCCCAGCTCTTCCAGAACCGGCTGCACGGTGCGCACCACAAACGGCAGGCTGGTGAACGCCATCGCTACCGCGATCCCAAGCCAGGTAAAGGTGACCTTGATGTCGAAGTGCGCCAGCCACTGACCGTACCAGCCGGTGGTGGAAAACAGCCCCGCCAGCGTCAGGCCGGCCACCGCGGTCGGCAGCGCAAACGGCAGATCGATCAGGCCATCCAGCAGCGAGCGGCCGGGAAAACGGTAGCGCGTCAGGATCCAGGCCATCAGCATGCCGAACACCGCGTTGAACAGGCTGGCGACGCCGGCCGCCAGCAGCGTCACTTTATACGCCGCCACCACCTGCGGGTTGGAAATCACTTCCCAGTATTGCGCCAGGCTCATCTGCGCCAGCTGCATCACCAGCGCGGTGAGCGGCAGCAGCAGGATCAAACAGGTATAAAACAGGCTGCTGCCGAGGCTGAGGCCAAATCCGGGCAGCACCCGCTTACTGGACGACAACGCCAACATTTACTTGCGCCCTGCCGCTAACAGCTGATCCAGCTCGCCACCGGTGGCGAAGTGGGTTTTCATCACCTGCGGCCAGCCGCCGAATTGATCTTCCACGCGGAACAGTTGGGTATCCGGGAATTGCCCCTTCGCCGCCGCCATCGCTTTCTGGTCATACACGCGGTAGTAGAAGCTGGTGATCACCTGCTGCGCCGCCGGGCTGTAGAGATAGTTCAGATAGGCTTTGGCCGCCTGTTCGGTGCCGTTACGCTCGACGTTTTTGTCGATCCAGGCCACCGGGAACTCCGCCAGAATATCGACCGGCGGCACGATCACTTCGTACTTGTCTTCACCGTATTGCTTGCGGATGTTGTTCACTTCGGACTCGAAGCTGATCAGCACGTCGCCCAAGCCGCGCTCAACGAAGGTGGTGGTCGCGCCGCGGCCGCCGGTATCGAACACCAGCACGTTTTTCAGGAAGCGGGTCATGAAGGCGCGGGTCTTGGCCGCGTCGTTGCCGTCGGCCTGGCTGGCGGCGCCCCAGGCGGCCAGATAGGTGTAACGGCCGTTGCCGGAGGTTTTCGGGTTCGGGAACACCAGCTTCACGTCGTCGCGCACCAGATCGTTCCAGGTGTGGATGCCCTTCGGGTTGTCCTTGCGCACCAGAAACGCCATGGTGGAGTAGAACGGCGAACTGTTGTTCGGCAGGCGCGCCTGCCAGTCCGCCGGGATCAGCTGCCCGCGATCGTGCAGGATTTGCACGTCGGTGACCTGGTTATACGTCACCACGTCGGCGCGCAGGCCCTGCAGGATCGCCAGCGCCTGCTTGGAGGAACCGGCATGCGATTGTTTGATGGTCAGCTTATCGTTCGGATGCTGTTGATTCCACTGCTGTTCAAAGCCGGGATTCAGCGCGACGAACAATTCACGGGAAACGTCATAAGAGCTGTTCAGCAATTCCGCCGCCGACGCGGCGCCGCTCGCCAACAGCGCAGCCGCCAGCCAACCTTTCAGCACGAGATTTTTAACCCGGTTTTGTTTCATTCTGCACCTTATCACTGAGTCATTCCTTCAGGCTTTCGCCTTATTGACGACCAGTGTATTTATAACTCGGTGCGGAGCTGTAACGCTTTTATATACCGTTTAGTGATTTACAAGCATCAAACGCTATAAGGCAGGGAATGCGAGGCGTTTTGGGGCGGGGAAACGGACCGAAGCCGGGCGAGCCGGCTTCGGCAACGGCGTCAAAGTGACAACAGGCGCGTCAGCGATGGCGCGAAGTAGTAGCTGCCGGTCACCGCGCGGCTGAAACGCAGCATCGCGTCGCGTTTGCCGTCCAGATCGCCGAACATGCTCAGCAGCTGCTGCTCGATATTGTGCAAGCGCGCGCAATACGCGATGAAGAACAGGCCGTGCTTGCCGCTGGCGGTGCCGTAAGGCAGGCTCTGGCGCAGAATTTTCAGGCCTTTGCCATCCTCTTTCAGATCGACGCGGCTGACGTGCGAGGTATCCGGACGCTGGTCGGCCGGCAGCTCTTCGCTGTCGTGCTTGGTGCGGCCGATGATCTGTTCCTGTTGTTCGGTGGTAAAGCGCTGCCACTGGCGCAGGTTGTGCTCGTAACGTTGCACCAGCACGTAGCTGCCGCCTGCGTCCTCTTCGCCTTCGGCAATCGTCGCCACTGCCGGGCGCTGCTCGCCCTGCGGGTTTTCGGTACCATCGATGAAACCGCTCAGATCGCGCTCTTCCACCCAGCGGAAGCCGTGAGTTTCTTCTTCAATCTTGATGGCGTTGCCGAACGCCGCCAGCGCGGCCTGCGCCAGCGTGAAGTTGACGTCATGGCGCAGCGACTGGATGTGGATCAGCATATCGCGCTGGGTGGCCGGCGCCAGCCCTTTGCCGAGCGGCGTGAACGGCTTCAGCTCTTGCGCGCCCTGGCCGCTGGAGAGATCGTGCCAAACGTCGTAGCCGAAAGCGATCACCGCGCCGAGGCGTGCATCGGGGAACTGCTGCTGCAGCTCGCTCAGCGTCTGACAAAACTGCTTACAGCCCTGGCGCAAGTCGGCGAACTCGCCCTGTACGCTGGCTTCCATAAAAATGGCGAAACGGCAGTGCTCCAGCAGAATGCCGCTCTGAACCTGTGTCATGTTGTTATCCTCAATACAGAATCCGGCAACAGGTAAGGTATGGCGGTTGACGCGCGGGTTCCCTGTTACAAACGCGCGCTATCATACCGCAAGCACGGGCGATTGCCTTGCAGCAGCGCAAAGAAAATAGGGGTAATGGCTTGAAAAGACAGGCGCCGCGAACCGACGCCCGTTGAACGCGTTACTGCTGCGGCTTGGCGTGCCAGATGATTTTGCTGACCGTCCAGCTTTTCAGAGTGTCGTCCGGCGGGATGATATCCTGCGCCCCGGCCCACTTGCCGCTGAAGATGTAGGTGACGTACTTGCTCTGCTCCGCCACGCACTCCACTTTACCGGCGTCTTCGCCGCTGCCCGGTTTACAGGAACCGAACGCCTTGCTGTACATGTCGCCGAACGGCGTGCCGAGCTTGTTGCCCCACTCCGTCGCCACTTGCGGATCCAGCACGTCTACCCGCTGCAGGCGCCCTTTCGGTTCGCCGGTGATCACCAGCTTCACCTCGTCGCCGGACAGCGCCTGGTAATAAGAGACGATCTGGCCGTTGCTGGTCGCCATGCCGCCGCGCAGGCGGTAGTTGCCGTCCAGCCCATCGTTGATGGCGCTTTCCGACATCGGCGTGCCGGCGTTGAGCTTGCCGACGCCCTTGGCGCCGACCTCCAGGCTGCTGCCGAACCAGTTGAACGGCGACAGGCTGGACCAGGAAAAATTGGACATGCTCGAACAGCCGGTCAGTAACAGCGGAAGCCCTAACAGCAGGGGGCGAATATTCATCTCTAGCTCCTTAAACATCAATGGCACGGGGCGGTAACCCGCCCCCGCCGCACTCGGCATTTTGCTGCGTGCCAGCCTCTCACAACGGCTCGCACTACGCCAACGGTTGCCAGCTTGGAGTGCGGAAAATGCGAAAAGTGCCGCACTTCTCGGCAATTAGTCGGCGTGCTCCGCCGGCGCAAAGCAGGCTTTCAGGCGCGCATTCAGCAACAGATAGCTTAGCGCCAGCGCATCGAGCAGCGCCAACGCCAGCTCCAGCCCCGGCGCATCGCCGTCCTGGTGCCACAGGCTGAACAGCGAGCCGCCGAGCGACGCCAGCAGGGAGACAGCCAGCCCCCAGCGCCAGCCGCGCCACAGCCGCGGCCATTGGTGGCGGCGGCCGCTCAGCAAAAACGCCAGCGCCGCTGGCAGGCCGAGCAGCATGCCGTACCAAAAACGTTGGGTATCCGGATAAAATAGCGCCAGCAAGCTTTCACCCTGCTCGCGCGAAGCGCCGGCCATCACGAACAGCAGCCAGGTGCGCGCCTGCAAAATCAACACGGCCCAAAATCCCAGCGGCAGCCGCAGCGCGCCGTGCTGGTCGTAATCGTCCGGGGAAAACCGGGGTGAGAATGGCTTCAACGATCGTTCCTTGCCAACAGAATAAAGACTATGGCTACAGATGGGCGCCGGCGGCGAGAATTTCAATGCGTCGGCTTAAGAAGCTCTTAAGATCGGTGTGTTTTAATCGTTAGCACTTAACAAGCAGCCCGATATCAGCGGGATGTGATTTTCGATAACGATGATAAGGAAGCGCAACATGAAAAAACTGACTCTGGCCGCTCTGATCGCGCTGTGCAGCGCACCGGTACTGGCACAGCAAGGCGGGTTCCTCGATCCGGCCGCGCCGCAGGCTCAAACGCAAACCACCGCACAAGGCGGTTTCTCCGGCCCCAGCGCGGCGCTGACCACCGTGGACAAGGTGAAATCGCTGAGCGACGACACCTGGGTGATGCTGCAGGGCAATATCGAGCAGCGCATCGGCGACGACACCTATACCTTCCGCGATGCCACCGGCACGCTGACGGTCGAAATCGATCGCAAGCGCTGGAACGGCCAAACCGTTACGCCGAAAGACAAGGTGCAGTTGGAAGGCAAAGTGGATAAAGACTGGAGCAGCGTCGAAGTGGACGTGAAAACCGTCAAAAAGCTGCCGTAATGCACTGCGGCGGGCGGTGCAACGCCGTCGCCCGCCGCCCGCTCAATATTCCTGATCTTCGATCAACCGCTTGCCCAGGCTGGTGATGCCCTGGATCTCGTAGCCGAGCTTCTCGTACATCTCGACCACCGTGTCGTTGTCTTCGCGCACCATAATCTGGATTTTCGGGCAGCCACGGGCGATCAACTTCTTCTCCAGACGGTTGATCAACGCATTGGCGATGCCGCGCCCGCGATAGTCGGGATGCACCCCGAGGTAATATGCCGAGCCGCGGTGGCCGTCATAGCCGCCCATCACCGAACCGACCACTTCGCCGCCGACTTCCGCCACCAGGAACAGCTCCGGATCGTGGTTCAGCTTGCGCTCGATGTCCATTTCCGGATCGTTCCAGGGCCGCAGCAGATCGCAGCGCTCCCACAGGGTAATGACTTCTTCAAAGTCGTCTTGTCGAAATACGCGAATTTCCATCGATGTTGGCCGCTGTTAATTAAGGTGTTTATCTGATTATCGCGTGATTATTCACTTACGCAATATCAAACTGCGATTTACCGCGCTATTTGCCCAGAAATCGCCGGTAACAGGCGTAATAAATGGAAATAGTTATCGGGTCGATTAATGATTATCAATACGATATAACGTCGCAAAATAGAAACGTCGACGGAGCGTTGCGTAATGAAAAAGCAGGGTAAACCCTTCCTCAATTTTAAACCGCTTGCCGTTTCCCCGACGCGACGCCAACTTTTGCTTTCCGGCCTGGCGGTGGCGCTGCTCGGCGTGAAAAGCCAACGCGCCAGGGCGGAAGGCCTGCTGCGCAATCAGCACAGCAAGCCGGCGGCGAAACCGGCCGGAGCCAAGAAGCTGGTGATGATCGATCCCGGCCACGGCGGCATCGACTCCGGCGCGGTCGGCCACGAAGGCTCGCAGGAAAAACACATCGTGCTGGAAATCGCCAACCACGTGCGCCGTTTCCTGCATGAGCGCGATCACGTCGAGGCGCGCCTGACGCGCGAAGAAGACGAGTTCATTCCGCTGTTCCAGCGGGTGGAGATCGCCCACCAGCATCAGGCCGACCTGTTCATTTCGATTCACGCCGACGGCTTTACCAGCCCGTCGGCCTCCGGCGCTTCGGTGTTCGCCCTGTCCAACCGCGGCGCCAGCAGCGCCATGGCGCGCTACCTGTCCAACCGTGAAAACGCCGCCGACGACGTGGCGGGCGGCAAGTACAAGGATCAGGACAACTACCTGCAGCAGGTGCTGTTCGATCTGGTGCAAACCGACACCATCAACAACAGCCTGACGCTCGGCCGCCACGTGCTCGGCCAGATCCGCCCAGTACACCACCTGCACAGCGACAGCACCGAACAGGCGGCGTTTGCGGTGTTGAAATCGCCGTCCATTCCCTCGGTGCTGGTGGAAACCTCGTTCATCACCAACCCGAACGAAGAGCGGCTGCTGGGCACCACCGCGTTTCGCGAGAAGATTGCCCGCGCCATCGCGGACGGCATCGTTAACTTCTTCGACTATTTCGACGCCCACCAACGCAAACCCCGCTGATGCCGCGGGCGGCGAATAAGAGTATACTCAGCGCCTTGTTCAGCCAGACGCTATAAAGACCCCGCATGAGTTTACCTAACATCGCTGAAGTAAAATCCTTCCTGCTGGCGCTGCAGGATCACATCTGCGCGCAGCTCGCCCAGGCCGACGGCGGCGCCGCGTTCACCGAAGACCAATGGACGCGTGAAGAAGGCGGCGGTGGCCGCAGCCGCGTGTTGACCAACGGCGCGGTGTTCGAACAGGCAGGGGTCAACTTCTCGCACGTCTCCGGCGCCACCCTGCCGGCCTCGGCGACCGCGCACCGTCCTGAGCTGGCCGGGCGCAGCTTCCAGGCGATGGGCGTCTCATTGGTTATCCATCCGCTCAGCCCCTACGTGCCCACCAGCCACGCCAACGTGCGCTTCTTCATCGCCGAAAAGCCGGGCGAGGCGCCGGTGTGGTGGTTCGGCGGCGGCTTTGATCTGACGCCGTTCTACGGTTTCGCAGAGGATGCCGTGCATTGGCACCGCACCGCGGCCGAGCTGTGCGCGCCGTTCGGCGACGAGGTCTACCCCAAATACAAACAGTGGTGCGACGATTACTTCTTCATCAAGCACCGCAACGAAGCGCGCGGCATCGGCGGCCTGTTCTATGACGATCTGAACACCCCGGACTTCGACCACTGCTTCGCCTTCACCCGCGCGGTGGGCCAGGGCTTCCTCGACGCCTATCTGCCGATCGTGGAAAAACGCAAGGCCTTGACCTGGGGCGAGCGCGAGCGCCAGTTCCAGCTGTATCGCCGCGGCCGCTACGTGGAGTTCAACCTGGTATGGGATCGCGGCACGCTGTTCGGGCTGCAAACCGGCGGGCGCACCGAGTCCATTCTGATGTCGATGCCGCCGTTGGTGCGTTGGGAATATAACTACCAGCCGGACGCCGATAGCCCGGAAGCGGCGCTGGCGCGCGATTTTCTGCCGGTGCGCGACTGGCTGCAGGAGCCGAAATGATGCAGATTTGGGTCGATGCAGACGCCTGTCCGAACGTGATCAAAGAGGTGCTGTTCCGCGCCGCCGATCGTACCGCCATCACCGTAACGCTGGTGGCGAACCAGCCGCTGCGCACGCCGCCGTCGAAGTACATCCGTTCGCTGCAGGTGGCGGCCGGCTTCGACGTGGCCGACAACGAGATCGTGCGCCGCTGCGCAGCGGGCGATCTGGTGATCACCGCCGACATTCCGCTGGCGGCGGAGGTGATAGAGAAAGGCGCGGTGGCGCTGAACCCGCGCGGCGAACGCTACACGCCGGACACCATCCGCGAGCGCCTCAACATGCGCGATTTTATGGATACCCTGCGCGCCAGCGGCATCCAGACCGGCGGCCCGAACGCCCTGAACCAGCGCGACCGCCAGCAGTTCGCCAACGAGCTGGACAAATGGCTGCTGCAAGCAAAGCGGGCGCAGTGATGAATGAACTGCGCCCTGCTCTGCTGCGGTTTAGAAGCGCACCTCCCCACCGAAGATATAGGTGCGCCCACGGGCGGTGTTGGCGGCCGTCGCGTCATCCCCCTGGATCGGCAACATATTCAGTTTGTTCAACGCCTCGGAATAGCTCTTGTTCATCACGTTTTGCACGCTGAATTTCAGCATGACGTTGCGGTTGATCTGATAAGTGCTGTACAGGTCGATAACGGTAGGAATATTCGGCATTTCCTGCTTGAGGATTTCACCGGTCGATTCACTCTGCTCATAATCCGGCGACAGGCGACGCGTCTTGCCCGTATATTTCACGATGCTGCCGACGGTTAGCGATTCATCAAGAAAACGCACCCCGGTATCCAACGTAAAGTACATGTCCGGCAGTTCATTGATATCCCCGGCGCCGAAATAGGTGCTGGCGATGGAGGTCGGCTGCTCGGTGTGCTGCTTGCTGAAAGAGACGCGCGCGAAGGCTCGGCCGGCATCATAGTTGGCTTCAACCTCAACACCATGCATACGCACCGGCGTCAGAGAGTTGACGTAGATATACATATTGTCCGAGTAATCTTCGCTCGCATCGGCCCAATCGTTTTCCAGATTTTCGCGATAGCTGCATTTCCGTCCATTGCGGCACACCATGTAAGATTCACTGAAGATGTAATTGCGCACTTTACTGGTATAGCCCACGACCTTGAGGCGTAAAGAGTCTTCCTTAACCAGCAGATCGTGCCCGTTGGCGTTGAAGCCGGCCTGCCAGGTTTCCGCTCGTTCACCTTTGAGGAACGGGTTCATCGATGCGCCACCCGAGTTGGAATAGAACACTTCTTGAATGTTCGGCGCACGCATCGACTTGCTGTAGCTGACGAATGGCTGCAACCACGGCGTCACCTGCGCCGATAGCATTACCGAAGGATTGAACCCTTGCTCTTTCAAATTGATGCTCGCGGCCCCTTGCGGGAAGCACTCCACGCGATAATCGCATTCAGGCTTATAGCCGGTCAGCTTGTTGCTGGTGTAGTTCAGGTTGAGATCGAGCTGATAGATATCCCGGTTAAGCTGCAGGCCGGTATATAAACTGCCGATTCGCTGCTCGCCCGATGGCGCGAAGGTGTTATTTTCTATTGCCTCCTGCGCCGTCTGCGAATTCTCTATAGCCGATTCAACATGCTTGCGGTATTGGTTGCGCATGAGCTTGCCGCCATAGCTGAAGGCAACATCGGTATTCAATAGACTGAATCGGCTGGTGTTGTTGATATCCAGCGCATCGGAGCGGTTTTCTGCGTTGGTATTAAAGAAGGTGAACAGCGATCCGCCGTCGTATTTCTGATTGCCTTTACTGGTGCTGACGGTGAGGTTTAAATCCACCAGCTCCGAAAACGGCGCATAGTGATATTTGAGATAAAGGTCATGGCTATCGATATCGCGCCGAGAAAAGCGGTTTTGGTAGTTCCTGGCGGAAAACTCAATGCTATTGAACTCGTTTGGTTTGATATCCAGTTTGAACAGCTGTGACTTGGGATTTTGCTTCATAAATTCATCGTACCCAAAATCTTCGCTGCTGATACCATCGCCATTGTTGAAGTTCGAGTAAATGGAGCTCCCACTGACCGCGGCCATCGCGCCAATGCTGCCGGTATCGGTAAACGCCTGCCCCTTACCGGCGACGGCGATCATGCCGCTGCGGCCAATGCCGTTGCTACCGACCGAGAATTTGGTTCTCACGCCGAAAGGATTGCCGGAAAAGATCACATCATCGACACCGATTGTGCGGAAGTTAGCACTGCCTGCCAACGCATTTACGCCGCTGCCGCCACTGTTCTCACCGCGCGCCACGTCCACTCCGACGATAAAATTGGGATCTATCAAGACCCCCGCCTGGTTATTGGTCGAACCGTGTGACATCACACCAGACGTGGAAGTACCGTAATAGTTCTGGGTAATGCCATCGACCATGGTGTTGACCCGGCCAAAGCCGCTCAGGCCGCGGATATTGACGCTGACGGCCCCCTGACTGGGATCGATCTGGGTATAGGTGCCCGGCATGCTGCGCAGAATGCTGTCCACCGACTCCAGATTTTTGTTTTCGTCGCGCGAGCTGAACGCGCCTGGCCTCGCCAACGCGTCTTTTTCGCTGCTGTTGCCGCTGTCGGCGGCCGAGACGTTGAGCGGGCTGAACGCCACGCTGCCTTTATTATTTTCCGCCTGTTCCTGCGCGGCCGCAGCCGGCCCGTACAGCGCCAGTCCCGCGCCGATCAGGCTCGCTATCATTTTGATTTTCATATATCCCCAGAAATAGCCAATAAGGTTTGATGGCCGACAATGCCCAGCAAAAAGCCCGCCGAAAGCGCGGTAAAAGATTGTTATTGTTTTATTGCGCCGCAGCGTGCCGCGGCGCTGAAGGTTATTTCTGCGCCTGCCGATCCGCCGCCAAAATAAAGGCGTACTCCAGCGCGCCGTTTTCCAGCCGCGCCAGGCGGCCCGATTTGCCGCCGTGGCCGGCGGTCATGTCGGTGGAGAGCAGCAGCAGCGAATCGCCCTGCTTGAAGCGCCGCAGCTTCGCCACCCATTTGGCCGGCTCCCAATACTGCACCTGCGAGTCGTACAAGCCGCTGGTAACCAGCAGGTTCGGGTAACGCTGCTTGCGCACGTTGTCGTACGGGCTGTAGGACTTCATCAGCGCATAGGCGGCCGGCTGGTGCGGGTTGCCCCACTCCTCGTACTCCCCGGTGGTGAGCGGAATGCTGTCGTCCAGCATGGTGGTCACCACGTCGACGAACGGCACCTGCGCCACCACCGCGTTGTACAGCTGCGGCGCCTGATTGATCACCGCACCCATCAGCAAGCCGCCGGCGCTGCCGCCCATGGCGTAGATGCGCCCCGGCTGGCCGTAGCCGTCTTTGATCAGCGCCTGGGTGGCGTCGATGAAGTCGTTGAAGCTGTTCGGTTTGTGCGTCAGCTTGCCCTGCTTGTACCAGCTCTGCCCCAGCTCCCCGCCGCCGCGCACGTGGATCAGCGTATAGACGAAGCCGCGATCCAGCAGGCTGATGCGGTTGGCGCTGAACGCCGGATCCATGCTCATGCCGTAAGCACCGTAGCCGTACACCAGCAGCGGGTTATGCCCGTTTTTGAACAGCGATGTGCGGTACACCAGCGAGACCGGCACCTTCACGCCGTCGCGCGCCGTTACCCAGATGCGCTCGCTGTGATACAGGCTCGGATCGACGCCTTTCACCTCCTGCTGCTTCAGCAGGGTGCGCTCGCCCTTGTTCAGATCCCACTCATAGGTGCGGGTCGGCGTGGTCATCGCCGAATAGCCGTAGCGCAACCGATCGCTGTCCGGCTCGGGGTTATAGCCCAGCCAGGCCATGTAGCTGGCGTCGTCGAACGGGATGGCGCGCTCGGTTTTGCCGTCCCAGCTGATTTGCCGCAGCTGCACCAGCCCGTTGGCGCGCTCCTGCACCACCAGCCAGTCGCGGAACAGGCTGAAGCTCTCCACCTCGTGCTGCGCCTGCGGCGCGATCAGCGTCTGCCAAGGCTTGCCCGCCGCCGCCGTGCGGTACAGGCCAAAGTTCGGATCCTGATGGTTGGAACGCAGATAGAACTCGCCGCGGTAGTGATCGAGATAGTACTCGCGGCCGTTCTGCCGGGCGGCGAACAGCTGCGGCTCGCGCTGCGGCTGGTTGGCGTCGATCAGGCGCACTTCGGAGGTGGTGTTGCCGCTGATGGTCAGAATCAGGTAATCGCGCGAGGACGAGCGCCCGAGGCTGAGGTAGAACGCCGGATCGTTTTCCTGGTACACCAGCTTATCTTCCGCCGTCGGCGTACCGTACTGATGGCGATAAACCTGGTATGGCAACAGCGTTTGCGGGTGGTTGCGCACGTAGAACAGGGTTTGGTTGTCGTTGGCCCACACCATGTTGCCGGAGGTGTTTTCCAGCGTTTCCGGCGACCAGCGTTCGCTGCCTATCTCGCGCAGGGAGATGCGGTATTGGCGGCGGCCCTGCAGATCTTCGGCCACCGCCAGCCGGCGGTTGTCCTGGCTGACGTCCATCGCCCCCAAGCGATAGTAGGCGTGGCCGGCCGCGCGCTGATTGGCGTCCAGCAAGGTTTGCCACGGCGCGTCGGCGGTCAGCGCCTGGCGCTGATACCGCGCGAAATCTTTACCGGCGGTGTAGCTTTCCTGATAGCGATAGCCGTTGAGCTGATACGGCACCGAACGATCGTCAGGGTTCATGCGGCCCAGCATCTCCTGATACAGCGTGGCGCGCAGCTTCTGGTACGGCGCCATCATCTGCTCGGTGTAGCGGTTCTCCGCCTTCAGGTAGTCCAGCACCTTCTGCTCTTTTCGGCTGTCGTCGCGCAGCCAGTAGTAATCGTCGGTGCGCGTCTCGCCGTGGGCGGTCAGCGCTTTCGGCGCGCGTTCCGCCAACGGCGGCTGCGGTTGCGCCAGCGCGGCGCCGGCGACGCCTAAAGAAAGCCAGAGCGCGGCCGCGATGCGACGGCGCGGGGTGGATAACAGCGGATTCATAATCCCTCACGAAGTTTGAAAAGGCGGACGACGGCGATACGGCGCCTGCGGGCATTAACGGCGGGCATTCAGCTCCGCCAGATTGAAATCGATCGGCATCGTCACCCTGACGGCCCCCTGCTGCAGCATCTCCGGCGGCGGCGGCGGCAACGGCTGAGCGCGCGACACCACCGCTACCGCTTCCCGATCCAGCGACGCAGTGCCGGAGCGCACCAGCAGCGTAACGTTCGAGACCCGCCCCTGCGCGTCGACGCTGAAACTGACCTGCGGCATGCCGCTGCGCCGGCGGCTGCGGGCATCCAAAGGGTAATCCTTGATGCGGTTCAGTTTGCCTTTCACCAGGCTCTCCCACGACAGTATTGCCTGCGCGTTGCTGTTGGCGTCGCTGTTGATCGGTGCGGCGGTCTGGTGAGAGAGCGTCTGCGCCTGCGGCGCGGCGGCGCTGGACGCGGCGGCGTTGCGCGTCTCTTTGGCCTGTTCCTGCGGCTTAGGCTGCGGCTGCGTTTTTTGCGGGGGGCGGCGTTCGGCGCGCTTCTTCTCCGCCGTCACGATTTTCGCTTTCTCGGCGCGCGCCAGCTTGGGCAGATCCGGCTGTTGCTGCTGCTCCGCCGGCTGCGCCGCAGCGGATTCCGCCTGCTGCACGCCCAGCGGCAGCGGCTTGCTTTCCGGCGCTTCAATCTGCGCCGCCCAGTTCATCATCACCGCCGGCGGTGGCAACACCACCGGCTCCAGCGCCGTCTGCGGCCAGTAAAACAGCAGCACCAACGCCGCGTGCGCCGCCAGAGCGAGCAGCAGGCCGCGCGCCCAGCGCGGCTGCGGCAGTTCAAAGGCCGGGAGGGAGTATGACTGACTTAACATAGGGGCATTAGCTTGCTTAATTGCGAATGATTGCAGATCACATTTACTAATGATAATCATTTGCAACTATAATTAACACCCCTTTTCACTCTCTTAACGTATTCATTTCACTGATGGTGTGATCCACAGGTAGTCTGCGGTGTTCGCATCGACCTGTACGCCCGGCTCCGCCAGCATCAGCACCGTCAGCGCCGCCGCCGGTTGCAGATCCCGCACGTGCAGCGGCACCCCCACCGATTTGGCGGCGTGATAGCCACCGGCGATCAACAGCGCGGGCGTGGGCGCCGCCAGCAGGCGCTCAGCCATGCGCCGGTCGCGCTGCTGCTGGATCGCCAGCATCGCACGCAACTGGTCGGCCTCAATCTTGCCGCCGTGCGAAGTGCGGATGGTCTCTTCCAGCGCCTTGCGCACCGCCGGCTGCGCCGATAGCTGCCCCGCCGGGAATTGCGGCTGCTGATAGAACGCCGTAATCTCGCTGCGATCCAGGTTGGCCGACCACAGCGGATAAGGCGCGCGCATCGCCGCCATCGTCACTCCGCCATACAGCTCCCACTTCCAGCCCGGCTGCCAGGCGATCAGCTCCGCTACGCGGCCGTCGCGCACCGTCGGATCGCTCTGCAACCACTGCTTGACCTTGTCGACCTGCGCCTGTTGGTTCGGGTTGATCATCTCCATCAGCACGCTGCCCTGCGGCCGCCGCTGCGGCAGCTGCTGCACCAGCCATTGCTCAATCTGATGGTGGTAAGGATTGTCATGTTTCTCACCCAGGATCACCCGCGGCTGCTGCGCCAATCGCGTCAACAGCTGCTCCGGCGTCAGGGTCGCGCCGCTGTGCAGATCGGTGATGCTCCCCAAACTCGCAACGTCGTTGGCCGGCGCCTTCACCGGCGCCTGGCTGCAGGCGCCGAGCGCCAACGCCGCCAATAAAATCAGGTATCTCATCATGTTGCCCCATTATCGAAAATGGCGACATTATAGATAATAATTATCATTTGCATATAGATCCGGTTTAACGATTTTTTTACGCGGCGATCGCCGGCTGTGCATTGCGTTGAAAAAGCATTGCGGGTATAACCAATAGCCATTCAGATATTTAGACGTCTATACGGATAGATTATTATGCAACCATCGGCACCCGCCGCAGGACAGTTCAAACGCAGCATGAAGGCCCGGCACCTGGTGATGCTGTCGCTGGGCGGCGTGATCGGCACCGGGCTGTTTTTCAACACCGGCTACATCATCTCCACCACCGGGGCGCTCGGCACGCTGCTGGCCTACCTGATCGGCGCGCTGGTGGTGTATCTGGTGATGCTGTGCCTGGGCGAGCTGTCGGTGGCGATGCCGGAAACCGGCGCTTTTCACGTCTATGCTTCGCGCTATTTGGGGCCGGCCACCGGCTATACCGTCGCCTGGCTGTATTGGCTCACCTGGACGGTGGCGCTCGGCTCCAGCCTGACCGCCGCCGGATTCTGCATGCAGTACTGGTTCCCGCAGTCGCCAGTGTGGCTGTGGTGTTTGATCTTCTGCGTGGCCATTTTCCTGCTTAACGTGGTGACCACCCGCTTTTTCGCCGAAAGCGAATTCTGGTTTTCGCTGATCAAAGTGGTGACCATTCTGGCGTTTATCATTCTGGGCGGCGCCGCCATGTTCGGCCTGCTGCCGATGAAAGACGGTACCCCGGCGCCGTTCCTGCATAACCTGACCGCTTCCGGCTGGCTGCCGCACGGCACGCTGCCGATCCTGATGACCATGGTGGCGGTGAACTTCGCCTTCTCCGGCACGGAACTGATCGGCATCGCCGCCGGCGAAACCGAGAACCCGGAAAAAGTCGTGCCGCTGGCGATCCGCACTACGGTGATCCGCCTGATGCTGTTCTTTATCGGCACGGTCTTCGTGCTGGCGGCGTTGATCCCGATGGATCAGGCGGGGATCGTCAAAAGCCCGTTCGTGCTGGTGTTTGAACGCATCGGCGTGCCTTACGCCGCCGATATCTTCAACTTCGTGATCCTGACCGCCATCCTGTCGGCGGCCAACTCCGGCCTGTACGCCTCGGGGCGCATGCTGTGGTCGCTAGCCCACCAGCGCACCCTGCCGGCCTACTTTGCGCGCGTCAATACGCGCGGCATTCCGATCAACGCCCTGACCTTCAGCATGCTCGGCGGCGTGCTGGCGCTGCTGACCAGCGTGATCGCGCCGGACACGGTGTTTGTCGCCCTGTCGGCGATCTCCGGTTTTGCGGTGGTGGCGGTGTGGCTGAGCATCTGCGCGGCCCACTATGCTTTCCGCCGCGCCTACCTGCGCAGCGGCCAGCCGATAAGCGGCCTGAAATACCGCGCGCCCGGCTACCCATTGACGCCGCTCCTCGGCTTTGCGCTGTGCCTGCTGGCCTGCATCGGGCTGGCGTTCGATCCGGAGCAGCGCATTGCGCTCTACTGTGGGCTGCCGTTCGTCGCCCTGTGCTACCTCACCTATTTCCTGACCCGGCGCGCCGGGCAAAAAACCGCTTTGGGAGAACAACATGTCGGTTAACAACCCCGTCGCCCGCCTGCTGGCCGAACATCCTACGCTGATCCTGGACGGCGCGCTGGCCACCGAGCTGGAAGCGCGCGGCTGCGATCTGACCGATCCGCTGTGGTCGGCCAAGGTGCTGATTGAAAATCCCGAGCTTATCTATCAGGTGCATCTCGATTATTTCAACGCCGGCGCCCAATGCGCCATCACCGCCAGCTATCAGGCCACGCCGCAGGGCTTCTTGCGCCGCGACCTGGATCAGGAGCAATCGCTGGCGCTGATCGCCAAAAGCGTGCAACTGGCGCAGCGGGCGCGCCGCGATTATCTGGCCGCGCACCCGCAGGCGGCACCGCTGCTGATCGCCGGTTCGGTGGGCCCGTACGGCGCCTATCTGGCCGACGGCTCGGAATACCGCGGCGATTACCGGCTGGCGCAGGATGACATGATGGCCTTCCACCGCCCGCGCATCGCCGCCCTGGCGGCCGCCGGCGTCGATCTGCTGGCCTGCGAAACGCTGCCGTCGTTCGCCGAACTGCAGGCGCTGCTGACGCTGCTGCAGGAATTCCCGACGCTCGGCGCCTGGTTCGCCTTTACCCTGCGCGGCAGTCAACATCTCAGCGACGGTACGCCGCTGACGGAGGTCCTGTCCGCGCTGCGCGGCAACCCGCAGGTGTTGGCCATCGGCATCAACTGCATCGCGCTGGACAAGGTCGCCCCGGCGCTGCGTCAACTGAACGCGCTGGCCGACAAGCCGCTGCTGGTTTACCCGAACTCCGGCGAGCACTACGATGCGGTGAGCAAAACCTGGCACGCCTGCGGCGGCGAGCACGGCAGCCTGGCCGATCAGGCGACGGAGTGGCGCGCGCTCGGCGCACAATTGATCGGCGGCTGTTGCCGCACCACCCCGCAGGATATCCGCGCCATCGCTGCACGCTGCAAGGCATAAAAAAAGCCCCCGGCGCCAACGGCGCAGGGGGCCAGTCACTCAACCCGGGCTTACAGCGGCTGGGTCTGGGCTTCCACCACCGCCAGCGCCACCATGTTGACGATGCGGCGCACCGAGGCGATCGGCGTCAGGATGTGTACCGGCTTGGCGACCCCCATCAGCACCGGCCCGACGGTCACCCCTTCCGAGCAGGAGACGCGCAGCAGGTTGTAGCTGATGCGCGCCGCTTCCATGTTCGGCATGATCAGCAGGTTGGCCGAGCCTTTCAGCGGGCTGTCCGGCATCAGATCGTGACGGATGCTTTCCACCAGCGCGGCGTCGCCGTGCATTTCGCCGTCGATCTCCAGCTCTGGCGCCAGCTCGTTCACCAGCTCCAGCGTTTTGCGCATCTTGCGCGCCGCCGGGCAGTCGGAAGAGCCGAAGCTGGAGTGAGACAGCAGCGCCACCTTCGGCTCGATGCCGAAGCGGCGCACGGTTTCCGCCGCCATCAGGGTGATCTCCGCCAGCTGTTCCGGGGTCGGATCGTCGTTGACGTAGGTGTCGGCGATAAAGGTGTTGCCGCTCGGCAGCAGCAGCGCGTTCATCGCGCCGGCGACGTGCGCGCCTTCACGGAAGCCGAACACGTTCTTCACCACGTCGTAATGCTCGTGGTAGCTGCCGATGGTGCCGCAGATCATCGCGTCCGCTTCGCCGCGGTGCAGCATGATGGCGGCGATCAGCGTCGGGTTGCCGATCACCGCGCGGCGCGCCTGTTCCTGCGAGACGCCGCGGCGTTTCATGATCTGGTAGTACTCGCCCCAGTATTCGTTAAAGCGCGGATCCGACTCGTTGTTTACCACTTCGAAATCCTTGCCCGGC
The DNA here is from genome assembly GCF_043109535.1 of Serratia sp. LACPHL-BACT-2024-00286. Classification (NCBI taxonomy): domain Bacteria; kingdom Pseudomonadati; phylum Pseudomonadota; class Gammaproteobacteria; order Enterobacterales; family Yersiniaceae; genus Serratia; species Serratia sp. LACPHL-BACT-2024-00286. The sequence goes on from NZ_JBICNA010000003.1 coordinate 350,599, forward strand.
GTCAGCTGCAGACCCAGCTTTTTCAGACGCATCTCGATCACGCTCGGGCGGCCGACCAGGATCGGGAAGGCCAGCCCCTGTGACACCAGTTCCTGCGTGGCGTGCAGCACGCGCTCTTCCTCGCCTTCCGCCAGCACCACCCGCTTCACCTCTTTGCGCGCCTGCGAGAAGATCGGCTTCATGAACAGGTTGGTTTTGTAGACGAACTCCGCCAGCTTCTCGACGTAAGCGTCGAAGTCTTCGATCGGGCGCGTCGCCACGCCGGAGTCCATCGCCGCCTTGGCTACCGCCGGCGCGATCTTGACGATCAGGCGCGGATCGAACGGTTTCGGGATGATGTATTCCGGCCCGAAGGAGAGATCCTGATCGTCATAGGCGGAAGCCACCACGTCGCTCTGCTCCGCCAGCGCCAGATCGGCGATGGCGTGCACGCAGGCCAGCTTCATCTCTTCGTTGATGGTGGTCGCGCCCACGTCCAGCGCGCCGCGGAAGATGAACGGGAAGCACAGGACGTTGTTCACCTGGTTCGGGTAATCGGAACGGCCGGTACAGATGATGGCGTCCGGGCGCACCGCTTTGGCCAGCGGCGGCAGAATTTCCGGTTCCGGGTTGGCCAGCGCCATGATCAGCGGATCGCGCGCCATGGTTTTCACCATATCCTGCGTCAAGACGCCCGGGCCGGAGCAGCCGAGGAAGATGTCGGCGTTCGGGATGGCGTCGCCCAGCGTGCGCTGGCCGTTATCCTCGATGGCGTAGGCGGCTTTGGTCTGCTCCATATTGGCGTCGCGGCCTTTATAGATGACGCCCTTGGAGTCGCAAACGGTGATGTTCTGTTGCCGCAGCCCCAGCGCCACCAGCAGGTTCAGGCAGGCGATGGAGGCCGCGCCGGCGCCGGACACCACCAGGCGTACGTCGGAGATATTCTTCTTCACCACGCGCAGGCCGTTGAGCACCGCCGCAGTGGTAATGATCGCCGTGCCGTGCTGGTCGTCGTGGAACACCGGGATCTTCATGCGCTCGCGCAGTTTCTGTTCGATATAGAAACACTCCGGCGCCTTAATGTCTTCCAGGTTGATGCCGCCGAAGGTCGGTTCCAGCGCGGCGATAATGTCGATTAATTTGTCAGGGTTATGCTCATCCACTTCGATATCAAACACATCGATACCGGAAAACTTCTTGAACAAAACGCCCTTGCCTTCCATCACCGGCTTACCGGCCAACGCGCCGATATTGCCCAGACCCAGTACCGCCGTGCCGTTGGAAATCACCGCCACCAGATTGCCGCGCGCGGTGTATTTGTAGGCCGCCAGCGGATCTTCGGCGATCTCGAGGCAAGGCGCGGCGACGCCCGGCGAATAGGCCAACGCCAGATCGCGCTGGGTCGCCAACGGTTTGGTGGGGGAAACCTGGATCTTCCCTGGGACAGGAAACTGATGGAAATCAAGGGCACTCTGTTTGAGCTGTTCGTCCATTATGGATTCCTTTGTTTTTTGCTTTTATGTTGAGGTAAGGCTTTGAGGCTGCGCCCTGCCGTGGGCCGTGGCGCCCAAGTACAATGACAGGGCGCAGCCTTGAAGTATAGTGAGAGAAACATCACAAACTTTGAAGCGCGCCATAACCTTGGCCGAAAGACCGTTTTAAAAGTAAAAAAAGGATCGCGAGACGAGTCGAAGAAGCGCCGCCGTCAGCGTGGCGGCAGCGTGGCGCGCCAGGCGTTGAGCGTCTCCACCTGGCCGGCGCAAATGTGTAACGAGGTTTGTAACGCCAGGGTATAGCTTACCGCATCGCCCCAGGTCCCCCCTTGAAGCCGCGGTTGCTCACAGGGCGCGAACACCGATTCAGGGGGCAACAGCGGCACGGCCTGCGGCGCCGGCGGCCGGGCGCAGGAGCTCAAGCACAGCGCCAGGCAGAGGCTGAGCGGCGCAGGGATCGTTTTTAATCGCTTCACGGTATTTCCTCTGATAAGCCTCGTGTTGTTGGCGCAGCTGCCGTTCCTGCCGCTGCTGCGCCGCCATCAGCGCGCGGTTTTGCGCATCCTGGGTCTGCAGGGTGGCGATCAGCCCGGCCTGCTGCGCCAGGCTTTTCTGTAGCTCCGCCGCCTGTTGGCGCGCGGACGCCAACTGGTGCGACAGCAGCGAGCTGTAGCCGCCGAGGCAGATGGCCGCCAGCAACAGCAGCAGCAACCCGCCCTGCATCAGTTTTTGCAACCAGCCGCTCATGCCGGATAGTCCCGGAACGCCAACTGGAAGTGCGGGCCATCCTTGAGGGTTTTCCACTCGCCGCCCCATTCGACGTTGACCCCGCATTCACGCGCCGCGCGCCGCACCGCCACCGCAATCTGCGCGTAGTAATCCCACTCCCAGGAGACCACACCCGCCGGCATCGCCACCACGTCCACCGCGTGGCCGGTCAGATGGCGGCTGCGCAGCGTTTGGCTGCTGCCGGCGCGCACCATTTCCCGTTGGCGCGCCATGCTGCGCAGCCCCTCGCTGACGGAAAACGGCACCAGCGAATAACGCAGCGCCAGACGAATAACGCGCACCAGATCCGGGTGCACGCCGCGCAGGTTCTCTTCGCTGCGGGCGGTAAAACGAATCTCTTCGATGTCATTTAACATTTTTAAACCCCGTCTTTTTGCCGATGAACTTTTTAATTAAGGCGTTGATGTAATCTGCCCCCATAAAGCCAATCAGTACGCTGGCCAAATTCGCCCACTTTAATTCCAGGCCCATCAGCGCCAGCGCATCGCGCACCGTCCAGGCCAATAACGCGCACATCGCCGCATTCAATAAACGGCGCCGAATGCCCACGTTGCGGTAAGCGCCGTGCAATAGCGCCATGACGCCGGCCAAAATGGCGTTTAATACCGGCTGAAGATATTCACATACTCGCTGGACTATTAAGCCAACAGCGTCAGGCTCTATGCTGGACATAGCTCATCTCCTTTTTTATTTTTAATTAAATGCCAATCACGGCCGGTGGGACATCGGATAATCAGAATCTAGTTAAGGATGCTATTACAAAGCAAATGAATAAATACAGGCCCTATGGTCGAATTCATTCATGCTGAGCGCTGGCACAACGCATAAGCGCCAATGTTGACGGCAATGAATAAAATTTCATTGTTATCGTGATTTATTTCGACTTTCGTTTTCACGAAAAATAAACATTAATGGCTGCGGGAAATATGTCCCATTTTAAAAACATCCACTCTGGAGAAATACCATGTCCACACGCAAAGCCGTTATTGGGTATTATTTTATTCCGACCAACCAAATCAATAATTACACCGAGTCCGATACGTCCGTCGTGCCGTTCCCGGTTTCCAACATCACGCCGGCCAAAGCCAAACAGCTGACGCACATCAACTTCTCGTTCCTGGATATCAACAGCAACCTGGAATGCGCCTGGGATCCGGCCACCAACGATGCCAAGGCGCGCGATGTGGTCAACCGCCTGACCGCGCTCAAGGCGCACAATCCCAGCCTGCGCATCATGTTCTCCATCGGCGGTTGGTACTACTCCAACGATCTGGGCGTGTCGCACGCCAACTACGTCAACGCGGTGAAAACCCCGGCCTCGCGCACCAAGTTTGCCCAATCCTGCGTGCGCATCATGAAGGATTACGGCTTCGACGGCGTGGATATCGACTGGGAGTACCCGCAAGCATCAGAAGTGGACGGTTTCATCGCCGCGCTGCAAGAGATCCGCACCCTGCTGAATCAGCAAACCGTCGCCGACGGCCGCCAGGCGCTGCCGTATCAGTTGACTATCGCCGGCGCCGGCGGCGCCTTCTTCCTGTCGCGCTATTACAGCAAGCTGGCGCAGATCGTCGCGCCGCTCGATTACATCAACCTGATGACCTACGATCTGGCCGGCCCCTGGGAGAAGATCACCAACCACCAGGCGGCGCTGTTCGGCGACGCGGCCGGGCCGACCTTCTACAACGCGCTGCGCGAAGCCAATCTGGGCTGGAGCTGGGAAGAGCTGACCCGCGCCTTCCCCAGCCCGTTCAGCCTGACGGTCGACGCCGCGGTGCAGCAACACCTGATGATGGAAGGCGTGCCAAGCGCCAAGATCGTGATGGGCGTCCCCTTCTACGGCCGCGCCTTCAAGGGCGTCAGCGGCAGCAACGGCGGCCAGTACAGCAGCCACAGCACGCCGGGCGAAGATCCGTATCCGGGCACCGATTACTGGCTGGTGGGCTGCGAAGAGTGCGTGCGCGACAAGGATCCGCGCATCGCCTCCTATCGCCAGCTGGAGCAGATGCTGCAGGGCAACTACGGCTATCAGCGGTTGTGGAACGACAAGACCAAAACCCCTTACCTGTATCATGCGCAGAACGGGCTGTTCGTCACCTATGACGATGCCGAAAGCTTCAAATACAAAGCGAAGTACATCAAGCAGCAGCAGCTGGGCGGCGTGATGTTCTGGCATCTGGGGCAAGACAACCGCAACGGCGATCTGCTGGCCGCGCTGGATCGCTATTTCAACGCCGCGGACTACGACGACAGCCAGCTGGATATGGGCACCGGCCTGCGTTACACCGGCGTCGGCCCCGGCAACCTGCCGATCATGACCGCGCCGGCCTACGTGCCGGGCACCACTTACGCGCAGGGCGCGCTGGTGTCCTATCAGGGTTACGTCTGGCAGACCAAATGGGGTTACATCACCTCGGCGCCCGGTTCCGACAGCGCCTGGCTGAAGGTGGGCCGCGTAGCGTAAACCATAAAAAAACCCCGTAGCCGAGCGCTGCGGGGTTTTCATTGAGTTAACCGTTTGATTTTCGCGTCCCTTCGTCTCTATTCCTTCAGTTGTGGCACCAAGGATAGCCGCCATCCCGCACCACTTCGCGGCCCATCAGGCTGTAAACATCGCTTTTGCGCGTCAGCCGCTCATGCCACCAGTTAAACCCGGCGCCCTTGCTGGCCGGATGCCACGCCAGCCAAATCATTTCGTCGCCCTTTTGCATCTCCACCGGCACCGTCACCAGTTCGCCGCTGGCCAGTTCCTTTTCGATCAGCGACGGCGGCAGAAAAGCGTGGCCGATGCCGCGTTTGAGCAGCGCCAGGTTGCTTTCCACGTCGCACACCACCAGTTGGCGCTGCAAAGGCAACGTGCCGTGATTGCGTTTGGGCAGTTCATGGCTGCTGTCGGCGATCGCAACCACGATGTCGTTCAAGCGCTGCTTCTTGCACACCGGCTTTTTCTGCGCCGCGAACGGATGCGAGGGCGACACGCACAGCACAAAGTTGAGCTTGCCAAGCATCAGGGTTTTGGCCTGTACGCTGTCGGGGATTTGGCCGATGGCGATGATCAGATCCGCCCGGTTGTTCTTCAGCGCATCCCAGGTGCCGTTCAGCGCTTCCCGCTGCACCGAGATATTGGCGTTCGGGCAATGCTGAATATAGTCGCGGATATCCTGTGTCAGGGTTTCCAACGGGAAGAAGGTGTCCACCGCCAGGCGGATATTATTGTCCAGCTTGGGGATGTTTCTTACCCGGCTTTCCAGATCCTGCACCGCATTTAATATCCAGCTGCCCTCCTGCAGGAGAAATTCCCCTTCATCCGTCAGGGTAATCATGGGGCCATTGCGATGAAAAAGTTTCACGCAGAGTTTGCTTTCAATATTGGAAACCCGATAAGAGATTGCCGAAGGCGTTTTATGCAGCGCCTCCGCCGCCATAGAGAAAGAGCCGGTGCTCTTAATGGTGCTGATTATTTTAATCGCGTCCAGGGATAATCTAGTCATACAAATTCCTCTTTAAAATAAAACAAGAAAAATGACACTAAATTCCCAAGGTGGTGGCGCACAAAAATCGATCAAATCGAACAAGGATACTCAAGGCAACAAGCAATATACTTCATAAATGAGAGCGCTATCTTAAATACTATTCATCACGACCTGATATAAAATTCATCATAGCGCTCTATTTTTGCATTGTGACAGTTAAATAAATTCAGCCTAACGATCAAAGATCGTCATCATAATAATTTTCGTTAATAGCCGTTAAAACATTCCGCTCTGCCGCACGACCAGAATGATAAAAATAAAACAAGCCGACAAGAAGGGTTATTTCCAATTACGTTATTAGCCTCTCATTTTGTCGGTGAAATACGCTCAACTTACAACATAATTTCAGTCAGGAGTGACTTATGAACAAAACTTCCCGTACCCTATTCTCTCTGGGCCTGCTGAGCGCAGCCATGTTCGGCGTTTCGCAACAGGCGAATGCTCACGGTTATGTCGAATCGCCGGCCAGCCGCGCCTATCAGTGCAAACTGCAGCTCAACACCCAGTGCGGCAGCGTGCAGTATGAACCGCAGAGCGTCGAAGGCCTGAAAGGTTTCCCGCAGGCCGGCCCGGCTGACGGCCACATCGCCAGCGCCGACAAGTCCACCTTCTTCGAACTGGATCAGCAAACGCCGACGCGCTGGAACAAGCTCAACCTGAAAACCGGCCCGAACTCCTTTACCTGGAAGCTGACCGCGCGTCACAGCACCACCAGCTGGCGCTATTTCATCACCAAGCCGAACTGGGACGCTTCGCAGCCGCTGACCCGCGCCTCCTTTGATCTGACGCCGTTCTGCCAGTTCAACGACGGCGGCGCCATCCCTGCCGCACAGGTTACCCACCAGTGCAATATACCGGCAGATCGCAGCGGTTCGCACGTGATCCTTGCCGTGTGGGATGTAGCCGACACCGCCAACGCCTTCTATCAGGCGATCGACGTCAACCTGAGCAAATAATCGGCCAAATGAGGCCATCTTTGAGGGTTCAGCCTGGCGCTGAACCCTTCTTTTTTTGGCTCTCGCGCCACCGCCCCCCTCGCCTCCCCCGCCGTAAACCGCGCCCCGCCTGGGTTTACTCGGCATTCATTGTTATTATCCATCGCAACAATCAGAAAAAGCGCATTTTCATTCCCGACCCGATGATGCAGTGTGTTCCCCCTATGATGAAAAAGGTTCTCATTTCCCTACGTTGAGCTTGGTCAAGGAGCTTATCAATGAATCAATTAGACGCACTCAAGCAGCTGACCACGGTGGTCGCCGACAGCGGCGATATCGAATCCATCCGCCAGTTCGAACCCCAGGACGCTACCACCAACCCTTCGCTGATCCTGAAAGCCGCCGCGCTGCCGCAGTACAAGGCGCTGATCGTCGAAGCGCTGGACTATGCCCGCCGCCAGGGCGGCAGCAAGGAAACCCAGCTGATCAACGCCAGCGATAAGCTGGCGGTCAATATCGGCGTCGAGATCCTCAAAAGCGTGCCGGGCCGCATCTCCACCGAAGTGGACGCCCGCCTGTCGTTCGATCGCGGCATGTGCGTCGCCAAAGCGCGCAAGCTGATCGCCATGTATCAAGAACAGGGCATCGACAAATCGCGCATCCTGATCAAACTGGCTTCCACCTGGGAAGGCATCAAAGCCGCCGAGGAGCTGGAAAAAGAAGGCATCAACACCAACCTGACGCTGCTGTTCTCCTTCGCCCAGGCCCGCGCCTGCGCCGAAGCCGGCGTGTATCTGATCTCGCCGTTCGTCGGCCGCATCTATGACTGGTATCAGGCCAAACAGCCTGCCGCCGACTACGATGCCGAGCAGGATCCGGGCGTGAAATCGGTGCGCACCATCTATGAATACTACAAGCGTCATCGTTACCAGACGGTGATCATGGGCGCCAGCTTCCGCAAGGTTGAGCAGATCCTGGCGCTGGCCGGCTGCGATCGCCTGACCATCGCGCCGAACCTTTTGGAACAGCTGAAAAACAGTGACCGGCCGGTCGAGCGCAAGCTGACCCCGTCCACCGAGGGCTTCCACCAACCGGCCCCGCTGGCCGAAGCGGAGTTCCGCTGGCTGCACAACCAGGACGCCATGGCGGTGGAAAAACTCGCCGAAGGCATTCGCCTGTTCGCCGTCGACCAGCAGAAGCTGGAAGACATGTTGGCCGCTCAACTGTAACCGCACTGGAGTTTCGTTATGTCTTCTCGTAAAGAGCTTGCCAACGCCATCCGCGCACTCAGCATGGACGCCGTACAAAAAGCCAATTCCGGCCACCCCGGTGCCCCTATGGGCATGGCGGACATCGCCGAAGTCCTGTGGCGTGACTACCTCAACCACAACCCGACTAACCCGCACTGGGCTGACCGCGACCGTTTCGTGCTCTCCAACGGCCACGGCTCCATGTTGATTTACAGCCTCCTGCACCTCACCGGCTACGACCTGCCGATGCGCGAGCTGGAAAACTTCCGTCAGCTGCATTCCAAAACCCCAGGGCACCCGGAGTACGGCTACACCCCGGGCGTTGAGACCACCACCGGCCCGCTGGGTCAGGGCATCGCCAACGCCGTCGGCTTCGCCATCGCCGAACGCACCCTGGCGGCGCAGTTCAACCGCCCGGGCCACGACATCGTAGACCACCACACCTACGCCTTCATGGGCGATGGCTGCATGATGGAAGGCATCTCGCACGAAGTCTGCTCTCTGGCCGGTACCCTCAAGCTCGGCAAGCTGACCGCTTTCTACGATGACAACGGCATCTCCATCGACGGCCACGTCGACGGCTGGTTCACCGACGACACCGCCCTGCGCTTCGAAGCCTACGGCTGGCACGTGGTGCGCAACGTCGACGGCCACAACCCGGACGCCATCAAGGCCGCGATTGAAGAAGCCCGCAAGGTGACCGACAAGCCGTCGCTGCTGATGTGCAAGACCGTTATCGGCTTCGGTTCGCCGAACAAGGCCGGCACCCATGACGTGCACGGCGCCGCGCTGGGCGCCGCCGAAGTGGCCGCCACCCGCGAGCGGCTTGGCTGGAAATACGCCGCCTTTGAAATCCCGCAGGACATCTACGCCCAGTGGGACGCCAAGGAAGCCGGTCAGGCCAAAGAAGCGGCCTGGAACGACAAATTCGCCGCCTACGCCAGGGCCTTCCCGGAGCTGGCCGCCGAGTTCAAGCGCCGCATGAACGGCGAGCTGCCGGCCGACTGGAAAGCCGACGCCAAGGCGTTCATTGAAAAACTGCAGGCCAACCCGGCCAACATCGCCAGCCGCAAGGCGTCGCAGAACGCGCTGGAAGCGTTCGGCAAGGTGCTGCCGGAGTTCCTGGGCGGCTCTGCCGACCTGGCGCCGAGCAACCTGACCATGTGGTCAGGCTCGAAAGCGCTGAACGTTGACCCGGCGGGCAACTACATTCATTACGGCGTGCGCGAGTTCGGCATGACCGCCATCACCAACGGCATCGCGCTGCACGGCGGCTTCCTGCCGTACTCGGCGACTTTCCTGATGTTCGTGGAATACGCCCGCAACGCGGTGCGCATGGCGGCGCTGATGAAGCTGCGCAACGTGTTCGTCTACACCCACGACTCCATCGGTCTGGGCGAAGACGGCCCGACCCACCAGCCGGTGGAGCAGTTGGCAAGCCTGCGCGTGACCCCGAACATGAGCACCTGGCGCCCGTGTGACCAGGTGGAATCGGCGGTGGCGTGGCAGTACGGCATCGAGCGCAACGACGGCCCGACCACGCTGGTGTTCTCGCGTCAGAACCTGACCCAGCAGCCGCGCACCGCAGAGCAGCTGGCGAACGTGTACCGCGGCGGCTACGTGCTGAAAGACTGCGCGGGCACGCCGGACGTCATCCTGATTGCCACCGGCTCCGAAGTGGGCATCACGGTGGAAGCGGCGGACAAGCTGACCGCGGCGGGCCGCAAGGTGCGCGTGGTGTCGATGCCGTCGACCGACGCGTTCGACAAGCAGGATGCGGCGTACCGCGAATCAGTGCTGCCGGCGGCGGTGACGGCGCGCGTGGCGGTGGAAGCGGGTATCGCGGACTACTGGTACAAGTACGTGGGGCTGAACGGCGCCATCGTGGGCATGACCACCTTCGGTGAGTCGGCGCCGGCGGAGCAGCTGTTCGCCGAGTTCGGCTTCACCGTGGACAACGTGGTGGCCAAGGCGCAGGCGCTGCTGAAGTAAGCGGCCTGGCGCCAGCCAATAAGAAAGCCGGTCATCGTGACCGGCTTTTTTTATGCCATCACCCGATGGATCTGCAAATACTGCAGCAGCATGATGGTCTTGCCGTCTTTAATGCGGCCGTCGGCGATCATCGCCACCGCTTCGCTGAACGGCAGTTCGATCACTTCAATATCTTCATCTTCAATGCCGCCGCCGGCCGCGCGCCGCTCATCGTCATGGTATTCGGCGATAAAGAAGTGCACGATCTCGGTCACGCCGCCCGGCGACATGTAGGCTTCGAAGATTTTCTTGACCTCGCCCACCTGAAAACCGGTCTCTTCCACCGCTTCGCGGCGCGCGCACTGCTCCGGAGAATCGGCGTCCAGCAGGCCGGCGCAGGCCTCGAGCAGCATGCCGCTCTCGTTGCCGTTGACATAGGTCGGCATGCGGAACTGGTTGGTCAGCACCACCGTGCCCTTGGCGCGGTTGTACAGCAAAATGGTGGCGCCGTTGCCGCGATCGTAGACCTCGCGCATCTGTTGCACCGAACCGCCGTTTTTGCGTTTCAGATCGAACGTGTACTTATGCAGCACATACCAGTTGTCCGACAGCAGCTCTTTCTTCACATTCTCAATTTTCGACGACATGACCCTTTTTCCTTGAGTTGCAACCTGAAGATCATACCGCGATTACGCCGCGCCGCGGCAGACGATTTGCAACAAAACATCATCGGTCCCGGCGGCGGCCCGACCTGAAATCATCTTAAAGTAAGCACATCTAAGTAGCGGAAACCCTGAAAAAAAACCATAAGGGATAGCGCCACATCATCCTAATAACACGCGCCTATTTTATTTTTCAACGCCTCTTTAGGGAAAACCAACGTGAAACTGACTCATCGCTGCTTGTTACCATTAAGCCTTTTATTGATGGCCAGCGCCGGCGCTCAGGCGGCGGACTGCGCCAACGTGCCGGAATGGGCGGCTAAAACCTACGCCATCAAAGGCACGCAGGTCATAAAGGACAATACGCTGTTCGCCAATAAATGGTGGGCAGAAAAACACCATATCCCCGGCGTAGCCGGTTGGGTCGGCGAACCCTGGCAAAACCTCGGCCAGTGTGCCGCCCAGGAGACTCCCTGGTGGCAAGCCTATGCCGAGCAGGAGGGATTCAACGATGCGCTGCGTTACATCGGCACCAGCCTGAATGCGCTGAATCAGGACGCCGAACAGGCGCTGGCGGACTCGCAAGATGCCCGCACGCCGCTGTATTGGCTCAAACGCACCATGCAGATGTACCCGTCAGACACGCCAAATGTCTACCGGCTGCCGATCGTTCACGCCGCCAGTTGGTACAACTCCTTGTATGGCAGCATGGCGCGCGGAATTTTCTTCTACACCCGCACGCTGGGGAATCAGGGCGACAGCGTCACGATAAAGGCCGGAACTATTCCGGCAGGCAGCTCATGTTTTGCGGCGACCAGCGCCCGTTTCGATAACGTTGACAACATCTACTCGAACAAACGAAAGCTTGATGCCAACAAGGAGACCACTTATACCTTCGCGCAAACCGGCGTCCTGGCGTTAGGCTGCAGCCATCCGCAAAAACAGCAAAACGGCGAATTTGTCCGGTTAGAGGTGAGCGGCGGTGGCGACAGCAACCTGCACATTCTCGGTCAGAATACGCAAGGCGACTGGGAGCAACAGAAGGCCGGCGCCGGCATCCTGGGCGGCGCCGTGTTGTATGACGGTAAATCCAACCACTTCGTACCGAAGAAAATCACCGACAAAACGCAGGAGATCATCAATAAATCGCTGGGGGAAAGCCTCAGCATCGCCGCGCTGTATGAAGCGGTGAACGGCATGGACGGCACCCACGAGATGTTCACGGCATCACAGGGTTCCCTGTTCCTCAACTACAGCAAATGCTGCAGCGCCGAATACCGCGAGGGCGCGGTCAACGTCGGTTTCTTCACCGACAAGACCACCCGCGCCAACGCCGCCCACTGGGGACTCTGGCACGAACTGGGGCATGAGAACGAACCGCAGTGGGAATACAACGTATTCCCCGAAGTGCAGGTCAACCGTTATTCGGTACTGGCTTGCCGCCTGTTGTCGGAACGCAACGATTTCGAGTATGGCCCAACCTGCAAACTGGGCGCCGACAAGGAGTGGGATCGGGATGCGGTGCGTAAGTTCCTCGCATCAGAAGTGCGCTATGACGAATTCCCGAAGAAGCAGCATGATGTCGCGCTGGGGTTTTTTACCCATCTGTTGCACGCTTATGATGAATCCTTCTTCCCGCGGATTAATCAGGAACGGCTGAAGCAGACTTTCGCGGCGCCGGGTAACACCATGCAGGATAAATATAAATACGTTTTCGGCACGCCGCAGAAGGTCATCGACTTCAGCGTGGTCGTCTACAGCCGGGAGGCGGGGCAGGATCTGCGCGAGTACTTCACCCGCTGGGGGCTGCGCTTCAGCGACCACGCAGCGAAGCAGGTGGCCGCGATGAATCTGCCGACGCCCTGAAGCGCGGCAATAAAGCGCCCCCAGAAACAGGGGGCCTTCTGCCTGATTTCATCCGCGCTAAAGGCAAATCTTCAGAGAAAACCGGCCCGCCGCTGAACATCGGCGGGCATTTCGCTATTCATTTGATTACACAACGACAATTGTTCCCGTTTTGTTGACAACTTGATACAAATCGCGGTGCAATTTAGTTGCAAAAGTTATAGTTTTGCTTTCGAATGAAACTGGCGAAGCGCCTCACCTGAGAGAAAAGGATTCCGTGATTGCTTGTTAAACGTTCCGTGACCGGCAGCCTGGCCAGAGCGCTGTTCGGCATCGTGATACTGTCGGTGCTCGCCACCGGGTTGGCGTTGACGACCGTCGCCGGCAGCCAGAGCGATGCCGAGGCGATCAACATTGCCGGTTCGCTGCGCATGCAAAGCTACCGCTTGGCCTTCGATCTCGAGCGGCAGAGCCCGGAGCTGGAGCTGCACCTGCAGCAGTATCGGCAATCTTTGCAGGCGCCCGCGCTGCAAAAGCTGGCGCGCTTTTACGTCCCGGCCGAGGTGCGCAACCACTATCTGGCGCTGCAACGAACATGGCAAACGATGGAGCGGCAGATCCGCGACGGGCAGGCGGCCGCCTACCGGGCTGAGGTCGCCGGCTACGTCAACCGCGTCGATCATTTCGTTTCCGCTCTGCAGCGCTATTCCGAGTTGAAACTCACCCTGGTGGCCGCCGTCAGCGTACTGGGCTACGCCGCCATCATCGGTCTGGTGCTGTTCTGCATCCGCTTTATGCGCCGCCAGGTGGTCACGCCGCTGCAGCATCTGGTCGACGCCAGCCAGCGCGTGCAACAGCGCGACTTTCGCCATCCGCAGCTGGACGTGGCGCTGCCGAACGAGCTCGGCGTGCTGTCGCAAACCTTCAGCGCCATGTCTGACGAGCTGGCCCGCCTCTATCAGTCGCTGGAGCTGAAAGTGCAGGAAAAGACCCAGCGCCTGCAGCAGGCCAACGACACGCTGGAGGTGCTCTATCGCTGCTCGCAGGCGCTGAGCGTGCGTCAGATCGATCAGCAGGCGTTCGAAAATGCGCTGCGCATCGTGCGCCAAAGCGAACGACTGCGCTGCATCCGGTTGAACGTGGCGGACGATCATGGCCAGTGGCAACTGAACGAAGGAGAGCCGGCGCCGGCGCAAACCTGGAGCGCGCTGCCGATCACCCAAGGCGATAAACTGCTGGGCGAGTTGCGATGGCAGCCCGAAGCGCAGCCGCCGCATCCTCACCTGATGCAGAGCCTGGCCAACATGCTGGGGCGCGGCGTCTACTTCAACCGGGCGCAAAAGCAGCACCAATATCTGCTGTTGATGGAAGAGCGTGGAACCATCGCACGCGAGCTGCACGATTCGCTGGCGCAGACGCTGTCGTTCCTGCGCATCCAGCTGACGCTGCTCCGGCGCGCCGCCGACGATCCGGCGGCGCAGGCGATTATCGACGATTTCGAGCGCACGCTGGCCGATGCCTATCGCCAGCTGAGAGAATTGCTGGCCACCTTCCGCCTCAACATTCAGGAGGCGGATCTGAATGCCGCGCTGGAGCAACTGTTGCAGCCATTAAAGGCGCTAACCCCCGCGCGGATTCAGTTACACTGTCGGCTGCCCTCGCAGGCGCTCAACGCCCAGCAGCAGGTGCACGCGCTGCAGATCGTGCGCGAGGCGGTGCTCAATGCCGTCAAGCACGCCGGAGCGAACGAGATCGCGGTATGTTGCGAGGTCAACGCCGCAGGCGACAACGTATTCAGCATTACCGACGACGGTTGCGGCATCGCCAGTCTGGAAGAACCGGAAGGGCATTACGGCTTGACCATCATGAGCGAACGCGCGGCGCGACTGGGAGGAACGCTGCGCATCCGGCGCAGAAGCGGCGGCGGCACGGCGGTCTGCCTGACATTCTCGCCCTGACCTTGCGGCTGTTCACTCTGCGTTACGGTTGCCGCCGGCCTGAAGGCCGCCCGGAGAGGTTTGCGGTGCAGAATGCCGCTATTTTTGAAGAGACAGTCCCACTGTGAAGCACGCCTCCGGGCGCGTTTGAGTGGCTTTACTTGCTACAGGGAGCATATTTCATGGTGATGAAGCAATACCGAGTCATGATCGTTGACGATCATCCGTTGATGCGGCGCGGCATCAAACAACTGCTGGGACTGGATGCGCGATTTGGCGTGGTGGCAGAGGCCGGCAACGGCAGCGAGGCGGTTGCGCTGGCGCTGCAGCACGCTCCGGACGTGATCTTGTTGGATCTGAACATGAAGGGCATGTCGGGGCTGGATACGCTGCGGGCCCTGCGCGACGAAGGCGTGGACGCGCGCATCATCGTGCTGACGGTCTCCGACGCGCGCAGCGATCTGTATGCGCTGATCGACGCCGGCGCCGACGGCTATCTGCTGAAAGACAGCGAACCCGAACAACTGCTGGAGCACATCAGCGCCGCCGCCGAGGGCCAGAACGTGATCAGCGACGCGATGGCCGACTATTTGCTGGCGCGCAGCGAGCAGCGCGATCCCTTCGCCGCCTTGACCGAACGCGAACTGGACGTCCTGCAAGAGGTGGCGCGCGGCCTGTCCAACAAGCAGGTGGCGGCGCAGTTGCATATCTCTGAAGAAACCGTGAAGGTACACATCCGTAACATACAGCGCAAGCTGGACGTGCGTTCTCGCGTGGCGGCGACGGTGATGTACCTGGAGTACAAAAGCCACTGATCGCCCCGCCCCGGCCGATCCGCCGGGGCCGCTTACTCGATGGCGCTGAGCAGCGCCTGATGATGCTGGTGTACCCAGCTCTTGTTGAACGGCCCCCAGCTTTCCAACTGATAGAAACCGTCGTTGTTGCGCACGCCCTGCTGCACGAACTGCAGCTCGACGCCCATGCCGGGCAGCGCCTTCAGCACATCCTGCAACGTACGGCGCGGCCAGCCGGTCAGCGCCATCAACCGCGGCACATTGGGCCGCTCACTGTGGCTGATCAGCCAGCATAAATAAAGCCGACGGGCAAATACCGGGTTAATTCCCATGCCAAGCTCCTGCTGTAAGGTGAGGCCAGTTTTTACTTTTCGATTCCCTGCGGCGAAAAAATGCGCAAGGCCTTTGATAGTAATAAAAATGTCTTAATAGCGTACAATTACCGACGCCGATACGCCCACGCCGTTTTCCGCTACCGTTATTTACACTATCTCCTTTTTTTCTCCACGCTTTCCTCGGCTATCCCGAGTAAAGTGCAATAGCGCCGGAATCCTTCCCTGCCGCTGAAATGCATATTTCCGATGCGTTTTAAAGATAGAACAAGTCATAACGAGGTTCGCGCTGCATGGCCAATTTTTTTATTGATCGCCCGATTTTCGCCTGGGTGCTGGCAATTATTCTTTGCCTGACCGGGGCGTTGGCGATTTTTTCTTTACCGGTAGAACAATACCCGAATTTGGCGCCGCCGAACGTGCGCATCAGCGCAACTTACCCAGGTGCTTCGGCGCAAACGCTGGAAAACACCGTCACCCAAATCATTGAACAGAATATGACCGGCCTCGACAACATGATGTACATGTCGTCGCAGAGCACCAATACCGGCCAGGCGACCGTGACGTTGACGTTCGAAGCCGGTACCGATCCCAACGAGGCGATGCAGCAGGTGCAAAACCAGCTGCAGGCCGCGATCAAACGCCTGCCGCAGGCGGTGCAAAATCAGGGGGTGACGGTCTCGAAATCCGGCGACACCACGCTGATGATGGTGGCGTTCGTCTCCACTGATGGCAGCATGGACAGGCAGGACATCGCCGATTACATCGTCTCCAACCTGCAGGATCCGCTCAGCCGCATCAACGGGGTCGGCAGCATGGACGTGTATGGCTCGCAATACGCCATGCGCATCTGGCTCGATCCCAACAAGCTCAACAGCTACCAGTTGACCACCCAGGATGTGGTCAGCGCCATTCAGTCGCAGAACGCCCAGGTCGCGGTCGGCCAGTTGGGCGGCACGCCATCGGTCGATAAGCAGGCGCTGAACGCCACCATTAACGCCCAGTCGCAGCTCCAGACGCCGGAACAGTTCCGCCAAATCACCCTGCGGGTCAATCAGGACGGTTCGCTGGTGACGCTGGGCAACGTTGCCACCGTCGAACTGGGCGGCGAAAACTACAACTACCTCAGCCGTTACAACGGCATGCAGGCCGCGGGCATGAACATCAAGCTGGCCTCCGGCGCCAACGAACTGCAGACCGACCAGTTGGTGAAAGACAAGATCGCCGAGCTGTCGCAATACTTCCCGCACGGGCTGGAGGCCAAAGTGGCCTATGAAACCACCCCCTTCGTCAAAGCCTCGATCAAGGACGTGGTGAAAACGCTGCTGGAAGCCATCCTGCTGGTGTTCCTGGTGATGTATCTGTTCCTGCAGAACTTCCGCGCCACGCTGATCCCCACCATCGCCGTGCCGGTGGTGCTGCTGGGCACCTTCGCCATCCTTTCCGCCTGCGGCTTCAGCATCAATACCCTTACCATGTTCGCCATGGTGCTGGCGATCGGCCTGCTGGTGGACGACGCCATCGTGGTGGTGGAAAACGTCGAACGCGTGATGAGCGAAGAAGGCCTGCCGCCGCGTGAAGCCACGCGCAAATCCATGGGGCAAATTCAGAGCGCGCTGGTCGGCATCGCCCTGGTGCTGTCGGCGGTGTTCGTGCCGATGGCGTTCTTCGGCGGCACCACCGGCGCCATCTATCGCCAGTTCTCCATCACCATCGTTTCCGCCATGGTGTTGTCGGTGCTGGTGGCGATGATCCTGACCCCGGCCCTGTGCGCCACGCTGCTCAAACCGATCGCCAAGGGGCACCATCACGGCAAGCGCGGCTTCTTCGGCTGGTTCAACCGCATGTTCAACCGCAACGCCGAACGCTATGAGCGCGGCGTGGGGCGCATTCTGCACGCCAGCGGCCGCTACATGGTGATTTATCTGCTGTTGCTCGGCGGCATGGCGCTGCTGTTCATCAAGCTGCCGACCTCGTTCCTGCCGCAGGAAGACCGCGGTATTTTCACCGTACAGGTACAGCTGCCGGCGGGCTCGACCCTGCAGCAAACCTCTAAAGTGGTGGAAAAGGTCGAGCAGTATTTCCTCACCGAAGAGAAACAGGACGTGTTGTCGGTGTTCGCCATCATCGGCTCCGGGCCGGGGGGCAACGGCCAAAACGTGGCGCGTCTGTTCGTTCGGCTGAAAGACTGGGATCTGCGCACCTCGGGCGCCAACAGCTCGTTCGACATCATCGATCGCGCCACGCTGGCATTCAACAAGATTAACGAAGCGCGGGTGATCGCCAGCAGCCCGCCGGCGATCACCGGCCTCGGCAACTCCTCCGGCTTCGACATGGAACTGGAAGATCACGCCGGGTTGGGGCACGCCAAACTGATGGCGGCTCGCGACCAACTGTTACAGCTGGCGGCGCAAAATCCGCTGCTGTCGCGCGTGCGCCACAACGGCCTGGACGACAGCCCGCAGCTGCAGATCGATATCGATCAGCGCAAGGCGCAGGCGCTGGGCGTATCTATCGACGACATCAACAATACCCTCTCTACCGCCTGGGGTTCGACCTACGTCAACGACTTCGTCGATCGCGGCCGGGTGAAGAGAGTTTACGTGCAGGCCGCCGCGCCGTTCCGCATGCTGCCGGAAGACATCAACAAATGGTATGTGCGCAACAGCGCGGGCGGCATGGTGCCGTTCTCGGCCTTCGCCAGTTCACACTGGGAATACGGCTCGCCGCGGCTGGAACGCTATAACGGCAACTCGGCGCTGGAAATCGTCGGCGAGGCGGCCAACGGCGTCAGCACCGGCACCGCCATGGCGGAAATGGAAAAACTGGTCAGCCAGTTACCGACCGGCTTCGGGCTGGAATGGACGGCGCTCTCCTACCAGGAACGCTTGTCCGGCTCGCAGGCGCCGGCGCTGTACGCCATCTCGCTGCTGGTGGTGTTCCTGTGCCTGGCGGCGCTGTATGAAAGCTGGTCGATACCGTTCTCGGTGATGCTGGTGGTGCCGCTGGGGGTGATCGGCGCGGTCGCCGCCACCTGGCTGCGCGGCCTGGAGAACGACGTTTATTTCCAGGTCGGCCTGTTGACCATCATTGGGCTGTCGGCGAAAAACGCCATTCTGATCGTCGAATTCGCCAACGAGCTGAACCACAAAGGGCAGGATCTGATGTCCGCGACGCTCGACGCATCACGCATGCGTCTGCGGCCGATCCTGATGACTTCGCTGGCGTTCATCTTCGGCGTGCTGCCGATGGCCACCAGCAGCGGCGCCGGTTCCGGCAGCCAGCATGCGGTCGGCACCGGGGTGATGGGCGGCATGATCTCCGCCACCCTGCTGGCGATTTTCTTCGTGCCGCTGTTCTTCGTGCTGGTGCGCCGCCGCTTCCCGGGCAAAGCGCATCCGGCAGGCAATACGACGGCCGCCGGGGAGTGATAGCCTGGGCATAAAAAAAGCAGCGTCGGGTTACCGATGCTGCTTTATTTCGAACGATAATCTCGTTCCCAAGGTGTTTCAGTGACTTTCCAATGACTCAACCTTGCCATCTGCTTCAACGCTGTGTCAGTTGCCCAACATCTCATCAATGAAGTCTTTCCAGTTTCCTAATTCACGATCAACCATAATACTTTACAACCTCAATTATTTGACGAAGCGGATTCTACGCCTGTTTTTTGACCATGTGAAGGGAAACGGGAACGATGCCGGGCCCGGAAACCGGGCTTAGCGCACATTTTCGTATTTATCTGATCAATACTCAGTGCTGCTATTCCCTTGTGATATCAATTTCTCCGCGGTAGCGTGTAAAAGGTATAAAAATACGACAATGGAGCGCCGACATCCGCGGGTATCAGCGCGCCATTCGGCACTATGCCGCCGACCTCAGTCTTATTGGTTAGAGGAAAACGATGGAAATTATCACCGACCCGAACCGCCGCGCCATCGACTGGCAGCGGCTGTGTGAATTGCTGGAGGCCGCCGGGCTGGGCAAGCGCGATCCGCACACCCTGCGGCGCGTTTACCAACACAGCCAGTTTTGCTATTGGGGGTTTATCGGCAACGAGCTGATCGCCACCGCGCACGCCATCAGCGACCTGACCTCGGTCGCTTATCTGGCCGACGTGGCGATCGATCCGCGCTTTCAGGGGCAAGGGCTGGGGCGCCGGTTGATGGATCGGGTGATGCAAGATTTGGCGCCGCTCGGCAAGATTTTCATCTATTCCGTGCCGGAAAAACTGGCCTTCTATAAAAAGTACGGCTTTCATGATTTGACCACCGGCATGGTGTATGCGGACGGCGCCTCACTGCAACGGTTGCAAAACGGCGGTTATATCCGCTGATCATCTTGATCAAAATACTTTTCTCAGAAGAATACAGCTGACGATATGCTTGAGACAGATAAAACGCTTAGCCAAAACGCCCCAGAAAAAATACACACTCTCTTTTAACTTTTTATTTTCACTATTATTCACCTCTACAACCATGAATGAGAAAACGTTTGAACTTCCTGTCAGAGATATTTCTTAGTCATTAGACCTCTTACAAAGCTATCACGAACCAAAAGATCGGTAAAAACGATCGAATATTAATTTACGATAGGAATAATCTATGATATTTCCTTTTAATTCTCCTTGATTGATAGCTGGCATCTATTTAAAAACCTCTACCCCTCTTGCGGCACTTTTTATTACTCCTATTTATCTATTGATTATCAATAAAATAAAAAACAAACTGACTAAACCAGCGGTATAGGTAAATGTTGAGATTCATCATTGTAAATAATTCAACATTTAATTATTTCGATTATTTCTATTTTTATACTTTAAGATAACCGTCGCCACCGGGAATAAAAAATAAAGGATTATAATAATATGAAGATCGATATTTTCAGCGAATGTACCTATACCATTATCGGTATCAGACAACTGATAAATCAAACATGGTCAGAAAAAAACACGCCAGCCGACTTTAACCGCAGAAGGGTCTGTTTTATCGATGTCACCCTCGCCAATTTTGAAGCGCGTTACCGCGATGAATATGCCAACCCCAAAACCTACAAAATAGTCATTATTACCGACTGCCCGCATGAGATGGTGATTGTCGACAATAAGACCATTATATTATCAAACCTTATATCTTTAAGCCGTTTCAGCCACCTGATCGGCGATTTATATACGCGCTACAGTCACTATACCGAGCCGCCGCAGCTCTCCCGGCGCGAGTCCCTTTTCCTGTCGGAGTGGTCGACGGGAAAATCGCTGACCGATATCAGCAACGCTATGAATATAAGAAACAAAACCGCCAATCATTACAAATCGAGAATCATGAAAAAGCTTGGCGCCAGCAGAATAAAACCGCTGTTGCATATTACCCGCGTACGGTGTTTAACCGATCGTTTAAATATAAAAATTAATAAAGAATAGTTCCTCTGAGCCCAGATCCGCATTGGCGGCTGAACGCGTTCGCCGACGTCTTTTACAAGCACCGTCGGCGAAGTCTGCCGTTCAACCACATTGCCAACTTCTCTCCCTGGTGCTCAATCGCATCTCGCGCGCATCGTTGTCTGGATCTCGCCGCCGCTTTACTGGCATTATCTCTGCTATCGCCGGGCGGCGAGAAGGCCTAAGACCGCGCCCGCCGCCCAGTATCGACTCGACGAGACAGGTAGCTTTACGCCATGGCAAACAAACCGCAACAGACAACGCTGACGATGTACGGCATCAAAAACTGCGACACCATCAAGAAAGCCCGCCGCTGGCTGGAAGATCAGGGCGTGGCCTATCATTTTCACGACTACCGCGCCGACGGCCTGACCGAACAGCAGCTGCGCGGTTTCGTCGCGCAACTGGGTTGGGAGCCGCTGCTCAATACCCGCGGCACCACCTGGCGCAAGCTGGATGAAGCGCAGCGCAACGCCTGCGATAACGCCGACGCCGCCATCGCGCTGATGCTGGCGCAGCCGGCAATCATTAAACGCCCGCTGCTGAACGACGGCAACGGCCGCGCCCTGCTCGGTTTTAACGCCGACGCTTACCAGCAATTTATCGCCGAGGTCGCCGTATGACTTGCCCGGTTATCGAACTGGCCCAGCAGCTGATCAAGCGCCCTTCCCTCAGCCCGAATGACGAAGGCTGCCAGCAGCTGATGATCGATCGTCTGCAGGCAATCGGCTTCACCGTCGAAGCGATGGACTTCGAAGACACCCAGAATTTCTGGGCCTGGCGCGGCGAAGGGCAAACCCTGGCGTTTGCCGGGCACACCGACGTGGTGCCGACCGGCGATGAAAAGCGTTGGGACAACCCGCCGTTTGAACCGGCGATCCGCGACGGCATGCTGTATGGCCGCGGCGCGGCGGACATGAAAGGTTCATTGGCCGCAATGGTGGTGGCCGCCGAGCGATTTGTCGCCGCCAACCCGGATCACCGGGGCCGCCTGGCATTTCTGATCACCTCGGATGAAGAGGCCAGCGCCACCCACGGCACGGTTAAGGTGGTCGAAGCGCTGATGGCGCGCAACGAGCGGCTGGATTACTGCCTGGTCGGCGAGCCGTCCAGCACCGAGCGCGTCGGCGACGTGGTGAAAAACGGCCGACGCGGCTCCATCACCGCCAACCTGCATATCCACGGCGTACAGGGGCACGTCGCCTATCCGCACCTGGCGGACAACCCGGTGCACCGCGCCATGCCGGCGCTGAATGAACTGGTGGCGATCGAATGGGATCGCGGCAACGAGTTCTTCCCGCCGACCAGCATGCAGATCGCCAACGTGCAGGCCGGCACCGGCAGCAACAACGTGATCCCGGGCGATCTTTATGTGCAGTTCAACTTCCGTTTCAGCACCGAGCTGACCGATGCGATGATCAAGCAGCGCGTGGAAGAGCTGCTTGAACGCCACCAGCTGAACTACAGCATCGAGTGGCGGCTGTCCGGCCAACCGTTCCTCACCTCGCGCGGCGCGCTGGTGGATGCGGTGGTCAACGCCGTCGAGCACTATTCTGAACTGACGCCGCAGTTGCTGACCACCGGCGGCACCTCCGACGGCCGCTTTATCGCGCAGATGGGCGCGCAGGTGGTGGAGCTGGGGCCGGTCAACGCCACCATCCACAAGGTCAACGAATGCGTCAACGCCGCAGATCTGCAGCTGCTGAGCCGCATGTATCAACGCATCATGGAGCAATTGGTCGCATGATCAACGCAGAGATGCTCACCGGCCGCTCAACCGAACACCTGGCGCCGCTGAGCGGGAACCATCGGCTGCAGCCGCAGGCGGTCAACGCCTTCCTGGCGATGCAGCAAGCGGCGCGTGAGGCGGGATTCGATCTCCAGCCCGCCAGCACCTTCCGCGATTTCGACCGGCAGTTGGCGATCTGGAATGGCAAATTCTGCGGCCAGCGGCCAGTATTAGATAAGGACAGCCGCCCGATCGACGTCGCGCCGCTGCCCGCCGCCGAGCGCTGTGAGGCGATCCTGCGCTGGTCGGCCCTGCCGGGCGCCAGCCGCCATCACTGGGGCAGCGATCTGGATGTGTACGATCCGTCGCTGCTGCCGGAAGGGAAAAAGCTGCAGCTGGAGCCGTGGGAATATGAAGAAGGCGGTTACTTTGCGCCGCTCAACCAGTGGCTGACGGCGCATATGGCCGAGTTCGGTTTCTACCGCCCCTTTACCGAAGACAGCGGTGGCGTGGCGGTAGAGCCGTGGCATCTGAGCTACCGGCCGCTGGCGCAAGAAGCCGAGCATTTGCTGACCCCGGCGCTGTTGCTGGCGGCCTGGCAAGACAAGGAGGTCGCCGGTGCCGAATGGCTCGAACGCCATCTGCCCTCGATTTTTTCGCGTTTTATACGCAGTGAAGTAAAGGAGTAGCTATGCAATGGTTAGCTGATTACTGGTGGATTATCCTGCTGGTTCTGGTGGGAATGGTCGTCAGCGGCATCAAGGAACTGCGCCGCGTCGACGTGAAAAGCTATCTGGCCAACAAGCCGGAGATACCGCCGCACCGCGACAATAATGCCCAGTGGGATGACGAAGACGACTGGCCGAAAAAGAAATGACACCAGGGCGCTTATCGGCGCCCTGAGTTTTTAGCGAAAGGCGATCAGCTCGCCGCGCTTGCCGGACAATGCTTCGTCCCAGTAGCGCTGCGGCACATAATAATGCAGCCTTTCCAGCGCGGCGTTCATCATGCCCTGGTTGATCGCGTGCCCGACGTTTTCCTCTACGTCCAGCGTGAAATCGGCGCCGCCGGCCCGAAGCGCTTCCGCCGCCGCGTGAGCGTGTTGCACCGCGATCACCGCGTCCTCTTCACCGTGGATCAAATGCACCACGCTGTCGCCGAAAGCCTGCTCAGGCAGCTGGGCGAAACGCCCGCTGAACGCCACCACGCGCCCGGCCAGCCGGGTTTCCGCTTTCAACGCTTCCAGCGCCATAATGGCCCCTTGCGAGAACCCCACCAGCGCCGTGCCGGCATAGCCCACGCCGCTCAGCTGCTGCCAATGGCGCACCACCGCCACAAACTGCGGCATCACGTCTGCAATACGGGCCGCGCGGTTCTCTTCGGTCACGTCCTGCACCGAAAACCACTGGCGCCCGGCGCCGTTGCCAAACGCTTCGGGGCCACCGATGCTCACCACCTGCGCCTGAGGAAACTCTTTGGCGAAGTAGCTGCCGATCTCCCCCATCGCCACCGGGTTGTCGCCGACACCGTGAAACAGCAAGATCAGCTGCGCCGCCGGGGTCGCCGGGCTTTGGACAACGAAATGCTCATGTTTCATCGATGACTCCTTAATAGTAACCAAACCTGGTGCGAGGACAGTCGCCGCCGCACCGCTGACAGTGACTATACGCCGTTGAGAAAGCGGGAAAATCGGGTTTTATTGAGCGAATTGTTCAATTTATTGCAACGACTGCGCCCAGTCGCGCCAGTAGCGGCAATGCTGCGCATTCAGCTGTTCCAGCGCCTGCGCCGTTTCATGCCGCCAGTGGCGCAGCAAGGCTTTCTGGCCGCTGACGCCCGCCTGCTCCGCGCAGGCTGCCGGGGATTGCCGCCGCTGCAGATGGCCGCGCAGCGCGGGCAGCGGCAGATTGCTGGCCAACAGCAAACGCTGCAATGCCCCCAGGCTGGCCTCCAGCGGCCGGTGGGCGAAAGCGAACCCGGCCAGCTCACGCCAGTCCTCTTCGCCGAGCGACGTATCGCCGTCGTCGCCCGGGATCGCCAGCGCGAGCTCGATGCGCTGCCGCAGCCAGGGCCAGTCGCGCGCCAGATGCTTGTGCGCCGCGTGTCGCAGCGCCTCCCCTTGCTCGCTCAAGGGCAAAATAGCCATCGCGGTATAGCAGCCGCTGCTGGCCTCCGGCTTGCTGCCGATGCGCACCAGCTCGAAACCGCAGGATTGCCAAAAGCGCCACAGCGGCTCGGTATAGCCGAAGCTGACCGACAGGAAATCCAGCCCCTGCGCCTGGCGGCGTTGCCGTTCGATCAGCTGACGCGCGATACCCTGCCGCCGCAGCGCCGGCAGCGTCGCGATGCGGGTAATGCGCCGTGAACGCAGCGTCGGCGCCCACCATTGGCCGCCGTGCGCCGCCAGCGACTGCGCCACCAGGTTGCCGCGCGGCCGACGGCGGCCGGCCCACACATCGTGCGCCAACTCGGTGCTCAAGCCGCCTTCGTCCACCAGCCACACGGCGCCGACCACCTCTGGCCCGGCCTGCGCCAGCCCGTAGTGCATGCCGGGCGCATCCATCAGCCTGCGCAAGTCCAGCGGCGAGGTGCGGTAATGCGCGCTGCTCAGCAGGGCGTAGAAACGCGCCAGCCGCTGCGGATCGGCGCACAGCTCACGCTGCTCTGCCTGGCTGTAATCGATCGCCTGGCCATCCGCCGGCCAGGCGGGCAGCTCATTGAACAACAGCGCATTGTCCGTGACCCGTTCCAGCGCATCGCCCTGTGCCCAGCGCATCGGCTGTTGCAGGCTCAACGCCTGATAAGACGGCAGCCCGGCGCAAAACTTCAGCAGAAAACCGCGGCCGGTGCCCTCATACCCCTGCACCGTAGTGGTCAGCAGCACGCGCGGGAAATAACCGATCAGCTGCTGCAACAGCGGCGCGGGGATCGCCGCCGCTTCATCCACCAGCAGCCAGCCCACGGCGCCGACGTCCCCCTCCCGACACTGCGCCAGCAAGGCATCGGGCGCCCAAAACTGCGCGCGCCCCTGCGCCCATTCCCCGGCCACCTCCGTGGCGGCGCGGCTCGGCCCTGTGATCCAACAGGTCAGCGGCGACTGCGCCACCAGCATGCCGGCCAGCGTCGATTTGCCGCGGCCGCGGGCGGCGGTCAGCACCCACACGCCGGATTCGGCCTGCAGCAGCGCCGTCAAGATCGCCTGTTGCTCCCCGGTCGGCCGGCCATCCGGCGGCAGCCAACCCTCGCGCTCCGGCAGCTCGGCGAGCGTCAGAGGCTCATCCTGCCGCCAGATCGTCACTTCTCGGTCGTCGGCCAGGTGCTGCTGCAGATGGTGAATGAAATGCGGGGTGGTGATCGGCTGTGGGCAATCGCTCCAGCGCAGGCTGTCGCCGTCCGGCAGCTGAGGCCATTGCCGCCAGGGCGGCGTCAGCAGCAGCAGCCAGCTGCCGGCGCGCAGTGCGCCGCACAGCGCCGCCAACGCCTCCACGTCCAGCGATTGGCCGGCGTCGAATACCGCGTGCAGCCGTTCCTGCCCCAGCAGTTGGCGCACCGTGCCGCTCGCCAACGCCGTCAGGCCGGGCGGCGGGTTTTCCCCCACCCACGGCCAGTCGCCCGGCAGCGTCGCCGCCAGCCGCTGCGCCTGTTCGCGGCACCAGCCGGGTTCACCGCTGAGCACCAGCAGGCGCCGGATGCCCTGCCGCCGCATGAGTTGTTGCGCTGCCTGTAACATAAGGCTGTATCTCAATCCGAAAAAAATGCCGGAGTCAGGCTCCGGCACTTGAGGCGTTAACGGGATGCAAAGGTGTTGCAGGTATTGGGATCGCCGCTGTCGAAGCCCTGCTTAAACCAGGTGTAGCGCTGCTGCGAGGTACCGTGAGTGAAGCTGTCCGGCACAACGCGGCCCTGACTCTGCTGCTGCAACCGATCGTCGCCAATCGCCTGCGCGGCATTCAGCGCCGCCTGCAGATCGCCCTCTTCCAGCATCTGCTGCTTCTCGGCGTATTTGCCCCACACCCCGGCGAAACAGTCCGCCTGCAGCTCCATTTTCACCGACAGACGGTTCACTTCCGCCTGGCTGGCACCCTGCTGCATCTGGCGCACCTTGGGCTCGATGCCCAACAGGTTCTGCACGTGGTGGCCGACTTCATGCGCCACCACATAGGCCTGAGCGAAATCACCGCCGGCGCCCAGCTTGGTTTTCATGTCCTGATAAAAAGACAGATCGATATACACCGTTCTGTCACCCGGGCAGTAGAACGGCCCCATTGCCGCCTGACCGGTGCCGCAGCTGGTGCGCGTCACGCCGCGATACATCACCAGCTTCGGCGGTTGATAGGTTTTGCCCATGCGCTGGAAAATCTCTTTCCAGTTGTCCTCGGTCGAGGCCAGCACCACCGAGGTGAATTTGGCCAGCTCATCATCTTTCGGACTGATGTTGGCGCTCTGTTGTTGCCCCTGCGGCGCAACGTTACCGCCGTTCAATAGCGGCGACAGATCGATGCCGTAATAGCCGGCCACCAGCACCACCACCAGAATGACGATGCCGCCCTTGCCGCGCACCGGCACGCGGAAGCCGCCGCCGCCCAAACCTGAAGATTGCCCGCGACGATCCTCAACATTGTCACTTTCCCGACGCCCTTGCCAACGCATAAATATACTCCAGATATTTCCCCTGCTCGTTGAAGTTGCGCCGCGATGGTAAGCGCAAAGGCAGCTTCAAGCCTGAGTGGGATAGGTTTTAGTCATCTCGCATCCATTATTATAAATGGTCTGCCGCAGAGGAAATGTAGAAATTTTCTGGAAAAACGCAGAATAGCGGGACGATCCGGCCGGATCGCCCCGAATGGCGGTGCCGACGCTTAGCCGAGCTTCACGCCGATGCGGCGCGCCACTTCTTCATAGGCTTCGATCAGGCCGCCCAGGCTTTGACGGAAACGGTCTTTGTCCATCTTGTCCAGGGTGTTTTTGTCCCACAGGCGGCTGCCGTCCGGCGAGAACTCATCGCCCAGCACCACTTCGCCGTTGAACAGGCCGAACTCCAGCTTGAAGTCGACCAGGATCAGGCCGGCGTCGTCGAACAGTTGGGTCAACACGTCGTTGGCGCGGTAGCTCAGCTCGCGCATGCGCGCCAGATGCGCTTTGCTCACCCAGCCGAAGGTTTCGCAGTAGGATTCGTTGACCATCGGATCGTGCATGGCATCGTTTTTCAGAAACAGATCGAACAGCGGCGGGTTCAGCACCAGGCCTTCTTCGATGCCCAGACGCTTCACCAGCGAACCGGCGGCGCGGTTGCGGATCACGCATTCCACCGGCACCATGTCCAGCTTTTTCACCAGCACTTCGTTGTCGGACAGCAGACGCTCCATCTGGGTCGGGATGCCGGCTTCTTCCAGTTTGCTCATGATGAAATGGTTGAACTTGTTGTTCACCATGCCTTTGCGATCGAACTGCTCAATGCGCTGACCATCCAGTGCTGACGTATCGTTGCGGAACTCCAACACCAACAGATCGGGATTCTCGGTGGTGTAAACGGTTTTTGCCTTTCCGCGATACAGCTCAGCTAGCTTTTGCATCTTACTTACTCCAGTGATGTATCCCCGATGTCTCCCGAGCGCGGCCCGAAATTAGGGGGTATAGAATTGACCTAATGAATTCTTTGGCGTGCCGGGCACTATTGTGCCAAACCTGCGACGCAAACGATACCGTATAGACAAAACAAAAAGGGGCCGAAGCCCCTTTTCGATTAGTTAACGCTGGTTTTACTGAAGGCAGACTGGAATGCCGCCACCAGTGCGTCGTTTTTCGACTGGGTCAGCGGTTTGCCTTTCGGATCGATGAATTGCAGGCTGGTGCGGTTGTTGAGATCGCCGACCTGCAGCTTGTAATCCCCTTCCGCCAGTTCAGGATCCTTGACGCCCAACGCATCCCAATCGCTGCTGCTCAGGGACTTGTAGGTCACGGCGACGGTGCCCTGCGGACGGCTGCGGTCACCCACTTTCATCCCCAGTTTTTCGAGCGCCGGCGGCAGGCGATCCCACACCACGGTGTACGGGCCGCGCACCACCAGCATCGGCAGGCCGGTGTCATCGGCGCCGCTCTGCACGTCCAGCGCGCCGAAACGGCTGGCGGTCTGGCTGCTCGCCAGGTTGTCCTGCTTGTCCAGGCCTTCGATCAGGGTGTTGATCATCATGCCGTTGTAGCGCTGGATCTCAGACTGATCGGTCACCTGTTCGGTCTTGCCCTGCTGCTGCAGGCCAACGCTTTTCACCACCAGCGCCTGCTGGTAGCCCTGTTGCTGCACGCTGATCTGATAACGGCCTTCGTACTGGTTGTCTTCGTCCAGACGGTTCCACTTCACCCAGTCGGTGGTCAGGGTCTGACCGGCGTCCTGGCGCGAAGCGATCGCGATGTTCTTCGCCTGCAGCAGGCTGACCACGCGCGACCACAGGTTCTGGTTCTGCGGGCTGTTTTCCAGCAGCAGCGTGCCGCTGTCGCCGGCGTATTGCGCGCGTGAACCGCTCAGCAGCGCCAACGGCTGCACCGGCGGACGAATGTCCAACTGCTTGCCGACGTTGCCTTGCAGCGTCGTGGCGGGAACGTCATAGTTGCCGCTCTGCACCGGCAGGATCATGCCGGACGGCGCGTTCAGCGCCTTGAGCGGAGCCGCGTCGAGGTAGGCCTCGTCGCCGCTGACCTGGCGCTTGTAGCGCTGATCGCTGCTGCAGGCCGCCAGCATCATCACCAAAGAGATGCCCACTACTTTTGCTACCGTCGACTTTTGCAATGAATAAGCCATCAAATTTCCCTTAGAGTTACAGCAAACCGACGCTTTTCAGCGCGCGCTCCACCACCGGGCGGGCGGCTTCGCTCAACGGCGTCATCGGCAGACGCAGCGTATCGGTTGCCATCAATCCCAACGCCTTACAGGCCCACTTCACCGGAATTGGGTTTGCTTCTACAAATAGATCCTGATGCAACGGCATCAAGCGCTGATTTAAGCGGCGCGCGTCGGCAAACTTGCCCTGCGCCGCCAGCGCGCAAAGTTCCGCCATCTCGCGCGCGGCCACGTTGGCCGTCACGGAAATCACCCCTTTGCCGCCCAGTTGCATGAAGTCCAGCCCGCTGGCGTCGTCGCCGCTCAGCAAAATGAAGTCTTCATCGTCAACCAGCACTTGGATCTGACTAACGCGACTTAAGTTCCCCGTCGCTTCTTTTACAGCAACAATATTCTTGATTTTCGCCAGCCGAGCGATGGTCGGCGGCAGCATGTCGCAGCCGGTGCGCGAAGGCACGTTGTACAGGATCTGCGGCAGCTCGGTGCTCTCGGCGATCGCCTTGAAGTGCTGATACAGCCCTTCCTGCGTCGGTTTATTGTAGTACGGCGTGACCGTCAGGCAGCCCACCACGCCGGTGTTGGCGAAGCGGGTGGTGAGCGCGATGGCTTCGGCGGTGGCGTTGGCGCCGGTGCCGGCGATCACCGGAATGCGGCCGTCGGCCAGCTCCAGCGTCTGCAGCACCACGTCAACGTGCTCGTCATGGGCAAGCGTTGCGGACTCGCCGGTGGTCCCTACGGAAACGATCGCCGCGGTGCCACTGGCTACATGATAATCGATCAATTTTTTCAGGCTCGCGCGATCGACAGCACCTTTGTCGTCCATCGGCGTAACCAGTGCAACAATACTTCCCGTAAACATTGGCCGTCCCCTCCACAAACAAGTCACTCATGGTACTTTTGCTGCCTATCCAAAAGCAAGCGCACAACCGCGTTGTAAGCGCTTGGCAGGCGGTTTTTTTTATGTTTACCATGGTAACCCCATTAAGCACGACAGGAAGCGCTATTTTGCCTCAGTCAGACGAACACTATCTCGTGATTACCGCGCTCGGCGCCGAC
Organism: Serratia sp. LACPHL-BACT-2024-00286; assembly: GCF_043109535.1. Taxonomy (NCBI): domain Bacteria; kingdom Pseudomonadati; phylum Pseudomonadota; class Gammaproteobacteria; order Enterobacterales; family Yersiniaceae; genus Serratia; species Serratia sp. LACPHL-BACT-2024-00286. The sequence goes on from NZ_JBICNA010000003.1 coordinate 381,173, forward strand.
CGCCCCGGAATCGTCAATACCATCACCCGCCACGTCAGCAGTTGCGGATGCAATATCGAAGATAGCCGTCTGGCCATGCTGGGAGAGGAGTTCACGTTCATCATGCTGCTGTCCGGCAGCTGGAACGCCATCACCCTGATCGAATCCACCCTGCCGCAAAAAGGCGCGGAGCTGGATCTGCTGATCGTGATGAAGCGCACAAACTCGCACGAAAGGCCGCCGATGCCGGCCACGGTGTGGGTGCAGGTGGAAGTGAAGGACTCGCCGCACATCATCGAACGCTTTACCGATCTGTTCGACTCCAGCCAGATGAATATCGCCGAACTGGTCTCGCGCACGCAGCCGGCGGACGGCGACCTGCCGCCGCAGCTGTATATCCAAATCACCGCCCACAGCTCCGGCGATCGGGACGCCTCAAATATTGAGCAAGCCTTCCATCGCCTATGTACAGAATTGAACGCGCAAGGCAGTATTAGCGTGGTGAACTATCCACAGCATGACGAGAAAGATGGAGAGTAGTGATGAGCCCATTGAAAGCCGGTGACACAGCGCCGAAATTTAGTTTGCCTGACCAGGACGGTGAGGAAATTAATTTGGCCGACTTCCAGGGACAGCGAGTTTTGGTTTACTTCTATCCGAAGGCGATGACGCCGGGCTGCACCGTGCAAGCCTGCGGCCTGCGGGACAACATGGACGAATTGAAAAAGGCCGGCGTCGAAGTGCTGGGCATCAGCACCGACAAACCGGAAAAACTGTCGCGCTTCGCCGAAAAGGAGCTGCTCAACTTCACGCTGTTGTCTGATGAAGATCATCAAGTGTCGCAACAGTTTGGCGTGTGGGGCGAGAAAACCTTCATGGGCAAGACCTACGACGGTATTCACCGCATCAGTTTCCTGATCGACGCCAAAGGCAAGATTGAAAAAGTGTTTGATGATTTCAAAACCACCAATCACCACGACATCGTTTTGAACTACCTGCAGCAGTAAATCTCACGAAGCGCAGCGGCCTGCTGCGCTTCGTTATTCCCTCTCAGCCGGCCTCGTCTTCCACCTCGACCCGCAGTTCATCCGGCCAGGCGTGAATCACCGCCTTCACCAGCGTCGCCAGCGGAATGGCGAAAAACACCCCCCAAAAGCCCCACATCCCGCCGAACACGATCACAGAAAGGATAATCACCAGCGGATGCAGGTTGACCGCTTCGGAGAACAGGATCGGCACCAGCAGGTTGCCGTCCAGCCCCTGCACCACCAGATAGGCGACGATCAGCGTCCAGAAATCGGCGCCGACGCCCCACTGGAACAGCGCCACCACCACCACCGGTATGGTGACCAGCACCGCGCCGATGTAGGGGATCAGCACCGAGAAGCCCACCAGCACCGCCAGCAGCAGCGAATAGCGCATGTCCAGCACGGCGAACACCAGGTAGGTCGCCACGCCGACAATCACCATCTCCAGTACCTTGCCACGAATGTAGTTGGTGATCTGCTGATTCATCTCGTTCCAGACCTGCCCCGCCAGGCCGCGATTGCGCGGCAGCACGCGGCGCACCGCGTTCAGCAGCTGCTCTTTGTCTTTCAGCAGGAAGAACATCATCATCGGCACCAGGATCAGGTAGATAGCCAACGTCAGCAGGCCGACCAGCGACGCCAGCGAGAATTTCACCACCGACTCGCCCATGCCGGACAGCCGGCTGCGCAGGTTTTCCGCCATCATGTCGATGATGCCGGCATCCACCAGCGCCGGGTAACGCTTCGGCAGCGTCGCGGCGAAGTTATAGAACTGGTTGAGCATGCCCGGCAGATCGCTCATCAGATTGATGCCCTGTTGCCAGGCGGTTGGCGCGACGACGAACACCAGCAGCATGGCGACGCCCGCGAACACCAGCAGCATGATGCTCGCCGCCCAGGTGCGCGAACAGCCGATGCGCTGCAGGCGCGCGGTCGGCCACTCCAGCAGATAGGCCAGCACGATGGCGACCAGCAACGGGGTCAGAATGCCGTGCAGAAAATAGAGAATGAGGAAGCCGGCAACCAGGATCACCAGCAGCGCGATAGCCTGCGGATCGGTGAAGCGGCGGCGGTACCACTGTAATAACATCTCCAGCATCAGAGCGGGCTCCTCGAGGTTTGACGGGCGGGCATGGCGATTCCTGTGATGGGCGTGATTAAAGCATAGATAGAACGGGCGCACGCGAGGTGTGCAAAGCACTCAGAGTACTCAAAGTTCGCCATACATCAACCGCAATTTGGCTGATTTTATCGCGTGGGCAGGCGATCGGCGCAAAAATCCGCAGACGCGGCGACAGGCGCGGTGAGCGGCCCCGAACGGGGCCGCGGAAGATTACAGCGAGGTACCGATAGAAAGGGGCGAACCGACCGCCAATGCGAACAACAGCACACAGCCAATCGCGATCGCCGCCGCCAAATCATTTTTCATTTTCCCATCCCCTGATGCTTAAACTGATTATCGTCACGAACTCTGTCGGTTCTTGCGTTGCGGCCTTTTCTGATGCACGCCATTAAAAACCCCCGCCGCAGCGGGGGAGAAAACGTTCTGGTGCATCAAGTGTTACAAGGAGGTCATGAGGGATTGCTAACCCTAAATGACTATTTCAAGCTAGGATTATTCCCAGAGCATGGCAAGCGATCGCGTCGAGGTTATCCGCACTTTGAGATAAACCTCATAAAAAAATCCCGCACGGCAGCGGGATGAAGGGATGATAACGTCATGAATTTTTTATGCGGACAATGAGGCGGTATTGTCGTCATTTGGCGACAATACCGCGCCGGCACGGCGGTCACAAGGGAAATTTGGCCACGGTGAGGAAATCAGAATTTCGCCACTGCACGCGATCGTGGGCCCGCCAGCATCAACGAAAAAATGAGATTTTCGTCAGACAGCCGCCGGGCAAAAACCGGTAGCATGGCCGATATCATCCCAAACGCCGTAGGGGAAAAAAGATGAACAGCAAACCGTGTGAATTTGATGAAGCCATCTGTCTGGCGATCGGGCGTGGCGTTTGCGAAGTCGTGAAGATAGGGGATGAAATCAGCGTCTTCTCCCTGCTGGAAGCCATCGAGAGCTTCATCGAACGGCAGGCGCTCAGCGAAAGCGAAATCGCGGCGGCGGACGACGCGCTGGATCTGATCAGCGTGCTCACCCATCGGTCATAGTGAAAAACGCTCCCCCGGTGACGAAGAAACCGGCGCCCCATCGCATGTGGGCCGCCGTCGTTTCTGTATCGCTTAGAAGTCGTAAGTTACCGACGCTTTCAGCGTTCTCGCCTGTCCCTGGAAGACGTAAGTGCCATTGCTTTCTACGCCGGACCAATACTTCTCGTTCGTGACGTTGTCCAACCCCACACGCCATACCAGCGTATTTTGATCCTCATTCAAACGCATGCGATAGCGAAGGCCGAGATCCAGGGTCGTGAAACTATCGAGCTTTTTGGTATTGGCGGAGTCGGCATATTGCGAACCGGTATGCCTCACTTTCGCCGTCGCCGTCAGGCCATCGACCGGCCTGATATCGTATTCCGCCCCCAGCACCGCGTAGAAGTGCGCTACGCCGATAGCGTCTTTGCCATCGTTACGGCCGCCCTGGGTTTTGGTCAGCTCGGGCGAAAGCCAGGTAGCGCTGCCGTTAAGGCGCAGGCCGAAGGCCGGTTCGCCAAATACATTCAACTCCACGCCGCGGTTACGTTGCTCGCCGTTCAACGTGTAGTAGTTGTTGCTGTCGATCATGGTGGCCGGCTTTTTGATTTCAAACAGCGCCAACGAGCCGCCCACGCGTTCGAAATCAACTTTCACGCCCACTTCATTTTGCTTGGAACGGGCGATACCGGTACTCTGCCCGAAGTTAGCCGCCTCTTTCGGCGCAATGCCGCCAGGCTGCAACGCCTCGGTATGGTTGGCATAAAGCGACACCGTTTCCCACGGCTTGTAGACCAGCCCGAACGTCGGCATCCAGCGGCTTTGCGTATAACGGGAGGCGGTATCCTCCAGGCCGGTGGCGTTGCTGTAATTACGCACCACCACTTTCTGATGGCGCGCCGCCGCCGTTAACAACACCCGGTCGCCGAAAAAGCCCAACGTATCGCTGAACAACCAGCCCTGCGTCCGGTTACGCGCCGTGGTCAGCGGATCGCTGTAGTTGCCGCCGAAATAGGCGTTGTCCGGTATTGCGACATCATGGTTATCGTAGATATTGGTCGTCGGATTGTTGGCGGACATGCGCCACGCGGTTTTGTCGCGTTTAATCTGCGCGGAATAGCCGACGTTGACCCGATGCGAAACCGCCCAGGTCGTGAACTTGCCCTCAAGCCCCGCCATGCCGCTGAAAGCGTCGATAATGCGGTTGGTGTCCAGGCGCCCAACCGTGGCGTCGCCGTTGGCGTTGATGAGCTTCGGTGCGCTGTAAACACCGGTTTCATGGCCGTGCTGCGCGCCCAAGCCGGCATAGGCCTTCCAGTCGCGGGTTAAATCATATTCCGCTTTCGCCATGCCGAATTCGTTCTCGATATCGCTGTAGCCCCACTGCTGACTGTAATTTTTACGGGTGTCAGGCACCGCGGGTATCACATCGATGCCGCTGATGTTGACCCCCATCGTTCCCCCATGGAAAGTCTTTTTCTGATAACCGAAGTCCAACGATGAACGGAAACGATCGCCGCGATAGTCCAGCCCAACCGATGCCAGCGTCGTGCGCCGCTTATCATCCTCAACCGCCGTTTCACCCTCACGGTGCACCAGGTTGACGCGAGCGCCAAACTGGTTGTCGTCACCAAAACGGCGGCCCAGATCCAGCGTGCCGCCCACCTGAGAATCGGAGGTGTAGTCGAGGCCGATCTGGGTGGTCGGCGTTTCTTCCGCCCGCTTCGGTTCAAGATTGATCATGCCGCCAACGCCGCTGGAAGCCAGGCCGTTCAATAGGGCGTTCGCCCCTTTGAAGATCTCCACCCGCTCCAGCATCTGGGTATCCATCACCTGGAGCGGCACCACGCCCGGCAGCCCGCCCATCGTCATGTCGTCGCCGTCCAGTTGGAAACCGCGGATGCGATAGGTTTCGGCGAAGTTACCGTACCCCTGCACCGCCTGTACACCCGCGTCGTTGCTGACCACGTCGGCGATGGTCTTCGCCTGCTGATCCTGTACCAGCTTCGCGGTATAACCTATGACGTTGAACGGAACGTCCATCGCTTTCTGTTCGCCCAACATTCCCAGGCGGCCGCCGTGGGCGACCTGTCCATCCAGATAGGCGGGAACCAAATCATTGCCGCCGGAGTTGAAATCGCCGTGTTTTTCGGCCCGGACAACCAGGGTGTCCTCCTGGCTTTTCTTGGCGCCGCCGTCTGCGGCCAGCGCGCCCTGGCTCAGCGCGCCAATAGTCAGCGCCAGCAGCGTTTTACGTAAAGGGAAATTCGTTGTACTGGTGTTGTGCATAATTCACTCATGAATGAGGATAAAAGTTAAATGGCCCGTCGCCGGGCCGATGGGGCTTATTTATTCAACGCGATGCGAACCACGCTGTCCGGCCCCTGAGTGGAATGATCTTTGTTAAACGGCTGTTTGACCGTAACGAACAATGTCTGGCCGTCTGCCGACAGCAGCAAGCTGTTTGGATTCGGCGGCAGCGGCCAGCGCTGTTTCACCGCATAGGTCGTCGCATCCAGGCTCAGCACATTGCCGGATTCACGCTGCGAGATGTAAATTTCGTTGCGCCGTGGATTGAAAACGACAGCCAAAGAGTCGCCCACATCAAGCCGCTTCAATAACTTCCCGGTGTGAATATCCAAGACCAGCGTGGTCTTCGCCTTGGAGTTGTCGGTGACGAACAAACGACCGGTAGCCTCGTCCTCCGCCATATTGAGCAGCAGTGCGGGTTGGTCTCCCAACGGTTTCCAGCGTTTTTCGATGCGGTTGGAACGCGGGTTGATCACCAGGATCTCGCCGCTGCCATTGGCGGCATACACGCGTTGGGTCTGTTCGGAGTAATGCAGGCCGGTCATCCATTTGCCGGTATTTTTAATGCGCGTTTTCAGCTTGAGCGATTCAGCGTCAACCACCCAAATTTGCGCCGGGTCGGCCACCGCCCCCACATACAGCGTGTTGTCGTGAGCCAGAATTTGGCGCGCACCATACGGCAACCCTTTCTCATTGCGCTCGCTGAACAGCAAACGCCCTTTCACCTTACCGTCGGCGGCGCCGATTGCGCTGATACCGCCGTCCAGCGAATTGCTGACATAAAGGGTTTTCCCATCCGCAGCGGCCTGCATGGCGAAATTTTTCAGATCGGTATGCGTCGTGCCAAGGGTTTTCAGGGTCTTGGCGTCCAGCTTATAGACCACGCCACCCTGTACATCTTTAAAACTTTCGGCACTGGCGACGTACAGCGCATCTCCCCCTGGCGTCAGCGCCATTTCATACAAGCCATAAGCCAGTTGGCGTTTGACGATGCTGTCGGATTGCGCCGCTTGCGCCAGAGGTTGCACGGCAGGGGAAGAGGAAGAGGTTTGGTGCGGCGTGCAGCCGCTGAGCGCCATCCCCGTCAGCAGGGCGAGCACAGAGGTTTTCATTTTCATCGGGGAAATCCTTGACCATTCAAAACGGTGTTTACGGCGGGCTCTGCAGTTTAGTTTTGAGCTTTCTCATCACGAGAAATGAGCGCCACCGCGCGTCTCAGTGTTTCCCTGTGAATCAACTATCACGCTAATGCAGGCTAATAACTCCTTCGTGCGCCCGCGAACAACAAAGAGAATGAGAAACATACTCATTATTATTTACGCAATCAAGCGTAATTATTTTCCTTCCTTCTCTAAAAGTCATGGCGACATCTCGTATTATCAAAACCAATCCGCCAGCTATCGATCCCGGTGCCGTGCATGGTTATCTCGCCTTACACCGTCGATAAACGGCCTCACCCTGCGTACAGGCACTTAACAACGAACGAACAGACAACAGGAGAAGCCCCCTCATGACAACCCCTGCCCCACGGGAGTGGCAGCGTGCGGACTATCTCGTCAGCACCGATCCCGCTCTGCTGGAGCTCGATGCCATCCATGCATTTCTGACCCGTTCGTCATGGGCGGAAGGCATTGATAAAGAGACCGTCCGCCAGTCCCTCGCCCACAGCCTGTGCTTCGGTTTGTATCACGGCGCCAGGCAGATCGGTTTCGCCCGGCTGGTTACCGATTACGCCACTTTCGGCTATCTGTGCGACGTGTACGTGCTGGAAACGTACCAAAAAAGCGGGCTGGGTCTGTGGCTGGCGGAATGCTGCCAGGCCCATCCGCTGATGGCGACGCTGCGGCGAGTCATGCTGGTCACCAGCACCGCCCCCTGGCTCTATGAAAAAGTGGGCTATAGCGCCATCAACCGCCCCGACTTTGTCTGGCAGATCGCCCGGCCGGACATCTACCGACGATAGGTGTTTTCGCTGACCAGGCGCTATTTCAGCGCCTGCTCGGCCAGTAGCCCGAGGGCGATGACGATCATCGCCGCGCCGGAGATGCGCCCCACCACCTTCGCGGCCTGTGGGCGCGTGCGCAGTACCGACTGCGATCCGAATCCCACCAGCAGATACACCAGGCCGCAGCTGATCAAATGCACGACGCCCAACGCCAGCATCTGCATCGGCACCGACCATTCGGCCCGGGCGTCGGTAAACTGCGGCAGCAGCGCCAAAAACAGCAGAAACACCTTGGGGTTCAGGCCGCTGACGCACACGCCCTTGCCGGCCCAGCGCAGCCAGGAATCGGAACGCTGATCTTCACCGGCGCCGGGCACCGGCGGGTGCAGCAGCATGTTGCAACCGATCCACAAGAGGTAAGCCGCTCCCAGCAAGGTAAGCGCCGTCAGCGCCAGCGGGTTGCCGATCAGCAGCGCGCCGACGCCCGCCACCACGATCGCAATCATCAACAAATGGCCAAACAGCAAACCGGCGACGGCGGGCACCACCACCCGGCCGCGAATGCCCGCCGAGATCACATAGGCCCAATCCATACCCGGCGTGATCACCAATAAAATCGATACCGCCCAAAAAGCGGCGAACAGAGCGAGCGTCATACCGCCGCCCTCTCAAACGCGCTGCGCCACACCGAACAGAGAACCATTGCGCTTTCCTCGTGGAAGGAGAACGGCCCCGCCTGCCGCGGCGGCCGTCAAAACCGTTCAACAGATGGCAAGAATATCCTCAAGGGATTAAAATGTGCTTTCAATTACTTGCCTGAAATCGGCATAAGCGGGGAAATTCTTCTAAATGGATAAGATTGATCGCAAGATTCTTGCTGAACTGCAGGCCGACGGCCGTTTGTCGGTGACCGAGCTGGCCGAGCGGATCGGGTTGAGCGTATCCCCCTGCCACCGCCGGGTGCGGGCGTTAGAGGAATCCGGGGTGATCAGAGGTTACCGCGCCCAGCTCGATCCCGGCAGCCTGGGCTATAACTTTTCCGCCCTGGTGTTCGTCACCATGCGCGAAGGCGATCGCCGCGCCGTTGAAACTTTCGAAAACGCCATGATGGACATTCCCCAGGTGGTGCAGGCGCAGCGGCTGTTCGGCGATCCGGACTATCTGCTGCACGTGATCGCCCGCGATCTGCCCGCCTTTCAACAGCTTTACGACGAGAAACTCTCCGCTTTGCCGGGCGTGCAGCGCCTGAGCTCCACGCTGGTGATGAAGACCGTGGTGCCGGAGCGCTCGTTCCTGCCGCTGGGAAAATGACGACGGGAGCGTTGCCGCTCCCGTTTTGACTTCTTTAAGGCACAATCACGAAATCCGGATTGGCTACGGCGAACAGCGCCTCGCGATCCGCCGCCGGTGGATAAATCCACTGCGTATTGATCTCCTGCTTAATCTTTTTGCCTTCCTGACGGGTAAAACGCACCTGGCGATCCCAGCCTTCGGTATACAGCGCGCCCCAGGGCCCCAGATCCAGACAGGTCACATACTTCGGCTGGCTGTACGGGTGCGTCGGCAATCCCGCCAGCTCCGCCGCCGCATTGTGGCCGGCCACGCGGCCAAGGCTCATCGCATGCTGGCAGGTCATCAGGTTGTGGTTGCCGAGATCGTCGGTCGCCGCCTTCACCGTATCCCCGGTCACGAAAATGCCCGCCGCCGCCGGCGCGCGCAGGAAGGCGTCGCCGATCACCCGGCCGCTGCCGTCGCGCTCGCCGGGGATCTGCTCGGTCAGCGGATGCGCCCGCACGCCCGCCGCCAGGATCACCGTGTTGGCGGCGATGCGCTCACCGTTCGACAGCATCACCCCCTCGGCGTCGATGGCCGAGACGCGCAGACCGGCCCGCGCTTCCACGCCGCACTCCGCCAGCGCCTGGCGTATCACCGCCCCCGGCTCCGCCCCCATCCCGGCGCCCACTTCCGGCGCGGTATCGACGATCACCACGCGCACGTTCTCGTCTTTGCCCAGCGCATCCCGCAGCCGCTGCGGCATCTCCGCCGCGCTCTCCAGCCCGGTCAGCCCCGCGCCCACCACCACGGCGGTGTTGCGCGCCGGCGTCGACGGTTTGGCCGCCAGCGCTTTAATATGGGCATCCAAACGCTGCGCGCTTTCCAGCGTATCGACGTTGAAACCGTATTCGGCAAAGCCCGGCACCGCAGGCACGGAGAGCCGACTGCCGGTGGCCCACACCAAGCGGTCGTAGACCAGCTCAAGGGATCCCCCCGTCGCCTGCGCCACCGTGAGCGTTTTGGCGGCGGCGTCGATGCGTTCTACCGTCCCGGCCAGGTGGCGCACGCCGACGGCGGCGAGCTGCGCGGAAATGTCCGGGTTCATGTTTTCCAGCACCGCTTCATACAGGCGCGGCCGGATGGTGACCGTTGGCGTCGGCGAAACCATGAGCACCTCGATATCGTCATGCTTACCGGCGATGTTAATGGCGCGCATGGCGGACACGGCGGCCCAAAAACCGGCAAAACCGGAACCGGCAATCACTATTTTCTGCGTCATGGGATGACTCCTTCATACAGGGTTAACCGGGCGATAAGGCTGCCCGCAAGTTTTCGGATGAACGATGCCGTTCCGCTCCCGTAACAGGGTGCAGAAGGCCCGCCCGCCCCTTCCGAAGAGGCGGGAAAAAGTGTGTTTCGCTTTAAGGAAAGGCGGTGGTTAGGTCTTGGCGCGCGCCGTTTTGCCGCTGCGCGCGGTGCGTTCCGTCATGCGTTCGTCGAGCCAGAGGGTGACCTCACCGAAGAAGCCCTGCGGCGCCTTGCGGCCAAAGCGGGCCGCGACGGCGCCGAGGGTCTGCGCCGCCAGCGCGTCGCGCATCGCTTTCTCCGCCTGCAGCATCACCGCGTGGATGGCACATTTGCCGGAAACCGCCCAATCCGGCGGGGAATCGTCGAACACCGCACAGCGCCCGCGCACCTCCTGGCAATCGAACAGCGGCTTGTGCCCTTCAATGGCGTCGATGATCTCCAGGAAGCTGATCTCGTCCGCCGGGCGCGCCAGACGATAACCGCCGCGCACCCCTTCACTGGCGGCGACGATCCCTGCCTTTTCCAGCTTGGGGAAAATCTTGGCCAGAAAGCTGGGGGAGATGCCTTGCAGCTCGGCGAGTTCGCGGCTGCTGAGCGCGCGCTGGTTATCGCCGACCAGCCACAGCAGGCAGTGGATGCCATATTCAACGCTGGTTGTGATGTACGCCATGTGTCCGTTTTCGACCGTCAATGAATCTTCAATAACGCAGACTATATGAGTCTGCGTTTCTCTTGTCAATAAAACACGGACAAAGTTGATCCGTGTTTTATTCGGAATGCATGCCGCCAGCGACGAAAAAACGCCCTTCAAAATGAAAAATAAAACTTTTTTGCCCGATCCGCGCCCGGCTAACGTTTCCTTGTCGCCTGCGGCTGACTATGATGTGATGGGTGCCGCCGCCGCGGTTTGTGAGCCGCCGCACTTTCGCGCGGATTGCGCCGCGGGAATAAAGAACTCTTGTCTGCTGCTGACGTCTTAGAAATGATTATTTAAGGGAAACGCCTGACTATGACCAACCGGTTGACCAAAACCGCGTTAGCGGTGCTGCTGCTCGGCACGCTGAACGCCACCGCCCTGGCGCCAGCACAGGCGGAAAGCCAGGATCAGTTGCCGGATATGGGCACCTCCGCCGGCGGCACCCTGAGCATCGGACAAGAGCTGGCGATGGGCGATTTCTACGTGCGCCAACTGCGCGCCAGCGCCCCGCTGATCAACGATCCGCTGCTGAGCCAGTACATCAACCAGTTGGGCAACCGGCTGGTGGCCAGCGCCTATTCGGTGCGCACGCCGTTCCATTTCTATCTGGTGCGCAACGACGAGATCAACGCCTTCGCCTTCTTCGGCGGCAACGTGGTGCTGCACTCCGCGCTGCTGCGCGTCAGCGACAACGAAAGCCAGCTGGCTTCGGTGCTGGCACACGAAATCTCGCACGTCACCCAGCGCCACCTGGCGCGCGCAATGGAAGATCAGCAGCGCAACGCCCCGCTGACCTGGGTGGGCGCGCTCGGCTCCATCCTGCTGGCGATGGCCAACCCGACTATGGGCATGGCGGCGCTGAGCGGCACCCTGGCCGGCACCCAGCAGGGCATGATCAGCTTTACCCAGTCGAACGAACAGGAAGCCGACCGCATCGGCATTCAAGTGCTGCAGCGTGCCGGATTCGATCCGGAAGCGATGCCCGACTTCCTGCAGAAGCTCTCGGATCAGTCGCGCTACGCCTCCAAACCGCCGGAAATGCTGCTGACGCACCCGCTGCCGGACAGCCGCCTTTCCGACGCGCGCAACCGCGCCAACCAGATGCCGAAACACATCGTGCAGTCTTCGCAGGATTACCTGATGGCCAAGGTGCGCGCACTGGGCATGTACAGTTCGGAGGGCTATGGCCTGAACGAAGAGCTGCTCGGCTCGCTCAGCAAGGGCAATGTGCGCGAACAGGCGGCCGCCAAATACGGCCGCGCCATCCTGTTCTATGAAGCGAAAAAATACGACGACGCGCGCAACATCATTCAGCCGATGCTGGCGCAGGATGCGAAAAACGTCTGGCTGATCGACCTGATGACCGACATCGATCTCGGCCAGAAACGCGCGCCGCAGGCCATCGCCCGGCTGCAGGCGGCCAACGCCGCCCAGAGCAACAACCCGGTGCTGCAGCTCAACCTGGCCAACGCCTATGTCGAAGGCAACCAGCCGGCGCAGGCCTCGAAGATCCTGAACCGCTACACCTTTGCCCATCCGGACGATCCGAACGGCTGGGATCTGCTGGCGCAGGCCAGCGCCGCCCAAGGGCTGCGCGATGAAGAACTGTCGGCCCGCGCCGAAAGCCTGGCGCTGACCGGCCGGCTCGATCAGGCCATCGGCCTGCTCAGCAATGCCAGCTCGCTGCAGAAACTCGGCAGCCTGAAACAGGCGCGCTACGATGCGCGCATCGACCAGCTGCGCCAACTGCAACAGCGCTTCCGCCAATACCAGCGCAGCTGATGCAACAAGGAATGAACGCCATGAAAAACGTCACGATTTACCATAACCCGCGCTGCTCCAAGAGCCGTGAAACCCTGGCGCTGCTGGAACAGCACGGCGTCGATCCCAAGGTGGTGCTGTACCTTGAAACGCCCCCGTCGGCCGATGAGCTGAAAAAGCTGTTGAAGGAACTGGGCTTCACATCGGCGCGCGATCTGATGCGCAAGAAAGAAGACCTGTACAAGGAATTGAAGCTGGCGGACGACAGCCTGAGCGAAGAACAGCTGCTGGCGGCGATGACGGCGAACCCGAAACTGATCGAACGCCCGATCGTGGTGAAAGGCAGCAAGGCGCGCATCGGCCGGCCGCCGGAGCAGGTGCTGGAGATTTTGTAAACGGTCAACCCGCCTCTTATTGAGCCGTAACATACCAATAGCCCTGAACAGGGCTATTTTTAATTGTTTGTTATATAAATACTTTTCATCATCCTCAACTTATCCTGTTGCTATGCTGCACAAATGCCGAGCCTCACGGCAAGACAGGCGTTGACAACCGTCAACACCCCCACTACCCTAATCGCATCACTGGACGAGCGATGAAAAAACACCCAGACAAGCATATCCAGGCGGCATTAGCTTACGCCCTTTCTCAGGGATGGCATTTTCGCCCCAGCAAAGGGCACGCATTTGGACGACTGCATTGCGCCTTTGCCGGACATCAAGAACATATGATGAGCATCTGGAGCACGCCGAAAAATCCAGAGGTACATGCCAAACAGATTCGGCGCAAAGTCGATCACTGCCTGGCGCTGTCGCAGAAAAAATAACCGGAGAATCACCATGACGCTCTTTCATTTCTCATTGACGCTAGATGGAGTGACCGCGGATACCACCGGGTTGGAGGATGCGCTGCATGCAGCGGGATGCGATGACGCGCTGATCTGTTTCTACGGTAAAACCGTCTACCTGGAGTTCGATCGAGAAAGCGATAACTTTGCGCACGCGATTTGCAGCGCCATCAGTGATATTGAGTCTGCAAATATTGGCGCCAAGGTGATATCGGTAGACTCCAGCCTGGTGGGATTAAGCGATATTGCCGAGCTCACTGAACTGTCGCGTCAGGCGATCGCGATGCTAAAAGACGGGACTCGCGGCCCCGGCGGCTTCCCTTCCCCCATTCAACGGCTCGGCGGCACCTCACCGTTATGGCGCTGGGCTGACGTGGCGGCCTGGTTGGCGCAACAAGGGAAAATCGACCCACGGCTTGCAGACAATGCGCAGTGTCTGGAACATATCAATCTCGCTTTGCAACTGCGAAGCGATCGGCAACGCCAGCAGGTTGAGCACTACAGCTCCCTGCTGGAACATGCAGAAAAACAGGTTTGATGGCTCGCTACAGCCCCAGGATCTCTTTAACGAACGGGATGGTCAGCTTGCGCTGGGCGGTGATCGAGGCACGATCGAGTTGATCGAGGGTCATAAACAGCGTGCGCATCTCGCGATCCAGCCGTTTCAACAGGAAGCGGCCCACGTCTTCCGGCAGCTCGAAGCCGCGCAGTTTGCCACGCAGCTGCAGCGCCAGCAGTTTCTCTTCGTCCGACAGCGGCTGCAGCTTGTAGATCTGCCCCCAGTCCAGGCGCGAAGCCAGATCCGGCAAACGCAGGTTCAGCTGGCGCGGCGGGCGATCTCCGGTGATGAACAAACGGGTGCGGCCGGTTTCCAGAATGCGGTTGTAGAGGTTGAAGATCGCCATCTCCCACTCTTCGTCGCCGGCGATGCATTCAATATTGTCGATGCAAACCAGCGCCAACTGCTCCATGCCGTCCAACACTTCAGGCACGAAGTAGGCGCGCTTGTCGAGCGGCACATAGCCCACCGCCTCGCCCTTCTGCGAAAGCTCGGCACAGGCCGCATGCAGCAGATGGCTGCGCCCGCCGCCTTCACGCGACCAAAAATAGATATAGCTGCCATGTTCCTGACGGACGGCGGATTGGATCGCGGCTAATAGGGATGGGTTCTCGCCCGGATAAAAACTGGCGAAAGTTTCATCATCGGGAAGATAAAGTGGCAGTGAAAGCTGTGCCGGCGTATTCAGAGAAGCACCTCAACCAAAACTGGCAGAAAAACGTAGGCAGTTTAACACAGAAAACGGGCGCTGTTGAACCGGCAGGATCTTATGCCGCAATAGTGAGCAATGCCTAAGCGCCGCTTGATCGGCTGCGGTGTCCGCCAAGGCAAGAATTGTCCGATATCATTCCCTAACTCCATGCCTGCGCAGGTTAAATTTGTAATTTAAGTAAAATCTGACCTAGTATAGGTAGGCTAAATGCAATCACCATCAACAAGGTTTCTGCAAGGATATAGACGATGAAAGTATGGAATAAAGTGCTGTTGGCCTCCTTTATCGGGTTGTTGGTTGCCGGCTGTGATGACTCGTCCAAGGTTGACGCCAACCTGGATAAAGCCAAAGACAGCGCCGAGCAGATGAAAGACGCCGCCCAGAAAAAAGCGGACGATCTGACGGACAAAGCGAAAGCAACGGCGGATGAAATCAAAAAAGAGGCCGCCACCCAGGCTGACCAGCTGAAAGACAAAGCCTCGGCGATTAAAGATGAAGCTGCCAAACAGGCGGACGCCATCACCAACGACGCCAAGGCCAAGGCCGCCGCGATCAAGGATGACGCAGGCAAACAAAGCCAGCAGCTGGTGGATCAGGCCAAGGTCATCAAAAACGACGCCATCAACGGCGCTAACGATCTGACCGAGCAGGCCAAGGCGAAGACCGAAGCCATCAAGAGCAGCGCCGAAAACAAAGCGCAAGAGTTGAAACAAGAGACCGATGCGGCGGTGAACGGCGATACGCAGCCGGCCACCCAGCAGTAAGCTATTCTCAGCCACAAAAGAAAGGAGCAGTAAATGGGGATTATTTCCTGGATTATCTTCGGCCTGATCGCCGGTATTTTGGCTAAGTGGATCATGCCCGGCAAAGACGGCGGCGGCTTTATCCTGACCATCGTGCTGGGGATCATCGGCGCCGTGGTCGGCGGCTATATCAGCACCTTCTTCGGCTACGGCAAGGTTGACGGCTTCAACTTCGGCAGCTTCGTGGTGGCGGTCATCGGCGCTATCGTGGTGCTGTTCGTGTACCGCAAAATTCGCAGCTAATATGATATTGGGGGGGCTGAGGCTCCCCCTTTTTCACTATTTGACCATGCGTCCGTCATTAAGAATGAACGCAGTTCTCCCGTCCCAAAACTCAGCAATAAAAATATCTTTCGGCTCTATACCGTGTTCACGGATAGTTTGGCTCAACCACTCCTCATCTTTATTAATCTCCTGCAGCTCATAAGGCCTGGCCCTGCCATTTTTCATAATGATAATCGAAAGCAGCTCATTTCCCTCACATACCGCGGTGATCTGACCGCCCGGCTCAATTTGCGCATAGACAATCTCTTGAAAAGCGTGAATCCCCTGCGCATGCAGCTGTGAGGAAACGTTCAAGATATCGATTTTATTTTTCTTGGCTAAAATATTTTCCATTAAAAAGCGGCCGTTTTTTATAATTGGTATCGGGTTGCCGATAGTGACCGAACGAAAGAAGTTGCAGTGTTTACTGATTGCATTCAACAGAGAAATTAGCCCTACACCAATAAGCAGTACAACGACATACTGGTACAAGGGGATGCTATCGCTATAGATAACGCCCCCAATAATGCCCCCGAGCACAAAGTTGCCGATAAAATCCACAGGGGTCATTTGCGATAGCTGGGTCTTTCCGGACAGGTTCAAGTGGGTGATAACAATGACAAAGCCAATAACAAATTTGAGCAAAATATATCCGTAGTACTCCATATCCTTTTCCTTTTAATCGATGTTGTTAATGCTATCAGCTACTTTATCCCAACGGATGTAAAGGCAGAAATACGAGTAAAAAGGGCAGCCCCTGGGCTGCCCTTTTCGTTACTTCTGCTCCGCCGGTTCGTCCGGCGCGTCGAGCACCTCTTCTTCCTTGCGGAACAGGCTGATGACCTTGAACAGCAGGCTCAGGCCGATACCCACGATGGTCGCCAGCGCCATGCCTTTCAGCTCCGCCGCACCGATATGCACCTTGGCGCCGCTCACGCCGATGATCAGGATCACCGAGGTCAAAATCAGGTTTTGCGCTTTGTTGTAATCCACTTTGGACTCGATCAGCACGCGAATGCCCGAGGCGCCGATCACACCGTACAGCAGCAGGGAAACGCCGCCCATCACCGGCACCGGCACCGCCTGGATTGCCGCCGCCAGCTTACCGATGCAGGACAGCAGGATCGCCAACACTGCCGCGCCGCCGATCACCCAGGTACTGTAGACCTTGGTGATGGCCATCACGCCGATGTTCTCACCGTAGGTGGTGTTCGGCGTAGAGCCGAAGAAGCCGGAGAACACCGTCGAGATACCGTTGGCGAACATCGAGCGGTGCAGCCCTGGATCGCGGATCAGATCTTTCTTCACGATGTTGGCGGTCACCACCAGGTGGCCGACGTGCTCGGCGATCACCACCAGCGCCGCCGGCAGAATGGTGAAGATGGCGAACCACTCAAAGCGCGGAGTGTAGAAGGTCGGCAGCGCGAACCAGTGCGCCTCGCGAATCGGAGTCAAATCCACCACGCCCATGAAGAACGACAGCGCATAGCCCACCAGCACGCCGATCAGGATCGGGATAATCGCCAGGAAGCCGCGGAACAGCACCGAGCCGAGCACCGTGACCGCCAGCGTCACCAGCGAAATGGTGATGGTGGTCGAATCGGCGCTGGTGCCTTCCGCCGGCAGCAGCCCCGCCATGTTGGCCGCCACGCCCGCCAACTCCAGCCCGATGACGGCGACGATCGCCCCCATCGCCGCCGGCGGGAACATCACGTCCAGCCAGCCGGTGCCGGCCTTTTTCACAATCAGCGCCACCAGGCAGAACAGCACGCCGCACATGATGAAACCGCCCAACGCCACTTCGTAACCAAGCGGCAACAGCAGCAGCACCGGCGAGATAAACGCGAAGCTGGAACCGAGGTAGGCCGGGATCTTGCCTTTACAGATGAACAGATACAGCAGCGTGCCGATGCCGTTGAACAGCAGCACGGTCGCCGGGTTGATCTTGAACAGGATAGGCACCAGCACGGTGGCGCCGAACATGGCGAACAGGTGCTGGAAGCTGAGCGGAATGGTCTGGAGCAGCGGCGGGCGCTCGCTGACGCCGATGGCGCGACGGGTCATGTGTGCTTTTCCTCGGTTTATTGGTTTTATAGGTTTTAGTCAAAAAAAAGCCGACTCGTTAAGTCGGCTCAAATGTTTACTTGGTACCAAATATCTTGTCGCCCGCATCGCCCAGGCCAGGCACGATGTAGCCCTTGTCGTTCAGGCACTGATCGATGGAGGCGGTGTACAGCTCAACGTCCGGGTGCGCTTTCTCCAGCGCGGCGATGCCTTCCGGCGCCGCCACCAGAACCAGCACCTTGATGCTGTGGCAGCCGGCTTTCTTCAGCAGATCGATAGTGGCGATCATCGAACCGCCGGTGGCCAGCATCGGGTCAACGACCAGCGCCATACGCTCTTCGATGTTGGAAACCAGCTTCTGGAAGTACGGCACCGGCTCCAGGGTTTCTTCGTCGCGGTATACGCCCACCACGCTGATGCGCGCGCTCGGCACGTGCTCCAAAACCCCTTCCATCATGCCCAGGCCTGCGCGCAGGATCGGCACTACGGTAATCTTTTTCCCTTTGATCTGATCCACTTCAACTGGCCCGCACCAGCCTTCGATGGTGACTTTTTCCGTCTCCAGATCGGCGGTCGCTTCATAGGTCAGTAAACTACCCACTTCTGAGGCCAGCTCACGGAAGCGTTTGGTGCTGATGTCATTTTCGCGCATCAGGCCAAGCTTGTGTTTTACCAGCGGGTGTTTCACCTCAACGATCTTCATCATTTTTCTCCTATTAAGGTGGTTGCGGCCAAAAAAATCGCGGGATTATACCTCCTTTTTTTCGCCGCGCCACCCACAATAGCCCGATCGGGATCAACAAAAGTTTGAATATCAGTATAGATGACGAAAAAGCGGAGCCGGTTCACAAGCCGCTCGCAAACGTTTGCCTGCGCTGTTAGAATTGCCGCGCCTTATTCCGGAATCAACATCGGAAGCACAGTTTTCAAACCGCAAACCGTCGTGGGGAATCGCGCAGTGACCGACAAAACCTCTCTCAGCTATAAAGACGCAGGTGTCGATATCGATGCTGGCAACGCATTGGTAGACCGCATCAAAGGTGTAGTTAAACAGACCCGTCGCCCGGAAGTGATGGGCGGTCTGGGCGGGTTTGGCGCCCTGTGTGCGTTGCCGCAGAAATACCGCGAGCCGGTGCTGGTTTCCGGTACCGACGGCGTGGGCACCAAGCTGCGTCTGGCGATGGATCTGAAACGCCACGACACCATCGGCATCGATCTGGTGGCGATGTGCGTCAACGATCTGGTGGTTCAGGGCGCCGAGCCGCTGTTCTTCCTCGACTACTACGCGACCGGCAAGCTGGATGTGGACACCGCGGCCAGCGTGATCACCGGCATCGCCGAAGGCTGCAAACAGTCCGGCTGTGCGCTGGTGGGCGGCGAAACCGCTGAAATGCCGGGCATGTACCACGGCGAAGACTACGACGTGGCCGGTTTCTGCGTCGGCGTGGTCGAAAAATCCGAGATCATCGACGGCAGCAAAGTGCAGTCCGGCGACGCGCTGATCGCCCTGGGCGCTTCCGGCCCGCACTCCAACGGCTACTCGCTGGTGCGCAAGATCCTGGAAGTGAGCAACACCGATCCGACCGCCACCCAGCTGGAAGGCAAACCGCTGGCCGACCACCTGCTGGCGCCGACCAAGATTTACGTGAAGTCCGTGCTGGAGCTGATCGAGAAGGCGGACGTACACGCCATCGCTCACCTCACCGGCGGCGGCTTCTGGGAAAACATTCCACGCGTGCTGCCGGAAGGCATGCAGGCGGTGATCGACGAAGCCAGCTGGCAGTGGCCGGCGGTGTTCACCTGGCTGCAGCAGGCCGGCAACGTCAGCCGCCATGAAATGTACCGCACCTTCAACTGCGGCGTAGGCATGGTCATCGCCCTGCCGGAAGCCGAAGTGGAAGCGGCCATCGCGCTGCTGACCGCGGCAGGTGAAAAAGCGTGGAAAATCGGTAAACTGACCGCCTCTTCCGACGAACAACAAGTGGTCATCAACTGATGAAAAAGATCGTGGTGTTGGTCTCCGGCCAGGGGAGCAATCTCCAGGCGCTGATTGACGCCTGCCAGCAGGGCCGCATCGCCGCCGAGATCGTGGCGGTGTTCAGCAACAAGGCGCAGGCTTACGGCCTGCAGCGCGCCGAGGCGGCGGGCATCGCCACCCAGGCGCTGGATGCCAAGGCCTATGCCGATCGCACGGCGTTCGACGCCGCGTTGGCGGACGCCATCGACCAGCACCAGCCCGATCTGGTGGTGCTGGCCGGCTACATGCGCATCCTCAGCCCGCAGTTCGTACAGCGTTATGCCGGCCGCATGCTGAACATCCACCCTTCCCTGCTGCCTAAATACCCCGGGCTGCATACTCACCGTCAGGCCATCGACAACGGCGACAGCGAACACGGCACCTCGGTGCACTTCGTCACCGAACAGCTCGACGGCGGCCCGGTGATTTTGCAGGCCAAGGTGCCGATTTTCGCTGACGACGAAGAGGATGACGTGGTTGAACGGGTGCAAACCCAGGAACACACGATCTATCCGCTGGTGGTGAGCTGGTTCGTCGACGGCCGCCTGGCGATGCGCGATGGCGCCGCCTGGCTGGACGGCGAACGCCTGCCTGAGCAGGGCCACGCCGCCGACTGATGCGCGCAGCCTGAACCTTGCCTAAACGGCGCCCACGCGGCGCCGTTTTTTTTTCGCCTTCATCCATTCTGTGAAGTTATACTTTGCACAATTTCACGGTACAGAGGAGCCCACATGTCCAGCACTGCCAGCGTCAGGTTACGCCCATTGGAACGGGACGATCTGTCGTTCGTCCACCAGATGGACAACAACGCCAGCGTTATGCGCTATTGGTTTGAAGAACCCTACGAAGCCTTTGTCGAGCTTTCCGATCTCTACGACAAACACATCCACGATCAGAGCGAGCGCCGCTTTATCATCGAGCACGAAGGCGCCAAGGTCGGCCTGGTGGAGCTGGTGGAGATCGATCACATCCACCGCCGCGCAGAGTTCCAGATCATCATCGATCCCGCCCACCAGGGCAAAGGCTATGCCAGCACCGCCGCCCGCCTGGCGATGGACTACGGCTTCTCGGTGTTGAACCTGTACAAGCTGTACCTGATCGTCGACAAAGAGAACCCGAAGGCGATCCACATCTACAGCAAGCTGGGCTTCAACGTGGAAGGCGAGCTGATCGACGAGTTCTTCGTCAACGGCGAATACCGCACCGTGCTGCGCATGTGCATCTTCCAGCCGCAATACCTGGCGAAGTTCAAAACGCCCAATGATAAGCCGCTGGTGAAGTGACGGTCAGCAAGAAAAAGAGAAAACCCGCGCAGGCGGGTTTTTTATTGGGAAATAAGTGGCTAGTATTAAGGCATGCTATTTTATCGTCAGGAAATAGTCTGATGAATGCGGAAATAAATAATATTTCCCGAGATAATTAATCGAACAATAATTCATATTGATAGTAAGAGTTACCCTCTACCTCTACAAAGGAAAATATAATGACGACCATCTCAAACCTGCTGCTTTTTATCGGTCTGGTCATGTTCGCCATAACCGCCGGCCTAAATACCTATAGCGGCTACGCCTCCGCAGATCCCAATAGCGCCCCGCTGTTTTCCCCGCTCTGGTGGACGCGCTGGTTCCCACTCTACGCCTCGGGCGCTGCGTTGCTGTTGATAGGGCTGGTATTGCGGTTTTCGGGGCGGGGACGATAAAAAAACAGAAACGGCTCCGAAGAGCCGTTTCCATACGTGGGTCAGCAGCCTCCATAAACGGTATTATTTACCTATTTATGATGCATAGCACGTTGCTGAAATAGGGGCGAAGCCATTTCCTAACTTATTTCCTTGATAATATTCTGTACGATAGGTGTAACAGCTGCTGTCAATTTTTCATTGTCAATAGTGAAGATCAAAAGTTCAATATCGCTTTCCGCATCAAGTAGCAACTGTCGTAACCATTTTTCCTCTATCGCTACAATACTGTTACCTGCGTTATCTATTTCTGATTGAACTTCAGCCACAGATAGTTTTCCCTCTAAAAAGGCCACACAGGAAAACCTAAGTTTTTTAATTACATCGGGATAAATCCACTCACTCATTTTTCACTCCTACGAAGGATTGTGATTATGATGTTACCATTGTTTTCAGTAACCACACCAATGTCACCAGCCCGATAAATTGTCCTTTGAATACCATTGGATATGCTTGTTTCAGTAACACCTGTTTTAATTACATGTTCAACTATATTTGGAGAAATGGTTTTTCCAGGTCCAATGGTTCCTGCTGGGGAACCTAAGCTTGTTGGTTGCATTCGGTCAACGGCATGTTGAGAGTAAAGACGATCACCTATACGTGCGTATTGACGTCCATCAACTGTTTTTTTCGGATAATTTTGCCAAGAGTCCCACGGAAGTTTCGTCTCACTTTTGGGCATGCGGTCTAGAGCAATTAATGTGTTTTTCTCGGCAGCTTTGGAAGTAGCTTTAAGCGTGTTACTAGTTATTTTTACACCCAGCTTACCTGCACCGGCGGCCCCAGCAAACAGCCCTAGCCCGGCCATCGTCAGTTTACCAAACTCCAGACCTGCACCAAAAGCGCCATCCACGCCGGCATGTTCGTACTTCGTCTTGAATGTCTCGATCCGCCCCAGGTATTCCTGTTTCACACTCTCTCCGATAATCGAGAATCGTTCATCGTTCTTTATCAGAGCTATTAATGCATCCGCGGCCTCGCGTGGATTACTGGCCACGGCGACCAAACCATCCACCGTATCGCTGATTTCAACTGGGATGCCCGAGACTACACCTGCCGCAAAGGCGCCATCCTGGGTATGGCTCGTTATTCCCCAGTTCGCCAACACAACCGCTTTATCGAGCGGCGATTTCGCGGCCGCCAAATCTTTCTCCATCAATTCTTGCTGTTTGTGGCTGAGATAGTTGTATCGGAACGCATTCTCACCACCGGTGGCGCCACTGTAAGCACCATCAGACTTGCCGGTGAAGACTGCGCCTGCGGCTGCGCCCAGCACTCGTGCCATCTGCGCCTGCTGTTCCGATTTCTTCTGCCACTCCTCCGGCTTGATGATATTGTCGCCCAATATCACCCCGGCCAGCTCCGCCGCCAGCGCCCCTGCCGCTGCGCCTTTGGCATTGCCCTTGCCGATTTCTGCGGCCACGCCCGCTAGAACGGCATGGCTTACGGCCCGGCCCGGTATATTGAGAACCTGACCGTTATCCCCGATCAGATTGGCGCCCTCGGCCTGAACCTGGCTGCCGATGTTCGCCAGCAGCGCATTGGTCAGGTTGTCCTTGAAGCTGCCGCCATTGATGGCGGTATTCAGGCTGGAGCTGATGACCGATTGCCCGGCCACCCGCTGCGCCACCTTGCTCCAGTCGCCGTTGCTCAACTGCGGCAGTTTGACGTTGTTTGGATTAAGCGGTTTGCCCGCCGCGTCCTTGCTCCAGCCCATCGCGCTGTCGAAACCGTTGAGCGCGCCGCCGATCGCCATCGCCGTGGCGGTCGCCTTGACGTTTTCATTGCTACCCAGCGCCTGCAGGGTTTTCGACAGGTTGCCCTGGTTCTCCACCAGCGCCACCGCCGCCTGGGAGGCCAGCGAAGACATCCCGGCGGTGACCGCGCCGCTGGTTACCGCCCCGCCGCCCACGGCGCCGGAAACGCTGGAGGCCGCCGTGGCCGCCAGTGAACTGCCTGCGGTCACCGCCGCCGCCGCGATGGCGATCACCGCCGCCACCGCCGGGTTCAGGTGCTGGCTCTTGTAATCCCAGCTGTCGTAAGCGTCTTTGACCTTGCTCCACTGCACGTCGTTGCGCTTGTTCAGATCTTTGACCCAGATGGTGCCCGGCGTATTGCCCAGGGCGTCGATGGCGCTTTGCAGCGCCTGGCCGTTTTTCACCTTCACATCAGCGCTGACGCCCTTGGCGGCCTCTACGGTCAAGGCGCCACCGGTATGAATGCTCGGCAGCACCCACTTATTGTCTTCGTACCCTTTATTGGCCTGCTTGATAAAGAAGCCTTTCGAATTGCTGACGGTCTGTTCGAAAGAGGTGTTTTTCACCGCGCGGAAGTTAACCTGGCCACGGGAGCTGGTCAGGCGTGCGTTTTGTCCAGCGGCGATTTTGCTGGCTTCATAGGTGCTGTCGTCGCGGCTCATCAGCGTGATATTGCCGGCGGCGGTAAACTCGGTAACCTTGTTGGTCACGTCGTGGCGGGTCTGCTTAACCTCGGTTTTCTTGCCCCACCATTTGCGCTTGGTTTCCTTTTTCTCGAAGTGGCTGGACTCTTCCATCGCCTGGGCGTAGAGATAGCCGCCCTTGGCGGCGATATCCATATTGCCGACACGCCGAGCCTCTGCCTGGTTGTGGGCATCGACCTGGGCTTTTTGTTTGGCCTCGTCCGCCCCTTTGCTTTTCGCCTCGTTGCGGGCGGTTGCCAGGCGTGATTGAGCGCCATCGCGATCTTGCGTGGCCTGAGTAAGGCGCTGTTGCGCGTTATTGAACGCTGATTGCTCGGCATTTATTTCATTCGGAAGGATATTCGCACGCTTCTCTTTTTCCAAGAGTTCATGGGTGATGCCGATACCCTCGGCAGCGAGGGCGGCACTTTGTTGCCATAAACCCCAATCGTTAATTTCCATTAACTTGCCATGCTTGGCGGAAAATTCCTGAGTCTTCCTTAAATTATCTGCTTGTCTTTGTCTTAGCGTATCAATGTCACGCTGCAACGTATTAAATTCATTGCTTTTACTGTTTTTCGCTTGTTCAGCCCGGCTCTTGTCCTGCAGAGCCTGATTGATACGCTGCTGTGCATTTTGAAGCTGCTGCTCTGCAATGGCTATCCGACTCCCCCAATCCGTCACCGCTACCGATGGTTTCCAGTTCGCCCCTAATCCTTTAACCACCAGCTTGGTCGCCTGGAACAGAATGCTGCCGCCGGCAATCACCGTCATCAGGCCGCCGGCATTCAGCTCGGTGCCTTGCTGGGTGCGAGTTTCGGTGAACTCGTTGCCGCCCTCGCGGTAAGTGTGATTTTGCACCGCCTCGAAACGCATATCGCCGCCGGAGGTCAGCGTCATGTTGGCGCCGGAGGTCAGCCTAGCGCCGTAAGTCAGCAGTTGGTTATTCGCCGACGCGGTCAGGTTTTTACCCGCGCTGAGGGCTGTGACCACATGGCGGTCGTCTTTGTTGTTGTCGTTGGCGGCATCAATGGCGGAATAGGCCAGGTTCGACAACCATAGATTCTGCCCGGCCAGCAGCGTGATATTGCCGTTAGCGGAGAGCGCGCCGCCCTGGGTGCCGATGTCGCGGGCCGAGTTAATCAGCAAATTGCCGCCGGCGTGTACCCGGCTACCCAGTTCAGGCGTGCGGGACACAGGGAAAAGCGCATTGAATCGGCCGTCAAGTTCACGGTAGTTAAGATCGGCGTTATGGGCGGCTAACAGCGTAACGTCCTTGTCCGCATTAATCTTGGCGCCGCGGAGCGCCAGATAGCCACCGCTATTGAGCAGAACCGAACCCGTTGCCCTCATTTGGCCACTGGCCAACAGCTGGTTGAAGTATTCCTGCCGTTTAGCCGGAGAAACCGGCCCCCCCAATAGCGACCCCTCCAACAACGCGCTGTTTTTTACGATTGCAATGCTGCCGTTAGCCGTCATGGCGATATTGCGACTTTGCGGCGCCAGCAGCGTATTCAGCAACGTAATGGTACTGCCAGCCGTGAGAGACAGATCGCGTGAAGCCTCAAGGCTGCCCAACCAACGCGAACCGTCAGGGCGGAAGTAGTGAGGTTTCTCGCTGGAATGTATCTTTATCTCACCGTTTTTGGCGTTTAGCGTGACGTCCTGCCCTTTCAGCTCACTTTGCCAGGCGTCGATGGCGTTGACCGCCGTCAGAGACAGCTCTTTTCCGGCGGCCAAAATGCCTTGCCCAAGAACAATCCGATCTTCGGCAATCGCGGTGATATTGCCGTCGGCACGAATCGCATCAGTACCGACGATGTTTTTGGCATGCAGCAGAACATTCCGTGCCTTTAGCGACTCTGGCCTGCCGGAGGTGACCACTTCATTCAGCTGATTTTCATGAGGCGTCGGCGTACTGATCTCTATCTTATTTTTAAAATCCGCAGTGAGATTATTGCCGGCGGTAATCGATGATTTTTGCTGCCCCTTTGCTCGCCAGACGACAAGTTCCTGCTGCTTGGTATAAGGCGCTTTTTCCGTGACATACAGCAGATCCCAATCTCCGGGAGGCGCATCTTCGTCACGGGCAAACGCCCCAACGCCAAACGTGTTCGTTCCCAGACGCCAGTACCGATCTTTCTGGCCGAGTTGAATGCTCTTTACGGTAAAATCGTTCCCCGTCAGGATCAGATCTTTGGCCGCGCTGATATTCGACTGATCGTTCCATAACGTTGTCGCGTTGATATAAGCGTTGTTGCCTGAATTTATCACCCCCGGCGCCTGCGATTTCACCAGAAGATACTCGTCTTTCCCCACATTAACCTTGTCGCCTTTCGACAGGTTGATTTCGCCAAACCAACTGCCGATGCCAAAGTCCTTCAGTTCAGGCTCCAGCAGCACAATAGCGTCAACACCTTGCCGTGAGTCGTAATAACTTCCTACCAAGGATTTATTGAACGCTTTAGAGTTAGCGGGAGTATTTTTCCAAACGGCTTGAACCTCTTGCCTGACATTGGTCAAATTCTCCGTGCGTATAACCAAGTCACCGCTGTTGGTCTGAATGCGTGCAGAGCGGTTTTCTATCTGTTTGGCTTTATTCCCCTGAGCGTCTTTCTGAATCCAGAGATTATTGTTGCTATGCAATGCGGTGTTGTCGCCATCACGTAGTGCCACATTGCGTACCGTATCGGCAAACACCCGCATATCGCGATGCGCCGTAACATTGCCGTTGTTATTGAGCGTATCGGCAGCCATTGTCACGTCACGTTCACCGCGCACCTTAACGCCCGATGAGATATGAATTTCCCTGGCGCTGGCGTTCAAGTCTGTCGCTGCCTGTGTATTGCCCAACTCAATCCGCCCGCTAACGCTCAGCGTAATATCCCGCTGTTTGCTGGTGAGGTCTTTCAGGTTAACCCCTACCCCATCCTCATTGGCCACCAGGCGGATTTTGTTGGCGTACATGCCGCCCAGTGCCTTGGTGTCCACCGCCAACACCGGTTTGGCGCCTTCGCCGGCGATCGGCTTGATGGTGCCGTCTTTAAAACTGATGCGGTTAGCGCCCTGGGTCAGCGACAGGTTTTGCGCGTTGATTTTGCCGTTCAGCTCGGTGGCGCGGCTGATGATGTCAACATAGTCGGCGCCGCTGCCGTCCAGCCCTTTACCGCCGATGGTGACGCCGCCTTTTTTCACCTCCAGCGCCTCCAGCGCGCCCTGCTTGTCGAACTGCGGTTTGCCGGTGGTCAGCGTCACGCCCGGCGCGTTGATAAAGCCGCAGCCGTTGCAGGTGATGCCATTCGGGTTGGCGATCATCACGTTGGCTTTGTTGCCGAATACCTCGAGCTTGCCCTGCAGCTCGGAACGACTGCCTCCGGTGACTTCGTTGATGATAAGTTCTGCTGGCTTCCCTTTCAGATTCGGGTTGCCCTTTGCATTCTCAATAGTCACGCCCAGTTGGGTCTTGCCACCCTGGATGGCATTATTCAGCACCGCACCGGGCGTACCGACGTTAAAATCCTTGTAGGTATTGTGCGAAATCCCCGCCCCGTTCGGCGTGGCAATATTCACCACCGGCACGTTGCCCGGTTTCATATGAACCTGGGTATTGCCGTTAGCGGCGGTAATACCGGCGGCGAACGCCGGGTGCAACGGCTGGAAAGCCGTCAGGTAGATCAGCAAATAGCTGGCGCCCCGCGCCAGCGGATGATTGAGCTTATCCATATTCATTCCTTCGAAAGGATGTTGTTTTGAACGCCGAGGCGCTCCTGCTGTGTGCTGGCGTTATAACGTGACGGTGGCTTGCCAGTAGGCCACCCAACGATCCGGTTGCAGGCTGCCTGGGTGCGTCAGCGGTTTACCGACGGTGACCGCCTGATTGAACCAGCGGCCGTTTAACGTCGCGCTTAGCGCCGCGCCGGCGACGCTGCCGCCGTCTATCAGACCGGCGCGCCCCTGCAACCAACCGGCGTCTAACGCGCCGGTGAAAGAAAGCTCTCCCAGCCCCGGCAACGTCCGCCATTGCCAGTTGAGTTCATTGCGCCAGTAGGCGCCGCGATTGCCGGTCAGGTACTGCTCTTTAAAGCCACGCACCGAGTATTGCCCGCCAATGGAAATGCGCTCGCCGGCATACAGGTTGTCTGCGCTGGTTTGCCCATAGGCCGAGGTCAGGTAATAGAGAGAGGGGGCGAGCGGATAAAAGTAGCTGGCGCTGAGGCCAAGCTTGCGGAACTCGCTGCGCGGCGCCCCGTCGCGCTCAGGATCGTCGGCGGTGGCGCCCAGCATGCGCAGCCCGCGGCTTACCGTCGGGTTCAGCGTCATATAGCCGCCGCCCGCAGCCGCACTGTAATTGAGGCCCAGGCTGGCGACGCTGAGCGTCGGGCTGCTGACGCCCAACCGTTCCCCCGCCAGCTTATTTTCCGTGGTACGCCGCGCCAGCCCGATATCGACGGCCAGCTTGCGTTTGCCATCCCGCAGCAACGTGCGGTTGGCGCCCAGACGCTGGGTCTGGTTGTTGCCCTGATAGCGGTAAGCCGCGCCGTTGAACGGCACCCGCTGGAAAAAATCGTTCCAGGCGTACTGGTAACTGAACAGCCAATAGCCGTAGGGTAAGGTGACGCCGCCGTTCAGGCTGCGGCTGCGGTAATGCGGGCTGAAATCGTTATTGCGCGCTGCGGAAAGCGACCATTGATCGGCGAGGCGCAGTGGGTTATCCAGCGTGAAGGCGGCGTTCATCTGCCCGGTGCCGGTGCTTCTCTGGCCGCTGTTATCGGCGCCGAAAGAGAAAGAGACCGGCGCGCGCCGGGCGCCACGCAGCAAAACCACGTTGGAAAAGCCGGGTTGTTCGCCGGGTTGAATATCGATAACCACCTGTTGCGATGGCAGGCGGTTGAGCTGCTCCATGCCCTGCTCAATATCGCGCAGATTCAATACGTCGCCAACCAGGCCGGGAAACGCCATTTTCAGCGCCAGCGTCTGCTCGCCGTTCTGCGTGATGGACTCGATTCGCCCTTCGCTGGCGCTCACGGT
Organism: Serratia sp. LACPHL-BACT-2024-00286; assembly: GCF_043109535.1. NCBI lineage: Bacteria > Pseudomonadati > Pseudomonadota > Gammaproteobacteria > Enterobacterales > Yersiniaceae > Serratia > Serratia sp. LACPHL-BACT-2024-00286. The sequence goes on from NZ_JBICNA010000003.1 coordinate 410,093, forward strand.
CAACACGCCGCGGGAGATATCCTGCTCCTGTAGCCAGGCCTGCGAGGTGACATAGCCGCGTTGCAGATAAGCATTGGTGGTTTCGCGCACCAGACGGTTGATGTGCTCTAGCGTCAGGCAGCGCCCTTGATACGGGCGAACCAGGCTTTCCTTCACCGACCAGGAAAGATGTTCGGCGCCCTGAAAAACGATCTGCCGCACCGGCTGGCAAACCGCCCCTGCGGCGGCCGACACAGGCAGCGGCAAGGCCGGCAACTCAACGTTATTTTGCAGCGCCTCGCGTTGCTGCTGCGCCTGTTCCAGCAACGTTTTCTGCTGCTGGGTAATGCTGTCGCGGTCAGCAGGGCTGGCGATCTCCGCACACCACGCCGGAGCGCAGAGCGCCAAGAGTGCAGGCCAAATCCCGGGCTTCCATGCACACATTTAAACACATCCATTTACGTTAGTTTACATAGCTTATCGAAGTATATACATTTTACACCGACGATCAATGATAATGAGAATTGTTTTTGTTTGATCGGGTTCACAACGTGGTTAAACATCAGGAATATATTTTATCGAGCTTGCCGCCACATTTCCTGATGGCGGATATTATTACCACATGAATTAAAAACCCAAATAATTGCCAATAATAAATTCAAGAGTTAAATAACACGCACAATATCGCTAAAAATAAAAAATAAAGTTTACAAAATTAACCCGCCGTCTTACCGTGATATTTTGTTTAATGCAATTATTCATGAAAGCCATAATTTACAACTAACCAATCAAGAACCTCGAACAATATCAGGATTTCCTAATGCCAGAACGTGATATAGAACTGTTTATTCGTGATTACGTTAATGATATCAAAGCCGGCAGCGCCGCGCTATTTGCCGGCGCCGGGCTGTCCATACCCGCCGGTTTCGTCAGCTGGAAAGAGCTTATCGGTGATATCGCTTATGAATTGGGGCTGGATATAGAAAAAGAAAGTGACCTTATTTCTCTGGCTCAATATCATCTCAATGAAAAAGGCAACCGGCATAAGATAAATCAAAAAATAATTACAGAATTCGCTGAGCAAGCGGAAGAAACTGAAAATCATCGGATCATTGCCAGATTGCCGATAGCGTCACTCTGGACAACCAACTACGACGATCTGATTGAAAAAACCTATGCCCGTTATAATCGCGTCTGCGACGTTAAAACCACGCCGGAAAGTCTGACCAACAATATTCACAAGCGCGATGTTGTCTTATATAAAATGCATGGTGATTATAGAACCCCCAACCAGGCGATTATCACCCGCGAACAATACGAAACTTACTCCCGTACACACCTTCCTTTTATCAACATGCTGATGGCGGAGTTGACCGCCAAAACCTTCCTGTTTATCGGTTTCAGCTTTGAAGACCCCAACCTGCAATACGTATTGAGTCGCCTTTACGCGCAGTACGGCGAAGGGAAAAGAAACCACTACTGCATCATGCGGCGCGTTCAGGCTGGCGACAGCGGCAGCGAGGATCAGGCGTCTTATGATTACAACAGCCGAAAACAAAGCCTGATGATCAACGATCTGCGCCGTTACGGCATTCAAACGCTGCTGGTGGAGGACTATCGGCAAATCACCGACCTGCTGTATGCCATCGAAACGCAATTCAAGAAAAGCACGGTGTTTATCTCCGGCAGCGCCGACAACTACCACCCCTATGCCCGTGAAGAGTCCATCCAGTTCATACACCGCCTGGCGCGCCTGCTTATCCGCAAACAGTACCGCATCGTCAACGGCTTCGGTTGGGGCGTGGGCACGGCGGTGATCAACGGCGCATTGGAAGCCATTTACGCCAGCGGGGGGAAAATCAGCGAAAGCCAGCTGGTATTGCGCCCTTTCCCCCAATTCGCCAGCGGGAGCATTACGCTGCCGGCACTTTGGCACGAATACCGCCAGAACATGATTTCGCTCAGCGGCATCGCGGTTTTTTTGTTCGGCAACAAGCGTAACGCCGAAGGCGAATGCGTGCTGGCCGACGGTTTATTGAAAGAGTTCCACATCGCTGCGGAACAAGGCTGCGTCTGCATTCCTATCGGTTGTACCGGCGGCGCATCCGCCGAGATCTACCGAAAAATCAAGGAGGAGATGAAAGACACCCTCTATCACCGCCATCCCGTCGCCATGAACCTGCTGGATCAACTTAACGAGCCGGGCAGCCTGGCGGAGAAGAAAACATGCCTGTTGGCACTTATCGATATCATTACTAAGGATAATCCTCGATGACCAGAAAATGTTTTTACAGTTTCCATTATGAGCCGGACAACTGGCGCGCTTCTCAGATACGCGAAATGGGCTCGCTGGAAGGTAACCGGCCGGCCACGGATAACGATTGGGAGGAAGTGAAAAAAGGCGGTGACGACGCCATCGCCGCTTGGATCAAAGGCCAGTTGGACAATCGGAGCTGCGCTGTGATTCTCGCGGGTAAAGATACCGCCAATCGCAAGTGGATCAACTTCGAAATCTGTGAAGCCTGGAAGAAAGGCATGGGCGTGCTGGTGGTGTATATCCATAACCTGAAAGACAGCGCCGGCGAACAAGCCCGAAAAGGCAACAACCCGTTGGATCATATCAAGCTGGGGGATAGAAAGCTTTCCGGAATCGCCAAAGCCTATGATCCGCCTTATTTGACCAGCACCAATGTCTATAATCACATCAAGGAAAATCTGGCGGAGTGGGTAGAAGAAGCGATCCGCATTCGCGAAAATTACTGACGGCCGCCCTAAAGACGAAAGGCTGCATTATCCCGCAGCCTTTCGTTCGCTAGGGGTGCGGCACGTCGCTCACCCATACCGCCCGGTAATATAATCCTCGGTGCGGCGCTGGCGCGGCGAGGTGAAGATGGCGTCGGTATCGTTGTACTCCACCAGCCGCCCCTGATGAATAAAAGCGGTGTAGTCGGAGACGCGCGCTGCCTGCTGCATGTTGTGCGTCACCAGCACCACGCTGTAACGCTGTTTCAGCGCGGAAATCAGCTCCTCGATGGTCAGCGTGGAGATCGGATCCAGCGCCGAGGTCGGCTCGTCGAGCAGCAACACTTCCGGCTCGATGGCGATGGCGCGCGCGATCACCAGGCGCTGCTGCTGGCCGCTGGACAAGCGGAACGCATTTTCACGCAGCCGATCCTTCACCTCATGCCACAGCGCGGCGGCGCGCAGCGAACGCTCCACCGCTTCATCCAGCAAGCGCCGGTCGCGCACGCCCTGCAGCCGCAGGCCGTACACCACGTTTTCATAGATCGATTTCGGGAACGGGTTCGGCCGCTGGAACACCATGCCCACCCGCCGCCGCAGCGCCGCCACGTCAATCTGCGCGCCGGAGATCGTCGTGCCGTTCAGCTGCAGATCGCCCTCGATGCGGCAGTTGTCCACCAGATCGTTCATGCGGTTGAAACAGCGCAGCAGCGTCGATTTGCCGCAGCCCGAAGGGCCGATCAGGGCCGTCACCCGGTGCTTCGGAATGCGCAGCGAAATGTCGTGCAGCACCTGTTTGTCACCATAAAACAGGTTCAGTCCGTTGACCGCCAGCGCGGTCTGTTCATCGTCGAGATGCTGGACATCCAGCCGGGGCAAACTGCCTGGCGTCATCAAACCCATTACGCACTCCCCAAAAATAGCGTCATTGTTACTGCGACCATGCTCGGTACCGCTCCCTCAGCGAATGGCGGATACCCATCGCCGCCAGATTCAAACTCACCACGATCGTCACCAGCAGGAAGGCGGTGGCGAACACCAGCGGCCGCGCCGCCTCTACGCTCGGGCTCTGGAATGCCATATCGTAGATCTGGAAGCTCAAATGCATAAACTTCCGTTCCAGGTGCAGATACGGGAAAATCTCGTCCACCGGCAGCACCGGCACCGATTTCACTACCCCCACCAGCATCAGCGGCGCGGTCTCCCCGGCGGCGCGCGCCACCGCCAGAATCAGGCCGGTCATCATCGCCGGCGCCGCCATCGGCAGCACGATGCGCCACAGCGTCTCGGCCCGGCTGGCGCCCAGCGCCATCGAGCCCTGCCGCAGCGAGGTGGGAATGCGCGACAGCCCTTCCTCGGTGGCGACGATCACCACCGGCAGCGTCAGCAGCGCCAGCGTCAGCGCCGCCCACAGCACGCCGGGCGTGCCGAAGGTCGGGTTGGGCAAGGATTCAGGATAGAACAGCTGGTCGAGCGTGCCGCCTATCATATAAACGAAAAAGCCGAGGCCGAAGACGCCGTAGACGATCGAGGGCACGCCGGCCAGGTTGACCACCGCGATACGGATCACCCGCGTCAGCAGATTGTTGCCGGCATACTCGTGCAGATATACCGCCGCGATCACGCCAAACGGCATCACCACGATCGACATCAGGATCACCATCAACACCGTGCCGAAAATGGCCGGGAACACCCCGCCTTCGGTATTCGCCTCGCGCGGGCTGTCGGTGAGGAACTTCTTCACCTGCTCGCCCCAATGCGCCAGCTTCTCGCTGGTGTTCATGGCGTTCGGGTACCAGGCATCGCGCACCTGGCTGAGCGGAATGGTCAACGTCTGGCCATGCATATCGCGCAGCAGCAGCGCATCACGTTGGCGATCGCGGTTCAGCCCCGCCAGGCGTTCGGACAGCAGCTGGTATTGCCGCTGCAGCTCCAGCCGCTCGGCCTTGATGGCGTCCTGCGCGCGGGCGTCCAGCTTATCGTCGCGCTGCAGGCGCTTTTCCCGCAGCCGCAGCGCGTCAAACTGCTGATTAATGCGCGCCATATCGCGAAATTGAATGTCGTGCGCCTGGCGCGAGAGCGCGGCAATTTGCGGCAGCCGCTGCTGCAACGCCTGCCCCAGATTGCGGCCGGTCAGCGGTTGTCCGTCCTCCAGCAGCCCCGCCAGATAGCCGTAAGCGGTGCCGTGGCTGTCGCGCTCCAGCACCAGCAGGCTGCGCGGCGTGCTTTGGCTGCCGATGTCGCTGGCCAGCAAGGTGCGGAAATCCTGCCCTTCACGCTCGCGGTTACCGACCTTGATCAGATAGCGTTCGACGCTTTGCGCCTCGCCCGGCGGCGTCACACCCGCCTCCGTCAGCTGGCGGCGCGAAATGCTTTGCTGCTGGTACAGCTCGCCGATCACCGTCACCGGCCCGGCGCCGTTCTGATTCAGCTCGAACTGATAAACCGGGCTCGGCCAGAAATAGCGCATCCCCTGCCCGGCCAACAGCAACAGAATGCCGATCAGCGCCAACAGGCTGACGGCGACCGAACCGGCGGTCAGCCAAATCCACGGCGATCCGCTCTTCACCCAGTTCTTCATGGCGCCTCCTGATTCGGCGTGTAGCGCTTACGCAGCCGCAGGCGCACCGCCTCCGCCAGCGTGTTGAACACGAAGGTGAAGATAAACAGCACCAATGCGGTCAGGAACAGCACGCGGTAATGGCTGCTGCCGGAGACCGCCTCCGGCATTTCGATGGCGATATTGGCCGCCAGCGCTCGCAGCCCCTGGAACAGGCTGCCGTCGATAATTGGCGTATTGCCGGTGGCCATCAGCACGATCATGGTTTCCCCCACCGCGCGGCCAAAGCCGATCATCAGCGCGGAGAAAATCCCGGCGCTGGCGGAAGGCAGCACCACCTTGATCACCGTCTGCCATTGGGTGGCACCCAGCGCCAAAGAGCCCTGGCTCAGGGTAGCCGGCACGCTGAACAGCGCGTCCTCCGCCAGCGAGAAGATGATCGGCACCAGCGCGAAGCCCATCGCCACGCCCACCACCAGCGCATTGCGCTGGTCGTAATTATCCCCCAGCCAGAAATGCAGCGGCTCACCGAACAGCGCCGCCTCCAGCCGCGGCCCCAGGCTGAGCGCCAGCCACACCGTCAACGCCAGCAGCGGCAACAGCAACAGCAGATCGACACCTGGCCGGCAGCGCGGCATAAAGCGGTGGGTCAATGCGCCGCACAGCAGCACCGCCGCCGCCAGCAGCAGCGGCAACGCCAGCACCGCCAACAGGTATTGCTCGATGATCGGCGCCAGCCAAATGCCGGCCACCAGCCCGATCACCACCGTCGGCAACGCGCCCATCACTTCGATAGCCGGTTTGATCACCCGCCGCAGCCCCGGCGTCATAAAATAAGCGGTATAGATAGCGCCGGCCAGCGCCAGGGGAATGGCGAACAGCATCGCGTAAGCCGCCGCCTTGAAGGTGCCGAAGATTACCGGCATCAAACTGAATTTGGGTTGGTAGCTGTCTTCACCGGAGGTGGACTGCCAGACGTAGGCCGGCTGCGGGTAGTTCTCATACCACACCTTGCCCCACAGCGAACGCCAGGTGACGTCCGGATACGGATTGTCGAGCGCATAGCGCTGCCAGCCCTGCGCGCTCTCCAGCAGCAGGCCATCGCCGCGCGGCGCGAACGCCATCTGCCGCACCTCGGCGCCCAAGCGGGCATTCAGCAGCGGCTGCGGCTGAATGGCGGAGAACAGCGAAAAACCGCCGTCGGGCCGCAGAGTGGCGAACACCCGGCGGTAAGGCTCGGCCACCGTCAGCTCCCGCCCGTCGGCGCCGTGGTCGAAATGCTGCACCGGCGTCAGGCGCCAGCGCTGCTCTTTTTCTACTTCGAACCACTCGCGCAGATTGCCGTCGGCGCCCTTGATCAGCAGCGCGCTGCCGCCTGGCAGCGCCGTCATCTGATACGGGGCATGTTCGCCAAGGGTACGCGTTTCACGCAGCTGCAGCTGCGCGCCGTCGATCTGATAACGCGCCAGCCGGTTGCCGGTCAGCAGGTAAAGCTGGCGGCCATCCGGCGTCAGCACCAGCTGCTCTCCGTCGTGTTCCAGCGGGCGCTCGCTGAACTGCGGCGGCCGGTCGGGGCTGAAACGGCCGAACACCAGGCGCCGATCGTCGGTCACCCCGGCCAGCAGATACTGCCCGCGATGCGCATCCGCCAGCGTCATCAGTTTCAGCGGCTTGCGCTGTGGATCCAGCGCCAACGGCTGCTGCCCGAGCGGGAACAGCCACTGCGGCCGGCCGGTCTCCGCCGTCGCGAAATCCGCGCGCGCCACCACCAAGCGGCCGTCGGCCTGCGCCAGCGCAAACAGATCGCGCTCTCCGGCGGCCTGCGCGAGCAGCGCCGGCTTGGCCAACAGCGTCTGCTGCGCCAGCGGCGCCTGGGGCTGGCCGTTCGGGGTCGGCGTCAGGCGATAAAATTGCCCCGCGCCCTGCGCGTCAATGCGGTAACCGACGCGCTGCTGCACGTCCATGCCCAGCGCCAGCGCCGGGGCCGACGCCGCGATCGGCAGCGGCTGCGCCTGGCCGAGCGAGGCCGGTTTGAACAGCGGCAGCACCGCAAACAGCAGATAAACGAAGATCAGCATCAACGTCATCAGCACCATCAGCCCGCTGGCGGTCACTGCCGCCTGCACGCCGCGGTCGATGCGCCCGCGCATGCGATCTCGGGGATGTTGATTGGCCGTCGTCTGTGTCATGTGTCTCGCTGTCGCTGATGTAATCGGGCTTGCGCCGTAAGATAACCGGGCATCTTATGTCAGTTTTATGACGTTTGCATGACAAAGTTACCCTGCTTTGCCCAGGTTTTTTACACTGCAAACAGACAATATGGCGTCGGTATATTGCTGAAAAATGACCGTAAACACGCTTAATGTCACTAAAAATGAGCCTGCTAATCGTCATTTCATGCTACTCACTTCACTGCCGGGCGTCCCGCCTCGGCGAAAATTTATTGCCGCCGAAAAATGCCGCGCGCCAACGCAATGGATATGTTGGACTTTCCTGTCAATCTCTCGCAATAATGATCCAGGACACTAGAGCGGCATCCGGGCGCTGCGTCCCGGATCCTATTCTAAATTTGAACTGGAGTGGCAATGGGTCAGGAAAAGCTCTACATCGAAAAAGAACTAAGCTGGTTATCCTTTAATGAACGCGTGTTGCAGGAAGCCGCAGATAAGAGCAATCCCCTGATTGAACGTATGCGTTTTCTGGGCATTTACTCCAACAACCTCGACGAGTTCTATAAAGTCCGCTTCGCCGATCTCAAACGGCGCATCCTGATCAGCGAAGAGCAAGGCTCCGCCGGCGCCTCGCGCCACCTGCTGAAAAAGATCCAGGCCAAGGTGCTGAAAACCGATCAGGAGTTCGACGGCCTGTACAACGATCTGCTGCTGGAAATGGCGCGTAACCAGATCTTCCTGATCAACGAACGCCAGGTGTCCGAGAACCAGCAAATCTGGCTGCGGCAATATTTCAAACAGCATCTGCGCCAGCACATCACGCCGATCCTGATCAACCACGACACCAACCTGGTGCAGTTCCTGAAAGACGATTACACCTATCTGGCGGTGGAGATCATCCGCGGCGCGCGCATCGACTATGCGCTGCTGGAGATCCCGTCCGACAAGGTGCCGCGCTTCGTCAATCTGCCGCCGGAAGCGCCGCGCCGCCGCAAGCCGATGATCCTGCTGGACAACATTCTGCGTTACTGCCTGGACGATATCTTCAAGGGCTTCTTCGACTACGACGCGCTCAACGCCTACTCGATGAAAATGACCCGCGACGCGGAGTACGATCTGGTGACCGAAATGGAATCCAGCCTGCTGGAACTGATGTCCTCCAGCCTGAAACAGCGCCTGACCGCCGAGCCGGTGCGCTTCGTGTATCAGCGCGACATGCCGAACGAAATGGTGGAACTGCTGCGCGGCAAGCTGGGCATCTCCAACTACGATTCGGTGATCGCCGGCGGCCGCTACCACAACTTCAAAGATTTCATCAGCTTCCCGAACGTCGGCAAGGCCAACCTGGTCAACAAGCCGCTGCCGCGCCTGCGTCACATCTGGTTCGACGGTTTCCGCAACGGCTTCGACGCCATTCGCGAAAAAGACGTGCTGCTCTACTATCCGTACCACACCTTCGAGCACGTGCTGGAGCTGCTGCGCCAGGCGTCGTTCGATCCAAGCGTGTTGGCTATCAAGATCAACATCTACCGGGTGGCGAAAGATTCACGCATTATCGAATCGATGATCCACGCCGCGCACAACGGCAAAAAAGTCACGGTGGTGGTCGAGCTGCAGGCGCGCTTCGACGAAGAAGCCAACATTCATTGGGCGAAGCGCCTGACCGAGGCCGGCGTACACGTGATCTTCTCCGCGCCGGGCCTGAAAATCCACGCCAAACTGTTCCTGATTTCACGCCGTGAAGGCGATGAAATTGTGCGCTATGCTCATATCGGCACCGGCAACTTTAACGAAAAAACCGCGCGCATCTACACCGACTATTCGCTGTTGACCGCCGACTCACGCATCACCAACGAGGTGCGTCGGGTGTTCAACTTTATCGAGAACCCCTACCGGCCGGTCACCTTCGACAACCTGATGGTGTCGCCGCAGAACTCGCGCCTGAAGCTGTATGAGCTGATCGACAACGAAATCGCCAACGCCCAGGCGGGGGAACAGGCCGGCATTATGTTGAAAATTAATAATCTGGTGGATAAAGGGCTGGTAGATCGGTTATATACCGCGTCCGGCGCCGGCGTGAAGATCCGCCTGCTGGTGCGGGGCATGTGTTCCCTGATTCCCAACCTGCCGGGGATCAGCGACAATATTCAGGTGATCAGCATCGTCGATCGCTTTTTGGAGCACGACCGGGTTTACGTTTTCGACAATAAAGGTGACAAACGGGTGTATCTGTCCTCCGCCGACTGGATGACCCGCAACATAGATTACCGTATCGAAGTGGCGGTATCGCTGCTGGATCCGGCGCTGAAACAGCGCGTTCTGGACATTCTGGAGATCCTGTTCAGCGATACGGTCAAGGCCCGTTATGTGGATAAAGAACTGAGCAACCAGTACGTGCCGCGCGGCAACCGCCGCAAAGTGCGTGCCCAGGTGGCTATTTACGAGTATTTAAAAGCTCTGGAACAACCAGGACAGTAGGCCAGCAACTATGCCGCTAAAAAACACTGCAACGAACAAACCGCAGGAAATCGCCGCCATCGACCTCGGGTCGAACAGTTTCCACATGGTGATCGCCCGCGTCGTCAACGGCGCCTTACAGGTATTGGGCCGTTTAAAACAGCGGGTGCATCTCGCCGACGGATTGGACAGCAACAACGTACTCAGTGAAGAGGCGATAGAACGCGGCCTGGCCTGCCTGGCGCTGTTTGCCGAACGGCTGCAGGGCTTCCCGGCGGATAACGTCACCATCGTCGGGACGCACACCCTGCGTCAGGCGGTGAACGCCGAAGTGTTCCTCAAGCGCGCCGCCAAAGTGATCCCCTACCCGATCGAAATCATCGCCGGCCAGGAAGAGGCGCGTCTGATCTTCATGGGCGTGGAGCACACTCAGCCGGAGAAAGGCCGCAAGCTGGTGATCGACATCGGCGGCGGATCCACCGAGCTGGTGATCGGCGAAGACTTCGAGCCGCTGCTGGCGGAAAGCCGCCGCATGGGCTGCGTCAGCTTCGCCCAGCTGTTCTTCCCGGGCGGCGAGATCAGCAAAAACAACTTCCGCCGCGCGCGGCTGGCGGCGGCGCAAAAATTGGAAACGCTGGCCTGGCAGTACCGCATTCAGGGCTGGCAGTACGCGCTGGGCGCCTCGGGCACCATCAAGGCCGCCCACGAAGTGCTGGTGGCGATGGGGGAAAAAGACGGTCTCATCACCCTGGATCGCCTGGAAATGCTCGCCGAACAGGTGCTGCAGTTCAAAAGCTTCAGCTCGCTGAGCCTGCCGGGGCTGTCGGAGGATCGCCAATCGGTGTTCGTGCCGGGGCTGGCTATCCTGTGCGGCGTGTTCGACGCGCTGGCGATCCGCGATCTGCGCCTGTCCGACGGCGCGCTGCGCGAAGGCGTGCTGTATGAAATGGAAGGCCGCTTCCGCCATCAGGACATCCGCAGCCGCACCGCCAAGAGCCTGGCCGATCATTACAACATCGACCGCGAACAGGCCAAGCGGGTGCTGGAAACCACCGAGCTGCTCTACTCGCAGTGGATGGCGCAAAACACCAAGCTGGCGCATCCGCAGCTGGAAGCGCTGCTGAAATGGGCCGCCATGCTGCACGAGGTGGGGCTAAGCATCAACCACAGCGGCATGCACCGCCATTCGGCCTACATTCTGCAAAACTCCAACCTGCCTGGCTTCAACCAGGAACAGCAGCTGCTGCTGGCGGCGCTGGTGCGTTTCCACCGCAAGGCGATCAAGCTCGAAGAGCTGCCGCGCCTCAACCTGTTCAAGAAGAAGCACTACCTGCCGCTGATCCAGCTGCTGCGTCTGAGCACCCTGCTCAACAACCAGCGTCAGTCGACCACCACGCCGGAAACGCTGCGCCTGACCACCGACGACAACCACTGGACGCTGCGCTTCCCGGCCGGCTACCTGGCACAAAACAACCTGGTGCAGCTCGATTTCGAGCGCGAGCAGGCCTACTGGAACGACGTCGTCGGCTGGAAGCTGCTGATCGAAGAAGAAGGCTCGCAAAACGAACAGCGCTCCGCCTAGCGCTCCGCCTGATCCCCCCCCCCTGCCAGACAGGGGGTTTTTCTTTCCGCCCTCGCCCCGTCAACCTAAACGAAGCCCTAATACACCGCCCCGCACGCCGGAAAAAAATGGACAACTTTTGTCATCAGCGCCTAAAATCCGCTTACAAATTCTCGAGTGAATAACACAGGACACCGGCATACCGGGTGATATATGCGCAAGAAAACCACCGGACAGATGACGAAGATAGTGTTGTTTATCAGCTTTATCATTTTAGTCGGCCGACTGCTGTACGCCGCCGTGGTGGCGGTGCCTCATCATCAGGAAAAAAAGCAGGCCGCTGCGCAAAACGCCGCCGAAGTCAGCGCGCCGCAACAGGACGCCTCCTCTGAATAACCGCCGCACCCCGGCCGTTTCATAAAAATGACGCCGGCACCCGCTATGCTCTATCTTTTAATGAGCCTGCGTCAGGAACGCCGAGCGCCCGTAAAGGAACACCATGTCAGCCGCAACCCATAACGTCAAAAAAGTCGCTGAATACCGCCAGCGCATTCTCACTCTGCTGTTGAACAATAAGGAGTTGGTCGACGGCATTCTCGGCCGGCCAGGGGATGAACACGCCCTCAGCCAAAGCGAACTGCTGAACCAGACGGCGGAAATCACCGGTCTGTTGGACGATATGCACGCCGCCGACCTGGCGGACCTGCTGGAGGCGCTGCCGCAGGACGAACGTATGGCGCTGTGGCGGCTGGTGGGCAACAGCAAGCGCGGCCAGACGCTGGTGGAGGTCGCCGAACCGGTCTGGGACAGCCTGATCGAGGAAATGAGCGACAAAGACCTGCTCAAAGCGATCAAAACGCTGGACGTCGACGAACAGGCCTACCTGGCGCAATACCTGCCGCGTAACCTGATGGGCCGGTTGCTGACCTCGCTGGAGCCGGAGCAGCGCGCCCAGGTGCGCGAGATGAGCCAGTACGCCAAAGACAGCGTCGGCTGGATGATGGATTTCGAACTGGTGACGGTGCGGCCGGACGTCACGCTCGGCGCGGTGCATCGCTTCTTGCGCATGCGCAAAACCATTCCCGACGCCACCGATAAACTGTTCGTCACCGATCGCAAAAACACCCTGTTGGGCGAGCTGCCACTGACCGCAGTGCTGCTGAACGATCCGGAGATCCCGGTGCGCGAAGTGATGGACAGCGATCCCGCCACCTTTCAGCCCGAAGACAAGGCCGATGAAGCGGCCGGCGCGTTCGAACGTTACGACCTGATCAGCGCCCCGGTGGTTGACGCCAAGGGCAAACTGATGGGCCGCCTGACCATCGAAGAGATCGTCGACGCCGTCAACGAAGAGAGCGACACCAACCTGCGCCGCATGGGCGGTTTGAGCCCGGAAGAAGACGTGTTCGCCCCGGTCAGCAAGGCGGTCAAGACCCGCTGGGCCTGGCTGGCGATCAACCTCTGCACCGCATTCATCGCCTCGCGGGTGATCGGCCTGTTCGAACACACCATTTCCCAGTTGGTGGCGCTGGCGGCGCTGATGCCGATCGTCGCCGGCATCGGCGGCAACACCGGCAACCAGACCATCACCATGATCGTGCGCGCGCTGGCGCTGCACCAGATCGAAGTCGGCAACATCTCGCGCCTGATGCTCAGGGAACTGGGCGTCGCCATCATCAACGGCGTGGTGTGGGGCGGCATCATGGGCGTCATCACCTGGCTGCTGTACGGCGACGCGGCGATGGGCGGCGTGATGACGCTGGCGATGCTGCTCAATCTGCTGCTGGCGGCGCTGATGGGCGTAGTGATCCCGATGACCATGCTCAAAGTGGGCCGCGATCCGGCGGTCGGCTCCAGCGTGCTCATCACCGCGCTGACCGATACCGGCGGCTTTTTCATCTTCCTCGGCCTCGCCACCCTGTTCCTGCTGTAATACGCGAAAAGCCGGCCGCGCGCCGGCTTTTTCGCCATTCTGTCGCCGGGTTTGCGTTAACGCAGTAAAGTCGGCCATCCCGGTAGGTTTTCCTCTCGCGCTGTACTACCCTTTGCCAATAAATCGTCTTAATTCATCCACGTCATGAATCCAATCACTGACAGAGGCCATCGGTAAGGGTGTCTATGGAGATCAGCGCGCCGAACACGTTCGGCACCCACAAAGGCGTCGTGCTGACGCATTCCCTGTTAGTGGCGCTGGCGACGTTTCTGCTCGCCTTGCTGAGCCTGTCGCTGTCCAGCGAAGCCAGCCACTTCACCCCGCTGTGGTTTCCGACCGCCGCCGCTATCGCGGTGCTGTACCGCCACGCCCCGCGCCACTGGGGCCTGCCGCTGTTGGCCAGCGGCCTCGGCATCGTGCTCGCCAGCTTCTTGCTGTTCGGCGTCAGCGCCACGCCCGTCAAGCTGGCCGCCATCAACCTGCTGGAAGCGGCGGTTTGCGCCCTGCTGCTGCGCCGCATGCTAGACCCGTACGATCCGTTGAACGATCTCGCCAGTTGGCTGCGTTTTGTGGTGTGCGCGGTGATTTTTACCCCGCTGTTCAGCGCGCTGCTGGCCGCCGGCCTGGTGCCCGCGCCAGGCCAGCCTTTTTGGCAGCCGTTCGGTACCTGGTTCATTTCCGAAGCGATAGGGGTGCTGTCGCTGGCGCCGATCGGCCTATCTTATAACCGTCGCACCCTGACGGCGCTGAACCCGTTTCCATTATTGCTGACGCTGATGGTTACGCTGGCTTTCAGCTTTATGGCGCTGACCTACCTGCCTTTTCCGTTCACGTTCGTGATTTTGCCGCTGCTGTGGGCAGCCATCGCACTGCCGCGTTTTGAGGCGTTCACCGTTTGCTTCTGCACCCTCTTGCTGATCACCGTGATGATTTCGCTGGGCTTGCTGCATTTCCAGGCTTCCGGCAAGCACCTTGGCGATCTCGGTCTGTACTTGCCGATGCTGCTGATTTTAATCCCGGCGCACGCGATGGCGGTGGTGATGCACGCCTTCCGGGTGGAAAAACAGCACATCGTCGAGAGCGAAAGCCGCTTTCGCAGCGCGCTGGAGTATTCCGCCATCGGCATGGCGCTGGTGTCGCCGCAGGGGAAATGGCTGCAGGTCAATCAGGCGCTGTGCGCGCTGCTCGGCTATACGCCTGAGGCGCTGCATAAGCTGACCTTTCAAGAAATTACGCATCCCGACGATCTCACCGCCGATCTCAGCCAGTTGCACGACCTGCTCGATGGCCATATCAGCAGCTACACCATGGAGAAACGCTACATCCGCAGCGACGGCCAGACCGTCTGGGCGCTGCTGGCGGTCTCGCTGGTGCGCGACGCCGAAGGCCTGCCGCTGTACTTCATCTCGCAGGTGGAGGACATCAGCGATTTGAAGCGCAGCCAGGCGGAAAACAACCGGCTGGTGGAGCGCATTACGCTGGCCAATCAGGTGGGCGGCGTCGGCATCTGGGAATGGGTGATGAGCCAGGAAAACTTCACCTGGGATCAGCGCATGTTCGAACTCTACGATCTCAATCCCGACCAAACGCCGACGCTGGCGCTGTGGCGCACCCTGTTGGTGCCGGAAGATCGCGACCGCACCGATCGCGAGCTGGCCGCGCTGTTGGCCGACCCCAAGCCTTTCGTCATGGAATACCGCATCGTGACCCGCCAGGGCAGCGTGCGCCATATTCGCGGCCAGGGCAACGTGATCCTCGACGATCAGGGCAGGCCGCTGCGCATGATCGGCACCAATATCGACATGACCGAGCTCAAGAGCCTCGCCGAAGCGCTGCACGAGGAGAAAGAGCGTTTGCACATCACCCTCGACGCCATCGGCGAAGGGGTGATCTCCACCGACAGCCACCTGCGCATTACCTTTATGAACCCGGTGGCCGAGCAGATGTGCGGCTGGCCGCTCGATCTGGCGATCGGTATGCCCGTCGCCGGCGTGGTGCGCCTGACCAACGGCAAAGACGGCCCGGAAATCGAAAACCTCACGCAATATCCACGGCAGTGGCCAGCGGATTACGCATTGGTGCTGCACAGCCGCGACGGGCGCTATTTCGACGTGCAGCAGTCTGTCTCACCGCTAAAAACCCTCGACGGTGAAACCATGGGCGCGGTGATGGTGCTGCAGGATGTCACCGCCTCGCGCGAACTGATGAAAAAGCTCAGCTACAGTGCCTCGCACGACGCGCTGACCGGCCTGCCGAACCGCGCCAGCTTCGAGAAGCAGCTGAAAGCGGCAATCGTCGCCGGCGGGGAACCGTCACCGCCGCATTCGCTGGTGTTCCTCGATCTGGATCGGTTCAAGGCGGTGAACGACACCGCCGGCCACGCGGCGGGCGATGCCTTGCTGCGGGACATCGCCCAGCTGATGCGGCACCAGCTGCGCAACAGCGACTGCCTGGCCCGGCTGGGCGGCGACGAATTCGGCCTGATCCTGTTCGACTGCCGGCCGGAGCAGGCCAAATCGCTGATGCAACAGGTGGTCAACCAAATCAGCCAGCATCCGTTCTACTGGGAAGGGAAAATTTATCGCGTCGGCGCCAGCGCCGGCATCACGCGCATCGGCGGCGACGCCAAAAGCAGCGAGCTGCTGGCCCAGGCCGACATCGCCTGCTACACCGCCAAGCACCACGGGCGCGGCCAGGTGTATCTGTATGAAGCACGGCAAAAACAGCTGCTGGAGCGGCAGCATGAATTGCTGAGCCTGCAGGAAGTGCAGACGATCGTCAGCGAGGGGCAGCTGCGGCTGCTGACCCGCGCGGTCGCGCCGCCGGCGACGCCGCTGTCGGCCGCGTTCCACCAGGTGAAGCTGCAGGTGATGGCGCCGGACGATCGGCCGCTGCCGCACGAGGCATTCATCGCCGCCGCGCAGCTGTACGGCCTGATGCCGGACATCGACCGCTGGACGGTGGCGCAGCTGCTGGTGCACTGCGCCGACGACATCAAGCGCAAGGGGCTGTCGCTCGCGTTGCCGCTGGCCACCGACAGCCTGCTGAACACCGACTTCCAGCGCGAGCTGACGGAAAGGGTGCGCGCTTCCTCGCTGCCGCCGCAGGCACTGTTGTTCAGCGTCGATGAGGCCGTGGTGCTGGAACACGCCGCGCAGTGCCGGGCGTGTCTTCGCGAACTGCAGCAGCTGGGCTGCCGGCTGATCGTCAATGGCTTCGGGCATAATATCAATGCCTTCGATGAGCTGGGCGATCAGAAAATCGACATCATTCGCGTCGATGAACGCTTTATCACCAACGTGCACTGCAACCAGATGGATGAACTGATGGTCTCGATGCTCAACGGCGCGGCGCATCGGATCAAAGCGCAGACGCTCGCCGGGCCGGCCCACCAACCGGTGACGCTGCAGGCGCTGCGCGATATCGGCATCGATCTGGCGGATGGCGATCAGGTAGCGCTGGAGCAGCCGCTGGCGGTGTTGCTCAGCGACGGCTACTTCGGCATTCGCTAACCCCTCCCCCTCACCGGCGCCGTCTCGCGGGCGGTGCCGCACTCCCGTTATTCACATTGTGTTAACCCATGCGAGATTAGTGATATAAATAACACCTGAAGCTTAAACGATTAAATAAGATGAAACTCCCATGCGAACATCAGCGTATCCGTTGATTTTCCTCGACATGTGATGGCTCAGGGATAGGGACTATGGAAAAGAAATGGTTTTCCGCCAGGGAACTGATGGGCAAGGCGGGGTTGCCTTCAACCCCGCAAGGGGTCAATTTGATGGCCCGGCGCGAAGGCTGGCTCAGCCGCCGCCGCAGCGGCGTGCAGGGCAAAGCGCTGGAATACCATATCGACAGCCTGCCGTACGGCGCGCGCAGCCTGTCGGCCTTGCGCGAGACAGACCCTCCGGGCTACGACGTCAAACGCCAGGATCCGATACGGGTCTGGATCGAGTATTACTACCACCTGACGCCAGCCGAGCGGGAAAAGCTGCTGGCGTTCCTGATGCGCGAGGGCATGAGCCGCCTGCTGCAGCTGATCGAGCCCCCCCGCTAGCCCGAATGCTCAATCCTCCCCTTCCGGCGCCCAGCCGTCGTTGTGCCACAGATGCAGCGTGGCGTAAGAGCGCCACGGGCGCCAACGTTCGGCATAGCGTTCGATCTGGCGCGGCGTCATGCCGGGGAAACGCTGTTTGATCAGGTAGTCGCCGGCCAGAAACACGTCCGGCCAAGACCAGGCGCGCATCGCGATATAGCTGGCGGTCCAGCTGCCGATGCCCGGCAGCGCGGTCAGCGCCCTGATGCCCTGGTCGATATCCAGCACGTTGTCGAGCTGCAGTCGCCCTTCGCCCAGCGCGCGGGCGATCTCGATCAGCGCCGCCGCGCGCTTCAGCTGCACCCCGAGCGGGCGCAGTGCTTCGGGCTGCAGCTGCGCCACCCGTTCGGCGCTGGGGAAAACGTGGGTGATGCCCTCATGCGGCGCCGCCAGCGGCTCTCCCCAGCGTTCGGCCATCCGCCCGGCGAAGGTCGCCGCCATTTTCACGCTGACCAACTGCCCCAGCACCGCCCGCGCCGCCTGCTCGAAGCTGTTCACGCAGCCCGGCAGGCGCAGCCCCGGCGCATCGGCCGCCAGCGAGCCCAGCGCCTCATTGATGCGATCCGGCGCGGCGTCCAGATCAAACAGCAGGCGCACGCGGCGCAGCACCTCCGTCGTCACCAAACTGAGCGCAGGCGCGATCTCGATCCTGACCCGGTTGCGCGCTTCCTCCGGCTGCACGCTGACCCAGCCGCGATATTCCGTGCCGCCCTGGTTGACGGCGATCGAACGCAGGTAGCGGCGTCCCTCGACCCGCTCCACGCCCTGCACGGCGCGCGCCTGCAGGAAATTCAGCATGCGATCCCAGTCATAGGGCGGCCGATAGCCCAGATGGAACACCAGCCCGCTGGCGGCGGCCCGCTCACCGCGCGCGCCGCCGCTGCGCAGCGCAGACGGGATCAGGCGATAGCGCGCCTTGAACAGCTCGTTGAAACGCCGCAGGCTGCCGAAACCGGCGGCGAACGCCACCTCGCTGAGCGGCAGGTCGGTATCCGCCAGCAGGCGTTTGGCCTGCAGCAACCGGTGCGACTGCGCGTAATCGATAGGCGAAGCGCCAAACTGTTCGGCGAAGATGCGCCGCAGGTGGCGATCGGAAATGCCGAGCCGCGCCGCCAGCGCTTCGCAGCTGTGTTCGGACAGATAGCCTTGCTCGATGAGCTGCACCGCCACCTGCGCATAGCGGTTGCCCAGATCGATCAGCGCCAGGCCGGGCGCCAGCTCCGGCCGGCATTTAAGACAGGGGCGAAAGCCCGCCAGCTCGGCCGCCGCCGCGCTCGGATAGAAGGTGCAGTTTTCCAGCTTCGGCGTGCGGGCGCTGCACACCGGGCGGCAATAGATGCCGGTGGAAGAGACGCCGACGAAAAAGCGGCCGTCGAATTTGCGGTCACGCGCGCGCAGCGCGTCGTACAACGCTTGCTGTTGAGTATTCATGGCAACGCTCGGGTTCGGTTTTTTCTGCATTATGGGGCTCGCCTGGCGCGCTGACGTGCGGAATTCGGACATTAAGTTAAGCATGCCGATGCCGCGCCCGCTAAATTTTTCGACACTCGCGCATTGGCGCATTGCCCGCCGGCTCCGTCTCGGGTAAAGTCGCCCCCCTTCATTGGCATGGGGACAAAAAAGAGATGTTTATTGGATTCGACTACGGGACAGCCAACTGTTCCGTCGCGGTGATGCGCGACCACGGCCCCGAACTGCTGACGCTGGAAAACAACGAACCGTATCTGCCTTCGATGCTGTGCGCGCCGACCCGCGAAGCGGTGAGCGAATGCCTGCACCGCCATTGGCAGGTGCCGACCGGCAGCGAAGAAAACCAGCAGCTGCTGCGCCGCGCCATCAGTTACAACCGCGAAGAGGACATTCCGGTCAACGGCGACAGCGTATTGTTCGGCCTGCAGGCGCTGGCGCACTACATGGAAGATCCGGAAGAGGTGTACTTCGTGCGCTCGCCGAAATCCTTCCTCGGCGCCAACGGCCTGAAGCCGCAGCAGATCGCGCTGTTCGAAGACCTGGTGTGCGCCATGATGTTCCACATCAAACGCCAGGCGGAAAACGTGCTGCAGACCGGCATCGATCAGGCGGTGATCGGCCGGCCGATCAACTTCCAGGGCATCGGCGGCGAAGAGGCCAACCGGCAGGCGCAGGGCATTTTGCAGCGCGCCGCCGAACGCGCCGGTTTCAAAGCCATTGAATTCCAGTTCGAGCCGGTGGCGGCGGGGCTGGACTTCGAGGCGACGCTGAGCGAAGAGCAAACCGTGCTGGTGGTGGACATCGGCGGCGGCACCACCGACTGCTCGGTGCTGCTGATGGGGCCGCAGTGGCGTGACCGCGCCGATCGCCAGCAAAGCCTGCTGGGGCACAGCGGCTGCCGGGTCGGCGGTAACGATCTGGACATCATGCTGGCCTTCAAACAGTTGATGCCGCTGTTCGGCCTGGGCGGCGAAACCGCGAAAGGCATCGCCCTGCCGGCGCTGCCTTACTGGAACGCGGTGGCGACCAACGACGTGCCGGCGCAAAACGATTTCTACAGCGCCGCCAACGGCCGCGTGCTGCGCGATCTGATCCTCGACGCGGCGGAGCCGGAAAAGGTCAAACGCCTGCTGAAAGTGTACCAGCAGCGCCTGAGCTACCGACTGGTGCGCGCGGCCGAAGAGAGTAAGATAGCCCTGTCCGGCCAAACCGCCATCAGCGCGCCGCTCGGCTTCGTGCAGGCCGATCTGGCGGAGAGCATCAGCCAGGCTCAGCTCGCCGACGCCATCTCGCAGCCGTTGATGCGCATCCAGGAGCAGGTCAGCGCCGCGCTGGCCAGCAGCCAGACCGCGCCGCAGGTGATCTACCTGACCGGCGGCAGCGCGCGTTCGCCACTGCTGCGCGCCGCGCTGCAACAGCAGCTGCCGGGCATTCCGATCGTCGGCGGCAACGACTTCGGCTCGGTCACCGCCGGGCTGGCGCGCTGGGCGCAAACGCTGTTCCGTTGACGGCCCAAGGGCGCGGTTCGCCGCGCCCTTGCTCATTGGAGGCTATGCATCTTGTCAACCATCCTTACCCTCGACAGCGACAGGCTGCGGCTGCGCCCCTGGCGCGACGACGATCTGCCGGCCTTCGCCGCGCTTAACGCCGATCCGCAGGTGATGCGCTATTTCCCGGCGACGATGACGGCCGAAGAAAGCCGCACGCAGGCCGAACGCATCCGCGCCTTCATGCAACAACACGGCTGGGGGCTGTGGGCGGTGGAAGTGAAAGACGGCGCGCCCTTTATCGGGTTTGTCGGGCTGGCGCGGCCGGGCGACGATCTGCCCTGTTCCCCCTGCGTGGAGATTGGCTGGCGGCTGGCGGCGGCCCATTGGGGCAACGGCTACGCCGCTGAAGCGGCACGCGCGGCGCTGGCGTGCGCCTTCGACACGCTTCACTTGCCGGAAGTGGTGTCCTTCACCGCCGAAAACAACCAACCGTCGCGCCGGGTGATGACGCGCATCGGCATGCAATTTGACGGCGAAACCTTCCTGCACCCACGCCTGCCGGCGGGCCATCCGCTGCAAAAGCACGTCTTGTACCGGCTGAACCGGCAAACGTGGCGCGAACGTCGCGGCGATTAATACAGCGTATCCTTCAGCCGCTGCGGCAGCGCCTGGTCGTACTCCTCACCGTCGAAGCGCGTTTGGCTCACCGCGGCCAAAATATGGCCGGGGGTGGGCAGCGCCGAACGTTCGAGGCGGCTGCCCTCTTCCCAGAGTCCCGAACGCAAGATCGCCCGGCTGCACTGGAAGAACACCGCCTCTACCCGAATGCGCAGCACCGAACGCGGCAACTGATTACGCTGGGCGAAGCGCTGCAGCACCGCCGGCGCCACCACGATCTCCGCCCGCCCGTTAATCCGCAGCGTTTCGCCGATGCCGGGGATCAGCAGCAGCAGCGCCACCCGGTTGTCGTGCAGGATATTGCGCAGGCTGTCGATGCGGTTATTGCCGCGCCGATCCGGCAGCAGCAGGGTTTTCTCGTCTTCGATCTGGATAAAACCGGCCGGATCGCCGCGCGGAGAGACATCCATGCCGTCCGGCCCGACCGTCGAGAGGGCGGCAAACGGCGCCGCCTCGATAAACGGGCGGTACGCCGGGTGAATATAGCTGACTTCTTTAAACACCGAGGGCGCGGCGGGTTTGCCGTACAGCTGTTCCAGCGTCGCGAGGTCGTTGATGATATCGCCAGACATTGCGGTTTCCTGAATAAGTCATATTGACCCCTTCAGCATAGAGCAAAATCGCCGGCGGCTCTTACTCAGCGCTGGCGTGGTTCAGCGTCTGAATGTCGTCCGCATCCAGCGTCAGGCGGGTGGCGCTGACCAACTCATCCAGCTGCGGCAACGAGGTGGCGCTGACGATCGGCGCGGTGATGCTCGGGCGCGCAATCAGCCAGGCCAGCGAGACCTGCGCCGGGGAGCTGCCGTGCTTGCCGGCCACCTGATCCAGCGCCGCCAGAATGCGGAAGCCGCGCGGATTAAGGTAGCGTTCGACGATGCGATCGCCGCGCTGGCTTTTGCCCTCGTCCGCTTTGCTGCGGTATTTGCCGGTCAGGAAGCCGCTGGCCAGCGCGAAGAAGTTGATCACCCCGAGGCCATGGCGCTGCGCCACGCCTTCCAGCTCGGCCTCATAGCCTTCGCGCGCATACAGGTTATATTCCGGCTGCAGGGTTTCGTAGCGCGCCAGCCCGTTGCTTTCGCTCACCCGCAGCGCTTCTTCCAGGCGATCCGCCTGATAGTTGGAGGCGCCGATCGCCCGCACCTTGCCGGCCTTGATCAGCGCATCGAACGCCGCCAGCGTCTCTTCCAGCGGCGTATCGCGGTCGTCGTCGTGCGACTGGTAGAGATCGATATAATCGGTTTGCAGGCGGCGCAGCGAGTCCTCCACCGCCTGCTGAATATAGCGCGGCGACAGCCCCTGTTTGCCTTCGCCCATCGGTTTGCCCACCTTGGTGGCGATGATCACCTGATCGCGCTTGCCGCTCTTCTTGAGCCATTCGCCGATGACGGTTTCCGATTCGCCGCCCCGGTTGCCCGGCGCCCAGCTGGAATAGACATCGGCGGTATCGATAAAGTTAAGTTGATTGTCCACCAGCGCATCCAGCAGGCTGAAAGAGGTCGCCTGATCCGCCGTCCAGCCGAACACGTTGCCGCCGAAGGTCAACGCCGGCACCTGAATGCCCGAACGGCCCAGTTGTTTCTTGCTCATCACAAAGGCTCCATGGGTTAAATGATTTGCCTGTTAATTATTAGCGCCAAATGCAGGAAATCGTTAAAACGCATTGGCTATAAGCCGGAATAAATCACTTATAAACATAGCACGCTCAAATCACCCACTTATTAGGACAATGCTGACGGTTCCTCCATATTTCCTTCATTTTTATGCCGTCTTCGCTGGCTAAACTAGTATCCTGTAAGGAGTGTCATTTTTGTGGCAATGAGTGCCCGCGCCCCTGCCTTTTGGAGAGAATTTTCACCACCATGAATGCAAAACCCCAACGTCGTTCCCTGCTGCTGCGCCTGCTGGTTGCGGCGATTGCGATCATCGTCGCCGTTCTGGCCTGGCGCCATTTCAGCGCCGCTCAACCGACCGCCGGGACGACGCCGGGCGCGCACCAGGCCGCCGGTAAAACGGGAGCGGGCCGCGCGGCGGGCGGCAGACGCGGCGCGCCGATGTCGCCGGTGCAGGCGGCGACCGCCACCCGCCAGACGGTGCCGCGCTATCTTTCCGGCTTGGGCACCGCCACCGCCGCCAATACCGTGACCGTCACCAGCCGGGTCGATGGCCAACTGATGGCGATCCACTTTACCGAAGGCCAGCAGGTCAAAGCCGGCGATCTGCTGGCGGAAATCGATCCCCGGCCGTTCCAGGTGCAGCTGACCCAGGCCCAGGGGCAGTTGGCAAAAGATCAGGCCACGCTGGCCAACGCCCGGCGCGATCTGGCGCGCTATCAGCAGCTGGTGAAAACCAATCTGGTTTCCCGCCAGGAGCTGGATACGCAGGCCTCGCTGGTGCAGCAAACCGAAGGCGCGATCAAGGCCGATCAGGGCGCGGTCGACAGCGCCAAACTGCAGATCACCTACAGCCGCATCACCGCGCCAATCGACGGCCGCGTCGGCCTGAAACTGGTCGACGTCGGCAACTACGTCACCAGCGGCAGCACCACCGGTCTGGTGGTGATCACGCAAACGCACCCGATCGACGTGGTGTTCACGCTGCCCGAAGGCAACATCGCCGATCTGCTCAAGGCGCAAAAAGCCGGGCCGGTGAGCGTCGAAGCCTGGGATCGCACCAATCAGAACAAGCTGACGACCGGTTCGCTGCTGAGCCTGGACAACCAAATTGATACCGCCACCGGCACCATCAAGCTGAAAGCGCGCTTCACCAACGAAGATGACGCGCTGTTCCCCAACCAGTTCGTCAACGCGCGGCTGCAGGTGGATACCCTGCACGATGCGGTGGTGATCCCGACCGCCGCGCTGCAGATGGGCAACGAGGGCAACTTCGTCTGGACGCTCGGCGAAGACAACAGGGTCAGCAAACATCGGGTCACCGCCGGCGTGCAGGACAGCCGGCAGGTGGTGATCAGCGCCGGCCTCAACGCCGGCGATCGGGTGGTGACCGACGGCATCGATCGCCTGACCGAAGGCATGCAGGTGGAAGTGCTCGCGCCGAGCGAAGCGCCGGCGGCGGCCAACGCCAAGCGCGAACCTGACGTTCAGAGGAAGTCCTGATGCAGGTGATGCCTCCCAACGCCGGCGGCGGTCCGTCCCGCCTGTTTATTCTGCGTCCGGTCGCCACCACGCTGCTGATGGTGGCGATATTGCTGGCGGGGATTATCGGCTATCGCGCGCTGCCGGTGTCCGCCCTGCCGGAGGTGGATTACCCCACCATCCAGGTGGTGACGCTGTATCCCGGCGCCAGCCCGGACGTGGTGACCTCCGCCATTACCGCGCCGTTGGAACGCCAGTTCGGCCAGATGTCCGGCCTCAAACAAATGGCGTCGCAAAGCTCCGGCGGCGCCTCGGTGGTCACGCTGCAGTTCCAGCTGGCGCTGCCGCTCGACGTCGCGGAGCAGGAAGTGCAGGCGGCGATCAACTCCGCCACCAACCTGCTGCCGACCGATCTGCCCTACCCGCCTATCTACAGCAAGGTTAACCCGGCCGATCCGCCGATCCTGACGCTGGCCGTGACCTCCACCGCCATGCCGATGACGCAGGTGGAAGACATGGTGGAAACCCGCGTGGCGCAAAAAATTTCTCAGGTGACCGGCGTCGGCCTGGTGACGCTGGCCGGCGGCCAACGCCCGGCGGTGCGCGTAAAATTGAACGCCGCGGCGGTCGCCGCCTATGGCCTGAACAGTGAAACCATTCGCGCCGCCATCAGCAACGCCAACGTCAACTCGGCGAAAGGCAGCCTGGACGGCCCGACCCGCTCGGTCACCCTGTCCGCCAACGACCAAATGAAATCCGCCGACGACTATCGCCAGCTGATCGTCGCCTATCAGAACGGCGCGGCGATCCGCCTGCAGGATATCGCCACCATCGAACAAGGGGCGGAAAACACCCGGCTGGCGGCCTGGGCCAACAAGCAACAGGCGATCGTGCTGAACATTCAGCGTCAGCCTGGCGTCAACGTCATCACCACCGCCGACAGCATCCGCGAAATGCTGCCGACGCTGATTAAAAGCCTGCCCAAATCGGTCGACGTCAAGGTGCTGACCGATCGCACCACCACCATCCGCGCCTCGGTCAGCGACGTGCAGTTCGAGCTGCTGCTGGCGATCGCGCTGGTGGTGATGGTGATCTACGTGTTCCTGCGCAACGTGCCGGCGACCATTATCCCCAGCGTGGCGGTGCCGCTGTCGCTGGTCGGCACCTTCGCCGCCATGTACTTCCTCGGCTTCTCCATCAACAACCTGACGCTGATGGCGCTGACCATCGCCACCGGCTTCGTGGTGGACGACGCCATCGTGGTGATCGAGAACATCTCGCGCTACATCGAGAAAGGGGAAAAACCGCTCGACGCCGCGCTGAAAGGCGCCGGCGAGATCGGCTTCACCATCATCTCGCTGACCTTCTCGCTGGTGGCGGTGCTGATCCCGCTGCTGTTCATGGGCGACATCGTCGGCCGCCTGTTCCGCGAGTTCGCCGTGACGCTGGCGGTGGCGATTTTGATCTCCGCCGTGGTGTCGCTGACGCTGACGCCGATGATGTGCGCGCGCATGCTCAGCCATGAATCGCTGCGCAAGCAGAACCGGTTTTCCGCCGCCTCCGAACGCTTTTTCGACCGGGTGATCGCGCGATACGGCCAGTGGCTGAAAACGGTGCTTAACCATCCCTGGCTGACGCTCGGCGTGGCCGTCGGCACCCTGGCGCTGACGGTATTGCTGTACCTGCTGATCCCGAAAGGCTTCTTCCCGGTGCAGGACAACGGCATCATTCAGGGCACGCTGGAAGCGCCGCAGAGCGTCTCGTTCAGCAATATGGCCGAGCGCCAGCAGCAGGTCGCGGCGCAGATCCTCAAAGATCCGGCGGTGGAGAGCCTGACCTCGTTCGTCGGCGTCGACGGCAGCAACGCCACGCTCAACAGCGGCCGGCTGCAGATCAATCTGAAGCCGCTGAGCGAACGCAGCGAGCGCATTCCGGCGATCATCAGCCGCCTGCAGCAGCAAACGGCGCAGTTCCCCGGCGTGAAGCTATATCTGCAGCCGGTGCAGGATCTGACCATCGATACCCAGGTCAGCCGCACCCAGTACCAGTTCACCCTGCAGGCGATGTCGCTGGACGATCTCAGCCTGTGGGTGCCGCAGCTGATGGATGAGCTGAAGCAAACCCCGCAGCTGGCGGACGTCACCAGCGACTGGCAGGATCAGGGGCTGGTGGCCTACGTCAATGTCGATCGCGATTCGGCCTCCCGCCTCGGCGTCACCATGAGCGACGTGGACAATGCGCTGTACAACGCGTTCGGCCAGCGCCTGATCTCCACCATCTACACCCAGGCCAACCAATACCGCGTGGTGCTGGAGCACGACGTCAGCGCGACGCCGGGGCTGGCGGCGCTCAATGAGATCCGTCTGAGCGGCAACGACGACGCCGTAGTGCCGCTGAGCGCCATCGCCAAAATCGAAGAGCGCTTCGGCCCGCTGTCGGTCAACCATCTCGACCAGTTCCCGTCGGCCACCGTTTCGTTCAACGTCGCCGACGGCTACTCGCTCGGCGAGGCGGTCGACGCGGTCACCCAGGCGGAAGAAAATCTCAACATGCCGAGGGACATCACCACCCAATTCCAGGGGGCGACCCTGGCCTTCCAGGCGGCGCTCGGCAGCACGCTGTGGCTGATTTTAGCGGCGGTGGTGGCGATGTACATCGTGCTGGGCGTGCTGTATGAAAGCTTCATCCATCCGGTCACCATCCTCTCCACCCTGCCGACCGCCGGGGTCGGCGCGCTGCTCGCGCTGATGATGGCCGGCAGCGAGCTGGACGTGATCGCCATCATCGGCATCATCCTGCTGATCGGCATCGTTAAGAAGAACGCCATCATGATGATCGACTTCGCGCTGGCGGCGGAACGCGAACAGGGCTTATCGCCGCGCGACGCCATCTATCAGGCCTGCCTGCTGCGTTTCCGGCCGATCCTGATGACCACGCTGGCGGCCTTGCTCGGCGCGCTGCCGCTGATGCTGAGCACCGGCGTCGGCGCGGAGCTGCGGCATCCGCTCGGCGTCTGTATGGTCGGCGGTTTGATCATGAGCCAGATCCTGACGCTGTTCACCACGCCGGTGATCTACCTGCTGTTTGACAAACTGGCGCGCAACACGCATCGCCAGCCGGATACGCAGGAGCTACAGTGAAATTCTTCGCCCTGTTCATTCACCGGCCGGTGGCCACCACCCTGCTGACGCTGGCCATCGCCATCAGCGGCGCGATCGGCTTTCGCCTGCTGCCGGTGTCGCCGCTGCCGCAGGTGGATTTTCCGGTGATTTCGATCAGCGCGTCGCTGCCGGGCGCCTCGCCGGAAACCATGGCGTCCTCGGTGGCGACGCCGCTGGAGCGCGCGCTGGGCCGCATCGCCGGGGTTAACGAAATGACCTCGATGAGCTCGCTCGGCAGTACCCGGGTCATTTTGCAGTTCGATCTCGATCGCGACATCAACGGCGCCGCGCGCGACGTGCAGGCGGCGATCAACGCCGCGCAAAGCCTGCTGCCGACCGGCATGCCGAGCCGCCCCAGCTACCGCAAGGTCAACCCTTCCGACGCGCCGATCATGATCCTGACGCTGACCTCTGACACCTACAGCCAGGGGCAGCTTTACGATTTCGCCTCCACCCAGTTGGCGCAGAAAATCAGCCAGACCGAGGGCGTCGGCGACGTTTCCGTGGGCGGCAGCTCACTGCCGGCGGTGCGGGTGGAGCTGAACCCTTCGGCGCTGTTCAATCAGGGCGTGTCGCTGGACGCCGTACGGCAGGCCATCGCCAACGCCAACGTGCGCCGCCCGCAGGGCGCCGTGGAAAACCCGCAGCAGCGCTGGCAGATCCAGGCCAACGACGCGCTGAAAACCGCCGATGCCTACCGTCCGCTGATCGTTCATTACAACAACGGCTCGGCGGTGCGTTTGGCCGACGTGGCCGAGGTCAACGACTCGGTGCAAGACGTGCGCAACGCCGGGATGACCGACGCCAAACCGGCGATCATTCTGGCCATCAGCCGCGCGCCGGACGCTAACATCATCGAAACCGTCGATCGCATTCGCGCCGAACTGCCCGCCCTGCAGGAGAATATCCCGGCCTCGATTAAACTCAGCGTCGCGCAGGATCGTTCGCCGACCATTCGCGCGTCGCTGGCCGAGGTGGAACAGTCGCTGGCGATGGCCATCGGGTTGGTGATCCTGGTGGTGTTCATCTTCCTGCGCTCCGGGCGCGCCACGCTGATCCCGGCGGTCGCCGTGCCGGTGTCGCTGATCGGCTCGTTCGCCGCCATGTATCTGTGCGGGTTCAGCCTCAACAACCTGTCGCTGATGGCGCTGACCATCGCCACCGGCTTTGTGGTGGACGACGCTATCGTGGTACTGGAAAACATTTCCCGCCATGTCGAAGCCGGCATGAAACCGATCAACGCCGCGCTGCTGGGCGCGCGGGAAGTCGGTTTCACCGTGCTGTCGATGAGCGTTTCGCTGGTGGCGGTGTTTATCCCGCTGCTGCTGATGGAAGGCCTGCCGGGGCGCCTGTTCCGCGAGTTCGCCGTCACCCTGTCGGTATCGATCGGGCTGTCGCTCATCGTCTCGCTGACGCTCACGCCGATGATGTGCGCCTACCTGCTGCGCCACCAGCCGGCGCGTTCGCAGCGGCGCGCGCGCGGCTTCGGCAAAATGCTGCTGGCGCTGCAGCAGGGCTACGGACGCTCGCTGAACTGGGTGCTCGGCCACTCGCGCTGGGTGCTGGCGGTGTTCCTCGCCACCCTTGCGCTCAACGTCTGGCTGTATATCAGCATCCCGAAAACCTTCTTTCCGGAACAGGATACCGGGCGCCTGATGGGCTTTATCCAGGCCGACCAAAGCATTTCGTTCCAGGCGATGCGCGGCAAACTGGAAGACTTCATGAAAATCGTGCGCGAAGATCCGGACGTGGAAAACGTCACCGGTTTTACCGGCGGCTCGCGCACCAACAGCGGTTCGATGTTCATCTCACTGAAACCCCTGTCGGTACGCAGCGACGACGCGCAGAAAGTGATCGCCCGCCTGCGCGCTCGCCTGGCCAAAGAACCGGGCGCCAGCCTGTTTCTGATGGCGGTGCAGGATATCCGCGTCGGCGGCCGGCAGGCCAACGCCAGCTACCAATACACGCTGCTGGCGGACGATCTCGCCGCGCTGCGCGAATGGGAGCCGAAGATCCGCACCGCGCTGGCCGCATTGCCCGAGCTGGCGGACGTCAACTCGGACCAACAGGATAAAGGCTCGGAAATGGATCTGGTCTACGATCGCGAAACCATGGCGCGCCTCGGCATTTCGGTGTCCGACGCCAACAACCTGCTGAACAACGCCTTCGGCCAGCGGCAGATTTCGACCATCTATCAACCGCTCAACCAATACAAAGTCGTGATGGAAGTGGCGCCGCCCTACACCCAGGACGTGAGCTCGCTGGACAAAATGTTCATCATCAACAGCGAAGGCAAGGCGATACCGCTCTCCTACTTCGCCAGTTGGCGGCCGGCCAACGCGCCGCTGTCGGTCAACCATCAGGGGCTGTCCGCCGCCTCGACCATTTCCTTTAACCTGCCGGACGGCGGCAGCCTGTCGGACGCCACCGCCGCGGTAGAGCGCACCATGACTCAGCTCGGCGTGCCGTCTACGGTACGCGGCGCGTTCGCCGGCACCGCCCAGGTATTCCAGGACACCCTGAAGTCGCAGCTGATCCTGATCCTGGCGGCTATCGCCACGGTCTATATCGTGCTCGGCGTGCTGTATGAGAGCTATATCCATCCGCTGACCATCCTTTCCACGCTGCCTTCCGCCGGCGTGGGCGCGCTGCTGGCGCTCGAACTGTTCGGCGCGCCGTTCAGCCTGATCGCGCTGATCGGCATCATGCTGCTGATCGGCATCGTGAAGAAAAACGCCATCATGATGGTCGACTTCGCGCTCGAGGCGCAGCGCAACGGCGGCATCAGCGCCCGCGAGGCGATTTTTCAGGCCAGCCTGCTGCGTTTCCGGCCGATCATGATGACCACGCTGGCGGCGTTGTTCGGCGCACTGCCGCTGGTGCTGACCAGCGGCGACGGCGCGGAGCTGCGCCAGCCGCTCGGCATCACCATCGCCGGCGGTCTGGTGATGAGCCAGCTGCTGACGCTGTACACCACCCCGGTGGTCTACCTTTACTTCGACCGGCTGCAGGCGAAGTTCCGCCGCAACAAGCAACTGGCCCCGCTGCCCCATTAATGGCCGACCGATGCTGATGAAACACGCCGCCACGGTACGCTGGCAACTCTGGATAGTGGCATTCGGCTTCTTTATGCAGACGCTGGATACCACTATCGTCAACACCGCCCTGCCCTCGATGGCCGCCAGCCTGGGGGAGAACCCGCTGCGCATGCAGTCGGTGATCGTCTCCTATGTGCTGACGGTGGCGGTGACGCTGCCGGCCAGCGGCTGGCTGGCGGACAAGATCGGCGTACAGCGGGTGTTTTTCAGCGCCATCCTGCTGTTCACCCTCGGCTCCCTCCTCTGCGCCCGTTCGGAAACCCTGAACGAGCTGATCGCCTCGCGCGTGCTTCAGGGCATCGGCGGCGCGATGATGGTGCCGGTCGGGCGCCTGACGGTGATGAAGATCGTGCCGCGCGAGCAGTACATGGCGGCGATGACCTTCGTGACGCTGCCGGGGCAAATCGGCCCGCTGATGGGGCCGGCGCTGGGTGGCTTCCTGGTGCAATACGCCAGCTGGCATTGGATTTTCCTGATCAACATTCCGGTGGGCATCGTGGGCGCCATCGCCACGCTGCTGCTGATGCCCAACTACCAAATGCAGACCCGCCGCTTCGATCTCAGCGGCTTTATCCTGCTGGCGATCGGCATGGCGTCGCTGACGCTGGCGCTCGACGGCCACAAGGGCATGGGGCTGTCCGGCGGCGCCATCGCCGGCCTGGTGGCGCTGGGCGTGGCGGCGCTGTTGGGGTATGTTTGGCATGCCTACGGCAATAGCCGCGCCCTGTTCTCGCTGCGGCTGCTGCGCACCCCGACTTACAAGATCGGGCTGCTGGCCAGCCTGCTGGGGCGCATCGGTAGCGGCATGCTGCCGTTCATGACGCCGCTGTTTCTGCAGGTCGGCATGGGCTTCACGCCGTTCCACGCCGGGCTGATGATGATCCCGATGATCATCGGCAGCATGGGCATGAAACGCATCGTGGTGCAGGTGGTCAACCGCTTCGGCTACCGTAACGTGCTGGTGGCCGCCACGCTGCTGCTGGCGCTGGTCAGCCTGAGCTTCCTGCTGGCGGCGATGCTCGGCTGGCTGTGGCTGCTGCCGGTGGTGCTGTTCTTCCAGGGGATGGTCAACTCGCTGCGCTTCTCGGCGATGAACACCCTGACGCTGAAAGATCTGCCTGACAGGCTGGCCAGCAGCGGCAACAGCCTGTTGTCGATGGTCATGCAGCTGTCGATGAGCCTTGGCGTCAGCGTCGCCGGCATCTTGATCGGCAGCTTCGCCCATCATCAGGTGGTGGCCGATAGCCCGGCCATTCACAGCGCATTTATTTACAGCTACTGCTGTATGGCGTTGATTATCGCTCTGCCCGCGCTGGCCTTCGCGCGCGTGCCGGCCGATAGCGCGCCCAACCGCACGCTGACCAAAGAGCCGGGTACCGGCTCAACGAGGTTGCAATGAGGATAGGCATTACCGGGAAACTGTTCCTGGCCATTTTCGCTACCTGCATGCTGGTGTTGATCACCATGCATTGGGGGGTGCGCGTCAGCTTTGAGCGCGGATTTATCGATTACATCAAGAGCAGCAACGAGCAACGCATCAACATGCTGAGCGAAGCGCTGGAGGAACAGTACAGCCATCATGGCAACTGGATATTCCTGCGCAACAACGATCAGGTGGTCTACCAAATCATGCGTTCGTTCGAGCAGAACAGCGACAGCAGCCACAATCTGCCGCCCAAGGGCTGGCGCACCCAATTTTGGGTGGTGGACAGCCAGTTCAATCGTTTGGTCGGGCATTCTGGCCCCCTGCCGAAAGAGGGGCCGCGCCACCCGATCCGCTACAACAACCAGATCGTCGGCTGGGTGCTCACCACCCCGGTCGAGCGCCTGACGCGCAATACCGACATCAACTTCGATCGCCAGCAGCGGCGCACCAGTTGGATTATCGTCGCGCTCTCCACCCTGCTGGCGGCGGCGGTGACCTGGCTGCTGTCGCGCGGCATGCTGGCCCCGGTCAAGCGCCTGGTGGCGGGCACCCACCGCCTGGCGGCGGGCGATTTCACCACCCGCGTGGCGGTCAGCAGCCAGGATGAACTGGGCCGGCTGGCGCACGACTTCAACCAGCTGGCCACCTCGTTGGAAAAAAACGAGCAGATGCGCCGCGCCTTTATGGCCGACGTATCGCACGAACTGCGCACGCCGCTGGCGGTGCTGCGCGGCGAACTGGAAGCGCTGCAGGACGGCGTGCGCCAGCCGACGCCGGCGTCGCTCAGCTCGCTGCAGGCCGAGGTATCCACCTTGACCAAACTGGTCGACGATCTGCACCAGCTGTCGCTCTCCGATCTCGGCGCGCTGGCCTATCGCAAATCGTCGGTGGACTGCGTGCACCTGCTGCAGATCGCCGTCGCCGCCTTTCGCGAACGCTTCCGCGCCAAAGGGCTGGAGATCGTCACCCATCTGCCGCCCCAGGCGCCGCTGTTCGGCGATCCCGATCGCCTGAACCAGCTGTTCAATAACCTGCTGGAAAACAGCCTGCGTTACACCGACGCCGGCGGCCGGCTGGAGATCGGCGCCGAGCTGCAGCCGGGGCGGCTGCTCCTCTACTGGCAGGACAGCGCGCCGGGCATCAGCGATCAGCAACTGACGCGCATTTTCGAACGTTTCTACCGGGCGGAAGGTTCACGCAACCGCGCCAGCGGCGGTTCCGGGCTGGGGCTGGCGATCTGCCACAACATCGTGGAAGCGCACGACGGGAAAATCCGCGCCGAGCATTCGCCTTTAGGCGGCGTGCGCATTACAGTAGAATTTGCTACCCCGATAAAAAATAAGGCGCCCTGATGGACATTCAGAATCAACCCGTGCAGATCATGATTGTTGAAGATGAGCCCAAGCTGGGCCAGCTGCTGGTGGATTATCTGCAGGCGGCGGGCTACGCCACCCGCTGGCTGACCAACGGCAACGAGGTGGTGCCGACCGTGCACCAGCATCCGCCGGCGCTGATCTTGCTCGACCTGATGCTGCCGGGCGCCGACGGGCTGACGGTGTGCCGCGAGCTGCGCCGCTTCAGCGACGTTCCGATCGTGATGGTGACGGCGAAAATCGAAGAGATTGACCGCCTGCTGGGGCTGGAGATCGGCGCCGACGATTACATCTGCAAACCCTACAGCCCGCGCGAAGTGGTGGCGCGGGTGAAAACCATCCTGCGCCGCAGCTATCGGCCGCAGGAGAACGCGCGGGAAGATGACCTGCTGCACATCGATGAACCGCGCTTCCAGGCCAGCTATCAGGGGCAGTTGCTGGATCTGACGCCGGCGGAATTCCGCCTGCTGAAAACGCTGGCCAGCCAGCCGGGCAACGTATTTTCTCGCGAGCAGCTGCTGAACAACCTGTACGACGACTACCGGGTGGTCACCGACCGCACCATCGACAGCCACATCAAAAACCTGCGCCGCAAGCTGGAACTGATCGACGGGGAAAAATCCTTTATCCGCTCGGTATACGGCGTGGGCTACCGCTGGGAAGCCGAGCCCTGCCGGCTGGTGAATGGGGTTTAGGGGGAAATCAGCGCGTCCAGTCTTCAACCGCCAACCCGGGCACCATGGCGAATGCGCGATCGTTGGTCACCAGCGTCGCGCCACGGCTCTGCGCGTGCGCGGCGATCAGTTGATCCAGCGCGCCCATGATTTTGCCTTTTTTCTCCATGTTCGCGCGCATTTCACCGTAGCAGCGGGCGGCCTCGCTATCCCATGCATAGACCGTCACCGCGGCAAGAAAGGCCTCGACCATGTTTTGCAACGCCTTGTTCCGCCGTTTAGCCACACCGTAAAGCAGTTCCGCCTCCGTGACGCTGGAAATACATACGGCAGAAGGCGGGAGCTTTTCCATGACGTTAAGCACCTGCGGATGCTGCCGAAACAAGTGGCTGACGGTGTTGGTATCAAACATGTACATCGCCTACTCTTCCTCTGAGAATGGATCGCGGTCTGCAACCCCTTGCTGACGATCTTCCGCGCCAAGAAACTCTTGCGGCACCGGCGTTTGGGCGATAATGCTCAGCAGCGGTGCCCAGCTGTCCGGCTTTGCCGGATATTTGGATAAAATCACGTTGCCCTCCCGATCGCGACGGATATAGACACGATCCGTATCAAATTCAAATTCCACCGGTAACCTCACCGCCTGATTTCTGCCGTTTTTAAACAGCTTTGCGATTCTTTCCATCTCGACAACCTCCACAGCAGGCATAGGCCAAAGCATATGCCTGTAGCGTGTCGATGCCAAGATGTATCGCTCATTTTTCATCCATATTGACGAAACGGCCAAACCGTAACGCACAATCTCACGGGGTGAAACCCTGTTCCCCTTGTTATGCGGCGCACTGCGCAATCACCGCGCCTTCCCTTAGCTTCCCGTGCGGCGCCAGGTTCACCGAATGAAAACTCCGCGCCGGCGCAAAAAAACTGCGCATTTTTTCGACTAAGCTGCTGTGAGGTTTAGCCGCCGATTTTCAAGCGATTGGCTACACTTACATCACGAATCGGAACCTACAGGAGAAGAACCATGGCAATCGGTCATTATGAGCTGAAAAAAGCAAAGAACGGGCAGTACCACTTCAACCTGAAAGCCAGTAACGGCGAGAGCATTCTGGCCAGCGAAATGTACGCCAGCAAAGCCTCGGCGGAGAACGGCATCGCTTCGGTGCAGACCAATTCACCGCACGAAGCGCAGTACGAACTGAAGCACAGCGCCAGCAATCAGCCCTATTTTGTGCTGAAGGCAAAGAACCATCAGGTGATCGGCGTCAGCGAAATGTACAGCTCCGAAAGCGCCGCCAAAAACGGTATCCAATCGGTGATGAAAAACGGCCCGACCACCGATATCCGCGATTTGAGCGCCTGATCTTTCCCTTTCTCCCGCGCGGTGGCCCGCCGCCGCGCATTTTCCGTTTGACCAAGATCAATCTCCCCTGAATAAATCCGGTTAACTGCTGATTTATTGCCGCGCTGCGGCTACAATTCCCCGCTTTTACTGCGCCATCAGGTGGCGTGGTGCTGACCTGAAATCAGACCGAGACACACTATGTTTACACCGGAACTTCTCTCCCCGGCCGGAACGCTGAAAAACATGCGTTACGCCTTCGCGTACGGCGCCGATGCGGTTTACGCCGGCCAGCCGCGCTACAGCCTGCGGGTGCGCAACAACGAGTTCAACCACGAGAATCTGGCGCAGGGCATCAATGAAGCCCATGCGCTGGGCAAAAAATTCTACGTGGTGGTAAACATCGCCCCGCACAACGCCAAGCTGAAAACCTTCCTGCGCGATCTGAAGCCGGTTATCGATATGGGCCCGGATGCGCTGATCATGTCCGATCCCGGCCTTATCATGATGGTGCGCGAAGCCTTCCCGCAGATGGATATCCACCTGTCGGTGCAGGCCAACGCCGTTAACTGGGCGACGGTGAAGTTCTGGCAGCAAATGGGCCTGACCCGCGTGATCCTCTCGCGCGAACTGTCGCTGGAAGAGATCGCCGAGATCCGCGCCGAAGTGCCGGACATGGAGCTGGAGATCTTCGTGCATGGCGCGCTGTGCATGGCCTACTCCGGCCGCTGCCTGCTGTCCGGCTACATCAACAAGCGCGATCCCAACCAGGGCACCTGCACCAACGCCTGCCGCTGGCAGTACAAAGCGGAGGAAGGCAAAGAGGACGACACCGGCAATATCGTGCACCTGCACGAGCCGATCCCGGTGCAAACCGTCGAGCCGACGCTGGGCATCGGCGCGCCGACCGACAAGGTGTTCATGCTGTCTGAAGCGCAAAAGCCAGGCGAATATATGAGCGCCTTCGAAGATGAACACGGCACCTATATCATGAACTCCAAGGATCTGCGCGCCATCCAGCACGTGGAGCGTCTGACGCAGCTCGGCGTGCACTCGCTGAAGATCGAAGGCCGTACCAAATCCTTCTACTACTGCGCCCGCACCGCCCAGGTCTACCGCCGCGCCATCGACGACGCGGCCGCCGGCAAACCCTTCGATCCGACTCTGCTTACCACGCTGGAAGGCCTGGCGCACCGTGGCTACACCGAAGGCTTCCTGCGCCGTCACGTGCACGAAGCGCAGCAGAATTACGACTACGGCTCCTCGCTCTCCGAGCGCCAGCAGTTCGTCGGCGAATTCACCGGCGTGCGCCGCGATGGCTGGGCGGAAGTCGACGTGAAGAATAAGTTCGCGCTCGGCGACAGCGTCGAGATGATGACGCCGGGCGGCAACGTGGTGTTCACCCTCGAGAGCATGCAAAATAAGAAAGGCGAGCCGATTGAGGTGGCGCCGGGCAACGGCCATATCGTTTATTTGCCGATCCCGCAGGATATCGATCTCAATTATGCGTTGCTGATCCGCAATTTGGCGGAAGAAAATAGCGCCGGGGCATAAAAATGAATCGCCGTCATTCGGCGGCGATTTTTAGCAAATATTAGAATTGGATCACATCAATGTGCGCGCAGCTTGGTTACTATCACGCTGCTTAAAACGAACAACGAAAATATTTGCATAGCAATACTAGGAACCACCTCCTTAGCCGGCCCAATCTCCCTTGGGCTGGCTTTTTCTTTATGGGTGCGCCTATTTTTTTCGCCGCGCCGATTTCCATAACTTATTCCCGTTATCCGTTTTAATAATAATAATCACGTCGCCTCGATATATAAATAACGCTACAGCGATTAATCCTCTCGTCTTTAAAACCTGGCTTATTTCCGGGTAAAATTCAGATAAATTCGCCTTGTTTCTTATTCACTGAACGCCGGGAAATAACCAGAATTAGCTGAATATTCTGATGGCCTGGTGGCGGCGGCTGGTTTATCTTGAGGCATTCTTGGTTTTCCGCCGGAGGAGATCGGCAATGCCTCAACACTCACATGCGCCCGCCCTGCTTATCATCAACGGCAAAGGCGCCGGTAACGAAGAGCTGCGTCAGGCGGTCAAACGCCTGCGCGCAGAGCAAATCACGCTGCACGTGCGCGTGACCTGGGAGCACGGCGACGCCGCGCGCTATGTCGCGGAAGCCACGCAGCTCGGCGTCGGCACCGTCGTCGCCGGCGGCGGTGACGGCACCATCAACGAAGTGGCCGCCGCGCTGGTGCAACTGCCGGCGCACAACCGGCCGGCGCTGGGCATCCTGCCGCTCGGCACCGCCAACGACTTCGCCATGGCCTGCAACATCCCCCCGTCGCCGGAACAGGCGCTGCAGTTGGCGATCAAGGGCCGCTCGGTGCCGATCGATCTGGCGAAGGTCAACGGCGAGCGCTACTTCATCAACATGGCCACCGGCGGCTTCGGCACCCGCATCACCACCGAAACGCCGGAGAAGCTGAAGGCGGCTCTCGGCGGCGTGTCCTACTTCGTGCACGGCTTGCTGCGCATGGATACGCTGCAGGCCGACCGCTGTGAAATCCGCGGGCCGGACTTCCGCTGGGCCGGCGAAGCGCTGGTGATCGGCATCGGCAACGGCAAGCAGGCTGGCGGCGGCCAGGAGCTGTGCCCCAGCGCGCTGATCAACGACGGCCTGCTGCAGTTGCGCCTGCTGATCGCCGATGAGCTGCTGCCGGCGCTGGTCGCCGCCCTGTTCAACGACGAAGAGAGCAACAGCATCCTCAGCGCGGCGCTGCCGTGGCTCGAGATCGACGCGCCGCATGAGATGACCTTCAACCTCGACGGCGAACCGCTCAAGGGTCGCCATTTCCGCATCGAAGTGCTGCCGCAGGCCATCGAATGCCGCCTGCCGCCTAACTGCGCCCTGCTGGGCTGACCTTGTCGGGCGCAGCCGCTGCGCCCCGCTTCCTCCCTCTCCGCTTACCCGCTTCCACTCGCGATCAAATGTGATCCTCTCCGGCAAATTCATCAAATCATACTTGTATGGTAGTTAGTTCATGACGTATTTTCGCGCTATCTCTCCGCAGCTACAGGATGTGAAGGTTATGAAAATCGTCAACGCCGAGGTGTTCGTCACCTGCCCGGGGCGCAATTTTGTCACGCTGAAAATCACCACCGATGACGGCATCGTCGGCCTCGGTGACGCCACGCTAAACGGGCGCGAACTGTCGGTGGCCTCTTACCTGAAAGATCACCTCTGCCCGCAGCTGATCGGCCGCGACGCGCAGCGGATCGAAGACCTCTGGCAATTCTTCTACAAAGGCGCTTACTGGCGGCGCGGCCCGGTGACCATGTCGGCCATTTCCGCTGTCGACATGGCGCTGTGGGACATCAAGGCCAAGGCCGCCAACATGCCGCTGTATCAGCTGTTGGGCGGCGCCTCGCGCTCTGGTGTGATGGTGTATTGCCACACCACCGGCCACTCGATCGACGAGGTGCTCGACGACTACGCCAAACATAAAGAACAAGGCTTCAAGGCGATCCGCGTTCAATGCGGCGTGCCGGGTATGAAAACCACCTACGGCATGGCCAAGGGCAAAGGCCAGGCCTATGAGCCGGCCACCAAGGGCGACTGGCCGGAAGAGCAGCTGTGGTCGACGGAAAAATACCTCGATTTCACCCCCAAACTGTTCGACGCGGTGCGCAACAGGTTCGGCTTCAACGAACATCTGCTGCACGACATGCACCACCGCCTGACGCCGATCGAAGCGGCGCGCTTCGGCAAAAGCGCCGAACCGTATCGCCTGTTCTGGATGGAAGATCCGACGCCGGCGGAAAATCAGGCCTGTTTCCGCCTGATCCGCCAGCATACCGTCACGCCGATCGCCGTCGGCGAGGTGTTCAACAGTATCTGGGACTGCAAACAGCTGATCGAAGAACAGCTGATCGACTACATCCGCACCACCCTGACGCACGCGGGTGGCATTACCGGCATGCGGCGCATCGCCGACTTCGCCTCGCTGTATCAGGTGCGCACCGGCTCCCACGGCCCTTCCGATCTGTCGCCGATCTGCATGGCGGCGGCGCTGCATTTCGATCTGTGGGTGCCGAATTTCGGCGTGCAGGAATACATGGGCTATTCCGAGCAAATGCTCGAGGTGTTCCCGCACAGTTGGACGTTCGACGACGGCTATATGCATCCGGGCGACAAGCCGGGCATCGGCATCGAGTTCGATGAGAAGCTGGCGGCCCGTTATCCGTATGAACCGGCCTACCTGCCGGTCGCGCGTCTGGAGGATGGCACCTTATGGAACTGGTAAACACCATGCGCAGCGTCGTGATCGAACAGCCCGGGCGCCTGGCGCTGCAGACGCGCGCGCTGCCGCAGCCGGCGGCCGGCGAGGTGCGGGTCAAGGTGAAATTCGCCGGCATCTGCGGCTCCGACGTCCATATCTATCACGGCCATAACCCGTTCGCCCGCTATCCGCGGGTGATCGGCCACGAGTTCTTCGGCCTGATCGATGCGCTGGGCAAAGGCGTCGATCCGGCGCGCCTCGGCGAACGCGTCTCGGTAGATCCGGTGGTGAGCTGCGGCCACTGCTATCCCTGTTCGGTCGGCCGCCCCAACGTCTGCACCTCGCTGCAGGTGATCGGCGTGCACCGCGACGGCGGCTTCAGCGACTACGCCTGCGTGCCGGCGCGCAACGCTTATCCGATTCCGCCTGCCATCAGCGATCGCCACGCCGCGATGATCGAACCCTTCAGCATCGCCGCCAACATTACCGCCCATCTGCAACCGCGCCCCGAAGACATCGCGCTGATCTACGGCGCCGGGCCGATGGGGCTCACGGTGATCCAGACGCTGAAAGGCGTGTACGGCGTCAAGCAGGTGTGGGTCGTCGATCGCATCGCCGAACGGCTGGACATGGCGCGCGCCAACGGCGCCGACGAGACGTTCAACAACGCCGAGGCCGCATTGCCGCAGATGCTGCAGCAGCGCGGCATTCAGCCGACGCTGATCGTCGATGCCGCCTGCCACCCCGCCATTTTGCCGGAGGCGATCAATCTGGCCTCGCCGGCGGCGCGCATCGGCATCATGGGCTTTTCCGGCGACGCCTGCACGCTAACCCAGCAGAGCATCACCAGCAAGGAGCTGTCGATCTTCTCCTCGCGCCTGAACAGCGCGCGCTTCCCGCAGGTGATCGGCTGGATGGCGGACGGCAAGCTAGAGCCGCAGCGGCTGCTCACCCACTGCGTGCCCGCCGCCGACGTCGAACGGGCGATGTTGATGTTCGAGCGGGATCAGCGCACCTGCTGCAAGGTGCTGCTGCAGTTCGAGTAACGCCAAGGCAGCATCGGGGCATTGGGCGGCACCCGCCGCCCGTGCAAACAACGAAGCATCACGATTAAAACGACACCCAGTGGAGCGCTTTATGTTTAAAAACCTGCGTTGGACCATCGTGTTCCTGCTGTTCATGGTCTACATGATCAACTACCTCGACCGCGTGGCGCTGTCGATCACCGTGCCAATGATCGAACAGGATCTGATGCTGAACGCCGAACAGTTCGGCCTGATCTTCGGCAGCTTCTTCTTCGGCTACGCCATCTTCAACTTCGTCGGCGGGCTGGCGGTCGACCGTTTCGGCCCGACGCTGGTGCTGGGCGTGGCGGTCGGTCTGTGGTCTATCTTCTGCGGCATGACGGCGATCGCCACCGGTTTTTACTCGATGCTGATCTTGCGCATCCTGTTCGGCATGGCCGAAGGGCCGATCTGCGCCTCGGCCAACAAGATGATCAACGGCTGGTTCCCGAAGAAGCAGGCGGCGACCGCCATGGGCCTGCTCAGCGCCGGTTCGCCTTTGGGCGGCGCGGTGGCCGGGCCGATCGTCGGCTATCTGGCGCTGGCGTTCGGCTGGCGACCGGCGTTTATGATCATCTGCGCCATCGGCATCGTCTGGATGCTGGTGTGGTTCTTCGTAGTAGCGGATAACCCGGCGAAAAGCCAGCGCGTCAGCGCCGAAGAACGGGCGCTGATCGCGCGGCTGAAACAGGAAAACCTCGGCGAGGAAAGCGCGCTGAGCGACGCCGCGCACGGGCTGGGTTACTACCTGAAGCAGCCGATCATTCTGGTCACCGCCTTCGCCTTCTTCTGCTACAACTATATTCTGTTCTTCTTCCTGAGCTGGTTCCCCTCGTATCTGGTGCAGGCGCACAACCTGAACATCAAGGAGATGAGCCTGACCACGATGATCCCGTGGATCGTCGGCTTCGTCGGGCTGGCGCTCGGCGGCTATATTTCCGACAAAATCTTCAACATCACCGGAAAATTGCTGCTGTCGCGCAAAATCGTGCTGGTCACCAGCCTGCTGGCGGCGGCGGTGTGCGTGGCGTTGGCAGGCACCGTCAGCAGCGTGGTGCCGGCGGTGATGCTGATGTCGGTGTCGATCTTCTTCCTTTACATCACCGGCGCTCTCTACTGGGCGATCATCCAGGACGTGGTGCATAAATCCCGGGTCGGCGGCGCCAGCGGGTTCATTCATTTGATCGGCAGCGTCTCCGGCATCATCGGGCCGATCGTCACCGGCTACATCGTGCAGAACACCGGCAAATTCGACAGCGCCTTTATGCTGGCGGGCGGCGTCGCCGCGCTGGGCGCGCTGCTGGTGCTGCTGGTGATCAAGGCGCCGCGCGCGACGGCGGGCGTGCAAATCTTAAAACCATAACGCCAGGCGGGGCGGCTTCGCCCCTTTGCTTACCTCTCCAGGGACATTGAACATGAGACTTTCCGACCACAGCGCGCTGCCGGCCGCCGTTCTCCGGCCCGGCTACGCACGTGAGCGAGTGAAACCGCGCATGGTGCATATCGGCTTCGGCGCGTTTCACCGCGCGCACCAGGCGATGTACGCCGACAGGCTGGCCAGCGAGCACGGCAGCGACTGGGGCTACTGCGAAATCAGCATGCAGCACGGCCGGCAAAAGATCGCCGACCTGCAGCAACAGGATCTGCTGTTCTCGGTGGCGGAGATGGACGACGACGGCTTGCGGGGCCGGGTCATCGGCG
Organism: Serratia sp. LACPHL-BACT-2024-00286; assembly: GCF_043109535.1. NCBI lineage: Bacteria > Pseudomonadati > Pseudomonadota > Gammaproteobacteria > Enterobacterales > Yersiniaceae > Serratia > Serratia sp. LACPHL-BACT-2024-00286. The sequence goes on from NZ_JBICNA010000003.1 coordinate 452,447, forward strand.
TGGTGCGCCAGGCGCTGCACCTGCAAACCGACGGGCTGGCGGCGGTGCTGGCGGCCCTGACGCAGCCTGAGATCGCTATCGTCTCGCTGACCATCAGCGAAAAGGGCTATTGCCACCAGCCCGCCAGCGGCCGGCTGATGACGGAACACCCGGCGATCGCGCATGATATCGCCCACCCGGCACGGCCACAGTCGGCGCCGGGGCTGCTGTTGGCGGCGCTGCGCCTGCGCCGCGAACGCGGGCTGCCGCCGTTCGCCGTGATGTCCTGCGACAATATGCCGGCCAACGGCCGGGTCACGCGCCAGGTGCTGCTCGACCTGGCGCAGCGGCAGGATCCGGCGCTGGCCGACTGGGTGCGTCAAGCGGTCGCCTTCCCTTCCACCATGGTGGATCGCATCGTGCCGGCGATGACGCAGGAAGCCCGCGGGCAGCTGTTTGCCTGCCTGGGCGGCGTCGAGGATGAGGTCGGCGTGGCCTGCGAGCCGTTCAGCCAGTGGGTCATTGAGGATCGCTTTCCCCAGGGGCGCCCAGCCTGGGAAAAGGTCGGCGCCGAGCTGGTGAGCGACGTGCTGCCGTACGAGGAGATGAAGCTGCGCATGCTGAACGGCAGCCATTCGTTCCTCGCCTACCTCGGCTATTTGGCCGGTTATCAGCACATCGGCGACTGCATGCAGGACGCGGATTTTGTCCGCGCCGCCCGTCACCTAATGCTGGCGGAACAGGCACCGACCCTGCAGGTGCCGAACGTCGATTTGGCGCAGTATGCCGACTCGCTGCTGCGGCGTTTCCGCAACCGCGCGCTGAAGCACCGCACCGCACAGATCGCCGTGGACGGCACGCAAAAGCTGCCGCAGCGGCTGCTGGACGCGATCCGCTGGCATCTGGCGCATGGCAGCCGCTTCGACTGCCTGGCGCTGGGCGTCGCCGGCTGGATGCGCTACGTCGGCGGCCGCGATGAGCAAGGCGCGCCGATCGACATCAGCGATCCGCTGCGCGACCCCATCGCCGCGTTGGTCGCCGGCAGCGAGGAAGGCCGGCCCCGCGTCCTGGCGCTGCTGCAGCTCGACAGCGTCTTCGGCCAGGATCTGCCCGACTCGCCTGACTTCGTCCGCGCCGTCAGCCACGCTTATCATCAACTGCTGAGCCTGGGGGCCAAAGCCGCCGTCGCCGCTCTGCCGCTTACCGACCGGGAGGTTTCCGATGACCGTCACCACGCATAACGCCGTCAATACCGGCAATCAACCGCTGCTGCGGCGCGTCGCCAGCGCTTCGGCCATCGGCACCGCCGCCGAGTATTATGATTTCTTCGCCTACGGCACCGCCGCGGTGCTGTTCTTCGGCCAGCTGTTTTTCCCCAGCGCCGATCCGCTGATCAGCACGCTGGCGGCCTTCGCCACCTACGCGGTCGGTTTCCTGGCGCGCCCGCTGGGCGGCATCGTGTTCGGCCACATCGGCGACAAGGTCGGCCGCAAGAAGGCGCTGGTGATCACCATCCTGATCGTCGGCCTCGGCACCTTCTGCATCGGCCTGCTGCCCACCTATGAGCAGATCGGCATCTGGGCGCCGCTCGCGCTGATCTTTATCCGCGTGCTGCAGGGCTTCGGCGTCGGCGGCGAACAGGCCGGCGCGGTGCTGATGACCGCCGAATACGCGCCGCCGCCGCGGCGCGGCTTCTACGCCAGCTGGGTACAGATCGGCGCGCCCGCCGGTTTCCTGCTGCCATCGGGGCTGTTCGCGCTGCTGACCGCCGTGCTGTCGCCGGCGCAGATGCTGGACTGGGGCTGGCGCATTCCGTTCCTGCTCAGCCTGCTGCTGGTGATCGTCGGGCTGTTTATTCGCCTGAAGATCGACGAGTCGCCGGTGTTTACCCAGATCCGTGCCACCAAGGCGGTGGAGAGCCGGCCGGTGGTGGAAGTAGCCCGCCGCTATCCCGGCCTTATCGGCAAAGGGGTGTGCGCCAAGCTGATTGAAGCCTGCGCCTTCGCCATGTTCACGGTGATCGTGCTGGCCTACGGCAAGGCCAATCATCTCAACGAAAGCATTCTGCTGGAGGCGATGATCGTGGCGGTGCTGCTGGAGATTTTCGCCATTCCGCTGATGGGCCGCCTCTCCGATCGGGTTGGGCGAAAACCGGTATACATCGCCGGCGCGCTGCTGCAGGTGGCGTGCATTGTGCCGTTCTTTATGGCGATCAACCTCGATAATTTCTGGGTGACGCAGATCGCCATGATCGTGGTGCTGACCTTCGGCCACAGTATGTGCTACGCGCCGCAGGCCTCCTACTTCCCGGAGCTGTTCCCCACCCGCGTGCGCTGCAGCGGCATCGCGCTGATCTGGCAGATCGGCTCGCTGATCGGCAGCGGCATTCTCGGGCTGTTGGCGGTGAAGATCCTGCAGGTGACCGGCGGCCACTACTACGGGCTGGCGGGTTACATGATGGTGCTGGGCGTGGTGTCGGCCATCGGCCTGAGCCTGATGCCGGAAACCGCGCCAGGGCGGCGCAAGCAGGAATATCAGGATTGGCATCACTGAGTTACCCTGCCCGGCGGGTGGATTTATCCACCCGCCCTCAACCAATAATCTGCTAGTATGGTGGCATTCGAATTCCAGCCAGATGCCTGATTGTCGCCATGTCTGAAACGTACAGTCTCACCAACAACGTCCCGGTCAACCAACAGATCTATCGCTTCCTGCGCAAGGATATCGTCGACTGCACCATCCCCCCCGGCACCCTGTTGTCCGAGAAAGAGATTTCTACGCGCTTTTGCGTTTCGCGCCAGCCGGTGCGCGAAGCTTTCATCAAGCTGGCGGAGGCCGGCCTGGTGCAGATCCTGCCGCAGCGCGGCACTTTTGTGATGAAAATCTCCGCCAAGCGCGTGGCCGACGGGCGCTTTATCCGCCAGGCGGTGGAATGCGCCATCGTGCGCCGCGCGGCCGAGCGCGCCACCCCGGCGCAGCTGATGACGCTGGAGCATAACCTGCACCGCCAGGCGCTGGCGGCGCAGAACGGGCAAACGCGCGAGTTTCTGGCGCTGGACGACGAATTCCACCAGCTGCTGACCCAGTTCGCCGACTGCCCGCTGGCGTGGGAGACCATCGAAACCATCAAGGCCACCATGGATCGAGTGCGTTTCCTCAGCCTGAGCGAAGTCTCGCCGCCGGAGAGCCTGATCAAGCAGCACTACCGCATCTACGAGGCGCTGAAAGCGCGCGATGCCGAGGCGGCGGAGCGCGCCATCCACGATCACCTGCAGGAGATGATCTACTCCATCACCCCGATTGCCCAGCAGAACACCGAGTGGTTCGAGATCGAATAATCAATCGTTTAGCGCGCCGGGGGCGATCGTCCCCGCGTATTTGGCCTCGCAAATGGCATTTCCTCTCAATCGCATCTATTGTTTGTCCTTGCCGGATCCAGTTCGGTAGTATCGCTTTACAGCTTCAATCACCGCTTTTTTACTGCGCCGGTGGTCAAAAACCCTTGCATTGCCGGTGTATGAAGAAGCTTAATCGGGAGTGAATCATGACTGATATTGTGCAGTTGCTAGGAAAGGAAGCGGAAGATCTGCTGCAACACCGCTGTACCACTATCCCCGCCGAGAATCTCTACCTGCCGGGCGACGACTTCGTCGACCGCGTAATGATCGATAACAACCGTCCCAACAGCGTGCTGCGTTCGATGCAAACCCTGTTCAACCACGGCCGCCTGGCCGGCACCGGCTACCTGTCGATCCTGCCGGTCGATCAGGGCATCGAGCACTCCGCCGCCGCCTCGTTCGCCGCCAACCCGCTGTATTTCGATCCGAAGAACATCGTCGAGCTGGCGATTGAAGCCGGCTGTAACTGCGTCGCTTCCACCTACGGCGTGCTGGCGTCGGTATCGCGCCGCTACGCGCATAAAATTCCGTTCCTGGTCAAACTCAACCACAACGAAACGCTGAGCTACCCGACCCAGTACGACCAGACCCTGTACGCCAGCGTCGAGCAGGCGTTCAACATGGGCGCGGTGGCGGTCGGCGCCACCATTTACTTCGGCTCCGAGCAGTCGCGCCGCCAGATCGAAGAGATCTCGATCGCCTTCGAGCGCGCGCATGAGCTGGGCATGGTCACCGTGTTGTGGGCCTATCTGCGCAACCCGGCATTCAACAAGGACGGCGTGGACTACCACTCCAGCGCCGATCTGACCGGCCAGGCCAACCACATCGCCGCCACCATCGGCGCCGATATCGTCAAACAGAAAATGGCGGAAAACAACGGCGGCTACCGCGCGGTGAAATTCGGCTATACCGACGATCGCGTCTACACCAAGCTGACCACCGATCACCCGATCGATCTGGTGCGCTACCAGTTAGCCAACTGCTACATGGGCCGCGCCGGGCTGATCAACTCCGGCGGCGCCGCCGGTGAGAACGATCTGCAGGAATCGGTGCGCACCGCGGTGATCAACAAACGCGCCGGCGGCATGGGCCTGATCCTGGGGCGCAAGGCGTTCAAGAAATCGATGAAAGACGGCGTGGCGCTGATCAACGCCGTGCAAGACGCCTACCTGGACAAGAAGGTCACCATCGCCTGATGTGACGGACCACCTGTCCCCAAGCCCGGTTCGCCGGGCTTTTTTATGCATCGAGGGAGGTCTTGACAAGGAAATAATGCAACCGAATGTATTTTATGAGCAAAAATAAGAGCTGGTTTTTATTTAATCCCCCTGGGCTTTTTTTATTCCAAATATGCGAAAGAGAACGACATAAATCATTAAAGATTGAAAGTTAACCTTATCAAACTTCAAATTTCCCACCTTTTCCGAAAACACAAAAACTTAGCGCATTAATAATTATTATAGTTCATTGTTATTTATGGACTTTTGACTAAATTTTACGCTAGTTAACCCACATTTTTATGGTGGTGCCATCATGAAAGTCAATATTGTAATCATCTCCCTGCTCATCCTTTCGCTTTCGTCTTGCGCGCTATTTAAATCTCCGGCCTCTAGGCATGAGTTGAAACCTGGAGAAACGTATTGGTTTGACTATGACTCAACAAGAAGCAGCGCCATTTATATTCCCGCAGACTCAAATATCAAGTACTGCGTGGCTCCACCGCCTGATGTCGCGCAGTCCGTTATTGCCGCGCTGAAAGCTGAAATGAGCACGGAACAAATTCAAAAAGTCAGTGGCGATGCAGAGTTCAGCACCGCCGTAGTCGATCTGGCTCGGCGCACGACCACGGTAAATTTTATCCGCGATACGTTGTATCGCGTCTGCGAAGCCAGACTACAAGGCCCGCTCACCCCGACGGAAAAAGAAATTTTCCTGGCCGCGATAGCCGCCGCCAAAGATATGGCAATCGCTGAAAAAGACAAACAAAAGCAAGAACTGGCCCAAACGGCCGAAAGAAACGGTGCTTCCGTAGAGACAATACAAAAGATTCTCGAGCAGTAACAGAAACACGCTAACAACGGCGATTTCCGTATACCCCCTACCCAAAGCCCGGTTCATCGGGCTTTTTTGTGCCCGCGCTCTCCCCCTCATGCCACAGACCTTCTCTTTCTTTCATTTTAAACTTTCGAAATAAAATATTTATCTTTCAAACTGTGATCTATTTAAAACAAATAGCCCAACAAAGTGACTACTGTAAGGCCCATGGTCACAGAGCCGCCGTTCGCTCCAGGCCATATCAGTCCATTACAGGAGAACATAATGATTGAGCTAATCACCCACGGCGCCGAGTGGTTTATCGGCCTGTTTCAGAAAGGCGGTGAAGTGTTTGTCGGCATGGTGACCGGCATTTTACCTTTGTTGATCAGCCTGTTGGTTATCATGAACGCACTGATCAAATTTGTTGGCCAGGAACGTATCGAACGATTGGCGCAGCGCTGCGCGGGCAACCCCGTGTCGCGTTATCTGCTGCTGCCGCTGATCGGCACCTTTGTCTTCTGCAACCCGATGACCCTCAGCCTGGGGCGCTTCATGCCGGAGAAATACAAGCCGAGCTACTACGCGGCGGCCTCCTACAGCTGCCACTCGATGAACGGCCTGTTCCCGCACATCAATCCGGGCGAACTGTTCGTTTACCTCGGCATCGCCAGCGGCCTGACCACCCTCGGCCTGCCGCTCGGCCCGCTGGCGGTGAGTTATTTCCTGGTGGGGCTGTTCACCAACTTCTTCCGCGGCTGGGTCACCGATCTCACCACCAGCCTGTTCGAACGCAAGATGGGCATCCGTCTGGATCGCCAGGTGCAACTTTAATTCGTGGAGTGCAGCATGAGTGCTTATATTCGTATTGAAAAAGGCGCCAGCGGCTGGGGCGGCCCCCTGGAGCTGCCGATAGAGCCCGGCAAGAAAGTGGTGTACATCACCGCCGGCACCCGACCTTCGATCGTCGATCGCCTCAGCGAATTGACCGGCTGGCCGGCCGTCGACGGCTTCAAAGAAGGTGAACCGCCGGCGGAAGAGATCGGGGTGGCGGTGATCGACTGCGGCGGCACCCTGCGCTGCGGCCTGTATCCGAAACGCCGCATTCCGACGGTCAACATCCACGCCACCGGCCAGTCCGGCCCGCTGGCGCAGTTTATCCTCGAAGACATCTATGTCTCCGGCGTGCGCGACCACAACATCAGCCGAATCGAAGCGGCAGATAGCCAACCCGTCGCCACCGTTGCAGCGCCGCCCAAGGCGCGCGACTACGACACCAGCAAGAAGATCACCGAGCAAAGCGACGGGCTGCTGGCGAAGGTCGGCATGGGCATGGGATCGGTGGTGGCGGTGTTCTTCCAGGCCGGGCGCGACACCATCGACACCGTGCTGAAGACCATCCTGCCGTTTATGGCGTTCGTCTCGGCCTTGATCGGCATCATCATGGCCTCCGGCCTCGGGGACTTTATCGCTCACGGCCTGACGCCGCTGGCCAACAGCCCGATCGGCCTGGTGACGCTGGCGTTGATCTGCTCATTCCCGCTGCTGTCGCCGTTCCTCGGCCCCGGCGCGGTCATCGCCCAGGTGATCGGCGTGCTGGTCGGGGTGCAGATCGGCCTCGGCCATATTCCGCCGCAGCTGGCGCTGCCCGCGCTGTTCGCCATCAACGCGCAGGCCGCCTGCGACTTCATTCCGGTCGGCCTGTCGCTGGCAGAAGCCAAGCAGGACACCGTGCGGGTCGGCGTGCCTTCGGTGCTGGTCGGCCGCTTCCTGACCGGCGCGCCGACGGTGTTGATCGCCTGGGCCGCCTCGGCCTTCATTTATCAATAAGCTGATTTCCAGGGAGACGTTTATGCACACCATTTTTCACACCACCATCACGCAGATCGGTGGCTGCGCCCGCGACGCGTTGCTGGACAACATGCTGATCACCTTCCGTGAAGGCGCCCCAGCGGATATCGAAGAGTTCTGCTTCATCCACCGCCACGGCGCGACCGCCGGCGAGCTGCAGGTCGGCGGCGTGATGGAACTGGCGCAGCGGCGCTACGCCATCACCGCCGTCGGCAGCGTCGCCACGCAGAATCTGCGCGAGCTGGGCCACATCACCGTGCGCTTCAACGGCGAAGCCGAAGCCGAATTCCCCGGCTCGATCCACGTATCCGGCCCTACGCCGACCGATATCCCGTTGGGCAGCACGCTGTCATTTATCGCATAAGGAGTAGACCATGTCTGAAGTAGCTGTAGTGATTGGCGGCGGCCAAACGTTAGGCGCCTTTTTGTCCCACGGGCTGGCGCAGGCCGGTTATCGGGTGGCGGTGGCCGATCTGAACGCCGACAATGCCAATCAGGTGGCACAGCAGATCAACGAAGCGTTTGGCGCAGGCAGCGCCTGTGGTTTTCAGGCCGACGCCACCGACGAGCAGAGCGTGATGGCGCTGGCGGCGGCGGTTGACCGGGCGTTCGGCCAGGCCAACCTGCTGGTGTACAGCGCCGGCATCGCCAAGGCGGCACCGATCACCGATTTTCCGCTGGGCGACTTCGATCGCTCGCTGCAGGTGAACCTGGTGGGTTATTTCCTCTGCGCCCGCGAGTTCTCGCGCCTGATGATCCGCGACGGCATCGCCGGGCGCATCATTCAGATCAACTCCAAGTCCGGCAAGGTCGGCAGCAAGCACAACTCCGGCTACAGCGCCGCCAAGTTCGGCGGCGTGGGGCTGACGCAGTCGCTGGCGCTCGATCTGGCGGAGTACGGCATTACCGTGCATTCGCTGATGCTCGGCAACCTGCTGAAGTCGCCGATGTTCCAGTCGCTGCTGCCGCAGTACGCGCAAAAACTGGGCATCGCGCCGGACCAGGTGGAGCAGTACTACATCGACAAGGTGCCGCTGAAGCGCGGCTGCGACTACCAGGACGTGCTGAACACCCTGCTGTTCTACGCCAGCGACAAGGCCTCTTACTGCACCGGCCAATCGATCAATATCACCGGCGGCCAGGTGATGTTCTGACGCCATCGACGCCCCCTTCCGCGCAAGGGGGCCTAAGGAGAACCCCGTGACTCAAGCTCTGATCGCCTTCGCGCTGCTGGCCTGGCTGCTGCAAATCGCCTTTGGCTGGTGGCAACTGCAGCGCTTCAACCGCGCCTTCGACGGCCTGTGCCGGCTGGGCGCCGTCGGCGTCGGCGTCGGCCGTTCCGGCGGCCGTTTCCGCCCGCGAGTGGTGCTGGCGCTGGCCTTCGACGCCGAGCGACGGGTGTGCGGCAGCCTGTTGCTGCGCGGCCTGACCGTTTTCGCCCGGCCCCGCCCGCTGCCTCGATTGCACGGTTTGCATCAGCGGGATTTGCGCCCGGATGTGATCTTCCCCGAGGATCGCGCATGCCAGTCTGCACTATCGTTAGCGATTGAACCCAAATCGTGATATTTTCACATTAAAAGACATTACCTTTCATAGTGAATTATTCAGCGAGGGGAAATGCCCAACTCTTGTGAACGGGAATCGCGATGAAACCAAAGCAGCGGCAGGCCGCTATCCTTGAATATCTGCAGCGGCATGGCAAAACGGCAGTGGATGCCCTGGCCGAGCATTTCTCCACCACCGGCACCACCATCCGCAAGGATCTCACCCTGCTGGAAGAAGAAGGCGAGGTGATCCGCACCTACGGCGGCGTGGTGCTCAGCCGCGACGACGGCGATCAGCCGATCGACCGCAAAACCCATATCAACACCGAGAAAAAACGCCACATCGCCAGCGCCGCCGTGGCGCTGATCGCCGACGGCGACTCACTGATCTTCGACGCCGGCAGCACGGTGCTGCAGATGGTGCCGCACCTGGCGCAGTTCAATAACATCACGGTGATGACCAACAGCCTGACCATCGTCAACGCGCTGGTGGAGCTGGACAACGATCAGACCATCCTGATGCCGGGCGGCACCTACCGCAAAAAATCGGCCTCGTTCCACGGCAGCCTGGCCGAATCGGCGTTTCAGCAGTTCAGCTTCGACAAGCTGTTTATCGGCGCGGACGGCGTCGATCTCAACGCCGGCGTCACCACCTTCAACGAAGTGCACAACGTCAGCAAAGCGATGTGCGAAGCCGCCGGCCGCATTATTCTGTTGGTAGATTCCTCGAAATTCGGCCGCAAGAGCCCGAACGTGGTGTGCGAACTCAGCGCCGTCGACACGTTGATCACCGACCGAGACATCAACCCCGATTACCTCGCCGCGCTGCAGGCGAAAGGCATCAATATCCTTCTGGTAGGAGACCCTGATGAGTAACGCCAACGCCCTGCTCGCCTTCGCCCGCGAAACGCTGGAGATCGAGCTGACCGAAGCGCAACGCCTGCTGGCGCGCCTGGACGACAACTTCGTCTGCGCCTGCGAACTGCTGCTGAACTGCCGTGGCAAAGCGGTGATTTCCGGCATCGGCAAGTCCGGCCATATCGGCAAGAAAATCGCCGCCTCGCTGGCCAGCACCGGCACGCCGTCGTTCTTCGTGCACCCGGCGGAGGCGCTGCACGGCGATCTCGGCATGATCGGCGCCGACGACGTGGTGGTGTTCATCTCCTACTCCGGCCGCGCCAAAGAGCTGGATCTGATCCTGCCGCTGCTGGCGGAGAACGGCATTCCGGTAATCGCCGTCACCGGCGGCAAAGAGTCGCCGCTGGCGCAGGCCGCCGCCTGCGTGCTGGATATCGGCGTCGAGCGCGAAGCCTGCCCGATGGGGCTGGCGCCGACCTCCAGCGCGGTCAACACGCTGATGATGGGTGATGCTCTGGCGATGGCGCTGATGCGCCAGCGCGGTTTCAACGCGGAAGATTTCGCCCGCTCGCACCCGGGCGGCAGCCTGGGGGCGCGCCTGCTGAACCGCGTGCATCACCTGATGCGCACCGGCGATCGCCTGCCGCGCGTGAGCGAAAGCGCCAACGTGATGGAAGCGATGCTGGAGCTGAGCCGCACCGGGCTCGGGTTAGTGGCGGTCTGCGACGCGCAACAACGGGTGGTGGGCGTGTTTACCGACGGCGACCTGCGCCGCTGGCTGGTGAAGGGCAACAGCCTGCAGGATCAGCTCAGCCCGGCGATCACCCGCCCCGGCTATCGGCTGCCGGAGCAGTGGCGCGCCGGCGAGGCGCTGGAAGCGCTGCACGAACAGCACATCAGCGCGGCCCCGGTGGTCGATATGGACGGCGTGCTGGTAGGGGCGCTCAACCTGCACGATCTGCATCAGGCCGGCATCGGCTGATCAACGCCGGGGGCGCCGTCACCGGCGCCCCCGGTCAGATCATTTCCAGTCGGGATTGTTCTCGAACTGCTGCTTCAGCAGCGCTTTCATGTCATCATCCGGCTTGCCGAGCCACTGATACTTGGCGTATTTCTTCGGATGGTCGACGGCTTCCGGCCGGTCTTCCACCGCCACTCGCACGCCCCAGGCCTGGGATTTGTCCGCGCTGAACGCCACGATCAAAAAGTTGTTGCCGCAGTCGTGCGGCTTGCACAGGTTGCCGACCAGATACTCTTTGCCCTTCCAGCTCAGGTTCTGCGCCGGCGTCGAGGTGCCGACGCCCTTACGCGCCCAGCCCGGCATCCGCGCCTGGCCTTTCACCATGTTTTGCCAGCTGGCCTGATACCCCGGCTGCTGAATCAAATCCGACGTGGTGACGATCTGCTGAGCAAAGCTGCCCGCGCTGAAGCTGAGCAGTGCGCCGAAGAGGGCGCAACGCAGCGCCTGGTGTCCCGTCATAGTCCTTCTCCCTAGGTTAAATCAGGTTTCGCCCATAAAACCGGGCCTGAACTAGTCAGACCACGGTTGCGGCAAAAAGTTGACTCACCACCAGGCGTGGAAATGATGCACCGGCCCGATGCCGTGCCCCACTTCCAGCGTGTCCGCCTGTTGCAGCGCTTGTTGCAGGTAGTCCTTGGCGGCGGCTACCGTAGCCGCCCAGTCGGCATGGCGCGGGCGCAGCGCCGCCAGCGCGGCCGAGAGCGTGCAACCGGTGCCGTGGGTGTGGCGGGTGGCGACGCGCGGCGCGGTAAAGCGCTGCTCGCCTTCGGCAGTAAACAGCCAGTCCGGGCTCTCGCTTTCGCTCAGGTGGCCGCCCTTCATCAGCACCGCCCGGCAGCCCATCGCCAGCAGCGCCCGCCCCTGCTCGCGCATCTGCGCTTCATCTTCCGCCGGCGCGCACGCCAGCAGCGCCGCCGCTTCCGGCAGGTTCGGCGTAATGATCGACACCAGCGGCAACAGCTCGCGCCGAATAGACGCCACCGCCTCCGGCGCCAACAACGGATCGCCGCTTTTCGCCAGCATCACGGTGTCCAGCACCACGAACTCCGGCCGGTAATGGCGCAGCCGTTCGGCCACCGCCTGCACAATGTCGGCGTTGGCCAGCATGCCGATCTTGACGCTGTCGATGCGCACGTCGCTGAACACCGAGTCCAGCTGCGCGGCGACGAACGCCGGATCGATGTAATACACCGACTGCACGCCGCGGGTATTCTGCGCCACCAGCGCGGTGATCACCGAGGTGCCGTAGGCGCCGAGCGCCGAGAAAGCCTTCAAATCGGCCTGAATGCCGGCGCCACCGCTGGGATCGGTGCCGGCGATGGTCAGGGCGTTAATGCGTTTCATCACAGATCCTCCCCGCGCAGCTGATACAGGGCATCGAGGAACGCCGGCGTAAAGCTGCCCGGCCCGGTGGCCTGTCTGGCCGCGAGGCCGCCGCAGTGGGACATCACCCGGCAGGCGGTCGCCACGTTGTCTAGGCGATCGCCCGGCAGGGCGCAAAACGCCGCCGCCACCGCCGACAGCGCGCAGCCGGTGCCCACCACCCGCGTCATCAGCGGGGAACCGCCTTCGATCGCCCAATCGCGTTGGCCGTCGGTGACGTAATCCACCGCGCCGGTGACCGCTACCACCGCGCCGCTGCGCTGCGCCAGCTCACGCGCGGCGGGCAAGGCCGCCAGCGAATCGTCGCCGCTGTCCACGCCGCGGCCGCTGGCCAGCAACCCGCTGAGCGCCATGATTTCCGAGGCGTTGCCGCGTATCGCCGCCGGTTTCTCGTCCAGCAGCTGTTTGGCGAAGGCGGTGCGGTAGGAGAGCGCGCCGACCGCCACCGGATCCAGCGTCCAGGGCTTGCCGGCCCGATTGGCGGCGGCCACCGCCGCCCGCATCGATTCGGCGCGCAGCGCATTGAGGGTACCGACGTTGATCAGCAGGCCGTCGGCCAGCGCGCTGAACTGCGCCGCCTCTTGCGGCTCCACCACCATCGCCGGGGAGGCGCCGAGCGCCAATAGCACGTTGGCGGTCAGCGATTGCACCACTTCGTTGGTCAGGCAGTGGATCAGCGGAGGCCGCTGTTGGAATTGGGTCAGACAGGCCGCGGCGCGCGCGCCGGGTAGTGCATCAGGTCGAGCGATCATATTCCTCCCAACCGGCGTTCAAGAAGGCGGCGCCGGCTGGGCGGCCGTGACTTCCCTACGCTGGCATTATCCAGATCAGGTAATACGGGTATTTCTCAGCCTTCACGTAGAAGGGCACCCCGAGTCATGAAAATCAATAGGTTGTGATCAACGTTGCGTTAATCCCTGCAGGGGATCATGCCAGCGGCGGCGCGGACAAACAAGCGAATAAATTGCCCGGCGGGCATACGCCACGCAATGCGCTATAGTGAGCACAAACCACCGGGAGATGCCATGCAGATAAGACCCTACCAAGAAACCGATCGCCCCTTCCTGCGCACGCTGTACCTGGCGTCGCGCAAGGCGGCGTTCGGCTGGCGCGATACCTCAAACTATCAGTTGGAAGATTTCGACGGCGCGACGCTGGGCGAAGCGATTTGGGTGGCGGAAGACGGCGGCACGCTGCTGGGATTCGTCTCCATCTACCGCGAAGACAACTTCATTCATAACCTGTATGTCGATCCCCATCAGCCGCCGCGCGGCGTCGGCAGTGCGCTGCTGCAGGCGGCGCAAGCCACCTTCACCGCCACCGGCTCGCTGAAATGCCTGGTGAAGAATGAAAAGGCGCTGGCGTTCTACCGCAAACACGGCTGGCGCATCATCTCTACCGGCAACGACGGCGAAGAAGATTATTACCTGCTGCATTCGCCGGCCCGCTAACGCTGCCTTTCCCGTCACAGAACTTATTAATGATAATGGATTTCATTATCACTTAAGCATACCCTTCCTTGTCTCTCTCAATGAACTTTGCAAGGAAGGTTATGCAACACCAAACGGATACTCGCTTCCCCGATGCCGCGGCGGCGGACTACGATCGCCGTATTCTGACCCTGGTGCCCGGCTATCAGTTTGCTCAGGCGCTGCTGACGGCGACGCTCGCGCAGACGCTGCCGAATGACGCCACGCTGTTGCTGGCCGGTTGCGGCACCGGCAGCGAACTGTCGGCACTGGCCGCCGCCAACGCCAGCTGGCGTTTCAGCGCCGTGGAACCCTCCGCCGGCATGCTGGCGGCCGCACGCGCCAAGGCCGAAGCCGCGGGTTATGCACAGCGGGTGAGCTTCCAACCCACCTTGCTGCAACAAGCGCCGCAAACCCGCCACGACGCGGCGGTGTGCTCATTGGTGCTGCACTTTATCGCCGACGATGGCGCCAAACTGGACTTCCTGCAGCAGCTGGCGCAGCGCCTTTCCCCCGCTGCACCGCTGCTGCTGTTCGACTATCAACCGGATGGCCTGCCCGCCAGCCACTACCAACACTGGCTGCAAAGCGCCGGGCATTCGGCGGCGCAGGCGCAGGAGGTGATCGAACGCACCCGCCGCAACTGGCACCCGATGGCGGCGGCGCGCAGCCGTCTTCTTTTGGCGGAAAGCGGCTTCACCGCGCCTCAGCAGTTGTGCGGTGCGCTGGGCTTCCAGCTTTCACTGCTCCACCGCCGCCGTTGAGCCCGGCATGCCGCGCAGCGTCAGCCGCCAAAACAGCAACGCGCTTAGGCTGACGCCCGCCCCCAGCCAGCAGACGCCGCTCCAGCCCGCCCAGGCATACATATGGGTGCCGGCAAAGGCGCCCAGCCCGCTGCCGACGGCATAAAACAGCATGTAGCAGCCCACCAGCCTGCTGTGCGACTGCGGGTGCGCGCGGAAGATCATGCTCTGGTTCAGCACGTGGATCGCCTGGCCCGCCAGATCCAGCAGCACGATGCCCGCCACCAGCCAAACCAGGCCGCTGCCGAGCAAACCGAGCGGCAGCCAGGCCAGCGTCAACAGCAGCAGACACACGCCGCTGGCCGCCTGCCCCAGCCCGCGATCCGCCAGATGCCCGGCGCGCACCGCCGCCAGCGCGCCCACCGCGCCGACCAGGCCGAACGCCCCGACCGCGGCATGGGTGAAGTTGAACGGCGCCTGGCTCAGCGGCAACACCAGCGAACTCCAAAAGAGGCTGAAAGCGCCGAACATCAGCAGCGCCAACATGCCGCGAATTTGCAGCGTGCGGTCATGCAACAGCAGGGTCAGCATTGAACGCAGCAGCGCGGGATAGCTCAGCGTACTGGGAGCGGTGCGCGGCGCAGGTAGCAGGCGCGACAGGATCGGCAGCAATACCAGCGTCACCCCGGCAGAGAAGAAGTACACCGTGCGCCAGCCGCCGACGTCCGCCAGCGCGCCGGACAGGGTGCGCGCCAGCAGCAATCCCAGCACCACTCCGCCCTGCGCCGCGCCGACCACCCGCCCGCGCTCCTGCGGCGCCGCCAGGGCGGCGGCGTAAGCGATTAGCCCCTGCGTCATGGCGGTGCCCAATAAGCCTACCAGCAACATCCCTACCAGCAGCCAGGGCGCGCTGTGCGCCCAGCCCACCAATAGCAGCGCGCCGATCAGCCCCAGTTGTTGCCCCGCCAGCAACCGATGCCGGTTTAGCCGATCCCCGAGCGGCACCACCAACAGCAGCGCCAGCGCGCAGCCCAACTGAGTCACGCTGATCACCATGCCGACCGCCGCCAGGCTGATGGAAAAATCATGGGCGATGGCGTCCAGCAGCGGCTGCGCATAGTAAACGTTGGCCACGCTGAAGGCGCTGGCGGCGGCCAACAGCAGCACCAGAGGGGCCGGCAGGCGCCCCAGCGCCGCACAGGGGGGATCCAGCAGTTTGTCGCTCATCGCACACCTCAATGTGGTTTCATTATTAAACTCAATGAACTTTAGGCGTGGAGGTTTTATAATGCAACCAGAATGTGCAGTTGGAGATAAACGCCGTGAAACGTAAAAGCCTGGAAGACGCGCCGTGCCCGGTGGCGCGCACGCTGGATGTGATTGGCGACTGGTGGTCGCTGCTGATCGTGCGTGACGCCTTCGACGGCGTCACCCGCTTCAGCGAATTTCAAAAAGGGCTGGGGATGGCGAAGAACATCCTTGCCACCCGCCTGCGCGCGCTGGTGACGCACGGTGTGCTGGAAATCGTGCCCGCCGCAGACGGCAGCGCCTATCAGGAATATGTGCTGACCGAGAAAGGCCGCGCGCTGTTTCCGGTGATCGTCGGCCTGCGCCAGTGGGGGGAAGATCATTTGTTCGCAGAGGGAGAAGCGCACTCAACGCTGGTGGAAAGCGACAGCGGCCGCCCCGTCCCGCGCCTGACGCCGATCGGCAGCGCCGGGCAGACGCTCACCCCGCTGAATACCCGGGTGGTGAAGGTATGAATAGTCTCAATAAGGCCTGCGTTACCTTGAGCTATTACATCTATTCTCTAACAGCTTCCGCAATCCCCTGCAGGTAATGTATAGTCCGCGTTTTACGGAGATCCCATGCTGACTAACTCATCCATTCGTCTGAACAAATACATTAGCGAGAGCGGTATCTGCTCACGCCGCGACGCCGATCGATACATCGAACAGGGCAACGTTTTCATCAACGGTAAACGCGCCACCGTTGGCGCTCAGGTATTTGCCGGGGATGTGGTGAAGGTTAACGGTCAGCTGATCGAACCGCGCAATGAAGAAGATCTGGTGCTGATCGCGCTGAACAAGCCGGTCGGCATCGTCACCACCACCGAAGACGGCGAGCGCGACAACATCGCCGACTTCGTCAACCACAGCAAACGCATTTTCCCGATCGGCCGTTTGGACAAGGATTCGCAGGGGCTGATCTTTCTGACCAACCACGGTGACCTGGTCAACAAGATCCTGCGCGCCGGCAACAATCACGAGAAAGAGTATCTGGTGACGGTCAACAAGCCGGTGACCGACGAGTTTATTCGCGGCATGGGCGCCGGCGTGCCGATGCTGGGCACGGTGACCAAAAAGTGCAAGGTAAAGAAAGAGGCGCCGTTCGTGTTCCGCATCACGCTGGTGCAGGGGCTGAACCGCCAGATCCGCCGCATGTGCGAACACTTCGGCTACGAGGTCACCAAGCTGGAACGCACGCGCATCATGAACGTCAGCCTCAAAGGCTTGCCGCTGGGCGAATGGCGCGATCTGAGCGATGACGAGCTGATCGAGCTGTTCAAACTGATTGAAGGCTCTTCATCCGAGGCCAAACCGGCGAAGAAGGCCCCGGCCAAATCCGCCGCGGCGAAAAAACCGAGTGCCGGCGGCCCCAAAAGCGCCGACAAAGCCGCTGCGCCGGCCGGCCGCAAGCGCTTTACCCAGCCAGGGCGCAAGAAAAAAGGGCGTTAAACGCCCTTTTACCCTCGCTCAGCCCGCACTTGCGTGGGCTTGGCGAGGGCGAAAGCCTGAGCACCACTTAGACGAGTCTGATTGAAAGCGAGGAAAAACTCAGAGGGTAAGAGTCACTATTTTTTTAACAGCGTGGTCTTACCGTCAGGCTCTTGAGCGAAAGTCTTCCCATCCAGACTGATAAAAACTCTTTTATTAACATCACCATTAATAATCATCGCTATATCCTTATAGATACATTTATTCTTGGTATCACCCTCGCTAAGACAATGATAGTCATCAATACTTCCATCATTGCTGCCAGTCGGAGCGGCAACATAGCCGTCAAAATTCATTACGGCAACGGTAAAATGATTCTCGTCCTTGATAATATGATACTTATCCTGAAGTTTATCTTTATTATCATTCCACCAAGATATTTTACCTTCCGTGGTCAGCGGAAGGTATTGAACATAAACAGCAGCACTATCAACCCGCACAACATTAGCCGGCCTGACAAGCACCCAAACCAACCAAAGAGCCGCTACGGCGACCAAAGAAAAGAACGCAACCTTTTTTTTGTTAAGCATAGTTTTCACCTGTCACTATTATTTTCGCGCCAAAGTTGGTGAAAAAGGGTCTAAACGCGAACTCTTTATACCTTTGAAGTACAAACCAAATCCTGAAAAACCCAATAGAACTAAACTTTAATTTACTAATATCTTCTTTATCTAACCCAAAATGATCCTGAGCTTTATAGCTAATCACAGCAGTATATTTATTATCTTGAAAAAACAAAGAATCAATACTGATCTCTGTACTATTGACCTCATGTACACTGACTCCCATTCCATTTATGCAGTCTTCCCAGCGAACATACTTTGGCAAACGGCTTTGTGATAACTGAAGAGTAAATGCATCTTTATTCAACTGATATGAGTTAAAATCAAAGGTATCGAGAACACTTTTAATTCGAATTAGCGTACTATTTTCTGATTTATCGCTCAGTATCAGCCTTTTATAGGCCAAGTCCATTTGAACATCTTGAAAGTCAGTTCCGTTATTGTACTGCATATGATTGAAAAGTTTAACTATCAACCCTTGATAAACGCCAGTAAAAGAAAAGTATCTCGATGCAGCTCTCAGCTCATCAAAAAGCATTGCAACCGCCTTTTCTTTTCCAGCTGCCGGAATATTTCGCGTTGCCGGATGGTCATAGGGCGATTTATAAGTACTCCAATCGATAAACGTTGATACTTGCCCCAAACGATATCGTTGCTTAAGTGTACGTTCATCCATATCGCCATATTGCATATCATCAGCAAAACGGTCGTTAAAAGGCTTCTTGCTGGTGAAAATCGTTAACGGCCTTGTCAAGTCACGCATTGGAAAATCAGTCCCTTGCCCATGCTAAGAAGAACATTAATCATACAGGCAATCCCGCCCTGCTCATATCGGGAAATGTCTTAGCGCCCCCTTACGCAGGCTCACGGGAAACTTAATGTTCACCATAAAAAAGGCCCGCATCAAGCGGGCCAGTCAGTACCAGAGAAGTCTAGAGGAAGAATCAGAACGACCAGCGCAGGTTGGCGTTGACCGAATTAACGCGGGTATCGGCGCCGAATTGCCCCTGATAGCCGACATCCAGCGTCGCGGCGCGCGACAGTTTCACGCTCACGCCGATATCGCCCACCATCACGTTGTCATCCACGGCCTGGCCCTGAGTGACGAACGCGTCGCTGCCGGCAAACGCCATGCGCGATGAGGTGTTCTTATCGCCGTAGGCGTGCTGCCAGCCGAGCGAGCCGTAGAGGCTGACGTTCTTCGGCAGTTCGGTCACACCGCGCACCCCGAGCGTGGAGTAGAAGGTGTTCATCGTTTCATTGCGCACGCTCAGCGCCGCCGCGCCACCCGACTCCTGGAAGCTGTCGGTATGCAGACGGATGTAGCTCAGGTTGATGAACGGTTCGACGTTCATCTCCGGCTGGCCGAAACGGTAACCCGCTTCGGTGAACGCCAGCAGCGAGTTGGCATCGTAGTCCGACTTCAGCCGATCCGAGAAGCCGCTGAAATCGACGTTGCGCTTGCCTTCGATCTTGTGCCAAGTGTAACCCAGCGCGCCGCGCAGCGAGAACGCATCCTGCTGCCCCGCCGCATACAGGCCGAGGTGGTAGTTGTCGGTATCGGCCTTGGAACGGCGGCTGTCGACGTCGTAGTCGCCGCGGCTGTAACCGAAGTAGCCGCCGATGCGCACGTTATGGTCCGCCAGCTTGCGATCCGCCCCCAACAGGAAGCCGGTGGTATTACCATCCAGCTTGCCCACGTTGCCGTTGCCGCTGTTTTTGCCCCAGGAACTGAAGGTCTGCCCCCAGACGCCGCTGTTTTGCGCCTGCGCCGGTTGCACCAGCGACATCGCCAACGGCGGTATCGGCAGGCTGTCGTTGTCGAACAGGCGCAGCATGCGCTGGTTCAGCACGTTGAACAGCTGGGTACTGCCGGCGATCAGGTTCGACTGCATCGACGGATAGACTTCGCCGGACAGCTGATTGAACGCCTCGCGCGCTTCCGGCGCACTCAGCAGCAGCAGCGAGTTGTACAGCGCCAGCGAAGGGCCGCTCTGCGTCAGCGTCGAGAGCGCGCCGGCGGTATTCCACTGGTTGCCGCTCTCGGCCACCGTTTGGAAAATGCCCGGCTTGCCGCTGCCTGGGTTCTCGCCCCCCGGATTTTCACCGCCTGGGTTTTCTCCGCCCGGGTTCTCGCCCCCTGGATTCTCACCCCCTGGGTTTTCTCCACCCGGGTTTTCGCCCCCTGGATTCTCACCGCCTGGGTTTTCTCCACCCGGGTTTTCGCCCCCTGGATTTTCACCGCCCGTGTCTTTCTGCGCGATGGTCAGATCCACGGCGTTGGCGCTGTGATTCAGCGCCACATCGAGGAAGGCAGACTTGGAGACCGCCGCCGCGAACTGGCCGTCAATGCCGCCGTCCGAGGTCAGAATGCGATAGCTTTGGCCGGTTTTATAGCTGGTTTGCGGATCCAGCGCCGTAACCTGCACCTTGGCCCGATCGCTGATGGTGGTTTTGCCCGCCACCAGCAGCTGGTCGCTGCGGCCGTCGCCGGCGATATCGACGTCGTAGAAGGATTCGCCGATAAAGTTCAGGTAGCGTTTCAGCGTCAGCGTGCCGATATTGCCGTCGCCGGGCGAGATATGGCCGCCGGACTGGATCTCGGTCTGGCCCAGCGTGCCGTTGCCGCCCAATGTGCCGCCGGCCTTGATCGATGCGGCGCTGCTGTAGCCCTGCCCGTTATTGACGTCGGAACCCGCCGTCGCGTTGAGGATCAGCGTGCCGCCGTTCTCTGCGCTGAGGGTTTGGATCTCGAAGATGTCGTCTTCTTTCTGGGTATTGATGTCGCTGGCGATGATGAGCTTGCCGCCGCGCGCGGTGACGTTGGCCTGCAGCTCAGAGAGATCGCCGTTCAGCGTCGTGTGCCCGGCGCTGTTGATCACCTCGCCTTCGCCGCTCATCTTGTTGCCGAAGACGTAATTGCCGTCGGTATGGTTAAAGTACACATAGCTGCGGAACAATCCGCCCCGCAGGGCGATCGCCGTCTGGGCATCGATGGTGCCTGCGGCGCCCGCCGCGCCGAGCGTCGGCTCGGTCAACCCGGTGCCGGTGTCCATGTTGCCGCGGCTGCCGATAATCAGCGCGCCGCGGTTCGAGCCGGAGCCGGTCTTGCCCAGCACCACTTCGTTGCCGCCGGCGGAGAATGTCCCGCCGTCCATGACCGCCAACACGCCGTTGCCGTAATCGCCGACGTTGACGCTGCTGCCGCTGGTAAACCGTGAGCCGTTGCCGGCGATCGTCAACTCGGCAGTTTTACGCGCGCCGGAGACGCCCGCCACTTCGATGCTGCCAACGCTGACCGCACCGCCGTTCAGCACGTCCAGATCGCCGTAAAGCGTGAGCGCGCGGCCGACGTTCCATTGGGAATTGGCCCCGGTGACCGTGGCTTTCGGGCTCAGCGTATCGGTCTCGCCCGGCCCGCTACCATTGCCGATGCGCGCGTCAAAGGCGGTGTTCAGCACCGCGCCGTCTTCAATCGCCAGCGTGGATCGTGCTCCTAAATCGGTGCCGACGCTGAGAAAATTGCTGGTGACTCGAGAACCGGCGCCGGTGGCGATCAGGTGGCTGTCGTAGCCACGCGTGGTGCCGACCACGATCTCTTTCGCGCTGGCCAGCGCGCCGTCTTCAACCCGCAGGGTGCCCCGCCCCAGATTCAGGCCGCCGCGCAGCACGAACTGATCGTTCACCGCGTTCAGCTCGGCGTTCGGCCCGCGGACCGTGACCAGGCTTTCATGAATTTGGCCGTTGAACATCCGGCCGATATTGATGTTATAGGCGCTGATCTTGCCATTATCGAGCAGCAGGTTGCCGCTTTGATTACGGCCGACGTAAACGTCCCCGGTGTAGGCCAATGATTCGGTAATTTTTGCGTCGCCATCAAAAATGGCATCATCTGCGCGAGCGATATCGGCGGGCGCCAGCATCAACAGCGGCGCAGAAAATAGAGCGAGGTAAAGTTTGGAAAGCGGTGTTTTAACCGCTAAAGGATGCGATGTCTTGTCATTCACGGGCTATCTCCGTACTCGTTGGCGTGATGGCGCGAAATTTATTGTTATAGGGAAACTCAATGCACTAGAGGAGGTGTAAGGCGTTATTTCGCGCACGCCGGTTTAGTGATCGTCGAAGCAAAAGCTTATAGCCCCCCGGCGCTGACGCTCCGACGATGGAAAACCAGGAAGCGGCAATACCGCCCCCAAAGCGAATTATTTATGCGTGACCACCGGCGTACAGGTCGGCGCGCTCAGCGACGGCGACGAACCTAAAATTCCCGGCATCATCAGCGACGAGCAATCGAAAATGCGGCCTTTTTCCGTGGTGGCGCGATAAGAAAGTTTTTGCCCGCCCAGCGCATCCGGCTGTGCGCCATTGACATTGGTCACGGTAATTTCGTCCGATGAGCCCAGGCCCAGCATTTTGGCGGTTTCCGCCTGCAGTAATGGAATGGCCTGATCGGTTTTCAGGGTGGAACAACCGGCTATCATCATCGTAACGGTTAAAGCGATAAGTGGTTTTTTCATAAATTATCCTTTATAACCAATCAGTTAAAATTATCGATTGGCTTTATGTTTTCTCTTATCCAAATCCTCGAATAATATATTTCCCTTTCCTAAACGAAAAAACCCTCCTAAAGTAGGGAGGGTTGATAATAATTCATCAGACCTATCTGAACTGTGAAGGCGAAAGGAGAATCCTTTGGGGCAGGATTATGCGTTGGTCGTTGATGACCATCCATTGGTAGCAAGCGGTATCGCTAACTTTCTCAGCACGCATTGCCGATTCAAACAGGCACATGTGGTGACCAATGAAGAAAATTGCTACCGTCATATTAGGGAAAATGGCCCGCCGCGTTTACTGGTGATCGATTTTTGGCTCTCTTCCGGTACGGCGTTGAAATTACTCAAAGAAGTAAAACAACGTTATTCTCAGGTGCGCATTTTGGTGGTCAGCGGCGACGAAAATAACGATATCTGGCAGAAAGTTCACAATGCCGGCGGGCATGGGTTCGTATTAAAAAATGAACCCCCGGAATTATTCGCCAGAGCGGTTTTTGCGTTGAATAATAATCAGGAGTGGTTCCCGGAAGGAAATGAATCCGCCATTAAAAACCATCATGAACATTTAAATAAATTCAATTTAACGCCAAGACAAATCGACGTATTAACTATGATGCTGCGCGGCCTGCCGAATAAAAGGATCGCGACGCAGCTGTCTATTTCCGAACCCACCGTGAAAGAGCATATCAGTAATATCTTGAAAAAGATCGGCGTCAACAGCCGGGTGGAAGCCATCACGCTGTTGCACGGCAAACGGGATCCGTCGCAATGAAGTTTTTCCAGAATTTACAAAATGATGGCATCTCCTCACGCGCGCAGATCCGCCTGCTGGACAACACCTTCATGCGGTTGGTGTTCAGCTTCACCGCCGTGCCTTTCGTCGGCATCCCGTTCGCCATCTGGATTTATTTGCTGGGGGATGAACTCGGCCCAACCATTGCCTGGATCATCGTTTACCTGCTATGCGCCGTGGCGATCAGAATATGGCATCGGCGCTACCAACGCGAGGCCAAAGAAAATGATGAAGACGCCGTGCTGCGCCGCTGGCTGCCGCGCATTAATAAGGTGGCGTTTATTCACGGATTGGGGATCTCATCACTCTATTTAATTACGCCGCAGACCCATAACTTTGACTTTTTCCTGCTGCTCAATATCAGCATCGCCGCGATCGTCGCCGCCAACGCAACGCATCTGACGCCCGTCATCAGCACCTTTACCCGCTTTTTCTTCGCCTCCTGGGGGCTGCTGAACCTCGGCATCATCTGGCGGCTGGAAGACGTGATGTTCATCGTGCTGATGCTGAACTTGCTGTACGGCTTCGCCATTTACCGCCACGCGTTAACCTCGCATGCGTTCTTTATCCAGCAGGCGTTGCTCGAAGAACAAAGCTCGCGCTTGGCGGAACAGTTCCGGCAAGCTAAAGAGGAGGCGGAACAGGCGCTGCTGGACAAGAACCAGTTCCTGACCACCGCCAGCCACGATCTGCGCCAGCCGGTGCACGCCATGGGCTTTCTGATCGAGGCCATCATCCACAAAAACCGCGACGACAGCCTGACGCCACAGCTGCTGGATCTGCAGCAGAGCGTGCGTTCGGTGCATTTGATGTTCAATTCATTGCTCGATCTCAGCAAGATCGAGTCCGGCAACGTGCGCACCGCCGCCACCCATGTGGATATCGGCGCCCTGCTCGACTCGGTGATCACCCTGTTCCGCGAAGAGGCCAACAGCCGCGCCCTGGCGCTGCGCACCTGGCGGCCTAAACGGCGCATCAGCGTGATGGGCGATCCGCTGCTGGTGCGGCAATCGCTGATCAACCTGATCCAAAACGCCCTGCGCTACACGCAACGGGGCGGCGTGCTGATCGCCATCCGCCCGCGCGGCGCCGAGTGCCTGGTGGAAGTGTGGGACACCGGTGTGGGCATCGCCGACGAAGAGAAAAGCAAAATCTTCTCCCCTTACTACCGCCCCGAACTGGCGTGGAAAATCGACAGCGCCGGCCACGGGCTGGGGCTGGCGGTGGTGGCGCGCTGCGCCAAGCTGATGAAGGTGAAGTACGGCATGCACTCCGTCGAAGGCAAAGGTTCGCGCTTCTGGATGCGCTTCACGCAATACATCGGCGAAGACAAAGCGCCGGAAACCGCGGCCGCCTACGACAACACCGCCACGCCCATCCGCTATGCGCCGCTGCGCGGCGCCTGCCTGGTGGTGGACGACGATCCTTTGGTGACCTCCGCCTGGGAGAGCCTGATGAGCACCTGGGGCATCACCGTGCGCTGCGCGGCCTCCGCCGAGGAAGCCTTCGCCATCGTCGACGACGGTTTTACGCCGTTCGCCGTGCTGTGCGACCAGCGCCTGCGCTCCGGCGAGAGCGGTTTCGACATCCTGAAAGCGCTGTTCGAACGCCTGCCAGACGTGAGCGGCGCCATGGTCAGCGGCGAGTTCAACTCGCAGATATTGCAAGAGGCCGAGCAGGAAGGCTATCTGGTGCTGCGCAAACCGCTGGAGCCGGCCAGGCTGCATGCGCTGCTGACGCAGTGGGGGGCCGGCTAGCGCGCGGCGGTGCCTTAGCGGGCAAGATGCCGCAGCAGGCCTTCAAGGTTGCTCTCCCCCTCCGGGGTTTGCGCACCGGCCTTCAGCCCGCCGCGAATCAACTGTTCCGCGGCCGGGCGTGCGAACAATCCCGCCCAGGCGTCGTGCTCGCGATAAAAACCGGCCTGCAGATCCGGTACAGGCATCGCCTGTTTGGCCGCCGCAATCACGCCCTCTGGCAATGCCGCGATATTGCGCGCTAACCGATCGACGAAATCATCGAGCTCGGCGGCAGGCAAGGCGCGGTTAATCCAGCCATAACGCTCTGCGGTAGCGGCATCGATGAGATCGGCGCCCAGGATCACTTCCAGAGCGCGGCCCCGCGTCATTCGGCTCGTCAGATACTGCGTCGCGCCGCCGCCGGGCGTAATGCCCATCAAGGCCTCGCACTGGGCCAACCCCGCATCTTCCCGTGCAGCGAAAGCCATATCGGCCGCCGCCACAAACTCGGCGCCGCCGCCGCGCGCCAGCCCGGCCAGCTTAACGAGAGTGACCTGCGGCTGGCTGCGCAGCAGTTCGCCAAACGCCTGGAACGGATTAAGCCCCTCCGGCGCGTTGCTCGCCAGTTCGTCGAAAGCGTGCGGCTCATCGATCAAGGTCATGTCGACGTGAGCAATAAAGAACGCTGGGTTCGCGCTCTGGAACACCAACACCCGCGTATCCGGATCGTCACGCACCGCGAGCAATAAACGGCTGATTTCCGACATCAGCGCCACATCAAGAACGTTTACCGGTGGGTTATCGATAGCGATCGTCATCACGCCGTGCGCATGAGACAGCCTGAGTTTGCTGAAATCTGTATCTGTCATCTCAATGTCCTTTTACCTGGGGTACAAGTGCGGGTTATTCGCGCCGTTTATCGAATGGTATACTTTGCATACCTGGCGTCAATTACGCACCTTAAGCATCCCAGGGATGCAGGAGGATACCGATGGATAAGACCGATGTTGTTTACCGCGCCGACTGCCCAAGCCGCATCGTGCTCGATCAGATTGCCGATAAATGGTCCATGATGGTGCTGGAAGTACTGCGCGAGCCGCAGCGCTTCAACGCCATCAAGCGCCGTTTGGATGGCGTCACGCAACGCGTGCTGACCCAGACCCTGCGCAAGCTGGAACGCAACGGCATGGTGCATCGCAAAGTGTTGGATGGGCGGGTACTTGGCGTCGAGTATTCGCTGACGCCGCTCGGCAAATCCCTGCAGGGGCCGTTCTCGATACTGTTCGATTGGACGTTAGGGAATATTGAGGCGATTCAGGAGTGCCAACGCAAGTATGATGAGCAGGGCGGGTGATGCGGTCCCCCATAGTCTTTCACTTGCAGGAAAACGAGGGTTAGGCGCCATAGAGCTATCAGGCCATGATGAATCGCTTAAACAGCAGCTGCTGGATGTCCTGATGGTATGACAATGGGGTCACAATACAGTGCCTTACGGTACGCGTGTACTCAAAGGCCACCTGCTGTTCCACTGCAATCCCTTGATGTTGAGCACTGTAATGTTTAAAGCCCATCCAACAGCAGTTCCTTCGAGGACACACGCCCTTCCGCTTTATCCTTCTCTGACAGCATCAGCAATTTCAGCAGAGCAATGGCGTTCTCTCGCTCCTGCAGCTGCTCATAGGATTCTATCACGTAGTGGATGCTCTCTACTTTCATCGTGCCCCCAGGCGCTATCAATCATACCAAGGTCCGAACATAGGCCATATTTAGACCACAAACAAGAATCTGCTTTACCCATGACTGGAACCAGGCGGAAAAGATATGGCCATATAAAGAAAAACCCTCTATAAAAACAGAGGGTTTCATTCACTTCGCCTGTTTACTAACAGCCTACGGGAAGTGTTAAATCTTCACTCGATGATGGCGTGATAAGTTAATTCATTGTATTTATAAGGATAAATACTTTTTAAGCAGACAAATACCGTCATTTTTACCGTTAAAAAAACCCTATTTAAAACAAAGAAATAAAAACATCACTTCAATACAGATATCATAAATTAATAACCTTTCAGTTAAGTTTTATTTTGTTTCATTCTTATAGACAATAACCAAAGTTCAGACAAGAAATTCGGCATCACAGACCAAACACCACCGGATAGCCCACGAGGAACAAGCTCATAGCTTTCGTCAGCGAACATAAGCCTCATTAAACACTCGGTATTACACACTTGCTCGTCTATTGCTCCTTCCAACTTTACAGTCACCTGGCTGATAGCGGATGAAGTATCTTCAATACCAGTAATGGACCAATGTATTAACGAAATACCTTTCAATTCATTGCGTAATCGACCAGCACGAAAACCAATAGGACGATTGGGGTAATCGACTGTACCCTTGGCTAATTCACCATAATTCTTCGTCATCAGCCATGAAAGATATTCAGCGGCAAAAGCCTCTGGACTACCTGATGGCAGGTTCGCAATATCATCGGACGTGGCCGAGATAATATTCGAAACGACAGGCCGGGCTTTCCACCTATTTAATGCGTCCTTAATTTCTGCATTTCGTTGCATGCTTTTCCCAAGCTCACGCAGATCAACAGGTTTTTGTTCCTCGGTAGCTTTTTCTAATCTTTGTGCTTCATCACGACGCCGATCAAAATAATCAACCGTCGCCCATAAGAGATTAAATGCCTTCCCTGCTACTATGGAACTGCCGTAGTTAGGGTTTAATCCATGCACAATACCATGCCGGAATGGCATACAGATAAGTTCCGTATCCAGTTTTCGTCGAGTCGAACCAAGAATTGCAAGCCCTTCAGATAGACCTCCAGGGCCTGATGTTTGGCTATCAAAAACAGGTGTATCAGCACCACCAGAAAACGGATGTTTACCCGTTGATGTGGTGCATATCCCATCAATAATGCTTAACACAAGTGGGATAGCCGACAAATAATCCTCTGCTCCCGCTCGCTCTACAGCCCGTTCATACATTGCTTCCCACGGATTAAAATGACGCGTACAAAACCGGTAACCCAAAAAACGCAAGTTATCTGGATTTAGGTGATAGCTTGTCAGTTCGATTTCCCCATCCTCAAGGTTCATATCGAGAACTTTTGCGACAATATCTGTCGAGAAACGATCATAATTTACCCATCCAAGCGGACTATAAATTTGTGCAAACAGATCCCTATTGATCATCATGTTTTTTATGATTTCTAATTGTCTTTCTACCTCCTGAAACTGCGCTTTAGCATTCTTATCGAATACTCCCAATAATTTTGCTACTGGCCGATTTTTTTCAATATGATCAATAAGATATTCAGCAGGCGATTTAGGAACACGTTTATCTGACATTCATACGCCCCTTGTTGTTGTAACAGAAATTGCGGTGTCAAATCTGCGTAAAATCATATCAATATCAACAATAGCTACTTATGAAGAAGCTCGCCATTGAACATAAAATTTCTCCACATATTCGGCTGCATCTTATGACTCAATTGTAAAATGACGTATACCCCTACTCTCCGTCGCACTGCGTTTCACGACACGGTATCCCGTGCGCGCTGAACAATACCTGTGCGCCGGAGCGACAGCGGTTAAGGTATGGCGGGGATATCGGTTATGCACTCGGTGCAACCGCCTGCATCAGCAGGGTAATCCCCTCAGGCTGAAAGCCTGCCTCAGGTATCGGTTCAGTTCTCCTCTGATAAGTGGGTTGATGAGAATTGACGCAGAAAATGTGCGTCAGATGACAGGTCGCGCCGGAAAGCGCTGTGGCGTAAGAGCTGGCGCAGAGTTTGTTCGCATCCAGCAACTTCTCACGCGCCAACGCCAACGAAACGATAGGATACTTGCCGATCGTAAGCGTTTCACGGCGGCCGTTGATCTGGTAGTCAAAACGAAAGGTGATCAGGCCAGATTTAGCGACAGTGACATACAAGCCATCACGGTCAGCTACCTTGTAGAGTTTGTCTTTGAGCTTTAACGCCTTGAGCTTCGTTTCCGCCAACATACCGTCCCCCTCTGCCTGTTCTGTTTTTACCGTAAACACCCACGGTAAAAACACACTATAGATCGCAGAAAGAAAATTTTTACCGTTATTTTTAACGGTAAAAATGATCAGAACAGGATGGAAATCAATAGCCGTTAGAAAACAAAAATCGCCAGTAAATCATATGATTTTACTGGCGATTTTAGACGTTAACGGAACTCAGTGGATGCTAAAAACTTATTCCCACTCGATCGTCGCCGGCGGCTTGCCGCTGATGTCGTACACCACGCGGGAGATGCCGTCCACTTCGTTGATGATGCGGTTGGAGACGCGGCCGAGGAAGTCATACGGCAGGTGCGCCCAGTGCGCGGTCATGAAGTCGATGGTTTCTACCGCACGCAGGGAGACCACCCAGTCGTATTTGCGGCCGTCGCCCATCACGCCGACCGAACGCACCGGCAGGAACACGGTGAACGCCTGGCTGACTTTGTTGTACAGGTCGGCCTTGTGCAGTTCTTCGATGAAGATGGCGTCGGCGCGGCGCAGCAGATCGCAGTACTCTTTCTTCACTTCGCCCAGCACGCGCACGCCCAGACCCGGGCCCGGGAACGGGTGACGGAACAGCATGTCGTACGGCAGGCCCAGCTCCAGGCCGATCTTGCGCACTTCGTCTTTGAACAGCTCTTTCAGCGGCTCGACCAGGCCCAGCTTCATCTCTTTCGGCAGGCCGCCCACGTTGTGGTGCGATTTGATCACGTGCGCTTTGCCGGTGGCGGAAGCGGCGGATTCGATCACGTCCGGGTAGATGGTGCCCTGTGCCAGCCATTTCACCTGCTCTTGCTTGCAGGCTTCTTCGTCGAACACTTCAACGAACACGCGGCCGATGATCTTGCGCTTGGCTTCCGGCTCGTCCACGCCCGCCAGTGCGGTCAGGAAGCGGTTTTCCGCTTCGACGTGCACGATGTTCAGGCCGAAGTGGTCGCCGAACATTTCCATCACCTGCTTGGCTTCGTTCAGGCGCAGCAGGCCGTTGTCGACGAACACGCAGGTCAGGCGTTTGCCGATGGCGCGGTGCAGCAGCATCGCGGTCACGGAGGAGTCGACACCGCCGGACAGGCCGAGGATCACGTGGTCTTCACCCACCTGCTCGCGGATGCGCTCGACCGCATCTTCGATGATGGTGGCCGGGGTCCACAGGGCTTCACACTGGCAGATGTCCAGTACGAAGCGCTCCAGCATGCGCTGGCCCTGACGGGTGTGGGTCACTTCCGGGTGGAACTGCACGCCGTAGAAGCGTTTTTCTTCGTTGGCCATAATGGCGAACGGGCAGGTGTCGGTGCTGGCGACGGTCACGAAGTCGGACGGGATCGCGGTCACTTTGTCGCCGTGGCTCATCCACACGTCCAGCAGCGGTTTGCCGGCCGGGCTGATGGCGTCTTCGATGTCGCGCAGCAGCGCGCTCTCGTTGACGATTTCCACCTGCGCGTAGCCGAACTCGCGTTCGGTGGAACCCTGCACATGGCCACCCAGCTGCATCGCCATGGTCTGCATGCCGTAGCACACGCCCAGCACCGGCACGCCGGCGTTGAACACGTAGTCAGGGGCGCGCGGGCTGCCGGCTTCGGTGGTGCTTTCCGGGCCACCGGAGAGGATGATGCCGCTTGGGTTGAATTCGCGGATCTGCTCTTCGCTAACGTCCCAGGCCCACAGTTCGCAGTAAACGCCGATTTCGCGCACGCGGCGGGCGACCAGTTGGGTGTATTGCGAACCGAAGTCCAGTATCAGGATGCGATGCTTATGGATATTTTGTGTCATGTGAGGCGAATTCCAGCAACAAGAGAAAAAGAGCGAAAATGTGTGTTTCGGGATGGGGCTTAACGCCCCACCCCGGCCTCTCACTCAGGAGAGGTTAAGGCATTAGCCCATGCGGTAGTTCGGCGACTCTTTGGTGATGGTCACGTCGTGCACGTGGCTTTCCTGAATGCCGGCGCCGCTGATGCGCACGAACTCCGCCTTGGTGCGCAGATCGTCGATGGTGGCGCAGCCGGTCAGGCCCATGCAGGAGCGCAGGCCGCCCATCTGCTGGTGCACGATGGCTTTCAGCATGCCTTTATAGGCGACGCGGCCTTCGATACCTTCCGGCACCAGTTTGTCGGCGGCGTTATCGGTCTGGAAGTAACGGTCGGAAGAGCCTTTGGACATCGCGCCCAGCGAGCCCATGCCGCGGTAAGATTTGAACGAACGGCCCTGATACAGCTCGATTTCGCCCGGGGATTCTTCGGTGCCCGCCAGCATGGAGCCAACCATCACGCAGGATGCGCCCGCGGCGATCGCTTTGGCGATGTCGCCGGAGAAGCGGATGCCGCCGTCGGCGATAACCGGGATGCCGGTGCCTTCCAGCGCTTCCACCGCGTCGGCGATGGCGGTGATCTGCGGCACGCCCACGCCGGTCACGATGCGGGTGGTGCAGATGGAGCCTGGGCCGATACCCACTTTCACCGCGCTCACGCCGGCTTCAGCCAGCGCTTTGGCGCCCGCTGCGGTCGCGACGTTGCCGCCGACGATCTGCAGATCCGGGTATTTGGCGCGGGTTTCGCGGATGCGCTGCAACACGCCTTCGGAGTGGCCGTGCGAGGAGTCGATCAGCAGGACGTCAACGCCTGCCGCCACCAGCGCGTCAACGCGCTCTTCGTTGCCGGCGCCGGCGCCGACCGCCGCGCCCACGCGCAGACGGCCGTGCTCGTCTTTACAGGCGTTCGGCTTACGTTCCGCTTTTTGGAAGTCTTTAACGGTGATCATGCCCAGCAGGTGGAAGCTGTCGTCCACCACCAGCGCTTTTTCTACGCGCTTTTCGTGCATCTTCTGCAGCACCACGTCGCGCGCTTCACCTTCTTTCACGGTGACCAGGCGATCTTTTGGCGTCATGACCGCGGTGACCGGCTGGGTCAGATCGGTCACGAAGCGCACGTCGCGGCCGGTGATGATGCCGACCAGCTCGTTGTCTTCGGTGACGACCGGGTAACCGGCGAAGCCGTTGCGCGCGGTCAGCTCTTTCACTTCCTGCAGCGTGGTGGATGGGGTAACGGTCTGCGGGTCGGTAACTACGCCGCTTTCATGCTTCTTCACGCGGCTGACTTCTTCAGCCTGGCGCTCGATGGACATGTTTTTGTGGATGAAGCCCAGGCCGCCTTCCTGCGCCAGCGCGATGGCCAGGCCGGATTCGGTAACGGTATCCATGGCTGCGGACAGCATAGGGATGTTCAGGCGGATGGTTTTGGTCAGTTGAGTGCCGAGCTCTGCGGTGTTAGGCAGAACCGTGGAGTGGGCTGGAACCAGGAGGACGTCGTCAAACGTCAGAGCTTCTTTAGCGATACGTAGCATGGGCAATATCTCACCAGGGTGGGCTGTGAAAAAGATAAAATATTGCCGCGGCATTATACAGAGCGGAATCGGTTGCCTCCAGCACTTTCTTACAAAAAGTCTTGATTACCTTTTTCAGCCATGTAGTATCGACCAATTAAGTGATTGTTTTGAAATTTGATCTGGGTCACATGTCGCTACCTGTTTCGCCTTCCATTTTTACCGTAAGCCGCCTCAATCAGACGGTTCGCCAACTGCTGGAAAGGGAAATGGGGCAGATTTGGCTCTCCGCCGAGATCTCCAACCTCTCCCAGCCCGCCTCCGGCCACTGGTATTTCACGCTGAAAGACGATCGCGCCCAGGTGCGCTGCGCGATGTTCCGCAACAGCAACCGCCGCGTCACCTTCCGGCCGCAAAACGGCCAGCAGGTCCTGGTGCGCGCCAGCATCACGCTGTATGAACCGCGCGGCGACTACCAGCTGATCGCCGAAAGCATGCAGCCCGCCGGCGACGGCCTGCTGCAGCAACAGTTCGAGCAGCTGAAACAGCGCCTGAGCGCCGAAGGACTGTTCGATCAGCAATTCAAGCAGCCGCTGCCCGCCCCGGCCAAACGCGTCGGGGTGATCACCTCCGCCAGCGGCGCGGCGCTGCACGATATTCTGCAGGTATTGCAGCGGCGCGATCCGTCGTTGCCGATCGTCATCTACCCCACCTCGGTGCAGGGCGCCGAAGCGCCGATGCAGATCGTGCGCGCCATCGAGGCCGCCAACCGCCGCGACGAATGCGACGTGCTGATCGTCGGCCGCGGCGGCGGTTCGCTGGAGGATTTGTGGAGCTTCAACGACGAACGCGTGGCGCGGGCGATCTTCGCCAGCCGCATTCCGATCGTCAGCGCCGTCGGCCATGAAACCGACGTCACCATCGCCGATTTCGTCGCCGATCTGCGCGCGCCGACCCCTTCCGCCGCCGCCGAACTGGTCAGCCGCAATCAGCTCGAGCTGTTGCGCCAGCTGCAGTCGCAGCAGCAGCGGCTGGAGATGGCGATGGATTACTACCTGGCGCAGCGCCAGCAGCAGTTCACCCGCATTCACCACCGTTTGCAGCAGCAGCATCCGCATCTGCGCCTGGCGCGCCAGCAGACGCTGCTGTTCAAGCTGCAGCGCCGGATGGAAGACGGCATGCAGCAACAGCTGCGCCTGGCCGCCCGCCGCAGCGAACGCGCCCAGCAGCGGCTGGCGCAGGTGCAGCCGCAGGGCCGCATTCATCGCTACCAACAGCGCGTACAGCAGCAGGAATACCGCCTGCAGCAGGCGATGGAGCGGCAGCTCAACGCCTACCGCCAGCGCTTCGGCGTGGCCTGCAGCCAGCTGGAAACCGTCAGCCCGCTGGCGACGCTGGCGCGCGGCTACAGCGTGACGCAAACCCCGCGCGGCGAGCTGCTGAAAACCACCAAGCAGGCGCAGGTCGGCGAACTGCTGAAAACCCGCCTGCAGGACGGCTGGGTGGAAAGCGAGGTGAAAACCATCACCGTCGCCAAGAAGCCGCGCAAGAAACGCGCGGCCGAGTAACCCCTACTCCAGCGTAAAACGCTCGCCCGGTTCGCCGTTCACCCACAGCGCGCGCATTTCGCCTTCCGGCAGGCTGAGCGCCAACGTGCGCCAGGCCGGGCGGAAACGCCCTTCCGTCGTGATATCCAGCATGATGCGCTGATGGTCGCAGCGCATTTCCCAACGCAGCCACAGCGCATCGCCCTGTCGCCAGCCTTCGCTTTCACCGTCGTCCTCAAACAACAGCCCGCTGCTTGCGCCGCAGCCCTTGAGCGGAAACAGCCGCAGCTCGCGCCGATCGTCGGCGGCAACGTCCACATGCGCCAGCCGCTGCGACAGCGGCAGCGCCGCCCCGGCGCGCACCAGCAGCGGCAGACGCTCCAGCGGCGCCGCCAGCGTCACCGTCTGGCCGCCGCCGAACCATTGGCCGCTGTAGAAGCAGTACCAGCCCTCACCGTTGTCCGGCAGATATACCGAACGCCGGCGCTGCCCCGGCTCCACCACGCTGGCCACCAGCAGATCGCGACCGATCAGAAAATCGTCATTCTCGCCGAAGGTGCGCACATCCTGTTCATGATCGAGGAAGGTCGGGCGCAGCATCGGCTCGTCGTCGGCGCAGGCCTGCCACAACAGGGTGTAGAAATACGGCAGCAGCCGGTAACGCAGGTTGATCGCCTCGCGCACCGCCGGGGTGGCGGCCGGGTACATCCAGGGCTCGTTGACCGTGGCGTCGTCGTTCCAGGAGTGGATGGTGAAACGCGGATGCATCACGCCGTTTTGCACCCAGCGCACCAGCAACTCCGCATCCGGTTTGTCGCCCGAGAAGCCGCCGACGTCGTGGCCAAGGTTATACAGCCCGGACAGGCTCATGCCCAGCCCCATGCGGATGTTGTAGCGCAGCGTCTGCCAGCTGGTACGGTTGTCGCCGCTCCAGGTCTGCACGTAGCGCTGCATGCCGGCGCAGCCGGAGCGCGAGATCAGGTACGGCCGCTTCTGCGGCGCGAAGCGCTGCTGGGCCTCCATCGAGGCGCGCATCATCAGCAGCGGCATCACCGGGCGGATGTGCTTGATGGCGATCGGCCGCCCGAAGCCGTGGCAGCGCGCTTCGCCATCCCACACTTCGTATTCGTTGTTGTCGTTCCAGGTCGAGTCGATGCCCATCTCCAGCAGTTGCTGCGTGACGCCCCGCTGCCACCAGCGCACCGCCGCAGGGTTGGTGAAGTCGAGGTGCGATCCTTCGTCGTCCCAAAAGCTGGAGCGCTCGGGCGCGTCGCTTTGCGAATCGCGGATAAACAGCCCCTGCGCCGCCACCTCCTGATACTGCGGGTGATCCTGCAGCAGGCACGGCTTGATGTTGGCCGCCAGCCTGAGGCCGGCGTCGTGAAACGCCTGGCTCAGTTGCTTGGGCTGCGGCACCTTGTCGTAGTTCCAGTTGAACACGTAGCGCTTGTTGTTGATCGAGGTGTAGCCCGACGACAGCTGGAAGGAGTCGCAGGGAATGGCGTGTTGACGGCACAGCGCGATGAACTGCTGCAGCTGCTGCTGGGCGTCCGGCGCGTCGGTGTAGTGCATGGTCGAACCGCTGTAGCCCAGGCTCCACTTCGGCCCGAAGTGGGTGCGGCCGGTCAGGCGCACGAAGGCCTTGGTGACGTCCAAGACCTTCGGCCCGAGGAACAGGTAGTAATCCAGATCGCCCGCTTCGGCCTGATAGCGGCGATAGGCCGCGTGGTAGTTGTCGATCTCGTTGCCCAGATCCAACCAGCTGCTGCTCAGGTTGTCGTAAAACAGGCCGAAGCTCGCCTCCGGCCCGCGGGTGATGGTAAACGGAATGTGCTTGTACAGCGGATCGGTGCTGGCGGCGTTGTAGCCCATCGCGTCCAGATTGCGCATCTCGAAGCGGCGGCCGGTGCGCTCCAGATCGCCGGCTTTTTCCCCCAGGCCGTAATAGCGCTCATCGGCGAAACGCCGCTGGTAGTGCGCTACGCCGTCGCCGTGCACATTGAGCAGGTAGGCGCTGGTCGGCCGGTCCGCCGCCAGCGGCCGCCATTCGCCGGCGGCGTTGCAATATTCCCATTCCAGCCACAGCGGCTGGTGCACCGTCACGCGCAGCAGCGGCGTGCTGACCACCAGCCGATCGCCCTCCTGGCGCAGCTGGTAGCCCGGCAAGCTGAAGCCGGCGACGCTGAGCCGATCGCGCCCCTCCCAGGGCACATCCTCCTGCGGCGCGATGCTCCAGGTGCGATCCAGCGCCAGTTCGCCCTCACGTTTGATCAACACGCGGAACAGACCGTCTTCCAGCACGTACAGGCAGAAACGGTGGCGTTCATCGACCAGCAGCTCAACGTGGTCGGCATGCTGCGCCGCCAGCGTCCAGTTTTTCAAGGTTTTCATAAGCATTCCACTTAGCTGTGTGAAGGTGTTTTCTTACCGCCGCGTTCGGCGATCAGGGCAATCAGGAACAGGGCGCCGATCAGATCGAAGAAGCCCATGGCGATGAACAGCGGGTTGAAGCCGATGGTGTCGGACACCGCGCCGATCAGCAGCGTGAACAGGAAGCTGGCGATCCAGGCGCTGGATCCGCGCA
This sequence comes from Serratia sp. LACPHL-BACT-2024-00286, assembly GCF_043109535.1. NCBI lineage: Bacteria > Pseudomonadati > Pseudomonadota > Gammaproteobacteria > Enterobacterales > Yersiniaceae > Serratia > Serratia sp. LACPHL-BACT-2024-00286. Next base: position 488,633 of record NZ_JBICNA010000003.1, read on the forward strand.
TGCCGTTGACCGTCGCCATCTGGTTTTTATCGAACGACTCCACCACCAGCGCGCTGAGCATGCAGGAGATCACCTGGTGGCCGAAGCCGCCGATCGAGATCAGCGCGATCGCCACATAGGGATCTTGGGTGATCGCCACGAACGCCAGCGACACCATCAGGAAAGCGCCGGTCACCGAGCTGGCGACCACCGAGTTGACGCGGCTGCAGCCGAACCATTTGCGGTACAGGGTGGTGAGATAGCCGCTGGCGACGCTGCCGATATCCGCCGCCAGGAACGGCAGCCAGGCGAACATCGCGATCTGTTTCAGATCCATGCCGCGTTCAGTGGCCAGGTACAGCGGCACCCAGAAGCTGAATACCGCCCAGGCCGGCTCGGCGAGGAAGGCCGGGATGGCGATGCCGTAAAACTTCTTGTTCTTGCACAGGCTGGCCAGCGAGGTGAAGAACGGCAGCTTAGGCAGCACCGGCTCGTTGTCTTCGCGGATCAGATCCAGCTCTTGCTGGCTGAGGTTCGGGTGCTGCTGCGGCGAATGGTAGAACAGCCACCACAGCACCACCCAGATCAGCGCCAGCCCGCCGGAGAACAGGAAGGCGCCCTGCCAGCCGAAGGAGACGTGAGCGATGACGATGATCGGCGGTGCCAGCATGGCGCCGATGGAGAAACCGACGCCCGCCCAGCCGGCGGCGATCGGCCGCTCCTTCTTCGGAAACCAGTCGGAGATCGCCTTGGCGTTGGCCGGGGTGGCCGCCGCCTCCGCGCCCCCCATGAAGAAACGCAGAATGGCCAGTTGCAGCCAGCTGCCGGCGCCGGCGTGCAGCATGCACACCACCGCCCAGATGCCGGCACAGATCAGAAAGCCCATCTTCAGGCCGATAACGTCGATCAACCAGCCGCAGATCGGCTGAAACACCGTGTAGGCCAGCTGGAACGACGCCACCACCCAGGCATATTGCTCGGTGCTCATATTCAGGCTGGTTTTCAGCTCCGGCGCCAGAATGCCCAGCGAGTTGCGGGTGATGTAGTTGACCGTGACGCCCAGCAAGAACAGCGCCAGCATCCACCAGCGCAGCGATTTGAACTTGCGCCGGCCGCTCTGCGCGACCGCCTGATTGATCTCCACACTCATCGGTTCTCTCCCCGCGGCCGCCGACTACGGCGACGCGCGTTTTGGTAGGGTACGTTGTGCTATCAAACACGGGGCGGTGAAAACGGGTCGGCGCCGTATCACTGGCCGACAGACAATCACAACCCCATGATTTATTTTTGTTTTCATTTTCGCACACCGTTAAAATTGGACTGACAGGTCGCTAAAATTGGTGTACCAATGCAGACTACTCAGCGAGAGCGCGCAGCGAAACGCTGTTTTTTGCAAAGATTTTCACAGGTGGGTGAAAAAATAGTCATAATGACCAAGAAATCCGGTCAAGACACTGAAAATCTGCAATGAAAATATTCTCACGGACGAATTTGAAGGAGATCACAGAATGAACGGAAAGCTGAAAATTCAGGAGATCGCTCGCCAAACCGGGCTGTCGATCAGCACCGTTTCCCGCGTGCTGGCAGGCAAGGCCAACACCAGCGCCGAGGCGCGCCGCAAGGTGCTGGACTGTGCGCAGCAAAACGGCATTCTGCAGGGCATTTCCAGCGGCCGGCTGATGCTGAACAACGTGATGGTGTTCGCGCCGCAGCGCGCGTTCGACGTACGCACCGACATCTTCTACTACAAGGTCATTCAGGGTATCGCCGCCGCGCTGATGGAGCACGAGGTGCGCATCCGCTACTGCGGGCTGGAAGAGCAACACAGCGACGGCGCGCTGTTTCTGGAAAAGATGAGCGACCCGCACACCGAAGCGGCGCTGATCATCGGCATCGACGACGAGCATATCCACACCCTGGCCGCCGATCTGCACAAGCCCTGCGTGCTGATCAACTGCAGCGATCGGCAGATGCGGCTGGACAGCGTCTCACCGGATCATCAGCTGATCGGCGACTATTCCGCCAGCTACCTGTTTCAGCAGGGGCACAGCCATATCCTCAATCTGCAATGCCTGCGCCGCCACACCATGGAGCTGCGGCTGGCGGGCATCCGCCAGGCCTACGCCCGACATCATCTGCCGTTCGACGACGGCCGCCATCTGATCACCACCTCCGGCTTCGGCGGCGAAGAGGCCGAGCAGGCGCTGACCACCTATCTCGATGGCATCCACGGCCACGCCCCGCTGCCGACGGCGATCCTGGCCGGCGGCGACTACATGGCGGTCGGGGCGGTCAAAGCGCTCAACAAGCGGGGGCTGAGCGTGCCGGGTGACGTCTCGGTGATGAGCACCGACGGCTTCAATCTGGCGGAAATCCACGATGTGCCGCTGACCTCGGTGCAGGTGCCGCGCGACGAGCTGGGCTACGAGGCGATCCAGCTGCTGCAGCGGCGCATGCTGCGCGCCGACGCGCCGCCGTGCAATCTGCTGCTGCACGGCCGGCTGGCGGTGCGCGCCTCGGTGCGGCGCATCAGCCCGCACAAGACCGCGCCGGCGGTGAGCACGCATGACCACAGGCTTTATGACGAGTAGGCTACACTTAGGCACAGTGCATTCATTCGATGAGGTAAAATTTTTGCCTAAGGAGAGCCACTATGCCAGCCCAGCGCATGCGTTCCGTCATTCCTCCCTACATGCTGCGCCGCATCATTGAACACGGCAACGCCCCGCAGCGCGACTGCGCGCTGCACACGCTGAACCACGTGCAAAGCCTGCTCGGCAACAAGCCGCTGCGTTCGCCGACCGAGAAAAACGCCCGAGCCGGTGAAGCGCTCCGCGATATCTACGACGCCCAGAACGGCACCCAGCTGCCCGGCAAACAGGTGCGCAAAGAGGGCCAGCCCAGCAACCACGACGTGGCGGTGGACGAAGCCTACGACTATCTCGGCGTCACCTACGATTTCTTCTGGCAGGCCTACCGCCGCAATTCACTGGATAACCAGGGGCTGCCGCTGGTCGGCAGCGTACACTACGGCAAGGAGTACCAGAACGCCTTCTGGAACGGCCAGCAGATGGTGTTCGGCGACGGCGACGGCGAGATCTTCAACCGTTTCACCATCGCCATCGACGTGGTCGGCCACGAGCTGGCGCACGGCGTGACCGAGAGCGAAGCCGGGTTGATCTACTACCAGCAGTCCGGGGCGCTCAACGAGTCGTTGTCCGACGTATTCGGCTCGTTGGTCAAGCAGTTCCACCTGCAGCAAACCGCCGATAAAGCCGACTGGCTGATCGGCGCCGGGCTGCTCGCCGAGGGCATCAAAGGCAAAGGGCTGCGCTCGATGTCGGCACCCGGCACCGCCTACGACGATCCGCTGCTGGGCAAAGACCCGCAGCCCGCCAGCATGAAGGATTATATCCAGACCAAGGAAGACAACGGCGGCGTGCACCTCAACTCCGGCATCCCCAACCGCGCCTTCTACCTGGCGGCGACGGCGCTGGGCGGCTTCGCCTGGGAGAAAGCCGGCTACGTCTGGTATGACACGGTGTGCGACAAAGCGCTGCCGCAAAACGCCGACTTCGCCACCTTCGCCCGCACCACGGTGAAACATGCGCTAGCGCGTTTCGACCAGAGCGTGGCGGACAAGGTGCAGCAAGCCTGGCATCAGGTGGGGGTGGAATAATGAAACCGCTGCCGACGCTCAATCAGGATACGGTCATTGAGCTGGCGCGCGAGGGAGGCTTCGCCTACATTCCCAAACTGGCGGGCCAGCGCCGCATCGCGCTGGCCGATATCACGCCGGAGCAGCGGCAGCGCCTGAATCAGTTGCTGAACCAGACGCTGCCCTATGCGCAGGAAGAAGGCCAGCCCACCTCCCCCGGCTGCGGCGACCAGCGCTACTACCGCGTGCAAATCAACTACACCAGCCCCACCCTGAGCACTGAGATCGTGCTGTTAATCCCGGAAAGCAGCGCGCCGCAGGCGCTGGTGGATCTGTGGAAAACCGGCCAGGTGGATGAGTGAGGGCTTACAGCGGCTGATAGCTGAAATTCACCCGTTTCTTGGAGATCAGCCCATGCCCGTGCTGGCACAGGTAATCCACCGCCCCGCAGGCTTTCAATTCTTGCAGCGGCTGCCCGCACGCCGGGCAGCTCGCCAGCTGCCGATAATCGCGCTGGCAGGCTTCACAATGGTAGTGACCCGCTACCCACTTCATGGTCTGACGGCATTGCGGACAGTGCGCTTCCATAACGACTCCAGGTTAAATCGCGCCCCATGAGCGCAAGAAATAAATCCCCAACGCGGTGGTGAAGAACGAACCGACGGTGGTGATGGCGATAATGTTGGCCGCCAGCGTGGCGTTGCCGCCCATGGCGCGCGTCATCACATAGCTGCCCGACGCGGTCGGCGTGGCGGAAAACAGGAAGATAATGCCCAGCGCCGCCCCCTGAAACCCGCACAGCCAGCCGGCCAGCGTCATCAGGCACGGCACCAGAAACAGCTTGGCCGCCGACGACAGCGCCGCCACGTTGGACGAGCGGAACATGGCGCGAAAATCCAGGCTGGCGCCGGTGCACAGCAGCGCCAGCGGCAGCGACAGCGCAGAGATATAGCTGCCGGTCTGGCGGATCACGGTCGGGATGCCCAGCCCGGTTTGCGCATACAGCAGCCCGCACACCAGGCCGATGATCAGCGGGTTGGTAACGATGCTGCGCAGCAAAGACAGGTGGCTGATTTTCTTGCCCTGCCCGCCCTGCAGGCTGCGCGTTAGGGTGATGACCGACAGTATGTTGAACAGGATCACCGTCACCGTCAGGTACAGCGAAGCGAGCGCAATGCCTTCGCTGCCGTAGGCGGTCATGGCGTAGGCCAGGCCAACGATGGCGGTATTGGCGCGGAAACCGCCCTGCACGAACACCCCGCGCTCACGCGGTTCTTTCACCAGCCACTTGGCGGCCAGCTCCAGGAGCAGGAAGGTCGCCAGCGTGCCGACCGCGCCGAACAGCACCAGCGGCAGGTTGCCGAGCAGCTGCGGGTGGTTGGTGGCGATGCTGAAAAACAGCAGGCATGGCAGCGCCAGATTGAACACCAGGCGGGTCGCGCCGTCGACGAAGCGGTCATCCATCAGGCGCCAATGGCGCAGCAGGATCCCCAGCAGCATCATCAGCAGATTCGGCACGGTGACGTTAAACGCAAAACTCCAGGTTTCCCAGGACATGGTGTTCCTTCAGGCAGGCGAGGTAATCTTCAGATAATAAAACGATTTCGGGCCAATAAAAAAGGGGCGCGGCATCACTGCCGCGCCCCTCATGAGCGATTACTTGCTCTTTTTCAGGTGGCTCATCAGGCGCTTGCGCTTACGCATCTGGGTCGGCGTCAGCAGGTTGCGTTTGCCGGCGAACGGGTTGTCGCCCTCTTTGAACTGGATGCGGATCGGCGTCCCCATCACGTTCAGCGAGCGGCGGAAGTAGTTCATCAGGTAGCGTTTGTACGAATCGGCCAGATCGCTGACCTGGTTGCCGTGGATCACCACGATCGGCGGGTTGTAACCGCCGGCGTGAGCGTATTTCAGCTTCACGCGGCGGCCGCGCACCAACGGTGGCTGGTGATCGTCAACCGCCATCTGCATGATTTTGGTCAGCATCGAGGTGTTTACGCGACGGGTTGCGCACTCGTAGGCTTCCTGCACCGATTCGAACAGGTTGCCGACGCCGCTGCCGTGCAGCGCGGAAATGAAGTGCACGCGCGCGAAGTCAACGAAGCCCAGACGCAGGTCGAGCATCTCTTTCACGTGCTCGCGATCTTCTTCGCTCATGCCGTCCCACTTGTTGACCGCAATCACCAGTGAGCGCCCACTATTGAGGATAAAGCCGAGCAGCGAGAGATCCTGATCGGAGATGCCTTCACGCGCGTCGATCACCAGCAGCACAACGTTGGCGTCTTCAATCGCCTGCAGGGTCTTGATCACCGAGAACTTCTCGACGGTTTCAGTCACCTTGCCGCGTTTACGCACCCCGGCGGTGTCGATCAGCACATATTCGCGTTCGTCGCGCACCATCGGAATGTAGATGCTGTCGCGGGTGGTGCCCGGCATGTCATACACCACCACGCGCTCCTCGCCGAGGATACGGTTAGTGAGCGTAGACTTACCGACGTTCGGGCGGCCGACGATCGCCAGCTTGATCGGCAAATCCTGCGGGTTGAACGCTTCTTCCGGCTCTTCGTCGTCTTCGCCTTCCAGCGTTTCCCCGTTTTGCTCGGCCCAGTAAGCGGCGTTGGCCTCTTCCTCGGTCAGCTCGACGTCTTCCGGTTTTTCCGGCACGAACGGCACCAGCACGTGTTCGATCAGTTGGGTCACGCCACGACCGTGGGAAGCAGCGATAGCGAACACTTCACCCAGGCCGAGCGAGTAGAAATCGGCGGTGGCGGTGTCAGGATCCAGACCGTCGGTCTTGTTGGCCACCAGGAAGGTCGCCTTCTGGCGGCTGCGCAGGTGCTGGGCGATGCCCTGATCCGCCGGCATCAGGCCGGCGCGGGCGTCGACCATGAACAGCACGATGTCCGCCTCTTCGATCGCCAGCAGCGACTGACCGGCCATGCGCGTTTCAACGCCGTCTTCGGTGCCGTCGATACCGCCGGTATCGACGATGATGAATTCATTGCCTTCGATTTCAGCACGACCATACTTGCGGTCACGCGTCAGCCCCGGGAAATCCGCCACCAGCGCATCGCGCGTATGGGTTAAACGGTTGAACAAGGTGGATTTACCCACATTCGGGCGCCCGACCAGCGCGACGACAGGTATCATTGTTGAAGCCTCATTACTTAATAATCAATGCGTTACTGCACTGTGGATAGACACCAGCGGTACAGCTTATAAAAATACGAAACGGCCCCTGAACATTCAGGAGCCGTTTTCAAGCCTTGCGACGAGCGGCGTTAGCGGGTGAAAGCGTAAACTTTCCCGCCGCGAGCCTGGATGATCAGCTTGTCGCTGGCCACCATCGGCGCAGACAGGAAGCCGGAGCTGTCCACTTCCTGCTGGGCGACAAAACGGCCATCGGTGGTGTTAATCCAGTGCAGATAGCCTTCGGCGTCACCGGTCACCAGATAACCATTATACATCACCGGCGGCGTCAGGTTGCGGTGCAGCAGATCGCTCTGCGTCCACACGGTCACGCCGCCTTCGGTGCTGAGCGCGACGACGCGATCGTTCTGGTCGATCAGGTAGATGCGGCCCGCGTCGACGATGAAATCGTTCACCGAACCCAGCTCGCGTTTCCAGATAATCTGGCCGGAACGCAGATCCAGCGCCGTCAGGTTGCCGTTGTAGCCCAGCGCGTAGACCACGCCGTCAACGATCACCGGCGTGGTGTCCACGTCGTTCAGGCGATCGATTTCGGTCGCGCCGCTCGGCTGAGAAATACGCTGTTGCCAGATCAGTTGGCCCTGCTGCATCAGCACGGCGCTGACGCGGCCGTTGTCACCGCCGACGATGGCGGCGCCAAAGGCGACGGCCGGCGCGGATTCACCGCGCAGCGACAGCGAAGGCATGTCCAGGTTAACCGTCCATTTCACCGCGCCGTCGGCTTCGTTCAGCGCCTGCAGCATGCCGTTGGAGGTGTGCACCAACACCATGCCGTCGCTGACAACCGGACGGGAGATCGCTTCGCCGGCCACTTTGGTCTGCCAGGCGATGGCGCCGTCGGCGGTGTTCAATGCGTAAACCACCGCTTTTTCGCTGCCGACGTAAACCTTGTCACCCGCGACCGTCAGGCCGCCCGACAGCAGCGCAGACAGGTTGCTGGAGAAGAAGCCGGTCTTCTCGGAGAGATTAACCTTCCACTTCTCGTTGCCGCTGTCGGCGTCCATCGCTTTCACGATGCCGAAGCGATCGGCGGCGTAAATGGTGCTGTCCTGATAGGCCGGACGCAGGTGGGAGTAATACTCACCGATGCCGTCGCCCACCGAGGTGCTCCACGCCTTGCTCGGCGTAAACTGATTTTCAACTTTCGGCAACGGCGACATGGTAACCACGTCTTCTTCGCTGTTAAACAGCGAGCAACCACTCAGCAAGGCAGCGGAAACCAGTCCGACCAAGAGTGTTTTACGCAATTGCATGGGAATTCCCCTTAGCTGGACAAGTTATTCAATTTCATGCGCAGCAGAACCTGCAGCGCCTGAGAAGCGTTGGACTCAATGCCTTTGCTGTAAGCTTCGCGCGCGCCCTTGGCGTCGCCCTTGGCCAGCAGCACATCGCCGCGCACATCCTGCATCATCGCCGCCCAGCCTTCGCCTTTCACGCCATCCAGCGTTTTCAGCGCTTCATCCAGCTTTTTCTCCTGCAGCTGGACGCGCGCCAGACGCAGGTCGATCATCGCCAACAGGTTGTCGTCTTTGGTCTGGCCCTGCGCCAGCGCCAATTGCTGTTCCGCCTTGGCGAAATCATTCTGTTCGACAAAGTGCTTGGCCAACTGCAGCGCGGCCAATACGCCGTAGCTGTTACCGTTAGCCTGGACAAATTTCTCCGCGGCAGCCACGTCATCCGGCTTGCCGGCCGCCAGACGATCGCTGGCTTCCTGATAGGATTGCGACGCAGCCATCATGTTGGAGTTTTCATGGCTCTGCCAGTAACGCCAGCCAACCAGGGCACCAATTCCGAGCACCACGCCCACCGCCAGCGCTTTGCCGTTCTCGGCAAAGAACCGACGCAGTGCGTCGACTTGTTCGTTTTCAGTGGTATAGACTTCCACGGTGTCCTTCTCCTTAACCTAACATCAAAGCCAGACGCGCAGCGACTTCGCTTTGCGCCAGCGTTTCTTGTTCACCACTGCGCAGGTCTTTCACCACCACCTGCTGCGCCGCCACTTCGCTCTCACCCAGGATCAGCGCGATGCGCGCGCCCCATTTGTCCGCACGGGTGATCTGCTTCTTGAAGTTGCCGCCGCCGTAATTGGTCATCAGCTTCAGCTGCGGCGCCGCGTCGCGCACCTGTTCAGCCAGCTGCATCGCCGCGCTCTGGGTGCCCGCGCCGGAAGAGATGACGTACACGTCGATAGCCGACGGCGCCTTGAATTCCGGGTTAACCGCCTGCACCAGCAACACCAGGCGCTCGAGGCCCATGGCGAAACCGACTGCCGGGGTAGCACGGCCGCCCAATTGCTCGACCAGGCCGTCGTAACGGCCGCCCGCGCAGACGGTGCCCTGCGCGCCCAGGCTGGTGGTTACCCACTCAAACACGGTGCGGTTGTAGTAATCCAGACCGCGCACCAGGCGCTCGTTAACGGTATATGGGATACCTGCCTGCGCCAAAAGTTCACACAGACCGGCGAAGTGAGCACGGGATTCTTCGTCCAGGTACTCGGACAGGCGCGGCGCGTCGTTCAACAGCGCCTGCACCTCAGGATTCTTGGAGTCCAGCACGCGCAGCGGGTTGCTGTACATGCGGCGTTTGCAGTCTTCGTCCAGCACCTCAACGTGCTGCTCCAGGAACGCCACCAGCGCGTCGCGGTAGTTGGCGCGCGCCTCCAGCGAACCGATGGAGTTCAGCTCCAGCTTGACGTGCTCGGCGATGCCCAGCGCTTTCCACCAGCGGGCCGTCAGCAGGATCAGCTCGGCGTCGACGTCCGGGCCTTGCAGGCCGAACACTTCCGCGCCCAGCTGATGGAACTGACGGTAACGGCCCTTCTGCGGGCGCTCATAGCGGAACATCGGGCCGATGTACCACAGACGCTGTTCCTGATTGTACAGCAGACCATGTTCGATGCCGGCGCGCACGCAGCCGGCCGTCCCTTCCGGACGCAGCGTCAGGCTTTCGCCGTTGCGGTCTTCGAAGGTATACATCTCTTTTTCCACGACGTCGGTCACTTCACCGATCGCGCGTTTGAATAACGGGGTCTGCTCTACAATCGGCAACCGGATTTCGCTGTAACCGTAGCTGCCCAGCACCTGCTTAAGGGTGCCTTCAATACGCTGCCATAATGCCGTTTCTTCCGGCAGGTAGTCGTTCATGCCGCGAATGGCTTGAATGTTCTTTGCCACGTGAGTTCTCTGTCCGTTGTCTGTAAAAATGAACCTGATTATAGGGACTTTGCCGCCCGGTATTCAACGCGGATGCGGTTTTCTGCCCTTCAGGTTCATAAACAAGCGGGCCAACAGGCCCGCCGTGTAGCGATAACGCTTATTTTTCCAGCAGATTGACCGTGATGCGGTTGCTTTCGTCCATCATCGCGGCCTTGGCGCGAATTTTCGCTTCCAGCTGGTCGATCATCTGTTCGTTGTCGAAACGCTCTTTCTGGCGCACGCCGTCTTCATAGAAGCCGCTCTTCTTGTGGCCGCCGGTCACGCCCATGGTGGACACCAGCGCTTCGCCCGGGCCGTTCACCACGCAGCCGATGATCGAAACGTCCATCGGCGTGATGATGTCTTCCAGGCGCTGCTCCAGCGCGTTCACCGTGCCGATCACGTCGAACTCCTGACGCGAACAGGTCGGGCAGGCGATAAAGTTGATACCGCGCGCGCGGATGCGCAGCGACTTCAGGATATCGAAACCGACCTTCACCTCTTCGACCGGATCCGCCGCCAGCGAGATGCGCAGGGTGTCGCCGATGCCTTCAGACAGCAGCATGCCCAGGCCGATGGCCGATTTGACCGACCCGCTGCGTGCGCCGCCGGCTTCGGTGATGCCCAGATGCAGCGGCTGATCGATGCGCGAGGCCAGCAGGCGGTAAGACTGTACCGCCAGGAACACGTCCGACGCCTTGACGCTGACCTTGAACTGGTCGAAGTTGAGGCGATCGAGGATGTCCACGTGGCGCATGGCGGATTCCAGCAGCGCTTCCGGCGTAGGTTCGCCGTACTTTTCCTGCAGGTCTTTCTCCAGCGAGCCGCCGTTGACGCCGATGCGAATCGGGATGTTCTTGTCGCGGGCGCAGTCCACCACCGAGCGAATGCGCGATTCGTTGCCGATGTTGCCCGGGTTGATGCGCAGGCAGTCTACGCCGTATTCGGCAACCTGCAGCGCGATGCGATAATCGAAGTGGATATCGGCGACCAGCGGCACGTTGACCTGCTGCTTGATCAGCTTGAACGCCTCGGCGGCGTCCATGGTAGGAACCGAAACGCGGACGATGTCGACGCCCACGCGCTCCAGCGCTTTGATCTGATTAACCGTTGCTTCAACATCGGTGGTACGGGTGTTGGTCATCGACTGCACGGCAATCGGCGCGCCATCACCAATAGGCACCTTGCCGACGTAAATGCGTGTAGATTTTCGACGGTTGATGGGCGCTTGGTTATGCATTACTTACTCTCCATTGCTGCTCTGACATCACGACCGGTGCCGCGCGATTACTGCGCGGCGACGGTCAGGCGAGCAACACGGTTTGACTTAACGAACCGGCTTAAATCAACCGGTTTACCCTGATACTGGATCTGAACTGCCGCCGGCGCGCCGATGGTCAGTTTATACGGCGCAGTGCCGGTCAGGTTCAGCTTGCCGCCCTGCTTCTGGGTGCCGCTGAACAGCGTCTTACCGCTCGCGTCGGTCACCTGCAGCCAGCAGTCGGCGGAGAAATCCATCACCAGCGCATTCGGATCGGCCGCCGGCGCAGCCACGCCCGCATCGGCGGTCGGCAACGGCGCTTGTGCCGCCGGCGCGGTTTCCGGCAGGGTGGTCTGGCTTGGCGACACCACGGCAGGCTGCTGCTGAGCCGCACTCGGCGCCTGGGCGGTCGCCGCCGGCGCCTGAGCCGCTGCGCCAGTATCGGCCGGCGCGGCGCTGTTGTCGGTCAACGGCACGTTGGTGCCGGCATCGGCATTGCCGTCGGTCAGCGGCACGGACTGCCCTTCGTTATTCTGCGAAAGCTGCGCGGAGGACTGATCGGCCATGGTGGCGATCTCTTCCTGCTGGGCCTTGTGGTTTTGCCACCACCAGGCGCCGGTCAGGCCGATCACCACGAACACGATAAGCCAGGTGAAGCTCATCAGCCAGCCGTCGCGTTTCTTGCGGCGCTTGCCCAGCGAGAAGCTTTGCATCGGCGCCACTTTCGCCATCTTCAACGGCGCCTGCTTGGCCAGCATCGGCAGCAGTTCGTCTTCCGGCAAATGCACCAGCTTGGCGTAGGAACGGATGTAGCCGCGCACGAAGGTGGACGCGAGGTCAGCGGACACGCTGTCTTCCTCGATATCGCGCACGGTGGACATTTTGAGACACAGGCGTTCTGCAACGGTCTGTTGGCTCAGCCCGAGTTGCTCACGGGCTTGACGCAGGCGCTGGCCCGTCGTCATGGATACGGTTTTATCTTGGGAGGCTTCAGTATTCATTAGCTAAGAACTGCTGGTACTGTTTGGATTGTGGAAAACTTCGCGCTAGCTGCTTGCCATAGCGTTGAACGCTATCCTGACGGCCGGCTAACGCGGCGAAACGAATCTGTAACCATAAGCTGCTGGCGCTGGCCGGCAGAACATGCTGATAAACATCCAATAAAAGTTGCGACTGGGCGCGCTTCCCTTCTCCAAATTGCTTTTCGGCCTCCGCCAACAGCGGAGTGCCTTTGTCCGGATCGACTTTCAGCGCGCGGCTCAACAGCGTGCGCGCCTCATCGTTTTGTCCGGCCTTGAGAAAACAGTAACCTGCGTTTTCCAGGCTGTCGGCGACCTGGCCATAATCGGGCGCCAGCGCCGCAGCGCTAAACTGCTGTTGCGCCGGTACATACTGCCCTAAACCGCAAAGAAACGCACCGTAATTATTCAATACGGTGCCATTGCCCGGCGCAAGTTTGAGCGCTTGCCGATAACGCTGTTCGGCCGCGGCATTTTCACCGATCCGCTGTTCATAGAGCGCCATGCCCAACTGCGTGCGGTAATCCTGCGGGGCCGCGTCCAGCGCCTTTTCCAGGTTCTGGCGCGCGGCGTCCATATCGCCTTGCTGCAGGTACTCCAGGCCCAGCTGCAACCGCGTTTGGCCCGCCTCAGAGACTTGCGCTTCCTTTTCCGGCGTTGAACCGGAACACCCGGCCAACAACCCGGCCGCCAGCCACACACCCCACAGTTTCAGCTTCATGCCCGCATTCATTTCCTTATCGGCCGTCAGCTAACGCCCGCCAGCGACACGCTTTCGCATAACAGGCTGTTAGATAACAAAAAATGGTGCTATAGGATTCAGACCGCCCGTACGTTGATAGGTTCCCCGGCCATTTTCTTCTTCAGGGTACGCTTGGTACGGTCGATCACTTCACCCGCCAGTTGCCCGCAGGCGGCGTCGATATCGTCACCACGGGTTTTACGAACAATAGTCGTAAAGCCGTATTCCATCAACACCTTGGAGAAACGATCCACCCGGCTGTTGGAGCTGCGGCCGTAAGGGGCGCCCGGGAACGGGTTCCATGGGATCAGGTTGATCTTGCACGGCGTGTCTTTCAGCACTTCCGCCAGCTGATGCGCATCGTCGGTGCTGTCGTTGATATGATCCAGCATCACGTACTCGACGGTCACGCGGCCCTGATTGGCGTTGGATTTCTCCAAATAGCGACGCACCGCGGACAGGAAGGTCTCGATGTTGTACTTGCGATTGATCGGCACGATCTCATCGCGGATGGTGTCGTTCGGCGCGTGCAGCGAGATCGCCAGCGCCACGTCGATCATGTCGCCCAGCTTGTCCAGCGCCGGCACCACGCCGGAGGTAGACAGGGTCACGCGGCGTTTGGACAGGCCAAAGCCGAAGTCGTCCAGCATGATTTCCATCGCCGGCACCACGTTGTTCAGGTTGAGCAGCGGCTCGCCCATCCCCATCATCACCACGTTGGTGATCGGGCGTTGGCCGGTCACCTTCAGCGCGCCGATGATTTTCGCCGCGCGCCACACCTGGCCGATGATTTCCGACACGCGCAGGTTGCGGTTGAAGCCCTGCTGCGCCGTCGAACAGAATTTGCACTCCAGCGCGCAGCCTACCTGCGAGGAGACGCACAGCGTCGCGCGGTCGGCTTCCGGGATGTACACGGTTTCGACCTGCTGATCGCCGACTTTAATCGCCCACTTGATGGTGCCGTCGGCCGAACGCTGTTCTTCCGCCACTTCCGGCGCGCGGATTTCCGCCACGCGTTGCAGCTTGCCGCGCAGGACTTTGTTGATGTCGGTCATCTGCTCGAAATCGTCGCAGCAGTAGTGGTAAATCCACTTCATCACCTGATCGGCGCGGAACGGTTTCTCGCCCATTTCGGCGAAGAACTCGCGCATTTGCTGGCGGTTCAGGTCCAGCAGGTTGATTTTGGCCGCAGCCGGTTGCTCCACGTTAACGGAGGGGGTAGTCAGCGAATTATTTTCAGACACGGTGTGCTCGGACGTGATGGGTTCTAACATAATGATCTCTGGCCTCGTTATTACACGTTATGGCGCTAAAGAATGGACAGTAAGTTGTGCATTTCAGCCCGCATGATTCGGGTGGCGGCACTAAAAACACGCCCCTGACAAGTCGTCTTATCAGGGGCGCGGCATTGTACAAATTTTAGTAGCGGGTGGCTACGGCTGAAAGGCATTCAGGGCATTTTTATTGTTTCAGCCGGTGAATGCCTGGCTATCAGCAACGGCACGATTAACGTGCGCAGATTTCGCTTTCGTTGAAGAAGTAAGCGATTTCGCGCTGTGCGGATTCAACGGAGTCGGAACCGTGCACGGCGTTAGCGGTGAAGCTGTCCGCGTAGTCGGCACGCAGGGTGCCTGCCAGCGCGTTGTCCGGGTTGGTTGCGCCCATGATGTCACGGTTGCGCTGCACGGCGTTTTCAGATTCCAGAACCTGCACCATGATTGGGCCGGAGGTCATGAACTCAACCAGACCGTCGAAGAATGGACGGCCTTTGTGCTCAGCGTAGAAGCCTTCAGCTTGCTCGCGAGTCAGACGCAGCATTTTAGCGGCGATGATTTTGAAACCGGCGCGCTCGAAACGCGCATAGATAGCGCCGATGTCGTTGTTGGCTACAGCGTTTGGTTTAACGATGGAAAAGGTACGTTCTACGGTCATGATGGCCTCTGTATGACTTCCAAAACAGGCCGGTCTGCAATGTTGCCGGCCTTCTCAAGTGGCGCAGATTATATGTGCGCCGTTAACGCTTGCCTACGGGAAAATCAACATTTCATTAAAAAAATATGATCTTCATGATTCATTTTCGACCACGCGGCGGCGCTACTGGGTCTTGTCGGTAGACGGGATCAAATTGCGCAGCCAGCTGCCCCAGCGGCGCTGATAAAACGGCTGCGTATGGGAGATCAGATAGTGGCTGATGCCGCGCTCGTTCTCCGACACTAGGCAGAAATCCACCGGTTCGTCGTTCGGCGCCGTTTCGCTGGCGACGCTGCCGGCCTCGTTGATCAACGCCTCGATCTCCGCCGGCTCGGCGTCCACTTCCAGCCCGATCAGCAGATTCGGCTTCTCGTCCGCCGCCTGGTCGTGCATCAGCGCCAGAAACGCGCGGCGCACCGGCTTGCGCTGGCTGAACAGCGTGGTCAACGCGTCCACCATCGCCGACGGATACTCTTCGGGCTGCCCCAGCAGGATTTGGGTCTCTTTATCGACGTAATGCTCCACCGGTTTGACGACGCCGCCGGTCGCCAGCAGCATCGCCACCTCTTCCGGATAGAACTCCTTGCCGTACTCCGCCTTCGGGTTGAGGAACAGATCCGCACCCTGGGTGATTTCGAACAGCACCCGCGCCGGCATGGCGATGAACGGCTGTTCGTCCTCAACGGCTTTCTGCAGCGCTTCCAGCGAGGTGAAGAACGGAATGATGCTGCCGCCGTCCTGCTTCTCCCAATGCTGGATATTGACCGGCGTATCCGCGTTCAGCGCGATGTCACCGTCCTGCTGCACCTGCTCGCTGTCGCCGAGGATCAGCACCGTGGCATCGAGCAGTTCACGGAAGAACGCCGGGCGGTGGGCCGGCTCCGTCACCGCCAGCTTCAGCAGGCGTTCAAGTTCGTTTTCGCTCGGGGCGGCATCGTGATGATGGGCACTCATGGCAAACTCCAGGGATCAAATAGCGAGGCCCCAGCATGCTGGGCCCCGAAGATAATGCGCATTCTAGCGCCCGACGCGGCGGGCGTTCAATTATTTGGCTTTGCTCAGCAGCAGGTTGGCCAGGGTACGCACGCCCAAACCGGTCGCGCCGGCCGACCACTGATCCACCGCGCCTTTGCGGTAGGTGGCGGAACAGTCGATGTGCAGCCAGCCTTGCTGGTAATTCTTGACGAAGTGCGACAGGAAGGCCGCCGCGGTGCTGGCGCCGGCGGTGTAGGCCGGGCCGGCCACGTTGTTCAGCTCGGCGAAGTTGGACGGCAGCTGGCTGCGGTGGAACTCGGCCAGCGGCAGACGCCAGAACGGCTCTTGCTCGGCGGTGGCGCTGTTCAGCAGCTCCTGCGCCAGCGCGTCGTCGAAGCTGAACAGCGCATGGTAGTCGTTGCCGACCGCGGTTTTGGCGGCGCCGGTCAGGGTGGCGCAGTCGATAATCAGCTGCGGGTTCTGCTCAGAAGCGTCGATCAGGCCGTCGGCCAGCACCAGGCGCCCTTCCGCATCGGTGTTCATCACCTCAACGGTTTTGCCGTTGCGGTAGCGAATGATGTCGCCCAGTTTGAAAGCGTTGCCGCTGACCATGTTGTCGGCGCAGCACAGGTACAGTTTCACGCGCTGCTTCAGGCCGCGCGCCGCCGCCAGCGCCAGGGCGCCGGTGATGGTGGCCGCACCGCCCATGTCAGCCTTCATCGAGTCCATAAAGGCGCTCTGTTTCAGGCTATAACCGCCGGTATCGAAGGTGATGCCCTTGCCGACCAGGCAGGCGAACACCGGTGCGTCCGGATTACCGGTCGGGTTGAAGTCCAGCGCCAGCAGCACCGGTGGGCGCTCGGAGCCGCGGCCGACGGTGTGGATGCCGGCATAGTTCTGCTCGCGCAGATCTTCGCCCTTGGTGATGCGGTAGCTGACGGCATCGCAGCCGACGTCGCACATCAGATCGACGGCGCGGGTCGCCAGTTGCTCCGGCCCCAGCTCTTCCGCCGGCATGTTGATGGTGTCACGCACCCAGTCAACGATCTTCAGGCGCTTATCCAGCTCCTGACGTGCGGCTTCCGGCAGCTCGGCCCATTCGACGTTGCGCTGCCCTTTCGGCCCGCGGTAGCCCTGCCAAAACGCCCAGCTGTTTTCCAAGTCCCAACCGTCGCCGGCCAGCTTGACGTTTTTGATGCCCTGACCGTCAATTTTGCGGCCCGCGCGCTGGATCGCGCCCAGCTTGTCGGTGCCGGTCAGGTGAATGGTCATCCCTTCGCCGTTGGTGCTGAGCAGCGCTTTTTCGCCCCAACGGGCGTCGGCAGGTTGTTGCGACAGCGTGACCTGCATGAATTCTGTTGTCATAGCCTTCTTACTCCGGATGTTCCCTTTATTATTTCATTAGGGCTTTATTGCATACCCTATGGATTTCAAATTGCAGCTAGGCGCCCAGCGATCTCATCCCCAGGAGCTTACTCAGGTAAGTGACTGGGGTAAGACAAATCTGCCGGGAGCAGATTTGAACGCTGCTCGCAGCGGCCCCTTGGGGCGTGGCCCACGGATGGGCCACGTAACTACGTGCAGGTAACAACGCTGCGGTTTGAAAGACGACGGGTATGTCGGATACAAAATAAACGGGCCGCCCATGGCAGCCCGTTACGCTATTTACTCCGCTTCATCTAACCAGACCAGCAGGATCGCTTCCAGTATTTTTTCGTTGGAAGCCTGCGGATCGTCGTCGAACTCTTCCAGATCGCAGATCCACTGATGCATGTCGGTAAAACGCACGGTTTTCGGATCGGTGTCCGGGTATTGGTCGTACAGGGCTTCGCCGATTTCTCGGCTGTCGGTCCACTTCAGTCCCATTATGATCTCCGGGTTGGCGCTGCGGCTAACAATTAATGCTCACGCGCGTGGTTGACGGTGTAGCGCGGCATTTCGACCACCAGATCTTCGTCGGCGACCAGCGCCTGGCAGCTCAGACGGCTTTCCGGCTCCAGCCCCCAGGCCTTGTCCAGCATGTCGTCTTCCAGCTCGCTGCTCTCTTCCAGCGAATCGAAGCCTTCACGCACGATGCAGTGGCAGGTGGTGCAGGCGCAGGATTTCTCGCAGGCGTGCTCGATTTCAATGCCGTTGCGCAGCGCAACGTTGAGGATCGACTCCCCTTTTTCAGCTTCCAGAACCGCCCCTTCCGGGCAAAGATCTTGATGGGGCAGGAAAACAATTTTAGGCATGGTTAAACCTCATCCACAGAATGGCCAGCCAGCGCGCGGCGAATGGAAGCGTCCATGCGGCGCGCGGCAAAATCTTGCGTTTGTGCATCTAATGTTTTGATGGCGTCTTCGATAGCGGCGGGATCTTCCCCCTCCACCGCCTGCTGCAACGCCTGGGTCGCGGCGGCGATCGCCTGGCTTTCCGCCTCGCTCAGCAGCGCGGCGTCGCTGGCCAGCGCGCCCTGCAGGCTTTCCAGCACCCGCGCGGCTTCCACGCGTTGCTCCGCCAGCTTGCGCGCGCCCACGTCGCTTTGCGCGTTGGCCATCGAATCCTTGATCATGCCGGCGATTTCGCTGTCCGACAGGCCGTACGACGGCTTCACCTGGATCGAGGCTTCCACGCCGGTGGATTTCTCCATCGCGGTGACGCTCAGCAGACCGTCGGCATCCACCTGGAAGGTGACGCGAATGTGCGCGCCCCCGGCAGGCAGCGGCGGCAGGCCGCGCAGCGTGAAACGCGCCAGCGAACGGCAGTCCTGCACCAGCTCGCGCTCGCCCTGCAGCACGTGGATCATCATCGCGCTCTGGCCGTCTTTAAAGGTGGTGAATTCCTGCGCGCGCGCCACCGGAATGGTGGTGTTGCGCGGGATCACTTTTTCCACCAGACCGCCCATGGTTTCGAGGCCCAGCGACAGCGGGATCACGTCCAGCAGCAGCATGTCGCTGTCCGGCTTGTTGCCCACCAGAATGTCGGCCTGGATCGCGGCGCCAATGGCGACCACTTTATCCGGATCGATCGACGTCAGCGGCGTGCGGCCGAAGAAAGCGCCCACCTGCTCACGCACCAGCGGCACGCGGGTGGAACCGCCGACCATCACCGCTTCCAGCACCTCGTCGGCGGCGACGCCGGCGTCTTTCAGCGCGCGGCGGCAGGCCATCAGCGTGCGTTTCACCAGCGGGGCGATCAGCGCTTCGAACTGGGCGCGGGTCACCTCGCCCTGCCAGCCGGCCACCTCGACGCGCACGCTGTCGGCATCGCTCAACGCGATTTTAGCGGCGATGGCGGCGTCCAGCAGTTGGCGCTGCACGCCGTGGTCGCTGCGATCGGCCACGCTGGCCTGCTCGCGCAGCCAGTCGGCCAGCAGGTGATCGAAATCGTCGCCGCCCAGCGCGGAATCGCCGCCCGTGGCCAGCACTTCGAACACGCCGCGGCTGAGGCGCAGAATGGAGATATCAAAGGTGCCGCCGCCCAGATCGTAAACAGCGATCACCCCTTCCTGGCCGGAATCCAGCCCGTAGGCGATCGCTGCCGCGGTCGGTTCGTTCAGCAGGCGCAGGACGTGCAGGCCGGCCAGACGCGCCGCGTCTTTGGTGCCCTGGCGCTGCGCGTCGTCGAAGTAGGCGGGAACGGTGATCACCACGCCATCCAGCTCCCCTTCCAGCGCCGCTTGCGCGCGCGCGGACAGTGCCCGCAGGATATCGGCGGAGACGCCGACCGGGTTAACCGGGCCGGCGGCGGTGACGATCAGCGGCAGGCCGTTGTCGCTGGCCTGGAATTGATAAGGCAGGTTCGGGTAACGCTGCTGCACGTCCGCCAACGAGCGGCCCATCATGCGTTTGATGGAGCTGACGGTATTGGCCGGATCCTGCGCCGCCTGTTGGCGCGCCTCCCAGCCGACGCGCTGCGCGTCCGCCTGATAATGCACCACCGAAGGCAGCAAATGGCGGCCCAGTTCGTCGGCCAGCGTTTCCGCTTGCCCGCTGCGCACCGTGGCGACCAGCGAGTTGGTGGTGCCTAAGTCGATGCCGGCGGCCAAGCGTCGCTGGTGCGGCGCGGCGCTGAGGCCAGGCTCACTAATTTGTAATAAGGCCATGTTGAAGCTTCCACAATCAGAATCAGAAGGTGTTACTCAAAACCCAGCAGTTTTTCTTCGAGTTGTTCAACCTGTTGCTGGAGTTTGTCCAAAAAGCGCAGCTTGCGCACGGTGTCGGCGGCGTCCGCCCACTGCTCGCCATCCAGCTGCTGCAGCATCAGCGCGCTGCGCTGTTTGATGGAGGCGGCCAGCCGCGCGCCGAAATCGGCCAGCAGGCTTTCCGCCTCCGGCTTGCGCTCAATGGCGTCGAGCTCTTCGCGCAGTTCCAGCTGTTCCATCAGGAACGCGGTGTCGCGCATCGTATGCTGTTCGTTGCCCAGATCGAAGCCGTGCAAAGATAGCATATACTCCGCGCGTTTTAACGGGTGCTTCAGCGACTGGTAGGCTTCGTTGATGGTCGCCGCCTGCTGCAACGCCATCAGGCGTTCGCGCTCCGGCTGGTTGGCGAAACGATCGGGGTGAAATTGGCGCTGCAGATCCTGGAAGCGGGACGCAAGCAGGCTGCCGTCCACGGTGTAGCGAACTGGCAGCCCGAATAAAGTAAAGTAATCCATAGCGTGCTCTGGGCGTTAGCGGATGAAGTTCCCCCGCCGAAACGGGGGAGCACGATGGACTGTCAGACGTTGAAACTCTCGCCGCAGCCGCATTCGCTTGAGACGTTCGGGTTGTTGAACTTGAAGCCTTCGTTCAGGCCTTCCTTAACGAAATCAAGCTCGGTGCCGTCAAGGTAAACCAGGCTCTTGCCGTCGATGATCACCTTGATGCCTTTGTCTTCAAACACGATGTCGTCATCGTTGGCTTCGTCAACAAATTCCAGCACGTAGGCCATTCCGGAGCAGCCGGAAGTTCGCACTCCCAGACGCAGGCCGAGACCCTTGCCGCGGTTCGTCAAAAACGCCTGAACACGCTGCGCAGCGCTGTCGCTCATGGTAATAGACATCACAACCTCACACTTCAAATCAAAGCCCGGCGTGGCCGGGCCGACTCAGACAAATTACTCGGCGCTATGCTTGCTCTTATAGTCGGCAATCGCTGCTTTGATGGCGTCTTCAGCCAGGATCGAGCAGTGAATTTTGACCGGCGGCAATTCCAGCTCTTCGGCGATCTGGGTGTTTTTGATCGCTTCAGCCTGATCGAGCGACTTGCCCTTCATCCATTCGGTCACCAGCGAGCTGGAGGCGATGGCGGAACCGCAGCCGTAAGTTTTAAAGCGCGCGTCTTCGATGATGCCTTCATCGTTAACCTTGATTTGCAGCTTCATGACGTCGCCGCAAGCCGGCGCACCTACCATGCCGCTACCGACGGTAGGATCTTCGTTGTCAAAGGAACCCACGTTGCGCGGGTTTTCATAATGATCGATTACTTTTTCGCTGTAAGCCATGACCTTGCTCCTGAAACCTGAGAATTAATGATGCGCCCATTCGATGCTGTTGATGTCCACGCCCTGCTTGAACATCTCCCACAGCGGAGACAGATCGCGCAGACGGCCGATGGATTTACGCACCAGTTGAATGGTGTAGTCGATCTCTTCTTCCGTGGTGAAACGCCCCAGGGAGAAACGGATCGAGCTGTGCGCCAATTCATCGCTCATGCCCAGCGCGCGCAGCACGTAGGACGGCTCGAGGCTGGCGGAGGTACAGGCTGAACCGGAGGAAACGGCCAGGTCTTTCAGCGCCATGATCAGCGACTCGCCTTCAACGTAGTTGAAGCTGACGTTCAGGATGTTCGGTGCGCCGTGCTCCAGATCGCCGTTCAGATACACTTCTTCCATATCTTTCACGCCGTTCCACAGACGATCGCGCAGGGTGCGCAGACGCGCCATCTCTTCGGTCATCTCTTCTTTGGCGATGCGATAAGCTTCGCCCATGCCGACGATCTGGTGGACAGGCAGGGTGCCGGAACGCATGCCGCGCTCGTGACCGCCGCCGTGTACCTGCGCTTCGATGCGGATGCGCGGCTTGCGGCGCACGTACAGCGCGCCGATGCCTTTCGGGCCATAGATTTTGTGGCCGGAGAACGACATCAGATCGACTTTCAGCTTGCTCAGATCGATAGGCAGTTTGCCCACGCTCTGGGTGGCGTCAACGTGGTAGATGATACCGCGCGCGCGGCACATTTCGCCGATCGCTTCGATGTCCTGCACCACGCCGATTTCGTTGTTGACGTGCATGATGGAGACCAGAATGGTGTCATCGCGCAGCGCCGCTTCGAGATCCTGCAGGCTGATGATGCCGTTGCTCTGCGGCGCCAGATAGGTCACTTCGAACCCTTCGCGCTCCAGCTGACGGCAGGTGTCCAGCACGGCTTTGTGTTCGGTTTTGCTGGTGATGATGTGCTTGCCTTTTTTCTGGTAGAAATTGGCAGCACCTTTGATCGCCAGGTTGTCGGATTCGGTCGCCCCGGAGGTGAAGACGATTTCGCGTGGGTCGGCGCCCACCAGTTCGGCAATTTGGTTACGGGCGATGTCTACCGCCTCTTCCGCCTGCCAACCGAAACGGTGGGAACGGGAAGCCGGGTTGCCGAAAGTGCCGTCCAGGGTCAAAAACTGCATCATCTTCTCAGCAACGCGCGGGTCAACCGGCGTCGTTGCTGAGTAATCCAGATAAATCGGTAATTTCATTGCTCTTGTGCTCCGTACATCACTTCCAAAAACTAAAATAATTTCGCCAGCTGCTTATGCGCGCAGATTAACGTTGATAGTTTCTTGCGGACGACCGTTGGCCGTGCGGCGCGTATCGTTGTTTTGACGATCCGCCACCACCAGCACTTCCTGGTTGTTGACCAGTTCTGCCAGCGTAATGTTGTTCAGGAACCCGCTGATGCGCTCGCTCAGATCGCGCCACAGGGCGTGGGTCAAGCAGCGATCGCCGCCCTGACAGCCTTCTTTGCCCTGGCACCGGGTTGCATCTACCGATTCATCGACGGCAGTGATGACAGCGCCAACGGCGATCTCACCCGCGTCTTTACCCAGCAGATAACCACCGCCCGGGCCGCGCACGCTGGCCACCAGGCCATTCTTGCGCAGACGGGAGAATAATTGTTCCAGATAAGAGAGCGAAATACCCTGGCGTTCGGAAATGTCCGCCAGTGGCACCGGCCCTTCCTGGGAATGCAGCGCTACGTCGAGCATAGCGGTTACGGCATAACGGCCTTTGGATGTCAGTCTCATAGCTCAATGGTTACCTGTTGGTCAAATATGGCCGAAAGTCTGACATTCCTGAGTAAAACAGTCAACTATTTAACCTAGTAATTGACTCAAGTATTAGCACGTTTTGAACTTAGCAAGAACAAAGGTATATAAAATACATGTTATAACCTTTGGATAACTAATACTATTGTCACCCGCCGCTATGCCACATCAATTAATTACCTTGATGTTTATCCTGTTTCTCGATCGACGTCAGCATGCCGCGCAGGATATTCAGCTCCTGCCCTTCCGGGCGCGCGCGGGTGAACAGCCGACGCAGGCGGCTCATCACCTGGCCCGGATGGGACGGGCGAATAAAGCCGGTGCGCTGCAGCGTCTGCTCCAGGTGCTGATAGAAACGCTCGAGGTCATCCACCAGCGGATACGGCGTCTCTTCCAGCTGCGGCGCGCCCGCCTGTTGGCGATCGAGGTAAGCCACGCGCACTTCATACGCTAGGATCTGCACCGCCATCGCCAGATTCAGCGAGCTGTAGTCCGGGTTGGCCGGAATGGCGACGTGGTAGTGGCACTTCTGCAATTCATCGTTGGTCAGCCCGACGCGTTCGCGGCCGAACACCAGCGCCACCGGCGCGTGTTCGCCCTCGTGCACCGCGCGCACGCCGCATTCACGCGGCTCCAGCATCGGCCACGGCAAGGTGCGAGAACGGGCGCTGGTGCCCACCACCAGGCTACAGCCGGCGATGGCGTCATCGAGGGTGTCGACGATAGTGGCGTTGCCGATCACGTCACTGGCGCCGGCGGCCAGGGCGATGGCCTGAGAATCGGGTTTGATCAGCGGATTAACCAGATAAAGGTTTGTTAAACCCATGGTTTTCATGGCTCTGGCGGTCGAGCCCATGTTGCCGGTATGTGAAGTCTCTACCAGAACAATGCGGATATTGTGCAGCATACAAACTCTGAGCGTGGCGGAAAATCGCAGCATCTTAACACAGCCGTAGGCAATTTGCCGAACAGCTGCTATACTTCGCGCCGTTTCCTGTTCTTTAACATCCTAGTTGGAAGATACCCATGCATCCGATGCTGACTATCGCCGTGCGCGCTGCGCGCAAGGCCGGTAACCTGATTGCCAAAAACTACGAAACCCCGGACGCTGTAGAAGCGAGCCAGAAAGGGACCAATGACTTCGTCACCAACGTCGATCGCGATGCAGAGCATCTGATCATCGACGTCATCCGCAAGTCTTATCCGCAACACAGTATCGTGAGCGAAGAACGCGGTGAGCTGATCGGCGAAGATCGCGATGTGCAATGGGTGATCGATCCACTGGATGGCACTGCAAACTTCATCAAACGTTTCCCTCATTTCTCCGTTTCCATCGCCGTACGCATCAAAGGCCGTACTGAAGTGGCCGTGGTTTACGATCCGATGCGCAACGAACTGTTCACCGCCACTCGCGGCCAGGGCGCACAGCTCAACGGCTACCGCCTGCGCGGCACCAACGCCAAAGATCTGGATGGCACCATCCTGGCGACCGGCTTCCCGTTCAAGGTCAAACAGCACGCAACGCCTTACATCAACATCGTCGGCAAGCTGTTCACCCAGTGCGCGGACTTCCGCCGCACCGGTTCCGCTGCGCTGGATCTGGCCTATGTGGCCGCCGGCCGCGTAGACGGTTTCTTCGAAATCGGCCTGAAGCCGTGGGATTTCGCCGCGGGCGAACTGCTGGTGCGTGAAGCCGGCGGCCTGGTGACCGACTTCGTCGGCGGCCACAACCACTTCAGCTCCGGCAACGTGGTGGCAGGCAACCCGCGCGTAGTGAAAGCCATGCTGGCCACCATGCGTGAAGAACTGAGCGAAGCGCTGAAGCGTTAATCGCCAGAAGCGAGTCGAAAAAAGCGCTGCATCAGCAGCGCTTTTTTTATGCCCGTTAGCGGGAGAAGGGACGGATGCCGCCGCCGAATTCCGGCTGCGCGCTGACGTACAGCAACAGCCCGGCGGCCAGCAGGATCAGGCCGCCGGCCAGCGCCAACGCCCCCCAGGCCACCGCGCTCCAGGCGGCGGGCGCGCGCGAACGGCTGAGGCGCACCGCCAGCCGGCGGCTGTAATGTACCAGCAGCGCCAGCATCGAGATGGTCAACGAGGTGCCGAACGCCATCGCCAGCGCGGAGATCACTCCCCAGCCGAACACGCCGATCACTTTGGAGAACAGCAGCACCAAAATCGCCCCCGAACAGGGGCGCATGCCCATCGCCAGCACGATGGCGGCCTGAGTGCGCCAGTCGCTTCCCGCCTGCAGCTCGCTGTCGCTCGGCAGATGCCGGTGGCCGCAGCCGCAATTGGCGCTGTGCACATGATCCGCCGCCAGCGGCGTCAGGCTCTTGATGCGCAGCGCCGGCGCCGGGCGCATCGCCTTGATCGCCGCAAACAGGCGTTTCAGCGCGCGCCAACTCAGCAGCACGCCAAGCAGCATCACCAGAATAAAGCTGCCCTTCTCCAGCCAGAAACTGCTTTGGTGCAGCTGGCGCGAAGAGAGCTGCAATACCACCAGCATCAGCGTGACCAGCGCGATCGCTACCCCACCCTGCACCAGCGAGGCGGCGAAGGTCAGCTTCAGGCTGCTTTTCAGCCGCGCCGGATGGGTGGCCAGGTAGGTGGCGATCACCACTTTGCCGTGGCCGGGGCCAAGCGCATGCAAGACGCCATAGCCGAGGCTGAACAGCATCAGCGCCAGCCCGGCCTGCTGCGGCGCGGCCTTCACCTGCTGCAACAGCCCCGCCATCTGCTGGTGCAGCGCTTTTTGCCACACCACGCTCTGCATCAGCAGCTGCGGCCAATAGTGCCACGCCAGCAGCGCGGCGGCCGCCAGCGCCAGCGTGAACGGCAGCAGCGGCCACAGGCCGAAGGCCCAGTGGCGCCGGCTCGTCGTCGGTTGCGAGAGATTTAACGACATTGCAGCGTCACCCGCTGGGCGAACTGCTGCCCCAGCGCCAGGTCTTCACCGGGCGAGTCGTTCTTGTCGAGCGACAGCGCATAGGCCTGCAGCAACGCATTCGGCTTCGGCGTCATCAGCTTGTAGCTACACAGCTGCGCCATCTCCGGCGGCAGATGCAGCGCATTTTGGTCTTTATAGGTCATATCCACGAAATAAGTCGGATCGTAAGTCGAAAGTTCGAACGGCTTGCCCGCCAGCGGCTGCGGCTCGGCCAACGGCAGCACGAACTCCAGCACCGCCTGGTTGCCCTGGCGCGACAGGTGATATTCGCTGGGCAAGTTCAGGTATTTCACCGGTTTGCCATCGCGGTAAAGATCGGTGAAATAGTGCTGCCCCAGCACGTTGGCCATCACTTCCGCCGCCAGCTTTTTCCACACTTCCGAATCGCTCTTGGCGTTTTTCGCATCGTAGAGCAGATCCGCCGAGGTGATTTCATCCATCACCCACACCATTTTCAGGCCGACCAGCCGCTGGTCTTTGGCGACGAAGGTGGTATTCATGTCGATAAAGCTGTGCGGATGAGCGATCGCACCGGCGCTGAACACGGCGCCGAAGGCAGCCAAAAGACGACGTAACTTCATCATTATCCTGTCTTACCTGTATTTGTTATAACGTAACACAAATAGATGCCTGACGGCCCGCCTCTCCCGGCGATATTTGTGACGAAAGTTGTAAGCCGAAGTAAAAGCCGCGCGGTAATCCTGCCGTCACAAAGCCTTTTGCTATGCTTAGGCATAATCGCAACCTTTTATGCCGGAAGGTGATAATGAGCCTGGACACCTCTCCCGTGCCCGAGCTCTCCGGACAACAACGGCGCTGCCATCTGCTGCTGATGCTGTACACGCCGGAGCCCGAGTTACAGCTGGAGACCCTAAGCCGAATCAACGGCGTCGCCCCCCCGATAACCCGGCAAGATATAGCCGAGGTGGCCAGTGAAATCCAGCGTTTCCATCACCTGGAGATCGCCGTCGATCCCGACCATGGCTACCAACTGCGGGGCAGCGTGCTCGACCAACGCCTGTGCCTGATCCACTGGCTGCGGCGGGCCCTGCGCTGCAGCCCGCGGTTTGTCGAAGGCGATTTCGCCCCGCGCCTGCGGCAAGCGCTGGCGATCGATGCCACCCCGGCGTCTGCGCTGACAGAGGCGATCGACGCCTGCGAGCCGCTGCTCAGCCGCCACTTCGATGCGCGCGACCGCCAATTCCTGCAGCATTACCTGCTCTACTGCGCCTGGCAAAATCGCCTGCAGCAGCATCCGCGTTTCGACGCGGTTCAACGCGACTGGCTGCGGAAAAAGCCGGAACAGCAAGCCGCCGCCTGGCTGCATCAGACCTGCAACCGGCTGTTTAACCAGCCGCCGCAGGCAGACGAGCGCGATTTTTTGGCGCTGACCTTCACCATGTTGAAAAATCACAGCTACCACAGCAACGACTCAGCGCAAGAGCGGAGATTGATGGTGGCGATCGACAGCATGGTCGAGCGCTTCCAGCAACTTTCCGGCATGGCCTTCAGCAGCAAGGCGGAGCTGGTCAGCCAGCTGTTCGCCCATCTGGCGCCGGCGCTGGAGCGCTGCCGTTTCGCCATCGGCATCGACAATATGCTGCTGGAAGAAGTGGTGCGCAAATACCCGCGGCTGATGCGCACCACGCAGGAAGCGCTGAAACCGCTGGAGCAGGAGTACGGCGTGCATTTTTCCAACGAGGAGGCGGGTCTGGTGGCCATCAGCTTCGGCGCCTGGCTGATGCAGGACAACGCGCTGCAGGAAAAGCAGGTGCTGCTGCTGACGCTGGACAACCCGCAGCTGGAAGAGGAAGTGGAATATCAGATCCGAGAGCTCACGCTGCTGCCGCTGAACATCAAGTACCTGCCGCTGAGCGACTATCTGCGCGGCGGAGCGCCGCAGGGCATCACGCTGGTGATCACCCCTTATGCGGCGGTGCACAGCGATCCGCACCCGCCGCTGATCTATACCGAACTACCGCTGGAAACCCGGCAGCGCCAGGCGATCCGCGCGCTGCTGGAAGCCCCTTAATCAGCGGCTGACGCTGACCGCCGGCGGCCGGATGAACAAGGCCGGCACCGCGACCGCCGCCATCACCCAGAATACCCCGCCCTGCCAATGTTCGAACAGGAACCCGGCAATGACCGTCATGACGGCGATGCCGCCGCCCATCGCCAGCGCCGAATACACCGCCTGCAGTTGGATCACCTCTTGCCCCTGACGCGCGGCGATAAAGCGCATCGCCGCCAAATGGCAGACGGTGAAAGTGCCGCAGTGCAGGATCTGGATCAGCAGCAGCCAGCCCAGCTCGGTGCTGTAGGCCATCAGGCTCCAGCGCAACACGCCACAGCAGGCGGAGAGCAACAGCAGGTTGCGCGCATTCCAGCGGCGGAACAGCACGTTGCTGCTGGCGAAAATAATCACCTCCGCCACCACGCCCAGCGACCACAGATAGCCGATGGTCGAGGCCGAATAGCCGGCCTCCTGCCAGTAAATGGAGCCGAAGCTGTAGTAGCCGGCGTGCGCCCCTTGCAGCAGCGTGACGCACAGCAGGAAGCGCCAGACCGGCCCCTCTTTCAACAGCGCCCACAGCGAACGTTCGGTTCCGCTGCGCGCGCGCGCTTCGCCCTGCGGCATGACGCTCGGCTTCAACAGCATGCCCAGCAGCATCGCCAGCACGCTGAAGATCAGGCTGTAGAGAATGGCGTTATGGCCCCATACCGCTACCAGCTGCCCGGTCAGCGCCGAGCCGATGACGAACGCCAGCGAGCCCCACAGCCGCACCCGGCCGTAGTCCATACGGATCTGCTTTTGCCAGGTGGCGGCCAACGCGTCGGTCAGCGGCACCAGCGGCGAGAAGAACAGGTTGAAACCCGCTATCACCAGCATCAGCCAACCCCAGCCGTTGCCGAAACAGAAACCGACCGCAAAGGCCAGGGTCAGCAGCGCCAGCAGGCGCAGGGCGGAGACTAAATGAGAGGGATCTTTAACGAGGGGCGCAATCAGTAAGCTGCCGAGGAAGCGGGCCACCAAGCCGGCGCCGAGCAGCATGCCGATGGTTTCGGGCGCGATGCCCTCGCCTTTCAGCCACACGCCCCAGAACGGTAAGAAGATGCCATAGGAAAAGAAGTAGGTGAAATAACTGAGCGCGAGCCAACGCGTGGATTGCAGAACCATGATCCCTCCGGAGTGAGGGCAATACTTTGACAGAGCTCACACCGCCCCGCAATCTTCATTCCACTTCAATGCGTTAGAGTGCCAGACAGCTCACAGTTTGCCGCGAGCGGCCACAAAAAAACCCGCCGCAGCGGGTTTTGTCGGGCGAAAGCGGGATTACGCGTAAACCGGCAGGCGGGCGCAGATATCCAGCACTTTCTTCTTGGTGCGTTCGATGGTGGCTTCATCGTTGATGTTGTCCAGCACATCGCAGATCCAACCGGCCAGTTCGCGCACGTCGGCTTCTTTGAAGCCGCGACGGGTGACGGCCGGGGTGCCGATACGCACGCCGGAGGTGACGAACGGGCTTTTCGGATCGTTCGGCACGCTGTTTTTGTTGACGGTGATGTTGGCGCGGCCCAGGGCGGCGTCCGCTTCTTTACCGGTCAGGTTTTTGTCGACCAGATCCAGCAGGAACAGGTGGTTATGGGTGCCGCCGGAGACCACTTTGTAGCCGCGCTGCAAGAACACTTCCACCATCGCCTTGGCGTTGACCGCCACTTGCTGCTGGTAAACCTTGAACTCAGGCTCCATCGCTTCTTTCAGCGCCACCGCCTTGCCGGCGATCACGTGCATCAGCGGGCCGCCCTGGCCGCCAGGGAACACGGCGGAGTTCAGCTTTTTGTACAGCTCTTCGTCGCCGCCCTTCGCCAGGATCAGGCCGCCGCGCGGGCCCGCCAGGGTTTTGTGGGTGGTGGTGGTGACGATGTGCGCGTGCGGTACCGGGTTCGGGTAGACGCCGGCGGCGATCAGGCCCGCCACGTGCGCCATGTCGACGAACAGGTAAGCGCCGATGCTGTCAGCGATTTCGCGCATTTTGGCCCAGTCAACCACGCCGGAGTAAGCGGAGAAGCCGCCGATGATCATTTTCGGCTTGTGGGTTTGCGCCTGCTTGGCCAGATCGTCATAGTCGATTTGGCCTTTGTCGTCGATGCCGTAAGGCACCACGTTATACAGTTTGCCGGACAGGTTGACCGGGGAACCGTGGGTCAGGTGGCCGCCGTGCGCCAGGTTCATGCCCAGAATGGTGTCGCCCGGCTGCAGCAGCGCGGTGTACACGGCGAAGTTAGCCTGGGAGCCGGAGTGCGGCTGCACGTTGGCGTAATCGGCGCCGAACAATTCTTTGGCGCGATCGATAGCCAGCTGCTCAACGATATCCACGTATTCGCAGCCGCCGTAGTAACGCTTGCCCGGATAGCCTTCAGCGTATTTGTTGGTCAGCTGGGAACCCTGAGCCTGCATCACGCGCGGGCTGGTGTAGTTCTCAGACGCGATCAGCTCGATGTGCTCTTCCTGACGCACCACTTCCTGCTCCATGGCACGCCACAGTTCCGCATCGTAATCGGCAATGTTCATTTCACGCTTTAACATCCGGCATCTCCTGACTTAAATCAGCTAACTAAAAAATCACCAAATAACTACCCGTTTGGGTTCTGGGCCACAGTGTAAACCGTTTCGCCCCACCGAAGATAGGTCTTGACAGAGGTTTTTACGCAAACGATTGGCATAAGGTGGCGCAAGGCTTTGATCCGCTAAACGCCGCCGTTTATCAACGGACATTTCCTCATGCGAGCGATGCGCTTTTTTCATGTTCTGTGAGCGCGATCGACGCCCGAAGAACACCGCAACGAAAACAAGGGTATTTACAAGCGACGCGGAACCCAATAAGATGCATTTAAAATACATCATTACAATTATCGTCAAGATCCCAACCCAAGGAGCGCTTCCATGCTGGATAGCCAAACCATCGCCACCGTGAAATCCACCCTTCCCCTGCTGGCTGCGACCGGGCCGAAGCTGACCGCCCACTTTTACGATCGCATGTTCGCGCACAACCCGGAATTGAAAGACATTTTCAACATGAGCAACCAGCGCAACGGCGATCAGCGTCAGGCGCTGTTCGACGCCATCTGCGCCTATGCCGCCAACATCGAGAACCTGGCGGCGCTGCTGCCGGCGGTGGAGCGCATCGCGCAGAAGCACACCA
The DNA here is from genome assembly GCF_043109535.1 of Serratia sp. LACPHL-BACT-2024-00286. Lineage (NCBI taxonomy): Bacteria > Pseudomonadati > Pseudomonadota > Gammaproteobacteria > Enterobacterales > Yersiniaceae > Serratia > Serratia sp. LACPHL-BACT-2024-00286. The sequence goes on from NZ_JBICNA010000003.1 coordinate 520,070, forward strand.
GCTTCAATATCCAGCCGGAGCAGTACAACATCGTCGGCGGTCACCTGCTGGCGACGCTGGACGAAATGTTCAGCCCGGGTCAGGAAGTCCTGGACGCCTGGGGCAAAGCCTACGGCGTGCTGGCCAACGTATTTATCCAGCGTGAAGAACAGATTTATCAGCAGAGTGAAACCGACAACGGCGGCTGGCGCGATCTGCGCGCGTTCCGCATCCTGAAGAAACAGCCGCAGAGCGACGTGATCTGCAGTTTCGTGCTGGCACCGGTGGACGGCGGCCGGGTGGCGGACTTCAAACCGGGGCAGTATCTGGCGGTCTACATCAAGCACGACAGCCTGGAACATCAGGAAATTCGCCAGTACTCGCTGACCACCTCGCCGAACGGCGAGTTCTACCGCATCGCGGTGAAGCGCGAAGATCAGGGGAAAGTGTCCAACTACCTGCACCAGCAGGCGCAGGAAGGCGACGTGATCTACATCGCCCCGCCGCACGGCGACTTCTTCCTCGACGTGGCGCCGACCACGCCGGTGGCGCTGATCTCCGCCGGCGTCGGCCAAACCCCGATGCTCGGCATGCTCAACACCCTACACGACAATCAGCATCAGGCGCAGGTCCACTGGTTGCACGCGGCGGAAAACGGCGGCGTGCACGCCTTTGCCGATGAAGTGGCGGATATTGCCGGGCGCATGCCGAATCTGAGCCGCCATGTGTGGTACCGCGAGCCGGGCGCCGATGACGTGGAAGGCCGCGACTACCACAGCCGCGGATTTATGGATTTGAGCGCGCTGCAAGGCAGCCTGGCCGATCCGCAGATGCACTATTACTTCTGCGGCCCGGTGGCCTTCATGCAGTTCGTGGGCAAACAGCTGCTGGAAATGGGCGTAGAGGCCGAACGCATCCACTACGAATGCTTCGGCCCGCATAAGGTGCTGTAATGCTTGCGGAGCGCGGCCGTCAGACCGCGCTCCCTCTTCATTTCGCCTGCAGTTGGCGCGCGTCCTGCACCTGCTGCACCGTCACCGGCGCCGCCTGGTTGCCCCAGCTTCCCCGCAGATAGCTCATCAGATCCGCCGCCTGCCGATCGTTCAACGCCCAGCCGTAAGCCGGCATGTCGAACGCCATCGCCTGCTGCGTGATCGGCGTATGCGCCCCCTCCAGCACCACCCGCAGCGCGGTCAGCGGATTGTCCGCCGTTACCGTGGCATTGCCCGCCAGCGCCGGAATGGCGAAGTCGGTGCCCTCCCCCTTGTTGCCGTGGCAGGTCGAGCAGTACATCGCGTAGGTCGCCTTGCCGCCCGGGTTATCCGCCTGCGCGGCAGGCGCAGCGGCTTTGGCGGCGGTTTCCTGCGCCAGGCTGCGCAGGTACACCGCGATGGCGTTCAGATCGCCGTCGCTGAGATACTGCGTGCTGTGGGTCACCACCTCGCTCATCGGCCCGGCGACCGCCGCATGGCGGCTGCGGCCGGTTTTCAGCAGTGCCGTCACCTCTTCCGGCGGCAGGCCGCGCAGATTGGAGGCGTACCAGCCGTCCAGCTCGGCGCCGCTCAGGAACACCGGCTCCTTACCGTCCAGCCCCTTCTCCTGCATCGCCCAGCCGCGCGGCGTGTGGCAGCTGCCGCAATGGCCCGCGCCCTGCACCAGGTAGGCGCCGCGGTTCCACTCGGCGCTTTGTTGCGGATCCGCCTGATACGGCCGGTCGTCGTGGAACAGCTGGTTCCACACCGCCAGCGGCCAGCGCATCGACAGCGGCCAGCTGATGTCGCTGGCGCGGTTGGCCACGTTCTGCGCCGGCACTTCTTTCATCAGATAGTCATACAGCGCGCGCATGTCTTCCGCACTCATTTTGGCGTACGAGGTGTACGGCATCGCCGGGTAGAGCCGGTGGCCGTCTTTGGCTACTCCCTGGCGCATGGCGCGATCGAACTCTTCGAACGAATAGGCGCCGATGCCGTGCAGCTTGTCCGGCGTGATGTTGGTGGCGTAGATAGCCCCGAGCGGCGTCGGGAACTTCATGCCACCCGCCAATTCGGCGCCGCCCGGCGCGGTGTGGCAGGCGGTGCAGTCACCGGCTTTGGCGACGTATTCCCCGGCCGACATCGCCTGGGCCGAGCCGCCTGCCGCCAGCAGGCTCAACAGGTACAGCGAACGCAGACTCATGCTCCCTCCTTGGCGGCAACCTTGCCGTAGGCCAGTTCATTCACCGCGCGCCACGCCTGATCGATCGCCGAGTTGGCGTACGGGCTCCAGTCGGCATCGGAGTTGGCGATAACGATCTTGCCGATCGGCTGCCGCGCCGTTTCGATGATTTTCGTGGCCTCGTCTTCGTCGTCAAACAGCCCGTTGAGGAAGTAGGAGTAACCGTGCGACCAGCGGTTGACGGTGATCGACTGAATGTCGCGCTGATGGTCGAAACCGGCCTCGCCCAGCATGCCCTGCAGCTGTTCGCGGATCATCTGCTCGTGCACCTCGAACGGCGTGCCCAGCAGCAGCGCGCGCCCTTTGCGCGACTGCTCGCGCGGGCTGAGGCCGCTGCCCGGCAGCGTCGGCACGTACACCATATGCAGGCCGATCGGCCGATCCGGATCGCGCGGGTGCTGATACCCGCCCATGCTCACCGGGTAATCCAGCTTCACGCGGCTGTACGGCGCGGCCGGCGAATAGATCTCGTGCACGCCCAGCTTGATGAACGGCTGCCAGTTGCGGATCACCACCTTGCTGTACACCAGCGGCGACTTGACGTTCTGTTTCAGCGCCTCCTGCTGCTCGTGCGACATCTCCGGCACCAGGTACGGGATCATCATGTTGTAGCCGGCCATCACCACCTGCCCGGCGCGCACCTTGGTCATCTTCTCGCCGGTCATGTAGGTGACTTCCACCTTGTCGCCAACGTTGGCCGCATGCAGCCCGGTGCTGTTCAAACGCAGCTTCACCGGCGATTCCGGCCGATCGAGCTGGCCGTAGTCGAATTTGGCCAGCACCACGTCGTTCATGTCTTTGCCGGCCGGCGCCACCGCCGGGATCAATTTGCGCACCATCAGGCGCGCCAGCGTGGCGTTGCCGTCCGGGAAGTGGAACACGTAAGGATCGTCGAGATCCGCCTGCGACTCCTCGTCCAGCGGCGGCAGATTCATGCCGTCAAGGCCCGGCAGATCGCAGATGCGCGCATCGCTGCACGACGTGCCGTCGATGCCCACCGCCTGGAAATCGTTGGTGGTCTGCTGGAAATAACGGATCGCCAGCTCACTCAGGCCCACCTTATCGCGCAGGAACTGGGTGTAGCTGTGGGTATCGAGCCACTCGACCTTCTGCTCCAGCGTCATCTCCGGCAGATAATCTTTCTTCACCGTATGCAGCGCGATCAACGCCTGGCGATCGCTTTCCGGCAGCGGGAAATCGCCGATGAACGCTTCATAAGAGCGGCCGTTGAGGCGATCGCGCGGAATGTCGTCCGCCACCGTGCGGCCCGGATCGCCGCTCACCACCTTGTCGACGCCGAAGTTCTTGCGATCGAAGTAAACCCCGCGGCTCAGGTTCAGATCCGGGTAGAAGGTGGTGTCAAACGCCTGCTCCAGCCGATCGATATCGACGCCGAGATTGCGCAGCAGCCCCATCGCCACCGGGCTGAAGTTGGAGCGCGGCGACTGCAGCGATTCGCTGCCGCCGTAGCCGAGCAGCATGCCGTCGTCGGTGTTGAATTCGTTGCGCTTGGCGTGGCCGCCGAAGTCGTCATGGTTGTCGATCAGCAAAATGCGCTGCTGCTCACCTTTCAGCTGCTGCCAGAAGCAGGCGGCCGCCAACCCGCTGATGCCGGCGCCGACCACCACCAGATCGAACTCTTCAACGGCGGGCACGCTGCCGAAATCAAAGGTTTTGCCGTCGCGCCCCAACTGGTGCGCATGCTCGAACGAGCCCGGATGGTTACCCCGCAGCCCGGTCAGCGCCGGCGGGTAGTACAGGGTTTGATTGGCGGTTTGCGGCGACGCGCGCAAGATTTGCAGCGGCGTCAACCCGGCGGCGATAGTGATCGCCACCCCGTTGAGAAAATCGCGTCGGGTAATACCCATATAGGCTTCCTTTCAATTTTTCCCCGTCGTATTTCAAGCTACAGCGTTGTTGCCTGCACTTGTTCATCCCCAGTCACTTACTTAAGTAAGCTCCTGGGGATGAACAAGCTGGTCGCCTAGCCGTAGCCTGAAATTCATAGGGGAATATTATTATCATCGGCCGGCCGGGGCCGGCCCGAAGGCCGCGCTATTGTGCGGATAATTATTGTAAAATCAATGTTTGAACATCACATGACGAATGGCGGTGTAATCCTCCAGCCCGTACATCGACATATCCTTGCCGTAGCCGGACAGTTTCTGGCCGCCGTGCGGCATTTCGCTCACCAGCATGAAGTGGGTGTTCACCCAGGTGCAGCCGTATTGCAGGCGGGCGCTTAAGCGATGCGCGCGGCCCACGTCGCGAGTCCACACGGACGACGCCAGCCCGTAGTTGGATTCGTTCGCCCAGGCCAGCACCTGTTCTTCGTCGTCAAACGGCGTCACCGTCACTACCGGGCCGAACACCTCGCGCTGCACGATCTCATCCTCCTGGCGCGCGCCGGCCAGCAGCGTCGGCTGGAAGTAGTAACCCGGCCCCTTCACCTTCTCGCCGCCGGTCACCACCTGCACGTGCGGCAAGGCTTTGGCTCGCTCGACAAAACCGGCGACCCGCTCCAGATGCTGGGCGGTAATCAATGGCCCCAGCTCGGTGCTCTCGTCGTCCGGCGCGCCGATCTTCAGGCTGGCCACCGCCTCGCCCAGCCGCTTCACCAGCTCGGGATAAATGCTTTTCTGCGCGTAGATGCGGCAGGCGGCGGTGCAATCCTGCCCGGCGTTGTAGAAACCGAAGCCGCGAATGCCGTCCACCACCTGCTGCAGATCGGCGTCGTCGAACACCAGCACCGGCGCCTTGCCGCCCAGCTCCATATGGGTGCGCTTAATGCCGGCGGCGGTGTGGGCGATGATGTGCTCGCCGGTGGCGATCGAGCCGGTCAGCGACACCATGCGCACCTTGTCATGCCCGGTCAACCGATCGCCGACGCTTGCGCCGCGGCCGAACAGCACGTTGAGCACGCCCGGCGGGAACAGCCCGGCGGCCAGTTCGGCCAGTTTGAAAGTGGTCAGCGGCGTCTGCTCGGAAGGCTTGATCACCACGCAGTTGCCCGCCGCCAACGCCGGCGCCAGTTTCCAGGCCGCCATCATCAGCGGGTAGTTCCACGGCGCGATCGAGGCCACCACGCCCAGCGGATCGCGGCGGATCATCGAGGTATGCCCGGCCAGATACTCGCCGGCCGCCATGCCGGTCAGGCAGCGGCTGGCCCCGGCGAAGAAGCGAAACACGTCGGCCACCGCCGGCAGTTCGTCGTTCAACACGCAGTGATAAGGCTTGCCGCAGTTGAGCGACTCCAGCCTGGCGAAGGTCTCGGCATGCGCGTCGATCAGATCCGCCAGCTTGAGCAGATGCTCGGCGCGCTCTTTCGGCGTGGTTTGCCCCCAGGCGGCGAACGCGGCGTCCGCCGCCAGCACCGCGCGATCGACCTGCTCCGGGCTGGCCTCCGCCACCTGCGCGATCACTTCGCCGGTCGCCGGGTTATACACCGACTGGGTCGCGCCCTGGCCGTTCACCAGGTGGCCGTCAATCAACAGTTGGCTTTGCATAGGGTTATCCTTTTATCAGAGGTCGGGTAAGGAAATTATTTGCCGCTGCCGGCGACGCTTTCCCCACCTTTGGTCAGGTAGTAAGCGCCGAGGATCGGCAGCATGGTCAACAGCATTACCGACAGCGCCACCACGTTGGTGATCGGCACATCGCGCGGGCGACCGAGCTGGTTCAGCAGCCACAGCGGCAGCGTGCGCTCGTGGCCGGCGGTAAAGGTGGTCACGATGATTTCATCGAAAGACAGCGCGAACGCCAGCATGCCCCCGGCCAGCAGCGCCGAGCCGAGGTTCGGCAAGATCACGTAACGGAAGGTTTGCCAGCCGTCGGCGCCGAGATCCATCGACGCTTCGATCAGGCTGTACGAGGTGCGGCGGAACCGGGCGATGACGTTGTTGAACACGATCACCACGCAGAACGTCGCATGGCCGACGACGATAGTCAGGATGCCCGGCTCGATGTTCAGCGCCTTGAACGCCGCCAGCAGCGCCAGACCGGTGACGATCCCCGGCAGCGCGATCGGCAGCAGCAACAGCAGCGAAATGCTGTCCTTGCCGAAGAAATCGCGCCGATACAGCGCCGCCGCCGCCAAGGTGCCGAGCACCAGCGCGATGGCGGTCGCCAGGCAGGCGATCTGCGCCGACAGCAGCACCGCATCGAGGATATCCTGCCGCCCGGCGGCAACGTTGAACCAGTGCAGCGTGAACCCCTTCGGCGGGAAGCTGAAAGCGGCATCCTCGGTGTTGAAGGCGTAGATGGCGATGATCGCCAACGGGAAATGCAGGAAGACAAGTCCGCCCCAGGCGGCCAGCTTCAGCCCTAAGGGCGCGCGTTCAGAGTGCATCGAAAGCCCCCAGACGTTTGACGATGGAAAGGTAGATGGCGATCAGGACGATCGGTACCAGCGTAAAGGCCGCGGCCATCGGCATATTGCCGATCGCGCCCTGCTGGGCGTAGACCATGCTGCCGATGAAATAGCCCGGCGGCCCCACCAGCTGCGGCACGATAAAGTCGCCCAGCGTCAGCGAGAAGGTGAAGATCGACCCGGCGGCGATGCCCGGCACCGCCAGCGGCAAAATGACGTGGCGGAAGGTCTGCGCCGGTCGGGCGCCCAGATCCGCCGAGGCGTGCAGCAGCGAAGGCGGCAGGCGCTCCAACGCCGCCTGGATCGGCAGGATCATGAACGGCAGCCAGATATAGACGAACACCAGAAAACGCCCCAGCCCCGAGGTCGACAGCGTGTTGCCGCCGATGCCGGGCACCGTCAGCAGCGAAGCCAACAGCGGCTCCAGCCCCAAGTGCTGCAGGAACCACTGCGCCACGCCGTCTTTCGCCAGCAGCAGGGTCCAGGCATAGGCTTTAACGATATAGCTGGCCCACATCGGCATCATCACCGCGATGTAAAAGAACGCCTTGACGCGGCCGCTGGTGTAGCGCGCCATGTAATAGGCGATCGGGAACGCCAGCACCGCGCTGGCCAGCGACACCAGCACCGCCATGGTCAGCGTGCGCAGGATGATGTCGTAGTTGGCCGGGTTGAACAGCGCCGCCAGGTTGGCGAAGGTCAGATCCGGCGTCACCGCCATGGTGAAATCGTCGAAGGTGTAAAACCCTTGCCACAGCAGCGTCAGCAGCGAACCGAGGTACACCGCGCCGAACCACAGCAGCGGCGGCACCAGCAGCAAAAGCAGATACAGCGTCGGCCGGCGATAGAGCCAGGTCGACAGCGCGCGCACGGTGCCGCCGCGCGCCGAGGGGGAATCGATGCTCATGTCCATCTCACCTCTCCTCCAGCAGCGGCACCATCGCCGCGCGCGGCCAGCAGGCGACGATCGGCTGGCCGATCTGCCGCTGTTGCCCTTCGGCGAGCCACTGCGGATTGGCCTGGCTGACCAGCAGCTTTTCGCCGCCGTTCAGCGCGATTTCATACCGCGTGGCCGCGCCCTGGTAATGGATTTCCTGCAGCGTGCCCTGCACCTGGATCTCGTCCTGCGCCGCGCCGCCCTGCTCCAGCAGGCGGATATGCTCCGGCCGGATCGAGAAGATTCGGCTTTCGCCGAGCAGGCGCTGCGCCAGCTCGCTGCGCACCACGTTGGAGGTGCCGACAAATTCGGCGACGAACGGCGTCTTAGGCCGCATGTAAAGCTCGCGCGGCGTATCCACCTGTTCGATGCGGCCGTTATTGAACACCGCCACCCGATCGGACATCGACAGCGCTTCGCTTTGATCGTGGGTGACAAAGATAAAGGTGATGCCCAGCTGGCGCTGCAGCTTCTTCAGCTCGCCCTGCATCTGCTCGCGCAGCTTGAGATCCAGCGCGCCGAGCGGTTCGTCCAGCAGCAGCACCCGCGGCCGATTGACCAGCGCGCGCGCCAACGCCACGCGCTGCCGCTGGCCGCCCGACAGGTGCGCCGGTTTGCGTTCGGCAACGAAACCGAGCGCCACGCTCTCCAGCGCCTCTTGCGCCCGCGCCAGCCGCTCGCGTTTGGCGACGCCCTTCACCATCAGGCCGTAGGCGACGTTTTCCAGCACCGACATGTGCGGGAACAGCGCGTAATCCTGAAACACCGTATTCACGTCGCGCTGGTACGGCGGCAGGTTGGCGGCTTCCTGGCCGTGGATGCGAATCGAGCCGGAAGTGAGCTGTTCAAAGCCGGCGATCAGGCGCAGGCAGGTGGTTTTGCCCGAGCCGGACGGCCCGAGCATGGAGAAGAATTCCCCGTCCTGAATGTCGATAGATACCCGATCCACGGCGCGAACATCGCCGAAAGTCCGCGAAACATCGATGAATTGCACGGCAATGGTCATTTTCTGTGCTCCATACTGATGTAATTCGGGCGCAGCGGGCTGCGCCCCGCGGCTTAGCGGCCGCCCATGATGGCGATGTAATCCTGGGTCCAGCGGCTGTACGGCACGAACTTGCCGCCCTGCGCCTGCGGCGTTTTCCAGAAGGCGATTTTGTCGAACTGGTTGAAACCGTTGGTTTCGCAGCCCTTCTCACCCAGCAGCGCGCTGGCCTTGCAGCCCGCCGGCGAAGCCGGCACCGACCCGAACCAGGCCGCCACGTCGCCCTGCACCTTCGGCTCCAGCGACCAGTTCATCCACTGGTAGGCGCAGCTCGGGTGCTTGGCGTCGGCATGCAGCATGGTGGTGTCCGCCCAGCCGGTCACGCCCTCTTTCGGGAACACGGTGGCGATCGGCTGCCCCTCGCCCTTCAGGGCGTTGGCCTGATACGGCCAGGCGCTGGAGGCCACCACGCCTTCGTTTTTAAAGTCGCTCATCTGCACCGAGGTGTCGTGCCAGTAGCGGTGGATCAGCGCGTGCTGGCTGCGCAGCAGCTTCAGCGCCGCCTGATACTGCTCTTCGTTGAGCTGGTATGGATCGCTGATGCCGAGCTGCGGCTGGGTGGCCTTCAGGAACAGCGCCGCGTCGGCGATGTAGATCGGGCCGTCGTAAGCCTGCACCCGGCCCTGGTTGCTCTTGCCGTCCGGCAGGTTCTGCTGCTGGAAGATCACCGCCCAGCTGTCCGGCGGCGTCGGGAAGGTTTTGGTGTTGTACATCAGCAGGTTCGGCCCCCACTGGTACGGCGTGCCGTAGGTTTTGCCGTCCACGGTGTACCAGGCGCCGTTCAGCAGGCGCGGATCGATGTTCTTCCAGTTCGGGATCAGCGCGGTGTTGATCGGCTGCACCCGCTTGCCGAAGATCAGGCGCAGCGAGGCGTCGCCGGAGGCGGTCACCAGATCGTAGCCGCCCTTGGCCATCAGGCTGACCATTTCATCAGAGGTGGCGGCGGTCTTCACGTTCACCGCACAGCCGGTTTGCTTCTCAAACTGGGTGACCCAGTCGTAGTTTTTGTCGGACTGGCCGCGTTCGATGTAGCCGGGCCAGGCGATGATATCCAGCCGGCCTTCGCCTTTGCCCAGCGTCTGCGGCAGATCGGCCGCCTGGGCCAGGCCGCACAGCACGGTAAGACAGAGCGCGGAGACGGTGGTGGTGACTGCGGTAGTTTTTCCCATCGTAATTACCCCTGTGTTGCTTATCGGTATGCGGCAGGGAACGGCTGCCGCCTGATTTTTCTTGATATAACCGTTAGAAGCCGGCTTTGAACTTCGCCATTACGTGCCTGACAACGCTGTAATCCTGCAGCGAATCGCTGGACAGATCCTTGCCGTAGCCGGAGCGTTTCAGGCCGCCGTGCGGCATCTCGCTCGCCAAGGTGAAATGGGTGTTGATCCAGGTGCTGCCATACTGCAGATGGGCGGCGATGTGCAGCGCCCGATCGATATTTTGCGTCCACACCGACGAAGCCAGCCCGTATTCCGAGTCGTTGGCCCACGCCACCGCCTGCTCCAGGTGTTCGAAGCGCGTGACGCTGACCACCGGGCCAAACACCTCGCGCTGCACGATTTCGTCGCTTTGCAGGCAGCCCGCCAGCAGGGTCGGCTGGTAATAGAACCCCGGCCCGGAGTGGGCCGCGGCGCCGGTGATCAATTCGATATGCGGTTGGCTGAGCGCTCGCTCGACGAAGCTGGCGACGCGATCGCGCTGGCGGGCACTGATTAACGGGCCGATTTCGTTGTCCTGATCGCGCTTGCGGGCGAAGCGCAGGCTGGCGACCGCCTCGCCCAGCGCGTCCACCAGCTTGGGATAGATGCCCGCCTGCGCGTAGATGCGGCAGGCGGCGGTGCAGTCCTGGCCGGCGTTGTAATAGCCATAGGTGCGAATGCCGTTGACCACTTCGTCGAGATCGGCGTCGTCACAGACGATCACCGGCGCCTTGCCCCCCAGTTCCAGGTGGGTGCGCTTGACGCTTTTGGCCGCCGCCTGAAGAATTTTTTGCCCGGTGACGATATCGCCGGTGACCGATACCAGCCGCACCTGCGGGTGCCCCACCAGCTGGCTGCCGACCCCTTCCCCGCCGCCGTAGACGATATTCAGCACGCCCGGCGGCAGGATCTCCTGCAGCGCCGGCACCAGCGCCAGAATGGTCAGCGGCGTATGTTCGGAGGGTTTGAACACCACGGTATTGCCCGCCGCCAGCGCCGGCGCGATCTTCCACGCCGCCATCATCAGCGGATAGTTCCAGGGGGCGATCGAGGCCACCACGCCGATCGGATCGCGGCGGATCATCGAGGTGTGGCCCGGCACATACTCGCCGGCCAGCTGCCCTTGCTGCGTGCGCACCGCGCCGGCGAAGAAGCGGAACACATCGACCGCCGCCGGCAGATCGTCATTGAGCGCCTGATGCAGCGGTTTGCCGCAGTTGAGGGCTTCCAGCTGCGCCAGCTGCGGCGCCTGCCGCTCAATGGCGTCGGCGATGCGCAGCAACAGGGCGGCGCGCTGGGCCGGCGTGGTGCGCGACCAGTGACCAAACGCCTGCTGCGCGGCTTTCACCGCGCTGCCGACCTGCGCCGAAGAGGCTTCGGTCAGGACGATCAGCGTCTCGCCGTTGGCCGGATTGACGATGCATTCCTGCTGGCCTTCGCCGTCGACCATCTGACCGTTAATGAACTGCTGACAGGACAAACCTGAGAGAACCTGCACATCTGCCATCGCCTGACGCCCCTAAGTGACAAAAACGTTAACCAAATGTGAATAAGTTAGTTTTAATCAGCCTAAGCGAGCCTCTGGCGGGCAACAAATTCTAAATACTGAACGCCGCGTTCGATTAAATCGAATGCTTAAGCCCGGCGGCATGTTTGCTGCCGTTCTCGCGCGCGATGGTAAGGAACGGCGTCACCAGCTCCGGCCGCGCGCTGCCGCGCCGCCACGCCAGCCCGATATCCAGCGGCTCCAGCAGATCGTCCAGCTTGCGCGCTTCGATCATGTTGCCCTCGAGCGACCAGGCGCGGTACGCCATATCCGGCTGGATGGAGACCCCCATCCCCGCCGCCACCAGGCTGCGCACCGCCTCGGTCGAGGCGGTCTTCATGGCGATCTCCGGCTTCAGCCCGGCGCGCGACCAGATGCGCCGCGCGTGCACGTCCATTTCATCGGCGTTGAGCTGGATCAGCGGCTGTTTGGCCACGTCCGCCAGGCTGATACTCTCGTGCTCCAGCAGCGGGTGCAGCGGCGGCAACCACAGGCGATACGGCGAGTGCATCAGCACCTCGGTCTGCAGCGCGTCGCGGTCTTCGATGTTCGACAGGATCAGCACGCCGATGTCGATCTCGCCGCTGACCAACAGATGCTCGATATACGGGCGCTCGTCTTCAACCACCTGCACGGTGACGTTGGGATAGGCCGATTTAAAGCGCGTGAGCAGCTCCACCAGGAAGTAGCCGGCCACCAGGCTGGTGACGCCGACGGTCAGCTTGCCGGTCAGGCTTTCGGTGCCGATCTGCAGGCTGCGCTTGGCGTTGTCCACCGTCGCCAGGATCAGATACGACTGGCGCAGAAACTGGTGCCCCTGATGGGTCAGCGTCATGCCCTTGGCGTGGCGATCGAACAGCCGCACGCCGATCTCGGTTTCCAACTGCTGGATCGCCAGCGTCAGCGAAGACTGGGAGACAAACACCGCCTGGGCGCCGGCGGAGATCGACCCGGTTTCCGCCACCGCGATAAAGTGGCGGATTTGGCGTAACGTCATCATCCCCATCGCCTTTCAAGCCGCTGCGTTGTTGTCTGCGTGCGCTTACCCCAGTCACTTACTTGAGTAAGCTCCTGGGGATGCACGCCCTTGCCGCCTAGCCGCAACTTGAAATTCATTGGGGATCACCTCAATCAAGATTGTTAGATTGATTGTAGATCCCGCAAAAAAAGCGATCGGGCAAAGTATCAAAAACGCGATAGCGTTCGCTTTTTTAGAATGCTAATGGTGAAAATAACCAGAATTGTGGAGAGGTCGGGAGATGTTCACTGAGGTGTGGGACGTAGCGAGCGCCGGCCAGATTGGGCACGGCCAGCGCGCAGGGCCCGGAGCGTACACGCAGTACGTGAGGAGACCGAGCACTGCCCAGGCTCAAGCTGGCGGTGCTCGGTAGACGATCACATTAAATCGCTTCTTCGTCCTGCTCGCCGGTACGAATGCGCACCACGCGCGCCACGTCGAAGACGAAGATTTTGCCGTCGCCGATCTTGCCGGTCTGTGCGGTCTGCATGATGGTTTCCACGCAGGTGTCGACGATGTCGTCGGCAACCACGATCTCGATCTTCACCTTGGGCAGAAAGTCGACCATGTACTCGGCGCCGCGGTACAGCTCGGTGTGGCCCTTCTGGCGGCCGAAGCCTTTCACTTCGGTGACCGTCATGCCGGTGATGCCCACTTCGGCCAGCGCTTCGCGGACGTCATCCAGTTTGAACGGCTTGATAATCGCGTCGATCTTTTTCATCTTCTTTCCTTTTACCAATTTTTGCGGCCAAAACCGGATGTGATGGGGTAGCGGCGGTCTTTGCCGAAGTTACGGGCGGTGATACGCGGCCCGACGGCGGCCTGACGCCGCTTGTATTCGTTGATGTCCACCAGGCGGATCACCTTGCGCACGATCGCTTCGTCGAACCCTTCGGCCACCAGATCGGCAACCGATTTGTCGCGCTCAACGTAGCCTTCCAGGATCGCGTCCAGGATATCGTATGGCGGCAGGCTGTCCTGATCGACCTGATCCGGCGCCAGCTCAGCGGACGGCGGACGATCGATCACCCGCTGCGGGATCACGTAGGAGACGGTGTTGCGGTATTCGGACAGCTTGAACACCAGCGTTTTCGGCACGTCTTTCAACACGTCGAAACCGCCGGCCATATCGCCGTACAGCGTGGCGTATCCCACCGCCATTTCGCTCTTGTTGCCGGTGGTCAGCACGATGCTGCGGCGTTTGTTGGACAGCGCCATCAGCACCACCCCGCGGCAACGCGCCTGCAGGTTTTCTTCGGTGGTGTCGCGCTCGGTGCCGGCGAACATCGGCGACAGCTGGCCCATAAAGGCGTCGAACATCGGTTCGATGGAGACGATATCGAACTCCACGCCGAGGATTTCCGCCTCTTCCTTGGCGTCGGCGATGCTGATATCCGCGGTATAGCGGAACGGCATCATCAGCGCCTGCACCTTGTCTTTGCCCAGCGCATCCACGGCGATCGCCAGCGTCAGCGCCGAGTCGATGCCGCCGGACAGGCCCAGCACCGCGCCTTTAAAGCCGTTTTTGGTCACGTAGTCGCGCACCGCCAACACCAGCGCCTGGTACACCTGCGCCAGCTGCGGCAGCTCGGCGGCCGGATCGGCCATCGGCACCACGGCCAGCTCGTTGAATTCCAGGCGGGTCACCTGCTCGTCGAAGGCCGCCAGACGGTGGGTCATGGTGCCGGCGGCGTCGAAGACCTTGGAACAGCCGTCGAAGATCAGCTCATCCTGGCCGCCGACCTGATTGAGGTACACCAGCGGCAGCTGGGTGCGCTGGCAGTGGCCGGCCATCAGGGTTTTGCGGATATACGGCTTTTCGCGGTTATACGGCGAGGCGTTGATCGACAGGATAATTTCCGCGCCGGCCGCCTTGGCGGCGTCGATCGGCTCAGGGAACCACAGATCTTCGCAAATCAGCAGACCCAGACGGTAGCCTTTCAGCTCCACCACGCAGGTGTCGTTGCCGGCGTGGAAATAGCGCTTCTCATCGAACACGCCGTAGTTCGGCAGCTGCTGCTTGAAGTAGCGGGTCAGCAGGCGGCCTTCGGCAAACAGCGACAGCGCGTTATACAGCTTGTCGCCTTCGCGCCACGGGTGGCCGACCAGGATCGCCGTCTCGGCGGAGGCCTGCTGCAGGCGCAGCAGTTGCGCGTCGCAGCGCTGATAGAAGTCATTGCGATACAGCAGATCTTCCGGCGGGTAGCCGGACAGCGCCAGTTCGCTGAACATGACCAGATCGGCTCCCGCCTTCTGCTGCTCCTGCACGATTTGCAACATGCGTTCGGTGTTGCCTTCAATGTCGCCGACCAGCAGGTTCAGCTGGGCCAGGGCGATGGAAAGTGATCTGCTCATTTGTGTACGATCCCGCTTAATACGTTCCATGGTGCTCTTCGCCGGGCGCGCCGCGGCAAAGAGAACGGAGTGTAAATCATTCCGCCGGATTTGTTGAGAACCTGCGTGGCAGGCACCGGCGGCAAACTGTCATTCTTTAAAATCGTTGGCGTCCAGCTCGTGGCGCGACAGCAATTTGTAAAACTCGGTGCGGTTGCGGCCCGCCATGCGCGCGGCCTGGGTCACGTTGCCCTTGGTGATCTGCAGCAGCTTGCGCAGGTAATGCAATTCGAACTGGTTGCGCGCTTCGGCGAAGGTCGGCAGCGCGGTGTTTTCCCCTTCCAGCGCCTGCTCCACCAGCGCTTCGCCGATCACCGGCGCCGAGGTCAGCGCCACGCACTGCTCGATGACGTTGACCAGCTGGCGCACGTTGCCCGGCCAGCTGGCGGTCATCAGCCGCTTCATGGCGTCGGTCGAGAAGCTGCGCACGAACGGCTTGTGCCGCTGGGCCGCTTCGCGCAACAGGTGGTTGGCCAGCAGCGGGATATCTTCGGCGCGTTCGTTCAGCGCCGGGATCTTCAGGTTCACCACGTTGAGGCGATAGTAGAGATCTTCGCGGAACTCGTTCTTCGCCATCGCCTTTTGCAGATCGCGGTGGGTGGCGGAGATGATGCGCACGTCAATGTCCAGATCGCGGTTGCTGCCCAGCGGCCGCACCTTGCGCTCCTGCAGCACGCGCAGCAACTTCACCTGCAGCGACAGCGGCATATCGCCGATCTCGTCGAGGAACAGCGTGCCGCCCGCCGCCGCCTGGAACAGCCCTTCGCGGCTGCTGACCGCGCCGGTAAAGGCGCCCTTGGCGTGGCCGAACAGTTCGGACTCCAGCAGCTGCTCCGGCAGCGCGCCGCAGTTGATGGCGATGAACGCCTTGCCGGCGCGCGGGCTGGCGGCGTGGATCGCCTGCGCCACCACCTCTTTGCCGGTGCCGCTCTGGCCGTTGATCAAGACGCTGACGTCGGACTGCGCCACCATTTTCACCTGCTCCAGCAGGCGCAGCATCAGCGGGCTGCGGGTGACGATATCTTCGCGCCAGGCGTCGTCGCCGGCCGGGGTGGCCGACAGCGCGAGCGCTTCGTCGATCGCCTTGTACAGCGCATCGCGATCCACCGGTTTGGTCAGGAAGCTGAACACCCCCTGCTGGGTGGCGGCCACCGCATCGGGAATCGAACCGTGCGCGGTGAGAATGATCACCGGCATGCCCGGCTGATGCTTTTGGATCTCGGCGAACAGCGCCATGCCGTCCATCTCGTCCATACGCAGATCGCTGATCACCAGATCGATCTGTTCGCGCGCCAGCAGGCGCAGCGCTTCCTGGCCGCTTTCGGCGGTGGTGACGTGAAAACCTTCGCTGGTCAGACGCATGCCCAGCAGCTTCAGCAGGCTGGGATCGTCGTCAACCAAGAGCAGGTTGGCCGGTTTGCGTGCGGTCATTGCGCGTGAGACTCCTTATTGGCAGGGGGCGGCGTATAGGTGTCTTCCGGTTCAACCGGCAGCGCGGTGCCCTTTTCCGGTTCGTCCTGCGGCTCCGCCCCTTTGGCGGCCGCGCCGTTTTTACCGGCGGCTTCGCCCTTTTGCGAGCCTGTGTTGTTTTCCGGGATTTCCCCTTGCAGCTGCTTGCGCGAAGAGAGCTGGCGCTCGATGTCGGTCAGGTTTTCCAGCTTGCGCGAGGTGTCCTGCAGCTGCGATTGCAAACGCGCCTGGTTCTGGCGCAGCGAATCGATCTGGCTGTCGCTGCTCTCCTGCAGATGCTGATAGCGCGCTTTTTCATCGAACAGCGTGATCTGCAGCATCTGCTGCTGGCGCCACAGCTGCGTCAGCGGCCGCAACGAGCCGGGGAACTCCATTCGGTAGCTGTTGATCCTGTCAATCATCTGGCGGCGCTCGCCGGAGGTCGGCTGCGCGCTGCCCAACAGGATGCTCTGTTTGAAAACGCCGGACCAGCTGTCGCCAGGCACCGTTTTCGCCAGCGCGCGCGCCTGGGTCGACCCGATGCGATCGGCGCAGTCCATCGCGCGCAGCCAGTAGAGCGCGTTATCCAGCGCGTCCTTGTCGTCCAACTGCCACAGGGTATCGCAAGCCGCGGTGCGGTAATCGATCACCTTGGTATCCGGGATCGCCTCTTGCTGCTGAGCGTTCAGGCCGCCGCTGACGGCGCGATCGACGCAGCCCGCCAGCAACAGCGGCATAAAGAAGACGGCGCCCAACCAGCCGATCGGGCGTTTGCCGAGCGGCGTCCTGTGCGTGGCACGCGGTGAACCTTCGGTCTGTGAAAGACGAAGGCGCTTAGACCATGTGTACATTATTTATTCATTCTCGGCGGTTAACGGCAATTCAATGCGGAAGCAGACGTCTGCACCGGCGACCGTCGCCAGTTGCAGCTCACCGCGCATGCGACGGATACAGTCCTGAGCGATGCTCAACCCCAGTCCGCTTCCTTTTACCGCCCCTTTTCGCTGGTGACTACCCTGGAAAAAAGGCTCGAAAATCATGGCTCTTTCAGCCTCGGGGATCGGCGTGCCGGTATTGGCGACGTCGATTTGCACCCGTTGTCCAACCTGACGGCTGCGGATCCAAATGTTACCGGATTCCTTGCCGTAGTGCACCGCATTGGAATAGAGATTATCCAGCACGCGCATTAATAGCGTAGGCTCTGCCCAGCAGATTTCCGCCTCCAGCGCAATTTCGGTGGAAATCATCTTCGCCCGCGCCGGCAAACTGTGCGCGGCGACCACCAAATCGACCATTTCGCGCAGCTCGACGTTCTCATGTGCCGCCGGGCCATCGGCCAGTTTGCGGTTGTAATCCAGCAGCTGTTCAATCAGCTGCTGCAGATGGCGGCTGCTGTTGTCGAGGATCGTCACCACCTCTTTCTGATCGGAAGTCAGCGGCCCCGCCACCTCGTCGGCCAGCAGCTCGGTGCCTTCGCGCATGCTGGCCAGCGGCGTTTTCAGCTCGTGCGAGATATGGCGCAAGAACTCGTGGCGCTGCGATTCCAGCCACGCCAGCCGCTCGCTCAGCCAGATAATGCGTTGCGCCAGGGAACGCAGCTCGCGCGGCCCTTTGAACGACGCGGTGCTGCCCAGCGCGCGCCCTTCCCCCAGACGGTTGATCATCCGCTCCACGGCCTTGACCGGCCCGATGATCATGCGGGTAAACAGCACCACCAGCAGCACGCTGACCAGGAACAGCAGCAGCGCCTGCCAGCCGAAGAACTGGCCGCGCTCGGCGATGGCCTGCTGCAGCTGCTGGCCGCGCGAGAACACCACCGCGCGCGTGGCCTGCACCATTTCGGCGTTGGAGCGCGAGAACGACTCGAGCAAGGCGGAAGCCTCTTGATCCGGCCCGCTGTTATGGCATTTGATCGCCGCCAGCTGGGTCAGCAGCTGGCGCAACGTTTGATAATAGCGCTCGTCCGGCAGAATCGGCGCATGGGCGTCCAGCATCTGCGAATACTGCTTGCGCTGGTTCTGATACAGCTTTTGCAGCGTGGGATCGACCAGCACGCAGTACTGACGATAGCTGCGCTCCATCTCCAGCGCCACGCTGGTCATCGCCTCGCTGCGCCGCGCGTCCACCAGCGTGGTGCGGTTGATGTCCGCCGCCTGCGCGCTGAGGTGATCCAGGCTCTGGTAGGCCTGATAGGCCAGCACCAGCAGCGGCAGCAGCACCAACAGGAAGGCCAGCAGCACCAATTGCCGCAGCGAACGGGGGAATAAACGCCATCTTTTCAACGAAATCATCTCATTCTCTCAGCTCTGTCACGATGCTAACTGACTCGCCGGAAAGAGAAAAGCCCGGCAAGGGAGAATCCTGAACGCGCAAGGAAAAAGCCGCGGGATCGGTGAACCGCGCCCATAGGCCTGGCCTGCCGACGGCATGCGACCCCGGCAACATCAACCGGTGCGAAAACGAGAGTGTGGGGATAGCGTCTGCGTTCGAGGGCATAGGCAACGCAACAGGGATAAGCGCAGCGTTGAGAATTGACATCGGGGCAAGAAACTTGCCCCAACGCAAGGAAAGTGTGGATGCCCTTAAACCTCGTCCCCAGGGTGATGTAGCGCAGCGGCTGGCATCGAACAGGACGAATAGCATCCGTAAGTATCCAGGATTGATGAACCCTTCATCACAGTTGGATACAGGCGGTGCCTCACTCCACGTGTCGCCCGATGCTTGATAAAGCCGCTTGCACGGTCTGTTATCGGTTTGGTTGGACGATAGGCACCATTTCTTTGGCATCATTCGGAGGCTTATGAGGCGATTTGCCGTCTAATTACGGCGCCGTCATAAAAAGGTGAATGAGCAGCCGCCGAGAATAATGCACGTTACGTGCCAACTTTGCAATAAAAATAATAACCAAATGATTTTATTAAAAAATAAGATTATATCAGCAAATTTCTTTGTGCATCACGCCCCGATGAGCGATGAAAAAAACGCCGCGCTGTCGCCAAATGCAGACAACTAAAGCCAAACCCATTTACCATTAATAAAATCAAATGGTTAAATGTCTCCATTTAGCGACAGGAAAAATAGCGTCTGTCGCAAAATGCAGACACTGCCGCCAGACGGCGAACGCCGGCCATAAAAAAGGGCGCAATTGCTTGCACCCTCTGTACGGCGGTGGCCGTTTTTAGCCCAGCTGCTTACGGGCGTTGCGGAACATGCGCATCCACGGGCTGTCCTCGCCCCACTCTTCCGGGTGCCAGGAGTTGCTGACGGTGCGGAACACGCGTTCCGGGTGCGGCATCATCACCGTGGCGCGCCCGTTGGCGCTGGTCACGGCGGTAATGCCGTTCGGCGAACCGTTCGGGTTGGCCGGGTAAGTTTCCGTCACCTGACCGGCGTTGTTGACGAAACGCAGCGCCACCAGGCCGTGGCTTTCCAGCGCGGCCAGATGCGCCGCATCGCGCACTTCAACATGCCCCTCGCCGTGGGAAACGGCGATCGGCATGCGCGAACCGGTCATGCCCTGCAGGAACAGCGACGGGCTGGCCGCCACTTCCACCAGGCTGAAACGCGCCTCGAAGCGATCCGACAGGTTGCGCACAAAGCGCGGCCAGTGTTCGGCGCCCGGGATCAGCTCGCGCAGGTTGGACATCATCTGACAGCCATTGCACACGCCCAGCGCCAGCGTCTGCGGACGGTGGAAGAACGCTTCGAACTCGTCGCGCACCCGCTCGTTGAACAGGATAGACTTCGCCCAGCCTTCGCCGGCGCCCAGTACGTCGCCGTAAGAGAAGCCACCGCAGGCCACCAGCGTGTGGAAGTCCTGCAGATCGCGGCGCCCCGCCAGCAGATCGCTCATGTGCACGTCCACCGCATCAAAGCCGGCGCGGTGGAACGCCGCCGCCATTTCAACGTGGGAGTTCACCCCCTGCTCACGCAGCACCGCCACTTTCGGGCGAGCGCCCTTGGCGATATACGGCGCGGCGATGTCTTCCTGCGGTGCGAAGGTCAGCTTCACGTTCAGGCCGGGATCTTGTTCATCCTGCTTGGCCTGATGTTCCTGATCGGCGCACGCCGGGTTGTCGCGCAGGCGCTGCATCTGCCAGGTGGTTTCCGCCCACCAGGTGCGCAGTGTATTGCGGCTTTCGCTGTACAGCGCCTTGCCGTGTTGGGTGATGACGAAACGATCGCCGGCCTGCACGCTGCCGATGTGATGCACATTGTCGGTCAGACCGTGCTGAGCGAACGCCTGCTTCACGTCATCGAGACGTTCGGCGCTCACCTGGATCACCGCGCCCAGCTCTTCGTTGAACAGCACCGCCAGCGCTTCATCGCCGAGGCCGTCAAGGTTGACGTCCACGCCGCAGTGACCGGCGAAGGCCATCTCCGCCAGCGTCACCAGCAGGCCGCCGTCGGCGCGGTCGTGGTAAGCCAACAGCGCTTGATCGGCCACCAGCTGCTGCATGGCGTTGAAGAAGCCCGCCAGCTGCGCAACGTTGCGCACGTCGGCCGGTTTGTCACCCAGTTGGCGATAAACCTGCGCCAGCGCGGTGGCACCCAGCGCGTTATGGCCGTTGCCCAGATCGATCAACAGCAGCGCGCTGTCGCCCTTATCGGTGCGCAGCTGCGGCGTCACGGTGTGGCGCACGTCCTCCACGCGGGCGAAGGCGGTGATGACCAGCGACAGCGGCGAGGTCATTTCACGCTGTTCGTTGCCTTCCTGCCAGCGGGTCTTCATCGACATGGAGTCTTTACCCACCGGGATAGTGATGCCCAGCGCCGGGCACAGTTCTTCGCCCACCGCTTTTACCGCTTCGTACAGGCCGGCGTCTTCGCCCGGGTGGCCGGCGGCGGCCATCCAGTTGGCGGACAGCTTCACGCGCTTCAGGCTACCGATCTCTGTGGCGGCCAGGTTGGTCAGCGCTTCCCCGACCGCCAGGCGGCCGGAGGCGGCGAAGTCCAGCAGCGCCACCGGCGCGCGTTCACCGAGCGACATCGCTTCGCCGTAATAGCTGTCCAGGCTGGCGGTGGTGACCGCGCAGTCGGCCACCGGGATCTGCCACGGGCCGACCATTTGGTCGCGCGCCACCATGCCGGTAACGGTGCGGTCGCCGATGGTGATCAGGAAGGTTTTCTCCGCCACGGCCGGCAGATGCAGCACGCGTTTCACCGCGTCGGCCAGCGTGATGTTCTCGCGCTGCACCGCCTCGCCGCTCGCCTGCAGGCGGGTGACGTCGCGGGTCATTTTCGGCGTTTTGCCGAGCAGTACGTCCAGCGGCATGTCGATCGGCTGGTTGTCGAAGTGGCGGTCGTTGAGCGTCAGATGCTGTTCTTCGGTCGCTTCGCCGATCACCGCATAAGGCGCGCGCTCGCGGCGGCAGATCTCGTCGAACTGCGCCATCTGCGCCGGGGCGATCGCCATCACGTAACGTTCCTGCGATTCGTTGCACCACACTTCCAGCGGGCTCATGCCCGGCTCGTCGTTGAGAATATCGCGCAGCTCGAAGCGGCCGCCGCGGCCGCCGTCGCTCACCAGCTCCGGCATGGCGTTGGACAGGCCGCCGGCGCCGACGTCATGGATAAACAGGATCGGGTTCTGATCGCCCAGCTGCCAGCAGCGGTCGATCACTTCCTGACAGCGGCGCTCCATTTCCGGGTTGTCGCGCTGCACCGAAGCGAAGTCCAGATCGGCGTCGGACTGGCCGGACGCCATCGACGACGCCGCGCCGCCGCCCAGGCCGATATTCATCGCCGGGCCGCCCAACACCACCAGCTTGGCGCCGACGGTGATTTCCCCTTTCTGCACGTGATCGGCACGGATGTTGCCGATGCCGCCCGCCAGCATGATCGGTTTGTGGTAGCCGCGCAGCTCAACGCCGTTGTGGCTGTTGACGCGCTCTTCATAGGTACGGAAGTAGCCCAGCAGCGCCGGACGACCGAATTCGTTGTTGAACGCCGCGCCGCCCAGCGGGCCTTCGGTCATGATATCCAGCGCGGTGACGATGCGTTCCGGCTTGCCGAAATCCTGTTCCCACGGCTGTTCAAAGCCGGGAATACGCAGGTTGGACACCGAGAAGCCCACCAGGCCGGCCTTCGGCTTGGCGCCGCGGCCGGTAGCCCCCTCGTCGCGGATCTCGCCGCCGGAGCCGGTCGCGGCGCCCGGCCACGGCGAGATCGCCGTCGGGTGGTTGTGGGTTTCCACCTTCATCAGAATGTGCGCGTCTTCCTGATGGTAATCGTAGGTGCCGGTCTCCGGCGCGGCGAAGAAGCGGCCGACCTGCGAGCCTTCCATCACGGCGGCGTTGTCTTTATACGCCGACAGCACATAGTCCGGCGTCTGCTCATAGGTGTTTTTGATCATTTTGAACAGCGATTTAGGCTGCTGTTCGCCGTCGATGATCCAGTCGGCGTTGAAAATCTTGTGGCGGCAGTGCTCGGAGTTGGCCTGCGCGAACATATAAAGTTCGATATCCGTCGGGTTGCGCCCCAAACCGGTAAAGGCATTCAGCAGGTAGTCGATCTCGTCCTGCGCCAGCGCCAGGCCGAGCCGGACGTTGGCCTGCTCCAGCGCGGCGCGCCCTGCGCCCAGCACGTCGACCGACTGATACGGCGCCGGCTGATGGTGCGCGAACAGCTGTTCGGCCTGTTGCAGTTCGCTGAAGACGGTTTCCATCATGCGATCGTGCAGCAGCGCGGCGAGCTGCCGCCACTGGGTTTCCGTCAGCTCGGGCGCCTTGACGTAGAACGCCAGGCCGCGCTCCAGGCGCACGACCTGCTGCAGACCGCAGTTGCGGGCGATGTCGGTGGCTTTGGAAGACCAGGGAGAAATGGTGCCCGGACGCGGCGTAACCAGCAGCAACCGGCCTTCGGGGGCGTGTTCGGCGAGAGAAGGACCGTACTTGAGCAGCCGCTGAAGCTTGGCGTGTTCTTCGGCACTGAGCGGTGCGCTAACATCGGCAAAGTGGACGTACTCGGCGTAGATATCACTGACGGGCAGGTGAGCGTCCTGGCAGCGGGACAGCAGTTTGGTAATGCGAAAAGCCGATAAAGCGGGCGAACCACGCAGAATTTCCATAATCAAAGTTCTCTCGTCTTCGAAGCGACGGATAAGACGCTTCATTGGGCGCAACAGGGGAAAACGCGCGTCATTATAGAGAATCCTCGCCGCCGACGAAACCGTTTGCGTAGGGATAATTGATAAAAGCGTGCCGCACCGTCGAATTGTCATAACGTGTCAATAAAGTTGCACACTGGCGTTTTGTTGCGCAAAATGCCCCCGCACTGGTGATTTAACCATGAGAAAAGTCGCGGTTATCGTCGCCGGCGTACCTGTGCCACCACTGGATAACTATTTGAAACGTCTTAAAATAAACTACATCCTCATCGGCGTTGTCACCCTGCTTCTGGCTCTAGCGCTGTGGCCCAATATCACCTGGCGCAGCGGCCAGGGCGGGCAACTCCAGGAGATCATTTCCCGCGGCGAGTTGCGTATCAGCACGCTGAACTCCCCGCTGACCTATTTCAACACCAAGCAAGGGCCGGGTGGGCTCGACTACGAACTGGCGAAGCGCTTCGCCAACTACCTCGGGGTGAAGCTGGTGGTGATCCCCCATCAGAACATCAATGACCTGTTCGACGATCTGGACGACGACGACGCCGACCTGCTGGCGGCGGGTCTGATCTACAACCAGGAGCGCCTCAGCCGCGCGCGCACCGGCCCGGCCTACTACTCCGTTTCTCAACAGCTGGTGTACCGGCTGGGCACCCCGCGGCCGAAAAGTTTCGCCGACATTAAAGGCAAGCTGGCGGTCACTTCCGGTTCCGCGCACGTCAGCACCCTCAAGCAGCTCAAACAGGATAAATACCCGGATCTCGCCTGGGAGTCCTCCAGCGATCTCACCTCCAAAGAGCTGCTGGAGCGAGTGGCCGACGGCAAGCTGGACTACACCCTCGGCGATTCGGTGACCATCGCGCTGCTGCAGCGCATCCATCCGCAGCTGGCGGTGGCGTTCGACGTCACCGACGAAGAGCCGGTCACCTGGTATCTGAAACGCGACGGCGACGACAGCCTGTACGCGGCGATGCTGGACTTCTACAGCCAGATGGTGGACGACGGCACCCTGGCGCGGCTCGAAGAGAAATACCTCGGCCACGTCGGCAGCTTCGACTATGTGGACACCAAAACCTTCCTGTCGGCCATCGACTCGGTGCTGCCCAACTTCCGCCCGCTGTTCGAGAAGCACGCCAACGAGATCGACTGGAAGCTGCTGGCGGCCATCGCCTATCAGGAATCGCACTGGAATCCGCAGGCCACCTCACCCACCGGCGTGCGCGGCCTGATGATGCTGACCCGCGCCACCGCCGACGGCCTCGGGGTCAACGACCGCCTCGATCCGGAAGAGAGCATTCAGGGCGGCGCCCTTTACCTGCAGCGGCTGATGGCCAAGGTGCCGGACAGCGTGCCGGAAGACGAGCGCATCTGGTTCTCGCTGGCGGCCTACAACATGGGCTGGGGCCACATGCTGGACGCGCGCAAGCTGACCAAGGCGCAAAAAGGCAACCCGGACAGCTGGGTCGACGTCAAACAGCGCCTGCCGATGCTCAGCCAGAAGCGCTACTACCCGCAGCTGACCTACGGCTATGCGCGCGGGCGTGAAGCCTACAACTATGTGGAAAACATTCGCCGCTACCAGGTCAGCCTGGTGGGCTATCTGCAGGAAAAAGAGAGAAAGGCGGCGCAAGCGGCCGCCGAGCAGGAGGCGTTGGGGAAAGGCTACCCGACGGTGATGCCGGAACTGGCGCTCAACTACTGATTATTCCGGCTTATCCGCCGCCCGCTGCGCCAGCCTGAGCGCTTTTTTCTGTTCGCGGCGCAGGCG
This sequence comes from Serratia sp. LACPHL-BACT-2024-00286, assembly GCF_043109535.1. Classification (NCBI taxonomy): domain Bacteria; kingdom Pseudomonadati; phylum Pseudomonadota; class Gammaproteobacteria; order Enterobacterales; family Yersiniaceae; genus Serratia; species Serratia sp. LACPHL-BACT-2024-00286. The sequence continues at coordinate 545,093 of NZ_JBICNA010000003.1, forward strand.
GAAGAAATTGCTCAGGGTGGCGGCGCACTCCTCCGCCAGCACGCCCGAGACGATCTCCACCTGATGGTTCATGCCCGGATGGCGCAAAATGTCCACCAGCGAACCGGCCGCGCCGGTTTTCTCGTCGGCGGCGCCATACACCAACCGGCGGATGCGGCTGTGCACCATCGCCCCGGCGCACATCACGCAGGGCTCCAGCGTGACGTACAGCGTGGCGTTCAGCAGACGGTAGTTTTGCAGCACCGCGCCGCCCTGGCGCAGCGCCATGATCTCGGCGTGTGCGGTAGGATCGTGTCGGCCGATCGGGCGGTTCCAGCCCTCGCCGATGACCTGATTGTCCAGCACCAGCAGCGCCCCCACCGGCACCTCGCCCTCTTCCTGCGCGCGCAGGGCCAGCTGCAATGCCTGACGCATCCAGTACTCATCGTTATATTCAGTCATCGCATAATTCCTCGTGCGCTTTTGCGGCGGGCATTATACACACTAGCCCTCCTTTGTCGTAGCCGCCCGCCAATGGCTATACTGGCCGAATCAGCGTGTGATTCAGGGACAAGAAGCATGAAACTCAGTAAAAAGAACGCCGTCGTGGTGCGCAAGGCGCTGGACGGCTGGGTGGGAGAAGGCGCCTTGACGCCCGCACAACGGCAGCAGCTGCTGCAGCATGTGGCCGTGCAGCCTTTCGACTGGCGGCGGCTGGCGCGCTATGCGTTTCTCGCCGCGCTGGCCTCGCTGCTGATCGCCGTCACCAGCCTGTTCGCCGACAGCGAACTGCTTGCATGGCTCAGCGGACTGTTCCGCTTCGACGCGCCGGTACGCATGGCGATCGCCGGCGTACTGGCGGCGCTGGCCTACGTCTGGGCGCTGCGTCGCCGCCGGCGCCACCCGGAAAAACGCTACGGCAATGAGGCGGCGCTGTTTGTCGCCGTGTTGCTTACCGCCTGCGCCTTATGGCAACTGGGGGTCTGGCTGGATAACGGCAGCGGCCGGGTTTCCGTGCTGCTGCTGTTCGCCGCGCTGCTGTACGGCACGATCGGCTGGTTCAGCCGCTCCGGGCTGGTGTGGTGGTTCGCCCTGCTGTCGCTCGGCAATGCCTTCGGCGCCGAGACCGGCTACCTGTCCGGCTGGGGCGCCTACTGGCTCGGCATGAGCTACCCGATTCGTTTTATCGCCTTTGGCGCGGTGCTGATCGCCGCCGCGCTGCTGCTGCGGCCGCTGTTGGCGCAACGCGGCCTGCAGCGGGTGTCGCTGGCGATGGGCCTGCTGTATCTGTTTATCGCCCTGTGGCTGCTGTCTATCTTCGGCAACTACGGCGACCTCGACAGCTGGTACCGCGCGCGCCAGATCGAGCTGTTCCACTGGAGCCTGCTGTTCGGGCTGGCCGCCCTCGCCGCCATTTGGCTGGGATTGAAGCATGACGACGCCATGCTGCGCGGCTTCGGGCTGACCTTCCTCGGCATTAATCTGTATACCCGCCTGTTCGAGTTTTTCTGGGACAGCATGCCGAAGACGATTTTTTTCGCACTGCTCGGCCTGAGCCTGTGGGCGTTGGGGCATTATGCGGAGAAAATTTGGCAGTTGGGGCGCCAGCCGCACGACGTGACCGACGACCGATCGCGGTACTGATAAAAACAGCAAGGGCGGAATCCTCCGCCCTTGGCTTATTCCAGCTGCTGCAGCTCGCCCTGCTTACTTACCCGCCAGCGGTGCTCGCAAAAGAACAGCAGCGGATTATCCTGCTTGCTGTCGCTGTAACCGCTGTACAGCTTTAGCGGCGCGCCGAGCCGCTGCTCCAGCTGCACCACTTTTTGCGTCCCCAGGCAGCGCAGAGTCAAGACCCAACCGCCGCAGCGGCGCGTGATGCGGCTGCCGATCAACCGCACGCGCGGCAGAAACGCCGAGTCGCGATACACCTGCTCCACCAGCCGTTCCGGCGAGCCGGTGATCAGCCACACTTCGGCATCGTGCTCGTCCAGATACTGCCGCAGCCGCATTTGCACCACCGGAAACGCGGTCACCTTCTGGCGGAAGGCCTCGATAAACTGCCGCTCCAGCGCCTTGAGCTTCGCTTCGGAGCGCCCGAAGGTAATCGCCCACAGCAGCAGGCTCATCGGCCAACGCGCGGCGCGCCCCAGCAGCAGCAGCGCCAGGCCGATCGGCGGCAGCACCGGTATCACCAGCAGCAGGTTCAGCGGCAAACGGCGCAGCAGAAAGCGCAAGAAACTGCCGAACATATCCTCCTGATGCAGGGTGCCGTCCAGATCGAAAAAGACCACGCGGCGCCCCTCTGCGGCCGGTTGTTGCTGCTTGTCGCTCAAACGCTACTCCTCGGGATCGTTGAACCCCATCATCCAGGTGAAGAGAAAACCGGCGATAATCGTAATCAGCATCCCCGCCAGATACAACATCACCTTACCTGAGACGATGGTCAACGCCAAAGGCAGCCCCGAAATGCCGAAGGTGATTACCGTCGCCACCTTCCAGTAGCTGATCAGCGCGCCGCCGACCGCCCCGCCGAGGCAGGCGCCGATAAACGGCCGCCCCAGCGGCAACGTCACCCCGAAGATCAGCGGCTCGCCGATGCCGAGAATGCCGACCGGCAACGCCCCTTTGATCACCTTCTTCAGCCGCGCGTTGCGGGTCTTCAACAGCACCGCCAGCGCCGCCCCCACCTGCCCGACGCCGGCCATCGCCAGGATCGGCAGCAGCGGGTTGGAACCGTGCGCCTGCACCAGCTCGACGTGGATCGGCACCAGCCCCTGATGCAGGCCGGAGAGCACCAGCGGCAGGAACAGCCCCGAGAGCAGCGCCCCCACCAGCAGCCCGCCCTTGTCGATCGCCAGATTGGCGCCGTGGGCGATGGCGTCGGAGATAATGCCGCCGATCGGCTGCAGAATCAGGATCGCCAGCGAGGCGGTGACCAGCGTGGTCAGCAATGGGTTAAGGATCAGCTCGACCGATTCCGGCAACAGCGTGCGCAGGCGTTTCTCCACCCAGCACATCAACGCCACCACCAGCAGCACGGCGATCACCCCGCCGCGCCCCGGCTGCAGCGCCTCGCCGAACAAGGTGATCTGCGCCAGCGCCGGGCTGGAGAGAATGCCCGCCATCACGCCGCCCATCGCCTGGGAGCCGCCGAACACCCGCGCGGCGTTGACCCCGACCAAAATGTTCATGATGGCGAACACCGCGCTGCCGAAGATCGCCAGCAACCCCAGCACGTTCGGGTAGTCCACCGCCAGTTGGCCGGCGATGTCGGGCCGTTTCAGCAGGTTGATGATGCCGGTGATCAGGCCCGAGGCGATAAACGCCGGGATCAGCGGAATAAAGACATCAGCCAGCTTTTTCAGCGCACCGCTCATCGGCGCAGCGTATTTTTGCTTGGCCTGCGCCTTGGTGCGGGCCGCGTCACCGACGGCGACGGCAGGCTGCGCGCTACCGCTCAGCAATGCGCGCATGGCGTCCACCACCTTGGCGGCGGCGCCCGGGCCAACGATAAACTGATGCTGCTCACCCTGTTTGATATAGCCCTTCACGCCGGACAGCTGCTTGAGAGCGGCCAGATCCAGACGCTGTTCGTCGCTGACCTCGACGCGTACCCGCGTCATGCAGTTCTCCAGTTTGAGGATATTGCCCTCGCCCCCCACGCCCGCCAGGATCTGTGTCGCCAATGCCGTTGTCTTGTCCATCGCCGCCCCCACCGTGAGTTAACGCGCCAGCGCCGCGCGCAGGTAGCCGTCGTGCCGCTGCAGCCGCTGCTGCGCCTCTTCGGCGCTGACGCCGGCCAGAATCATCAGGATCGCCGGCTTGACCTCGAAGCCGGTCTGTGCCAGCGCCGCCTCGGCCTGAGCGCGTTCGGCGCCGGTGGCCTCCACCACGATGCGGCAGGCGCGATCCACCAGTTTGACGTTGGTGGCCTTCACGTCCACCATCAGGTTCTGATAGACCTTGCCCAGCTTGACCATCGCGCCGGTCGACAGCATGTTGAGCACCAGCTTCTGCGCGGTGCCGGATTTCAGGCGCGTCGAACCGGTCAGCGCCTCCGGCCCCACCACCGGTGAAATCGCCACCTGCGCTTCGTGCGCGATCGGCGAATCCGGGTTGCAGGAGATGGCCGCCGTCGGGCAGCCCAGCCCGCGCGCATAGCGCAGTGCGCCGATCACATAAGGCGTGCGCCCTGAGGCCGCCAACCCCACCACCATATCGACGGCGGTCAGATTCAGCGCCCGGAGATCGGCTTCGCCCAGGGCTTCGTCGTCTTCCGCCCCCTCCACCGCCTTGAGCAACGCGCCCGGCCCGCCGGCGATCAAGCCCACCACCACGCCGTGCGGCACGCCGAAGGTCGGCGGGCACTCGGAGGCATCCAACACCCCCAATCGGCCGCTGGTGCCGGCGCCCAAATAAATCAGCCGGCCGCCGGCCTTCAACGCCGCCGCGGCCAAATCGACCGCCTGCGCGATCGCCGGCAGCACTTTTTCGATCGCCTCCGGCACCTTGCGGTCTTCCTGGTTAAAGCAGCGGACCATCTCCAGCGTCGACATCTCATCCAGCCCCATGGTGGCCGGATTGCGGGTTTCCGATACCAGTGCGCCTAAGTTCATCTGTTCACCTTTGAATTTTTAATTCACAAAATTAAATCAATATTTGAATATTTTATTCAACAAAGCGAGCGCTATTTGCTATTTTAACGACGAGCTCACAAAAATTTTCACCGCGCGTTTTCGCCGCCTGCATGGCAAAATGGCCGCTGGTTTCCAGGGAAAGATCAATGAGTACCCTTCTGCGCATACGCCAAATGTATCCGACACTGGCGCAAAACGACCGCAAGCTGGCGGACTTTTTGCTGAACAACGCCGAGCAGGCGCGCCATCTCAGCTCGCAAAAGCTGGCCGAGCTGGCCGGCATCAGCCAGTCGAGCGTGGTGAAGTTCGCCCAAAAGCTGGGCTATAAGGGCTTTCCGGCGCTGAAGCTGGCGCTGAGCGAAACGCTGGCCCAGCCGCAGGCCGAGCCGGTAGTGACCGTTCACAACCACATCCTCAGCAGCGACACGCTGAAAATCGTCGGTGAAAAACTGCTGGCGGAAAAGCAGGCGGCGCTGCGCGCGACGCTGGACATCAACAGCGAAGAGCGGCTGCATCAGGCGCTGGACATGCTGCGCCAGGCGCGCCGGGTGATGCTGATCGGCATCGGCGCCTCCGGGCTGGTGGCCAAGGATTTCTCCTTCAAACTGCTGAAAATCGGCGTGATGGCAGTGGCCGAACCGGACATGCACGTCCAGCTGGCGGCGGTTCAGGCGCTGGACAAACGCGATCTGCTGCTGGCTATCTCTTTCAGCGGCGAACGGCGTGAAATCAATCTGGCGGCGGAAGAGGCGCGCCAGGCCGGCGCCAGAGTGCTGGCGCTGACCAGCTTCTCTCCCAACGGCCTGCAGCAGCGCGCGGACCACTGCCTCTATACCATCGCCGAAGAGCCCCACACCCGCAGCGCGGCCATCTCTTCCAGCACGGCCCAGTACGCCCTCACCGACCTGCTGTTTATGGCGCTGATCCAGCACGATCTCGATCATGCCCGCGATCGCATCAAACACAGCGAACAGTTAATGAAAAAGCTGGTTTAACCGGTATAATGCCGCTGCGAAAATACCCCTGTTAATAATGAGAGATACATCATGGCCCTGCTAATCACACGCAAATGCATCAACTGCGACATGTGCGAGCCGGAATGCCCGAACCAGGCGATTTCGATGGGCGATGAGATTTATCAGATCGATACCGATCGCTGCACCGAGTGCATCGGCCATTATGATACGCCGACCTGCCAGCAGGTTTGCCCGATCGACAACACCATCATCACCGATCCGCAGCATCGCGAGACCAACGAACAGCTGTGGGACAAGTTCGTGGTGCTGCACCACGCCGATCGCATTTAATCCGCCGCAGGACTGACAAGGGCGCCACAGGCGCCCTTGCTATTTTCAGCTTTCGACGATCACCGTCGCGCAGGCGTAGCGCCGTTCGTCGGCCAGCGAAACGTGGATCGCGGTGACCCCCATCTCCCCGGCCAGCTCGGCGGCGCGGCCGTGCAAACGAATATTCGGCTTGCCCAGCGCATCGTTGAACACTTCGAACTGATTGAACGCCAGGCCGTTGCGAATGCCGGTGCCGAACGCCTTGGCGGCGGCCTCTTTCACCGCGAAACGTTTGGCCAGAAAGCGAATCGGCTGCTGGTGCTGCTGATACAGCGCCCACTCGGCGTCGCTCAGCACGCGGCGCGCCAGGCGATCGCCGCTGCGCTCCACCACCGCTTCGATACGCGCCATCTCAACGATGTCGGTTCCCAGCCCGAGCACCGCCATTACCGGCGCGCTTCCCGCATCAGCACTTTCATGTCGGCAACCGCGGCCGGCAGCCCGCTCATCACCGCCTGGCCGATAATCGCATGGCCGATGTTCAGCTCGTGCATCTCCGGCAGCGCGGCGATCGGCTGCACGTTATGGTAGGTCAGACCGTGGCCGGCGTTGACCTTCAGCCCTTTCTCGGCCGCGTAGGCGGCGGCTACCGCGATGCGGCGCAGCTCGGCCTGTACCGCCAGCTCGCCCTGCGCTTCGGCGTAGGCGCCGGTGTGGATTTCGATATAGGGTGCGCCCACCGCCACCGCCGCGTCAATCTGACGATGATCGGGATCGATGAACAGCGAGACCAAAATGCCCGCCTGCGCCAGGCGCTCAACCGCCACGCTCATTTTGTCCAGCTGGCCGGCGACGTCCAGGCCGCCTTCGGTGGTCACTTCTTCGCGCTTCTCCGGCACCAGGCAGCAGAAATGCGGCTTCAGCTCAATGGCGATGTCCAGCATCTCGTCGGTCACCGCCATCTCCAGATTCATGCGCGTCTGGATGGTCTGGCGCAGCAGGCGCACGTCGCGGTCGGTGATGTGGCGGCGGTCTTCGCGCAGATGCACGGTAATGCCGTCGGCTCCCGCCTGTTCGGCAATGAATGCCGCCTGAACCGGATCCGGGTATTGGGTTCCGCGCGCGTTACGTAACGTGGCGATGTGATCGATATTGACGCCCAGCAGCAAATCAGCCATGACAACCTCTAAATACGATTTTCAGTGCCAGCAGTTTACACGCGGGCGCAAGGCGGCAAAAGGGGAAAAGGTCAGGCGTCGTCGACCGGCGTATTCGGCTGTTTGCGCACGAACTGGCGGAACAGTTCGCGGCTCTTCAACGGCTTGCCGCCGAGGTAGGGTTTCAGCGCCATGCGGGTGAAACGCTTGGCGGCGCGCAGCGTCTCGGCATCGGGAAACTGCCGCTCCGCCAGCGCGCGCAGTTCGCGCCCAGTGAAGCTGTAGTGATCCACCACCAGGCTGGCGATGAAGCCTTTCTCTTCGCGGTAGCGGTAGGTCATGGCGTCATCCACCGGCAGGCCGCTGCCGGCGCAATGCAGGAAATCGAGGCCGTAACCCAGGTGGTGCAGCAAGGCCAGCTCGAACTGGCGCAGCGCCTGCTCCGGCGAGCTGTCTTCCGCCGCCAGCGCCTGCAGGCATTGCAGATAGTCGAAGAACAGCACCGAGTAGTTGGTTTCCTGCTCGAGCACGCGCGCCAGCAGTTCGTTCACGTACAGGCCGCTGTACAGCATCATGCCGCTGAGGGGTAAACCGAGGGAGACCGCTTCGGCGTTGCGCAGCGTTTTCACTTCGCCGCGGCCGCCCCAGCGCACTAACAGGGGGGTAAAGGGCTGCAGGCAACCCTTGAGATTGGAGCGGCGGCTGCGCGCGCCTTTCGCCAGCAAGCGCACCCGCCCATGACCTTCGGTAAACAGATCCAGCATCAGACTGGTTTCACTGTACGGCCGCCCATGCAGGACGAAAGCGCGCTCCCAGCCGTCCACGGATCGTTACTTCAGATCGTCAACATAGCCCAGGCTGCGCAGCGCACGTTCGTCGTCCGCCCAACCGGATTTCACTTTCACCCACAGCTCGAGATGCACTTTGGCGTCGAACATCTGTTCCATGTCCTGGCGCGCTTCGATGCCGATGGTTTTGATCTTGGCACCCTTGTTGCCGATGACCATTTTCTTCTGGCCTTCGCGCTCGACCAGGATCAGGCCGTGCACATCGTAGCCGCCGCGATCGTTGGCCACGAACTGTTCGATTTCTACCGTCACCGAGTACGGCAGCTCTTCGCCCAGGAAACGCATCAGCTTCTCGCGGATGATCTCGGAGGCCATAAAGCGCTGTGAGCGATCGGTGATGTAGTCTTCCGGGAAGTGGTGTTCCGCTTCCGGCAGCAGCTTGCGCACGATGCCGGCGATGGTGTCGACGTTCATGCCTTTTTCGGCGGAGATAGGCACCACGTCGAGGAAGTTCATCTGCTGGCTGAGGAACGCGATGTGCGGCAACAGCTTGGATTTGTCGGTGACGTTATCGACCTTGTTGATCGCCAGCAATACCGGGCAGCGCAGGCTGCGCAGCTTGTTGACCACCATTTCGTCGTCGGCGGTCCAGTTGGTGCCTTCGACCACGAAGATCACCAGTTCGACGTCGCCGATCGAGCTGCTGGCCGCGCGGTTCATCAAGCGGTTGATGGCGCGTTTTTCTTCGATGTGCAGCCCTGGGGTATCGACGTAGATCGCCTGATAGGCGCCATCGGTGTCGATGCCCATGATGCGGTGACGGGTCGTCTGCGGCTTACGCGACGTAATGGAAACCTTCTGCCCCAGCAGTTGGTTCAGCAACGTCGATTTGCCCACGTTCGGGCGGCCGACGATGGCGATAAACCCGCAGTGTTGTTTTACTTCGCTCATTCAAGCTCCAGCTTTTTCAGCGCTTGTTCCGCTGCCGCCTGCTCGGCTTTACGGCGGCTCGAGCCGGTGCCCACCACGGGCTCGCTCAAACCACTCACCTGGCAGTGGATGGTAAACTCTTGGTCGTGCGCTTCACCGCGAACCTGCACTACCAAATAAGAAGGCAACGGCAGATGACGCCCCTGCAAAAACTCCTGCAAACGGGTTTTCGGGTCTTTCTGCTTATCACCGGGGCTGATTTCGTCCAACCGGCTGCGATACCAGTCCAAAATCAAACGCTCGACGGTCTGGATATCGCTGTCCAGGAACACGCCGCCGATCAATGCCTCCACCGTATCCGCCAGGATTGACTCGCGGCGGAACCCACCACTTTTCAATTCGCCCGGCCCAAGCCGCAGACATTCGCCCAGGTCAAACTCGCGCGCCATCTCCGCCAGCGTGTTGCCGCGCACCAGCGTGGCGCGCATGCGGCTCATATCGCCCTCGTCTACGCGAGGAAAGCGGTGATAGAGCGCATTGGCGATGACAAAGCTCAGAATCGAGTCACCCAGAAACTCAAGACGTTCATTGTGTTTACTGCTGGCGCTGCGGTGAGTCAAAGCCTGCAGTAAAAGCTCCTGCTGTTGAAAAGTGTAGCCCAGCTTCCGCTGCAGCCTGTTTATTACGATGGGGTTCATGAGTTACCAATAGATCAAGAATGCGTCAAAAACTTGCAGCATACGGAACAGGCCTGCTTCGCCGAAAGCCGATCCAAAGCTGTTTCGTTTGCAGTGGCTCCCAGCAGGGGCCAACTTTTTATCGCTCGAGAAAGTATTCTACAACGAGTGGAAACATAATGCTGTGTTTTATATCCCCTTAATCTTTCACGCCGCAGTAGGCTGCGGCGTGAAAATAACAGGGAATCAGTCAGCGATTAATGAATGCCGCCGATCCGGCTGAAACGCACGCCGGTAGGCCACTCACCTTCCTGCTTTTCAAAGCTCATCCAGATGGCCGTGGCTTTACCCACCAGATTCTTCTCCGGCACAAAGCCCCAGTAACGGCTGTCCGCGCTGTTGTCGCGGTTGTCGCCCATCATGAAGTAATGCCCGGCCGGCACCACCCACTCCGCCAGCGGTTTGCCCGGCTGTTGGTAGTAAGCGCCCACCCGATCCTGCGCGTCCGGCACGGTCAGGATACGATGCGTGACGTTGCCGAGGCTTTCCTGGCGCTCGCGCATGCGAATGCCGCCCGGCGGCACGTTATCGCTCAGCGGGATCTGGTAGAAGCCGTTGCTGGCCTCGCCCATGCCGCTGCGGCTGAACAACTGCACGAAGTCGCTCGGCTGCGCGTCGGCGTAGGTCACCGCCAGCGCGGTATCGCAGGACTGCCCACTGTTGCAGGACGGCTGCACGGTAACGCGCTTATTCACCGGATCGTAAGTAATACGGTCGCCCGGCAGGCCGATCACGCGCTTGATATAATCCAGTTTCGGATCCAGCGGATATTTAAATACCGCAATATCGCCGCGCTTCGGATGGCCGGTTTCAATGAGCGTGGTCTGGGTAATCGGATCTTTAATGCCGTAGGCATATTTCTCCACCAGAATGAAATCGCCAATCAACAACGTCGGCATCATTGAGCCGGACGGGATCTGGAACGGTTCGTAAATAAACGAACGCACCACAAAGACCAACAGCAGCACCGGGAACACCGATGCGCCGGTCTCCACCCAGCCTGGCTGCTTCGCCACTTTCGCCAGCGTTTTATCGTCTACGGCGCCCGCGGTCTGTGCGTTGACCGCCGCGATCTTCGCGCGGCGGGCCGGCGCCCATTTGAAGCGCTCGAAGCACCAGATGATCCCGGTGACCAGGGTGGCCAACGCCAGGATCAGGGCAAACATATTCGCCATGCAAACTCCCTCGTTTCGCGAACTCGTCGCGGTTACTTGCCGTCTTTACCGACGTGCAGAATGGCCAGGAACGCTTCCTGCGGCAGTTCGACGTTGCCGACCTGCTTCATGCGTTTCTTACCGTCTTTCTGTTTCTGCAGCAGCTTTTTCTTACGGCTGACGTCACCGCCGTAGCATTTCGCCAGCACGTTTTTACGCAGCTGCTTCACGGTGGAACGCGCGATGATGTGCGTGCCGATCGCCGCCTGAATCGCGATGTCGAACTGCTGACGCGGGATCAGATCTTTCATCTTCTCCACCAACTCGCGGCCGCGATACTGCGAGTTGTCGCGGTGAGTGATCAGCGCCAGCGCATCCACGCGCTCGTTGTTGATCAGCACGTCCACGCGCACCATGTCGGAGGCCTGGAAGCGCTTGAAGTTGTAATCCAGCGACGCATAGCCGCGCGACGTGGACTTCAGGCGGTCGAAGAAGTCGAGCACCACTTCCGCCATCGGGATTTCATAGGTCAACGCCACCTGGTTGCCGTGGTAGACCATGTTGGTCTGCACGCCGCGTTTCTCAACGCACAGGGTGATGACGTTACCCAGGTATTCCTGCGGCATCAGCATGTGACATTCGGCGATCGGCTCGCGCAGTTCCTGGATGTTGTTCAACGGCGGCAGCTTGGACGGGCTGTCGACGTAGATCACTTCTTTGCCGGTGGTTTCCACTTCGTAGACGACCGTCGGCGCGGTGGTGATCAGATCCAGATCGTATTCACGCTCCAGACGCTCCTGAATGATCTCCATGTGCAGCAGGCCGAGGAAGCCGCAGCGGAAGCCGAAGCCCAGCGCGGTGGAGCTTTCCGGCTCGTAGAACAGGGAAGCGTCGTTGAGGCTCAGCTTGCCCAGCGCATCGCGGAAGGACTCATAATCGTCGGAGCTGATCGGGAACAGACCGGCGTACACCTGCGGCTTCACTTTCTTGAAGCCCGGCAGCGCTTTATCCGCCGGCTGACGCGCCTGCGTCAGGGTATCGCCCACCGGCGCGCCGAGGATGTCTTTGATCGCACAGACCAGCCAGCCCACTTCGCCGCAGTTCAGCACATCGCGATCGACCTGCTTCGGCGTGAAGATGCCCAAACGATCGGCGTTGTACACCTGGCCGGTGCTCATGACTTTGATCTTGTCGCCCTTGCGCAGCGTGCCGTTCTTGACGCGCACCAGAGAGACGACGCCCAGATAGTTATCGAACCAGGAGTCGATGATCAGCGCCTGCAGCGGCGCATCAGGATCGCCCTGCGGCGGCGGGATATCGCGCACCAGGCGCTCCAGCACCTCGGGCACGCCGACGCCGGTTTTGGCCGAGCAGCGCACCGCATCGGTAGCGTCGATGCCGACGATGTCTTCGATTTCCTGTGCGGCGCGATCCGGATCGGCGGCCGGCAGGTCAATCTTGTTCAGTACCGGCACCACTTCCAGATCCATTTCGATCGCGGTGTAGCAGTTGGCCAGCGTCTGGGCTTCGACGCCCTGACCGGCATCCACCACCAGCAGCGCGCCTTCGCAGGCCGCCAGCGAGCGGGAAACTTCATAGGAGAAGTCAACGTGGCCGGGGGTGTCGATAAAGTTGAGCTGATAGGTCTGCCCATCCAGCGCCTTATAATCCAGCGTCACGCTCTGCGCTTTGATGGTGATGCCGCGCTCGCGCTCCAGATCCATGGAATCGAGCACCTGCGCGGCCATTTCACGGTCAGACAAGCCGCCGCAGATTTGGATAATGCGGTCAGACAGCGTCGACTTACCGTGGTCAATATGGGCAATAATGGAGAAATTTCGTATATGCTTCATTATAAAAGTTTTTCTGCCTTGGTATTTCTGAATTACTCGCCTATAGAAACCCGCATGGACCTAAAGCGACAGTGAATGGGTTAGGCCGTCTTGCACCTGAATCGCTGCATTCTACATGCCACACCACTGAAAACCTAGCGATCGGTGCAGTGAAGGCATTCTATTATGCGCCGCTAAATGTTACAGGGCGCCCCGGCGGGTGAAAACAGATGTTAACGCGGACGATACGGCCTGAACCCAAGGCTTGCCGGTGATTCGTGGCCGCCAAACTCCGGCGCTAATACATAACCGGCCGCAGCGCAATAAACCCTCTCCGAAATTATAAAAAAAGAATATTTGGATCAACCTCTTAGATTTCCATCTCACCCATCTTCCTTTAGGAAAAACCCCATATACGCCACCACCGCCCCTCGGATAGAAAGGGCATGAACTCCGCGACAAAACATTATTCAGGGCACTACATCGGCAGCCTACCGGGGTTCACCAGCATATCTGCGTACGTTGATTGGAAGGTGCATTATGATCGATAAAGGGCAAATGCTGAGCCGGCACGATTTTTCAAAGGTCAACTGGGGCATTCTGGCGGCGGCGGCGCTGCTGTTTAGCGCGGGGGCGGCGCTGTTGGTGCTGCCGCTGCTGAGCAGCATTGATGAGAGCGAGGTCATCACGCTATTGCAGGCCGGCGCGGGCACGATTTTACTCGGCTGTACGCTGCTGGCGCTGCGGCATTATCTGCGCCCGACGCTGACCTATCGCCTGTACGAGCACGGCGTGCGGGTCTTTGACGGCCACCATCATAAAGAGCGCTTCATCCCGTTTGAGAAGATCGGCGATATCTATCGCTTTCGCGGCGGCCAGGCTTTTGGCGGGCTGTTTGACGTCACGGCGTTCCGCGCCGGCGCGGATCAGCCCTGGTGTACGGTTTTCAGCAATGTCGCCCATTCGTGGCGGCTGGCGGACGTGATCGTCGACCAACAGCTGCAGCAGCGCGGGCCGCTGGCGCTGAATGCGCTCTATCAAGGGGAGACGGTGTCGTTTCACACCGTTGAGGGCGACGCGCGCTGGCTGTGGCAACTGCTGCTCGGCAAGCGGCAAGGCACGCCGACCGAAACGCTGCGGCTGAGCGCCACCTTGCTGACCACGGAGCGGGGCAACGTGCCGCTCGAGCAGATCCGCGCGGTGGAAAACCATCCACAGCGCGGCATCCGTTTGCTCGACGGCCAGGGAAATGTGCTATTCGCGATTAACTACGATTCGCTGCTCAGCGCCGATCTGTTCATCGCGCTGCTGGAGCATATGATCCACAACCGCATCCCCGCCTATCACAACCCGGCGATGACGCGGCCGTCGGTTTAAATCAGCGGGGAATTTTCCGCCTGCATGCGCATCGCGGTAGGCGGCAACCCAATCTGCAGCACCACCGGCTGGTAATCGGCCTGCTCACCCAGACGCCGGGCCAACCGGCGCGCCAGCATAAAGGCCGCCGCGCCGCCCAGTACGGCGCCGACGGCCGCCGAGGCGTCGCTGCCGAAACAATATTGCAGCAACGTGCCGCCCAGCATCATGCCCAGCAGCGGCGTCAGGTAAACCAGCATGGCGGAGCGCAGCAGGCTGCCTTCCGCAATGCCGACTTCAACGCGCTGCCCCGGTTCGAGCGGCTGATCGATATGCACCTGCAGCTGATGCTCGGTTTCCGGCACCAGCTCGTTCAGCGCGCGCGCGCCGCAGCCGGAACGCGCGGTGCAGCTGCCGCAGCCGGCCTTGGGTTCACAGCGCAGCAGCGCTACGCCCTGTTGCCACGAAACCACCGTGGCCCACTCTTTCATCATTGCGGCGATACCTTGAAAGAAATGCTGTCGGCGATGCGCTTGGCCGTAGCCGGCGGCAATTCGCCCACGATAGTGATTTCGTTGCCCGCGCGCACTTCGGTCTGAATGGTGCGGCGCCCCTGACGGTAGTATTGCTGCCCGGCTCCGCTGCCCGCCGGGCTGACGTTGACCGAGAAGCTGAACAGGCCGTCGCTGTAGAGCCGGGATTCAACCGGCACGGCGACGTTCGGCAATTTGCGGCGATTGCGCGCCACCTCGTCCACCCCGGCCGGCAGCCAGCCGGTGCTCCAGCTGAGCTTGACGTTTTCCACCGCCGGCAGCGACAGCAGCGGCGGCAGGTTGGCTTTGAGCAGCCCCTGCATCGCGCCCTGCACGTCGGCGCCGACCGCGAAGGAGATCACCCGATATTGCTCCAGCGTTTCGCCGTCACGATCGAGCAGATCCACCCGCAGCGGCAGCTTGGTGTCCTCGTCCATCCAGACGATATAGCTGTAGCGTGAACCGTCGCGCGCCACCACGCGCAGCACTTCACACGGCCGATCGGCGATGCGGGTGCTGCCCACGGAGATAAAGTCGTAGTACTTGGCCAGGCGGGTGAAATCGGCATAGACGATCGCCGGCAACGCATCGACGATGTGATCGCCGGTGAGCGTGAACGGCTCCAGGCCGGGTTCGAAGTAGCTGATCCCGCCGCCGCGCTGCAACACTTCGCGGCGCGGGCCGTCCATATGCAGCAGCTGGCCGAGCGGCACGTTGCCGATCACCGCATGGCGATAGCGCAACGACTCGATTCCCTGCTTGCTGATGCTGATGTAGGCGAGCTCGTAATTGAGAGAACGGCTGGCGCTGCTCATCTGTTGCAATAACGCCCCGGACGCAGTTGGCTGCGCCGGGGCGATGCTGGAATAGAGCAGGCTGCCCGTCAATAAACAAACGGAGAACCAGATTTGCTTCATTACTGCTGTTGCATTCCTAAAGACTGAGTTCCGGGAACCTGAATGGCGGCCTGTTGCGGGTTGCCTTGCTCAAGCTGCAGCTGATCCGAATGCAGGCGACGTTGCAGTTCATAGTCCTGCAGCATGGCGTTGATACGCTTGCGCTGTTCCTGCACCTGCTGCTGTTGGCCGCTGCCGGTGGAGAAACTGTCGGCCGGGACGCCCAGGCTGACCGGCGAGGCCTGGCCCATGATCGGCAGCGTGGTGAAGGCCGGCGATTCGGACGCGTTCGATGGCGCAGAAGGCTGGTTGTACTGCTGCACGCCGACGATCACCGCCAGCGACACGCAGGCCGCCATACCGATTTGCGTAATCTGGCTCGCCCAGGGACGCACTTTGTCCCAGAACGGCATTTTCTGCCAGGTGTGAGGCTGCGGCTGAGATTCCTGAACGGCGGAAGGCACCAGCCGGGCGGGTTCTTTCTCAAGTGCAGCGGCTACGCGATCGGCGATGTCGAGATGCATCACTTGCCCGACATCACCTCGCAGTGTGTCACGTATCAGGTGATAGCTCTGCCAGCTTTGTTGAAGCGTTCGATCTTGCGACAGAGAACTCAACAGCTCGCTGTCGAACGATTCACCATCCATCAGAGCGGAAAGCTTTTCTTTCTGCATGCCTAAGTACCCTTCCTGTGCCCGCCATTGCTAACGCTGGATCAGCGGTTGAACTTTATTATCGATAGCTTCCCGGGCGCGGAAAATACGCGAACGTACGGTTCCGACCGGGCAATCCATGATGGCGGCTATCTCTTCGTAGCTTAGACCATCCAACTCCCGCAGGGTAATCGCCATGCGAAGATCCTCGGGGAGCGACTCAATGGTACGGAAAACTATCTGTCTCAGCTCTTCTGACAACATTAAGTTCTCAGGGTTCGAAATTTCTTTCAGTGCGCCCGCACTTTCGTAATTTTCCGCATCGTTGGCGTCCACATCACTGGATGGCGGACGGCGCCCCTGAGCAACCAGATAATTCTTTGCCGTGTTCACGGCGATTCGATACAACCAGGTATAAAAAGCGCTGTCGCCACGGAACGATTCCAGTGCGCGATAGGCCTTGATAAACGACTCCTGCACCACATCGGGCACGTCGCCCTGCGGCACATAGCGGGAAACGAGACTCGCCACCTTATGCTGATAGCGCACTACCAGTAGGTTAAACGATTTCTGATCGCCCTTTTGGACCCGCTCGACCAGAACTTGATCCGTTAACTGCTCGCTCATCCGAGGTAAACTCTCCCCAAATCCGTCTCCACGCGTAAAATTGTACTGCCAGCCATACATTATTTTCCTGAGCAAGCACTCGCTTGGAGTTCATATAGAACACGAAGTTCCATATCGCCATTGTTTTTTCTGTTGATGTCGCCCTATCCGTGGCTTTTGCCCGGACAGTTAGGCTAACATGAAATTCACTCTTCTTCTGCACACATCATACGTTATGCAACCATCATCTGAACATGTTAGCGATGTACTGATCGTCGGCAGCGGCGCTGCAGGCCTGTCACTGGCGCTGCGCCTGGCGCAGCATTGCAAGGTTACCGTTCTCAGCAAGGGGCCGCTCAGCGAGGGGGCCACCTTTTACGCCCAGGGCGGGATCGCCGCGGTGTTCGATGAGACGGACAGCATTGCCTCACACGTTGATGACACTTTGATTGCCGGCGCCGGCCTGTGCGACAAAGAGGCCGTCGAATTCATCGCCGGCAATGCGCGCCACTGCGTGCAGTGGCTGATCGATCAGGGCGTGTTGTTCGACACCGAGGTCAACGCGCAGGGCGAGGCGCATTATCACCTCACGCGCGAAGGCGGCCACAGCCATCGCCGCATCCTGCACGCCGCGGACGCTACCGGTAAGGAAGTAGAGACCACGCTGGTGGGGAAAGCAAGCGCTCACCCCAATATTTGCGTGATGGAGCGCCGCAACGCGGTTGACCTCATCACCTCGAACAAAATCGGCCTGCCGGGCACCCGCCGAGTGGTGGGCGCGTACGTCTGGAACCGCGAGCTGGAGCGGGTGGAAACCTACCGCGCCAAAACGGTGGTGCTGGCGACCGGCGGCGCGGCCAAGGTATACCAATACACCACCAACCCGGACATCTCCTCCGGCGACGGCATCGCCATGGCCTGGCGCGCCGGCTGCCGGGTCGCCAACCTGGAGTTCAACCAGTTCCACCCGACCTGCCTGTTCCATCCGCAGGCGCGCAACTTCCTGCTGACCGAAGCGCTGCGCGGCGAAGGGGCTTACCTGAAGCGCCCGGACGGCAGCCGCTTTATGCCGGATTTCGACCCGCGCGGCGAACTGGCCCCACGCGATATCGTCGCCCGCGCCATCGACCATGAAATGAAGCGCCTGGGCGCCGACTGCATGTACCTGGACATCAGCCACAAGCCGGCGGAGTTCATCACCCAGCACTTCCCGATGATCCACGAGAAGCTGCTGACGCTGGGCTTCGATCTGACCCGGCAGCCGATCCCGATCGTCCCGGCGGCGCACTACACCTGCGGCGGCGTGATGGTCGATCAGCACGGCCGCACCGATCTCGACGGGCTGTACGCCATCGGCGAGGTCAGCTATACCGGCCTGCACGGCGCCAACCGCATGGCGTCGAACTCGCTGCTGGAGTGCCTGGTGTACGGTTGGTCGGCGGCGGAAGACATTCTGCAGCGCCTGCCGTTCATTCAGCAGGCCAAACAGGTGCCGCACTGGGATGAAAGCCGGGTGGACGATGCGGACGAACGGGTGGTGATTCAGCACAACTGGCACGAGCTGCGGCTGTTCATGTGGGATTACGTCGGCATCGTGCGCACCACCAAGCGGTTGGAGCGCGCCCTGCGCCGCATCAACACCCTGCAGGCGGAAATCGACGAGTACTACGCTCACTTCCGCATCTCCAACAACCTGCTGGAGCTGCGCAATCTGGTGCAGGTGGCCGAGCTTATCGTGCGCAGCGCCATGGCGCGTAAAGAGAGCCGCGGCCTGCACTACACGCTGGACTACCCGGATTTGCTGCCGGAAGCGCTGCCGACCATATTACAGCCTTAAACGCTGCGGCAGGGCGCCTAATCGGCGCCCTTTTCTTTTCAGTAGAACAGGTAGAAGTCAGCGATCAAATGGCAGAAATCGTCGGTGTAGCAGCCATCGGCCTGCTTCATCGCCAGCGCCTGCGCCTGCGGCGGCGTTTCCCGCCACGTCAGCGCCAGCAGCACCCGGTGCAGCGGCGTATCGGCCCGATCGCTGACGTTCACTTTCGTCGCCGTGTGCCAGCCGCTTTGCTGCGCCAGGCGTTCGAATTCAGTGCCGATATCGTGCGGCAGCACCACGCAGAACGTCCCCTGTTCCGTCAGCAGCTGCGCCGCACAGGCCAACAGCGCCTCGTGCGTCAGGGTTTCGGTGTAGCGCGCGTTGTGGCGCGCCTGGTCGCGGCAGGCCACCGCCGGCTCGAAATACGGCGGATTGCTGACGATCAGATCATACTCAGCGGCATGCCGCTGCGCATAATGGTGAATATCCTGCGCATGCACGCGGATCCGCTGTGGCCACGGCGATGCCGCCGCATTTTCGCGCGCCTGGCCGGCGGCGGCTTCATCCAGCTCCACCGCGTCAATGGTCACTTCGTCGCCGCTGCGCTGCGCCAGCATCAGCGCGATCAGCCCGCTGCCACTGCCGATGTCCAGCACCCGGCGCGCCTGCCCCAGCGGCGCCCAGGCGCCGAGCAGCACCCCGTCGGTGCCCACTTTCATGGCGCAACGATCGTGGGCGACAAAGAATTGTTTAAAGGTAAAACCCCCGCGGCGCGGGGTAAAATCGGCTTTCGATCGCTTGCTCACACTCACCACCTGGCTATAAAACTGGCGTAGCATAAGGCAATCTGATCGGCGGGAAAAGAGCGGCTTTCCGCTTAAATAGGTGAAGATCGCGGCCAACCCGTCTATAATCGGCGCCCCAAGTAGAGGTAGACCATGACAGCAACCACTTTTTCCGAACTCGAACTCGATGATCGCCTGATCGACGCGCTGCGCGACAAAGGCTACGATCGCCCCACCGCCATTCAGGCCGCTGCGATCCCGCCGGCGATGGACGGGCGCGACGTCTTAGGTTCGGCTCCGACCGGCACCGGCAAAACCGCCGCCTTCCTGCTGCCCGTGCTGCAGCACCTGCTGGACTTCCCGCGCAAGAAATCCGGCCCGCCGCGCGTATTGATCCTGACGCCAACGCGTGAACTGGCGATGCAGGTCGCCGATCAGGCGCGTGAATTGGCTGCTCATACCTCGCTGGATATCGCCACCATCACCGGCGGCGTCGCTTACATGAACCACGCGGAAGTGTTCAGCGAAAATCAGGACGTGGTGGTCGCCACCACCGGCCGTTTGCTGCAATACATTAAAGAAGAGAACTTCGACTGCCGTGCGGTGGAAACCCTGATCCTCGACGAAGCCGACCGCATGCTCGACATGGGCTTCGCGCAGGACATCGAAACCATCTCCGCCGAAACCCGCTGGCGCAACCAGACGCTGCTGTTCTCCGCCACGCTGGAAGGCGAAGCAATTCGCGAATTCGCCGAGCGCATTCTGAAAGAGCCGGTGGAAGTGGAAGCCGATCCGTCGCGCCGCGAACGCAAAAAGATCCTGCAGTGGTACTACCGCGCCGATGACGTGCAGCACAAAACCGCGCTGCTGATCCACCTGCTGAAGCAGCCGGACGTGCAGAAATCGGTGATCTTCGTGCGCAAACGCGAGCGCGTGCACGAGCTGGCCACCTGGCTGCGCGAAGCGGGCATCAACACCTGCTATCTCGAAGGCGAAATGGTGCAGGCCAAACGCAACGAAGCGGTCAAACGCATGATGGATGGCCGGGTTAACGTGCTGGTGGCCACCGACGTTGCCGCGCGCGGCCTGGATATCCTCGATATCACCCACGTGTTCAACTTCGACATGCCGCGCACAGCGGACACCTACCTGCACCGCATTGGCCGTACCGGCCGCGCCGGGCGCAAAGGCACCGCCATTTCGCTGGTGGAAGCGCACGACCATCTGCTGCTGGGCAAAGTGGGCCGTTACCTGAACGAGCCGCTGAAAGCGCGCGTGATCGACGAACTGCGGCCAAAAACCAAGGTGCCGAACGAGAAGAGCAACGGCAAGCCGTCGAAAAAAGTGCTGGCCAAACGCGCGGAAGATAAAGCGAAGAACAAAGAAAAGGCCAAGGTGAAAGTGCGCCATCGCGACGCCAAAAACGTCGGCAAACGCCGTCAGGCGAAGGCCAAACCGGCCGGCGACGCGGAATAACCACCGCTGCCTAAGAAAAAACCGCCTGTACAGGCGGTTTTTTTATGGGCGTTTACGGCTGCGCGTAGTGCGTGGCCAGGCGGTGCCCCTGCAGCCATTTATCCAGTTCGCGGAACTGCGCCTTCAGCTCGTCATTCTGCAAATGCACCGGCGTTTGCGAGAAATAAAACTGGAACGCAAAGCCCTGCTGGTTGCGCGCCCGGGCATCGGCCCCGGCCTGCAACAACAGCAGCGCCAGGTGCGGCGCGTTAATCTTCGCCGCCAGATGCAGCGGGGTATCCCCCAGCCGATCGCTCAAGGTGGTGTCCGCCCCGGCCGCCAGCAACAGCCGCAGCTGCTCTTCGCGCCCGGCCAGCACCGCCGCCGCGAGCGGCGTGGCGCCGGTAACGGCATTGCGCACGTTCACCGGTGCCCCTTCGGTCAGCAGCAACCGCAGGTACTGCGCGTCTTGCAACATCGCCGCGGTGTGCAGCGCGCTGTTGCCGTCCAGCCCCGCCGCCGCCGGGTCAGCCCCGAGATCCAGCAACGCCTGCACGCTACCCGGCTGCTGCGAAAGCACCGCCCACTGCAACAGCGTGACCTGCCGATCGCCCCGCTCGCGCAAACGATCCTGCGTGGCCTGCGCACGGATGCCCTGCGTATCGCCGCGCGCCACCGCCTGAGCCAGCGCCAGATTGCTGTGGCCGTCAAACGGCGAAATCTCCTGCCCCATCTGTTGCTCCTTAGCCATCATCAGTAAACCGGTCACCGCGACCAGCGCCAGTAAGGCTATCGCCAGCGCCCACCGCAAGCGACGCCCTTCAGGCATTGGCCTTCGCCTCCCACGGCTTTTGTTCCGTCATCGAGCTTATCACCTTGTCGATGCCGTGCGCCGTCAGGCTGCGATCCAGATGCTTGCTCGGCCGCCAGTCATCGATGCCGGTCAGGGTATCGTTGTTGGCCAGGGTGATGTTGTGGCCGATGGCGTCCGGGATCAGCGAGGTCGATTCTTGGGTGCTGGTCAGCATGTCATATTGCTCGCTGTAGCGGCGAATGCTGCCGGCTTCGGCATCTTTCTTCGCCGCCGCCGGATCGATACCCAGGCGATTCAGGGTGTAATCCGAGACCCCGGCCGCGTTGAAGGTGACCGCGACGGTGCCGGTCGCCAGCGCCGCCGTGGCCGCCAGACCGCCGCCGAGCGAATGGCCGGCGATCACCAGCGCATCGCCGAAGGCCGCCTTGGCGCTTTTGGCGGCGGCAACCGCCTGATTGTACTGCACATCGTCATAGCCCGTCGCCTGCCGCACGTTGCTCAGCCAGTCGCGCCAGTCGTTGGTGCCGGCGAACGCCAACACATACTGCTTGTCGTTGCTGTAAATCCCGGCCTGGAAACCGCTGCCCGCGTCGTGCAGGCTGGCGGGATCGATGCCAAAACCGAGCAGCGCGCTGTCGCTCAGGCGATTGAACCCGGCGGCACCCTGGCCATTGAGTGAATAAACGTCCTTGGCCAACAGCGCCAACGCATAATCCCCCTCCTGCGATTGCTGCCCCCGCGTCACGCCCGGCGCTGCCGCCGCCGTCGGCGCCGCCGCGGAGATATCGCCAACCAGCGTATTCAACAGATTCTGCGCATTGAGCGTGTTCTGAGAGGGAGAGGCCACCGGCGCCGGATTTGCCGGCGTTGCCGCGGGCAGCGCCGCCGTCGCCGTCTCGGCAGCGGCGCGCGGTGTAGGGATCGCGGCCACCGGGGATACTGCAGAGGTAAAACTTAAAGGCATACTCATGCCGACTCCTTGTCGATAGACTTTTTATTTAGCACCTGAATAGGTGCTGATTTAGCTATCGGCAGGTCGGATGAGTTCTGTATTAGAAATGCTTATCTTTGTGCAGAATGTGATCCGCGTTCGATTTTCGGCCGTCAAACGCAGAAAAGGGAGCCGAAGCTCCCTGATTGACTGCGCCGCAAATTACAGGCTTTCGGTAAAGGTGCGGGCGATAACGTCGCGCTGCTGTTCCGGCGTCAGGGAGTTGAAGCGCACCGCATAGCCGGACACGCGGATGGTCAGCTGCGGGTATTTTTCCGGGTGCTTGACCGCGTCTTCCAGGGTTTCGCGACGCAGCACGTTGACGTTCAGGTGCTGGCCGCCTTCCACGCGCACGGTCGGCTGCATTTCCAGCGGCACTTCACGGTATTCGATCTGGCCCAGATCGCTCATCGCGACAACCTGATCTTCCGCGTAGTTGGCCTTGGCGCACACGCAGCGAGCTTCCGCTTTTTCATCGTCCAGCAGCCAGAAAGAATTCACCAGCGCCTGGTCGTTCGCTTTGGTAATTTGAATACCGGTAATCATTATGTTGCCTCCGTACAAGGGCGTAAAAATTCACGTCGTGAGAAAACCCAATTCTGGTTTCGGCCATTTGGTAAAACCATTGTTGTCTTGTTGTTCTGTATACCAGCCTGACCAAGCCAGTTCCTTGATTAAAGTCAATTTTTACCGGGTAGGCACAAGGCGTGAAGGAGCAAATTTATGTTTTATATCAATTTTCCCACTGCGGCAAAAACCAATTATTTTTGTAAATTTTCAAAATTAATTGCATAAGACGCAGCGGCGAGAAATGAAAAGCGGGTTTCGCTGCGCGAGCCGACACGGTAAGCTATAGCCCATGAATTGCTAAAGAAAACAAAGGAGAGCGTTTATGGCCACCTCCCTCACCTGGCATGACGTGATCGGCAAAGAGAAAGAGCAGCCCTATTTTGTTGAAACGCTCGCCTTTGTTGCCGCTGAACGCCAGGCCGGTAAGACCATTTATCCACCGCAGAAGGACGTGTTCAACGCTTTCCGCTATACCGAGCTGGCGGACGTCAAAGTCGTCATCCTCGGCCAGGATCCGTATCACGGCCCCAATCAGGCGCACGGCCTCTCTTTCTCGGTGCGCCCCGGCGTGCCGGCGCCGCCGTCGCTGGTGAACATGTATAAAGAGCTGGCGACTGATATTCCCGGTTTCGAACGCCCGGATCACGGCTACCTGCAAAGCTGGGCCGAACAGGGGGTGCTGCTGCTCAACACCGTGCTGACGGTGGAAGGCGGCCGCGCGCACTCGCACGCCAACCTGGGCTGGGAAACCTTTACCGACAAAGTGATCGCCGCCCTGAACGAGAACCGTGAAGGCGTGGTGTTCCTGCTGTGGGGCTCGCACGCGCAGAAGAAAGGCAACTTTATCGACCGCAACCGCCACCATGTGCTGAAGGCGCCGCACCCGTCGCCGCTCTCCGCGCACCGCGGTTTCCTCGGCTGCCGCCACTTCTCGCAGGCCAATCAGCTGCTGGAGCAGCAAGGGCTCACGCCGATCGACTGGATGCCGCGCCTGCCGCAGGCGTAGTCCAGAGACAAAAAAGGCACCCTCGGGTGCCTTTCTTTATGCCGTTGCCGGGGCGATTACGCCTTGGCTTTGGAGACCGCAACCATCGCAGGGCGCAGCAGGCGGCCGTTCAGCGTATAGCCTTTCTGCATCACCATCATCACGTGGTTCGGCTGATGATCGGCGGATTCCATCATGCTCATCGCCTGATGCACTTCCGGGTTGAACGGCACGTTGACGTCGCCGACGATTTCGATGCCGTACTTACGCACCACGTCCAGCAGCGATTTCAGCGTCAGCTCGATGCCTTCGATCATCGCGGCCAGTTCCGGATTGTTTTTATCTGCCAGATCCAGCGCGCGCTCCAGGTTGTCGATCACCGGCAGCAGATCGCCGGAGAATTTCTCCAGGGCGAACTTGTGCGCTTTCTCGACGTCCAGTTCGGCACGGCGGCGGATGTTCTCCGCTTCGGCTTTGGCGCGCAGCAGGCTGTCGCGCTCGTGCTGCTGAGCTTCCGCCAGTTGGGCTTCCAGTTCGGCGATACGCGCATCGCGCAGATCGACGCCTTCCGCCGCTTCCGGCAGCGTATCCTCGTGATGAGCGTGTTGTTCCATTTCTTCCGAGACTTGCTCGTTTGGCGTCTTCTGTTCTTTACTACTCATGAATATCTCCGCGTTTTAGCATTAATCTCGCAACTTGGCTTATTATGGGGATCAAAACCGGGGTTTCAAGTCAACCGGTCACAATGTGGGGCATAAACGGCTCCCGGTGAGGAAAATCACAACAAATGAATAAAAAATTCGCCTGTATTGGCATTGTTGGCCACCCGCGTCACCCTTCAGCGCTGGCAACCCACGAGATGCTGTTCCACTGGCTGGTCGCCCGCGGCTATTCGGTGATGGTCGAACGCCAGATCGCTCATGATTTGGGGCTGAAAGACGCCGTCACCGGCAGCCTGGCGGATATCGGCCAGCGCGCCGACCTGGCGGTTGTGGTCGGCGGCGACGGCAACATGCTCGGCGCCGCGCGCGTGCTGGCGCGCTACGACATCAAAGTGATCGGGGTCAACCGCGGCAACCTCGGCTTCCTCACCGATCTCGATCCCGACAACGCCCTGCAGCAGCTGGCGGACGTGCTGGAAGGCGAATACATCGACGAACAGCGTTTCCTGCTGGAAACCATCGTGCATAAAGAGCACCAGCAGTGCCGCATCAGCACCGCCATCAACGAAGTGGTGCTACACCCCGGCAAAGTGGCGCACATGATCGAATTCGAGGTGTACATCGACGATCGCTTCGCCTTCTCGCAGCGTTCCGACGGCCTGATCATCGCCACGCCGACCGGCTCCACCGCCTACTCGCTCTCCGCCGGCGGACCGATCCTCACCCCGTCGCTGGAGGCGATCGCGCTGGTGCCGATGTTCCCGCATACCCTCTCCGCCCGGCCGCTGGTGATCAACGGCGACAGCACTATCCGCCTGAAGTTTTCGCAGATCGGCAGCGATCTGGAGATCAGCTGCGACAGCCAGATCGCGCTGCCGATCCAGGAAGGCGAAGAAGTGCTGATCCGCCGCAGCGATTTCCACCTGAACCTGATTCACCCAAAGGACTACAGCTATTTCAACACGTTAAGCACCAAACTGGGCTGGTCGAAAAAATTGTTCTAAAATCTGCGCCGGCCACTTTACTGTATATAAAACCAGTTTATACTGTATGAAACTACAGTTATGTGTTTATACACAGGAAGGTTCCCATGCTGGCGCAATTAACCATCAGCAACTTTGCTATCGTTCGTGAGTTGGAAATCGATTTTCAACCGGGTATGACGGCGATCACCGGTGAAACCGGCGCCGGCAAATCCATCGCCATCGATGCGCTGGGGCTGTGCCTCGGCAACCGCGCCGACGGCAACGTGGTGCGCCTGGGAGCCGCCCGCGCCGACATCTGCGCCCGCTTCTCGCTGGCGGACACCCCGTCCGCGCGCGAGTGGCTGGAACAGAACCAGCTGGACGACAGCAACGAATGCCTGCTGCGCCGGGTGATCAACGCCGACGGCCGTTCGC
Organism: Serratia sp. LACPHL-BACT-2024-00286; assembly: GCF_043109535.1. Classification (NCBI taxonomy): domain Bacteria; kingdom Pseudomonadati; phylum Pseudomonadota; class Gammaproteobacteria; order Enterobacterales; family Yersiniaceae; genus Serratia; species Serratia sp. LACPHL-BACT-2024-00286. The sequence goes on from NZ_JBICNA010000003.1 coordinate 571,118, forward strand.
GCGGCTTTATCAACGGCACCGCCGTGCCGCTGTCGCAGCTGCGCGAGCTGGGGCAACGCCTGATTCAAATCCATGGCCAACACGCCCATCAGCTGCTGCTCAAACCGGAGCACCAAAAAGCGCTGCTCGACGCCTACGCCGACGAACCCGCCCTGCTGGCGGCGATGAGCCAGGCCTACCAACGCTGGCACCAAAGCTGCCGCGAGCTGGCGCACCATCAGCAGCAGTCCATCGAGCGCGAAGCGCGCAAGCAGCTGCTGCAATACCAATTGAAAGAGCTGAACGAATTCGCGCCGCAGGCCGGCGAGTTCGAACAGACCGACGCCGAGTACAAGCGCCTGGCCAACAGCGGCCAGCTGCTGACCCTCAGCCAGCAGGCGCTGCAGCTGCTGGCCGACAGCGACGAAAGCAACATGCTCAGCCAGCTTTACAGCGCCAAGCACCTGCTGCTCGAGCTGGCCGGGCTGGACGACAAGCTCAGCGGCCTGCTGGACATGCTGGAAGAGGCCTCTATCCAGATCAGCGAAGCCAGCGACGAGCTGCGCCACTACGCCGATCGCATGGATCTCGATCCCAACCGCCTGCACGAGCTGGAACAGCGCCTGTCGCGCCAAATCAGCCTGGCGCGCAAACACCAGGTTGCGCCGGAAGAGCTGCCGCAGCTGCATCAGCAGTTGCTGGATGAACAGCAGCTGCTGTCGCAGCAGGAAAGCGACCATGAGCACCTGAACGAGGCGGTCACCCTGCATCACCAGCAGGCGCTGGCGCTGGCGGAACAGTTGCATCAGAAACGTCTGCATTACGCCGCCGAGCTGACCACGCTCATCACCGACAGCATGCAGGCGCTCTCCATGCCGCACGGCAAGTTCAACATCGACGTGCGTTTCGAGCCGCAGCATCTGAGCGCCGAAGGGGCCAGCCGCACCGAGTTCTGCGTCTCCACCAACCCGGGGCAGCCGCTGCAGCCACTGGCGAAGGTCGCCTCCGGCGGTGAGCTGTCACGCATCGCGCTGGCGATTCAGGTGATCACCGCCCGCAAGATGGAAACCCCGGCGCTGATCTTCGATGAGGTGGACGTGGGTATCAGCGGCCCGACCGCCGCCATCGTCGGCCGCCTGCTGCGCCAGCTCGGCGAATCCACCCAGGTGATGTGCGTGACCCACCTGCCGCAGGTGGCGGGATGCGGGCATCAGCACCTGTTCGTCAGCAAGCAGACCGACGGCACGGTCACCGAAACCCAGATGGCGCCGCTGGATAAACGCGCCCGGCTGCAGGAGCTGGCGCGCCTGCTCGGCGGCAGCGAAGTCACCCGCAATACGCTGGCGAACGCCAAAGAACTGCTGGCGGCATAAAAAAGCTCAACTTTTTCACTTTCCTGCGGTCTGACAGTGACGCTGTAGACCCGAAAGATATCTAAAGTGCAGCGCGGCGGCGATCCTAAGCCTCCTCAACGGCCTGAAACAGGCCAAGCGCTTGAGGTGCTGAAAGAAAGCCAACGCGTCGCAACTTGAAAGATGAAGGGTATAAAGGTTTCCAACTGCCGCAAGGTCTATTATCATCGGCATCCTATGCCCTAAAGGAATGTGATTACTATGCGCTGTAAAACGCTGACTGCCGCCGCTGTAGTTCTTGTGATGCTGACTGCAGGCTGTTCTACTTTTGAAAAGGTGGTTTATCGTCCTGACATCAACCAGGGGAACTACCTGACGTCGACCGACGTGGCGAAAATTCAGAAAGGGATGACCCAGCAACAGGTCGCTTACACATTGGGCACCCCAATGCTGCAAGACCCGTTCGGAACTCAGACGTGGTTCTATGTGTTCCGCCAGCAGCCTGGCCATGAAGACATCACCCAGCAGACGCTGACGCTGACCTTCGACAGCGCAGGCGTGTTGACCGATATCCAGAACAAACCGGCGCTGACCAAGTAATCGGCGCCGCTCTTCCGGCCCATGAGGGGGCATGCTGTTCCTCATGACAGTCGCAGGCTGCAACGCGGAAGAGAAAATCAGTTTCAGATAAAAAATAAGGCGCTTATAGCGCCTTATTTTTTTGCCTTTTCTGCCCGTTGCCGGCGCAGCTCTTTCGGATCGGCTATCAGCGGCCGGTAGATCTCCACCCGGTCGCCGTCGTTCAGCGTATCGCCCAGCTTGGCCGGGCGGCTGTAGATGCCGATTTTGTTGCTCTTGAGATCGATATCCTGGCGCAGCTCCAGCAGGCCCGAAGCCTGGATCGCTTGCTCGACGCTGCTGCCCTCGGCCAGCTTCACCTTGCGCAGGTACTGGCGCTCCGGCAAGGCGTACACCACCTCGACCTGGATGTCAGACACTGTAGACCTCTTTCGCCCGCTGGGTGAATGCCTGCACCATGTTGCCCGCCAGCTCTTTGAACACCTTGCCGAACGCCAGCTCAATCAGTTTGTTGGTGAACTCGAAGTCCAGGTGCAGCTCCACCTTGCAGGCCTCTTCGCTCAGCGGCGTGAACTGCCAACCGCCCATCAGCTTGCGGAACGGGCCATCGACCAGCTGCATATTGATGCTCTGGTTATCCAGCAGCGTATTGCGCGTGGTGAAGGTCTTGCTGATACCGGCCTTGGCGACGTCCACCGCGGCGGTCATTTCGTTGGAGGTAGCGTTAAGCACCCGGCTGCCGGTGCAACCTGGCAGAAAATCGGGATAAGAGTGAACATCGTTAACCAACTGATACATCTGCTCGGCGCTGAACGGCACTAATGCAGACCGACTGATCTGGGGCATATCATTTCCTGTGAGACATAAAACGTACAGATAATACCATTTATCTGGCGGCAAACAAAAAATCTGCTAAGGGATGAGGGCGCCAAAAATGCGAAAAATTGCGCAGGTGCTGAACGGGAAAGGATTTCTTTCGCTGAAGCATCCAGTATAATGAACGCACTATGACAAAGAAAAAAGCACACAAACCCGGTTCCGCCACCATTGCTCAAAACAAGCGCGCGCGTTTCGAATACTTCATTGAAGAAGAGTTCGAGGCGGGCCTGTCGCTGCAAGGGTGGGAAGTTAAATCGCTGCGTGCAGGCAAAGCCAACCTCAGCGACAGCTACGTGACGTTCCGTGACGGTGAAGCCTATCTGTTTGGCGCCACCATCACCCCGCTCAACGTGGCTTCGTCGCATGTGGTGTGCGATCCGACGCGTACCCGTAAACTGCTGCTGAAACGACGCGAGCTGGATACCCTGCTCGGCCGCGTCAACCGCGATGGCTACACCGTGGTGGCCTTGTCCCTGTATTGGAAAAATGCCTGGAGCAAGATCAAGATCGGCGTAGCCAAAGGCAAGAAAGAGCACGACAAACGCGATGACATCAAAGATCGCGAATGGCAGACGGCGAAAGCCCGTATCATGAAGCACGCCAATCGTTAAGCCGCTGGCTTATCGAAGTAGACTTCTGGTATACTGCACAAAGTTACTTGGGGCTGATTCTGGATTCGACGGGATTTGCGAAGCCCTAGGAGCATGCCGAGGGGCGGTTGGCCTCGTAAAAAGCCGCAAAAAAATAGTCGCAAACGACGAAAACTACGCTTTAGCAGCTTAATACCCTGCTTAGAGCCCTCTCTCCCTAGCCTCCGCTCTTAGGACGGGGATCAAGAGAGGTCAAACCCAAAAGAGATCGCGTGGATGTCCTGCCTGGGGCTGAAGCGTTAAACTCAATCAGGCTAGTCTGTCAGTAGCGTGTCCATCCGCAGCTGGCCGGCGAATGTAAAGATTGGACTAAGCATGTAGTGCCGACGGTGTAGTAATTTCGGACGCGGGTTCAACTCCCGCCAGCTCCACCAAATAAAACAAGGGGTTACGTGAAAGCGTAGCCCCTTTTTCTTACAAGTGGCGGCAAAATGGCGACAGCCAAATGCAGGTGGGTATGGAAGATATTAAAGCAGCCAGCACACGATTAATCCTATCCTCTGCTGGCCTCATTCTCTTTTTAGGGGGCTGGGCATCTTTCGCTGACTCGATCCCGATCGGGAGTCTGGGATTAAGAATTACTTCTCTTCGTATAGCTCCCATCATACTGATCGCATTTTGGGCTTTCAGTTGGCAGCGTTTTTTCGTGCTCTCCCGTACCGCTAACAAACCCGCAATTGATGATTTGTTACTCAAAAGCGTCAATGCATCTACACTTGCCCGCTCAATATTTCCCCCTAAACTCTTTGGTTTGCCTGGTGCTGTCGGGGTGCATAAGTGGGGGTGGGATCATTCAGAAATTCCACAGGCAGCTCCTGACAACCATATATTTTATAAACGCATGTTTTTTAGTCGTTTGTTCATGTTTCACTATTTTGGCAATGACACAAACGACAGTGCACTATGCGTACACTTTGGCCCGGTTGCTTCAAATATTAATAATGGGTCAGTAACACCACTTAAACGTGGTTACTGGAAATGCATTTGGTTTGAAATCAAAACATTAGCACCTAGATTTTTTGATACCCCTATCATCGGGTTTCACTATTTCCCCCATTTTTTCGCCTACGTCGCCTTTGTTTGCCTGCTCGTCTGGTGTTTTGGTTTGGTTACATAAATTTCAGTTCCATCGACACAGATTCATCCCCCAAAACCCTTGCCACACCTGGCTCGCCGCGTGCTGGCGACTTTTCCGCGCGATCCACTCCAAACGATCCGCGATCCACGTAATTTATATTTATCCCATATTTTTCAATGCATTGTGATTCACACCCATAACACTGCGTGATCCGAAAACTGAAAAACACTGAAATTCTTTTCAATCTTTTCAGTTTGGGATTGCTCGCAAAGCCCCAGGCGTGGCGCGGCTCGGCGGGGTGTTTTGTAGAAAATCAGAACTGAAAAAATTTCCTGATCCAAATTGCGCAGGCGGGTGCGGTGTAGTGCCGTTTTCGTGGGCAAGGTGTTTATTTCGTGGGATTTCTGCCGCGCTGGCGGCACGCTGCTGCGGTGATCGAATTTATTCACAGTGATATGTAGCCGGGCTAGAAAGCGGCTCAAAATGGCTTACAGGCAGCCAGATTGCTGGCATGAAAATATCCGGATGGGGCGGTCTGGTGTTTACTGGTCAAGGGTTGCCACGAACTGTAACATCTCGACGTCAGCTTTGAACGAAGAGCAGACATAGCACCGTCCGATACTAATCACAGCAGAAAATAAAATATTTATTCATTCCTTACTGAAAAGCTATGAAGTAAATAAATCGGATTTGGGCGCGTACGGCACTGGACAGTGCCGCATTTCCGGGCGGTTTTGTCCTGTCTCATTCCTTCGATCGGACAGGGGAATGCCGCAGCGGGTAGGATCACTGGGGGCACTGGATAGAATGACTGTTGACTCCAGTATGAAGAAAAGAAGGTTAAGTATGGTAGAGTTTCTATATGCTAAACCTTGTTACTCGACTATGCAGCCCGGAAGACACCATGACAAACCAACAACTGGAAGAAAGATTTAAGGCGCTTGAGAAAGATTATGAGGCGCTCATTTCCACAAAGTATACTGAGCGGAGCGTTCTCAATCACAGTATGGAAACTTATGTTGATTCCGGTAAATATCAAAACTGGATCTCCAGAGTGAAAAAGTTAATAGAGGACAGCTACGGAAAAGACTCTGATTATTACAATGACTTTAATACTGCAAGCGACAGTTGGTTTAGTAATTACAAGACCCTGATAAGAAGTTATAAGCCGTTGTTTGATGCGGCGAGAGATGATCTTGCGCACTCTACGGTCAGTACGAATACGCTTCAAGAAAGTTCAGCGCTGAGCCTTGTACTTAATATTCTTAACAGGTTTCCAGCCTTTGTTCGCCAGTTGAAGAGACGGCACAACGGTCGTGCGCCGCTTGAAGTTAATGATGAGTATGACGTACAGGATATGGTTTATGCGCTGCTGACGCTTCACTTTAATGATATAAGGGCGGAAGAGTATACCCCCAGCTTTGCGGGCGCAGCCTCAAGACAGGACTTTCTTTTGAAAAACGAGAAAATTGTGATCGAGGTGAAGAAAACCCGTGAGTCGCTGGGAGCCGGTAAAGTTGGCGGGGAGTTGCTTATTGATATGGCGCGCTACCGCGCTCATCAGGACTGCGATACGCTGATTTTGTTTGTATATGACCCAGATTGCTACATAAATAATCCTTTGGGTGTGAAAACCGATCTGGAATCTAAAGATGCGGAAGGAAAAGTGAAGGTGGTTATTGCGCAGTTCTGACACGCTTAAGTGTCACCTTACAGGATTAGTATAGGTCTGCTTTCAGCACGTGCCGGACGTTCACGTAAGCTCACCATCACCTTCATATCAGATCAGATCAAAACATTAAAACAGCCCGCGCGTGGCGGGCTGGTGTTTCCTGGTGCTGGCTTTCTTATTTGTTCAATTTCGACACGGTTACGCGCTCAAATGATAATTGGTTGTGTAGATCAATTACTCATTATTGATCGGTGCTGGCGATCAATATTTAGCCCTACCCAATCACTGGCGCGTATTTGGCTTTCAGCTGGCTGGACTTCGTGTCGGCGGCGCTGATTGCCCCCGCGTTCTGCGGTGCGCCGGTGTTGCTGTGGGTGTGTGCGGCAGTCTGCTGCGCCAGCTCCTCCTCCAGCGTTTCCAGCATCAAGGCCATCACGTTGATTTGCTGGCTCCCCACCCACACCACCGGGGCGATCACTTCCTGACGCGCTGCCGCTATGTTGCTGCGGATTTTGCCGATCTTCTCCATTATGCTGCCGGCCACCGCCGTGGTGGCAGCCCATCCTAAACAGCTAAGACTAAGGTCTTTACAGACAAAGGTGCTAGTTAGGAAGGAGATGCCTGTCACTTAGTCGTTCTGTTAGGCAAAAAAGTTTGAACATCGCCACTCATCATGCTATAAAAGAAAAACTCTTTAGCGTATGGGCTTTAGTTAAATAGCCTTGTCGGGCGTTTCGCCAGACACTAACTTATTGTTTAGATTTAGGGTTGCGTCAGATGCAAATCGGCCGATCCTGCTCGCTCACTCACACGATCGGCCGATTTGCATCCGCCGCATCCTTTAGTAAAGAGTTAAAAAGAGACTTAGGTCTCTTTTTTTATTTGGACAATTAGATGTACGAACAAATTATAAAAGATACATTTAAAAATCTTGAAGTTGAAAATTTCACTGTCATTAATAACAGCCTAAATTTAATATTTGTTTGTGGTGGGCTTGTAGATGTAAGACAACCCATTCCTACAAGTATGCGCGGACAGCTATACGCTTATACAGCTACTGAACATGAAGAGTTTCATAATTGCCTAAGGATGGCTGAATCTTTCAAAGACTATATTGAGTCAGGTCAGTATGATGATTTGCTTCATTTCGAGCACGACATCGCAAAAATATCATCACAAGTTCTTCTATTTCTCGAAAGCCCCGGATCATTAGTTGAGTTAGGGATATTTTCTTCTTTCGAAAACTTATATGATAAAATTTGTGTTATTGCACCAGAAGATCATGTTGAGAGCGAAGACTCATTTATTTTTTTAGGGCCACTAAAAAGAATATCCACTTATGTAAATGAAGCAGTACTCACATACCCATATGATGCCGAAAAGGGAAAGTTTGACACATCAGTGTGGGGCGAAATTTGCGAAGATATTCTTTCAAGAGTTAACAGTAAAAATAAGATTGAAAAATTCAGGAAAAATGATGACGGCCATCTATGTATGCTTATACTTGAGATAATAAATATCTGCTTTCCTGTTCAAATCTCTGAAATTGAATCAGTTCTTTTGTCTTTTCAAATTAAGATCCCGCAAAAACGTCTTTCTCAATTAATCTACCTACTACTCACATTAGAGCTAATACAAAAAAAGAAAAGAAGTTCAAATGCATATTTCTTCCCACCAAAGAAGCTGGCTAATGATAACTACATAAAATTTGGTTCTTATTCAGATAAAAAACAATTCGACAAAACAAAAAATAAAATAAATTTAAAGCAAGAACTCGCCTTTAATTTAAAGGATAAAGAACAACGACGCCTTAGTGTATTAGCCAAGTATGGTGAAGAAAATGACAAATAATCTAAAATCATTACGCAAGCTTTTACAAAGCACACTTTTTTTAAGTGATGATCTCATTAATATTTTTATTGCCACAGCTCCCTATAGATATAAGACTTATGAAATCAACAAAAGAAACTCCAATGAAAAGCGTAAAATTGCGCACCCTTCAAAGGAGCTGAAATTCATTCAACGGATTATTATTAAAGAACTATCTGATATACTGCCTGTACATGATTGTGCTTATGCTTATAGATCTGGGCGAGGAATCAAAGAAAATGCGCTCATGCACTCAAAAAATAGTTATTTGTTAAAACTGGATTTATCCAACTTTTTCAATTCGTTAACACCTGAAATATTTTTTGCTGAATGTAAAAGAAACAATATTGATTTTGATAAAGACAATGCCTCTATTATATCAAACTGTTTGTTCTATCGTGAGCATAGAAAATCAAGTTTAAAATTAAGTGTTGGAGCACCCAGCTCACCGTTTATCTCCAATGTAATAATGCACTCATTTGATAAAATTATTGAAACAGAGTGTCTGAATAGAGAGATAACATTCACAAGATATGCTGATGATATGACATTTTCGACAAATATAAAGAATACACTTATTGGATTTGACAATTTAATAAGGAAAGTTTTAATCGATCTGTTCAGAGACTCTATATCTTTAAATAATGATAAAACCATTCTTTCTTCGAAAGCTCATAATCGACATATTACGGGTATAACAATCTCGAACAATGATAACATCTCACTTGGGCGAGAAAGAAAAAGATTAATATCGTCAGCAATTCATCGTTTTTCTTATGATAAATTAGATCAGAAAGCCGTGGACAAGTTGAAGGGCTTGTTAGCTTTCGCACATTACATTGAACCTTCATTTGTGGCTGCAATGGAAAAAAAATACGGAAGGGAAACAATAAATAAATTAAAGAAGTAGAACAAAAATCACACTACAAAAACACCATTATAAAAGAGGTTTGACGCCTCTTTTATTTTGTATTAAATCGGTTACCCTCTATTTTACTTACCTCTTCAAAATATAATTTCACCTGTTATTTTTCAAGGATTTCTTTTAAGTTATACTTAAATATCTTTTCATAATCAACCAAAAATATGACTTTTCCTTTATATATTTTTCAATCAGTTTTTTATTTACCTCCTGCCTGTAAAATAGTTTTTTATATTTAACCTTTCTCTTATCCCTTCGATCTTAGTTGTCCTTCTATTGAAACGACTACCGCTCTTGAGTCTAAATTCATTTGTGGCTTAGTTTGCTGTTTCTGCATGATCAAGCATCCTATCAATAGAACCGCTATCAGATTTATCACGCCAAATATTGAAGCCATTTTGATTATAATTTTTGATTAGTTCTTTATTGTATTGTTTTTTTAAATCTGTTGAGTATTTTTGCAGCTTTTAACTTTTGAGTCTGTTGGTCTACTATATTTCTTGCTGAGTTTAAAGCGGTTGTTGTTATTCCTAATGAGTTGTTCACTCTGGTTAATGTATGTTGTGTCTGATGTAATGTTGTGCTGACTGATTCGTGTCCGCTCGAACCAATGAGGGATGGAATCGATGATTAAGTGTATGATGAGCTGCCTGCCTAATCGGACCACCAATCCACTAACGACACAGTTTCCCTGGCGGCTCCGCTCAGATCCAGTAAAAAACAGCCCCCCCGAAAGCCTTGGGAATGCAGTAGATGAAATGATTGGCACAGTGGAATCTTTGCAATGGCGACAAGAAAATTACGTCGCCACTTTGTTACCGCTCCCCACGCAGCCATGCAATCGCCAGGGTGATTAGATAGCCGGCAACGAAGAACCCAACAAAGCCAGCAACCTTCATCACTGCCCCATCAAGTAAGAACAGCGACACGAAAGCAGCAATCGCGCAAACGCCGGTTACTATCGCTTCCAAAGCATGCGAAGCACCTAACCCTATATACTTAGTGAGTTTTCTGGTTAGAGAGGATTTTGCAGAGTTCATTCTGAATACCTTTACAAAGCATAGGGTGACTGTTAATGAATTGGAGATAAGGCTCTAGTTGCTCCTCAACCAAGAAATATGCCATATCTAAATTTAACGCCGACACCTTCCGGTATGTTTGAGGAAACTTAACTTGCATTCGTCGGGATGCTTGGGCTGCCTCTTCGATAAGTCCCTGTAACATTACAAGGTTGAGAGTGAACGAAGCGCCAAAGCGTACAAATTGTTTATACGCCAATGCAGAGGTCGCTTTCCTTAGCATCATGTGAGCCGCAAATTGCGCCAATGCAAATTGGCCCCCAGTTCGTCCACCAAGACGACCGGCACCATAGGCTAGTTTATTATTGATGGATTCTTTACCGCTAGCGTCTAATTTCTGATAGAAATCAGTGATCACAATAGTAATCAGGCGTCGTAAGGGTTCTTCACTGTTACCCATCGACTTAACCATACGGGCGAAACGTTCTGTTTCTTCTTGGTTTCTAGTCTTGAGGCTACTACCAGCCAATCCAGCCCCCTGCCAAGTGCGAACGACGCCATGATACATCCCGCTGGGAATAGTCGAAATTCCATCCAAAATTCCATATGCAACTTGCTTTGCGTCCATTCACTTTCCTTAAGCAAAATGTGTCCAGCTCAGAGAATAACCAAACCAGGGAGCGATTACCAATTCACACATTCTTCAGTTGCACCGTACAGGCGATGATACTCGCTTAAACCCCATTCCCAAATATCCGGCATGCCCGCAGGCATGCCGGACGCTACCTCACCGCCCCTCGTTCTCCCCCAGGAAGAAATACCACAGCGGAATGGAAAGCAGCAGGGTGAACACCAGCGTATACAGCAGCACCATCAGGCTCTGCATGATCACCATCTGGGCGCTCCAGTCGCCGATCGGCAGCTGAAACTGCTCGACAGTGCCGCCAAGGATCGCTCGGCCCATCACGCAGCCGACCGCCAGCGCCACCGTCGCCACCGCCGCGCGGAACTTGCGCACCTCGGCGCGGCGGGCGGCCGCTTCCGGCGTTTCGTTCTGAAGGCCTTGCCGCTGGCCGCGCCAGCGCCACACGTCCACCAGCAGCAACGCCGCGAGGCTCACGCCCATCACCGGCAGGCAATACCCCAGTACGGAAGCCACCAGCAGCGTGACGGCACGCGCCGGTAGGGAAAGCGCCAGCCAGGCGGCGACCAGCGTATGCACCGGATGCTGCGCCCCTGCCGCCGGGCGGCGGATCCACCACATGCGGTAACCCAACGCAATCATCAAGCACAGCCCAAGGCCGAACGCCGCCAGCAGCAGCTGATTCGGCAAGCCGAACAGAATGCCCATGTGGGCGTCGATGCCCCAGCGGGTCAGCTTGGCGATCAGCGGGAAGGTGTCGAACCGCACCTGATCGATGACGGCGAAGCTTTGCGGTGCGATGGCAACCGCGTCCACCTGCGTTGGCCAGCTGCGATCCACTTCGGTTACCGTCCAGGCTTTGCCCTCGCCTTTCGGCTGGCGCAGCTCGACCTTGGCGGCGCCTATTCCAGCGGCGCGCGCAGCGTGCAGCGCCCGATCCCAGTCGCCGTTCAGCGCATTGCTCTGCGCGGCAGGCCCCATCTTCATGCCCGGCATCATCCCGTGGTGCTCGGCGTGCGGATCGGCCGGCGTCTGCGGTGCATCGGCCTGCAGGCTGGTGTTGACCTGCGGCGTCAGCCAGCCCAGGTTGGCCCGCAGCGCGTCGATGTTGCCGCCGGCCCACTGCGACCAGGTCAGCCCGGTAGCCGAGAAGAACAGCAGCCCGGCCAGCAACGCCACGCCCAGCGTGATATGCCAATGGCGGCTGGCGGCAAAGCCCCCTTTCGCCCTTTTCAGCTTGCGCTTCGGCCGCGTCGCCAACCACAGCGCCACGCCGCCCAGCGCGGCCACCCACAGCCAGGAGGCCGCCAGCTCGCTGTAGTTACGCCCCAGATCGCCGAGCAGCAGGCTGCTGTGAAGCTTGTCCAGCCAAGTGCGCAGCGGCAGCACGCCGGAGGTGCCGTACACCGTCATATCGCCCTTGATCGCCAGGGTATAAGGATCGACAAACAGCGCGCGCGACTCGGAAGCACCCAGATCGGCACCCGCGAACTGTACGCGCGTGGTGTCCATTGCGCCGGGTGCCGGGCGCACGGCGTAAATGCGCGCCTCGTCACCCACCGCGCGGCGGGCGGCGGCGATCTGGTCAGCCAGCGATCTCGCCTGCCCGTGCGGTTCGGTGAAAAGCGCATCGCGATACAGCGCCTCTTCAAGCTGCGGCGTCAACACATACAGCGTGCCGGTCAATGCAGCGACCAGAATAAAAGGAGCGACCAGCAGGCCGATATAAAAATGCAGCCGTCTGATCAGGTTCAGCATCGCGCCACGCGGCGATGCGGCAGGTGGAGTTTTGGTTATGGAAGACATGGCCTTTCTCGTTTTTCAAACTGTGCGCGCAGGCAAACCGTCCGCAGCGATACGGACGGCGTTACCCATGATCAAGCAATAGGGAAAAACGGTTGGCCGGGCGGCCCGCGCGGGCTCGGCCGCAGAACAAGGCGCCGAATGGGCGGAGAAACGATGCGCGGCGCGCTAGGCAGGCGCGCGATGCGCGCCATCAGCCACAGCAGCGGGACGAATGTCCACAGCAGCAGCGGCACGTGGATCAGCAGCTCGCAATAACCGCAGAAAATCATTTCCGCAGGATCCATGCCGTGGTGGCCGGCATGCTCGGCGGCGGGCATCGCCATCGCGTGCATGTCGTGCGGCATAGCGGCGTCCGTCTGCGCCATGCCGCCCATCATCTGGTGGTGCATCAGCGATTTCGACACCACCGGCGCCACAAACAGCAACAGCACCGCCATAATGGCGATGCAGGCGGTAAAGCGTTGCTGTAGCTGGCGTGACACTCTCATCGCGGCGGCGAATTAACCCGGTCGGTGGCGAACAAGCGGCCAGTGTAACCCGCGATGCGCGATGAGGTGAACGAAAAGAAAAGTCAGGTTTGTCTTACGCACACCCGGCGGCGATCACAACGCCCGCGAATAGACCCGCGAGGCTTCGCCCCAGGGGTGATACCCGAGCCCGTTGTAAACGAAGCCGCTGCGCTCGTAATACCCCTCCAGATCGGTGCACAGGTGCAGCTGCGGGAAGCCCAGTCGGCGGGTTTCCGCCGCCACATGCTCAATCAGTTTGGCGCCGTGGCCCCGGCCGCGCTGCGCTTCCTCTACATAGAGCGCACACAGCCAGGGATACAACTCCCCACGGCTGATAAAGTCGTTGGTGATAAGCCCCGCGCAGCCGAGGATTTGGTCATTTTCCATCAGCAGGTACCACTGCGGCAGCGGGTTGGCGGCGCCGAGGCTGCGGTTGATGGCGTCTTCATACATCATCAGCGTCTCTGCCGTGGCCCAGTGCCGCTGAAAATACGCAATGGCGCGCGGCGCCAGCTCGGGCGCTTGCCGCACCGAAATCATGTCCATCATCATTCCCGTTATTCATGTTGTCAGCGTAGAATTATGCAGCAATATGCAGGGTATGGCAGCGGCATTCATCCCAAGGAGTCATCATGACGCAAAACATCTATGACAATCAGGCCTTTTTCGACGGCTATGCGCAGCTCAGCCGCTCGCAGCACGGCCTGGACGGCGCGCCGGAATGGCCCGCCATCCGCCGCATCCTGCCGGATTTGCAGGGCAAAAGCGTGGTTGATCTCGGCTGCGGCTACGGCTGGTTCTGCCGCAGCGCGCGCGAACAGGGTGCAGCCAGCGTACTGGGGCTGGACGTCTCGGAAAAAATGCTGGCCAAGGCGCGGGAGATGACCGCCGACGCGGGCATCGCGTATCGTCGGCAGGATTTGGCGCAGCTGCAGCTGCCGCCGGAAAGTTACGATCTGGTCTACAGCTCGTTGACGCTGCACTACCTCGAGGATCTGGCCGCGCTGTTCGCCACGGTTTACGCCGCGCTGAAACCCGGCGGGCAGTTCATCTTCACCGCCGAGCACCCGATCTACACCGCCCCGGCGCAGCAGGGCTGGCTGACCGACGGCAACGGACAGAAATCCTGGCCGGTGAACGGCTACCAGCGAGAAGGCCAGCGCGTTTCCAACTGGCTGGCGGAAGGTGTCATCAAGCAGCACCGCACGCTCGGCGGCTATATCAACCCGCTGGCGCAGCAAGGCTTTATCATCCAGCATTTGAACGAATGGGGCCCCAGCGCGCAGCAAATTGCCGCTAATCCGGCGCTGGACGAAGAGCAGGAGCGCCCGATGATCTTCATTCTCGCCGCCCGCAAACCCGCCTGATTGATCCGCAGTAAACCGTTCACATCACCACAGTTGGGGAGGCCGCCTCCCCCCAACGGCTATTATGCCGGCAGCGCCGCCCCGTGCGCCGCGAAGTGCGTCAGCGCCTCGCCTTCCATACGATAGCGCACCCACTCGCCCTGCGGCTGCGCGCCGATGCTGAGGTAGAAATCGATGGCCGGTTGGTTCCAGTCCAGCACGCTCCACTCCAGGCGGCCGCACTGCCGTTCGCACGCCAGCTGGGCGATGTGCCGCAACAGCTTTTTACCGGCGCCCGCGCCGCGATGCTTCGGCGCCACGTACAGGTCTTCCAGATAGATGCCGTTTTTACCCAGCCAGGTGGAGTAACTCATAAAGAACACCGCATAACCCGCCGGCTCGCCGTTTACCGTACAAATCAGCGCTTCGGAACAGGCGCCCGGCCCAAACAGGCTGCGTTCGATATCTTCCACGCTGGCCAGCACCTGCTCGCGCGCCTTTTCGTACACCGCCAGCTCGATAATCATATCCAGAATCAGTTTGGCGTCGCTTTTTTGCGCCGGGTAAATCTCAATGGTCATGGCAAATCCTGAGTGTGTTGATGGCTGTGCTTGCCAGCATATCGCGCCTCAAATACTGTATGAACTGCATTTTCATCAACAGGTAATGAATATCATGCATCTGGATTTGAAACGCCTCGATCTCAATCTGCTGCTGGTGTTCGAAGCGGTGTATCGGCTGCGGTCGGTGACGCGCGCCGCGGCGGAGCTGGCTCTCAGCGCGTCGGCGCTGAGCCACGCGCTGATCCGGCTGCGCAAGGCGCTGGCGGACGAGCTGTTTTACCGGGTCGGCAACGACATGCACCCGACGGTGTATGCCGACAGCCTGGCCCCAACCGTCAGCGAAAGTCTGGCGCTGCTGGCCAAAGGGCTGCATCCGCGCCCGCGCTTCGTTCCCGCCGAAAGCCGGGAGAGCTTCACCTTCGCCATTACCGATTACACCGCCTTCGCGGTATTTCCCGCGCTGATGGCGCAGATGCAGCGCCTGGCGCCGGGGCTGTCGTTCCAGCTGCGCTATTCCGAGCGCAAAGTGGCGCTGAACGATCTGCTGGCGGGGCGCATCGACTTCGCGCTGGGCTTTACCGAAACCGACGGCGAAAGCTACCCGGAGATCGACGAAGTGAGCTGGCTGGAGGATGAGTATGTGGCGATTTGTTCACCCGCCTTCAGCGTCAAATACGGCGAACTGACGCTGGAAAACTACCTGCGGGCGCGCCATCTGGTGGTGACGCCGTGGAACGAACAGCGCGGCGTCATTGACTATCAGCTCGATAAGCTGGGGCTGCAGCGCGATATCGCCATCCGCACGCCTTCGCTGCTGGGAGCGCCGTTCATCGTCGCCGACAGCGAACTGGTGATGAGCATGCCGCGCTACGCCGCGCAAAAATTGCGGCAGGCGGCGGCGCTGGCTATCCATCCCCTGCCGTTTCCGGTGCCGCCGTATCAGATCAAAATCTACCTGCACCGCAAAAACGGCCGGCCGGAGGCCTGCCGCTGGTTGCGGCAACAGCTGCAGGCGCTGGCGGCGCTATAACGCGGGTTCGCCGATCGGCAGATACCCCTGCCACAGCGGCCGGGCCGGTTTGCCGTGCGGGTTGGCCCGCAGATGCACGTGGTAGCCCTGCAGCGCCTGCAGCAGCAGGCAGTCGTCCACCTCGGCCAGGTCATCCTTGTGCTGCTGCGCGCTGTCCGTCAGCAGCACCCGTTTGGCTTTGTCCTTCGCCTCGTCGGCAGAGCGCGCCACAAACAGGCCGAACTGGTGCAATTCCGCCAGCTCATCGCTGCGGTAGCCGCCCACGTTGACGAAAAACAGCTTCTCTTCACCGGCGAACGGCGCAGGCTCCAGGCTCACGTCGTAACCGTCCGCCCAGTCGATGCGCGCATAGCCGTCGACATGCACCTTGCGCTTATCGCCGAACCACTTTTCACGCAGCAGCGGATACGCCTCTTCCGGCCGATCCGCCGCCGCGAACTGCACGTCGTGCAGCTCAATATTGGCGCCCGGCGCCGTACCGCCCACATAAAACATCAATAATCCCGGCATGTTAGTCTGCTCTCCTTGGTGATAATCGCTATATAAAATAATGCATAGCGAAACATCTGCCAACGGCGGCGCCATTCTGTGTTATCAATAGGTAAGGTTTAATCTGTTGTGGAGGAACGCATGGCATTCAATATCGGTGATTTTGTTCAACGCACCACCGGCGGCCCAAAGATGACCGTGGTGGCGATCGACGGCGAAACCCTGGTTTGCAGCTGGAATGAACTGGGTAAAGAGCAGCGCACGGAGGTGCAGGCCAGCGACGTGGCGCTGTACCACGAAGACGGCGATTTCGGCGTCTGCTGAATAACCGGGGCGCGCCGCGCCCCGTTATCGCGTCAGGCGCGAATGTCCTGATAGGCCGGCGTGGTATCGAACTCGTGTTTGGCGAACGGGCACAGCGGAATGATTTTACGCTGCTCCGCGCGCATTTTCTCCACCACCAGCGCCACCAGCTTTTTACCGACGCCCTGCCCCTTCAATGACTCATCCACCCAGGTGTGATCGATAATGGTCAGCTTGTCGCCGCTCGGCACGAAAGAGATCTCGGCGATCAGCTTGCCTTGTTCGTCATTGATATAAAAACGCTTCTCGTCTGCCAGTATTTTATGATCCATATTATTTCTCCCTATATTTCAGTGCGCCGCTGGGGCAGGTGTCGATGACGCGTTTCACTTCGGCCGGCTCGGCATTGTCGGCATAATCCACGGGCGGCGGTTCAAGGTAAAAATAGCCGCGTTGCCACGCACGCAGTTGGCAGAATGGCGGCATATCGCGCTGTTAAAATAAACGTCAATCTTATCACCGGAATAACGGCGGTAACCGGCGGCGGTCAATTCCTCGTCCATCTTGGCCTCACATTGCCTGTTTTATTGTTTTTGCTCCGGGTTCAAGTATAGGCAATGCCGCCGGCTTCACCACGCGTCTCGCACACCGAAAAAAGTGGCGCAACCGCCCGTCGCCGCTAGAAAAAAACGTAAATTGTTCTAATCTTTATTCAGTAAGACAACATAATTCCGACAGTGGCTAAGGAGTTCGAAATGGGTGATAGCTCAAAAGACGGCGTCATTCTGCTGTCCCGCATATTACTGATGATTCTGTTTATCATTTTCGGCTGGATGAAATTGGTCAACTTCGGTGCGACCGTCACGGCGATGGAAGGCTATGGCACACCGATGCCTTATTTGGCGGCGATCGTTGCCGTGCTGGTGGAGTTTATTTTCGGCATCGCGCTTATTCTCGGTCTGTTTACTCGCCCTATCGCGGTCATTTTCGCCCTGTATGTTTTGGGCACCGCGTTTATCGGCCATCCGTTCTGGAAAATGACCGGCATGGAAATGATGGGCAACGAAATCAACTTCTTTAAAAACATCAGCATCATTGGCGGCTTGCTGTTGCTGGCGGTGACCGGCGCCGGCCGTTATTCGCTGGACTATAAAATATTTAATAAATAATTCATCGATGGCCGGCGACTCTCGCCGGCCATTTTATTTCCGCTATCCTTTCAACGGCTGCGCTTGGCGTGGCGCTCAAAGTTTTCCGCCCTGGCCTGCGCCGATTTTCGCAGCGTGACGTAGCAGGCGCCCTCGCCGCCGTCGCGCGGTAAGGCGCGGCAAAACGCCTGCACCTGTTCAAACTGCGCCAGCCATTTGGCGACGTAACTGCGCACGATATTCGGATGGCTTTCGTTCTGCCGCCCGCGGCCGTGCACGATCAGCAGCGAACGCAGGTTTTGCGCCTCCGCCTGCAAGATGAAGCGAAACAGCGCCTGCCGGCTGGCTTCGACCGGCTGGCGCAACAGGTTCAGCGAAGCCTGCGGCGGGTAACGCCCGTTGCGCAGCTTGTCCAGCACGCCCTGCTGAATGCCTTCCCCTTTGAACTCCAGCGGCTGTTCACAGGGGATCACCTCGAGGAAATCGGTGCTGAGGAAGTTTTCCTGCCGCAGCCGCTGCGCTTCGCGCCGCGCGCTTTTGTCTACCGTCTCCTGCGGCTTGAGGTACAGCGTCTGCCGCCCGCTCGCCAGCGGCACCACGTCCGCCATCGCCTGTTCAAAAAAGTCTTTTTCCTGCTCGCTCATATTCCACCTCTCTTGAACGGCAGCCTTTACGGCCGGGAATGGGGTCGATTGTAAGACGCCTTGCCACGGTTGCAAGCCGGGAATTGTCAGCGGCATTTGTCTCATTTGTCGTCAACGGGTGAGCTTGCGAACAGTTTTCGCTATACTGCTAAGCCATCATTGAGTGCCGCAAAGGATCGAGCCCATGACAATGCGCGAGCTGGAAATCCAGTTTCAAAATGCGATGAATGAGTTGCAGAGCAGCTTCGAACGGCAACACCGCGAATGGCAGCAGAGCTATCAGGCGCTGCAGCAACTGCTGGAAGAAGCCAAACAGCGCGAAGCCGCACTGCGGGCGCAGAATGAACAACTGGCGCGCAAACTGAGCACCGCCAGTTCGGTGCCGGAGCAGCATGCGCTGGTGAAGCAGATCAAAATGCTCGGCGCCCATCTGGATGCGCTGGCCAAAGACGCGGCCACCTTCAATCACCACCTGCGCCAACAGAGCGCGGTCGGTAATTTCAGCGGCGAACAGCATTGATAGCGGGCGCTGTCGCACAGCGCCTCCCGCCCCTCTTCTGGCGTATTGAGAGTGTAATAAAGCCTAAATGACCTGGATCATCCTCGCCGCCCTGATCGTCGTATTTATCATCGGTTACCGCATCCTGACGTCCGACACCCGCAAAGCCATCGATTCGCTGGCCCATCTGCTGAGGGTCAAGCCGATGCTGATTGAATCGATGATCCAGGAGATGGGCGGCCGCCAAAGCCAGACCTTTATCCGCATGCTGAACAACGGCTACACCGAAGAGATGCACCAGGCGGCTTATCTGCTGTTCATCTACCTGACGTTCATCAAACAGGCGGACGACGAGCAGATTGCCCTGTGGCGCGACGTGCTGCTGCGCGCCGGGCTGTCGCCGGAGCTGCACGCCGAGCACACCGAAGCGGCGCTGTTTTACTTCGCCGAGCTGGATATCGATGCGTTTGAACTGGCGCAGTTCCGCCGCGCCTACAATGAGCGTTTCAACCGCGAAGCGTTGGCCCACGGCTGATCGCGTCCCCCGGGCGGGGGACCGATTACAGGAACATGCTGTAGAGGTAGCGCGACAGCGCTTCGCGCGAGCTGAAGCCGTGTGCGATGCCGTAACGCTGGTTCGGGGCGTCGCTGCTTAAATCCAGGGGAAACTCCAGATACTGCTCGCTGGTGCGCACCGGAGAGGTCGGCGTGGCGAAATGCACGCTTCTCTCTTTCAGAGCCGGGTGGATCACCAATGCGGTTCTGCCCATCCGCGCTTCGCGATTCACATACACGTAGTGTGTACCCTTGCGGTAGCCATAGGCCTGGTCGGTGACATAATCACGCTCAAAGCCGGTATTCTCCAACACTTTAGCCACTTCATCCGGCCGTAAATACATCGATTCCTCCTCTCATTCTGGACCGCTGAGCGACCTTACCGTAATCATTCACCGAAACAATGATTTTCTGGGGAGGAATCCGGGTTTCAGACTATTCCTGAATGGCTCGGCTGCGCTGCAGCAGACGCAGGGTGAGCAGCACCCCGAGCGCCACCAGCAGCGCCGCCGCCAGATAGATCGACGGCACGCCCGCTTGCCCAATCAGCAGCCCGGCCAGCGGCCCGGTGATGCCCAGCGCCAGATCGAGGAATGCCGAATAGGTGCCGAGCGCCGTGCCCTGGTTCTGCGGCGGCACCTGTTTCACCGCCTCGACGCCCAGCGCCGGGAACACCAGCGAGAAACCGGCGCCGGCCAGCAACGCGCCGGTTTGCACCATCCAGGGTTCGCCGGCCTGCCAGATCAACAGCAACCCGACGATCTCGACCAGAAACGACGCCAGCGTCACCTTCAGACCGCCGTGGCGGTTGATGACGTTGCTGAAGATCAGACGGATGCCGACGAAGGCGCAGCTGAACAGCGTCAGCGAAAACGCCGCGCCGCTCCAACCTTTGTCGGCGTAGTAAAGGGTGATGAACGTGGCGATCACGCCGAAGCCGACGGTGCCCATCGCCAGCCCGAGGCCATAGGCCCAAATGCGGCCGAACACCGCGCGAAAGGCGATGCGCTGCCCGGCGGCGATCGAAACGTCCGGCTTGCCGCTCGCCAACAGCAGCGCCACCGCAACCGCCAGCACGATCAGCGCCGCCACCCCGGCCAATCCCCACTGCTGATTCAGGTACACGCCGAGCGGCGCCCCGGCCGCCATCGCCCCGTAGGTGGCGACGCCGTTCCAGGAAATCACCCGCGCGGTGTGCATCGCTCCGACCCGGCCGATACCCCACAGCGTGGAACCGGTGCTGGCGAAGCTTTCGCCGACGCCGAGAAACACCCGCCCCACGCACAGCAACAGCAGGCTGAGCCACGGGTAACCGTCAACGCCGAACGCCAGCGCATAAAACAGGCCGCTGGCGCCGCAGCACGCCAGGCCGAACAGCACCACCTTTTTCGGCCCCAGCTGATCGGCATAGCGCCCGGCGTGCGGGCGGCTGAACAGCGTGGCGAAGTACTGCGCGCTGATGATGAGGCCCGCCAGCACCGAATTGTAACCCAGGTGGTCATGCACAAATCCCGGCAGCACCGCCAGCGGCAGGCCGATGGTCAGGTAGCAGACGAAGGTGAACATCACCACGGACAGAATGCGTCGGTTCAGCTGGAGGTTATTTTCTGCGGTCATCGAAGGTGGCTCGCATCGGACGGGGTAGACAGAGATTGCCAGCATACCCCGATGGGATCTGATGATAAATGAGAGAGTTATAACGAATTATTATTTCGCTAACGGTTGGCCGCCACCCGCGCGCGTAGAAAATCGATAAACGCCCGCACCTTTTCCGGCACGTGGCGGGTATTCGGGTAGAGCGCGTAGATGCTCTGCTCGGGGAAACGGTGATCCGGCAGCAACCGCTGCAGCCGGCCGGCGTCGATTTCGGGCTGCGCCAGCCACGCCGGCAGCAGCGCCACCCCGGCGCCATGCAGGGCGAATGCCAGCAATGCCGCGGCGCTGTCGCCGGTGAGCGTCGCGGCGTCCGCCACCTTGAACAGCACCGCTTCGCGCTGCGGCGTGGCCACCTGCCAGCTGAGCGGCGAACTGAGCCGGCTGTGGGCGATCCACTGCGCCTGCGCCAGCTCGGTCAGCGAATGAATCGGTCGCTCGGCCAGGTAACCCGGCGACGCCACCGGAAAAATGGCGAAACTGTCGATCAGCGCCGCGCGGTGGCTGGAATCCGCCAGCTGGCCCAGGCGGATCGCCACGTCAAAGCGCTCCGAGATCAGATCGGCGTGATAAGAAGAAGAGACATGCTGGATGCGCAGCCGCGGATGCTGCCGCGAAAACGCCGCCAGCGCCGGCACCACCACCTGCGCGCCGTACTCCGGCGTACTGGTGATGCGCAGCACGCCGCTCAGCCCGTGGTGATCGCGGCGCACGTCGTCCAGCACGTTTTCCGCCTCCTGCAGCAGCTGCAGGCTGCGCTGGTAAAAGCGCTCGCCGGCGTCGGTCAGCGACAGCCGCCGGGTGCTGCGCGCCAACAGTGACACCCCCAGCTCGTTCTCCAACTGCTTGACGTTAAAGCTCACCACCGCCTTGGTTTGCCCCAGCGCCGCCGCCGCCGCGGTAAAGCTGCCCGCTTCCACTACCGCCGCGAAGATCGCCAGGCGCTGCAAATTCAGCATTTCGCCGCCCTTATTGTCAAAATCATTTTGACAGTGTAATCGCCCGCCGCCGATTTATCCGCACTTTTCCCCCCGATACACTGCTCGCCTTCAACCGGAGGCACCATGTCTTATCGCAGCAAAGTGGCAATCGTCTATCTGCTCGGCTTTTTCGTCGATCTGATCAATATGTTTATCGCCAACGTCGCCTACCCCGCCATCGGCCAGGCGATGCGGGCGTCGGTCAGCCAACTGGCGTGGGTCAGCAACGGCTATATTCTCGGCCTGACGCTGGTGATCCCGCTCAGCGCCTGGCTGGCGCAGCGCATCGGTGGGCGGCGGGTGTTCCTGCTGTCGCTGGCGCTGTTCATGCTGGCCACCTTCGGCGCCGGCAACGCCGACAGCATCGGCGCGCTGATCGGCTGGCGCACCCTGCAGGGCATGGGCGGCGGCTTGCTGATCCCCATCGGCCAAACGCTGACCTATCAGCTGTATCGCAGCCATGAACGCGCCGCGCTGTCGGCGGCCATCATGTTGGTGGGGCTGCTGGCGCCGGCGCTGTCACCGGCGCTGGGCGGCTGGCTCGTCGATCGGCTGGACTGGCGCTGGGTGTTTTTCGCCAACCTGCCGCTGGCGGCCCTGGCCCTGGCGCTGGCGGCGCTGTGGCTGCACGCGGAAACGTCGGCGACGGCGCGCAAACCGCTCGACGGCAAAGGATTGCTGAGCGCCTGCGCGGCGCTGACGCTGCTGCTGCTCGGCCTGACCCGGCTGAGCGAGGCCGGCCATCAGGTTTCCGGTGCGGCGCTGCTGGCCGCCGGCCTGCTAGTGCTGGCGTACTATCTGCGCCATAGCCTGCGCACCCCGCAACCGTTGCTGAACCTGCGGCTGGTCGGCGATCCGCTGCTGCGCAACGCCATGGGGGTTTATTTGTGCATTCCCGGCCTGTTCATCGGCGTCAGCCTGGTGGCGATGCTGTATCTGCAAAACCAGCTGGGGATGCCCGCCGCCCAGGTCGGCGGCCTGATGCTGCCCTGGGCGCTGGCGTCGTTCCTGGCCATCACGCTGACCGGCAAAACCTTTAACCGCCTCGGCCCACGGCCGCTGCTGATCGCCGGCTGCCTGTTGCAAGGCGCCGGCATGCTGACGCTGGCGCAGATCGACCAGGCCGGGCAACACGCGTGGCAGATCGCCGCCTTCGCCCTGATGGGATTTGGCGGCAGCCTGTGCAGCAGCACCGCGCAGAGCAGCGCGTTCCTGCAGATCCCCGACGCTCAGCTGGCGGACGCCAGCGCGCTGTGGAACATCAATCGCCAGCTCAGTTTTTGCCTCGGCGTGGCGCTGCTCAGCCTGCTGCTGAATCTGCTGCTGACCGGGCTGCCGCCCGCAGCGGCCTACCGAACCTGCTTCATTCTGGCGGGCGCCAGCGTATTTATCCCGCTGCTGCTGTGCCTGCGCCTCGCCAACCGCGCCATCGTGCGCCAACTCAACGCTCAACAGGATGCTTTATGAACCCGTATTTTACCGAAGTGATCGACGCCCACATCGCCATTGAACGCTGGCTGGGCAAAGGGGCTGGAGAAGAGCAGGCGCTGCTGGCGCGCTTTACGCCGGATTTCAGCATGATCGCGCTGAACGGCGCTCCGCTGGATTTCACCGCGCTGTGCGCCTTTTTCCGCGCGCATCGCGCCGCCAAACCGGGATTGGAAATCGAGATAGAAGAGATGAAGCTGGTGGCCGAATGGCCGACGGGCGCGGTAGTCAGCTACCGGGAAAAACAGAGCCTGCCGGGGCAAAGCGCCACGCTGCGCTATTCCACGGTGGTCTTTGAACGTCAGCCCAACGCGCTCGGCTGGCGGCATTTGCACGAAACCGCCGCGGCGCAATAATTACAGAAAGCTGCCGGCCAAAAACAGTTCCCAACCGACGATCGCTCCGCACAGGGTTACCGCGCTGAAAATGACTTCAAACAGATAGCGATTGATCATCGTTCGTCGCCTCAAAAGAAGACACCCGGGATAACCGGGTGTCTGGAGTACGGGCTGGAGAGTGCGGAACCTTTCGGTTCCGCAAACATCACTTAATTAAGCTTTTTTACCGGCTTTTTTGTGGTGTTTTTTAGCGGCCTGAGCTTTCTGCACTGGCGCTTTTTTGTGGTGTTTTTTAGCTGCCTGGGCTTTCTGAGCCGGCGCTTTTTTGTGGTGCTTTTTAGCGGCCTGCGCTTTCTGGGCTGGCGCTTTTTTGTGATGCTTGGCTTTCTTGTGGTGCGTTGCTTTAGCCGGCGCTTTTTCAGCAGCAGCCGCTGGCGCAGCGGTAGTGGTGGTCGCAGCTGGCGCGGTGGTGGTAGCCGGAGCAGTAGCTGCAGTATCAGCAGCGAAAGCAACAGAAGACAGACCCATAGTGGCAGCAACGATCAGCGCTAATACTTTTTTCATCTTTACATCCTCAGAGTGTTGTTTCGGTAAGCTCCGGTGGAGCCGTTGAAACAGATACTAGTGGAATCAAACTGCCGCTTCCGTGAGTGATTGGTTTCGCCGAGTAACCAAATGTACAAAGCCCAGGCGCCGGCAAACACCTGCGTGACGGCGGTTTTTTTTCCGTGATCGGCCACGCAAATCGCGCCATGGTCTACACTTAAGAGACATGTGTCGAAATGGAGAGCTGAATGTTTAAGAAAGCGGAAAGAACAGAACGCGATATCGATCAGGACGTCACTCTGTTGGCCGATACGCTGGATGAAGTGTTGCGCGAGTCCGGTGACAAGACCAAAGAGGAACTGAAAGAGCTGCACAGCAAGGCGAAAGGCGTGCTGCGCGACGCGCGAGCGCGGTTCAATGGCTCCACCAGTCTGACACAGCATGCGCGCGATGCGGTTGATCAAGCCGATAGCTATGTGCGTGACAAACCTTGGCAGGGCGTAGGGATCGGTGCCGCCGTTGGCATCGTGCTCGGCGTGCTGCTGGCCCGGCGTTAACACCCCTGCAGTCATAAAGATAAAACAGATGTGCGTCTGGCCCGCGGAAATCGCGGGCCGTTTAATTTAGGCGTTTGAACAGCTGCGCCAGCCCCTGCACCGCCCGTTCCGTCTCCTCTTGCCGAGTGAAATTGGCAAACCCCAGCAGTAACCCCTGCCCCGCAGGATGATCGATTCGCCAGTCCGACAACGCCTGCGCCGCCAACCCCAGTTGCCAGGCTTGCGCCGCCAACGGCGTATCCGCCACCCCGTCACGTAGCCGGGCCAATAGCTGAATGCCGCCCTGCTGCGGCACCACCCTCAGCCACGCCCTCAGCTGCCGCTCCAACGCCTGCGTCAGCCACTCGCGCCGCTGGCGGTACAGCGGCCGCATGCGTTTCAGATGGCGGTAGAAATGCCCTTGCCGGATAAAATCCGCCACGCCGGCCTGCAGCAGCGGCGGGCAACCGCAGCCACGCAGCCGACTGCTGCACGCGAATGTCTCCGTCAGACCGACGGGCACCACCAGATAAGCCATGCGCAGCGCCGGGAACAGCGTTTTGCTGAAGGTGCCGGCGTACAGCACCCGCCCCTGAACGTCGAGGCTCTTCAGCGGCGGCAGTGGCCGCCCGTGATAGCGAAACTCGCTGTCGTAGTCATCTTCCAGGATCCAGGCCCCGCGCTGCTGCGCCCAGTCGAGCAGCGCCATGCGCCGCGCCAGGCTGAGCGAGACGCCGAGCGGGCTTTGATGGGTTGGCGTCACCACCGCCAGCCGCGCCTCAGGCGCCGTCAGCATACCGGCGGCCACGTCCATGCCTTGTTCATCCACCGGCACGGCGAGCGGCCTGACGCCGGCGGCCCGCAACAGCGGGCGCGTAACCGGATAGCCGGGATCTTCTATCCATACCGCGTCGCCGGCGTGCAACAGCGTCTCCACCACCCAGTCCAACAGCGCCGGATAACCGGCGCAGAGGAAAATTTGCTCCGGCCGACAGCTGATGCCGCGCGACAAATGCAGATAATGGGCGATCGCCTCACGCAGTTCAGGCAGGCCGCCGGCCGGCGGCAGCGCCAGGGAAGCCACCGTGGAAGCGCGCAGCCGGCGGGCGACAATGCGCTGCCACAGCGCCCGCGGAAACGCATCCAGCGCCGGCACGCCCAGCTGGAAAGGCTGCAGCATGCCCTGCGGCTGCAGCGGATCCGGCGCTATCGCCGCCAGCGGCGGCGCGGCGGATACCGCGCCCGGCGGCACGTGCGGCAGCTGCGGTGAAACATAGGTGCCCGCTTGCCCGCGGCTCTGCAAGAAACCTTCAGCAATAAGTTGCGCGTAGGCGCTTTCCACCGTGGCGCGCGCCACGCCCAGATCGCTCGCCAACCCGCGCACCGAGGGCAACCGGCTGCCCGCCGCCAGGCTGCCCTGGGCGATGGCGTCTTTAATCCGCAGGTAAATCTGCCGGTACAGCGGTTCGGCGAGCCGGCTGTCCAGCCGCAGCGAAGTCAGGAAAGATGGCATTATGGCCCGGTTAAATAATCATTTTATGGCCCTATAGCATAGACCATAAGGCCGCTAAAGTAGCGCCATGATTTCGTTACTACCGATTGAGGTTGACCATGATTAAGCAACGTTTGAACTATGCCGAATTGGCGCCCGCCCCGTACAAAAATATGGTGAGCGCGCTGATGGCGCTGGAGAAAGGCGCCCTGGACAAAGCGACCATCGAGTTGATGTTTATGCGCGTTTCGCAGATCAACGGCTGCGCCTACTGCCTGGATATGCACGGCAAAGCGCTGCGCGAAAGCGGCTTCAGCCATGCCAAGCTGGATACGCTGGCGGGCTGGCGCGTCAGCCATGAGTTCAACGAGCGCGAGCGCGCCGCGCTGGAATGGGCCGAGTCGGTGACGCTGATCGCCGCCACCGGCGCGCCGGACAGCGCTTTCGAGGCGCTGAAGGCGCACTTCAGCGATGCCGAGATCGCCGATCTGACCTTCGCCATCAGCATCATGAACGCCTTCAACCGGCTGGCGGTCAGCATGCGCCAGTAATGCGTTCTCTTCCCCCCTCTGCACTGAGAGGGGGGAATTTCTCACCCGCAAAAATTTTTTCCCTCGCCTTTTCCAGCCCCGGCGCGGTCTGCGCCTTCATCCTTACAAAACACCATATATGGCGTGGTTGATAAAATAAATATCAACATATAGTATTTTATAGGTCAGCCGCAGGGAATGTCGTTCGGTTGATAACGCCGTCAGAAACGCCAGGAACAATGCTCCGTTATCTGACTTGTCCGCCTTTCCTTCAGCCTAAAGGTAAATGCGAATCATGAGCATTATTATTTACAGTAAGCCGGACTGTGTCCAGTGCAACGCCACCTATCGCGCATTTGATAAACAGGGGATTGATTATCAGGTGGTCGATCTCACCCAGGATCAGCAGGCGCTGAACCACGTTAAATCCTTAGGTTATCAGCAAGTTCCGGTAATTATCGCCGGAGACGATCACTGGTCCGGTTTCCGGCCGGACAAGATCGGCGCGCTGGCGCTCACCTGCTGAGGCCCGCCGATGAATCCGCTGGTTTATTTCTCCAGCAGCTCGGAGAACACCCATCGGTTCGTTGAGAAACTGGGCCTGCCGGCGATCCGCATTCCGATCGCCGGCGCCCGCAGCAAGCTGCTGATGGAACACCCCTTTATCTTGATCGTACCCAGCTATGGCGGCGGCAGCGCCGTCGGCGCGGTGCCGATCCAGGTGATCCGCTTTCTCAACGTTCCGCAAAACCGTTCATACCTGCGCGGCGTCATCGCCGCCGGGAACACCAACTTCGGCGCGGCGTACGGCATCGCCGGCGACATCATCGCCAAAAAATGCCAGGTGCCTTTTTTATACCGCTTTGAGCTGCTCGGCACTACGCAAGACGTTGAAAACGTTAGACAGGGAGTAACCGCATTTTGGCAACGACAGAACTGACCAGGCCCGAAACGGGCGCGCTGGATTACCATTCGCTCAACGCGATGCTCAATCTTTACGATGCGGAAGGCCGGATCCAGTTCGATAAAGATCGGCTGGCGGCGCGGCACTACTTCCTGCAGCACGTCAACCAAAACACCGTGTTTTTCCACAACCTGGAGGAAAAGCTGCGCTATCTGGTGGAGGAAGGCTACTACGAGCCGCAGGTGCTGGCGCAGTACGAATTCCCGTTTATCAAGCAGCTGTTTCAGCAGGCCTACGCCAAAAAATTCCGCTTCGAGACCTTCCTCGGCGCCTTCAAGTACTACACCAGCTATACGCTCAAAACCTTCGACGGCAAGCGCTATCTGGAACGCTACGAAGACCGGGTGTGCATGGTGGCGCTGACGCTGGCGGCGGGCGACACCGCCCTGGCGCAGGATCTGGTGGAGGAGATGATTTCGGGCCGCTTCCAGCCGGCCACGCCGACTTTCCTCAACTGCGGCAAACGCCAGCGCGGTGAGCTGGTCTCCTGCTTCCTGCTGCGCATCGAAGACAATATGGAATCGATCGGCCGGGCGGTGAACTCCGCGCTGCAGCTGTCGAAACGCGGCGGCGGCGTGGCCTTCATGCTGAGCAATATTCGCGAGGTGGGCGCGCCGATCAAGCGCATCGAGAACCAGTCCTCCGGCGTCATTCCGATCATGAAAATGCTCGAAGACGCCTTCTCCTACGCCAACCAGCTCGGCGCGCGCCAGGGGGCCGGCGCGGTGTATCTCAACGCCCACCACCCGGACATTCTGCGTTTTCTCGACACCAAGCGCGAAAACGCCGACGAGAAGATCCGCATCAAAACGCTGTCGCTGGGGGTGGTGATCCCGGATATCACCTTCGAGCTGGCGAAGAACAACGAAGAGATGTACCTGTTTTCGCCCTACGACGTCGAACGGGTGTATGGCGTGCCGTTTTCGGAGATTGCCGTCAGCGAGAAGTACCGCGAGATGGTGGACGACAAGCGCATCCGCAAGTCGCGCATCAACGCGCGCGAGTTCTTCCAGGTGCTGGCGGAGATCCAGTTCGAATCCGGCTACCCCTATGTGATGTTCGAGGACACGGTTAACCGGGAGAACCCGATCGCCGGGCGGATCAACATGAGCAACCTGTGTTCGGAGATCCTGCAGGTCAACCGCGCCAGCACGTATCACGAGGATCTGAGCTACGATCGCATCGGCAAGGACATCTCCTGCAACCTCGGCTCGCTGAACATCGCCAAAACCATGGACGCGCCGGACTTCGGCAAGGCGATCGAGACCGCGATCCGCGCGCTGACCGCGGTGGCCGACATGAGCGATATCCGCTCGGTGCCGTCGATCGCCGAAGGCAACCGCAGCGCCCGCGCCATCGGTTTGGGCCAGATGAACCTGCACGGTTACCTGGCGCGCGAGCGCATCTTCTACGGCTCGGAAGAAGGCATCGACTTCACCAACCTCTATTTCTATACCGTGGCCTATCACGCCATCCGCGCCTCTAACCGGCTGGCGATCGAGCGCGGCGGCGCCTTCGACGGCTTTGAGCATTCCCGCTATGCCAGCGGCGAGTACTTCGATAAGTACACCGAGCGCGACTGGCTGCCGCAGACCGAGCGGGTGCGCGAGCTGTTCGCCGCCGCCGGCATCGCCATTCCGAACCGCGACGACTGGCGCGCGCTGCGCCAGTCGGTGATGCTGCACGGGCTGTACAACCAGAACCTGCAGGCGGTGCCGCCGACCGGTTCCATCTCGTACATCAATAACGCCACCTCCAGCATCCACCCGATCGTTTCACGCATCGAGATCCGCAAGGAAGGCAAGATCGGCCGCGTTTACTACCCGGCGCCCTACATGACCAACGACAACCTGGCGTATTACCAGGATGCCTATGAGATTGGCCCGGAAAAGATCATCGATACCTACGCCGCCGCCACGCAACACGTCGATCAGGGGCTGTCGCTGACGCTGTTCTTCCGCGATACCGCCACCACCCGCGATATCAACCGCGCGCAGATCTACGCCTGGCGCAAAGGCATCAAGACCATTTACTACATCCGCCTGCGCCAAATGGCGCTGGAAGGCACCGAGGTGCAGGGCTGCGTGTCCTGCGCGCTGTGAGGCAACTTATGACGACCGTAACATCGGCGCCGCTGGTGCGCGCCATCAACTGGAACATCATCGAAGACGACAAGGATCTGGAGGTGTGGAACCGCCTGACCTCCAACTTCTGGCTGCCGGAGAAGGTGCCGCTGTCCAACGATATCCCCTCCTGGGCCACGCTGACGCCGAAGGAGCAGCAGCTGACCATTCGGGTGTTCACCGGGTTGACACTGCTGGACACCATCCAGAACACCGTCGGCGCGCCGGCCCTGATCGCCGATGCGCTGACGCCGCACGAAGAGGCGGTGTACTCCAACATCAGCTTTATGGAGGCGGTGCACGCCCGCTCGTACAGCTCAATCTTCTCCACCCTGTGCCAAACGCCGGACGTAGACGACGCCTACCGCTGGAGCGAGGAAAACCGCGCGCTGCAGAAGAAGGCCGGCATCATTCTGGCGCACTATCGCAGCGACGATCCGCTGCTGAAGAAGGTTGCCAGCGTGTTCCTCGAGTCGTTCCTGTTCTATTCGGGCTTTTACCTGCCGATGTACTGGTCAAGCCGCGCCAAGCTGACCAACACCGCCGATCTGATCCGCCTGATCATTCGCGACGAGGCGGTGCATGGCTACTATATCGGCTATAAATTCCAAAAAGGGCTGGAGAAAGTGGACGCCGCACGGCGCCGGCAGGTGAAAAACTTCGCCTTCGATCTACTGCAGGATCTGTACGACAACGAGGTGCGCTACACCGAGGAGCTGTACGACGGCGTCGGCTGGACGGAAGACGTGAAAACCTTCCTGCACTACAACGCCAACAAGGCGCTGATGAACCTCGGGTATGAGGCGCTGTTCCCGCCGGCGATGGCGGAGGTCAACCCGGCTATCCTGTCGGCATTGTCGCCAAACGCCGATGAAAACCACGACTTCTTCTCCGGCTCCGGTTCGTCTTACGTCATCGGCAAGGCGGTCAACACCGAGGATGAGGACTGGGATTTCTGAGGACTGGCTGGCCGTATCAGGAAAAGGCTTTCGCGGGAGTGCGACGTGTCGTGCTCCCGCGACTATGTGTTTTGCTTGAAGGCCGCACGCAGCTCAAGCCGCCGCCAGATGGCGCGTTTCTCCGCGTCGCCGGCGGTCGGCCAGGCGGCGATCTCCGCCCGCGTGCGCCGACATCCCCGGCACTGCTGGGTTTCGTCGTCGATGCGGCACAGGCTGACGCAGGGCGATCTTACGCCGTGCTGGGATTGCTGATTGTCGCCCGCCATAAACCGCCCTTGATGTGATGTGTGCCGCCACAGGATACCCGATCCGGCGGCGGCGCGTCGTCAATCAGATGATGCCGCCGTTGGCGCGCAGGGTTTGGCCGTTGATCCAGCCGCCGTCGGTGCCGGCCAGGAAGGCCACCGCCGCGGCGATATCGTCCGGCGTTCCCAGCCGCTCCAGCGGCGCCATCTTCGCCAGCCGATCGATAAGCTCCGGCGTTTTGCCATCGAGGAACAAACCGGTGGCGGTCGGCCCCGGCGCGACGGCGTTTACCGTGATATTGCGGCCGCGCAGCTCTTTCGCCAGCACGCTGGTCAACGCCTCGATCGCCGCCTTGCTGGCGGCATACATGCCGTAACCCGGCTGCAGCAGCCCCACCACGCTGGAGGAGAAGTTGATGATACGGCCGTTGTCACGCAGGCGCTTCGCCGCTTCACGCATCGTGTTGAAGCTGCCTTTCAGGTTGATGTCGATCAGGCGATCCGCGTCTTCATCGCGCATGTCCGCCACCGGCGCCAACGCAATTACCCCCGCGTTATTGACCAGCACGTCGATGCCGCCAAACGCCTGTTCGGCGCTGTCGAACAGCCGGGCGACCGCAGATGCATCGCTGACGTCGGCTTTGACGCTCAAGGCGCGGCCGCCGCGCTGTTCTATCTTGCGCACCAGCTCATCGGCCGGCGCCGGGTTGCCTGAATAGTTAATGATGACGGTAAAGCCGTCGGCGGCCAGACGCCCGGCGATGGCGGCGCCGATGCCGCGCGATGCGCCGGTGACGATAGCGACGGGGGGAGTTTTCTGGTTCATCGGAGATCCTTAAAGAAAACGACGAGGGTAACGTTAATCATGCACTCTTTATCGCGGCGAATAAGCCCCGATTGTCTGGCATCATCATCCCAAATTATCGAACAATGCGTCTGGACTCGTTCGATGGCCGCCCAACGGACGGCCATCCCCGTTACAACGCGCCGTAATTCAGCGGCACCCAGCTGTACCCTTCTCCCTGGCGGTTCAGGTAGCCCAATCCCGGGAACGACAGGTGTGCGCCGCCCACCAGCTCGTTCTGCCGCGCGCTGTCGCTGAACACCCGCAGCCGTTGAGCGACCGCCGCCTTGGCGTCGCTGTCAAAGCTGATAGCCACCTTCGGATGCGGCATCTGCACCGCCGCCACGTGGATCAGATCCCCCAGCAACAGCAGCTTTTTGCCCTGGCTGGTCACCTGATAGACACTGTGGCCTGGCGTATGGCCGTGAGCGGCAAAGGCGGCGATGCCCGGCGAAAGCTCGCCGTCGCCGTTGAACGGCTTAAAGTGCCCCGCCGCCTGGTAAGGCTTGATCGCCGCCATGGCCTTTTCGAAATTGCCTTTGTTCTGCGCCTTGGCCTGTTTCAACCGGTCGGCGCTCAGCCAGAAGTCCGCATCCTGGCTGGCGGCGCGCACCACCGCATTGGGGAATACCGCCTTGCCGTCGTGCGTCAGGCCGCCGAGGTGATCCGGGTGCATATGAGTCAGGTAGATCTCATCCACCTGCTCAGGCTGATAGCCCGCCGCGCGCAGATTATCCACCAGCTTGCCCAGGCCGTCGCCCAGCAGCTGGCCGGCGCCGCTGTCGATCATCACCAGCTTGTCGCCGGTATTGATCAGATAGGCATTGACCGAGGTGACCACCGGCAGGTTTTGATGCCGCTCGGCCAACCCGGCGGCGATCTGCTGCGGCGTGGTGTTCAGCAACAGTTTGTCCGCCGGCAGGCGAATGATACCGTCAGACAACGCGGTCACTTCAAAACTGCCCAGCATGATGCGGTAAACTCCCGGCGTCGGGGTTTTGGCCTGCGGCGCGGCAGCGCCGGCCTGTAATGACATAACGGCCAGCGCCGCGCCCAGCAGACAACGTTTCCAGAACATGATGACTCCTTGCGAGAATTGAACAGCGCTAAGTATTGACGCAAAAATCCCGATGCGCCTGTTTAATAAATGCCTTTAATAAATATATAAATAATATATTTATTATGAATAGTTTTGTTTGCCGACTCACACAACCCCAATCAATATTTTCTCGCTCGCCACTTGGTTATTTTTCTTACTCCCTAAACCAAGAGTGAGGAAATATCATGAACTATCAATTCGAAAATCTGGTCTTTGAAGGCGGCGGCGTAAAAGGCATCGCCTATGGCGGTGCGCTGGAATTGCTGGAAGCCAAAGGCATCATGCCACAGATCAAGCAAACCTCCGGCGCCTCGGCGGGCGCTATCGCCGCGCTGCTGGTCGGCCTGGGCTGCAGCTCGGCCGACGTAACCAAAATTCTGTCGGCGATGGATTTTAAAAAATTCCTCGATTATAACGGCGGCTTTTTCGGTACGCTCCACGATGCCTATCGCCTGTTCAATCAATACGGCATCGCGCCCGGCGATTATTTCTATCAATGGTCGCGCGATATTATCAAGCAATATACCGGCAAGCCGGATATTACCTTCGAGCAGTTCGAAGCGATGAAAGCGGCGAAAGGGTTCAAATCGATTTACTTTATCGGCGCCAACCTCAACAGCGGCCAGCGCGAGGTCTATTCGCATCGCACTACGCCGCGCATGAAAGTGGCGGACGGCCTGCGCATTTCGATGTCATTCCCATTCGCCTTCGTGGCGAAGAACAACACCCTGGGCGACCTGTGCATCGACGGCGGCATGATCGACAACTACCCGGTGCGGCTGTTCGACTATGACTTCTCCGCCACGCCGCCTTACATCGACGCTTCAAGCCAGCGCATCAACACCCGCACGCTGGGCCTTCGCCTGGACTCCGCCGGCGAAATCGCCCAGGCCGCCGGGCAGGCCGGCCCGCGCACGCAGGTCAACAACCTGTTTGATTTCACCCTGGCGGTGGCCAACGTGATGCTGGACATCCAAACCAAGGTGCACCTGGACAGCGACGACTGGAAACGCACCGTGTATGTCGACACGCTCGACGTCAACACGTTGGATTTCGACATCAGCGAGGAGAAAAAACGCGCGCTGATCGAATCCGGCCGCCGCGGCGTAGAGCGCTACTTCGCCTGGTACGACGCCGCCATGAAACAGGCGGCATAACTCCCATCCACCCCGCCCGCGCGTACGGCCGGCGCGCGGGCAAAAAAATCCCCGCGGGGGCGGGGAAAGGCAAAGTAACGCTAAGGATTTATAGGAGTTATACGAAGAACTTGGCCAACACCAGCAGCGACAGCGAGACGTTGATAGCGCCCCCGATTCGGGTGGCGATCTGCGCGAACGGCATCAGCGACATGCGGTTGCCGGCGGTGAGGATCGCGACGTCGCCGGTGCCGCCCTGCCCGCTCTGGCAACAGGAGACAATCGCCACATCGATAGGATGCATGCCGATTTTCTTGCCGACGAAGAAACCGGTCGCCACCAGCGCGCTGACGGTCGTGACGATCACGATCAGATTCTGTACGGTGAACGCGTCCACCAGCTCCTGCCACGGCGTGATGGCCACCCCGACCGCGAACAGGATCGGATAGGTCACGGCGGTGCGGAAGAATTTGTACACCACCTGCGAGCCTTCCTGAATGCGCGGTGACACCCCGTGCGCCAGCTTCACCGCCACGGCGGCGAACAGCATGCCCACCGGCGCCGGCAGGCCGATCAGGCGGTGCAGCAACATGCCCACCATATACAGCAGGATGGCCAGCAGCGCGCCGCAGGCGATGGTGCTGACGTCCACCTTACCGCTGATTTTTTCCACCGCGTTCATGTCGCTGTCGCCCTGCTTGCTCGGCATCAGGCTGCCTTCGCCGGTCAGGTGCGGATAACGCTTGCCCAACTGGTTGAGCAGGCCGGCGATGACGATGGCGGTCAGGCTACCGAGCATCACGATCGGCAGAATGCGCCCCAACGCCACGCCCTGCTCCATGTGCAGGATCGCCGCGTAGCCCATCGACAGCGGGATCGCCCCTTCACCCACGCCGCCGGCCATGATCGGCAAGATCAGGAAGAAGAAGATCTGGAACGGCTCCAGGCCCAGCGCCATGCCGACGCCCATCCCCACCAGCATGCCGACGATCTCGCCGCACAGCATCGGAATGAAGATGCGCAGGAAGCCCTGGATCAGCACCTGGCGGTTCATGCTCATGATGCTGCCGACGATGATGCAGCAGATATAGAGATAAAGAATGTTGGTCGATTTGTAGAACTTGGTGGTCGACTCCACCACCACGTCCGGCAGCAAACCGTAGTGCACCAGCGCGGAAGGAATAAAGGTGGCGCAGATCGCCGCCGCGCCCATTTTGCCGATCAGCGGCAGGCGTTTGCCGAATTCGCCGCAGGCGAAGCCGAAGAACGCCAGGGTGGCCACCATCACCACGATATCGCTTGGCAGCTTGCCTTCCAGGCAGTCGAGCAGAATCAATACGCCGGCCAGAATAAAGAACGGTAACGGAATAATCCCTACTTTATAATTGTCCAGTATCCGCCACCATTTCTCACGCAGAGTAATATCGGCGGCCTTGTCTTTGGCTACGAGGTAAGAATCATCTGTTGTGCTCATAATCTGGCCTCTTATTAGTTTGTTCAGCCATCATAGAGAAGCGCACGGATTATCTGCTGTGATTATGTTCAAAGTTAAAAAGGGTTTTTAATGGTGGTTATGGTTTCTATGGGGTTAATTAAGATTATGTAAAAACCGGCGTGGTTTTAATGGTGTTAATGCCGTTTTTATTTTAAATCTTATCAACTTTATCGCAGACGAACAATTCTCGTCCGGTTCACTCTAATCCCGTGTGAGGGATCACAAGTTGATCGGGCGCAATATTACAGACCCCGCTTCTCGTGATAGGGTAAGGCTTCAGGATCTCTTTACGGTGAAGCTCCGCCATGCGGCTCAAACTCTCATTTCAAATCAAGCTGTTTCTGTGCCTGGTGGCCTTCTCCTGCCTGCTGCTGACCTGCATCGGCGCCTACACCTATTACCAGCTGGATGCGCAACTGCACCGCGATCTCGGCGCCCGCGCGCAGGTGCAGGCGCGGGAAATCGCCCTCATTCCTTCGCTGGTCGATGCGGTGGAAAACAACGACGCCGCCAGAATCGCCGCGCTGATGAAAAAAATCCGCGCCAGCAGCGACGCCAGTTATATCGTCATCGGCGATAATCACGCCCGCCATCTTTATCATTCCGAATATGAAGGCCGCCTGGGCACACCGATGATCGGCGGCGATAATAAAGAGGTGCTGGAAGGGAAAAGCATTATTTCCATTCGCAAGGGCGGCATCGGCGTTTCATTGCGCAGCAAGGCGCCGATCCTGGATGAAAATAATCGCGTCATTGGCATCGTTTCCGTCGGCTATTTGAAATCGCACATCGATAATTTAAATGCCAGGACGCTGACGCAAATTATCGGCTCCATCGTCCTGCTGCTGATCGCCCTGTTCGTCTTTTCCTGGCTGCTGTCGAAAAACCTCAAGCGCCAGATGTTCTGGCTGGAGCCGAAAGAGATCGCGCTGCTGGTGCGCCAGCAAAAAGCGCTGCTGGAAGCCATCTATGAAGGGGTGATCGCCATCGATCCAGAGCTGCGGATCATCACCATCAACCATGCGGCGCGCGAGCTATTGGATCTGCACCAACCCGCCGCCGGCTTGCTGGGCCGGCCGATCGGCGACGTCATTCAGGCGCAGCCGAACTTCTTCGCCGCCGCGCAGCTGGGCCAGGATACGCACGACGAGGTGTGCCGCTTCAATCACGTGCGGGTGATCGCCAGCCGAGTGCGCATCATGCAGGAGCAGGAGCTGCAAGGCTGGGTGATCAGCTTCCGCGACAAGAACGACATCAATACCCTGAGCAGCCAGCTCAGCCAGGTGAAACGCTATGCCGACAACCTGCGCATCATGCGCCACGAACAGCTGAACTGGACCGCCACGCTGGCCGGGCTGCTGCATATGCAGCGCTACGACGAGGCCATCCGCTACGTGGAGGCCCAGTCGGAGGGCGCGCAGGAGATCCTCGATTTCATCTCGCAGCGCTTCAGTTCGGCGGCGCTGTGCGGCCTGCTGCTGGGCAAATATTCCAGCGCCAGAGAAAAAGGCATCGAGCTACGCTTCGATCCGGCCTGCCAGCTGCGGCAGATCCCGGCGGCGCTGAATGAGACCGAACTGATGTCGATCGTCGGCAACCTGCTGGATAATGCGGTGGAGGCGACGCTGCACTGCCCGGCCCCGCACGACGCGATCGAGCTTTATATCAGCGACGGCAGCGACGAGCTGGTGATCGAGGTGGCGGATCGCGGCACCGGCATCGCCGAGGAGATTCGTGATACGCTGTTTGAACAGGGCGTCACCACCAAAGCGGATAAAAGCGACCACGGCATCGGCCTGCATCTGGTCGCCAGCCACGTGGCGCAGGCGCACGGCAGCATAGAAGTGTCGGACAACGAGCCGCACGGCGCGATATTCTCTATATTTATCCCTAAATAAAACCCATAACCCGATTTTTTGAGCACCCGATTATGTCACACCAAGCACTGGACGTTCTGATCGTGGAAGACGAGCCGCAACTGGCGACGCTGCACGCGGAGTTCATCGAGAAAAATTTCAACCTGCGGGTGGTGGCTTACGCCGCCACGCTGGCCGAAGCGCGGGCCAAAGCCAATGCGCATCAGCCGCGGCTGATCCTGCTGGATAACTTTCTGCCGGACGGCCAGGGCATCGAGCTGATGGAAGAGCCGGCGGTGAAGAACCCCGCCTGTTCGGTGATCTTCATCACCGCCGCCAGCGACATGCACACCTGCAGCCAGGCGATCCGCAACGGCGCCTTCGACTACATCATCAAGCCGGTATCCTACAAGCGGCTGCGCAATTCGCTCGAACGCTTCATGCAGTTCGTGCAAACCCAGCGCACCTTCAAGATCATCGATCAGGACAACGTCGATGCGCTGTACAACCTGCAGTCGAAGCAGTTCTCCAGCGAGCCAAGCGCCAAAGGCATCGAAACCAATACCCTCGAGCTGGTGCAGGCGCTGTTTATCGCCCAGCCGGCGGTGGCGCATGCGGTGGAAGACGTGGTGGAGCAGGTCGGCATCAGCAAGACCACCGCCCGCCGTTATCTGGAATATTGCGTCGCCACCCAGTTCGTGCGGGTAGAGATGCTGTACGGCAATATCGGCCATCCGCGGCGGCTGTATCGCAAGGCCTGAGGCTGCCATCTGGCTGTCATATTACGGCGATAACATAACGCCCGACGATATCCCCCTCGATATCGGCACCTGTCGTTAAAACTGATGAAATACTGATGACTTTTACCCGGCCTCTGGTCGGGTTTTTTATTATCCGAACGGCAGGCGCGGCGCCCAAATATTTCTCGGCGCCACACCGTATTATTTCCCCAAAAACCAAACCATTATGGCAAATAATGGCCGTCAATTTTGAGTCACGGGCCAAATTACCATAACTAATTAAAACCTTGATGTAAACCACTAATATCCCATTTAAATGACATTGAGGGTTGCCTCAGATATTCACTGTGTTAGGGTAAAAAGCTCTTTTATTTTGCTAAGGACAGCCCATAACGCGTTAATTAAACCAGAGGAAACAGCAAATTGCATGGCAATTAAACTCGAAGTAAAGAACCTGTATAAGATATTTGGCGAACACCCGGAACGCGCATTCAAACTGCTGGATAAAGGTCTGACAAAAGATCGGCTGTTTGAAAAAACCGGCTTATCGCTCGGCGTAAAAGACGCCACTCTGGCCATTGAAGAAGGCGAGATATTTGTCATCATGGGGCTCTCCGGTTCCGGCAAGTCCACCCTGGTACGCCTTCTCAATCGTCTGATAGAACCCACCCGCGGCCAGGTGCTGATTGACGGTGAGGACATCGCCAAAATATCCGACGCGGCGCTGCGCACCGTGCGGCGAAATAAGATCAGCATGGTATTTCAGTCATTCGCGCTGATGCCGCACATGAATGTCATTAATAACACCGCCTTCGGTATGGAATTAGCCGGCATACCGCTGCAGGAGCGCCAGGAAAAAGCGCTGGATGCCCTGCGTCAGGTCGGGCTGGAGAATTATGCGCTGTCTTATCCGGATGAATTATCCGGCGGCATGCGCCAGCGCGTGGGATTAGCCCGCGCCCTGGCCAATAACCCGGATATATTATTGATGGACGAAGCCTTCTCGGCGCTCGATCCGTTAATTCGTACCGAAATGCAGGATGAGCTGGTGAAATTACAGGCCCAGCATCAGCGCACCATCGTGTTTATTTCCCACGATCTGGACGAAGCGATGCGCATCGGCGATCGCATCGCCATCATGCAGGGCGGTGAGGTGATCCAGGTCGGCACGCCGGACGAGATCCTGAACAACCCGGCCAACGACTATGTGCGCACCTTCTTCCGCGGCGTGGACATCAGTCACGTATTCAGCGCCAAGGATATCGCCCAACGGCGCCCGGTGACGCTGATCCGCAAAACCCCCGGTTTTGGCCCCCGATCGGCGCTGCAGCTGCTGCGCGATGAGGACCGTGATTATGGTTATGTTGTTGAACGCGGAAAGAAATTTATCGGCGTGGTGTCGATAGAGTCGCTGAAAAAGGCGCTGTCCGCCAATCAAACGCTGGACGATGCCCTGCTCGAGGCTCCTGCCGCCGTGCCGGCCGACACGCCGCTCAGCGATCTGATTTCCCTGGTCGCCCAGGCGCCGTGCGCGGTGCCGGTAGTGTGCGAAGAACATAACTATCTCGGCATCATCTCCAAGGCCATGCTGCTGCAGGCGTTGGACAAGGAGGGCTCCGCCAATGAGTGATACTACGCAAACCCAAGATCCCTGGGCTACCGCACCGGCCGATACCGGCGCCGCACCCGCAAACGATGCCGCCGCCAACGCCGGCGACGCCTGGTCCAGCGCGCCGCCGCCGGCCACCCATGACGCCGCCGCGTCAGGTGCCGATTGGCTCAGCAGCGCCCCGGCGCAGCCGGAACACTTCAGCCTGCTCGATCCGTTCCACAAGGCCTGGGTGCCGTTCGATACCTGGGTCACGCAGGGCATCGACTGGCTGGTGCTGCACTTCCGCCCGCTGTTCCAGGGCATCCGCGTGCCGGTCGACATGATCCTGAGCGGCTTCCAGCAACTGCTGCTGGGCATGCCGGCGCCGATCGCCATTCTGGTGTTCTCGCTGCTCGCCTGGCAGGTCTCGGGCCTCGGCATGGGCGCCGCGACGCTGCTCTCCCTGGTCGCCATCGGCGCCATCGGCGCCTGGTCGCAGGCGATGGTCACGCTGGCGCTGGTGCTGACCGCACTGTTCTTCTGCATCCTTATCGGCCTGCCGCTCGGCATCTGGCTGGCGCGCAGCAAGCACGCCGCCAAGGTGATTAGACCGCTGCTCGACGCGATGCAGACCACCCCGGCCTTCGTCTATCTGGTGCCGATCGTCATGCTGTTCGGCATCGGCAACGTGCCGGGCGTGGTCGTGACCATTATCTTCGCGCTGCCGCCGATCGTGCGCCTGACCATTCTCGGCATCAAGCAGGTGCCGGAAGATCTGATCGAGGCCGCCGAGTCCTTCGGCGCCAGCCCGCGCCAGCTGCTGTTCAAGGTACAGCTGCCGCTGGCGATGCCGACCATCATGGCCGGCGTAAACCAGACGCTGATGTTGGCGCTGTCGATGGTGGTCATCGCCTCAATGATCGCCGTCGGCGGGCTGGGCCAGATGGTGCTGCGCGGCATCGGCCGGCTGGACATGGGCCTGGCCGCCGTCGGCGGGGTCGGCATCGTGATCCTGGCGATCATTCTCGATCGCCTCACCCAATCGCTGGGGCGCGATCGCCGCAGCAAAGGCATCGGCCGCTGGTACCGCCGCGGCCCCATCGGGCTGCTGACTCGCCCGTTCATCAAACAAGCCTGACGCTTTTCCCGCCGGCGGCTGCGGCCCCGGCGGGCTATGACACCACCACATCGAAAAAAGGGGAAACACTATGCGCACTACGGGCATCTGGGCTCTCGCCCTGACGACGCTGATTGGCTCACAGAGCGT
This sequence comes from Serratia sp. LACPHL-BACT-2024-00286, assembly GCF_043109535.1. NCBI lineage: Bacteria > Pseudomonadati > Pseudomonadota > Gammaproteobacteria > Enterobacterales > Yersiniaceae > Serratia > Serratia sp. LACPHL-BACT-2024-00286. The sequence goes on from NZ_JBICNA010000003.1 coordinate 612,534, forward strand.
GAGCGCGGCAGATTTACCCGGCAAGGGGATCGCGGTACAGCCGGTGCAAAGCACCATTTCCGAAGAGACCTTCCAGACGCTGCTGGTCAGCAAGGCGCTGGAAAAACTGGGTTACGACGTGAAGGAACCGCGTGAAGTGGATTACAACGTCGCCTACACCTCGATCGCCTCCGGCGACGCGACCTTTATCGCGGTCAACTGGGATCCGCTGCACGCCGATCAGTACAAGGCCGCCGGCGGCGACGCCAAGTTCTACCGCGAAGGCGTCTACGTCAACGGCGCCGCGCAGGGCTACCTGATCGACAAGAAGACCGCCGAGCAATACCACATCACCAACGTCGAGCAGCTCAAGGATCCCAAGATCGCCAAGCTGTTCGACACCAACGGCGACGGCAAGGCCGATCTGACCGGCTGCACCCCGGGCTGGGGCTGCGAAGCGGTGATCAACCACCACATCAAGGCCTACGGCCTGAGCAACACCGTCGAGCACAACCAGGGCAACTACGCGGCGATGATCGCCGACACCATCACCCGCTACAAAGAGGGCAAACCGGTGCTGTATTACACCTGGACGCCGTACTGGGTCAGCGATGTGATGGTGCCGGGCCGCGACGTGGTCTGGCTGCAGGTGCCGTTCTCCTCCCTGCCGGGCGAGCAGAAGAACGTCGACACCAAGCTGCCTAACGGCGCCAACTACGGCTTCCCGGTCAACACCATGCGCATCGCCGCCAACAAGCAGTGGGCCGAAGCCAATCCGGCGGCCGCCAAGCTGTTCGCCATCATGAAGCTGCCGATCGCCGACATCAACGCGCAAAACCTGCGCATGCATGAAGGCCAGGCTTCGGAAGCCGACATCCAGAACCACGTCAACGGCTGGATCAAGGCGCACCAGGCGACCTTCGACGGCTGGGTGAAAACCGCCGCCGAGGCGGCGAAGCCGTAACCGCTCGGGGGCGCCGCATCCGCCGCCCCCTACCCCGCCATATCGATGCCGCTGAACTGTAAAAAACGTGCGGCGGCGTTTGACAAGGGCTGCGGCCAGATGCAATACACCTGGCGTCGCGGCCCGTCTTCAATCGGAATCGACACCAGCGTGCTTAGGCGTTGCGCGGTCGAGATCGGTACGATGCCCGCCGCCAATCCGCGCCGCACCAGATTCTCCAACCATTCGATATGATCGATTTCAAAACTGACGTGCCGGCGGATGCCCGCCGCCTGGAAGGCGCGATCGGTTTGGCGCCGCGCGCCGGTGCCGCTGTAGAAATCCACCAGCGGCACTTCCGCCAGCGCCTGCAGGTTCACCCGCTCGCGGTTGGCCAGCGGATGCTGCGGCGCTACCAACGCCACCAGCGGCTCATCGGTCAACTGCCGGTGCGACATCGGCAGCAAATCGACGTCGCCGGGCCAGATGCCGACGAACGCCATATCGCACTTCTGCTGACGCACGTCCTCCAGCAGGGCTTCGCTCATGCCGACGTACAGGCGGATGTTCACCGCCGGATAGTGGCGATGAAACTTGTCGAGCTTTTCGGTCAGATCAATCGCGTTTATGGTTGAAATGGTGCCGATGGTCAAGGTGCCGGACACCGCATCCCCGGCGGCGGTCACCTCTTCCACCAGCGCCTGCTGCGCCGCCAGCAGCCGCTGCGCCGAGGGAATGAAAGCCTGGCCGGCGGGGGTCAATCGCACCCGACGCGAGGTGCGCTCAAACAGCGTACAGCCCAGCTCTTCTTCCAGTTTGGCGATCTGGTGGCTGAGCGCCGACTGCACCGTATGGCAGCGCTGCGCCGCCCGGGTGAAGCTCTGTTCCTCCGCCACCGCCAGCGCATAGCGGATCTGTTTCAGGTTCATGGCATCTATCTTGAAATGAGATAAATCAAATGAAAATTATACATTGGTTTCCGCAGACGCATTGCCGGATACTGCGCGCTATCTTCTTCCCGTGATGAAAAAATCATGAACCAACAAAACGTCCACCCGGGCCTCAGCCCGGCGCTGACCGTGCTGATCGCCATCGCTACCGGCCTGGCGGTCGCCAGCAACTATTACGCGCAGCCGCTACTGGAAACCATCGCCACCGGCTTCAATCTGTCGGTCAACCAGGCCGGCTTTATCGTCACCGCCGCGCAGCTCGGTTACGCCACCGGCCTGCTGCTGCTGGTGCCGCTCGGCGATATGTTCGAGCGCCGCGGGCTGATCGTTTTCATGACGCTGCTGGCCGCCGGGGGTATGCTGATCACCGCCACCTCCGCCACGCTGCCGATGATGATCCTCGGCACCGCGCTCACCGGGCTGTTCTCGGTGGTGGCGCAGATCCTGGTGCCGCTGGCCGCCACGCTGGCTCACCCGGAAAAGCGCGGCAAGACCGTCGGCATCATCATGAGCGGCCTGCTGCTCGGCATCCTGCTGGCGCGCACCGTTGCGGGCGCACTGGCGTCGTTCGGCGGCTGGCGCACCATCTACTGGGTCGCCAGCGTGCTGATGATCCTGATGGCGCTGATCCTGTGGCGCGCGCTGCCGCGCTATAAGCAGCACTCCGGGCTGAACTACCCGCAGCTGCTGGCCTCGATCTTCAGCCTGTTCTGCCGCACGCCGCTGCTGCGCACCCGCGCCATCCTCGGCGCCCTGTCGTTCGCCAACTTCAGCGTGCTCTGGACCTCCATGGCCTTTCTGCTCGCCGCGCCGCCGTTCAACTACTCCGAGGGGGTGATCGGGCTGTTCGGCCTGGTGGGCGCCGCCGGGGCGCTGGCCGCTTCACGCGCCGGGCATCTGGCGGACAAGGGCAAGGCCGGGCTGACCACCACCGTCGGCCTGGTGTTGTTGCTGCTATCCTGGATACCCATCGCGTTGGCTAAACAATCGCTGTGGGCGCTGATCGCCGGCATCCTGATCCTCGATCTGGCGGTGCAGGCAGTACACGTCACCAACCAGAGCGTGATGTACCGCATCATGCCGGACGCGCGCAACCGCCTGACCGCCGGCTACATGACCAGCTACTTTATCGGCGGCGCCCTCGGTTCACTGCTCTCCGCCTCGGCGTATCAGCATGCCGGCTGGTACGGCGTGGCCGCCGCCGGCGGGGTGTTATGCCTGCTCAACCTGCTGACTTGGTGGCTCGGCAAGCACCACGATCCGCAGGGGCCGGCGACAATCTGATTATCGTGCAAATAGTAACTTAAGAAATTTATTAGCGGTGCAGGGTATAAACATTACTTACTCTCTGGTAATGTTCTGGCCATAAACTATTGAAGTCCTATCTACCCTGCGACCCACAACCATGCAAAGCCAAGCTGCAGACAGCCTCAATCCGCCCGCCGTCAGCGCCACCTTCGCCAACGGCGTCGTCGACAGTTTGCCGATCGTCATCGGGTATGTCCCGGTGGCGTTCGCCTTCGGCCTCAGCGCCGTCAAACTGGGCTTTTCCCCGCTGGAAAGCATTTTCTTCTCCTGCATCATCTACGCCGGCGCCAGCCAGTTCGTGATCACCGCCCTGCTGAGCGCCGGAATGTCGCTGTGGGTCTCCGCGTTGACGGTGATGGCGATGGACGTGCGCCACCTGCTGTACGGCCCGGCGCTGCGTCACCGCATCGTCTCGCGCATGTCGCCCGGCAAAACGGCGATGTGGGCCTTTGGCCTGACCGATGAAGTTTTCGCCGCCGCGACCGCCAGGCTGATGCGCAATAACCGCAGCTGGAGCGAAAACTGGATGCTGGGCATCGCGCTCTGTTCCTGGCTCTCCTGGGTGGCCGGCACCGCGCTCGGCGCGCTGTTCGGCAACGGCCCGCTGGAGCAGTTCCCGGTGATCGAAGCCTCGCTGGCCTTCATGCTGCCGGCGCTGTTTCTCAGCTTCCTGCTGGCCGCCTTCCGCCGCCCGCAGAGCCTGACTATCGCCGCCGCGCTGGCCGGCGCGCTGCTCGGCGTAGTGCTGTTCTCCATTCCGGTCGCCATTTTGGCCGGCATCGGCGCCGGTTGCGTCGCCGCCCTGTTCCAGCCAGCCCCTGCGGAGGCCCCCCATGAACACTGATGTGCTGGCGATCGGTCTGGTGGTGGGCTGCGCCAATTACCTGTTCCGTTATCTGCCGCTGCGGCTGGCGCCGGCGCGCGCCCAGCCCGGCCTCAAACGCGGTAAAACCGCCCTGCTGCTCGACAGCATCGGCATCGCCTCGATCTGCGCCCTGCTGGTGGTCTCCAGCACGCCGGTGGTGATGCGCGAACCGGACAAGCTGCTGCCGACGTTGGTGGGGTTCGCCGCGCTGGCGCTGTGCTTCTACCGCAGCAAAAGCATCATTCTGTCGACGCTGCTCGGCGCGACGGCCTTTGGCGTCACATTAAAGCTGTTAATGCTTTTCGGTCCGGGCTGACGCCGCTCCGATCGTTTGGCTTCACTTTGGCGTTTTCAGGCGCCACATCTTTACAAACACTGACAAATGACACGAATTGCTAAATTATCCGCACGGCTGAACATTTACATTATTAGTCACCGTCGTTACTATCTCGAACGAAATTAATGAGGCCCTAAATTATGGAAAGCTCGTTTGCCCCCATAGAACAAATGCTGAATTTCCGCGCCACGCGGCAGAAAGATTTCCCTTATCAGGAAATCCTGCTGACCCGCCTGTGCATGCACATGCAAGGCAAGCTGCTGGAAAACCGCAATAAGATGCTCAAGGCGCAGGGGATTAACGAAACACTGTTTATGGCGCTGATTACCCTGGATGCGCAGGAGAGCCACAGCATCCAACCTTCTGAGCTAAGCTCTGCCTTGGGCTCCTCGCGCACCAATGCGACCCGCATCGCCGATGAGCTGGAGAAACGCGGCTGGATCGAGCGCCGGGAAAGCGACAACGATCGCCGCTGCTTGCATCTGCATCTGACACCGCAGGGGGAAGAGTTTCTCAGTCAACTGCTGCCGCCGCAGCACCAATGTCTGCATTTCCTGTGGTCCACGTTGACCGACGATGAGCAAAAACAGCTGGAACAGCTGACGCGCAAATTGCTGGCACGTCTGGATCAAATGGAAATCACAGAACAGTTACCCTAATTCACAATTTCTGTTCAGGTACCTATTATGCGATCCCCATTTAACTGGAGATTCACCCCGCTGTTCGCCGTGTTGCTGCTGGCCGGGTGTGCTTCGACCGATAATATTGCCCCGCAATCCACGCTGATGGATCCGCAGAGCCTGCAGTTGGCTCAGCCGAAAGTCAGTTCGCTGGCCGTCAGCCCGCAGTGGTGGCGCGCCCTCAAGGATCCGCAGTTGGATACCCTGATGACGCAAACGCTGCAAAGCTCGCCGACCCTGCGGCAGGCCGCCGCCCGCGTGCGCGAAGCGCAGAGCGTGGTGGGCGAAGCCAGCGCCGCCAACGGGCCGAACCTGGATCTGAACGCCAGCACCCAGCGCCAGCGCGTGCCGCAAAACGTCAATATGGGGTTGGGGTATCCGCATAAACCGATCTATTCAAGCTCCAACTCGCTGGGGTTGAACCTGGCGTACGAGTTCGACTGGTGGGGCAAATACCGCAACCAGGTGAACGCCGCCAAAGCGCAGGTCAACGCCGCGCGCGCCGAGCAGGAACAGGCGGCGCTGACGCTGACCAGCTCGGTGGCGTCCGCCTACTATCAGCTGCAGAGCAATCTGGCGCTCGAGAAGCTGCTGCAGCAGGAAGTGAACAACAATGAGCGCCTGACCGCGCTGCGCCAACAGCGCTATCAGGCCGGCCTGACCGGCGTCGACGTGCCGCAACAAACCCAGGCGCAGTCCGACGTCGCCAAGCAGCAGATCCTGCAGCTGCAGTCGCAGATCGAGCAGCTCCGGCACCAACTCGCCGCGCTGGCGGGCCAGGGGCCGAACGCCATGCAGCACCTGCGTCAGGTGCCGTTGCCCGCAGACAACCTGATGGCGCCGCAAGGCGAGCTGACGGCGGATCTGCTGGGCAAACGCCCGGACATCGCCGCGCAACGCCAGCTGGTGGAGTCTTACAGCCAGCGCGTCAGCGCCGCACGTAAAGAGTTTTACCCCAGCCTGACCATTTCAGCCTTCGCCGGCCTGATGACCACCAATACCAGTGGCACCAGCCCGAATCTGTTTGAAGCGGCCAGCCAGGCCTGGAACGTGATGCCGGCGATTTCGCTGCCGATCTTCCACGCCGGGGCGCTGCGCAGCAAGCTGGGCGAGGAATCCGCGCTGTATGACGAAGCGGTGGAATCCTACAACCAAACCATCCTGAATGCGGTACAGGAAACCGCCGACGCCATCACCATCCAGCAGAGTTCTGCGCAACAGCAGCTGCAGGCGGCGTCCGCGGCCCAGTCGATGCAACAGGTGTATCAGGTCGCCAACGCCCGTTACCAGGCAGGGATTATCGGGCGCGACGATCTGTTGACCAGCCAGACGCAGCTATTGCAGCAGCAACAGGCGGAGTTGAATGCCAGCAGCAACTTACTGCAGGCGAAGATAGGACTGATCCGTGCGCTGGGCGGTGGCTATCAGGCCCCGGCCGCAGCGGATTCGAAAGCATAATAATATAAGGCTTGGAGAACACCATGAGCGCAAGCGCGGAAATCCAAAACCCGCAGCAGCCGAGCGGCAAAAAGAAGCAGCGTAAATTTTGGCTGCTGTTGCTGACGGTTATTTTCATTGTTATAGGGGTGGCTTACTTAGTGTATTGGTTCCTGGTGCTGCGTCATCACCAGGAAACCGACGACGCCTACGTCTCCGGCAACCAGGTGCAGATCATGGCCCAGGTGTCCGGCAGCGTGAACAGCGTCAATTTCGACAACACCGACTACGTCAAGCAGGGCGACGTGCTGCTGACGCTCGATCCGACCGATGCCGAGCAGGCGTTTGAACGCGCCAAGACCGGCCTGGCCAACAGCGTGCGCCAGACCCACCAGCTGATCATCAACAGCAAGCAATATCAGGCCAACATCGCCCTGCGCAAGACCGATCTGAGCAAGGCCGAGAACGATCTGAAGCGCCGCGTGGTACTGGGCAGCGTTGACGCCATCGGCCGCGAAGAGCTGCAACACGCTCGCGATGCGGTCGACAGCGCCAAGGCCGCGCTGGAAGTGGCGGTGCAGCAATACAACGCCAACCAGGCGATGGTGCTGAATACCCCGCTGGAACAGCAGCCGGCGATCCAACAGGCCGCCGCGCAAATGCGCGACGCCTGGCTGGCGCTGCAGCGTACCAAAGTGATCAGCCCCATTACCGGCTATGTCTCGCGCCGCAGCGTGCAGGTCGGCGCGCAGATCGCCGCCGGTTCGCCGCTGATGGCGGTGGTGCCGGCCGATCACATTTGGGTTGACGCCAACTTCAAGGAAACCCAGATCGCCAACATGCGCATCGGCCAGCCGGCGACGGTGGTCAGCGACGTCTACGGCGACGACGTGGTGTATCAGGGCAAAGTGGCCGGTATCGACATGGGCACCGGCAGCGCCTTCTCGCTGCTGCCGGCCCAGAACGCCACCGGCAACTGGATCAAAGTGGTGCAACGTCTGCCGGTGCGTATTGAGCTCGACGCCAAGCAGGTGGCCGACCATCCGCTGCGCATCGGTCTTTCGACGCTGGTGACCGTCGACACCGCCAACCTGGACGGCCGCGTGCTGGCCGACGTGGTGCGCGACAAACCGCTGTACCAGAGCGACGCGCTGGCCTTGAACCTGGCGCCGGTTAATCAGCTGATCGCCGACGTGATCCATGCGAACGCCGGCTAAGCGCGCGGGAGGCCATCTTGCCACAGAAACCGCTTGAAGGCGCCCAGCTCGCCTGGATGACGGTCGCGCTCGCCATGGCGACCTTCATGCAGGTGCTGGACTCCACCATCGCCAACGTGGCGATCCCCACCATTGCCGGTAACCTCGGGTCTTCCAACTCGCAGGGCACCTGGGTGATCACCTCGTTCGGCGTGGCGAACGCCATCTCGATCCCGATCACCGGCTGGCTGGCGAAGCGCATCGGCGAAGTGCGGCTGTTCCTCTGGTCCACCGCGCTGTTCGTCCTCGCCTCCTGGCTGTGCGGCATCTCCAACAGCCTCGGCATGCTGATCTTCTTCCGCGTGATCCAGGGCGTGGTGGCCGGGCCGCTGATCCCGCTGTCGCAGAGCCTGTTGCTGAACAACTACCCGCCCGCCAAGCGGGCGATGGCCCTGGCGCTTTGGTCGATGACCGTTATCGTCGCGCCGATCTTCGGGCCGATCCTCGGCGGTTACATCAGCGACAACTACCATTGGGGCTGGATCTTCTTCATCAACATCCCGATCGGCGCCTTCGTGATCGTGGCGGCGATGGCGACGCTGAAGGGGCGAGAAACCAAAACCGAGATCAAACCGATCGACACCGTCGGCCTGGTGCTGCTGATCGTCGGCATCGGTTCGCTGCAGGTGATGCTCGATCAGGGCAAGGAGCTGGACTGGTTCAACTCGACCGAGATCATCACCCTGACCGTCGTGGCGGTGGTGGCGTTGCTGTTCCTGGTGGTCTGGGAGCTGACGGACGACCATCCGGTGGTGGATCTGTCGCTGTTCAAGTCGCGCAACTTCACCATCGGCTGCCTGTGCATCAGCCTGGCCTACATGCTGTACTTCGGCGCCATCGTGCTGTTGCCGCAGCTGCTGCAAGAGGTATACGGTTATACCGCCACCTGGGCGGGGCTGGCGTCGGCGCCGGTCGGGCTGATCCCGGTGCTGCTGTCGCCGATCATCGGTAAGTTCGGCAACCGGCTCGACATGCGCCGGCTGGTGACCTTCAGCTTCATCATGTATGCCGTGTGCTTCTACTGGCGCGCCTATACGTTTGAACCGGGCATGGACTTCGGCGCGTCCGCCTGGCCGCAGTTCGTTCAGGGCTTCGCCATCGCCTGCTTCTTCATGCCGTTGACCACCATCACGCTGTCCGGCCTGCCGCCGGAACGCATGGCGGCGGCGTCGAGCCTGTCGAACTTCACGCGGACGCTGGCGGGTTCGATCGGCACCTCGATCACCACCACCCTGTGGACGCAGCGCGAATCGCAGCACCATTCGCAGCTGACGGAGTTCGTCAATCCGTACAACCCGCAGTCGCAGGAGATGTACCGGCAGCTGGAGCAGCTCGGCATGAGCAAGCAGCAGGCGTCGGCCTACATCGCCAACGAGATCACCGCGCAAGGCCTGATCATCTCCGCCAACGAGATCTTCTGGCTGTCGGCCGGGGTATTCCTGGTGCTGCTGGCGCTGGTGTGGGTGGCGAAACCGCCGTTCAGCTCCGGCGGCGGTGGGGGCGGCGGCGCTCACTAAGCTTCAATAACGAAACGGGCGCCCTGGGGCGCCCGTTTTTTATCCGACGTAGAAAAGATTACGCCTGATTCTGACGCCACCAGTCCGCCAGCAGAATGCCGGTCGCCACGGAAACGTTCAGGCTTTCCACCTTGCCTGTGCCGCCGATCGAGACGTTCATGTCGCCCTGCTGCCAGGCGCTGTCGCTCAGACCGTCGCGTTCCTGGCCCAGCACCAGCACCATCTTGGCCGGCAGCTTGGCCTGCGCCAGCGCGGTGCCTTTATGGCTGGAGGTGGTAACGATGGTGTAACCCGCCTTGCGGAAGGTATCCAGCACCGACAGGAAATCGTCGGCGTTGATCGCCTTGATGTGCTCAGCGCCGCCTTCTGCGGTACGCACCGCCGCGCCGGACTCCAGCAGCGCCGGATCCTGCAGCAGCACGCCGTTGACGCCGAAGTGGGCGCACGAACGGACGATGGCGCCCAGGTTATGCGGGTTGCCCACTTCTTCCAGCGCCAGCACGCAGTCGGTCGCCGGGGCGGTTTTCAGGTAGGTTTGCGCGTCCAGACCCTGACGTTTTTTGATCAGGAAGCACACGCCGCCGTGGTGCTCGGTGCCGGAAGCCTTGGCCAGCTCTTCCTCATCCACCACGTGGTAAGCCTTGCGGTTGGCCGCCATCCAGCGCAGCGCTTCGCGGAAGCGCGGGGTGACCGACTGCACGAACCAGGCGCGCACGATCGCTTCCGGGCGGCTGGCGAACAGCGCCTGACAGGCGTTTTCACCGTAAACGCGGGTTTCTTCCGCGCGCTGGCGGCGCAGTTGCTCAGGATCGATAAAGCTTTTGCCGCTGATGCCGCCGTGATCGAACGCCGGCTCTTCATTCGGCGCGCGCGAGACGGTTCTCCACGGCGACTCGTTGCCGCCGCGATCTTCAGAGCGCGCCGGACGGCGAGGACGATCGCTTTCACTGCGGCGGGAGTCGGCGCCGCGGCGATCGTTGCCGCCGCGCGCCTTGTCTTGACCGGTGCGGCCTGAGCGCGCACCGTCAGCCGGACGGCCTTTGCCGGCCGGACGTTTATTCTTGTTGCGGTCGTCGCCGTTGTCGTCGTCACTGCGGACGTACATCACTTTGACTTTACCGTTCTTGCCACTAAATGAATCGTTCATTGTCTTCTCCACCAACGCGCAGGGCGCGAAGATTACCTGATGTTGGTGCACGAAGCCACCAACTTGCGCTAAAAGCTCCCAACTATCACATCCATTGAACAAACCTCATTGTTCATGCGCCGGGTTTTGCCGATAATTGTCAGCATTAAAGAAACATCTCCGCAACCGCGTTGCGGGGACCATGCTTTCTCTGTACCCGAGGTCAACATGAATACAGTTTGTGCAGCTTGCAATGCCACCAACCGCGTGCCGGAAGAGCGTCTGGCGGACAACGCGAAATGCGGCCGCTGCGGCCATGAGCTCTTCGACGGTGAAGTGATCAACGCCACCGCCGCCACGCTGGACCAGTTGCTGCAGGACGATCTGCCGGTCGTGGTCGATTTCTGGGCGCCGTGGTGCGGCCCGTGCCGCAGCTTTGCGCCGATCTTTGAAGACGTGGCCGAAGAGCGCGCCGGCAAAGTGCGCTTCGTGAAAGTGAACACCGAAGCCGAGCCGGAGCTGAGCGCCCGTTTCCGCATCCGCAGCATCCCGACCATCATGGTGTTCCGTCAGGGCAAAATGGTCGATATGCTCAACGGCGCGATGCCGAAAGCGCCGTTTGACAACTGGCTCAACGAGTTAGTGTGATTCGGCAAGTATAGGCCGTATCCCGCCATCGCGCGCGAACGTGCCGCGATCGAGCCCGCCCCTCCCGGCGGGCTTTTTTCTGCGTTACAATGGCGGTTTTTCCCCAGGATCGTTATGACCGACAACGCCGTACTTCGCCTGCGCCAATTCCGTTTAGACCGCGCCACCCGCCCTTTTCTGGCGCGCGGTTGCCGGGTGGCGCGTTGTCAGGGTTGCCTGCTACCGCATAAAAACTGCCTGTGCGACACCATTCGCCCGCAGCAGGCCGGCAGCCGTTTCTGCCTGATCATGTTCGGCGCCGAGCCGCTCAAGCCCAGCAACACCGGCCGCCTGATCGCCGATATCCTGCCGGACACCCAGGCGTTTCTCTGGTCACGCACCGAGATCGATCCGGCCCTGCTGGCGGCCATCAACGATCCGGCGCGGCAGCCTTATGTGGTGTTCCCCGCTTCCTACGCCGACGCCGAACGGCCGGTGTTCAGCGAGCTGCCCGCCGGCGGCAAACCGCCGCTGTTCATCATGCTGGACGGCACCTGGGCGGAAGCGCGCAAAATGTTCCGTAAAAGCCCGTACCTCAATCAATTCCCGGTGTTTTCCCTCAACGTCGACGCGGCATCGGACTACCAGCTGCGCGAAGCCAGCCGCGCCGAGCAACACTGCACGGCGGAAGTGGCCGCCGCCCTGCTGCAACAGGCGGGCGATCTGCCGGCCGCCGACGGATTGAATCAGCATTTCCGCTATTTCCGTCAACAGTATCTGGCGGGAAAACCGACCCGGCCGGAGGCACCGGTCACAGCAATGTAGCCAGAAAGCGCCTAAAATCAGGCGTAACGTTGCCAAAAGGAGCCGTGCATGAGCCAGCGAGGGTTAGAAGCGCTACTACGTCCCAAGTCGATCGCCGTGCTGGGCGCGTCGCAGCAGCCCGGCCGCGCCGGCAACCTGATGATGAGCAACCTGCTGGCCGGCGGTTTCGGCGGGCCCATCTTGCCGGTCACGCCGCGCTACAAGGCGGTATGCGGCGTGATGGCCTACCCCGACGTCGCCAGCCTGCCGCTGACGCCGGATCTGGCGATCATCTGCACCCACGCCAAACGCAATCTGGCGCTGATTGAAGCGCTGGGCCAACGCGGCTGCAAAACCGCCATCGTGCTCTCTTCGCCGCCGGAACAGTTCGCCGAGCTGAAGGCCTGCGCACAGCGCTACGCCATGCGGCTGTTAGGGCCCAACAGCCTGGGGCTGCTGGCGCCGTGGCAGGGCATCAACGCCAGCTTCTCGCCGGTGCCGATCCAAAAGGGCAAGCTGGCGTTTATCTCGCAGTCCGCCGCCGTGGCCAACACCATTCTCGACTGGGCGCAGCAGCGCGAAGTCGGTTTCTCCTACTTCATCGCGCTGGGCGACAGCCTGGATATCGACGTCGACGACCTGCTCGACTTTTTGGCGCGCGACAGCAAGACCAGCGCCATCCTGCTGTATCTGGAAAACATCAGCGACGCACGGCGCTTTCTCTCCGCCTCGCGCAGCGCCTCACGCAACAAGCCCATTCTGGTGATCAAAAGCGGCCGCAGCCAACAGGCGCAGCTGCTGCTCAACAGCCAGCTGGGGCTGGACGCCGCCTATGACGCCGCCATCCAGCGCGCCGGCCTGCTGCGCGTGCAGGATACCCACGAGCTGTTCTCGGCGGTGGAAACCCTCAGCCATATGCATCCGCTGCGCGGCGAGCGGCTGATGATCGTCAGCAACGGGGCGGCGCCGGCGGCGATGGCGCTGGACGAACTGCTCGGACGCAACGGCAAGCTGGCCACGCTGAGCGATGAGAGCCTGGCAACATTGAGCGACGCGCTGCCGGATTTCATCCGCGCCGGCAATCCGCTCGACCTGCGCGATGACGCCACGCCGCAGCGCTTCCTGGCGGCAATCGAAGCGCTGCTCGACAGCCACGACTATGACGCGCTGCTGTTGATCCACGCGCCGAGCGCGGCGGCGCCGGGCACCGCCACGGCGGAACGGCTGATCGACGCGCTGCATCGCCATGCGCGCGGCAAGCGCATCACGTTGCTGACCAACTGGTGCGGCGAATACTCTTCGCAAGAGGCGCGCCGGCTGTTTACCGAGGCCGCCATTCCCACCTACCGCACCCCGGAAGGCGCGGTGACCGCCTTTATGCATATGGTGGAATACCGCCGCAATCAGAAGCAGCTGAAAGAGACGCCGGCGCTGCCGATCGGCCTGACCGCCAACACCGCCGACGCCCACCGGTTGATCCATCAGGCGCTGGCCGAAGGCGCCACCCAGCTGGATACCCACGAGGTGCAATCCATCCTGCAGGCCTATGACCTGAGCACCCTGCCGACCTGGATCGCCGAAGACAGCGCCGAAGCGGTACACATCGCCGAACAGATCGGCTACCCGGTGGCGCTGAAGCTGCGTTCGCCGGATATCCCGCACAAATCGGAAGTTCAGGGCGTCATGCTCTACCTGCGCACCGCGACCGAAGTGCAGCGCGCGGCGGAGGCGATCCTCGACCGCGTGAAGCGCACCTACCCCCAGGCACGCATTCACGGCCTGCTGGTGCAGAGCATGGCCAACCGTGCCGGCGCCCAGGAGCTGCGCATCGCGGTGGAGCAGGATGCGATTTTCGGCCCGCTGATCATGCTGGGCGAAGGCGGCGTGGAGTGGCGCCAGGAAAATCAGGTGGCGGTCGCGCTGCCGCCGCTGAACATGGCGCTGGCGCGTTATCTGGTGCTGCAGGCGGTGAAAGGCGGCAAGATCCGCGGCCGCAGCGCGCTGCGGCCTTTGGATATCCCCGGGCTGAGCCGCCTGCTGGTGCAGGTCTCCAACCTGATCCTCGACTGCCCGGAGATCGCCCGGCTGGATATTCACCCGGTGCTGGCCTCCGGCAGCGAATTCACCCTGCTGGACGTTTCGATGCAGCTCGCGCCGTTCAGCGGCGATCCGCAGGCGCGGCTGGCGATTCGCCCTTATCCGCATGAGCTGGAAGAAACCATCGCGTTGAAAGACGGCAGCCAATGCCTGTTCCGCCCGATCCTGCCGGAAGACGAGCCGGCGCTGAAGCATTTTATCGATCGGGTGACCAAGGAAGACCTCTATTATCGCTACTTCAGCGAGATCAACGAGTTTACCCATGACGATTTGGCCAACATGACGCAGATCGACTACGATCGAGAAATGGCCTTTGTGGCGGTGCGCGCAGACGAGATCATCGGCGTGACCCGCGCGCTGTCCGATCCGGACAACACCGACGCCGAATTCGCCGTGCTGGTGCGTTCCGACCTGAAAGGCCTGGGCCTGGGCCGCCAGCTGCTGGAGAAAATGATCGCCTATGCGCGCGCCCATGGCCTGACCCGTCTGAGCGGCATCACCATGCCGAATAACCGCGGCATGATCGCGTTGGCGCAGCGGCTGGGCTTTGGCATTGAGGTGCAGCTTGAGGACGGCATCGTCAATCTGACGCTGCCGCTGCAGGCCGCCGACGCGCAGTGACCTGCGTCGCAATGCGCTACGAATCCACCACTTAACGCCAAAACATACGCACAATCGAGGCAACTAATGGTATTATCGCCCGATTATTCGGTTTAATGTTTTTATGCCTGTGGCGTTCCGGCCATCAATCATGAGAGAAGAAACGCACTGTGATGTTGTCAAAATTTAAACGTAGCAAACATCAACAACACCTTGCACAACTGCCCAAACTCCCCCAGACGGTTGCTGATGTTCGTACGTTGTACGCGCCGTCCGATTTTCGCACCACGCTGCTGGACGCCATCGCCAACGCTACCCAACGCATCTATCTGGTGGCCCTGTATCTGGAGCATGACGACGCCGGGCGCGAGATCCTCAACGCGCTGTATCAAGCCAAGCAGCGGCGGCCCGAGCTGGAAATCTGCGTGCTGGTCGACTGGCACCGCGCACAGCGCGGCCGCATCGGCGCCGCTGCCGCCAATACCAACGCCGACTGGTACTGCGCCATGGCCGGCCAACATCCCGAGCAGTCGGTGCCTATCTACGGCGTGCCGGTCAATACCCGCGAAGCGTTGGGCGTACTGCACCTGAAGGGCTTTGTGGTCGACGATACCGTGATCTACAGCGGCGCCAGCATCAACGACGTTTATCTGCATCAGCATGAGAAATACCGTTACGATCGCTACCAGCTGATCACCAACGAGGTGTTGGCCGATACCCTGATCGATTACATCAAGCAGCATCTGCTCACCGCCGGCGCCGTACAGCGCCTCGATCGCAGCGATCGGCCGAAAAGCCCGGAGATCAAAAACGAGACCCGCCTGTTCCGTTTCGCCCTGCGCCGCGCCGGCTATCACTTCCGCGGCAAGGCCGGCAACGATGAGTTGGCGGTGACGCCGCTGGTTGGGCTTGGCAAGCAAAGCGTGCTGAATAAAACCATTCATCACCTGATGTCGTGCGCCGACCAGAAACTGACGCTGTGCACCCCTTATTTCAACCTGCCGGCGCTGCTGGTGCGCAATATCATTTATCTGCTGCGCCAGGGCAAACAGGTGGAGATCATCGTCGGCGACAAGACCGCCAACGACTTCTATATTCCGGAAGACCAGCCGTTCAAAATCATCGGCGCGCTGCCCTACCTGTACGAGATCAACCTGCGCCGTTTTCTGAGCCGCTTGCAGCGCTATATCGACACCGGGCAGCTGATCGTGCGTCTGTGGAAGGATGGCGATAACAGCTATCATCTGAAAGGCATGTGGGTTGACGAAGAGTGGCAGCTGATTACCGGCAATAACCTCAACCCGCGCGCCTGGCGGTTGGATCTGGAAAACGCCATTCTGATCCACGATCCCAAGCAGGAAATGCGCGAGCAACGGCAAACAGAACTGGAGTGCATCCGCACTCACACCACCGTGGTCGGCCATTATCAGGAGCTGCAAAGCATTCAGCAGTACCCGATCAAGGTGCGCAAGCTGATTCGCCGTCTACGGCGTATCCGCATCGATCGGTTGATTAGCCGTATCCTGTAAGATCTACTCTGACCCCGGCCAAGGCCGGGGTTTTTATTACAGCTGTATTTCCTTGCCTTTGCGATGCAGCCGGAGTGAGACCAGCAACGCCAGCAGGCACATGCCGGAAACATACCAGAAGAAGGCATTTTCCACGCCGAACGATTTAAGCGACAGCGCGACATATTCCGCCGAACCGCCGAACAGGGCATTCGCTACCGCATAAGACAAGCCTACCCCTAACGCACGCACCTCCGGCGGGAACATCTCGGCTTTAAGCAGCCCGCTGATCGAGGTGTAAAAGCTGACAACGAACAGCGCCAGTACGATCAGGCCGAACGCCATAAAGGGGTTGCTCACCCCTTTCAGGGCGAACAGGATCGGCACCGTCAACAGGGTGGCCAATGCCGAGAAGATCAGCATCGAGCTGCGACGGCCGATTTTGTCCGAGAACGCGCCTGCCGCCGGCTGCAGCAACATGAAGACGAACAGCGCGGCGGTCATGATGGCGCTGGCCAGCTTGGCGTCCATACCGGCGGTGTTCACCAGATATTTCTGCATATAGGTGGTAAAAGTGTAAAAGGTCAGTGAACCGGCGGCGGTAAAGCCCAACACCATCACAAACGCCTTGCGGTTTTTCCATAGCCCCGTCAGCGAACCGGCATCTTGGTGGTTACGTGTTTTCGCATCGGAGGTTTCATTCAGCGAACGGCGCAGGTACAACGCCACCACCGCCAACACGGCCCCCAAGGCAAACGGGATGCGCCATCCCCAGGCCTTCAGCTCTTCGCCGGACAATATCTGCTGCAGGATCACCAATACCAGCAGCGCCAGCAGTTGCCCGCCGATCAGCGTGACATACTGGAACGATGCGTAGAAGCCGCGCCGCCCCTTGATTGCCACCTCGCTCATGTAGGTGGCGCTGGTGCCGTACTCGCCGCCCACAGACAGCCCCTGGAACAATCGCGCGATCAGCAGCAGCGCCGGCGCCCAGCTGCCGATCGACTCATACGTCGGCAGACAGGCGATCACCAGCGATCCGGCGCACATCATGCAGACCGAAAGCAGCATTGAGTTTTTTCGGCCGTGTTTATCGGCAATGTAGCCGAACAGCCAGCCGCCGATCGGCCGCATAAAGAAGCCGGCGGCGAACACACCGGCAGTTTGCAGCAGTTGTGTCGTGCTGTTGCCCGCCGGAAAAAATGAGGCGGCAAAGTAGATTGAGCAGAAGGAGTAAACGTAAAAATCAAACCACTCCACCAGATTGCCTGATGAAGCCCCGACGATGGCAAAAATGCGTTTTTTGTTATCCAGCGCCCCCTGTTCGACGCCGCGTTCATCCTCAAGAACCGAGGTTGTTTCTGTCATGGTATTTTCTCCGAGCCATAGCAATGATGAAATTCGGCGTCCTGCCGCTCTGGTTGTTACTTTATTGTTATTTATAAGTTAACAGCCAAACTTAATAGCGGACGAAGAATATCTGGCGTTTGGAGGGACAATGCGCGGAATTTGTGATGAATATTAAACCGCACGCTGAAAGCTGAAGCGGATTGCAACGGGGATTTTCCGTTTTACGCATAGCCGAAAGCCCTGAACGTCAGTTCAGGGCTTTCGGCTTGGTTTGATGCCTGGCAGTTTATGGCGGGCGTCCTGCCCGCCCCCCTTCGGGCCGTTGCTTCGCAACGTTCAAATCCGCTCCCGGCGGATTTGTCCTACACAATTCGTCTCATCCTGAGACTCTCCCCTCCGGGGCCGCCGCACGCGGCGTTAAGGCCCGTTCCCGACGGGCCTTTCGCATGGCCATGCTCGAGCAGAACGCCAGATAACAGACAAAACAAAAAGCCCCATGCTTTCGCATGAGGCTTGTTGTTTT